>JASGKX010000002.1:0-644726 GCA_049840475.1 Rhodocyclaceae bacterium
GCGGCGTGAATCGCGCAACGTCGATGCCATCGCCCGGGATGACTTCCACCGTGCTGCGCTCTAGTACGCCAAGCCCACGCAGGGTGTTCATGTTGTCGTGGTTCTGGAAGACGACATGTGTGCCCGTCAGCGCGCGCCGGTAGAGCGCGACCACCACCGGCCGAATAAGCCGGGCCTTGAGCGTGTTGGCAAGCAGTGCAAAGCCTAGCCCGGTCACCGAATTGACGACCTTGGACACACGTGCGCGACGCGCAGCGAACGACCCGTAGATCACGCATTTGATCGTGAAGTGATGCACGAGGTCTGGCGCAATCTGCCGATAGAGCTTCGTCAGCCGGGCGACCGCGCTGGCCTCCGCCATTGGGTTGATGCCGCTGCGAGAGAGTTCGAACGGCTCCCAGCGCAGGCCCATCTCACGCAGTTTGGGGCCGAATGGTCCTGGCGGGCTGACGAGTACGGGTTCGTGTCCTGCCGCCTGCAAGGCACGCGCCAGCGACAGTTTGAAGTTGAAGAGAAACCAGTCGGTGTTGGCGAACAGCAGCACCCGCATCACACGGCTCCTTCAGCAGCAACCTCGCGCAGCGTCTGCGCAAGCCGGCCCGCCAATACATCGACGGCATACAGTTGTTGCACCGTATGGCGGCCTGCCGAGCCCATCGGCGCTATGCGCGCGGGGTCGCGCAACAACGACAAGAGCACGTCGGCCCATTCGTGGTCACGCGCGCCCAAGGCGCCTTCACTTTGGTCCAGCACGTCGGCGTTCATGCCCCAGGGCGACACCACGGCAGGCACGGCGCACGACATGTAGGTGAGCATCTTGTAGCTGCACTTGCCGCGCGTCCACGGCGTATCGGGCATCGGCATCAACCCGCACCACGCGCCCTGCAAGGCGGTGATTTCCGTTTCGGGCGACCAGCGGATGAACTCCACCCGTGGCACACCTTCGAGTCGGGGCGGTGCGTTGCAGATCACGCGCAATGTGGCATCGGGCAGCGCTTGCATCACCTGCGTGAGTTGCGGCGCGAGCGCTTCGAGATAGGGCAAGCCGCTCGAACTACCAGACCAGCACAGCACAGGCGACGCCGCGCGCGGCCCCGGTGTGTACCGACTCGTATCGACGGCGGTGGGCAAGATAACCGTGCGCGCATAAGGCGCGAAGTGCTCGGCAATAAAGGTGTTGCCGCAAACGACAACGTTACTGCGGCGAGCGATGCGGTCAACGCCACCAAAGCGCTGGAGCAACCACACGGCGTCGTCAACATCGAACAGCATCGGCCCCCGCCAGAGCGATTCGGCCGTGGAGAGCGTGGACACCATTTCACGCTGCACGAACGCCACGTCGGCGCGTGCGCGCGCAGCGGCGCGCCTGCGCTCAAGCACGGCACGGGGCAACCAGCGCAGACGCGGCAACAGCCCTGGCGGTGGATAGCTGCCGAAAGCCGCAGGGTACTCGTCCATCACCACACCCTCTTCCGCTAACGCAGGGGCGTATTGGCGCACGCGAAAACGGGCCGAAGGCACGTCCAGCCCTTGCGTGAAAGCAGCGACCCGCAATTCAGTCGGCATGCGCCCTCCTCAACCGATTGGTGATGACGTCACGACAACCGGCAACATTGCCAGCCACCATGACAGCGACATACACAACCGCCCCAACCAACGACTGCACAACAAGCCCCAACAGCCCGGTGAGAGACACCGCCATCACCGATGCGGTCATCAAGACGCACCCCAACGCCACCATCGAAAGACCACGCACGTCGATGCGCCAGCGCAGCACGCCGCGCCCCGCATATAGCGACAGCAAGCAACCGAATGCCTGCGTGGCGACCGACGCAAACGCCGCACCCATCGCTCCAAAACGCGGAATCAGAATGACGTTGAGCACCACGCTACACACCGCGCACAGCGCTTGGTTACGCAATTGCGCACGCATGCGTGCGCCGAGGTGAATGGCAATGTCGAACAAATACGATCGCGCGCCCGATAGCAGTGCCGACAGCGCCAGCCACGGCATGACAATCGTCAACACATCGGAATACTCATGCCCCAGCAGCACCGTGACGAGGTTGTGCCGCACGAGTGCGTAGCCCAGTGCCACCGGCACCAACAACGACAAGGCCAACAACAGATAGCGACCGGCGAGGCGTTCGACCTCAGCCGAATCCTGGTGCTCGGCAGCGATCACCATGCGTGGATACCACGCCAGGAAGAAAGCGCTGCTCATCAGCACCAGGCCCTGCAATACGAGGTCGGACGCGGCGCCAAAACCGCCAGTCTGCTCAGGGGTGGTCATGGCGGTGAGCAGAATACGGTCGGACCACGACAGCACCGCCCCAAGGAACAACGTGCCCGTGAGTGGCAAGGCGTAAGGCCGCACCTCACGCAGCAGCGAGGGCTGCCATGCGCCACGCACAGCGTCGCGCCACGTCGGCCAGCCGACCGCGAATGCGGCGACAACAAAGCCGCCGATCATGGCGCCCAGCATGCCGTCGGCGCGCGGATGCACCTGCAGAATCAGCACGCCGAGTACCAGCACCAAGGCCGCTTTGCTGATATAGAGCCAGGCATAGCGCCGCGCCTGCAGCGTGCTGTTGGCGTGCTGGCAGGCAAGATCAAAAAGCCCTTGGGCCATCTGCAACGCCCACACGCCCAAAGCCACGCCCGGCGGCAACCAGCCCGGCCGAAGCCATTCGACGATCAAGGCGAGCAGCAAGAACGGCCACGTCGCCACGCCGGCCACGCGCACTAATGTCAACAGTAGGTTGCCGAAGCCGGCCCGTGGCAGAAAACGCGCGAGGCTTTGGTTCACGGGCTGCATCAGCACCGCGGAGAACAGCGAATTGCCCGCCGTCACCAAGGTCAGCCATGCGTAGCCTTCGGGGCCGATGCCATGTGCGAACAGGCTGATGGTGGCAACCGAGATGACGCCCGAGAACACCCGCGCGAACAGGTACATCAGGCTGGCGCGCGCGCTCATGGATGGGCCCCCGCCACCATCACAGACGGATCAACTCGAAACGTAGCTGGTAGCACGGGAACAGGTAACACAGGTTCTCTTCGTGGAATTCCTGCAACCAGCGCGTGGCATTGAAGATCGGCCCGATCGCGCGCTTGAAAAGTCCACGGAACGGAAATGGCGAATCGAACTGCAGGCGTACGTCACGTAGTTCGAAGGCAGGCTGAAGACCATACTGCGGCACCTTGCGGCGGAAGAGGTTTTCACGCGCGAGATAACTGAAGGTGTACAGCCCGAAGAACTTGGCGTGCGTCGGGTCGGAGTAGAAATACGGGTTGGCGAAGTGTGGCACTTCGACATCCAGCAGCGCGCCGGGAGCCATGACGCGAGCGAGTTCCGACAGTAATCGCGGCAGATCGTCAACGTGTTCGAAGAAGTGGTACGCATGCACCGTGCGAACCGTGCCCGACGGAATCGCCGCAAGCACGGTGAAGACATCCCCGACCAGGTCAACGCCAGGGTAATCCAGCGCGTCTACGCCGATGGCGTCGGCATGCCGTTTGCGAGAGCCGCAACCCAGTTCCAATGCGCTGCGCTCACCCCGTTCGAGGGACGGCAACGCGCCGGATTTGTCGATGAACGCCATGAGTGGTCAGGATGGAAAGGTCGGAGCGCCCGCCAGTATACGGGCGCCTCAGTTGCCGGCAAAGCGCGCCAGAATCAAACGCAGCCGGGGCGATTGAGCGGCGTCCAGCCGTTACGCTGCCAGTAGTACTGCGCAATCGCCGGCAGGTTGTGTCGCACCGGCGCCGGGTACGCCCCGCAGATCACGTCGATGGTGTGCACAGCGTCGATCCGCCGCATGCGCAACGCGTATGCGCCGACGCACTTTTCCAGCACCGAGTACGAGGGCTTGGCGCGCACCGCACTGTCGCACAACGCGGCCATTTCGCGCGCAGACCCCGGATCGGCGCCCTGCCATGCGCGCAGTTTGAGAATGCCGGCATGCGTGGCGAACATCGAATACGAACTGACGCCATCGGCCAGCGCGCGAATCTTCACCTGTTCATCCGGCGTCACGGTCGCGTCATTGTTGACGATGGCGTAGCCCTCTTCGAGCGCACGGTAGTCCTGCATCGTCCCCACCAACAGCGCAACGCCCGCCGCAAACGGCAGCGCGGCCAACACGGGCGAGAACTCAAACGTGGGGAGTGAATCATCCGGGCCGTCCAACACGCCGATGGCGGCGCCGAGCGGCAACAAGAAATAGGCGTACCAGAGCGGATATTCGACCAGACTGTGCGCGCCGATCACGACAAGCAATCCAAGCGCCCAGAAACGCTCTTCGGTGGCCTCTTCGCGCAGGCGTCCCCACAGCCACACGACAAAGCAACCCAGCACCAGCGCGGCTCCGATCAAACCAAGTTCGGCCGCAAAATGGAGCGGCGTATCGTGCGCGTTTTCGCCCACGCGCACGAACATCGCAGGTGGCAAGCCGATCGATTGCACCGCTGTCTGCCATGCGAACGAGCCGATGCCCGAACCGGTGAACGGATGATGCAAGGCTGTATTGACCGCCACCGCCCAATCGAAGAGGCGCTGCGTATTCGACCCGGATCATCCAGCCGCCCGATGCTCGACGCCACGCCGAGCAATTGCGATGCGCCGCCAAATGCCACCCAGGTCTGGGCAAGGCAGGACAAAACAAAGATCACCACGGCGCCCTGCACCACACGCATGTACGTGGCACGTTCGGCACCACGCCAGAACACCAGCGCCAGCACCGGCAGACCCACCGTATAAAGCAGCACGGCACGGGAGGCTGACAAGGCGGAAAAGATCGACAGGTCGATGGCGATCACCAACGCCAGCCAGCCCGGCAAACGGCCGCGCAGCCACAGGTACATGCCAGATGCCATCCCCAACCAGAGCAGATTCCCATAGTGGTTGGGCTGGGCGATGTTGCCGTAAGTGGAATTGAGCAACTTGGGCATGACCAGGCCGGCTACGTCCCAGCCTGCGAGCTGCGCAACCGAGACGATCGTCTGCAACACCGCGCAGGTCAGGATGCCTGTGGCCGCCGCACGCACCACAACCTCCGATCCATGGCGCCGCACGATTTCGGCCACCGCCCAGGCCACCGCGAGCAGCAAGGCCGCCATCCAGAACTGCGCCAGCGCCACCGACCAGAACGGTCCGGCCACAACGTTGAGCAGCATGCCGATCATCAACAGCATGATCGCCCCAGTCGCGCCCGACAGCTTCCAGCGCAACCCCTCGCGGCTCAACGCGGTCAGGCCAAACAACACCACCGCGCCCAGCGCCGCGCCCCACTCGTGATAGAAGACCGTCTGCGGATAACGATGCTGCGGCAGCAAGGTCGGCACCAGCAAGGCCACGGCAAGGACGATCAGCAACAGCGGGCGATGGAGGCGGGAGAACATGGGAAAGCGTTGGGAATCACAAGCAGCGTGAGAGCCGGCATGGTAGCGCAAGCGCGCCCTCCACAACGGCCCTCAGCCTGGAAAAAGACTTACCGGGGAGCGCGCTCCAGTAGGCCGCGAAGTTCAGGCCGCTCTGCTGCGTAAGCGGCCAACGCTTCATGGTAACGGGCGTAGGTCTTGGGACCCGCATATAGCTTCAGCCGCAACATCTCGAGTTCTGCCTCGGATTCACGACCATTGAGGCCGAGTACGATGGCGTGCCGGTAGAGAATCCCAAAATTGGGATATCGCTGCGCAACTTTTGCAAACAGATCCAGTTGATCCAGCGACTTCACGTCGTTGAGCGGCCAGGACAGAACCTGTATAGCCGACTCCAAATGGGTTAACAGCTTCGATGGCTCGCGCTCTGCGCGCGGCTGAGTCTTGATGTTGGACAGTTCGAAGCGGACAAGCCGAAAGTCTTCCTCGATTACGCGATAGTCGTGCCAGATCCAGCCTGTCAGCACCACGGCCAGGCAAGTGAGAGAACCTACAACCCACCGAGGCACTGCAACGAGATACGCTACCGATCGGCTTTCGGCCAGCCCGATTGCCAGCCCCAACGGCACCAGAAAGAACATGTAGTCGAGGGGAAATTCCACCAACGCGTGGCACAGGCCTACTGCCACTATGGCCAGCGCAAACCAGTCGCCCCCATCACGCATCTTGAAAAGTCGGATGCCACACCATGCAATGACAAGCAACCCCAAGAAGGCGCCGATCGGCCAACCGTTCCAGATGATCAGATCAATGAAAAGGTTGTGGCTGTGCTCGGTGAACTCAGTCACATGCGTCAGGTAGTTGGGAACGACCTGATACTGCGCCACAGATACTTCGTTCCACCCCCAACCAGCCAGAGGGCGCAGCGACGAGGCGTCCAGCAGTTGTTGCCACATGAAAAGGCGACTTCCTGCCGACTGCTGTCGCACGCCAAGGGGAATCGCAATGTAGCCAAGCGCCTCATTGATCCAACTCCAAGATAGCGTGAGGCCCACATACAGCACGACGCCAGTCACTAGGACTTTGGCGGGCAGGCGGGTAACCCCATTGCGGCGAGCCACCCACCACAGAACCACACAACCGCAGATGACAAGCCACGTGGCTTTGGAAGCCGCCATGACGAGTCCGAATATGAGCGCGACTCCAACAATCAGCGCAACGCGTCGTTCAATCGAACCCGTTTGCCATAGATAGATGAGCGAGACAATCCCAAAGGCGAGCAGATTTGCGAACTGATTGGGTTGCCCCAGATTGGCGAATGGGCGCGCACCGGTTGCGCTAGAGAAACTGTCGTAAGGCATCATCCAGATGCCCCCCTCTATCCCAATCCACTGAAGGAAGCCAATCGCCAGCGAAATCAGCGCTCCTGCCAACAAGGTGATCGCCAGGAAACGAGAAAAGGCCTCGCGATCACCCCGGCCGTAATTGAGCCCAACCGTGATGGCCAAGGCAAAAGCACCAATATAGATCGATGCCATGTAAGCATCGCCTGCAAAGAGCATTTTCCCTGCGGACCATTGCGCAAGCGGCACCAGCGCCAATACGCCGACGAGCATGATCGGCAAGCCGACACGCGAATCTCCGCGGAACAACACCCCCAGGGTCAATACGATCAACGCCAACGCAGCTGCGAACTCGTTGTAGAAGACCATCCACATGGGATAGTGGTCCGGGATCAACCAGGACAGACATAACAGCAGGCCGGCCAGGGCAAAGATTCGTGATTGCACGCGTCGTCTCGAAAAGCTGAAAAGCCAAAAAAAAGAGCGGCCGAAGCCGCCCTTTTCCGCTGCGCTGACCGCAATTACTGGCCGCGGCAGGAACCCGGCAGGTACTTGGATGCAATCGTGGTGCCCGTACCACCGCACACCCACTTGCCAACTGTGTCACCAGCCACCGGAGTGGTTCCGTCAGACTTTTGAGGGATCAAAGTGAGCACACCACCGGTCGCGCCGCCATCGGTATTCTTGATATTCTGGCTGGTCACTGTAACCACGCCATTGGCGCCCGTTTCAACCTTTGCAACGTACTGCGACGGAGCAGTGGTCGTCACTTCGCAACCCCAAGCGCCAGCTGCCGGCAGGTTGGAGGTGGAGGACTGGAAGACTTCGGTAATGGTCGTACGGCAGGCCGATGCGGCCAGGATGACTTCCGAGTTCTTCGAGCGGATCGTGTAGTCTTGATAAGCCGGCAGCGCGACGGCGGCCAGGATACCGATGATCGCAACCACGATCATCAGTTCGATCAGGGTAAAACCTTGCTGAACGCGTTTCATCGAATCAATCTCCCTAGATAAAGTGTTACGACGGAAGGTTGGAATTGCTCCGTACGTGACACCTATTGAGCGAGCGATGTGCCACTTGGGCGGCCCGTTCGTCGGGGCTGGACAAATACCCGCATCTTCAATCACTTATAAACTCAGTTACCGGCCGTCGTGGACACATTCCTACGCACAGCAGGCGGTCAACTGACGATTTTCGTCACACGCATACCGAAATCTGTCAGAAGATACAGCGGCAACGTGCAATATTTGACATACAGCAAGGAGCAGATATGACAGACGCACAGGACATCGTCCTGACGGCCATTGGTTCCGATCGTCCAGGCCTCGTTCAGGCGCTCGCCGAGACAATCAGCCGCCATGAGGGCAATTGGCTGGAGTCATCGATGGCACAACTCGGTGGTCAATTTGCCGGGATCGTGCGGGTCCGCCTGCCGGCAGCCCAGGCATCGCCGCTGGAAGCCGCACTCTCTGCGCTGACTTCGCTTCATGTCGTAACCAAACGTGTGGCATCGACGGGTACGCCCGCCGTTCAACGAAGCTGGCTGCTTGAAGTCATCGGCCACGATCGTCCGGGCATCGTCCATGAGGTCTCGCAGGTGCTGGCGCGCCATGCGGTCAATGTCGAGGCTCTGGATACGTATACTTCGTCGGCGCCGATGTCCGCCGAGACGCTCTTTCATGCCAACGCGCGCCTGTCCGGCGGCCCCGGTATCGACCCCGCTGCCGTGAAGGCCGCGCTAGAGGGAATCTCCACGGAGTTGATGGTGGAGATTGCGCTCGATGAGGTGACGGACCATTAAGCTCCGCGCCCCATTTGCGTGCGGCTGTTATCATTTCAGCCGCATTGCAGCACGAACATGGTTCAGAAAGAGTAAGCAACGATGGCGATTTATGCCTTGAACGAGCGCGTACCCGAAGTCGGTGAAAACGTGTGGGTAGCCGATAGCGCTCACGTGATCGGCACAGTGACGCTCGGCGACGATGTGAGTGTGTGGTTCGGCGCAACCCTGCGCGGTGATCACGAGCCAATCATCATCGGCGCGCGCAGCAACGTGCAGGACAACGCGGTCATGCACACCGACGAGGGCATTCCGCTGACTGTCGGCAACGACGTCACGGTCGGCCACCAGGCGGTTTTGCATGGCTGCACGATCGGCGATGGCACGCTCATCGGCATCAACGCCGTCGTTCTCAATGGCGCTGTCGTCGGCAAGCATTGCCTGATCGGCGCCAATACGCTGATCCCCGAAAACAAGGTGATCCCTGACCGCTCGCTGGTGGTTGGCACGCCCGGCCGCGTCATTCGCGAATTGACCGATGTCGAAGTCGCACGCCTGATGGCCAATGCTGCGGGCTACATCACCAATGCCGCGAGCTACCGCAAGGGTTTGCGTCGCATCGATTGATGCGCTGCCTCGCTCATCGACAAATGCGGTAACAATGCGCGGGGAACATGCATGGCCTTCGGCGTGTCGATATGCCGTTTGATAAGAAAGGTACCGACATGAAGATTGCTCCCCTGGCTTGTGTGATCGCCCTCGCAACGACCTCCGCATGGGCGCAGACGCCGCCACCAGCAAGGCCTGCGGCACCGACGATCTCGTTGTCCGCCGACGCTGCCCGCCCCGCGCCGAACGACATGGGGCAAGTGAATGTGTACGTTGAAGAATCGGGCAGCAATCCGGCCGAACTTGCCAAGCGCGTGAATCAACGCATCAGCGAAGCACTGGCGATGACCAAGGCGTATGCCAGCGTCAAAACGCAAAGCGCCGGCACGCAGACTTATCCCATTTACGTCAAGAACAGCACGCGCATCGAAAGCTGGCGCATGCGGTCGGAACTCGCCCTGCAGTCAACCGACATCCCCGCGCTGTCCGAGCTGACAGGCAAGCTGCAGAGCATCACCGCGGTACAGCAACTCAATCTGCTGCCGTCGCCTGAAACGCAGAAGCGTGTGGCCGACGATGCCATGGTCGATGCCATCAAGGCTTTCCAGGCGCGAGCCGAAGTTGCCGCCCGTGCGCTGGGCAAGCACTACCGCATCAAGGAACTCAACGTGAATACCAACAGCGCCCGGCCGATTTACGCCCGCAAGGCGATGATGATGGACGCCGCTGCGGCGCCGGCACCAGCTCCGATCGAAGCTGGCGAGAGCATGGTAACGGTCAACGTCAGCGGCACTGTCGAGTTGGTGGAACTGACCGGATGATCGCGCTGATCCAACGAGTACGCGAATGCACGGTGCGCGTCGACGGCAAGCTGGTGGGCGATATCGGACCGGGATTGCTGGCGCTGGTCGCCGTGCAACCGAACGATGGTCCGGAACACGCCCAGCGTCTGCTGGACAAGGTACTGAACTACCGCGTATTTGGTGATGACGAAGGCCGCATGAACCGCTCGCTGCGCGATACTGCGGGCGGCCTCATGCTGGTGTCGCAATTCACGCTGGCGGCGGACACAAAGAAAGGCACGCGTCCGAGTTTTACGCGTGCGGCGCCGCCGGATCAGGCGCGAGAGCTGTTCGACTACCTCGTTGGACTGGCAAAGGTAGAACATGCCAAGGTGGCGACTGGCCAGTTCGCTGCCGACATGCAGGTCGGCCTTGTCAACGACGGGCCGGTCACGTTCTGGCTGGAAGTATGAATCGCCGCGACTTCGTTCTATCCGGTATCGCCCTTGCGCTGGCTGCCTGCAGCACAGCGCCGACGGGTCCATCGTCCTCTGTCCCGGCCCCTGCGCCGGGACGGGCACCGTCCTTCTCGCTGGACACTCCGGATGTTGCGAACGAGATCGTGCTGTACGCGCTAGGCTTGATCGACACCGGCTACAAATTCGGCGGCAGCAACCCCGAGGCCGGACTCGATTGCAGCGGCATGGTCGCCTACATCGTCGAGCGCGTCAGCGGCCGACGCCTGCCCCACAACGCCGCGCAGATTGCGTCGATCACCCGCTCAATCGACCGCCAAGCATTGCAGCCGGCCGATCTGGTGTTCTTCAACACCACCGGCCAGCCGTTCTCGCACATGGGCATCTATCTTGGTAACGGCCGCTTCGTCCACGCCCCGTCTTCACGCGGCAAGGTACGCATCGAGAACATGGACAATCGCTATTTTGCCGCGCGCTATACGGCCGCGCGCAGTCTGTTCATCGCGTAGCGCGCCAATCCCGGCAACGCAGCCAGCGTTGCCGATTGCTCACAGTCAGATTCAAAAAGGGGTCAGCGCGCAGGCACGCCTGCCGGCGCAGACGCGCTCGCGGGCGTCGAATTCGTCGCAGGCGGATTGGGCAATGCCGGCAGTTGCATGAATTTTTCGCCAGGCTTGACAAGGCCAATCTCGAAGCGTGCGCGCTCTTCGATGGCGTCGAAGCCGGACTTCAGGTCCTTCACCTCCGCCGCCATGTCTGCGTTGCGCTGCTCGAGCTTTTGGTTGTCCTGGCGGATTGCTTCGAGCTGGGCCTGGGCTTCGCGCACCTGCAGATAGCCGCCGCGACCAAACCACAGGGGGTATTGCAACATCAGGAGAAGAACCAGCAGGATCAGCGCAGGCCAACGCATGGAGTCAGTGTGAGAGTTGTCGTTCAGGCAGCGCAAAAAAATCGAGGCCGCCGCAGCGACCTCGATTCTATCAGCCTAATCGGCGCAGATTACTTCTGGCGCAGATTGTAGAAGGCCGTACGACCCGGGTAGAAAGCCACATCGCCCAGATCTTCCTCGATACGGATGAGCTGGTTGTACTTGGCAACGCGGTCCGAACGCGACAGCGAACCAGTCTTGATCTGGCCGGCGTTCAGGCCCACCGCGATGTCAGCGATGGTGGAGTCTTCGGTTTCGCCCGAGCGGTGCGAGATCACGGCGGTGTAGCCAGCACGCTTGGCCATTTCGACGGCAGCGAAGGTTTCGGTCAGCGAACCGATCTGGTTGACCTTGATGAGGATCGAGTTGCAGATGCCCTTGTCGATGCCTTCCTTCAGGATCTTGGTGTTGGTCACGAACAGATCGTCACCCACCAGTTGCACCTTGTCGCCCAGGCGATCCGTCAGCAGCTTCCAGCCATCCCAATCCTGCTCGGCCATGCCGTCTTCGATCGACACGATGGGGAACTTGTCCACCAGGTTGGCCAGGAAGTTGACGTTCTGTTCCGAGGTCAGCGACAGCTTTTCGCCTTCCATTTCGTACTTGCCGTTCTTGTAGTACTCGGAAGCGGCACAGTCCAGCGCCAGCACCACGTCCTTGCCTGCTTCGTAGCCAGCCTTGGAGATGGCTTCCATGATCAGTTCCAGCGCTTCTTGCGCGCCCGAAACGTTCGGAGCGAAGCCGCCTTCGTCACCCACGGTCGTCGGGTAGCCCTTCTTGTTGACCAGCTTCTTCAGGTTGTGGAAGATTTCGGCGCCGCAACGCAGTGCTTCGCGGAACGAAGTCGCGCCCACCGGCATGATCATGCATTCCTGGAAGTCCAGGCTGTTGTTGGCGTGCGCGCCACCGTTGATGACGTTCATCATCGGCACGGGCAGGGAAACGCCGTAAGCGCCGCCCAGATAACGGTACAGCGGCAGGCCGGCTTCTTCAGCGGCAGCCTTGGCCACAGCCATCGACACGGCCAGGATGGCGTTCGCGCCCAGGCGCGACTTGTTCTCGGTGCCGTCCAGGTCGAGCATGGTCTTGTCGATGAAGGCTTGCTCTTCGGCGTTCAGGCCGATCAGTGCTTCACAGATTTCGGTGTTGATGTTCTCGACAGCCTTGAGCACGCCCTTGCCCAGGTAGCGGGAAGCGTCACCATCACGCAGTTCGATGGCTTCGCGCGAACCGGTCGATGCGCCCGACGGCACGGCCGCACGGCCCATCACGCCAGATTCGAGCAGCACATCGGCTTCAACGGTCGGGTTGCCACGAGAATCGAGAATCTCGCGTGCGATGACTTCAACAATTGCACTCATGCCTCATTCCTTTTATTCAAGGTGCTAATAACGGACGCGGCGGCTTCGCCGCGGCGGTGGGAGACTGCATGCTGCCCGCCTTCGATGACAAGAAGACGGTCAGAATTCTTAACCTTCAATATCGACAAAACTTAACTCGGCCAGCTCATTCCATAGCGCCAGCACATCAAGATGTGCAGGATGCTCGAAATAAGCAAACAGAGTCTGCTTGTCGTCAAAAGCAGCCGACAACGCGTAGTCCCACGCGTCGGCATCAGGCGTCACGTTGAAGCCGTGCTGCCAGGCACGGATGCCTGGCACTTTGCCCGGAAGCTCTTGCATTGCGGCATGCGCGTGCCGAACCGCTTCCGAATCGACCGAAACGCCCGATTTGAAGCGGAACAGCACCAGATGGTTGATCATGACTTACAGGGTAGTCTCGGCGAGCGGGCTTCGCTTGACGACGCTGTCGATTTCCTTGAGCACGGTGAGCAGCTCGCGCATACGCCCCAGCGGCCACGCATTGGGGCCGTCCGACAAGGCTTCGGCCGGGTTGCGGTGCGTTTCCATGAATACGCCCGCCACGCCGGAAGCCACCGCCGCGCGCGCCAGCACCGGCACGAACTCGCGCTGGCCACCGCTCTTATCACCCTGCCCGCCCGGCAACTGCACCGAGTGGGTGGCGTCGAACACTACCGGACAGCCGGTCTCGCGCATGATGGCCAAGCCACGCATGTCGGACACCAGATTGTTATAGCCGAACGAAGCGCCGCGCTCGCACACCATGATCGTGTCTGCACCGCCATTGGCTTCACGCGCCTTCATGACGACCTGCTTCATGTCGCCCGGTGCCATGAACTGGCCCTTCTTGATGTTGACCGGCTTGCCGGTCGCCGCCACGGCGTGGATAAAGTCGGTCTGGCGCGCCAGGAAGGCTGGCGTTTGCAGCACATCCACGTACTGGGCCACGATCGGCGCTTCTTCGGACGTGTGCACGTCGGTCAACACAGGCACGCCGACAACCTCACGCACCTCGGCGAGGATATCGAGCCCCTTTTGCATGCCCAGACCACGGAAACTCTTGCCCGAGCTGCGATTGGCCTTGTCGTACGACGACTTGAAGATGAACGGGATGCCCAGCGCGCTGGTGATTTCTTTCAGCTCACTGGCCGTCTCGATGGCCATCTCGCGCGATTCGATCACGCAATTGCCGGCGATCAGGAAGAACGGGCGATCCAGCCCGGCTTCGAATCCACATAGTTTCATGACTGCTCTCCGATCGGATGCCTGCGCTCCGCGCATGGCTCCTGAGTCAGGGCCACGCGCGGAGCGGGTTCAGGCACGCGCGTTCTTTTTGTGTTGCGCGATGGCTGCCTTGACGTAGGCCGAGAACAGCGGATGGCCGTTGCGCGGATTCGAGGTGAATTCCGGATGGAATTGAACCCCCACGAACCACGGATGGGCTTCCGGGCCTTCCGTCGGCAGCTCGATCATTTCGCACAGCTCGGTGCCCGGCGCACGGCCGGCCACACGCAGACCAGCGTCTTCAAGTTGCGACAGCAGCGTGTTGTTCACTTCGTAGCGGTGACGATGGCGTTCGGTGATCTCGGACTTACCGTAGATGTCGCGAGCCAGCGTGCCGTCGCCAATCAGGCAGCTTTGGCCGCCCAGACGCATGGTGCCGCCCAGGTCGGACTCTTCGGTGCGCTTTTCGACGCGACCGGAACGGTCCTGCCATTCGGTGATCAGGCCGATGACCGGATAGGCCGTGGTCTTGTCGAATTCGGTACTGTGCGCGCCTTTCAGCCCGGCGACGTGACGGGCAAATTCCACCACCGCCAGTTGCATGCCCAGGCAAATGCCCAGGTACGGCACCTTGTGCTCGCGGGCGTAGCGGATCGCTGCAATCTTGCCTTCGGTCCCGCGACGGCCAAAGCCACCGGGCACGAGGATGGCGTCCATGCCGCGCAGTTGCGCGTCACCGTCGGTCTCGATGCTCTCGGAATCGATGTAATGGATATTCACCTTGCAGGCTTCATGCATGCCTGCATGGACCATGGCTTCGGTCAGCGACTTGTACGACTCGGTCAGATCGACGTACTTGCCGACGAAGGCGATGTTCACTTCGCTCTCGGGGTTCTGCAGCGCGTGGACCAGGCGGTCCCACACCGTCAGGTCCGCTGCGCGGGCCAGGATCGCCAGCTTGTGGCAGACGATCTCGTCGAGCATCTGGTCGTGCAGCATCGCCGGAATCTTGTAGATCGAGTCAGCGTCGAGCACTTCGATGACCGCTTCGGGCATCACGTTACAGAACAGTGCGATCTTGCGACGCTCTTCGACCGGGATCGGACGGTCTGCGCGGCACAGCAGAATATCGGGCTGAATGCCGATTTCGCGCAGATCCTTGACTGAATGCTGCGTCGGCTTGGTCTTGAGTTCCCCCGCCGTAGCGATGTACGGCAGCAGCGTCAGATGCAGGAAGCAGGTGTTGTTGGGGCCTTCTTCGATGCGCATCTGGCGGATTGCTTCGAGGAACGGCAGCGATTCGATATCGCCCACCGTACCGCCGACTTCAACGATGGCGACTTCCGCGCCTTCGGCACCACGCTTGATGGAGTTCTTGATTTCATCGGTGATGTGCGGAATCACCTGCACCGTCTTGCCCAGATATTCGCCACGGCGCTCCTTGCGCAGCACCGAGTCGTAAATCTGGCCAGTGGTGAAATTGTTGCGCTTGCCCATCTTGGCGCTGGTGAAGCGCTCATAGTGGCCAAGATCAAGGTCGGTCTCGGCACCGTCTTCGGTCACGAAGACTTCACCGTGCTGGAACGGGCTCATGGTGCCCGGATCGACGTTGATGTAAGGGTCTAGCTTGAGGTGGGTAACCTTGAGGCCACGGGATTCAAGAATGGCCCCCAAAGATGCGGCTGCGATCCCTTTACCGAGGGAAGACACAACGCCGCCAGTGACAAAGACGTACTTGGTCATGGAAGTTCGACAGCGGGAAAAAACGATTATAGCGCAGGCCGGCTTTTCGCCAAAGCGTCCGGCCCGTGCGCGCCTTACGCCTCACCCACCGGCAGCAGGATTGAGACCACCAATCCCTTGTCGTTGCGGGCGCTGATGCGTCCGCCGTGTGCTTCGATGGCGCGCTGCGCGATCGCCAGCCCAAGACCGAAACCGTCGCCGCCCGCACCGCGGTGGAACGGCTCGAAAATACTCGCCAGTTCGCTCTCGGGCACGCCACTTCCCTGATCGGCAATGTCAACCGTCACCGAACCGGCCTCGCGGCGCACGCTCACTTCGACTTCGGTCCCTTCCGGCGTATGGCGCATGGCGTTGCGGATGACGTTCTCAAAGGCGCGATACAGCAATTCGCCCTGCCCGCGCATAAGAATTTCGCTGTCAACGTCGCCGACGATACGGATACGTGCGCTGTCGGCGTTCTCAAAACTGGCATCGTCGGCAATGGTGCGCAGCAGTTCGTTCACGTCGAACGTAATCTTCGCGCGCCATCGTTGCACCCGACTCCATGCGCGCCATGGTCAGCACTTCGCCCACCAGCGCGTCGAGTCGCTGCGATTCGCGCTCGATGCGGTCCAGCGCCACGCCAACCGTCTCTGGACGGCGACGTGCGAGTTCCACCGCGACTTCCAGTCGCGCCAGTGGAGAGCGGAGTTCATGAGAAATGTCGTGCAGCAGACGATCGCGCGTCGCCACGAGTTGGCCCAGCCGCTGCGCCATGCTGTCAAAGTCGCGCCCCAACTGGCCCAACTCATCGCCCCGGCGGGTCACGGCGCTGCCCATGCGCGTGTCGAGCCGACCTTCGGCCAGCGCGTCGAACCCTGAACGCAGACTGCGGATCGGGCGTGCCAGATTGCGGGCCAGCAGAGCTGAGAACGCCAGCCCCGCCACCACCGCCATGATCGCCATGATCATGCGGATATCCTGGATCGGCACGAACGGCGGGCGCCCAGGCCCTCCACGGCGCGGCCCCGCAGGCGAGAACACCAACAGATGGCGACCGTCGCCCGTCGTCACCGCTCGCACCGGCCCATCGTCGGGTGACGCCTCGGCCCAACTGCGCGCAAGATCCAGCGCCCGCGCCGGCACCGGGCGCCCCAACAAATCGCGCCCGTCTTCATCGACCACCAGCGGTGGCGCGCCGCGCGAGTGCGGCCAATTGCGCATCAACTCGGCTTCGCGCGCAGGCTCGGCGTGGGTCAGCGCAAGCGCCATCGTTGCAGACAGAAAATCGGCACGCGGGCCGATAGCCAGAGCATTCTCTTTCGAGCGAGCCTCTTGGTAGATGGTGATGCCGACGGCAACGCCCACACCCAACAAAAACAATGTCAGCCAGAATCCAAGCAGGATCTTCCAGAACAATCGGCCCATCTTCGGCAAGCGCATCATGCCACCAGCAACTGGAAGCCCGCGCCGCGCACGGTCTGAATGGGGGAACGACCATCGGGCAGAAGGCCGAGCTTGTGCCGCAGGTTACTCACGTGCACGTCGATGCTGCGGTCATAGCGCGCCAGATCGCGCCCCAACGCCGACTGGGAGAGTTCTTGTTTGCTGACCACGCGGCCGGCGCTACGCACCAATGCTTCGATCAGATTGAATTCGGTGCTGGTCAGCTCCAGCAGGTCTCCATTCCACTCGGCGCGGCGCTGCTCGGGGCGCACCGTCAGTTGGCCGCACACCAGCGGCTGCGCGGCTGCGGCGGCACTGCGCGCCGACCCGGCGCGACGCAAAATGGCGCGGATGCGCGCCACGAGTTCTCGCGGCGAAGAAGGCTTGGGCACATAATCGTCGGCACCCAACTCCAGTCCCACGATACGGTCGATGTCGTCCCCGCGCGCGGTCAGCATGACAACCGGCACGCGGCTGTGCTGGCGGATCTGGCGCAAGGCGTCGATGCCATTCATACCCGGCATCATCACATCGAGCACGATGATGTCGTAGTTGTTGCCGAGTACAGCCGCCACACCATCCTCGCCAGAGTGCACAGCCTCGACATCGAAGCCTTCCATCGACAGATATTCTTTCTGCATGGCGCAGAGTTCGACGTCGTCATCGACAAGCAATACACGGGGCATCCGGGAACCTCTACTTAAAATGCGACTCTTTTCAAAGCCTTGCGCCATCATACGGCCTTGCCATGCGGCAACTACAGCGGACTTGCCTTTCCTTACCCATCTTTACGTGCCTTAACACGTCGTGTGCGGCACTTGACATTACTTACAGGCAAACTTGGCCTCAAGCCCAATACAGGAACACCCAGTGAGTTTTTCGCCCAAACTTCGACTCGCGGCCATGACACTGGCGCTCGGCGCCCTGCTCGCTGGCTGCGTGACGGTCGGCCCGGATTACGTGCAACCCGATACGGCAACATCCGCCGACTGGCACAACCGGCAAGCTGGCATCAAGCAGACCGCGCCGGACGCTGCCACGCTTTACGAATGGTGGCATCAGTTCGGCGACAGCACGCTCGATGCGCTCATCCAGCAAGCCTTCGCCGCCAACCTCGATATCGTCTCGGCCCAGGCGCGCCTGCGACAGGCTCGCGCGCAGCGCGGCGTGCAAGCGGCGCAGGACTGGCCGACCATCGATGCCTCGGCCAGCGGCCGTCGCAGCGGCAGCCGCACGGACAACACCAACACGATCGGCAACCAGTACTCGGCTGGGTTCGACGCAAGCTGGGAAGTCAACCTGTTCGGCGGCCGTCGCCGCGCGCTGGAATCAGCCGATGCCAGCGTCGAAGCGGCGCAGTCGGACATCGACAACGTGCGCGTGTCGCTCGCGGCAGAAGTCGCCTCCAATTACATCAGCCTGCGCGGCTACGAAGCCTCGCTCGCCAGCACGCGCGCCAGCCTGGCCACACGCGAAGAAACGTACCAATTGACCAACTGGCGCGGCCAGGCGGGTATCGCTTCCGCGCTCGATGTACGCCAGGCGCAGAGCAACGTGGAACAGACTCGCGCGTCGATTCCGGCCATCGAACGCAGCATCGAAGACAGCAAGATTGCATTGGCCGTGTTGCTGGCTCGCCCACGTGCCGACCTGGACGCCCTGCTCGCCACCACCGGCGAGATCCCGCAAACGTGGAACGCGCTGGCGGTGGGCATTCCCGCCGACACGTTGCGCCAGCGCCCCGACGTTCGCGCTGCCGAGCGCCGCCTCGCGGCGCAGACCGCGCAGATCGGCGTGGCAGAAGCCGCCCGCTACCCCAGCTTTACGCTCGGCGGCAGCATCGGCGTTGCGGCCCTGACGCCCGGTGGATTGTTTTCGGCAGACACCATCACCAGCAGCATTCTCGGCAGCCTAGCCGGCAACGTATTCGATGCAGGTCGTGCGCGGCAGAACGTCGAAATCCAGAACGCTGCCCAGGCCCAGACACTGGCCACGTACCAAGCCACCCTCAATCAGGCGGTGGCCGATGTCGAAAGCGCGCTCAACGCCTACGTCAAGACCAGTGAGCGCCTGACCAGCCTTGTCGTGGCGGTCGATGCCGCGCGCGAAGCCTCGCAGCTCGCGCAGATCCAGTACACCGCGGGGGCCACCGACCTGCTGACCGTGCTGGATGCGCAACGCACCGAGCTTTCGCTGGACGACCAATTGGCGCTGGCGCAAACCAACCGCGCCAACACCGTCGTGCAACTCTACAAAGCCATGGGCGGCGGCTGGCAGACCGCACGCATGGGCAACGAAGAAACGATTCAATCCGGAGCCGGATCGCAATGAGCAGCAAGAACAACATACAAGAAGTCATCAAAGGCACCCACGGCACCTCGCCCCGCAAGAAGTGGTTGCGCCGCGGCATCCTCGCAGCCGTCATCGTCGCCGTATTGGGCGGAGGCATCTACGCGCTGACCCATCGCAAACCGCCCGCACCGGCTTACACGACGGCGCCTGTCAAACGGGGCGACGTTTCTACCACCGTGACAGCCAGCGGCACGCTGCAACCGACAACCAAGGTCAACATCGGCTCCGAACTCTCTGGCACCGTCGCACGCGTGCTGGTCAACTACAACGACCGCGTCACGAAGGGGCAGGTGCTGGCCGTACTGGACACGCGCAAGCTCGACGACACCATCGCGCAGGGCCGCGCCAACGTGCAGAACGCGCAGGCCAAGGTTGAACAGGCACGCGCCGACGTCGAGCAAGCCAAGACGAACCTCGCCCGACTTGAAAAAGTAGCGCAGCTCTCCGGCGGCAAATTGCCGGCGGGCAGCGAACTGGATGACGCACGTTCCGCGCTCGCCAACAAGCAGGCCGCGCTGTCCTCGGCCCAGGCCAGCGTCGTGCAACTGTCTGCGGTACTGCGCACCAACGAAACCGACCTCACCAAGGCCAGCATCAAGTCGCCCATCAACGGCACGGTGCTGACGCGCAGCGTCGAACCGGGCCAGACAGTGGCCGCCTCGCTGCAGGCGGTAACGCTGTTCACCATCGCCGAAGACCTGGCCAAGATGGAACTCAACGTGGCCGTGGCCGAAGCCGACGTCGGTCAGGTCAAGGAAGGCTTGCACGCCACCTTCAGCGTCAACGCCTATCCGACCAAGAAGTACAACGCCCTGGTCCGCCAGGTTCGTTACGGCTCGACCGTCACTGACAACGTCGTCACCTACTCGACCATTCTCACGGTCAATAACGACGACCTGACACTGCGCCCCGGCATGACGGCCACGGCCGACATCGTCACTGCCGAAGCCGCAGGCGAACTGACCGTGCCCGCCGCGGCGCTGCGCTTTACGCCGCAGGCTGCCGCGGGGGCTGCGGGGCCGGACGGGAAAAAGAGCGTGCTGTCATCACTGTTCCCCATGCCGGGTGGCATGAACCGCCCCAAGCAGGTAACGACAAGCGGGCGCCAGCGCACCGCCGACAGCGGAACGGTATGGGTGCTGCGAAATGGTCAGCCCGAGCCGATCCAGGTGTCTGTCGGCCTGACTGACGGGCGCAACACGGCCGTCCGTGGCGAAGGCCTCAATGAAGGCATGCAGGTCATCACCACGGCCTCGGCTCTCCCAGCGGGCGCCAAGCGATGAGCGACTTCATCACTCTGCGCGACGTCACCAAGACCTACGGCCAGGGCTCAGCCGCGTTCCAGGCGCTGCGAGGCGTGAGCTTCGACATCGAAGAAGGCGACTTCGTAGCGATCATGGGCCACAGCGGATCGGGCAAGTCCACGACCATGAACATTCTTGGTTGCCTCGACTCGCCCAGCTCCGGCGAGTACATCTTCCAAGGTGCTCACGTGGAAACGCTGAGCCGCGACGAGCGGGCGCTGCTGCGTCGCCACTACCTCGGCTTCGTGTTCCAGGGGTTCAACCTGCTGGCGCGCACCACGGCGCTGGAGAACGTCGAGCTGCCGCTGCTCTATCGCGGCATGCCTCGACAAGACCGCCACGCCGCCGCGCGTGAGGCGCTGGCCGCTGTCGGACTGACCGGGTGGGAGCATCACACCCCGGCAGAGCTGTCGGGCGGGCAGATGCAGCGCGTTGCCATCGCACGCGCCATCGTCACGCAGCCAGCCGTGCTGCTGGCCGACGAGCCAACCGGGAATCTCGACTCCGCGCGCAGCCAGGAGATCATGGGCCTGCTCACGCAACTGAACCGCGAACGCGGCATCACCATCCTGATGGTGACGCACGAGCCGGACATGGCTGCCTATGCGCATCGCATCGTCCGGTTCGTCGATGGTCTGGTGGCCGACGACGAACGCATCAATGGCAAGGCAACGGAGGGCGCGCACTGATGTTCTTCAACGCACTGCTCCTCGCACTGCGCGAAATCCGCCGCAATATGCTGCGCGCCTTCCTCACCGTGCTCGGCATCGTCATCGGCGTAGCGGCTGTCATCACGATGGTGACCCTCGGCAATGGTGCGACCAACTCGATCACGGCACAGGTTTCCAGCCTCGGCAGCAACCTGCTGTTCGTGCGCCCTGGGCGCGGTTTCGGCCCCGGCACAGGCTTTTCCGCCGCACCGAACTTCAAGCTAGAAGATGCCAGCGCCATTGCCGAACTGGTCCCGGGCGTGCGGGCTGTGGCGCCGACCATGACGCGCTCGGTCAGCACGGTCTTCATGCAGCAGAACTGGACCACGCAAGCCAACGGCGTAACCAATGACTATTTCACCGTCGGCAGTTGGAACATCGGCACGGGTCGCGGCTTCACCGAAGCGGAGCAGCAATCCGGCAAGGCGGTATGCGTGATCGGCGCCACCATTCAGAGCAAGCTCTTTCCCAATTCCGACCCGATCGGCCAGAAGTTGCGCGTACGTGATCTGCCGTGCGACATCGTCGGCGTGCTGGCGCCCAAGGGCCAATCGGCGATGGGGCAAGACCAGGACGACACCGTCCTGCTGCCGCTCAAGACCATGTTGCGCCGGGTGCTGGGCCGTACCAGCGCGCAGGTCATCCCGAACATTTTCGTATCGGCCAAGGACGGTTTCGACACCGAACAGGTCGCACAAGACATCACCAACGTCATGCGCGTTCGTCGCAACATCCAGCCGGGACGCGACGATGATTTCCAGGTCGTCGACACCAAGCAGATCGCCCAGACGCTGTTGACCACCACCAAGGTGATGACCACGCTGCTCGGGGCCGTGGCGGCCGTGAGTCTGCTGGTGGGCGGCATCGGCATCATGAACATCATGTTGGTGTCGGTGACCGAACGCACGCGCGAGATCGGCATCCGGCTCGCCATCGGCGCGCTGGAACGCGAGGTGCTGCTGCAATTCCTGGTGGAATCGGTGGTGCTGTCCTCGCTGGGCGGCGTCATCGGCATCGTGCTGGCGCTGATCGCCTCGGCGGGTCTGTCGCAGGTGATGCAGTTGCCGTTCGAGTTCGACTTCCAGATCAATCTGCTGGCGTTCTGCTTCTCGGCGGCCGTCGGTGTGCTCTTCGGTTACGTCCCCGCCCGTCGCGCTGCGCAGCTCGACCCGATCGAGGCCTTGCGGCACGAATGACGACAACGCCCACGAGCCATTCGCGGGCGTCTTGCAGTCTGTTCATGGTCTGACGCGGGAGGCCGTGACCAGGGTGAAACGCAGCACAGACACCCTGGTCACGGCCTCATAGCAGAATCTCTTACTGGCGATCCAGCCACACCTCCAGCCCCTGCGTATTGAGTTCGATATCCAGCGACAACAATTCAATGACCGTCGCCGCTGCCAGCGGGCAATGGCGGCGGGCGGCGCGGATGGCGTAGAGCGCGCCAAGGCGCTCGACGAGCCAGCCGTGGCGGTTGGGCTGCCCCAGCGACTCACGCGCCAAATTCACCATTTCGTCGATCTGCTCTACCAGCTCGCGGGAGCGCGCTTCGACACGATCCACACGACCGAAGTGCGTCAGGTAGGCCGCTTCTGGCGACAAACCCACCAAACGCGCGATCGATGCCTTGAGCGCATCCGGGTCGAACTGCACGGGTGAGGTGGTCGGAATAACGAAAGCGCCATCCGCGCAGTCGGTCTCCCGATACGAAATGCCAAACGTATCGCCTGCAAACACGGAGCGCGAGCGTTCGTCGAACATGCAATTGTGGTGGCGCGCGTGGCCCGGTGTATCCAGGCAGACAATGCGGCGACCGACGAGCTCGACCACGTGACCGTCAGGTGCCTCGATGACTCTCTCTGCCGGCACGGGTGCCAGTTCGCCGTAGGTGTCGCGCATGGCCGCTTCACCATAGACAGCCGTAGCGCCGGCGATCAACGCCGTCGGATCGATCATGTGGCGAGCGCCGCGCGGATGCACGACAAGGCGGGCATTCGGCAGATGCCGCATGAGCGCCCCGGCACCACCGGCATGATCGAGATGCACGTGGGTGAGGATCACCCAGTCGACGGCATCTACTGAAAGGCCTTGGCTCTCGAGTGCCGCCAGCAGGCGCGGCACGGCCAGTGCCGTACCCGTGTCGATGAATGCTGCGCGCCCGTTTTCGACGACCAGGTAGCTGGCGTCGAAACGCTGGCGCAGCAATCCCGTGTCGATGGCATGAATGCCGTTGCCATAGTCGATGATCTGTTCTGCCGAGCGCTCCATGTTCGTCCTTGGGCTATGGGATGGCGACCACCTTACTGGCCGCGCGCAATGCCGACAATGCGGGGAACAAGCAAATCAGGGCATGCTCGCACCGATACAATTGCCGGTTTGCTGCATGGGAGCCGTTATGACGCATTCCACCCGCCGTCGTGCGATCCTGCTGGTGGGCATGGCCGCCCCGCTCGCACTGGTTTCACGTACTTCGCAGGCCGCCACCGTCGCAAGTGAGTTGGCTGCGCTCGAATCGACCTCGCAGGGCCGACTTGGCGTGTTTGCGCTGGACACCCGACGACCACGCGAAATCCGCTATCGGGCAGACGAGCGCTTTGCGCTATGCAGCACGTTCAAAGTCGCGCTGGCGGGCGGTATCCTCCGTCGCAGCGCGACCGAAGCCGGCCTGCTCGATCGACACGTCCGCTATACGGCAGAGGACCTTGTCACTTATTCGCCGATCACCGAAAAACACCTCGCCGACGGTATGAGCATCGGCGAACTGTGCGCCGCGGCGCTGCAATACAGCGACAACACGGCCGCCAACCTGCTTATGAAGGAACTCGGCGGACCGGCCGGCGTCACGGCGTTCGCCCGCTCGCAGGGTGACCAGGTCTTCCGCATTGACCGGTGGGAGCCCGAGCTGAACGCCGCCGTGCCGGGCGATGCCCGCGACACCAGTTCGCCCGCAGCCATGGGGATGCTGCTGCAGCGCCTTGCCTTGACCGATGCCCTGCCCGCCGCACAACGCCGGCAACTGATTGGATGGCTGCGCGGCAATACCACGGGCGCGGCACGTATCCGGGCCGGGGCGCCGAAGGACTGGGAGGTGGGCGACAAGACCGGCTCGGGCGATTACGGCACCACCAACGATGTAGGTGTCTTGTGGCGCCCGGACGGCAGCGCGGTCGTGCTGGCGGTGTACTTCACGCAGCCCCACCAGGACGCGAAACCACGCAACGAGGTGGTAGCTGCGGCCGCAAGGATCGTTACCAGGACGCTCGGCTAAGCCCGGCCGGGCCACACGGCCCGCCACTCGGGGCGGCGGCCGCACGGCGGCAGGCGTATAATCCCCGCTCCCATGCGGCCTCGACCGGACCTGATCCGTCGAGGCCGCTGAATGTCTGAGCCGGAAAAAACAGCCGTGAATCCTCATCTCGAGAGCCTCCAGCCCTACCCGTTCGAAAAGCTGCGCGCGTTGTTCAGCGGCGTCACGCCGCCGAACCAGCCGGCCATCCGCCTGTCGATCGGCGAACCGCAACACGCCACGCCGGCTCTGATCCGCGACCGGCTGGTCGAAACGCTGTCGGGCCTTGCGACGTACCCGACCACGGCGGGCATCGACCGCCTGCGCGAAACCATCGCCGCCTGGCTGCAGCGCCGCTACGGGCTGTCGCACGTGAATGCGGCCACGCAGGTTCTGCCGGTCAATGGCTCGCGCGAGGCGCTGTTCTCGTTCGCTCAGTGCATCGTCGACGGCAGCCGTCCGGGCGCGCTGGTGGCCAGCCCCAACCCGTTCTATCAAATCTATGAAGGCGCGGCCTATCTGGCCGGCGCTCAACCGGTGTTCCTCAACCAGACTGAGGAAAACGGCTTCGGGCTCGACCTTGACAGCCTGAGCGCCGCCGAATGGTCGCGCGTGCAGTTGCTGTTTGTCTGCTCACCGGGCAACCCGACGGGTCGCGTGCTGAGCTTCGAAGAATGGAAGACGCTGTTTGAGTTCTCCGACCGCTATGGCTTTGTGATTGCCTCGGACGAGTGCTATTCCGAAATCTACTTCGAGGAAGGCGCGGCCCCCATCGGCGCGCTCGAAGCCGCCCATCGCATGGGCCGTGAGAATTTCGAGCGACTGGTGGTGTTCTCGAGCCTCTCCAAGCGCTCCAACGTGCCCGGCCTGCGCTCCGGCTTCGTGGCTGGCGACGCGACGATCCTCAAGCGTTTCCTGCTCTATCGCACCTACCATGGCTGCGCCATGAGCGTGCCAGTGCAAGAAGCCAGCATCGCCGCGTGGAACGACGAAACACACGTGATCGAAAACCGTCGTCTGTACCGCGAAAAATTCGCTGCCGTGGTGCCGCTGTTGCAAGGCACGCTGGAAGTGAGCATGCCGGACGCATCTTTCTATCTGTGGGCACGCACGCCGGGCGACGACACGGAATTCGCCCGCGAATTGCTCGCCCGCACCAACGTGACAGTGCTGCCTGGCCAATATCTGGCGCGTGAAGCGCGCGGCATCAACCCTGGCCGGGGCCGTGTGCGCATCGCGCTGGTCGCCGGCATCGACGAATGCGTGGAAGCCGCGCGCCGTATCGCTGAATTCTCCCGTTAAGACCCTTTACCTTAGAGGAAGACCATGAACACGCAAGACCTTGAATCGATCATCAACGCCGCGTGGGAACGCCGCACCGAAGTCAGCCCCGGCAAGATCGATGCCGAACTGGGCAGCGCCATCCGCCACGTGATCAACGAGCTGGACACCGGCCGCCTGCGCGTGGCTGAAAAGACCGACGGTGAGTGGACCACGCATCAATGGCTCAAGAAGGCCGTGCTGCTGTACTTCCGCACGCACGAGAATGCCGTCATTGAATCGGGCGACCTGAAGTACTTCGACAAGGTGCCGACCAAGTTTGGTCAGTGGAGCGAGTCGCAATTCCGCGATGCCGGCTTCCGCGTGGTGCCTTCAGCCGTCGCGCGCTACGGCTCGTTCATCGGCCGCAACGCCGTGCTGATGCCCTCTTACGTGAATATCGGCGCTTACGTCGACGAAGGCACGATGGTCGACACCTGGGCGACGGTAGGTTCGTGTGCCCAGATCGGCAAGAACGTGCACCTGTCGGGCGGCGTTGGTATCGGTGGCGTGCTCGAACCGCTGCAAGCCAACCCGACGATCATCGAAGACAACTGCTTTATCGGTGCCCGCTCGGAAGTCGTCGAAGGCGTGGTGGTCGAAGAAAACTCGGTGATCTCGATGGGCGTGTACATCGGCAAGAGCACCAAGATCTACGACCGTGCGACCGGTGAAGTCACCTACGGCCGCATTCCGGCCGGTTCGGTGGTGGTGTCGGGCAACCTGCCCAGCGCCGACGGCAAGTATTCGCTGTATTGCGCCGTGATCGTCAAGCGCGTGGATGCCCAGACCCGCGCCAAGACCTCGATCAACGACCTGCTGCGCGACTGATCGCGCAAGGCGTACCGGGGGCCCTGGCTCCCGGTACGGGCGGGCGCTGTCGCCACGGCAGTACCCGCGTGCGGGCGACAAAGCTCCCTCGACGGAGCAACGAACAGGATGCCCCATAAAGGGCACAGAGAGACAAGGGAGCGCCCGCATGATCTTCGACAAGCTGTTCCAGCTGATGGCCGAACGCAAGGCGTCGGACATCTTCGTCTCGGCCGGCGCGCCGATTCACATCAAGATCAATGGCACCGTCATCCCCATCAACCAGCAGGTGATGGAGCCCTCGGTCATCCAGCGGATGGCCTACGAAATGATGTCGCCCGAACAGGTCAATCGCTTCGAGCAGGAACGCGAGCTGAATCTGTCGTACGGGCGCCGCGAGCTTGGCAACTTCCGTGTCAATTTCTTCTGGCAGCGCAGCAGCATCGGTATCGTGGTGCGCTATATCCAGGGCGAGATTCCCGCGCTCGGCTCTCTCGGCCTGCCGACGGTGCTGGGCGAGATCATCATGGAAAAGCGGGGGCTGGTGCTGGTGGTGGGTGCGACCGGCTCAGGCAAGTCGACCACCATCGCGTCGATGCTCGACCACCGCAATACGCACCGCTCGGGCCACATCCTGACGGTGGAAGATCCGATCGAATATCTCTTCCGCCATAAAAAATCGATCGTCAACCAACGCGAAGTGGGCTTCGACACGCATAGCTGGAACGAAGCCCTGCGCAACGCCATGCGGCAAGCGCCGGACTGCATCCTGATCGGCGAGATCCGCGATCTCGAAACCATGAAGGCAGCGATCGCGTATGCGCAGTCGGGCCACCTGTGCCTGGCGACGATGCACGCCAACAACGCCTACCACGCGCTCAACCGGATCGCGAACTTCTTCCCGCTGGAAAACCGCTCGCTGCTGTACCTGGATCTGTCGGTCGCCCTGCGCAGCATCGTTTCGCAACGTCTGGTACGTCAGCCCGACGGCTCGCGCGTGCCGGCGGCCGAAATTCTCATGAACACGCGCCACGTGGCCGATCTGATCGAGAAAGGCCTGTTCAGCGAAATCAAGGAAGCGATGGAGCAATCGCTCGCGCCGGGGTCGCAGACTTTCGAGCAGGACCTCTACCGCCTGTACCACGAAGACGTCATCACGCTGGAAGAAGCGCTCACCAACGCCGATTCGCCCACCAACCTGTCGTGGCTCATCAACAACGCCGCGCCGCTCACCACACCGACTGCGGTCGCGCCAGAGACAACGCGACTGGCCGATTTCGAACCAGAGGAAGAGGATGGCACCTCGTTCAGCTCCTTCACTCTGCACATGGAAGAAGACTCGCGCTGAGGCACTGGCCTTCGCCGGGCGCGGCGCGGCGCGTGCGGCCTGCGTGTGACATGTCGCAACAGCCCACGTTGACGCGCGGGCCGTCGCAAATGCTAGCATCCGCCCCGCAATGCGAATCCAGCACATCCGCCAACATCTGCGCGACCTCGGCGCCAAGCCTGCCCACGAACAGCGCATCTTGCGCGCGTGGGTCAACGGCCTGCCGCTCGACGCCGGCCCGCGCGCGGCGGAACACGTACTTCCCCTCCGCGTACGCGAAGCGCTAGGCGCTATCGGCGACGACCTCGCCGCACTTGCGCACATTCACTCTGAACACCCCGCCGAAGACGGTTCAGCGCGCTTACTCGTGCAACTCGGCGACGGTCAGACGGTGGAAAGCGTACTGTTGCCGCGCGACGGCGTATGCGTATCGAGCCAGATCGGCTGCGCCGTCGGCTGTACCTTCTGCATGACCGGGCGCGACGGATTGTTGCGCCAACTCGGCAGCGCCGAAATCGTCGCGCAAGTTGTCCTCGCGCGGCGACACCGACCGGTGAAGAAGGTCGTATTCATGGGGATGGGCGAGCCTTCGCACAACATCGACAACGTGCTCGAAGCGATCGACTTTCTTGGCACGCTGGGCGGCATCGGCCACAAGAATCTGGTGTTCTCGACGGTGGGCGACCATCGTGTCTTCGAACGCCTGCCTCAAGGTGTGGTCAAGCCGGCACTCGCTTTGTCACTGCATACCACCTTGCCTGACCTGCGCGCGCAATTGCTGCCGCGTGCGCCGCGCATCGATCCGGCAGAGCTGGTCAAGCGTGCCGAAGCGTACGCGCGTACGACGGGCTACCCGGTCCAATACCAGTGGACGCTGCTCGAAGGCATCAACGACAGCGAAGAGGAACTCGACAACATCGTGCAATTGTTGGCGGGCAAGTACGCGATCATGAACATGATTCCGTACAACACGGTGGATGCCCTGCCCTATCGTCGACCGTCGTGGGAGCACGCGCGCAACATTGCTCGACGTCTGCATCAACGTGGCGTGCTCACCAAACTGCGTGACTCCGCCGGGCAGGATGTTGAAGGCGGATGCGGACAGTTACGCGCCCGCGTCACCGCTCAAGACCCGACGCTTGCTGCGCGCCCGATCACCATCCAGACCCGGCGCGCCGCGCGCAACTGACACGTCACGTCAAACGCGGGCACCGGGTGCCTTCGATGCCGTGCTCGCTAGCATGGATGCCTGAGGCGAATCCCGCGACACCCCGCCATGAGATACCAAAGGCGTTCGATGGCGCGCCTTCTGAGGGTTGGGCAAAACGCGCCACGCCGACGAGCGGACACGGCGCATTGCCCGCCTGCCTTTGCTCAGCGCCCCGTGCGCTTCTTCCATGTGGGGTATTCCTCGTACAGCAGCTTCTGCGGCCAGGTGCCGTACCACGCATATCCCGTGCGACGCTCATGCGTGATGTCCGAGTACTTTTCCACGCGACGTCCGTCGCGGTTGGCGAGCAAGATGCCATTGTCCTTCAGATCGTAGAAACGCCCCCACAACGGTCCAGCGGATGCGTCCTGCACCAGCACGCGGTCGGTCGCAGCGGTGTGGAATTGATAGCGGATCGGCTGTTCGAGCGTGATGGTGTCGATCTTCCAGCCAACCAGCTTCGAGCGATCGAACCACGACATCACGCCTTCGATGGACTTGACCACGTCGGGTGACGGATTGGGAATGCTCATCAGGTAGCGCGCCATCTCGACCGATTCCTGCGACACGACGGCGGGCAACTCGAACGAGCGGCCCTGCACCGGTTGCAGCGTACGCGGATCATATTGCCCGGCCCATCCGGTCAGCTGGCCGTTTTGCACCACCTGCAACTTGAGTACGCAGGCGTCGCCGCGCTCGCGAGCCTCGCCAGCGCGCTGGCGTGTGGCCGCGTCGAGCGAACTGAACGGTTCGCTGCCGCTTTCCATCTTGCGCAGCGTGCGCAGAACCCCTGAGGTCACTTCATCTGCGAAAGTGATGTCGCCGTGGTATGGCTGGGTGCCCGGCACTGTATGGGGCCAACCGCCGCAATTCTTGTTCTGCATGCGCAGGATGTACTCGAAACCGAGCAGCGCCGAGTCGCGGTAGCGAGGCTCGTGCGTCTGGTCATACGCGGCGAAAAGGTACTCGATCTGCGTATAGACATTGCGATTGTCGAAGCTGCTCTGCGAGTTGTACTTGTCGCGCCACGCGTAGGCGATTTCGTCCTGCGACATGATGCGCGCCGGGTCGCGGTTCTCGATCCAGCCACCGTTGTTGCGCTGAAGAAGGACAATATTCTCGGCGATGCCGACGATCTGCGTCGGCTCGTAGCGGGCGTAGCGCGTGCCATTGCGGTCGCGCCAGTGCTTGATGCCGTCCGAAAAGCCATCCAATGGAATGGCGCGGTAGTTCTTTTGGAGTTGTTCTGAGGTCAGTGCAGGGGCCGAGGGCTGGCCAGCACAGCCAGCGGTTGAACAGGGCCGCCACCAAAACAGCGATGCGGGTCATGCTCATGTGTCTCCCGTTGTTATGTGTGCGGGCATGCCCGCAAAAAGCCGTTACATTCTAGAGAGGAAACACTAGAACTCGTACGATTTTCGTCGTTCCGCAAATGCCCTGCGCGGTGCGAATGCGAGCACACGCGGCGGCCTCAGGCTAAAATTCGCCTTTCGCCTCAACCCCGCCGCCCATGCAAGACCAAGCCCAACAAAGCACCCTCGACCTCACGCACGCGTTGATCGCGCGCCGCTCTGTCACACCTGCGGATGAAGGCTGCCTTGAGATCATTGCGCGCCGCCTCGAAGCCATCGGCTTCAACTGCGAGCGCATCGACAGCAATGGCGTGTGCAATCTGTGGGCACGGCGCGGTACCGCCCGTCCGGTCGTCTGCCTTGCCGGCCACACCGACGTGGTGCCGACCGGGCCGCTCGACCAATGGCACAGCGAGCCCTTTTTGCCCACCGAGCGCGATGGCTACCTGTATGGTCGTGGCGCGGCAGACATGAAGACTTCGCTCGCCGCCTTCGTGACGGCAGTGGAACGCTTCGTCGCGGCGAATCCGGACCATTCCGGCTCGATCGCACTACTGCTGACCTCGGACGAAGAAGGCGTCGCCACCGACGGCACGACGCGCGTGGTCGAAGCATTGCGTGCGCGTGGTGAAGCCATGGACTACTGCATCGTCGGCGAACCCACCTCGGTGGATCGCTTGGGCGACATGATCAAGAACGGCCGACGCGGCTCACTCAATGGCACGTTGAAGATCCACGGCGTGCAATGCCACATCGCCTACCCGCACCTGGGCCGCAATCCGATCCATCAGGCGGCACCTGCACTGGCAGAGCTGGCGTCAACGGAATGGGACAAAGGCAACGAGTACTTTCAGCCGACCAGCTTCCAGATTTCGAACATCCACGCCGGCACCGGCGCCAACAATGTTGTGCCGGGCGCGCTGGAGTTGCTGTTCAACTTCCGCTTCTCACCAGAATGCACGGCCGATGCGCTGCGTGCCCGCGTGCATGAGATTCTCGATCGCCACGGTCTGGAGTACTCGCTGGAATGGAGCCTGTCGGGCAATCCGTTCATGACGCGGCGCGGTCGCCTGGTCAACGCGGTCCTGGCAGGCATCGAGGCGGCAACCGGCGTGCACGGCGAACTGTCGACCACGGGCGGCACCTCGGACGGGCGATTCATCGCCACCTGGTGCCCTGAAGTTGTCGAGTTCGGCCCGGTCAATGCCACCATCCACAAGATCAACGAGCGCGTGCGCGTGGCCGACATCGGGCCTCTGTCCATCGCCTACGAACGCGCCATCAGCCACCTGCTTGCCGAGTGAATGCCATGAGCCACACACACGAACACGACCACGAATGCGATGAGGACTGCGGTCACGACCATGACCACGAGCACTCGCATTCGCCCGTCAACGAACTGGTCACGGTGCGCGACCTGATCCGCTATGCAGTCACGCGCTTCAACCGCGCCGGACTGTATTTCGGGCACGGCCTGCAAGACGCCTATGACGAGGCCGTCTATCTCGTGCTGCACACACTGCACTTGCCGCTGGACCGCCTCGACCCGTTCATGGATGCATGCATCCCCTCGGACGAACGCGCCGAGGTGCTGGACAAGATCGCGCGTCGTGCGGACGAGCGCATCCCGGTGGCATACATCACCAACGAGGCTTGGCTGGGGGACTTCCGCTTCTACGTGGATGAGCGAGTGATCGTGCCGCGCTCGTACTGCGCCGAGCTTGTGGAAGAAGGCTTCTCGCCGTGGATCACGCACCCGTCGGACGTCAAGCGCGCGCTGGACCTGTGCACCGGAAGCGGCTGTCTGGCGATCCTGATGGCGCATCGCTTCCCGGATGCGCTGGTCGAACGCCATCGACTTGTCCGACGATGCGCTGGAAGTCGCAGCACGTAACGTCGATGACTATGGCCTGACCGATCAGGTGCGACTCATCAAGTCGGATGTGTTTACCGCACTGGGCGATGAACGCTACGACCTGATCGTCAGCAACCCACCCTACGTAACCACCGAATCCATGGAACGTCTGCCGGACGAATACCGTGCTGAGCCCGAAATGGCCTTGGCTGCCGGTGACGATGGGCTAGACGTCGTGCGTGTGATCCTCCGCGATGCGCGGCGCCACCTCACCGACGATGGCATCGTCGTGGTGGAAGTCGGCCACAACCGCGATCTGGTCGAAGCCGCGTTCCCGGAGCTGGAACTGGTGTGGTTGAGCACAGAGACAGAAGACGACAAGGTCTTCCTCGTCCGCGCGGATCAACTACCGGAATAAGCGACATGGGCGGCACACGCCGCCCATGCTGTCTGTTCGCAAAAACGGGTGGCGCCATGCAAGTGCCACCCTCAAACCATCAGTCGCCCATGGCTCCCGGCGAAATACCTTCGCCGCCACCATGGAAGATGGCACCCCAATCGCTCTCCTGCGAAGACGAGGCTGAAGATGAGGACGACGACGATGCAGGTGCCGACGATGCCTGTTCGTTCGCCGCAGCGCGCGAACTCTGAGCGCGCGTATCGGGCGTAGCAGCAGGCGTCATCGTTGTGCGGCTGCCCGGTGCGCCAGCGGTTTGCGGCGGCAGGTCTGCACGCAGCGTGTCTGCCACATTACGGCCATTCACGCGCACCACGGCCGTGGCCGTGCCTGTCGCATCAACCCCCACCGGATCGACCGAGATCGATCCTGCGTCGAGCGCCATCTGCAATTTTTGCTTGGCGTGGTCGCCGCCAGCGGCAAGCGCACCCGGCGGAATGCCCTGGACGCGGAACTTACGGCCTTGATGGAAGAACGTTTCACCGTCAACCGCGTACGCCCGATCGGGCACGTTACGTGCCTTCACCTCGGTTGCCGCTGCGCCAGCGGCGGGCACGGCGGTCAGGGCGTTTTCCTTGATCGGGCTATTTTGCAGAGCGGGCTCGGGCGCCGGCGCGGCAGAGCACACACGCTTGTTGGTGTAGCCCTTGCTCGTTTTGACGCGCACCGTGCGGCACTTGGCGGCCGAATCACTGGCCTTGGCTGACGACGTGGCGGTCTTGGATGTCAACTTGCTGGCGGTCTTGGATTTGGACGGGGTCGCACTCGCCTTCTTGGATGCGGGTGCGGCCTTCTTGGTCGTAGCGCTCGCCTTCGACTGCTTGGCGGGCGTTGCCTTGTTCTGTTTGGAGGTCGCAGCCTGTGCAACGTACGGGACCGATACGGTCAGCGCACCGAAGACGGCTAGCGTTACCTTGACGAACAGGGTCTTGAATTTGGGATGGAATTTCATCGGCAGTGATGATCTGCAAACGGATGAGGCAGAATGCGCCCCGGTTGGTCTGGTATTTTCGCATCAAACGGCGGTGGCCGCCGCTGATCTGAATGCGACAATATGTAATTGCTCAATTGGTACATGAACACGTGATGGTCAAGGTATTCGGCATCAAGAACTGCAGCACCATGAAAAAAGCGTTCGACTGGCTCGACGCTCACGGCATTCCCTACGATTTCCACGACTACAAGAAGTTCGGCGTCACGCAGGAACAACTCTCCGGTTGGGCCGGCAAGGTAGGCTGGGAACCGCTGCTCAATACGCGCGGAACAACGTGGCGCGGCCTTTCCGATGAAGAACGCACGGATGTCAACGAAGCACGTGCCATTGAACTGATGTGCACCAAGCCGAGTCTCGTCAAGCGTCCAGTTATCGAACATGACGGTCGGATACTCGTTGGCTTTGACGAAGCCACCTATCACAAAGAACTCGGAGCCTGAGATGCAAGACGCCGTTCAACGCTTCCTGCTTGAAGACATCGATATCCGCGGTGCCGTGGTGCGCCTGTCGGACAGTTGGCACCAGATGCTCTCGGGGCGAGATTATCCCGCTCCGGTGCGTGCGCTGCTGGGCGAAATGTGCGGCGTGTGCGCCATCATCGCCACCAACCTCAAGCAGCCTGGCCGCCTGACCTTCCAGTTACGCGGCCACGGCATCGTACCGCTGCTGGTCATTGACTGTTCGGAAGGACTCAATCTGCGCGGCTTTGCCCAGAGCGAAGACAGCGTTCCAGCGGGTGCCGGCCTGCGTGAGCTACTCGGCGACGGCAACCTGCTCATGACACTGGACGTGGCCGGCGCGCGCCAGCCCTACCAGAGCTTCGTGCCCATTGAAGGCGACAGCATCACTAGCGTGTTCGAGCACTATCTGGCCCAGTCGGAACAACAACCGGCGACGCTGGTATTGACGGCAACCGACACGCAGGTAGCTGGCTTATTCCTCCAGAAACTGCCGGGTGCCGACCTAAAGGATCAGGACGGCTGGAATCGTGTGCGCCAGCTGGCTGCAACACTCAAGCCCGAGGAATTGCTGGCGTGCTCGCCAGAAGAATTGCTGCACCGCCTCTTCCACGAAGAGACTGTGCGCGTTTTCGAGCCGCGTCCAGTCAGTCATGACTTCCCTCCCGACTGGGAGAAGGTGGGTGACATGCTGCGTTCGCTAGGCCGCGAAGAAATCGAGCGCATGCTGGCCGAGGGCAGCAACATCGTCATCCGTGACGATCTCTCGAACCTCGAGTACCGTTTTTCGGCCGAGCAGGCTCGCGCCCTGTTCGAGACCAACAAGCCGACCTTGCATTGAATCCGGCGAGGTGGCGCACATAGCGTGCGCCACCTCCGTGGGAAGACTAACGATCATTGCGTAACTCTAGCGGCGTGTCGTCGTGGTCGCCATGCAGGTGGTGATCGTAGGCGCGAACGTAGACCTCGTCAGATCGTTTGATAAGTCGTTGCGGATTGGAGAGGTTGCGGCGCTCCGTCTCTTCCGAGAAGTACACCAGCGCCCGCACCATTCGCGCATAAAGGCTGTTGTCGAGCCTGAATCCCTGCTCCCCAAGATATTCCTCGATCTCTTCGAGGGAGGAATGCACCAGGCTGTATCGAATCGTCAGTGTGGCCGCGTGCCCGCCCGGCCCGGTTTCGACGTGTTCCAGTCGCGCCAGTACTTGCACCGCCCGCTCAAGAACATCGGCTTCGAGATGTAGCTCGCGCGTGCGGACCTGTCGTCCCATTCCTTCATCGAGTACATGCAGGCGGCGCCCTGCCAGGCGATATGTGGTTTCGGGTCTGAGCATGCGTATCTCCTCGCATTGCGGCCGCTGGACGAAAACGGACACCCCAAAAACAATCGGGGCAGCCCAAAGGCCGCCCCGAATCGTTTTGCCAGCGATTACTTCTTCGCGGCGTCCGGCGTTGCCGCCGGCGCTGAAGCATCGGTCGATGCCTGCGCCAGCTTGCTTTGCGCCACTGGCGCACCCTTCAGGAAGTTCAGCGCTTGTTCGAACTGGAAGTCACCCTTCCCGCCGAACTCGAACTTCGGCGCTTCAATACCTTCTTCTTCCGACTTGGGCTTGTCAGTCGGCTTGGCCGCAGCTCCCTTGTCCTGTGCAGCCTTGGCCGCAGCTTCGGCTGCCTGGGCGTCTTCAGCCTTGCGCACGCCAGCACTCGGGTCGAGCGTGTTGGACAGGTGATGATCCAGGTCGGCCTCGCGCAGGTACTTGATGCGGTTACCTTCAGCCGACTCCTCGACCACCACGTCCGGCGTGATGCCCAGCAACTGGATCGAGCGGCCCTTCGGCGTGTAGTAACGCGCCGTCGTCAGCTTGACGCCCGTGGTCGCCGACAGCGGGATGATGGTCTGCACCGAGCCCTTGCCGAACGATTGCGTACCGATAATGGTGGCGCGCTTATAGTCCTGCAGCGCCCCAGCAACGATTTCGGACGCCGAAGCCGAACCACCGTTCGACGAGCACCACCATCGGCGCCGTCTTCCAGGCAGCCGGCGCGCCCTTCAGCACGTCTTCGCGATCACCGCGAGCATAGTCGTCAGGCGACGCGAAGTACTTGCGACGCGAATCGTCCGTGCGGCCATCGGTGTAGACCACCAGCGACTTGGGCGGCAGGAAGGCAGCCGACACGCCGACGGCGCTATTAAGCAAGCCGCCCGGATCGTTGCGCAGATCGAGCACGATGCCCTTCACCGGACCCTGCTTGTAAATCTTGTCGAGCTGCTTGGCCATGTCGGCCGTGGTGTTCTCCTGGAACTGGGCCAGGCGAACGTAGGCGTAGCCATCGACATACTTGGAACGCACACTCTGCACGCGGATGACTTCGCGCGTCAGGGTCACTTCCAGCGGCTTGGATTCGCCCTTGCGCACCACCGTCAGGGTGATGTTGGTCTTGGGCTTGCCGCGCATGCGCTTGACGGCGTCGTTCAGGGCCATGCCCTTGACCGGCGTGTCGTCGAGCTTGACGATCAGATCGCCAGCCTTGATGCCCGCGCGAAATGCAGGGGTGTCTTCGATCGGCGAGACGACCTTGACGAAGCCATCTTCCATGCCGACTTCGATACCCAGTCCGCCGAATTCACCCTTGGTACTGACTTCGAGATCCTTGAACGCGTCGGCGTCGAGGTAGCTCGAATGCGGGTCGAGCCCCGATACCATGCCGCTGATCGCGCTGCCGATGAGCTTTTTGTCATCGACGGGCTCGACGTAATTCTGTTTGATGGAATTGAAGACGTCAGCGAGATTACGCAGCTCTTCGACCGGCAGTGTGTTGGCGACGTCGCGCTGGGCGTTGGCCGACAACTGAAGGCTGATCAGAACGCCGACGCACACACCGCTGAGTACCAGGCCTACTTGTTTCCACTTGCTGCTCATTTTGGCTCCATGCCATATCACTGCACGATCTCGGGCTGCCGTGCTCGCTCACTGTTGGGGGATCAACGCCCGGCCACCCATCTTGCGGGGTCCGACGGCTCCCCGCGATACCGGATTTCAAAGTATAAACCCGATTCTTCTGCACCACCGCTAGCGCCCACCGAGGCAATGGTCTCCCCGGTTTTCACCACCTGTCCGGGCGTCTTGTACAACGATTCGTTGTTGCCGTAAATCGTCATGTACCCGTCGCCATGGTCGATGATGATGAGGTTGCCGAACCCGCGAAGCCAGTCAGCATACGCGACGGTCCCGCCCGCCACGGCGTGAACTTCTGTGCCTTGGGCCGAGCGGATGAACACGCCGCGCCAGCTCGTGCCTCCTCCTGCCCTTGGAGCACCGAACCGTCCAGTTAGTTCGCCCTTCACCGGCCAGTGCAGACGGCCTTTCAGGCGGCCGAAGTCAACCTCCTGCCCGCCTGACTGGGCCACCGTCTCGGCACGCCCTACCACCGGCTCGCCCGCCGCCTTGGGCGGTGTACGCCCCGAAGAAGACTGAGCCGCCGCCACGCTTGAAACGCTCGACGACGACCGGCTTGCCGCCGCTGCGGCTGCGGCTGCCGCAGCCGCCTTGGCACGGGCGGCGGCAGCCTTGCGGGCGATCTCGTCCAGCCCCTTGATGAGCTTTTCGAGCCGCGCCTGGTCGCGCTGCAACGAGACCATCTCACGCCGCTTGGCGCGCAATTCCTCGCTTGCCTGCGCCAGGATATCGCGCTGGCGCTGGCGTTCCTCCACCAACTTGTCCTGCTCAACCTTGCGCTGGTCTTCCAGCTCAGCGACCTGCGCGCGCTCGGCCTCGACCAGCGCGATGATCTGTTGCAGGTTTTTCATCGCCACGCGCGCCTCGTCAATGGCTTGCGCGCGCTGGCGCGCGATCTGTTCAAGGTAATACGCGTCACGCGAAAGCTGGTTGGGGTCATCCCCCGACAGCAAGCGGCGCGCGCCGGCCTGTCCGCCTTCCACGTACATACGATAGATGACATCGCCCAGTTGCTTGCGCTGGCGGGCGATTTCGGCCTCCATGCGACCCTGTTCGGCCTGCAGGCGCTGCAACTCGGCCTCGCGTTCCGCCTTGGATTGCGTCAGCTCGCGCAGGCGGCGCTGGGCATTCGATACCGCGCGCTCGGCGCCAGCCAGATCGCTCGCGGCGTCCGCACGGGTTTCTTCACCATGCGAAATATCGCGCTGCAGCTGCTTGATCTGATCCTGCAGCGACTTGAGCTCGTCGCGCTTGTCATCAGCCGGAGCCGCTTGGGCGGTGAACATGAAAAGGCTCGCGCCTGCACAGAGTGCGAGCAGCGCGAGCCTTTGACTGCGAAGGCGCAATCCGATCACGCCTTGGCTTTGCCCTGATTGGCCACGGCATTCATGGCGGCGGCAATCGCGTCGGCATCACCCAGGTAGTAGTGCTTGATGGGTTTGAGGTCCGCATCCAGCTCGTACACCAGCGGCTGGGCCGTCGGAATGTTCAGCGCCACGATGTCATCGTCCGACATCTTGTCCAGATACTTGATCAGTGCGCGCAGGCTGTTGCCGTGGGCAGCGATGACCACGCGCTTGCCGCTCTTGACGACCGGGGCGATGGTTTCAAGCCAGTACGGAACAAAGCGGGCGACGGTGTCCTTCAGGCATTCGGTACGCGGGAACTCTTCGTTCTTCATGCCAGCGTAGCGCGGATCGTCAATGTTCAGACGCTCATCGCCTTCTTCCAGCGCGGGCGGCGGCACGTCGTACGAACGGCGCCAGACCAGCACTTGGTCGTCGCCGAACTTGGCGGCGGTTTCTGCCTTGTTCAGCCCCTGGAGCGCACCGTAGTGGCGCTCATTCAGGCGCCAGCTGTGCTCCACGGGAATCCATAGTTGATCGAGCTCTTCCAGGACGGCATTGAGCGTCTTGTTGGCGCGCTTGAGGACCGAGGTGAAGGCGACGTCGAAGGAATAACCTTCCTTCTTGAGCAGCTTGCCAGCGGCGACCGCCTCCTGCACGCCTTGCTCGGTGAGGTCCACATCGGTCCAGCCGGTGAAGCGGTTTTCTTTGTTCCAGGTGGACTCGCCGTGACGCATCAAAACGATCTTGTACATGACATTCGCCTATTTAGATAAACACAAGAAACAACAATAACGGGGGATTGCTGCCGGATAAGTTGCCCCTGTCAGGCACAACACCCGGCCGGGACCGGAATCACATTCGCACCGCCACCAGACAGGCCAAGACAAGGCAGGCGCGAAAAAGGTGAAAGGTGGTATTGTATCGGATGTACTTTTTCCACAGTAGAAACGGCTCAAACCTTATTCAGAAGTTTTGAGCCTCCATACCCCCCGCCATGGAATTCATTCTTCAGAACTATAACTATGTCTGGCTCGGCCTGGCTCTGCTGAGCGGCGGCCTGCTCTTCGCTCCGATCATCCGTGGGGGCAGCGCTTTCGGTGTTTCGCCGAGCGACGCCGTCCTTTTGATCAATCGCAAAGATGCCGTAATCGTGGACGTTCGGGACCAGAAGGAATTCGCGAGCGGCCACCTGGCGAACGCACGTCACATTCCGTCGGCCGAACTCGAAGCCCGCGCCGGGGAACTTGCCAAGTTCAAGAACCGTCCCATCGTGATTGTGTGCCAGAACGGCACGCGCGCAAGCTACGCCGCCTCCAAGCTGCGTAAAGCCGGTTTCGAGCACACCGTGACGCTGGACGGCGGTGTCAAGGCTTGGCAGGACGCCGGCCTGCCGGTCTCAGCGAGCGCCTGATCCGTCTCGTCTGCATTTGCACTTGTTTTAGAAGCAGGAAGTCAAAGTCATGTCCGCGCCAACCAAAGTCCTCATGTATGCCACGGGCGTCTGCCCGTACTGCGTGCGCGCCGAGCAATTGCTGCGCCGCAAGGGCGTGACCGAGATCGAAAAGGTTCGCGTTGACATGGACGCGCAACAACGCGCGCTCATGATGGAGCGCACCGGGCGCCGGACGGTCCCGCAGATTTTCATCGGCGATCTGCACGTCGGCGGCTGCGACGACCTGTACGCGCTGGAGCACGAAGGGAGGCTGGACGAGCTTTTGGCCGGCCAGTGACCACAGAACAACCATCACCATAAGAAACGAAACCACACCATGGAACAAAACGAACAGCCCGTCTTCACCATCGAAAAGCTCTACATCAAGGATCTGTCGATCGAAGTCCCGGGCGCGCCGCAGGTCTATCTCGAACGCGAAACGCCGAGCATCAACGTCGAACTCTCGACCGGCGGCAACCCGCTTGAAGAAGGTTTCTTCGAAGTCACCGTGACGGTCACCGTGACCGCCAAGGGGACCGAAGACAAGACCGTGTTCCTGGTTGAAGTGACGCAAGGCGGCGTGTTCCAGATCCGCAACGTGCCGCAAGAGACCATGGAAGCCCTGCTGATGGTGGGCTGCGCCAACATCCTGTTCCCGTACGCCCGCGAAGCTGTTTCGGACGCTGTCACCCGTGCCGGTTTCCAGCCGGTGCTGCTGGCCCCGGTCAACTTCGAAGCCATGTACGCCGCCCGCCAACAGGCAGGCGATGGCAACGGCGCCGCCGCCATTCAGTAAGCAATCGATCATGCGCAAGATGCTTCCACGTCTGGCGCTCGCGGGGGCCGGGCTGCTGCTCTCGGCGGCGGCCAGCGCCCTCGACATCCATGAACTGGGCGGCAACGCCATCGTTTACGACGCGGGCTCCGTCCAGGCAAAACCCCAGTTCATTCTTCTGCGCGGCACACCGGTCGAGCAGATCGTCACCACCGACAAGTGGGTCAAGATCCGCGAAGCGGGTGGCGGCATGGGCTGGGTCGAACGCAGCCAGTTGGTCGATCGCACCCACGTCATCGTGACCGTCGCAGTGGCCGAAATCCGGCGCTCGCCGGACGCCAGCGCTCCCATCGTATTCACCGCCCGTAAGGACGTCCTGCTCGATGTGGCTGACAAGCCCGCGTCCGGATGGGTGAAGGTCCAGCATGCGGACGGCCAGAGCGGCTACGTCCTCGTGCGCTCCGTCTGGGGACTGTAATTTGAGCCGTATTACCGTATTCGGCGCGGGCGCCTGGGGCACCGCGCTCGCCATCACCTATTCCAGCGCACACGACGTCGCCCTGTGGTCCAACGACGCCGTCCACGCAGGCCTGGTGCGAGGCAGCCGCACAAACGAACGCTTCCTGCCGGGCGTCTCGATTCCCGACACCGTGCGCGTCGAAGCCGACATCACCGCCGCCTGCGAAGGCATGGAACTGGCCATCATCGCCACGCCAGTCGCTGGCCTGCGCGAGACCTTGCAGCGCCTGTACGACCTCGCGCCGCACGTCCCCGTCCTGTGGGTCTGCAAGGGCTTTGAAGCCGCGACTGGCAAACTCCCCCACCAAGTGGTGGCAGAAGTCCTTGGCGACACCGGCTACGGTGCGCTGACGGGCCCGAGTTTCGCGCAAGAGGTTGCCCAGGGCCTGCCCTGCGCCATCACGCTGGCCTCGCCTGACATCGAATTTGCCCGCCACTGGGCGAACAAGCTGCATCACAACCGTCTGCGCCTGTATGCCAACGACGACGTCGTCGGTGCCGAGGTCGGCGGTGCAGTGAAGAACGTCATGGCCATCGCCGCCGGCATCTCGGACGGCCTTGGCTTTGGCCTGAACGCCCGTGCGGCGCTCATGACGCGTGGCCTGGCCGAAATCGCCCGTCTGGCCGAAGCGCTCGGTGGCCGTCGCGAAACCCTCATGGGTCTGGCCGGCATGGGCGACCTGATCCTCACCTGCACCGGCGATCTGTCGCGCAACCGCCAGGTAGGCCTGGCACTGGCCGAAGGACGCAGCCTGCCGGACATCCTGCGTAACCTCGGCCATGTCGCCGAAGGCGTGCTGACCACCCAGGTCGCCGCACGCCATGCCGCCGATCTGGGCGTGGACATGCCGATCACCCGCGCCGTGCATGAAGTCCTGGGCGGCCGTATGGCGCCGCGCAGCGCCGTCGAGCAGTTGATGGCCCGCGATCCCAAGGTCGAGTAAGTCTTCGTCGCCCTTCCGGGCAGGGTTTCCGCCACCCTGCCCGATCGCATCCCGTACCCACCTCCCGCTCGCAAACCCGCGCCAGCATTGGCGCTCGGTCACGCACGTCCTTGCAGGTCTCCAGACCCTATAGACACCGCATTCCCTGCCGTTAACTCATTCAACCCGCCGACACTGGCTCGACACACTTATTTAAAGATTTGCCTTGGCCGGCCGTAAGGGACATCAACCGGCCATTGAGGCCAGTGAGAAACGCACGCGTCATACGAGCGACCGAAGAGTCGCCAACGCCGCCGAGGACGCACGCCCGACGGCCAACGAGATCCTTGGAATCAGTGTTCGCGCACTTGAAGACGGACAAGAATATGAGCATTACGCCCATCACCCGACAGTTACCGCCAACGACGACCGACACCGCGCCGGCAACGCAGGAGGTACGCGCCGCGATTGCCGCCACCACGAGCGCAGTTGCCGCCCCGACGGCCATTTCGCGCGAAACGGTGGCTCAGGCCGTCAACGACGTTCGCAAGAATCTTGAGGCGGTGGCACGGAACCTGCAATTCTCGATCGACGAAGACACCGGGCAGACCGTCGTGAAGGTGATCGACTCCGACACACATGAGGTCATCCGGCAGATTCCTAGCGAAGAACTGCTGAAGCTCGCACACGAGATGGGCCAGTACTCCGGCCTGTTCGTGCAACAGAAAGCCTGAGTCGGCGGCACACGGGAACATCAAGGGAAGACGCACCATGGCATCAACCTTAACGGGCACAATCACGTCGACGGGTCTCGCCTCTGGCCTGCCGATCGACTCGCTGGTCAGCAAGCTGATGGCGGTGGAACAGCAGCCGATCACCACGCTGCAAACCAAGGAAGCCAGCTACAAGACGCAGTTGTCGGCGCTCGGCACGCTCAAAGGCGCGCTTTCGAGCCTGCAGACGGCGGCCCAAGCGATCAACACGGCGTCAAAACTTGCCGCCTTCACGGCAAAGGTTGCCGACACGACGGTAGCTTCTGCCTCCGCCAGCGGCTCGGCAGCGGCCGGCACCTATTCGCTGGAAGTCACCCAGCTTGCCCAGGCACAGAAGATCAAGACCGGCAGCTATGCCAGCCTGACCAGTGCAGTCGGCTCGGGCACGCTCAGCATTCAGACCGGATCGGTCGGCGAAAACGGCTTCGAGGCGACCAAGACCGTCAACATCACGCTGTCGTCGCCCAAGAACACCGTTCAGGATCTGCGCGACGCCATCAATTCATCGGGCGCGGGCGTAACGGCCACGCTGGTCAACGATGGCGGCGACACCCCCTACCGCCTCGTGCTGACCGCCAAGGACACTGGCACCGCCAACGCTTTCAAGCTCTCTGGCGTCAACGGTATGGATTACGACCCGTCGAACGTTGCCGGGTCGTCGCTCACACAGATCCAGGGCTCCAAGGACGCCAAGTTCAAGCTCGATGGCATCGACTTCGTGAAGTCATCAAACACCGTCACCGACGCTGTCGACGGTCTGACGCTCAATCTGTCGAAGACCAACGAAGGTTCGGCGACCACGTTGACGCTGGCGCGTGACGCCTCGGCGATGAGCGACAAGATTTCGGCCTTCGTGCAGGCGTACAACCAGGCGATTCAGGTCATGCGTTCGCAGACCTCGTACAACGCCGACACCAAGACTGCTGGCACGCTCAACGGTGACAGCACGGTGCGCTCGATCACGCAACAGTTGCGCTCGGCGATGAGTTCGACCGTCACGGTCAACGGCTCGGCGGCCTACCTGTCGGACATCGGCATTACCACCGCCGTTGACGGCACGTTGTCCATTGACAGCACCAAACTGACCGCGGCGCTCACGGACAGCAAGAAGGACGTCGCCTCAATGTTCGGCAAGGTCGGCGACAACAACGGTTTTGCTGCGCGCATCGACAACCTCATCACCAGCATGACGGCTGATGACGGCATGCTCACGGCGCGCACCAATGGCATCAATTCGACCATCAAGACGCTGGATGCGCGCATCGAATCGATGACCAACCGGCTCACGTCGATCGAAGCGCGTTATCGCGCCCAGTTCAACGCGCTCGACTCCACGCTGTCGAGCCTGAACAGCACCAGCACATACCTCACGCAGCAGTTGGCTACGCTCCAGACCAACTACACCGGCCAGTCTTCCTAAGGATCGGAACAGAACATGTTTGCACCGCAATCTCCCGCAGCCGCGTATGCCCGTATCGGTGTCGAAACCGGCGTCACCACGGCCGATCCGCACAAGCTGGTCCTGATGCTGTTCGATGGCGCCCTCCTTTCGATCAACAGCGCCGCCATCTCGATGACGGCTGGCGACGTGCCGGCCAAAGGCCGCAACATCACGCGCGCCATCGAGATCGTATCGATGGGCCTGAAGGCCAGTCTCGACATGGAAGCCGGCGGCGAGCTTGCCGAACGCCTCGGCCACCTCTACGACTACATATGCGAACGGCTGTTGCTGGCCAACGCGCAGAACAATGAAGGTGCGCTCACCGAAGTATCGCGTCTGCTGGGCGAACTGAAAGACGCCTGGGAACAGATCGGCGGCAGCGCCGGGGAGGCGGCAGCATGATCGACAAACTGGCAATCTACGAACACATGGCTGCGCTGACCGCCCAGATGGTCACCGCAGCGCAGCAAGCGGACTGGGACCAGCTCACCGAACTCGAACACCACGTTGGCGCCATGCGTGATCAGCTCATCGCCGCCGATCGCGCTGCGGCCGGGACGGACACCGATGAGACGCGCCGCGCCCGCAAGATTGCGCTCATCCAGCGCATGCTGGCCGATGACCGCGAAATCCGCCGCCACACCGAACCGTGGATGGAAAGCGTGCGCACGCTGCTGGCCGGCAATGCGCGCCAGCGCAATCTGCGCACGGCTTACAACCTGGGGCTAAAAGTCCGGGCTCGGCCGCGGACCAAGCGCAGAGGCAGGCGCATCATGATTCCAACCGATCTTGCCAGTCGCCTGCGCCTGCTCATCGCCGCCACCGTGCGGCCGCCCGAGGCGATCGCCCACATCCCCGACAACCTGCTGGAAGAGTCGGCCACCGACACCTTCGATCTGCGCAGCGGCCAGCGCTTTGCCGCGCAGATCCAAGCGCCGTTACCGGACGGCACCTTCCGCGCCCAGGTCGCGCAGCACAGCTTGCGGCTGGCCTTGTCCTTCCCCGCACGCGCGGGCGACCTGCTCGAACTTGAAGCCGTTGACACACAGGACGGCGTAGTCCACGCACGACTTGCCGACGCCGACGACGCTGTCGCGCGCCCACCATCTCGCCCGCCGGCCGCATGATCGGGCAACTGCTGGCCGGCCGCTGGGGACCTCCGCAACCCGTGCAACTGTCGCGCGGCGAACCCGATGCTGCCTTCACCGCCGCGCGCCGGCGCCGAACTCGCCCCTGTCCTGCGCCAGGCAGTGACCCAAAGCGGCCTGTTCTACGAGTCGCATCAGGCGCAATGGCTCAAGGGCGAACTGCCGCTGCCCAGCCTGTTGCAGGAGCCACAAGCGCAAGAAGGCTTGCGTCAGCTCGCAACACACGCCACGCCCGAACACCTGCAACGCCTGCCCGACCAAGTGCGTGACGCCCTGCTCGCCATGCGCCAACGCGATCCCGAAACCGCCACGGCAACTCAGGCACAGCGCCCCGCTGCCGAAGCCCTTCGCGACGCAACCGATTCGTTGCAGGCCGCTGCACGCGAAACACTCGCCGTGCCCGATCGACTCATGCCAGTCGTACATCAGCAACTGGAGTCGATGGCTACGCACCATTTGCATGGCAAGGTCAGGTGTGGCCGGGGCAGACCATGCAATGGGATCTCTACGAACCGGGCGAGCGCGACGCGGGCAACACGCAAGACGAAGACATCCACGGTTGGCGTAGCACGCTACGGCTGTCGCTGGTGCGCCTGGGCGGCGTCGAGGCGCGCATCACGTGGACGCCCAATGGCGTATCGATCCGCGTCGAGGCAGCGGAGGCCGACACGGCAAACACCTTGCGCGCCGGACAAGAAAAACTCGCCGACGCCATGGCCGCGGCGGGTGTTCCGCTCAACAGCCTGTCGGTGGCACACCATGCTGTGGGATAAGCCCGCCCCACGCGGCAAGGCCGTCGCACTGGCCTATCGCGCAGGCGAAGCTGCCCCGCGCGTGGTGGCCAAGGGGCAAGGGCTGATCGCGCAGGAGATCCTCGATCGGGCGCGTGCGTCGGGCGTATACGTACGACGAATCGGCGGAGCTGGTTAACCTGCTCATGCAGGTGGATGTCAACCAACACATACCGCCGCAGCTCTACGTCACCATCGCCGAGCTGCTGGCGTGGCTGTATGCACTGGAGGCCGGGGTCTCGGTGCCGCCGCCCAGTGCTATAGTTCCGCCGGCTCAAGAACGATCACAAGAATATTCAGAATGAGTACCACCACGGCATCTGGCCCTGAGCTTCTTCGCGCTGACGACTATCAGCAATACCTGCTGCACGAAAAGCGGGAGATCGCGTTCGTCATCCGCCAACTGGCTGCCAAGCACGCCAACGTCACGGCCTATTTCGGCGACAGTACCCGCATCCTGCCCACCAGCGTGATCGCACTGGCCGATGGCGACAGCTCGATCATCGTCGATCTGTCCATCGACAAGGATCTCAACGCCGCCGCCATCCGGGCCGGACGCCTGCTCTGCATCACCGCACTGGACAAGATCCGCATCCAGTTTCCGCTCGAAGGCATCGAGCAAGTCGACCATGAAGGCCAGCCCGCGCTACAAGCGCCGCTACCCGACTTGCTGCTTCGGCTGCAACGTCGCGAGCACTATCGTCTGGCGGTTTCTCTCAACAATGCACCGGCCTGCCGCATCGTCATCGACATGGCCACCAGCGAACAGATCGAGGCGCGCGTGCTCGATATTTCTGGCGGCGGCATGGCGCTGCAGTTGCCAGCCACCGCCACGATGTTCAGCTTCGACGCCGAGTTCACCGATTGCCGTATCGATCTGCCCGATCACGGCATCATCACCACGCGCCTGCGCGTGCGTAATGTCACGCATGTGCAGCAACCCAATGGCACCGAGATTCTGCGCGTGGGCTGCCAGTTTTTGGCTCTCGCCACGCCAGAATCGAACGCCATCCAACGTTATATCCTGCGCGTCGAGCGCGACCGCAAGGCGCGCGGACTGATCGACTGATCGACGGCGCACAACGTCACAGCTTTATACGATCAACGTGCCTTGTCTGGACGACTTCGATCTCGCCAGCGTTGTGCGCGTCCTCTTTGACGGGCGCCATTGGGAAGGCAACACCCGCAACCTGAAGTAGCGGATCAAGGTGCAGGGCGAAGGCCCGAGGTGATAAGGTGGCGCTTTTCGCGCATCTGGAATCACCATGAGCCTGGAACAAGACATCGCCAAGATCGCCCAGCAAGAACAATCGCTGCGCTTCGACAAGTTCGACAACGCCACCGCATTTGAACTGGGCCTGCGTCTAAAGGCTGCAGCGGAAGCGCGCGGCGCTGGCGTGGCCATCGACGTTCAGCTCAATGGCTTTCCGCTGTTCTTCTACGCCATGCCGGGCACCTCGCCCGACAACGCCGACTGGATCCGCCGCAAGCGCAATGTCGTCACCAAGTGCCATCGCAGCTCCTACGGCGTGGGCATGCGCATGCAGAGCCTGAACACCAGCTTCACTGAACGCTACGGCGCCCCGGTAGCCGATTACGCCACTCACGGCGGTTGCTTCCCGATCTTTGTGCGCGGCGTTGGTTGCGTCGGCACGGTTGCGGTATCGGGACTGCCGCAGCGTGAAGACCACAATCTCGTCGTCGCCGTGCTGGCTGAGTTTCTCGGGCAGTCGTACGACGAACTCAAACTGGCAGACGAATGACCATGCGCGCCGCGCTCGCCACCCTGATGTGCGCGCTGCTCGGCGCATGCTCCACGCTCATGCCGGAATCCGCGCAGCGCGCCAACGTCTCGCTCTCTGACGCCGACAGCGGCGCCGACCGGTTCGTGAAGGCGGGCGATATCATCGAAATCAGCCTGCCCGCCAATCACACCACGGGCTTCACATGGGGTTTCGTCGCGGACTCAGCCACGACCGTGGTATCTCTGGGCCAGCCGCAATACGTCCAGAACGCGGGAACAGGCCTGGGACGTGGCGGCGTGGAAAAATGGCGCTTTCGCGCCAACCGCGCCGGAACGCAGACACTGCGCTTCGAATACCGTCGCCCGGCAGACCGGACAACGCCGCCATCGCGCACGGCAAGCTTCAACATCCGCGTCAATTGAATACCTGGCGGGCGAAGCCAGCCCGTCGATCGTCACCATCGGTTGTGTTGACGACTGGCGGCAAAAGCCCGGCTGACTTAGCATCGCGGCTTTTGCACCCTACCGCTCGTCCATGACAGCCCCCACCTCCGCCACCGAACGCGCCCACGCCACCACACGCTATCTGTGGATGTCCGTCATCGCCGCCGTGGCAACCATCGTGCTGAAGTTCGCCGCGTGGTGGTGGAGCGGATCGATCGGCCTGCTGTCCGATGCGCTGGAGTCTTTCGTGAACCTTGCCGGCGCCGCCTTTGCGCTGGGCATGGTAAGCGTCGCCCGCACGCCACCTGACGAAGACCATCCCTTTGGCCACAACAAGGCCGAGTACTTCTCCAGCGGCTTCGAAGGCACGCTGATCTTCGCTGCCGCCATTGCCATCCTCGTGACCGCCGTGCCGCGTCTGTGGAACCCGCCCGCACTTGAGTCGCTCGACGTCGGCCTGATCTTCTCCGCCATCAGTACGGCACTCAATTTTGTCGTGTCGCGCGTGTTGATGAACGCCTCGCGCCGGCTGCACTCGATCGTGCTGGAGGCCGATGCGCGCCACCTCATGACCGACGTCTGGACGTCCATTGGCGTCATCGCCGCGCTGTTCGGGGTGATGGCCACCGGCTGGCGCTGGCTCGACCCGGTGATCGCCATCGTCGTGGCGCTGCACATCATGGTCGAAGGCGGCAAACTGATGCGGGCCTCGGTCAACGGGCTCATGGACCTCGCACTCCCCGCCGCTGACATCGAACGCATCGATACCGTGCTGCAGGGCTATTCAAACCGGGGCGTGCGCTTTGAACACCTCAAGACGCGCCGTGCCGGCAGCGAACGCTTCGTCCACCTCAACGTGCTCGTACCGGGCGACTGGCGTGTGGATCACTCGCACCAACTGCTCGACGAAATCGAAGACAGCATCGCCCACGCGCTCGGCGGCGCACAGGTCACGACGCACCTCGAACCGCTCTCCGGGCACTAAATCAGCAACGCGCGCTACGCTGCGGGTGCGCCGGGCGGCCGTATTCCGATAAAATCGCGTGATGCTCTACAAATTCGCACGGCCGTTCCTGTTCTCGCTCGACCCGGAAACGGCACACACGCTCGCCCTTTGGTCCATGAGCCATCTCGGCGGCTTCATCCGCCGCAACGCCATGCTGACCGACAAGCCAGTCCAGGTGATGGGCCTTGAATTCCCGAACCGCATCGGTCTTGCCGCCGGGCTCGACAAGAACGGCGAAGCCATCGACGCGCTGGCAAGCTTCGGTTTCGGCCATATCGAGATCGGCACCGTCACGCCGCGCCCGCAACCGGGCAACCCGCGCCCACGGATGTTCCGCATCCCGAAGCAACAGGCGATCATCAATCGCATGGGCTTCAACAATCACGGCGTAGACAACCTCATCGCCAACGTAAAGGCAGCGCGCTATCGCGGCATTCTTGGCATCAACATCGGCAAGAACCTCGACACGCCCATCGAAAAGGCCGCTGACGATTACCTGATCTGTCTCGACAAGGTCTATCCGCACGCCAGTTACGTGACGGTGAATATCTCGTCGCCCAACACCAAGAACCTGCGCCAGTTGCAGGGCGAGTCCGAACTGGACGCGCTGCTCGGCACACTCAAGGCACGCCAGACTGCGCTGGCCGACGAACATGGCCGCTACGTGCCGGTGGCGCTGAAGATCGCGCCCGATCTGGACGAAGCGCAGATCACGAACATTGCGGACGCACTGCGCCGGCACCGCATCGATGGTGTGATCGCCACCAACACGACGCTCTCGCGCGAGAGCGTGGAGAAGGAAAAGCACGGTGCAGAATCCGGCGGTCTGTCAGGCCTGCCGGTACGCGAAAAATCCACCGCAGTCATCCGGCAACTGTCGCAGCTTCTGGCGGGTGAATTGCCGATCATCGGCGTCGGCGGCGTCATGGAACCCGAAGATGCGGTCGAAAAACTCCAGGCGGGTGCCGCGCTCGTGCAGATTTACACGGGCTTCATCTACAGCGGGCCCGGCCTGGTAAAGGAGTGCGTCGCCGCCACGCGCGAAGCGACGCCGGCCTGATCCGGATCGCCGCCGGCATGGTCAGGCGTCACGCGCTACCCTGATACCTGACACATCGGCCCGGCGGCGCCATTGAACACATGACCCAATACCTGCTGCTCCTGCTCGGCGCGGTGCTCGTGAACAATGTGGTGTTCGTGCGCATCCTCGGCCTGTGCCCGTTCATGGGCGTCTCGCGCAAGCTCGAGACGGCCGTGGGCATGGGTGCGGCCACGGCATTCGTGCTGACGCTTGGTTGCGCGACGAGCTACCTGATCGACCACTACGTGCTGATGCCGCTGGACGTGGCTTACCTGCGCACGCTGGCGTTCATCGTGGTGATCGCCGCCATCGTGCAACTGACCGAACTGGTGCTGCAAAAGACCAGCCCCGTGCTGCATCAGGTGCTGGGCATCTACCTGCCGTTGATCACCACGAACTGCGCAGTGCTGGGCATTCCGCTGCTATCGGTCGCCAACCAGTACAACCTGCTGCAATCGATGCTGTTCGGCTTTGGCAGCTCGGCGGGCTTCTCGCTGGCGCTGATTCTCTTCGCCGGCATCCGCGAGCGACTCGAAGGCGCTGACGTGCCTGTGCCGTTTCGTGGCACAGCCATCGCCATGATTACGGCCGGCCTGATGAGTCTTGCATTCATGGGCTTTGCCGGACTGGACAAATTCCAATGACGGTGGCGCGCCGCTTATGCTGACCGCACTCGCCGTCATGCTGGCACTGGCGCTCGTCATCGGCGCCCTGCTCGGCTACGCGTCGATCCGTTTCAAGGTCGAAGGCGATCCGTTGGTCAACAAGATCGACGCCATCCTGCCCCAGACGCAATGCGGCCAGTGTGGATACCCCGGTTGCCGCCCGTACGCGACCGCCATCGCGGGGGGCGACGCGGACATCAACCAGTGCCCGCCCGGCGGTGACGAAGGCATCCACAAGCTGGCGGATCTGCTCGGGCGCGAATACAAACCGCTCAACGCCGAGAATGGCAGCGAAAAACCCAAGGCCATCGCGGTCATCGACGAGAACGACTGCATCGGCTGTACGCTGTGCCTGCAAGCCTGCCCGGTCAACGCCATCTCTGGCGCGGCCAAACAGATGCATACAGTCATCGTGCCGCTGTGCACCGGGTGCGAACTGTGCGTCGCACCCTGCCCCGTCAACTGCATCCGCATGGAAGACGTCGGCGAAACCGTACAGAGCTGGAAGTGGCGCTATCCCGTGGTACGCCTGCAACCGCAGGAGCGCGCAGCATGAACGCCCTGCGCCGACTGTTCTCGTTCAATGGCGGGGTCAAACCGCTCACGCACAAGAGTGACTCCACGCAGCAGCCCATCGCGTGCTTGCCGCTGGCCAGCGAGTTGGTCGTGCCGCTGCATCAGAGCATCGGTGGCACGCCACGGCCACTGGTCGTAGCGGGACAGCTTGTGCTCAAGGGAGAGCGCATCGGCGCGGCCGATGGCAACGTGTCGGCGGCCGTGCATGCGCCGACCTCCGGCCGCGTGACAGCGGTGGAACCGCGACAGATGCCGCACACCTCGGGTCTGTCCGCGCTGTGCGTGGTGATCGAGTCCGACGGCGAAGATCGCTGGACGACGCTCGAGCCCGTGCCATATCGGTCGCTGCCCACCGATGAGCTGCGCGACATTCTGCGCGATGCCGGCGTCGTCGGTCTGGGCGGTGCGGTGTTCCCAAGTCACCTCAAGCTTCGGCCCGGCCGCAAAGTGGCCGCGCGCACGCTGGTGCTCAATGGCGCCGAGTGCGAACCATATATCACCTGCGATGACATGCTCATGCGCGAGCGTGCGGCGGACATTCTGCGTGGCGCGCGAATCATGCGTCACATGCTCGGCGCTGAAGAGGTCCTCGTCGGCATTGAAGACAACAAACCCGAAGCCGTTGCCGCCATGCGCGCAGCCGCTGCGGGCATCGACGACATGCACGTCGAAGTCATCGCCGTGCCGACGCGCTACCCCGCAGGCGGCGCAAAGCAACTGATTCGCGTGCTCACAGGCATCGAAGTGCCTCACGGCGAGCGCTCCACCGATTACGGCGTGCAGTGCTTCAACGTCGGCACAGCTTTCGCGGTACACGAAGCGATCGAACTTGGTCGTCCGCTGGTGTCACGCATCGTCACCGTCGCCGGCAATGTCAACGCACCCCGCAATTTCGAGGTGCCTTTCGGCACGCCGATGACGCATCTCGCGCGACATGCGGGGCTGCGCACCGGGACCACGCACTTCATCATGGGTGGTCCCATGATGGGCTTTCGCATGCCGTCGTTCGACGTGCCGGTCGTCAAGGCCACCAACTGCGTGATCGCTGCCACGCCGACGCTCTTCGCGCCACCGATGCCAGAGCAGCCCTGCATCCGCTGTGGCGATTGCGCACGCGCCTGCCCGGCCGATCTGCAGCCCTTCGAGCTGTATTGGCACGCGCGCAGCAAGAATTTCGGCAAGGCGCAGGAGTACCACCTCTTCGATTGCATCGAATGCGGCTGCTGTAGCTACGTGTGTCCGTCGCACATTCCGCTGGTCAACTACTTCCGTTTCGGCAAGAGCGAAATCTGGGCGCGCGAACAACAAAAGACTGAAGCGGACTCCGCTCGTGAGCGCTTTGAGTCGCGCAACGCTCGGCTGGATCGCGAAAAACAAGAGAAAGCCGAACGCCTTGCGGCCCGCGCCGCGGGGGCGCCGCGCACCGAAGCCGCCACGGCAACGGCGGCGACCGCTGCGAGCACCGACGACGACGCCAAGAAGGCCCTCATCGCTGCCGCCATGGCACGTGCCCAACAACGTTCGACGGCAATCGCTGATGCTCCCGCGCCAGCCCCGACCGAGGCAGCCCCCGCCAGCCATGACACCAAGAAGGCGCTCATTGCTGCGGCCCTTGCCCGTGCTCAAGCACAGCAGGTGGCGGCCGCACCGCGCAACACCGAAAATCTGACTCCCGCCCAGCAGGCGCAAATCGACGCAGCAGATACGCGTCGCGCCGCTGCTCCCGCCACCACTGAAAAGGAACCCGATCGATGAGCGACATCATCAACTGGGGCGTACTCGGCTACGCTCGCATCGCCCGCCTCAATGTGCTGCCCGCTATCAGCCGCGCAGCCAACGCGCGCTTGTTCGCGGTTGCCTCGCGCGACCCGGCCAAGGCTGCCGAGTGCGCACGCGACTTCAAGTGCGAACGCACCTACACGCGTTACGAAGACCTGCTGGCCGACAAGGACGTGCAAGCGATCTACATTCCGCTGCCCAACTCGATGCACAAGGAATGGGCCATCCGCGCGATGGAAGCCGGCAAGCACGTGCTGTGCGAAAAGCCCATCGCCATGAACGCCGCCGAGGCGCGCGAAATGGCTGACGTCTCGCGTCGCACCGGCAAGCTGCTGATGGAAGCTTTCATGTACCGCTATACAGATCGTTCGCGTCGCGTGCGCGAAGTGATCGAAAGCGGCGTGCTGGGCGAAATCCGCCACATCAACGCAACCTTCCGTTTCTTGCTCGATCGCCCCAACACCATCAAGGCCCAACCGGAATTGGGCGGCGGTGCAGCTCTATGACGTGGGCTGCTACCCGGTGAACTTCCTCAGTCTCGTCACTGGCCGCACGCCGGTGTCGTGCCATGCGCTGGCCGAATACGAAAACGGCGTGGACGTAAACCTGTCGGCGGTGCTGCAGTATGACGACGGCCTGATCGCAAACATCCACTGCGGCTTCAATGCCTACGGCAAGACCTTCGCCGAAGTCATCGGCACCAAGGGGATCATGGAAGTGGCCGACACGTTCCTGGACTTCCGCGGCGGCATCCAGGTGTTTGCCAAGGACGGCACGCGCACGGTCCCGGTTGCCGAATCCGACCGCTACCGCGACGAGGTCGTCAACTTCTCTGCCGCCATTCTGGAAGGCCGCCAGCCGCAACTCACGCTCGACGAGACCATCCGCAACATGGAAGTGCTCGACATGATCCGCGCGCAACTGAAGGCTCCGGCCTAAGAGCCCAGAGCACGCGATGCCGGACCGCCGCAACTCTCCGTTCATCCGCAGTAGCGCCAGCGTCACGAGCGTGATGCTGCGCGTGCTGGCGGCTCTTGTGCCGGGTATCGCTGCCTACGTGTGGCAGTTCGGCGTCGGTGTGCTGGTGCAGATTGCGCTGGCCACCGCCACCGCGCTGGCGTGCGAAGCGTTCATGCTGCGCGCGCGCGGCCGCCCGCTCAGGTTGTACCTGGGCGATTTATCGGCGGTGGTCACGGCATGGCTGATCGCGCTGGCATTCCCGCCAATCGCGCCATGGTGGATCGTGGTGGCCGGCACGGCTTTCGCCATCGTCATCGCCAAGCATCTGTACGGGGGGCTCGGCCAAAACCCGTTCAACCCGGCGATGGTGGCGTACTGCGTCATGATCGTTGCCTTCCCTGCGCTCATGTCGCAGTGGCCGGGCACGCATCTGGACAGCGCTGCGCAACTCGATGCCATCTTTGGCGGTGCGGCGCGCGCGGTGGATGCCATCACCAGCGCCACGCCACTTGACACATTGCGCACCGGCTTGCGCGAAGCTGGCGCTAACGCCAGTGCGATCACTCACGGCGGCGCTTTCGGATGGGCCGGAGGACATGGCTGGGAATGGATTGTTCTCGGGTATCTGATCGGCGGCCTGTACTTGCTGCAACAGCGGTTGATCACGTGGCACGTGCCGGTGGCTTTTCTTGCCGCGCTGGCGATCATCGCCGGTGCTTTCTGGGTCGCCAATGATGCACGCTTCGCCTCGCCGCTGATGCACGTAGCATCGGGCGGTGCAATGCTGGGGGCGTTCTTCATTCTCACCGACCCGGTGTCAGGCGCGACCACGCCGCGCGGCAAGTTGGTCTTCGCTGCGGGTGCGGCACTCATCACCTATCTGATCCGTGTGTTCGGCGCGTACCCGGACGGCATTGCGTTCGCCACGCTGCTAATGAATATCTGCGCACCGCTGATCGATCTGAAAACGCAACCGCCCGTATTCGGGCACAAGGCTGACAGCCGCAAGGATGGCAGCGCATGAAGCAACCGGGCGCGCTCACCCTGTCGACCCGCACAGCGCTCATCATGGCCGTATTTGCCATCGCGTTCACCGCGTTGATGGCTGGCGCTTACCTCATCACCCGCCCGGTGATCGCACGTAGCACTGAGCAAGAGAAACTCCGACTCATCAACGAGGTGCTGCCGCCGTCAAGCTACGACAACGCCCTGCTCACCGACGCCACGATGCTCCCTCCCACGCCTGAGTTGGGTCTCGACAATGGCGGTCACGTGTGGCGCGCGCGGCGTGGCAATACGCCCGTCGCGCTGGTGCTCGAAGCAGCGGCACCTGATGGCTATGGAGGGCGCATCGCACTCATTGTGGCCGTGCTGGCCGATGGCACGGTAAGTGGCGTGCGCGTCACCGCCCATCGCGAGACACCGGGGCTGGGTGATTACATCGACCCGAAGAAAGACAAGAACAAGACCAATCCGTGGATCGGACAATTCGCGGGAGCATCTCCGGCGCGATTGCCGATGGACCGCTGGACGGTCAAGAAAGACGGCGGCGATTTCGCCTATATGACTGGTGCGACGATCTCCGCACGGGCCGTCACACGCGCCGTGGCGCGGGTGGTCAAGTATGCCAACGACAACCGCGAACGGCTGTTCGCACAAGGAACGCAGCCATGAGCGACGACACGCAAAGCCTTCACCACATCGCGTGGAATGGCATCTGGACCAACAACACCGGGCTGAAGCAACTGCTCGGCCTGTGCCCGATCCTGGCCGTGTCGACGAGCTTCGTGAATGCCGTGAGCCTCGGGCTCGCCACCATCATTGTGATGGCGCTCTCCAACGGCGTCGTCGCGGCCCTGCGTGGATTCATACCCTATGAGATCCGCATCCCGGTGTTCATCCTGATCATCGCGTCGCTGGTGACGGTGCTTGACCTGGCATTCAACGCCTATCTGCATTCGCTGTATCTGGTGCTGGGCATCTTCGTGCCGCTGATCGTCACCAACTGCATCGTGCTCGCGCGCGTCGAGGCCTTCGCCGCCAAGAACGTTCCGCTAGCGTCGGTCGTCAACGGCGCCGCCATGGGCGTCGGCCTCGTGCTGGTGTTGGCGGTACTCGGCAGCGTGCGCGAACTGATCGGCACCGGGGCAATATTCAACGGCATCGATATGCTCATCCCGGGCGCAACCCCGCTGCAATTGCTGCCGGCCGATTACCCTGGCTTCCTGCTGGCCGTATTGCCGCCGGGTGCGTTCATCGCCTTGGGCTGCCTGATCGCGGGCAAGAACTGGCTCGACGCCGGCGCCGCGCGCAAGGCACCCGCCGCACCCGTCACAGTGGTGGAGCCCGCCTGATGCCGCGCCAGATGAGCAAGGCCGAAATCGAAGATGCCTTCATCCGCTGGCACGCGGCCAACCCGAATCCGACCACCGAACTGGAATACGGCTCACCGTTCCAGTTGCTGGTCGCGGTGGTGTTGTCGGCGCAGGCGACCGACAAAGGCGTGAACATCGCCACGCGCAAGTTGTTTGCCGACGCGCCCACGCCCGAGGCTATGGTCACGCTGGGCGAAGCCGGCATCGCGGAACACATCAAAACCATCGGCCTGTATCGCAACAAAGCCAAGAACGTGGCGATGCTGTCGCACCAATTACTGGAACGGCATGCTGGCGAAGTGCCCAAAAACCGTGAAGCACTCGAAGCCCTGCCTGGCGTAGGCCGCAAAACGGCCAACGTCGTGCTCAATACGATCTTTCGCCATCCAGAGATGGCGGTGGACACCCACATCTTCCGGGTGTCCAACCGCATGGGGCTCGCCCCTGGCAAGGACGTCCTGGCCGTCGAGCGCGCGCTGTTGCGCCGCGTACCCAAGGCGTATCTGGTTGATGCGCACCACTGGCTGATCCTGCATGGGCGCTATGTGTGCGTGGCGCGCAAGCCACGCTGCGGGGCATGTATCGTGCGTGACCTGTGCCAGTACCCGGACAAGACAGACGCGGCCTGATTCTTCGGCCGCACACAGAGAGAAAGCACCATGTTCAACCCTACCCGCGACGAAGCGCGTCATTTCATGATCGACGCTTGGCGCAAGTACCGCGAAAATCTTCCGCTGACGCCGCTGGAAACGATCTTCGCCGAACTCGCCGTCGAACACCCTGAATACCATCGGATACTCGAAGACGCCGACGCATTAGACCGCGACTTCATGCCCGAGGACGGTCAGATCAACCCGTTCCTGCATCTGTCACTGCATCTGGCGATCCACGAACAGCTCTCCATCGACCAGCCGCCGGGACTGCGCGAAGCCTACGACCTATGCCTCGCGCGTCACCATGGCGACCGTCACGCAGCCCTGCACGATGTACTTGAATGTTTGGGCGAGACGATCTACAACGCGCAGAAGAATAAAGCGCCCCTTGATGCTCAAGCTTACGTAGAATGCGTCCGTCGCCGGGGTTGAGCCGGATGGTTTGCTAGTCAGGCAGAAGCCCGTTCATCGGTTCATTCCGCGAAGCAATCGTTTGTCTGCACATCAATAGATCAAGCGCAAAGTCTCGCGCTTCGTTTGCTCTATATCATCACCGCCTTCCGCGCAGAGCGATACGCGCGCGGCGACATCTAGTCATCCACAAAAAAACACTCGGGGGTCCTGTGGCCAATCGTACTTCTTGCCTGCTGGTGGCGCTCGCCGCTGCCGCAGCCGTCAGCGGCGCACACGCGCAATCACGTTACGGCAACATCGACATTTACGGCCGGATCAACCTGTCGTACGAAAATCAAAAGACCACGCGTCACACCACCGTGATGCAAGACAACGCATCGCGCTGGGGCATCGTCGGCGAAGAGAACATCTCTTCCGACGTGAGCGCGATCTTCAACCTGGAATCGGGCTTCAACGCCGACAACGGCGTGAACAAGGACACCTCCGCCAGCTTCGACCGCGAAAGCTGGGTCGGCCTCGCGAGCAAGAAGTTCGGTACGCTGCGCATGGGTGCCACCACCGCGCCCGTGTACTACGCTGCCGCTGATTACGTGAGCATGCACAACCACGACACCGGCACCTCGTCCGACGCCCTCTTCGGCTTCGACGCTACCGGCGGTCACCTGACCAACATGACGGCCTACAAGACGCCGGCCTTCTACGACGCCACCGTCGAAGTCGCCTACGCACTGGCCGAGAAGAGCGGCGGCCGCAGCGTGGTCAACGTCGCCTACAACCAGGACATCAAGGCGCTGCACCTCGGCGCCGGCTACGCGCAAAGCAAGGACCGCGGCATCTCCAACAGCACCGACACGATGTACGTCGTGCGCGCGCTGTATGACATCACCGACGCGCTGGCCGCTGGCGGCTACTGGGAATACGACAAGTACGACCAGCAAGGCCATCGCAACAACCTGCGTGGCGCGGTCAAGTACACCGTGGGCGTCAATGAGTTCCACGTGAACGTCGGCTACACGAACGGCTTCAGCAAGACTGAAGACAACGGCGCGCTGCAATGGACGCTGGGCTACAACTACAACCTGTCGCCGCGCACCAAGGTCTATGCCTTCTACACGCGTATCGACAACGAGAAGAACGCGACGTACGGCGTCGATGAAGCAGGTGTGAACTTCGCCTCCTTCGCTGTGGGCCTGCGCCACAACTTCTGATCGAGCGCTTCGCGCCGACAAGACGGCCGCATCGCCCTGCTGTGAAGTAGGGGGATGCGGCCGTTTCTATTTGGTTTGCCAGTTTGAGTGGCACATGGAAGAGTGGTGTTTTTTGGTCTTCAGGTCGGAGGATCGATCGCCTATGGCCGATTCTCCGTGCTGTTTGGCGGTGCTGAATGGGGTTTCCCACATCGTGTGGTGTGGCGGTTCGGGGCAGAGGCGAAGTCTTTTTTCAGAATGCGCATTCGTAATGCGTAGCGTCACAGGGTGGAAGGGGAAGCGTTGTCCGCCATGGGTGACCTGTGCGGGCAGCGATAAAAGCCCTTTCTTACCTTTCGAGTTGGTTGTTCGAGCTTGGTCGCGACTGCTTGGGTACGTTGGCCGGGAGTTCGCCCCGGCGGGCGAGTAACTTTCTTGTCCCCGACAAGAAAGTCACCAAAGAAGCGGCCCCACAGCCTCGTCGGCCGTTGGCCGATCCCCTGCGCTGCGCGGTCGAGAAGGCGGCTGCGGAACTCGCCCTTCGGGCTCAGACAGTCCTCGCCGACGGCTTCGCCGCAACCTTCTCGCCCTGTGCTGCTCGGCGACGCTGAATGGGGTGCCCACACCACACACCATGGTTGTTTGGGCGAAAGGCCAAGGCCTTGTTTCTAGCTGTTCGCGCTTCCGCTGGCGCTCTCGCCAATCACACGTCGTTGTTGATCGAACAGCTTCGTCAGATCAAAGACGGCGGATGACGCTCCGCTTTTCCGCCCTACGCACTACCCGCGACATCTGGAACTTCGCTGCGTGTGTTGCATGCGCCGCTTGGTACGCGCAGGACGTGTTACACGCAATGAAGAGGCCCTAGCTCCACGCATATTCCGGTGTTTGCTATGGCCGGCCCCTTTTGAGCCGCCGAGCAACGCAGACAAGTGAGGTTGCGGCGTAGCCGTCGGCGAGGACTGTCTGAGGAGCGCAGCGACGAGTTCCGCAGCCGCCTGACTTGACGAGTAGCGCAGGGGACCAGCCGCAGGCTGGCGGCGATGCAGGGGTCGCTTTCTTGGTGACTTCTTTGTCGATAACAAAGAAGTTACTCGCCCGCCGGGGCGAACTCCCGGCCAACGTACCCAAGCAGTCTCGACCAAGCTCGAACAACTAACCAGAAAGCAAGAAAGGGCTGTTCTTGCTGTGCGACGCCGCGGCAGTCTGGGCGAACTCCCAGCCGTCGAGCATCAGCAGTCGGCACTACCGTTGATAGGCCAAAACCTACGCAAAAATAGGCTTTGGCAGTCGAGCAACGTGCCGCATTTTTCGCGGGGACACCAACTCCCCGACCAATGCACTTGAGTAGTCGTGACCAAGCCCGCACAGCAACAAATCAAGCAAAAAAGGCGTCCCTTTTCTCTCAACAACGCCTGCGCGCCACAATGGCATATCGCCCTTTATCTCGCCCGCCATCCGGCAGATTCATGAACTCCTTCACAACTGTCTCCATGCCCAGCGCATCAAGCATCGCCAGCACCGCATCCGGCGCATGCGAGTCGTAGAAGAAGGTCTGCCCGAACATCGTGTCGCGAAACGCTGGATGCTCGCTGCCGCCGACGGTTACCATCAACCGCCCTCCGGCATTCAGCATATCGACCATCCGCGCGAAGATCGCTGGATGGCGCTCGCGTTCGACATGGAATAGCGCGTCCCAGCAAATGACAGCGTCGTAGCACCCGTCAGGCACAAAGTCCTCGATGCGCGACTCGATCCACTCACCTGTCGGATAACGGTCGCGAGCAAGCGCCAGCAAGCTCGCAGACTGATCGACACCAGTCAGCGACAGGCCTCGCTCCAAAACGTACGCCCCCATCGGGCGCCCGGTACCGCACCCGAGGTCAAGCACCCTGGCATTCCCGGATAAGCCTTCGAGCAGCGTATCGAGGTAGTCGCGCTCTCGACCGAAGAATGTGGTGCGCACCGCGTCCCATGACGGCGCGATCGTGTTGTAGCTCTCGCGATTGAGCGCGCCGTTCGAGTCGTCAGTCATGGGAACGCCCCTCTTCGAGAAGACCGCTGGCACGCACCACGCGTCGCTCGATGGCGGCATCCAGCACCTGGCGGCCACCGGTCGTGACCAGCGTAAGGAATGCCCGTGCGCGCGTGATGCCGGTATAGACCAACTCACGCGTGAGGATCGGGTTCAGCGTGTCCGGCAGCAGCAGCGCGGTGTGTTCAAACTCGGAGCCCTGCGACTTGTGCACGGTCATTGCAAACACGGTTTCCACCGATTGCAGCCGGCTCGGCAACACCCAGCGAATGGCATCCGACCCGTCCCCTGCCGGGAACGCCACACGCGGCACCCAGCGCACGACGTCGCCCACGCGCTCGGGCATGCTCAACGTAATGCCAATGTCGCCGTTCATGAGCCCCAGACCGTAGTCGTTGCGCGTGACCAGCACCGGTCGGCCGACGAACCAGCCCTGCGGCGATGCCAGCAGACCAGCATCGTGCAGCATGGTGCCCACACGTTCGTTGAGCCCTTCCACGCCCCAACGGCCGCGCCGCAACGCACACAACAACTGGAAGCGGCCATGCGCTTCGATCACCGCCCGCGCCCAGTTGTCAAAGGCTTCAGCCGACGCATTCTCGGCGGGGCGTTTCTGGTGCAGCACCTCCAGGTAATGACGATAGCCAACAGGTCCAAACATATCGCCACCACGCCCGCCATCGACCAGCAAGGCGCGTAGTGCGCGTTCGTCGTCCTTGCTGACGGCAACGCGTGCGAGGTCTGCGTGGTCGCGTTTCCACACAGCGTGCATGGCCGCGACGTCGCCAGCGTTGACCGCGGCGGCGAGCTGCCCGATGCCACTGTCCGAACCAAACCGATGGCTATGCCGCAGCATGGCGATTGCCTGATCGAGCGCCATGCCGGAGGAGTCGATGAGCGCGTCATCGACGCGCTGTCCAGTAACGTCGTACAACCAGTCGCGCGACGCGGGCCGATAGTGCCCTTCCAGCGCGCGGCTACAGAGTTCGCCCAATACGGCGCCGGCTTCGACCGACGCAAGCTGATCCTTGTCGCCCAGCATGATGAGGCGGGCGCGCGCCGGCAGCGCAGCGAGCAATGCCGCCATCATTTCGAGGTCGATCATCGACGCTTCATCCACTACCAGCACGTCGAGCGCCAGCGGATTGCCTGCGTGATACGCAAAGCGTCGACTGTCGGGTTGGCTGCCGAGCAGTCGATGCAGCGTCGTGACATCGCGTGGAATCGCATCGCGCACGGCTTCGCCCCCGCCCACATCCGTGAGCTGGAGTCAACTGACCGCGCTGGCGATGGAGGTGTTCAAACGTGCTGCGGCCTTGCCCGTGGGTGCCGCAAGGCGGATACGCAACGCGCGCCCGGTCAACTCAAGCGCCAGACTCTGCAGCAACGCCAACAGCTTGACGACGGTGGTCGTCTTGCCGGTACCCGGGCCGCCGGTGACGATGCCAAAGGCGCTGTTCGCCATCAGCGCGCAGGCCAGCTTTTGCCAATCGAGAGCCCCTTTGGATGACGCGGGGAACAGCACGTCGAGCGCACGACGTAGCGATTGCGCCGGCATGCCATCGCGTAACGCCGCGCTGCTCTGCAAACGACGCTCGATACCCGCGCGCACATCGCGTTCATAGCGCCAGTAACGACGCAGATACAAGCGCGGGCCGACAAGCACCAGCGGTGTCGCGCCATCGCCGTCGGTCACCAGGCGGGCGTCATCCAGTGCATTGAGCCAGCCCTGCAAGTCGAGCCCTTCCAGCAGCGCAGCGGGCAAGGTTGGCGCGTCGCGTCCGGCTTCACCATCGGGCGGAAGCGACAACGCAAAGCGGCTGTCAGCAAGTGTTGCGGTCAGATCAAGGCAGACATGCCCTCGCCCGAGCTGATGGCTTGCAAGCGCGGCGGCAAGCACGAGCAGCGGATGCGCATCGCCAACCTGCTCCACGAGAAAAGCGGCAAAGGCATGATCAACATCGCGCAGCCATTTGCGCTTTGCCCATTCGCCGAGCAGATCAAGCAGTTCATGTGCGTTGTCGGGGCGGATCATGCGGCCACCTCCGCACCGTCCCGAAAGAGCGTGTCGAGCGCGTCCATGAGTTGCCGTGGCGGCCGTTCGAAATGCACGCCCTGCGTATTCGACTGACTGCCGCGCAGGAACAGATACACCGCGCCGCCAACATGGCGCTCATAGTCATAGCCCGGCAGGCGCACGCGCAACAGGCGATGCAGCGCGAAAACGTACAACACATATTGCAGATCGTAGCGGTGCTCCAGCACCGCCGCGCGCATGGCGTCAACGCTATAGGCAATGTCGTCAGCGCCGAGCCAGTTCGACTTGTAGTCGGCCACGTAGTAGCGGCCTTCGTGTTCGAACACCAGATCGATGAAGCCCTTGAGCATGCCATTGAGCACGTTACGCTGGAGCACCGGACGAGCAGCGCCGCCCTGCGTTGCGCCGCGCACCAGTGCGTCGAGACGAAGGCTGTCGAACTTCACGCGTCGCGAACCAGAATTCCATTTCCTTCTGGTAGCCCGACAACGCGTCGAGCCGCATGGGCTCTGCGCCGGGTAGCGCGAACGGCGTGCGCATGAAGTGTTCGACCCACTCGCTCAGCGGCTCGATCCATTCGTCCCAACCGCGCAACGCGCAACGGCGTGCGACCTGATCGCGGATGCGCGCCGGCTCGTTCGACAAGGCTGAAAAGCCTTCGTCCGCCGCCCATTCGAGCAAGGCATGCAGAAAGCTGCCAGCATTTGATCCACGCGGGAACGCATGCAATCCGATTGGACGTCCAGCCGGCTGCGCATCGTCGACCAAGCGTTCGAACAGTGCCTCGCGCAGTACGTCCTCATCCGCGGTAGTCGGTTCATCGGGCGGCGCGGACGGCATGTCAACGTCATTCTTGGCCTGAACGGCCAGCGCCGAATAACTGGCGATCCACCAACGCTCGGCAATGCGCCGCGTCGGCTCGCGCGCGGGTCCGGGTGCGGCGGGTTCGTCAACCTCGAACACTTCGTTATCCGCAGCCGGAACGGGCACGACGCCAATGGCCGATGAGCCGGCCTGCAGATCGCGCAGGCGCGCAGCAATGTCCTCCACGCTCAACGGTTGCGAGCCGCCCAGCAGATAACCCATGGCGCCTTTATGCAACTCGGGGCTCTTCGACCGCCCCGACACCACCGGTGCCACGCCCAGCCACACCGCATGCCGCGCGCGCGTGAGCGCCACGTACAGCAGGCGCATGTCTTCGCTCAAGCGCTCGTCGTTGGCGCGGGCGTACGCGTTCTCGGCAATGTTCGTGTCGCCCGATACATCGACGATGCGGCCCTCGTCGTGCTGGAAGGAAGGCGGTTCACGACTACGACCATCGAGCTCACGCCAGGAGCAGATGAACGGCAACAGCACGAGCGGATATTCCAGGCCCTTCGACTTATGGATGGTGATGACCTTGATGAGATCAGCATCGCTTTCCAGCCGCAGGATTTCCTCTTCCGATGGACGCTCCAACTGCTCGGCATAGACGCGCAGCAATGCGTGCTCGCCATCCGCTTCGGCGGATTGGCGTTGCAACCATTCGGCCAGATGCAGGAGATTGGTCAGGCGACGCTCGCCATCCGCCTCGCGCAGCAGGCTCGCCGGCACGTCGAAGTCGCCCAGCAGGCGCCTGAGCGTCGGCAATACGCCCTGCGTCTGCCACAAGGTTCGGTAGCCGCGAAAACGCATCACGGTGTCTTCCCAGAAGCGCTCGTCGCGATTGAGACGCTCCAGTGCCAACCAACCCAGCCCAAGGCTGCGTGTCGCCAACGCGCGACGCAGCACGCCGTCATCCGTGGGGTCGGCGCAGGCGCGCAACCATTGCAGCACATCGCCCGCCTCTTCGCTGGCAAAGACCGAATCGCGATCCGACAGGTACACGCTTGCGATCCGTCGCGCGGCGAGTGAGGCGCGAATGGCATCGGCTTCGCGTCGGCCTCGCACGAGGATGGCGATGTCCGCTGGCTTCAGCGGACGCAGGCTGCCATCGGGCTCGCGAAAACCCGCCCGACCCTCACGCGCTTGCGCAAGCCACGCGCGCACGGCGCTCGCACATCGCTCGGCCATCTCGTCGCGATAGGCGGACGCACCGCAGACGGCGCCGTCATTGTCGAGCCACCAGAATGTCATTGCGGTGACGGGCTGGCCTTCAATCAGCAGCACTTCTTCACGCCCGCGCGCGTCCACAGACTGGAACGGCACCGGATTGTCGGCACCATCCGCCGCAAAGCGGAATGCACCGCGCGGGTGTTGCTCGGCGAATGCGAAGCAACGGTTGGCGGCCTCAACCATTTCGCGGGTGGAACGGTAGTTGGTGCTGAGCGTGTAGTGCCGACCGAGCGTGGCCGTGCGTGCGCGCAGATAGGTGTGGATGTCCGCCCCACGGAAAGCGTAGATCGCCTGCTTGGGGTCGCCGATCATGAACAAGCCCACGTCGCGCGGATTGTCGGCAATGCGATACACCCGCTCGAAGATGCGGTACTGCAACGGGTCCGTGTCCTGAAATTCGTCGATCAGCGCCACGGGGAATTGCTCGCGGATGCGCGCGGCAAGTCGCTCGCCGCCTTCACCGTCGAGCGCCCGATCAAGGCGCGCGAGCAGGTCGTCGAAACCGAGTTCGGCGCGCCGCGTTTTCTCGGTGTCGAACGCCGTGCGGACCTCGCTCAGCGCATGCAGCAACAGTGCCGGCTTGATCTGTGGTTCATCGCCCGCCACGTCGGCCCACTGGTCGATGGCCTGAAACGCGGGATGCGTCGGGGCGACCGCCTTGGCTTTGAGCTTGATGCGCGTCTGGCCAAACTTGGCAAGATTCGCGGGCGCTGCGCCCCCCGCGCTCCACGCAGCCAGATCGCTCACCCATTGGGCAAAAGTCGCGTCGTCGTCCTTATTGCGGTAGTGGGTGCCGTTCAGATTCGGGCGCAGCGCGTGGAGCGTGGTTTCCAACGCCTCGCGGTCCGCCGCCCATGCGTTGCGTGCGGCACTTGCCGCGGACTCCTGGGACGCTTGCCACGCAGCCGCCGGCGCCAACACATGAGCCAGCGCCCCCGGCGTTTGGAGTGCATCGTCGCCCACGAAAAAGCGCACATCCGTCCTTGCAATCAGGGGCTTCAGGGCGGTGGCCAGATCATCCGGGCCGGCAAAGCATGTGCGCACGGCCTGCGCTTCGCGCGGCGACAACGAATAGAAATTGCGGCGCCAGTAGTCGCGCACGACTTCAAGCAGCAGGTCACCCTGATCGGTCGCGAGTTCCTGGGCGAACAGACTGCCGCTGTCGAAGGCGTGTTCGCGTAGCATGCGGTAACACCACGCGTGGATCGTGGATACGGCAGCCTCGTCCATCCATTCCGCAGCGAGCCGCAACAGACGCGCGCAGGCGGGCCAGCGATCGTGCGGATAGTCTTGGCGCAACGATTCGAGCAAACCGTCATGCGGCACGTCGGGTTCCGCAAAGCAGCGCGCTGCTTCGGTGAGGCGGGCACGGATACGATCACGCAGCTCTTGCGTGGCGGCATCGGTGAAGGTAACGACGAGGATTTCCGGCGGCGTCAGCGCGCGCCCAAAAGCGGACTCGCCACCGTGATCAAGCACGAGCCGCACATACAGCAATGCAATGGTGAAAGTCTTGCCTGTACCCGCGCTGGCCTCGATGAGCCGACTACCGTGCAGCGGGAATTCGAGCGCCGACAGGGCGACCGGCGCGCTCATGCGGACTCCTCGTCTTGATCGTCACGCGCCAGCACATGGCGATGGAATGTCCCATACAGCGCCTCTGCCCAATGCTCGAAATCGCCTTCTGCGTAAAGGCTGTCGAAATCCGGATAGGCACGGGCAAGTGCGGGGGATTGCTGCACTTCGCCGACAAGGTTGTAGCCGCCTTCGTAACGGCGCTCGGCATCCGTCAGCGCACGCACCTCGTCTTCCTGGTCAAGCCACGCGAACGCCGTTCGGCATGCAACAGGCAGCGGTCTGCGCAGGCCCTCGCGCCAGGCGTCGATGAGCGAATCGATTTCAAGGCGCGCCACGCTCAAGGGCACGGGCGCCCATATCAGGTCCCCGGTGGTGCCCACCAGCCACGTGCTCACCGGCACGCCACATAGCTGTCGCGCAAGGTGCGCGACCCAATGCCGTACCAAGGTGTGCCAACGGTAGTGATCGCCTTCATGCAACTTGCCGCTGATGAGTTCAATGCGGACCAGTGCACCGCTTGCATCGGTACGTAATCCGGTCACCCAGTCGGCAAGCATGACATGTGTGTGTTGATGTTGAATTTCGCGCGGCGCGTCTTCTGCCATCGGATACGCGGCAAGTGCGTCACGATAGCGCTGCAAAAGATCGGGCAAGGGAGCGATGAGATCGTCCGCTTCGCGTGTGCCGAAAGCCCCCACCGGCAGACGCCCTTCGCCGCGCAGCCGACTCACCTCGGCTGAGATTCGCGGCGCGAATGCGACGTCGGGTTCGGCTTCGATGACGGGCCGCAGGCGCTGCACGAGCGCTTCGGTCAGCTTCCAGTTGTCGAGCCCGTCGAGCACGAAGGGCTCGTCGTCGTTGTCGGTGAGTGGCGCTTCACCAAAGCGCACCTTCAGGCGTTGTGCGAAGAATGCCTTGACGGGATCGGCCACAAAATCCTGCAACACGCGCAGCGCAATCGGTGCGCCGACCTCGTGATCGGGCAACACGACGGCCTGCCCGACAGCGTCGGTCTGGCGATAGACCTCGCGCCATTCGCGCGCATAAGTGAATGCACCATCGATGCCCGCGTCGTCACGCGCTTGCGGAAAGTAGGCACGGCTGAATGGTTGTAGCGGGTGTTCGCGCGTGATTCCGACGAGAACATCGCCACCGTCAACGCGTCGCCACCCTGCCGCGAGGTGATCGCGCAGTTGGCCGATCAGCACAGACGGCGGTCGCGTGCTGTTATCGCGAATGCTGCGCCCCACCCAGCTTACGTAGAGTTGCTCTCGTGCCGACAGCAAGGCTTCGAGCAAAAGGTAGCGGTCGTCTTCGCGCCGCGACCGATCGCCCGGGCGGTAGTCATTGCGCATGAGATCGAAGTCGAGAGGCTGCACCACGCGCGGATAGTCACCATCGTTCATGCCGAGCAGACACACCACGCGGAAGGGAATCGCGCGCATCGGCATGAGCGTGCAAAAACTGACCGCACCGGCAAGGAAGCGTTGATTCAGCCCGCCAGCATCGAGCCCGCCCAGCCACGCTTCGCGCACGACGGTCACGGGCACGGCTTGATCGAATTCGGCATGATTGCAACTGTCGAGCCATGCGTCGAGCAGCTTGAGCATCTGCTGATGCAACAGGTCATCGTGCTCGTCACTGGCGATGAAGAAAGTCTCCAGCAGCAGGCGCAGACGTTCGACCCACTGCGAAGGTGTAGCCGGTTCGGCAAGTCGCTGCGCGGCCGCGTCGAGTGCTGCCAGCAGTTGAGCGAGCGGGCCAAGCAGCGATGCGTCAAGTCCACCGATTTCGGCATAGGGCTCGATGCCGCGGAAGCTCTCGCCCTCCCCCACCGCGAAGCCCAGCAGCATGCGCCGTAAGCCAAAGCGCCAGCTATTGGCCTCATCGGCGGCTGGCAGGCCCAGGCGTTTGCGTTGCGCGCCGTCCAGCCCCCAGCGCACGCCAGCGCCGTCGATCCAGCGTCGCAGCAATGGCAAGTCGGATTCGGCAATGCCAAAGCGCGTGCGCAAAGCGGCGACGTCGAGCAGGTCGAGAATTTCGCTTACTGCAAAGCGGCTGTCGGGCAGGCGCAGCAGCAGTTCGAGCGCCACCAGCATGGGCTCGCGCCCGCGTTGCCCCTGGTCTGCCAGCGTGTAGGGCACAAAGCGCCGGTCATCACGCGCGACCTGCCCGAAGACGGCTTCGATATGCGGAGCATAGGTGTTAACGTCCGGAACCATGACGATGACATCGCGCGCATGTAGCGTAGGGTCGGCGTCGAAACGCGCGAGCAATTGATCGTGCAGGACTTCGACTTCACGTTGCGCACTGTGTGCAACGTGAAAGCGCACCGAAGCGTCGAGCTGCGGATCGAGTGCAGGCCAGAGTGCGCGGCTTTCCGCGAGCGGACGCAATTCAAGGATGTCGTTCTGGAGTTGGGCGAGCAGCGTGTGCGGTGTGTCGTCACTGAACAGGTCGATACGCCCGTTGCTGACATCACCGAAGAGCCCGCGATAGCGTTCCGGGTCGTCGTAGCGATCGAGCAGGTTGATGTAATCGCGCCCCTGCTTGCCCCAGGCGGCGAGCAGCGGGTGGGCGTATTGGTGCTGCAGATCGTCATCGAGCACCACGGGCATGCCGGGGCGACGCCGCTGTCGGCGATACTCGTGGCGCAACAGATCCTTGTCGGCGACGATGTCTGCCCAGTGGTGGCGACAGGGGTTGTGCACACACAACAATACTTGCGAAAACCGCGCGATGGCCGCCAGGGCTTCGACAGACTGCGCGGGCATCGCCGAAATACCGAACACGATCACGCGGCGCGGCAAGCCTGCGGGACGAACGCCTGCATGTTCGAGTGCTTCCAGAAAATGTCGATGCACGCCGGCACGGCTGGTGGAGAGTCGTTCGTCGCCGACATCGGCGATCAGCGCACGCCACAGCTCGGGCTGCCATTGCTCGTCCGGCGACAGCATGCGCGCGCCACCGCTGGCGGTCTGGATGCGATCGTGCCCGTTGTGCCAGTCTTCAAGCCAGTCAGCGCGATAGACCTGATACTGGTCGAACAAATCGGCCAGGCGCTGCGCAAGTTGATGGCGTTTGCGCAGATCGGCGTCATCAGCCAGATACCGACGCAGCACGGCAAATACCGGTCGCTCGATGAGCGCGGGTAGCAAGCGCATGAGCCGCCACACGAGCGGCGCCTCATCCAATGCGGAAACGTCGGGCACGCGATCGCGCCCGAGCACCCCGCGATACGCACGCCACAAAAACTGCGCCGGCAACTCGACCGACATCGACGCGGTCACGCCGCAGCCGCCCTCTTCCACATCACGCGCAAGCGCCAGCTTGAGCCACTGCGCAATGCCATTGCTTTGTACGAGGATGACTTCAGATTCAAGCGGCGACAGCGGATGGGCGCGCATCCAGCCAACGAGCAGATCGCGCAGCGATTCGGGCTGGTTGCCGTGAATGACCATCAATCCGGGAGTCAGATCCATCGGGTACTCAGCGTGAATGCAGTAATGGTTTTGGCGGGCCATGCCGCAGGCATTGCGATATCAATGCCTGTTGGCGAAACCACAAGTATAGCGACGCGCACGACGCGCGGTCGTGCAACGGCGATCAGTCGCCGATAGCGAGTTGGCGGACAGTAAAACCGCGCTGGCCGAGTCTGTCGACCACGCTGCCTTGCCCGGCAAGATGGCCGACGCCAACGATCACGAACGGTGCGCGGCCGTTGTCGATCCAGCCTGCGATCTTGTCGGCCATCTCGGCATTGCGCCGATCCAGCAATTCCGCGCGCCAACGATCATCGTTGCCGCCGCCTTCGCGGATGAGTGCATCAAGCCGCTCGCCGTCGCCGCGCTGCCACGCACGCACGAGATCGTCGAAATAGGAGTCGAGTCGATGATCGCGCAGCAACGACAACGTCTGGCGCAGGCCTTCGACCTGTTCGTCGAGGCTCGCGCCTTGCAGTGCTTCGATCTGCCGCTGCACGGTTTCAAGTTCGTTCACGGTCTTGCCTTGCGTACGCGCACGAGAGAGCAGCCACAGATCGACGCCCTGGTCGGCGCGCAACCCGGCACGCTGCGCGGCGGTAATGCCGATCAGCGTGCCTACCATCCACGGCCGCATGCCCATGAGCGGCTGCGCTGGCAGATTGAGCTCACGTAGCGCGCGTTGCAGGGCCTCGTCGTCGGCCTTGCCAAGCAGATCGGGCAGACGTTCGCCAGCAGGCAGCAGTGCCGCGCGCATGATGCTTTCTTGCAGGTCACCACGCGTGGGGTCGACCTCAACGGCGATTTCGCGCGCCGCATCGAAGCGCTGGAGCACGCCATTGGGCAACGGGTAGCAGCCAGCGCGGCAAACGTGGATGGAGCCGAACAGGTACACTGTCGCCCGGGCGCCGCGCACCTCCCACAGAGGCAGGCGCGGATCGTCGGCCAAGGCCGTGAGGGGCAGGAATGCCATCAGCAGGCTCAGCAGCCCGTGACGACGCAGAAGACCAAACAGTCGCATCGATTTCAACACGCCGCCAAAGGGCGGCAACAAGCATTGACTACGAAATGAACGACGCCATTGCGCCGCGGCCGCGCGCCATCCTGCTCATGGGCCCCACGGCCAGCGGCAAGACTGCCTGCTCGCTGGCGCTGGCCGATGCTTTGCCGATCGAAATCATCAGTGTCGACTCAGCATTGGTATTCCGCGACATGGACATCGGCACAGCCAAGCCGGATGCTGCGGAACGAGCGCGCTGCCCGCATCATCTCATCGACATCGTCAGTCCGGAAGATGCCTATTCGGCAGCCCGCTTTCGCGAAGACGCGCTGAGCCTTATCGATGACATCCACGCTCGCGGCAACATCCCGCTGCTGGCCGGCGGAACGATGCTCTACTACAAGGCGCTCCGCGAAGGTTTATCCGATCTTCCCGAGGCCGACCCAACCCTGCGTGCGCATATCGACGAAGTCGCAGCGACACACGGCTGGCCTGCGCTGCACGCGGAACTGGCCGCACTCGATCCGGACGCCGCTGCTCGCCTAGCACCGAACGACGCGCAACGTATCCAGCGCGCGCTGGAAATCGTACGCATCACCGGCCGACCGCTCGCCGAGAGCTACGCACGCAAGACCCAGGCCGAGCCGGCAGTGGACTTCCTCACACTGATGTTGCAGCCGTCCGATCGCGCCGTGCTGCACGAACGCATCGCCCAACGCTTCGACGTCATGCTCGCGGCTGGCTTTGAAGATGAAGTCGTCGCACTGCGCGAGCGTTATCGCCTGCGCCTGGACATGACGTCCATGCGGTGCGTGGGTTACCGGCAGATGTGGGAATACCTGGAAGGCGAAACCGACTACGCCACCATGCGCGAAAAAGGCATCGCGGCCACGCGTCAGTTGGCTAAGCGGCAGATTACGTGGATGCGGCAATTCGTCGGGCAATGGTCCGACGTTCATGAGATAGACAGCCTGAAGGCGGACGCCACCACCCAGGTGCTGGAGCATGCGCGGCGCTGGCTGGCAGCGCCGCCCGCAACCGTCAGCTCGCCAGTCGCGTAATCCCCAGCAGCAGAAGGACCAACACGTTGAGCACCAGGGTGCGGCGCACCAGCCCGACCGTGCTTTGCAGGTATTCCACCTCGGCGTCGTCGCCCGTGCCCAGATCGGGCCGCTCAATCACCTCACCGCTCTGATGAATGGGCATGCCCAGGCGCACGCCGAGCGCGCCAGCACCGGCAGCCAATAGCACGCCTTCGTTGCGATCGGACCACTCGGGCGCCTGCACACGCCAGCAGTAGGCGGCGTCTTCAAAGTCACCCACGATCGAGAAAGCCATGGCCGTGATGCGCGCCGGCAGCCATTCGATGTAATAGAAAGCGCGACGCGCGAAGCCGCCGAAATCACCAATCGCCGGGCCACTGCGTGCGCCCCATGCCTTGGCGAAATACGCCGACATGCGATAGAGCACCGCGCCGCTCGGGCCGGGGAAAATCACGAACAGCACGATGATGGCGAAGACTTGACGATGCGCGCCGACCAGTCCTTGTTCTATGGTCAGGCGGGTGACTTCCTGCGTGCTCGACAACTCATGCAGGTGGCCACGCCATTGGCCGATCAGCTCGCGCGCACGCGGCAGGTCCTGCGCGCGCAAAGCGGCGTGAATCCGCGTGAAGTAATGGCTCACGTGGCGGAAGCCCATCGTGAAATAGAGCACCACTACATTGAAGACGAATGCCACCACCGGATGAATCTGGTAGAGCAACCAGTACACCACGGCGGACAGCACGACGGGCGGGATCACCATCAGGCACCAGGCGATGATGCCGTGGCTTGCCTGGCCGTCGTTGAAACGACTCTCGAAGAAGTGGCCCAGCGCGTCGAGCGGCTGGTGCAGATACTTGGCCGCGTTCAACGGCCGGAACTGTTCGAGAATCAGGGCGAGGACAAGTGAGAACAGGGTCATGTTTTTCTAAATGGTCGCAGCATCGGGGCTCTGAACGGCCAGACCCCGAAGATAACATACTCGCCAGATACGCCCCGGCGCGTATGTCGCCCCGGCACGACAATGCCGGGTTACTCAGCGTTCGTGCATCGTGCCAGCAGGTCGCACCGGTCGGCCGAGAAAGTCGCAGAACATCGCCAGCATGCCGGCGGTCGCCCCCCAGATGAATCGTCCGGCATGCGGTACGGCGTAGAACTCGCGCACCACGCCAGCACGCTCGATGCGGTGGCACTGGTAATTGCGTGGGTCGGTCACGAAAGCCAACGGCACCTCAAAGACCTCTGCCACCTCGAAGGCATCCGGTACCAGCACAAAAGGCGCCTGAATCAGCCCGACGACCGGCGCGATGCGAAAGCCGGTGATGGTGGCGTAGCTCGGCAAGCGCCCAAGCACGTTGACAGCGCCACGCGGCAACCCTGTTTCTTCTTCGGTTTCGCGCAGCGCGGCGGCGACCTCATCGTCGTCGCCCGGCTCGACGCTGCCGCCAGGGAACGATATCTGTCCCGGATGGTGATAGAGGTGATCGCTGCGACGCGTGAGCAGAAGACTCAGCGCGCCGGCGCGTTCGACAATGGGAATGAGGACAGCGGCGCGGGCCGGGTTGAACGCTTCGTCCGGAGCCCCTTCCTCCGGCCAATCGAACGTTTGTTTATTGTCGAAACGCCGCCTCAGGCTGGCAATCGATAACGTGGCGAGTGATTCAGGCAGGATGTCCGCTCTCCAGGGCGAAGGCTTGACGCCGCATCAGTAGCGCCGCGTCAGCGTCATGGTTGCGCCATCGCGGCGCATGTTGGTGCGATTGAGGAAGCTGGCCCCCAGCAACACGTAAGGCATGTCGGCCTGCAACACAATGCCGTCGACATCGTGCAGCGTGATACCGCCGACCGTGACGGTATTGAGCGTTACCCGCCACGTCTGCACCGTGCCATTTGCCGTGCTGGCCATGCCGGGTTGTCCGCTGCGGTAATCGATGCCGGCCGCTCGGGCTGCGCTCGGACCCATCGCTACGCTTGAGGCACCCGTATCGACGAAAAAGTTCACCGAGGCACCATTGATGCTGCCTTGCGTCGAAAAATGCCCGCGGCTATCGGCAATCAGTGTGGCGTTCTGCTCGCCACTGCCGCCACCGGACGGCGCATCGGCGATCTGCACCGGCTGACCGCCAAGCGCCACGTTCTGACGCTGTCCGTCAACTTCCACCGTGGCGCTATCGGAACCGATCGCCAGCAGTTTGACGCCCCATGCAGTTTGCCCGACGGCCAGCGTTCGCGGCGCGCGTGAGTCGATGACGAGCACCGCCTTGCCGGGGAACAGGCCAACCAGCGCCACGCCTGTGGCGTGCGCGGTTTGGCTGAGTGCACCTACAATGGCGCAAACTGTAAGCATTCGAACAACACACCCCCACCCTTTGCAGATGAAGCCCATCGCGATCTTTCAACATTGCCAGAACGTTCAACCTGGGCATTTTGCCAGTTTCCTCGACCGTCATTCGATTCCGTGGACACTCGTCCGTGTCGATGATGGCAACGCGGTTCCGGCAAACCCCGACGATTTTTCGGGCCTGTGCTTCATGGGCGGGCCAATGAGCGTCAATGACGACCTGCCATGGATCGAGCAAGAGCTTGATCTCATCCGCCGGGCGGTCGATCGCGACGTGCCCGTGATCGGCCATTGCCTGGGCGGCCAGCTCATGTCGCGCGCGCTGGGCGGGACAGTCACCCGCAACCCGGTCCGCGAAATCGGCTGGACACGCATTACAACCACCGACACCCCACATGCCAGGCACTGGCTGGGCGATCTGCACGCCTTCGATGCCTACCAATGGCACGGCGAGACCTTCTCTATTCCGGCCAGCGCCACGCGCATTCTTGAAGGCGAAAACTGCGCCAACCAGGCATACGTGCTCGGCCCAGGCGAAGGCATCCACCTGGGCATGCAATTCCATATCGAGATGACAGAAGCGCTGATCCGCAACTGGACGCACGAATGGTCGCGCGAATTTGAACGCAACCCGCTACCGGCCACCACCCAGTTGCCGGCAAGCCAGTTCGAGCAAATGCGCGCGGCGCTGCCCGCACAGACAGCCATCGCCGATCGCCTTTACACGCGCTGGATCGCTGCGCTCAGTCGCTGAGTGTCATTCGCCCATCGGCACGTCGCCGTGGGCAACATCGCGCCGATCTCCGGACAGTTGCAGGAAGATCGCCGCCGCCACCATACCCATCAATCCGACGGTGCAGAACGTGGCCTGGAAGCTCGAAACGATGTCACCCGTCTCGAAGACACTGACGAAACCATTGAGCAACGCGGCCGACGCGCCCACGCCCATACTGATCGCCAATTGCATGACCACCGACAGCAGCGTGTTGCCGCCGCTGGCATCGGCGGCCGGCAGGTCCTGAAGGGCAACGGTATTCATCGCGGTGAACTGCAAGCCGTTGACGAAGCCGAATATGAAAAGCTGGATCACCAACAGCCACAGGGGCAACTTGAGCGGCACCAACGCCATACTCATGATCATCAGCCCCACTAACAGCGTGTTGATCGTCAAGACCTTGCGATAGCCAAAGCGGCCGATGATCTGCCCGACCGCCATACGCGAGACGAGCGAAGCAAACGCGGAAGGAATCATCAGCAGGCCTGACTGGAGCGGTGTGTATTCCATGCCGATCTGGAACATCAGCGGCAACAAGAACGGTACTCCGCCGCTGCCCATGCGCGCGAAAAGGTTACCCAGCAACCCCACCGAATAGCTGTTGATGGCAAATAATCTGGGGGCAAACAACGGCAAGGTGTAGCGCGTGGCATGCAGCCAGTACGCGCCCAGCAGCCCCATGCCGGCCACCATCAGCAGCATGGCAAAAGACAGCGACATGCCCAATTCGCCCAGCCCTTCCAGCGCCAGCGAGATCAGCGCAATGGCAAGGGCGAACATGCCAAAGCCACGGAAATCGAAGGGTTGTGTCTTGTCGCGCGGAAAAACCGGCATCAGGCGGAACGTCAGCGCAATGCCAACGATGCCGATGGGCACGTTGATCAAGAAGATCCAATGCCACGAAATGCTCTCCGACAGCCAACCGCCGACGAACGGGCCGAGCAGCGGACCAACCAGCGCGGGTAGCGCCACAAAGGACAAAGCCGCCAGCAGTTCCTCCCGCGACACGGTGCGTAGTACCGCCAGCCGCCCGACCGGCATGAGGAACGCCCCCCCCACACCCTGCACCACGCGGGCGGCAACAAGCTGCCCCAGCGTGCGCGATTCAGCGCACAGCACCGAACCCAGGGTGAACAAGATGATGGCCCACAGGTACACCCGTCGAATACCAAAGCGATCGGCCACCCACCCCGAAGCGGGCATGAGCAGGGCCACTGTCAGCATGTAGCTGATGACGACCATTTCCATCTTGAGGGGACTGGCTTTCAGATCGGAGGCGATCGAAGGCAACGCGGTATTGACGATGGTGGAATCGAGCATCTGCATCAGCAGACCGACCGCAACCAGCCACAGCAACGGTCGATGATCGCGGTGAATCTCCATGCGTTGAACCCCCGTCTTGAGCGGATCGTGAGAGAGAGCGCCACAACAGTCTGGAGCAGACCGCGCGCATGTCAAGGCAATATGCGGGCGCCATGTGACGGACGGCCATCGGTACGGCAAGTTCCATTTATCTGCAAGGAAAAACCCGATCTGTCCTGATGGGCAAGGCAATCGTTTTTCCAATGCAACGCGTCGGCGCCTGTCCTACAACGAATCTGGGTGAGGCCTACAGAGTTTTGATGCCGGCAAGCGCACCATTGGCAGCATTGGCCCGAAAAGCAAGAAAAGCCGTCCCCAACTCCCCCGACGCGTACCAATGCGAGGTGCCCCATGAGTCACGTGAAAGCACTTTTAGCCTTCATTGTGAGCGCCTGCCTTCTGATTGCGCTTGCCGGTCATCAGCAGGAAAAAGACGAACCGGGCGTTCAACAGCCCGTCAAGGCCACGCAGGACGCCACCGGCGGCAAGCCGGTGCGCATGCAGTGGCCGAGCTGATTGAATCGACCATCTCTTTCCAGTGCGAGCGTCCGCAGCGGTCTGCCTGGCAGAACGCTGTGGTGTTCTATCGCGAGGTGATAAGAACCTCGTCGCCGGAGGAAGTGCCCGGCACATCCAATACCAAAGAGCCCGAAGCAGCGTCGTAGGTTGCTGCAAGGCCGTTCACCCTGGGGGCAGTCCCAATCCACTCGCGACCGCGCAGCGTAAGCCGCAGCGCCCGATGGGCCTGGAGCTTTAGGCGCGTTGTGCCATCATGTACGTCAGCTTCAACGGTTACCGGTTCCGATGCCTCCAGCACGACGTCACCTTGCTGCCATCGCGTTGCTTCGACCAACGCCAGACGCATCGCTCCGCTCTGGCGACTTATGTATCCGGCGAGACCTGACAATGACGCCGATGCGGCATCGCTGTGCGCGGTCCGTTCCTGCTCGCCGCCTAGAAGGATCAGATCGGTCGCCAGCTGCGCTTCCACGCGCAATGCGTAACCACGCGTCGTCGCCAATGCCGTGAGCTTTGCGCCAACGGTGCCATCGTTGCGATAGGGATACAGCAACGCCACGAAGTCCTGTGTCGCCGCCGCTGAGCGTGTGGTCGCACGCACATGCCACTCCTTCGCCATCTTGGTGCGAAACGCCGCATCGACCGGCACGGCAAACTCATCCGTTTGCGAGAAAGAAAGCGCCGACGGCGTCGGCCACGCAAACTGCACCTGAAGGCGAGCGTCGGCCTTTGCACTGGTGATCGAAGCGTGAGCATCGTCCACCTGCATGCGCTCGCGAGCGTGCAGGAGCCAGTCGAAGCGCACGGGTTGGCGCGCGGCCAGTTCGTCGAACATCACGAAATATCGCCTGTCGACAAAAAGCACGTGCCGCAGCGCCTGCGTAGCAAGCGCACGATAGGCATCCAACGCATCGCCCGTGGCAAACGCAGATCGGTCACCAACGTAGAAGCGGCTGATACGCCCCTTGGCAGAGGCGTTCATGATCGGCTGCCCTTGCCCGTCGATGAGAATGGCGTTTTTCGACGCCGTGGTGCGCGTCCATCCGACGTGATGCGGGCTACCGTACCACTCACGATAGCCCGACGAAATTGCCAGCGGTTGCCCGAAAGCGCTCAGCACGAAGGCATTCTGGTCCGCAAAGCTGTGGCTGGCCGAACCGTACGGGCTGCTCTTGAGGGCCAACATGACATCATCATTCGCACCCATCGCCGAGTGCATGTCAACCCAACCAATGTCGCGAAAGGCACGCGCGATGGGCAACTCTGACAATGATCCGACCGCCATGCGCCCGCCCTGCCGCCGGTACAGGTGCAGCAGGCTATCGATGGCGTTGAATTCGTAGTAACTGAATTTGTCCGGGTAGCCTCCGCCGATCGCATCGGCGTAGGCGAGCAAGACCGGATCATGCTGCATGAGACCGAACTTCTCGATCAACAGGCGACGGTTCGGATTGGGGGACAAAACGTTGGTCAGATCGCCGAACGATGATGATTGCCCCAGAGGCAGGTTGTACGCACCAAAGTAGCCGTTGTTGCGAAAAAATGGCCGCGCCAGCGCATCGTTGAACGCCTAGCAACTGCATCGCCTCAAGAAAGCGCAGATGTTGCGTCATGCCCGTCAACCAGTAGTCCATGCCTTCGGCCCAGCCGCCATCGTCCCCACCCCACACCGGGAACTGGCGTGCGTAGTACTCATACGCCCAGGCAACGTAACGATCGGCACCCGGCAACTCACGCCACAGGGCGACGCCGCCTTGCCCCAGCGTTGAGATAAAGCGCATGGGATGGCTAAGGCTGTTGTCGGGCGGCGTTGCACGCGTCAGTGAAAACTTGCCGGTCAGGCGCGGCCAGAGGATTTCCAGCCGCTTGGCGATGGCAGCTTCGACGGTGACGCGCTCTTCCGGCGTGAGTGCGTCGTAGGCCCAATCGTAGGCAAAGATCATTGGCCGCAATGACTGGATGAACGCCTCATCGTTGTTGCGGATGTCAATACCGCCGTTCACGTCCCAGCTTGCCAGTGCCATCAGCCAGCGCGCGGCTTCGCGGCCGTAGCGTGCATCGCCGGTCACCAGCCAGGTCATCGCCAGACGCCACGCCTTGAAGCCAGTGTCGTTGGAGAGGGTGTACGCATCGCGCCACAAGCGAGCCGCGTCGGCATCGAACTTGCGCGGAATACGCTGGGGCTCGCCTGGCAACGATTCGTTCAGTGCTTCGACGCGGACGCGCTGCCACAGCCGCCCCGCTTGGGAGTTGGCAGGGGCATCGTGGATAAAGGTCCGCAGGCCATCGATATCACCCGGCGTCAGCAACAGACGCGGATGCGCCTTCGGCAAACTGGTGTGCAATGCAGCCACCCGCGCAGCAATCAGGGCTTCGTCCCTTTCCGGCAATTGCTGCGCATTCGCCAACCCCGTCACACCCCACAAGCACACTGCCACCAACCGCCGCCAACCCATTGCCGCCCCCTTGCTATTGCGTTGCTTTTTGCGATCGGGCTTGAGCATATCGCTGGCAAGAGGAGCGCCCCATGGAAACTTCTGCCAGATCCGTCTTCGGGTCCATGAGTTGTTGGCTATAACCCAAGCGGGAAAACCGGCTGACTGTGCTGTTTAGCAATATTCAACCAATTGGTTGACAGTTCGGCACGCAACACCTAAATTCAACCACATGGTTGAACATAACTCGCTACCCCTCGACGACGTCTTCCACGCCCTGGCAGACGGTACGCGCCGCGCCATGCTGCGAACGCTTGCGGACAAACCGGCATCGATCGGCGAACTCGCCTCGCCCTTTGAGATATCGCTTGCTGCGGCGTCCAAGCACATCAAGGTACTGGAGCGTGCAGGACTGGTGCAGCGCACGGTGCACGGACGCACGCACATCTGCGCACTGAACGCGGCTCCCCTGCACGCAGGAATGGAATGGATGCGTCACTACGAGAAGTTCTGGACCGAACGCCTGGATGCGCTCGAGTCCTTACTGAAAGCGGAATCGCCCCCCAAGGCGAAACCGCACCCCAACAGGAGCAAGCCATGACCGACACCGCACTTCTCAGCAAGCCGACGGACGAACATGCCGTCATCACCGCCCCCGACACAATCCGCCTTGAACGATGGCTGCCCGGCCCAGCCGAGCGAGTCTGGCGCTATCTGACCGAACCTGATCTGCGCGCGCAGTGGCTGGCGGGCGGCACGATGACATTGCACAAAAATGGCCCGATGGAACTCATCTTCCACAACGACCAGTTGTCATCGGCCGATGACGATCCACCTCCGCCCGGATACGCATGTGTTGCCAAAGAGCACCTCATGCAGGGGCGCATCATTGAATGCGATCCGCCGCGTCTGTTGGCTTATTTGTGGTTCCACGACACCAGCGCGCCATCGGAGGTCCGCTTCGAATTGGCGCCGCGCGGCGAACGTGTCTTGCTGACAGTCACGCATACGCGCATCGCCTCGCGCGACGCAATGCTGAGCTTCACCCCCGGCTGGCACACGCACCTGGCATTGCTGCGCGCCCGGCTCACGGGCGAAACACCGCCACCGTTCTGGCGCACCTTTGCTTCAATGCGTGCCGACTACGTCAAACGGCTGCCACAAGAGAACACGTGAGGTCGAAAGCAACAGGCAAAGATAGGGACAGTAGACGCAAAAACGCCCTGCAATCCCGTGTCACCACGGCACTACAGGGCGCTTGCTTTTCTGGCGGAGTGGACGGGACTCGAACCCGCGACCCCCGGCGTGACAGGCCGGTATTCTAACCGACTGAACTACCACTCCTCGCGATGCCGGTCGGTGATCGGCACAGCTTGAACTACATGATCCTGCGCGTAACGTTGCTGCTTTCGCACAGTCTCATTCGAGCCTGGCGTCCCCACGGGGATTCGAACCCCGGTTATCGCCGTGAAAGGGCGGTGTCCTAGGCCTCTAGACGATGGGGACCTGGATACTTCATCGCTTGCATCCCAAGGCGTCACGACCTTGATGATGGATGCATGCACATTGTGCTGCGCAAAAAAAGCCGCCTTGTGAGGCGGCTTTTTCTCAGTCTGGCGGAGTGGACGGGACTCGAACCCGCGACCCCCGGCGTGACAGGCCGGTATTCTAACCGACTGAACTACCACTCCTCGCAATCATTGATCGGTCGGTCTGATCAATGATGCTTTGAACAACATGACGCTGCTCGTACTACTCTACTACCCGCGCAGCCTCATTTCGAGTCTGGCGTCCCCACGGGGATTCGAACCCCGGTTATCGCCGTGAAAGGGCGGTGTCCTAGGCCTCTAGACGATGGGGACCTACGTACAACAATCTTCGCGAGAGTGGTGGAGGTAAGCGGGATCGAACCGCTGACCTCTTGCATGCCATGCAAGCGCTCTCCCAGCTGAGCTATACCCCCGTCCAGCGAAGAAGACGCATTATAGGAACCACCCTAGGGGTCGTCAACATCTTTTTGCGAGAAATCGACCTCTGGATTGCGCGGGCACACATACGAATGCAGGCGTCATGTCACGCAGACAACTTCGCCCGCCTTACGTAAAGTGGAAGTCGCCGCCCCGTGGGTCAACACCCCCGTCGCACGATCTTTTTGTGCGGTTTTTTGGGGCGCGCAGGGATGCGTGAGCAAAGCATCCGCACATCGGCCCGGACACGGCAGCGACGTCCGAAGACCTCTTCGCAATAAGGCAGCACGGCCCCGACCAGCATCTGATCGACCGGCACGCCTCCTTATATATAGAACATGATCGGCCAGCGCCCTGCGTGCCAACGGCATGCCGCGGCGCGGGCGTATAATGCGCGCTTTGCCGCACGCCGGAATTGTCCGCCGCGCGGCGTTCTGCTTTGCATCGCAGTCATTCCCGTTTCTGTCCGCCATGAAGCCCAGTTCGTCCGCCGCGCCCTTCTCCGTTCTGCCGTCGCTGTCATTCCCCAAGCCAGGGTCCCGTCTCGACCTGCCACGGCTGGCGGGTTCCTCCGATGCGGCAGCGCTTGCGCAACTGGCACGCGAACGTAAGTTAGTGGTGATATCAGCCAACCCGCTCGACGCCCAACGCCTGACCGAAGAAATCGCGTGGTTCGCCCCTGGAATGCGTGTCAATCTGCTGCCCGACTGGGAGACGCTACCCTACGACAGCTTTTCGCCGCACCAGGACCTCATCTCCGAACGACTGGCTACGCTGTATGCCATCCAGCGAGGCGAATCTGACATCACGCTGGTGCCGGCCCCCACTGCGCTCTATCGCATGGCGCCTCCGGCCTACATGGCGGCGTACACGTTCTTTCTTAAGGCAGGCGAGCAGCTCGACGTCGAAGCGCTGCGCGCGCAGATGGCGCTGGCCGGCTACGAGCACGTCACGCAGGTCGTGCGCCCTGGCGAGTTCTCCGTGCGCGGCGGGCTGATCGATCTTTTCCCGATGGGCGCACAGTTGCCCTTCCGCGTGGACCTGTTCGACGACGACATCGAGACAATCCGCACTTTCGATCCGGACACGCAGCGCACGGTCTATCCAGTTCCGGAAATCCGCCTGCTGCCAGCGCGCGAATTTCCACTCGATGACGCGGCACGCAGCCGCTTCCGCCAGGCGTTCCGCGAAGCATTCGAAGGCGATCCGTCAAAGTCCATCATCTACAAGGACATCTCCAACGGCATCGCCTCGCCCGGTATCGAGTACTACCTGCCCTTGTTCTTCGAATCGACGGCGACGGTCTTCGACTATCTGCCCCGCGACGCGATCGTCATCACGCACAACGACGTACCGACCGCCATCGAGGATTTCTGGCGTGAGGCGCAGAGTCGTTACCGCCTGCTTGCAGGCGACCGCGCGCGCCCGCTGCTGCCGCCCGATCGTCTGTTCATTTCGAGCGAGCAGTTCTTTGTTGCACTCGGGGCGTTGCCACGCATTGCGATGGGGCTCGCCAACGATGCGCCCTCGCCCACCGCAGCGCTCAACGACCTCGGCGTAGACCGCAAGTCGCCGGACCCGCTCTACAAGCTCAAGGCATTCCTGTCGGGCTTCGATGGCCGCACGCTGCTGCTGGCGGAATCCGCCGGGCGCGCGCAAACGATGTCCGAGTATTTCGCCGAGTACGGCGTCAAGCCGACCAGCAGCGCGGACTTCTCCGCGTTCCTTGCCAGCGACGCCAAACTCGCGCTGGGCGTCGGGCCATTGTCGGCGGGCTTCCTCGACATCGCTTCACGCATCGCTGTCCTAACGGAAAACGAGCTGTACGCCACACAGGCGCGCCCGCGCGGTCGTGGACGTGACGGACGCAAGACATCCGTCGAAGGCTGGCTCAAGGATCTTTCGGAACTCAAGGTTGGCGACCCCGTCGTGCACACCAGCCATGGCATCGGCCGCTATCTTGGCCTTGTCTATCTCGATCTGGGCGAAGGCGAAACCGAATTCCTCGACCTCGAATACTCCAACGGCGACAAGCTATACGTGCCGGTTTCACAACTGCACGTCATCACGCGCTACGCTGGTGCGGACCCTGATGGTGTGGCGCTGCATCGACTTGGCAGCGGCCAATGGGAAAAAGCCAAGCGCAAGGCGGCGCAACAGGTGCGCGATACGGCCGCCGAACTTCTCGCGCTCTACGCGCAGCGCGCGGCGCGCCCCGGGCACAAGTTCGACTTCAAGCAGCACGACCTCGAAGCCTTTACCGAAGGCTTCGGCTTTGAAGAAACACCCGACCAGCTTGCCGCCATCAATGCCGTGGTGGAAGACATGCGCTCCGGGCGTCCGATGGACCGCCTCGTGTGTGGCGACGTGGGCTTCGGCAAGACCGAAGTCGCCCTGCGCGCTGCCTTCATCGCCATTCAGGACGGCAAACAGGTGGCGGTGCTCTGCCCCACCACGCTACTGGCCGAGCAGCACTACCAGACCTTCGTCGACCGCTTTGCCGACTGGCCGGTACGCATCGCCGAGCTGTCGCGTTTTCGCAGTGCAAAGGAACAAGCCGAGGCGTTGGAGCATCTCGCCGAAGGCAAGCTCGACATCATCATCGGCACGCACCGCTTGTTGCAGAAGGACGTGGAATTCAAACGCCTCGGGCTGGTGATCATCGACGAAGAACACCGCTTTGGTGTGCGCCAGAAAGAATCGCTCAAGAGTCTGCGCAGCGAGGTTAACATCCTCACGCTGACCGCCACGCCGATTCCACGCACGCTGGGCATGGCAATGGAAGGCCTGCGCGAATTCTCAGTCATCGCCACGGCCCCGCAAAAGCGGCTGGCGATCAAGACCTTCGTGCAGAAGTACTCCAAGGGCATCATCCGTGAAGCCGTGCTGCGTGAATTCAAGCGTGGCGGGCAGGTGTACTTCCTCCACAACGAAGTGGAGACCATCGAGAACATGAATCAGGCACTGCAGGAGTTGCTGCCTGAAGCTCGCATCGCCGTCGGCCACGGTCAGCTGCCAGAACGCGAACTCGAACGCGTCATGCGCGACTTCACCACGCAACGCGCAAACCTGCTGCTGTGCACGACCATCATCGAAACAGGCATCAACATTCCGACGGCCAACACCATCGTCATCAACCGTGCAGACCGTTTCGGCCTTGCGCAGTTGCACCAGTTGCGCGGCCGTGTCGGGCGTTCGCACCATCAGGCATACGCATACCTGCTTACCGACGTTGAAAAGCCCAGCGCCAACGCGCAAAAAAGGCTCGAAGCCATCACCATGATGGAAGACCTGGGCTCGGGCTTTTACCTCGCCATGCACGACCTCGAAATCCGCGGAGCCGGCGAAGTCCTTGGCGAATCGCAATCGGGCGAAATCCAGCAGGTGGGTTTTTCGCTCTACACCGAAATGCTCAAACGCGCCGTCAAGGCCTTGCAGGCCGGCAAAGAGCCGGACCTCGCGCAACCGCTGGACGTGGTGTCCGAAATCAATCTGCACGTGCCGGCGCTTTTGCCCAACGATTACTGCAGCGACGTGCAAGAGCGCCTCACGCTCTACAAGCGCATGGCCAACTGCGACAGCACCGATGAACTGCAAGGCATCCAGGAAGAACTCATCGATCGCTTCGGCAACATGCCCGAGCAGACTCAGGCGCTGATCGAAACGCACCGCATGCGCCTGGCTGCGGCGCCGCTGGGCATCACCAAGATCGACGCCTCTGAATCGCGCATCCAGTTGCAGTTCGTACCCAACCCACCGATCGAGCCGATCCGCATCATCCAGCTCATCCAGAAGAACAAGCACTACAAACTGGCCGGGCAGGACAAGCTCACGGTGACGACGTATTCCGAGACGATCAAGGACCGCGTTGCGCGTATCCGCGACATCTTCAAGCAACTGACATGACGCGATGACACCGGACACGAAACGCGACTTTCTGGAACGCTACGAGGATCTGGAAGACCACCAGATCCTGGCCCTGCATCGCCGGCGCGAAGACCTCATCGCCGAGGCGCGCGCCGCGCTGGACGAAACAATGGACCAGCGTGGCCTGGACAAAAATGCGCCAGCGCCGGCCGAATCGGAAGAGGAAAGTGCCCAACGATTGCGCGACAGCGTGCTGGCACGCCTGTGCAGCCTCGGCCTCGCGGCACTGGTGTGTCTGCCGCTGGCCTGGGGACTCAACAAATGGGCCGTGGCGCTCGGCGCCATTCCCATCGCCTTCATCGTCGTGGCCGCTGCGTTGCTTGGCCAGCGCATTGGAATCCAGATCGTGCGAAGGATCAGCGAGCGGAGCGACGTCCCCCTGCCTCGCCGAGAGCAATCCCTGCGCTTGATGCTCGCCGGCGAGGCCATTGCCGGGCTGGTCATCGCCACCTTCTTGTACGCGCTCCGCTAGACGGCAGGCAACGAACTGGCGGCGCTGATCCAGGATCATTGGCGCTCTGGCCCTGAGCAGAGCAGAAACGATCCACTGCTCGCCAGCGCATCGCTTGGTTCAGGGCAGAGGCTGCGGGTCGATCGGCTCGCTGACCGGATGAAATGTCGGGTCGGGTGCCGGCGCGAAACCATGGACGGCGATCCCGAGTTCCGCCGGCACGCACAGCATGTTGAGCGACACCACACGCCCGAAGATGTTGTCCTTCTTGCCCCGGAAATTATCTTCGTTGAACAACGGCGGCATGCTCCAGTACGCGTCGTAACCCAGGCTCTGAATACACCGCTGGAGCGACTCTGACTTATCCGACCGGTCGTTTTCCAGATAGATGAGCGGACGAGAGTCAGCAATCAGTTTCGTAGCGCCGCGCAGCACTTCTTCTTCAAACCCCTCGACATCGATCTTTATCAGGCCGACCGTCTTGCCGGCCAGTTGCTCATCAAGGGTTACGCAGGGCACGTCGATCATCCCTACATTGCCGTGTTCCCACGCCATCGACACGCCACCGAAGTTGTTGTCGATCTGGTGATAGTCCAAGGGCTCAAAACTCACGACGCCTGATCGCGACGCGCAGGCATAGGGCAGCGCACGCGCATAGACCAAACCATTAAGCGCAAGGTTGGCGCACAGCAACTGGAACATCGCGGGCTGAGGTTCGTAGGCAATGAACTCTCGGCCCTCCTGTGCCGCCTTACGAGCCATCGCCACCGAATGCGAGCCCATGTTGGCGCCCACTTCGACGATGCAGCCCGGGCGCGCATAAAGCTGCGCGATGACATCCCACTCCTGTTCGTTGTACTCGCCATATTCAAGCAGCGAGCGGGCAACGTACTGGTCACAGGTGTTGACCACCATCCAGCCGTGACGTGTTTCAACAAGAGCGTTAGGAAAAGGGAGAGTAGGAATCATGGCCTTCATCACAAAGAGAACGCGGCATACACAATCAAGAGTAGCCCGAGCGCAGGAAATTTCCTGACAACCCAAGTTTCGCAATCCGAAATAGCGGCCACGCGCTCGAAGATAGTTCTGGGGTTCAGCAACGGCGGAGCGAGCCGGACGTCCCAGCATTGGTGCGCCACTGATCAAGCCGCCGCGACAGCGGGCACAAGAAAGCAGGAAAGCCACCACCAGAAACGCCACCCATGCAGACCCCGCATGGATGACGGATGATTACAGAATGTGCAGATTCTGGCTTGTCGGCCAAGGCCGAAATCGACCCGGAAAGCTCTGAAAATAGGGCCCGTATTATTTACAGCAGACAGAGACACCCACCGGCGTCATCGAAGAGACCTTCAATGCAGCGGCATCGCGCAGGTCGCGACTTCTTCCGCCGCCGCACGCCAATGGCAAGCGCCATCGTTTCTGGTGCACGGTTGGCCTGCATTGCGCAGGCAGTACCAGCGGCGCGAACGCTCGCGTAACAGTCGCATACGGCGGATATGCCCCATGCAAAAGCCAGCGCAATCGTCCCCGCACCGTTGCCACAGTGCCCACGTATCCAGCATGAAGTAGCCCGAGGCTCGCACGTCCGGCGCATTGAGCAACATGATCAGATCGGGGCGATGACGCTCTAGCGCGCGGAGGGCGACAACGTCCTCAGTCAGGCGGCGCAGGGCTTCAGCGACAGAGACAACAAAATACGGAACGTGGCGCACCGACTGCTGCGTGCGCATCTCAGCGAAGCGCAGGTCGTGCTCGTCGAAGAGCAGAAACCACATCGGGTCGATGTCCCCAGCCGAGGGCCGCATGCCCGTTCCCGCGTCGGACGCGAAATACGTCAGGCGCGGCGAGCAAATGAGGGTGGCGGTGGCACACGGCATCGGAGGGCATCGGCAAACGCGGCAACAGGGGCCGCGACAAAGCCGATGGTCTCCGAAACGCCGGGGCGTGAATGTCAGCCGAAACTGATAAATCTGTCGAAATTTCTGAAAAGATCAGACGGTATTTATCAAACGACAGGCGGTAATCGTTGTAACAGTAAGACACAATCCGGCCCCAGCGCGCATTCACCCGAGGGCAACAGTGTGCGTCTCAGGCCACGATGATCTGCTCATAGAGCGCCGCATACTGAGCAGCGCTCGCCGTCCAACTGAAGTCCCGCGTCATGCCATTACGCTGCAATTGCACCCAACGTTCGGCCTTGCGGTAAGTCGCCACAGCGCGTTCGACGGCATCGAGCAACGCCACGGGAGTGGGTTGCGCGAAAACGAATCCGGTGGCGCCCTCGCCTTGCGCTTCGTTGACGACAGAATCAGCCAGCCCACCCGTGGCATGAACGATCGGCGGCGTGCCATAGCGCTGGCTGTACATCTGGTTGAGGCCACAGGGTTCAAAGCGCGACGGCATCAGGAACGCATCTGCGCCCGCTTCGATCAGATGCGCCAGGCTCTCGTCGAAGCCGATCACCGTCGCCACACGCTGCGGCATGCGCACCGCCAACGCGCGGAAGGCTTCTTCGAATGCCTTGTCGCCACTGCCCAGCACGACCAGTTGCACGGGCAGCGTCAGCAGCCGATCCATGGCTTCCAATACCAGATCGATGCCCTTCTGCCCGGTCAGCCGCGTGACCATGCCGATGAGCATGGCGTCGGCATCCTGCGCCAGTCCCAACTTGGCACGCAGCGCACGACGGTTGCCGCTCTTGGCCGACAACGTGTCGAGCCCGTAATGCTCGGCGATGAGCGGATCGACCGTGCTGTCCCACACCGTCGTGTCGATGCCGTTGAGAATGCCCTGCAACTGCGTCTGTCGCCCCGCCAGCAAGCCTTGCAGGCCGAACCCCAAGGGCTCGTGCTGAATCTCGGCGGCGTACGTGGGGCTGACCGTCGTAATGCGATCCGCATAGAACAGGCCGGCCTTCATGAAAGACAGACGCCCCCAGAATTCGGCACCATCCAATCCGCGCGCAGCGGGCGGCACGCTCAGCGCATCGGCCGTGCTCATATCGAACAGGCCTTGGAACGCCAGATTGTGGATGGTCATCACGCTTGGCGTGGGTTGCTGCCAGAACTTGAGATACGCCGGCGCCAGACCCGTCGTCCAATCGTGGCAATGCAGCACCTGCGGGCGCCAGCTCAACGGGGTGTCATCGCTGGCAAGTATCGCCGCCACGCGCGAGAGCACGCCAAAGCGCAGATGATTGTCGGCAAAGTCGACGCCGTTGGTATCCAGGTACGCGCCACCGTGGCGTTCGTACATCTCCGGGCAATCGATCAACCAGATCGGCACCCCGTTTGGCATCCGCGTCTGCAACAACGTGCAACCCGGCAAGCCGTCGTGCGGCGGAATCGTCGCCGCGCGCCGCGCGCCCTTAGCCTGCACCTTCACCCACGGATAGGCCGGCATCAGCAGGCGTACGTCGTGCCCCAACCGACATAGTGCTTCGGGCAAAGCTGCCGCCACGTCGCCAAGCCCGCCCGTTTTTACCCACGGCGCGCACTCGGGTGTCGCGAACAAAACTTTCCTGCCACCGGATTTCTTCATGGTGTCGACATATCGTTCAATGGAATTCCCCACCCCTACCATCGCATGGCTCCCGGCAGCGTGGACGTTGTCCGCGATGTTACTGCCCTTGCGCCGGCACCAACATCGCCAACGGCAAGATGTCGAACAGCGGCCCGACCTGCAACGCGCGGCGCGAACCAAAAGGCACCGTCTCGTAGCGCCGGCCACTGAGCAGGTCGATATAGGCCGACGCGGTCAGCAGCGGATTCAGCTCCACCACGGTGTCGTCCCATGTTGACGCCTCGGTGATCGCCGCCTCCTCACCGCCGCACAATTTATAGAGCAAGCGTGACGCCACGGTGATGACCACCCCGTCCTCGAATGCTCTCGCAAAAGCCAGCACGTGGGTGGCGGCCCGCCCATGCGTCGGCAAAGCGCTGTAGCGCCCGCGCTCAAACAGCGCCGGGCGGCGTGCGCGCAGTTGCAGCGCCTGCCACACCACGTACTGCTTGATCCGTCCGTCCGCCATGTTGCCGCACAGTTCGCGCAGTCCGTCCTCGTTGCCACCTTCTGCAAATTTCCGCTGCAGATCGGCGAGTCGCCCCGCCAGGTGCGCATGGTCAACCGGCCTGCGATTGTCAGGGTCGACCAGATTGAAGGCCCAGCTCTCGCAGCCCTGGTAGATGTCCGGCACGCCCGGTGCGGTGAATTTCAGCAACGTCATCGACAAACTGTTGTAGTAGCCAAAGCGCGCGAGCCGCTGCGCGAGCGGCATGAAATCCGACAGGAACGGATTCGGCTCAAGTGAGCCCAACAACGTATCGACAAACTGCGCCAGCGCCGCTTCGTATCGATCATCGGGATTGATCCAGCTGGTGTGCACCTTGGCCTCGCGCGCAGCCTTGAGCATGTAAGCGCGCAGTCGTGTGCGGACATCCTCCAGCACGGTGTCGTCAAGCGGCCCGTCGGGCCAGATGCCCGCAAGGCTCTGGTAGAAGAGGTATTCGTCGTTGCGCGATGGCGCCAGTTCGTCGTCCACGATGCTGCGGCGCCGCTGATTGATACGGCTCCAGCGCCGCAGGGCCAATCGCCACGCGCCCGGCATTTCGGACAGCACATCCAGCCGCGCGCGAACGTCCTCGCTGCGCTTGCTGTCATGGGTTCAACGTGCCCGCCAGCGAATGCGGGCGGAAGCGCGTCCGGTACTGGCACGCCGCATGGAAGGCGTTGATCGACACGCCGAACGTGCGCGGATCGCCCCCCACATCATTGAGCGACACCAACCGGTTGTAGCGATAGAAACTGGTGTCCTCCATGGCCTTGGCCATCACCGGCGCAGTGAATTGCTGGAAGCGCCCGACAAACGCCAGCATTGCGCCGCGCCGCTCGACGTCGGTCTCGCGCGGGGCACCGAGCAGCACCTTGTGCAAGAAATCGATCACGCTGATCTCGCCCGCATGGCTGCGTCGCTTGGCGCCCGCCACCGCCCAATCGATGTACCGCCGGTCCTCGTCGCTCACGCCCTCGTCACTGATGTAGGTGCGATAGACCGGGAACGCCGCCGTCACCTCCATCAAGGCCGAACGCAAGCGATTGCGGGTGAAGTCACAGGTGTGCCGATCCGACTGCGCAATGCGATGCAGCGCACTGGTCAGCACATTCAGTTCGGCCGCCAGAGAGTTCGACATGATCAGTTGCTTCGATTCGTACAGGATGTCCTCGTACGGCACGCGCTCGCCAATAAAGGCGGCATACAGGCGATCGAAGCGCGACTCGGCGCTGCCGTTGACAAACACCCCATTGACCAGATTGGCGAACGAATAACCCACGCCGCCATGCACCGGCCATCGCTGGGGCAAACGTTCGTACTCCGCGAGTATTTTCTCAATCACCAGATACAGCGCGCGTGGCGGCTGATGCGGCGCGGCCTCGCTCATTACCTCCTGGTAGCGTGACTGCAGGCGCGCAAAGTAGCGTGCCGGGTCGTACAAGCCATCGGGGTGGTCGATGCGCAATCCGGCCACGCGCCCACTGGCCAACCAACTGAAGATGGTGCGGTGGGTGGCATCGAAAACGGCTTCGTTTTCCATGCGCAGCGCAGCCAGATCATTAATGTCGAAGAAGCGACGATAGTTGATGTCGTCCGCCGCCACACGCCAGTACGCCAACCGGTACGGCTGTATGCGAATGAGCGCATCGAGCGCATCGAAACTCGCCGGTTCGCCTGCGCGGCCGTTCAAATGCCGAAGGCAATCGCCGATGCGTCGGCGCACCGCGTCCGAACGCAAAGCGATTTCCGACAACCTGCGCTGATGAATCTCCTTGTCGCGCTGGCGTTCGGCAACCTTCTCTGTTTCGGCAACGTCACGCGCCGGCAGATACCCGAACGATCCGGCCAGCGCATCGTATTCATGCAGGACCTGTCGTGCGGCATCAGAGTCCGCATCGCCAGGTGCGGCGCTCATGATCACCGGGTACGTACTCGGATCAATTGGAAAGCGATGCTGGAAGTAATGCAGCACAAAGCGTCCGTCCGCTTCATCGAACACCAATTTCAATCGCCCCGCCTCCAGCACCTTCCCGTACTGGTCGCCCAGCACCGGCAGCAACACCTTGCCGGCCAGTTCCGGCTCGGGTGGCGACCAGTCGATGTCAAAGGCTGCGGCGTGCTGCGAGGCTTGCCCGTTCTCCAGCACGTCCAACCACCACGCGTTGTGCGCCCCCATCACGCCCACATGATTGGGAACGGTGTCGAGCAGTTGCTCCAGCCCGTTGGCGGCCAGCGCATCGCACATGCGATTAAAGCCCGCGTCGTCGCCGATCTCTGGATTGAGCGCATCGTGGTCAACGATGTCGTAGCCATGTGTGCTGCCCGGACGCGCCTGGAAGTATGGCGAAGCGTACATGTGGCTCACGCCAAGCGCGGCAAGATACGGCGCGATGCGTTCGGCGTCCTCGAAGCGAAAGTCGCGATGAAACTGCAGCCGATACGTCGCACGCGGAATGCGCGCGCTCTCCAATGGCAACTCGCCCAGCCGGTCGGTGGTCTTCACCGGGCTGGGCCGCTCGCGCAGGATCGCTTCGGCCATCGCCAGTGCGCGCCCGTCGGCGGCGAAATCGTCGAGTGACACCGAGATCTTGCGCTGCCAGTTGGGGTGGCGCTCCTCGGTGGTGCTTGGCACGTTCACTTGCTCCTGTTGCCCGAAAATGTCTTCGAGCTGCACACCCATCAGGCGTGCCGGCGTGCGTGCAATATAGGCGTGTACGGCACGCGCGAGCCGGTCATCCATCTCCGGCACCTGCTGCGGATCGGCGGGCATGCCCTCGGGCAGCAGGCCTTCGCGCTGTAGCGCCAGCAGCAGTTGCACGCGGTCGTGCGCGCGGCCCGCGATCTGGTCGCCACGCAGTTTTTCGGTCGGGAACAGATTGAGCGCGTGGCGCAATTCCAGATCGAAGCCGGTCCAGAAACCACGCAACGTTGGCAGGTCGTGCGTGCTGACGGCTACCAATGCCTGCCCCGGCCATTGCCCCGGCGGGACAAAGCTGCCGTCCCACGCGTGCTGGAAGTACAACGGTCGGTACGACAGCATGTGCTGGCTGCTCATGCCGTAGCGGATTTCTTCGGGCACCGTGCCGAGGTCTTCACCGATGATCAGGCACTTGTTGCGCCAGCTCTCGAGCGCGAGGATGCCGACCAGATCGTTGAACGGGTACATCATGTACGCGCCCTGCGTGGCGCCGACCTTTGGCGGCACCCAGTACAGGCGCAGCAGGCCCATCACATGATCCAGCCGCAACGCGCCCGCGTTGCGCATATTGGCCCGAAGCGTCTCGATGAAAGCAGCAAAGCCTTCCTCGCGCATGCGATGAGGAATCTGCGGCGGCAGCCCCCACTCCTGCCCGGTGAGGTTGTACTCCTCTGGCGGCGCACCGACGCTCACCTGCTTGGCGTAAAGACTGGGGCTCACCCAGGTATCCGATCCGCCTTCGTTCACGCCCACCGCCAGGTCGCGATACAGGCCCACCACCATGCCGACCGACTCGGCCCGCTGGGCGATGGCCGACAGTTGTAGCTCGGCCTGCCACTGCATGTATTCGAAGTACTCGATGCGTTCCTCGTTCAAGCGCGCCCAGTTGCGCACCTGCTCGCTGTCGCAATCGCGCCAGTCGTGCGGCCACACCGTCCAGCCCCAGATCGACGGGTCCTGCTCGTGGAAGTACTCTTGCAAGGCTTCGCACAGCGCGTGCATGCGCAGCCCCTTGCCATGCGTGCGCTGGAAGATGCGGAACTGTTGCGCGCGCCGCGTGCCCGTTGCCAGATGGTCGCGGCGAAAGTGCGCATACAGCACGCGGGTAATGTCATTTTTGAGCGCGCCCACGCCTGCGTAGTCGATGAGTTCCAACTGACGCAGAGCCGCCAGCCGCGACTGGAATTCACTGGAGGCCACGCGCGCACGCGCTTCTTCGCACTCGGCGTAATCGGCGATGAACTCCACGTCCAGATAGAACGTATTGAGCCAGTTCCGGCTCGACGGGCTGTATGGACTCGCCCGTTGCGGTTCATGCGGAAAGAGCGCGTGCAGCGGGCTCACACCGACGAAATGAGCGCCGGCCACCGCCGACATTTCGAGCACACGACGCAGATCCGAGTAATCGCCCATGCCCCAATTGCGCGCGGAGCGCAGCGCATAGATCTGCACCACGGGCCCCCAGATGCGGCCGCCACGCGCCAGCACGGGCGGCTCATAGCAGGTCTCGGGGCACACGATGATGCTCATCGACGCAAGCGCGTCACTCGCGCCAGCCTCGCGCAGTTCAAGCGCGTGATAACCCAGCGGAAGCGCCATGCCGAGTTCCAGCGTAAAGGCGGAACGCTCGTTGGCGGCCTGCACGCCCAGGTCGGCCGGTCGGAACACGCCGCCAAAGCGTTCGCCCTGTTCGCAATCCAACCGCCACATCATGCGCGAATCGGCAAAGTTGCCCGGCATGTTGACCGGCACGCGGACCGGCCCTGCGCCCTGTCGCACGACGATCGAAGGCGGCAGCGTACGTGTGGCGTCCGATTGGCGCAGCGCCTGCAAGGTGGTGGCGGCCGCTTCGTTGGTTGACGCATCCAGCCCCATCGCGCCGATAAGGCTGCGCCGCGTCGCTTCGGAAGCATGCTGACGATGGCCCCATCCGTCGATGTATTCCGGCGCCAGCCCCAACCACGTGCACAGTTCGTCCAGCGCGTTCTCGTTAGCGCTCATTTGACCGATCTCCCACCGTGACTCCCTTCGACAAGGCTACAGCGAACCGACCACGGACCCAGTCGATCGCCCTCGATCGGCCCGTATTGGTAGAACGCAGCTTCGAACGCCGGCATGTCAGCCGGCACCATGCTGAGATTGGCCTGCAACGTCAGTGCGCCTCCGCCGTCGAGCTGCCAGCACACGATCATTGCCTGCGCGTGCGGATACTCCACGCGATGCTCGCCGGGCAGAATGCGCGGCAGGACAGGCACGATGCGCTGACGGCGCAGCGCGATGAGGTGCCGGTACAGCGCGAGGCACGCGGCATGCGGCGGATGCGTGACGCTGGCCCAATCGAGCTTGCTCATCTCAAAAGTGCGCGCCGCATTCGGGTCCGGAATGCGTGCGATCGCACTCCAATCGGTAAAGCGTGCAAAGCCCGCGAATTCGCGTCGCCGCCCCTCGGTCACCGCGCGCGCCAGCTCGCCGTGGAAATCGCAGAAGAACAGGAACGGCGTTGCGGCGGCGAACTCATCGCCCATGAAGATCATGGGGATCATCGGCGACAGCAACAGCACCGAGGCGACTGCGTCCATCGCTTCGGGCGCGGCCAGCATGCACAGGCGTTCGCCCATCGCGCGATTGCCGATCTGGTCGTGGTTCTGCAGAAAATTGACGAACGCCGTCGGCGGCAAGTGCTTGCTGGGTTGCCCGCGCGGCACACCTTTCCAGTCGCTGAAGGCCTCACCCTGATACGCGAAGCCTTCGCTCAGCACGCGCCCAAGCATGCGAATGGGTTCGTGCGCGAACGCGGAGTAATAACCGTCGACCTCGCCCGTGAGCAGCACGTGCATGGCGTGGTGAAAGTCGTCATTCCATTGCGCTTCGAACAGACCCGGCGTGGCCGCTGCGCCCAGACGCGTGGCGAGATTGTCGGCGTTCTCCAGCACCAGATGAATATGGCGGTCGTGCCCCAGCGTCTGGCGCACGCGCATGGAAAGCTCGTTCAGTATGTGCGTGGGCGAGTCGTCCGCAATGGCGTGCACGGCATCCAGCCGCAACCCATCGAAGCGGTACTCGTCGAGCCAGAACAACGCGTTGTGGATGAAGAACTCGCGCACCACGTTGCTGTGCTCGCCGTCGAAGTCCATGCCCTTGCCCCACGGCGTGTGATGACGGTCGGTGAAGAACTGCGGCGCGTACACATGCAGGTAGTTACCGTCAGGGCCGAAGTGGTTGTAGACCACGTCGAGAAACACCATGATGCCGGCGCGATGCGCGGCCTGAATGAAGTGCTTCAATTCCCAAGGCGTGCCGTAGCTCGCCTCTGGCGCGAAGTACAACACACCGTCATAGCCCCAGCCGCGCGTGCCCGGAAAGGCGGCCAACGGCATCAACTCGATGGCCGTGACGCCCAGCTCGGCAAGGTACGGCAGGCGCGCCTCGGCGGCAGCGTAAGTGCCTTCTCGTGTAAAGGTGCCGACATGCAACTCGTAGATGACGGCCTCGCCCCACGGGCGGCCACGCCAATCGTCGTCCCAATCAAATGCGGTGGCGTCGATCAACTGGCTGGACGCATGCACATCGACGGGGTTGAAGCGCGACGCCGGGTCCGGCACACGAATGCCGCCGTCGATGCGGAACCCATAGCGGTCGCCGCCGCCTGCCTCGGGCACATGCAGGCTGTACCACCCCTCGTCGCCCGCCTGCATCGGCAAGAGATGTTCGTGGTGGTGCGCTCCCTGCCCTTGCTCCAGGACCAGCTCGACGGTGGCGGCGGCTGGCGCCCACAACCGGAACAACGTTCCGCCCTCATCCTGCGGCTGAGCACCGAACGGCATGGCGTGCCGCGCTTTCATGAGCGCCTCCCGCGGCACAGCAGAACCATCGACCGCCCTTCCAGCGCATAACGCCCGCCGGGATGGAGTGGCCCTTTGTGCGGAACGCCGTCGTCATAATGCGTATCGAGCACCGGCACCCATTGCGTATCGACAACGCCGGGAATCACAAAGTCCACCGGGTCGTAGTGGGCGTTGAGCAGCAGCATCAGGTCATCGTCGATGATCGGCTCGCCGCGTTCGTCGTGTTCGGCCAGCCCCTCGCCCGACAGTTGCACGCCGAGGCAGCGCGCAAAGGCGTTGTGCCATTCCTGCTCGGTCATCTCCTTGCCGTCGGAGTTGAGCCAGGTGATGTCCTTGGTGCCGGCATCGCTGACTTCGATGCCGCGAAAGAAGGTACGGCGCCGGAACAGCGGATGACGGTTGCGCAGCGCCACCAGTCTTGCGGTGAAACCGAGCATGGCGGTATCTGCCGGAGACAGATCCCACTTCACCCAACTGATTTCGTTGTCATGGCAATACGCGTTGTTGTTGCCGCCTTGCGAGCGGCCCATCTCGTCACCAGCCAGGATCATCGGCACACCGTTGGAGAACAACAGCGTGGCCATCAGGTTGCGACGCTGCCGCGCTCGCAGGACAAGGATGTCCTCGTCGTCCGTCGGCCCTTCCGCTCCGCAGTTCCAGCTACGGTTTTCGTTGATGCCGTCGCGGTTCTCTTCGCCGTTCGCCTCGTTGTGTTTTTCGTTGTACGAGACCAGATCGTTGAGTGTGAATCCGTCGTGCGCGGTGATGAAGTTGATGCTCGCACTCGGCCCTCGCCCGTTGTGCGCGAACACGTCCGACGAGCCGGACAGCCGGTACGCCAGCTCGCCGATCACACCGCCGTCGCCCTTCCAGTACGAGCGCACCACGTCGCGGTACTTGTCGTTCCATTCCGCCCACCCCGGCGGAAAGCCGCCAACGCGATATCCACCGTCCCCCAGATCCCAAGGCTCGGCAATCATCTTTACGCGCGATAGCGTCGGGTCTTGTCGTACTGCGGCCAGAAAACCGCCACGGTAGTCGAACGCATGTTCGCCGCGCGCCAGCGTGGTCGTCAGGTCAAAACGGAAACCATCTACGTGCATCTCCTGCACCCAGTAGCGCAGGCTGTCCATCACCAGCCGCAATACCATCGGATTGTGCGTATCGAGCGAATTACCCGTGCCGGTGTAGTCGGTGTAGTAGCGGCGGTCCTCGGCGCTCAGGCGGTAATAGGTGGCGTTGTCGATGCCGCGAAAGCTCAGCGTCGGCCCAAGGTGGTTGCCCTCGGCAGTGTGGTTGTAGACCACATCGAGGATCACTTCGATGCCCGCCGCATGCAGCGTGCGAACCATCGATTTGAACTCATTGATCGAACCGGACGAGCAGTACGCCATGTGCGGCGCGAAAAAGCCCAGCGTGTTGTAGCCCCAGTAATTGCGCAGGCCCGCTTGAACCAGACGCTTGTCGTCAACAAACGCATGTATGGGCAATAGCTCGACGGCGGTCACGCCCAGGCGCTTGAGGTGTTCCACCACCGGAGGGCAAGCAAGTCCGGCATAGGTGCCGCGCAGCTTGGGTGGCACTTCTGGATGAAGCTGCGTGAAACCCTTGACGTGCACCTCGTAGAGCACGGAATCGAACCACGGCGTGGACGGCGGCCGGTCATCGCCCCAGGTGAAGGCCTCGTCAACCACCAGGCTCTTGGGCACCCCGCCCGCGCTGTCCCGCGCATCGAGCGACATGTCGTCGCGGCGGCTGCCCACGCGATACCCGAACTGCACGTCGCTCCAGCGCACGTCGCCGACAATGGCGCGCGCGTAGGGATCGATCAGCAACTTATGGGGATTGAAGCGATGGCCATCATGCGGTGCGTAAGGGCCATAGACGCGGTAGCCGTAATGCTGGCCGGGGCGGATTTCCGGCAGATAGCAATGCCAGATGAAGTCGGTGCGCTCGCGCAGCTCGATGCGTTCGATCTCGCGCTTGCCGTGGGCGTCGAACAGGCACAGTTCAACGCGTTCGGCGTACTGCGAGAAGAGCGCGAAATTCACGCCCTGGCCGTCCCAGGTGGCCCCCAATGGAAAAGGCCGTCCGCGCCATACAGCGCTGGTCACGGACATGTGTTGAACGTTCGCCGTCATTCACACTCCTGTCACGTACATGGTCATCGTGCCGCGCACAGCCATGCGCGCGGCGCGTCCCTGCAATGAAAGTGCTGCGAAGGCGCAGCCCCCGTAACCAACCGGGGCCGCTGCCGGAAAGCGGGGCCGCTGGCCCCGCCCTACTACCGTTGCCGCGATGCGGCTGTCGATGCGGGGCCCGCCGGCCGCCGCCATATCCGCTACGCCGACGTGTCGGCCGTAAGCTGGCCGCGTCCGATGACGACGATGCCGCTGTCGCTCACATGGAATCGCTTGCGGTCGGCGGCTATGTCGTAACCAATGCGCTCGCCCGGCGCGATGAAGTTGTTCTGGTCGATGATGGCGCGTCGCACCTTGGCGCCACGGCCGATGACCGTCCGTTCCATGACGATGCAGTTGTCGAGTTCGGCGTCTTCCTCGACCAGCACGTCACGCCGCAAGACGCTGCGATTGACCAGTGCGCCACGGATCATGCTTCCGGTGCCCAATACGCTCTGGCTGATCTTCCCGCTGATGACCTGGGCCGACTCGGACAACGCCGGGCTGGCGAAAATCGGCCATTGCACGTTGGTCATGCGGAACTTGGGCCGCTCGCCCATGGTGTCGAAGTGGGCATCGAAATACGCTTCGATGGTGCCGACATCGCGCCAGTAGCCCTGCTCTTCCGACTCGCCCAGTCCGGGCACGCGATTGGTATTGAAGTCGTAGGCCACCACCTTGTGGCTGCGCGTCAGGCGCGGCAGTACGTCGCGGCCAAAATCGCTCTCGCCCGAGGCATGTGCCTGCCGCAGCGACTCCATGAGCAGATCGGTGTTGAAGATGTAGTTGCCCATCGACGCCAGCGCGTAACCCGGCTTGCCCGGCATTGACGGCGCATGCAGCGGCTTTTCTTCAAAACGGCGAATGGTGTTCTGATCGTCGACGTGGATGATGCCGAACGAGCTGGCGGCCGTGACCGGCACCGGCAACGCCGCCACGCTCACATCCGCATTCGAGTTCAACGTGGTACTCCACCATCTGCCGCACGTCCATGCGGTAGATATGGTCGGCGCCGAACACCGCCACCAGATCGGGCTTGAAGATATCGATGAGGTGCATGTTCTGGAACACCGAGTCGGCCGTTCCCTGGAACCACTCCGGCCCATAGTGCATCTGCGGCGGCACCACGGTGATGAAGTGCTGCGGAATGAACGGCGTGAGCGTCCACGACTTGCGGATGTGTTCGATCAGCGACTGCGACTTGTACTGCACCAGCAGATAGATGGCGTTGATCTCGGAGTTGACCAGATTGCTCAACACGAAGTCGACGATACGGTGACGCCCCCCAAACGGAACCGACGGTTTGGACCGATGCGCCGTCAGCGGATAGAGACGGTTCCCCTCGCCGCCAGCCATGACGAATGCGAGTATGTTTTTTCCGGCGATCATGATGGTTCCTCTAGATCTTCAGTGTGGGGATGCAGCAAGTTGAACAACCCTTCCACCGGCACACGAGCCTGCGCGGGGCGGTTCTCCAGTTCGAAGCGGATGTGCGCCAGCGCACCGTCGAGCTCGCACAGCGCAAGCAGACGCCGCGAAGCCTCCGCATCCGCCGGCAGCAGCGGATGCGCGGTCAGCGCCACCTCGTACGACTCAAGGTAGGCGTGGCGCACGGTGCGTATCCAGCGGGCGATGGCGGGCGACAGACGCTGACGGTCTTCAGGCCGCTCGGCGGTGCTGCGGTCGAGCGCGGCAATCGCCACTGCGTCGAACGAACGCAGCATGCTGCCCACATCGCGCAGAGCCGACCGCTTCATGCGCCGATCGACGAGCGATCGGGTCGGGTCTCCTTCAAAGTCGACAATGACGAAATCATGGTCACGCAATAGCACCTGTCCGAGGTCGAAATCACCATGGATACGGATGGCCAGACCCAATTCGTCCGACTCGATCTGCGGCATCCATGCGCGGATTTCGTCACCCGCGTCGATGAACCATTGCAGGCTGTCGTGCGCAGCCCCGGTGAGCTCATCCAGCCGACGGCGTGCGAGGTCCAGGGTGTCTTCCAGCGCGCGCACCATGCTCTCCCTCCACGTAGCCATCTGCGTGCCTGCCAGCGGAACGGGGTCGAAGGCTTCGTGATCGATGTCCTTGGCGTGTGCAGCATCGGCCAGTGCCAGGTGCATTTGCGCCGTTCGTTCGCCGAGCAGACGGACCAGCGTCAGCGACGTGACGTGTTGCTCTTCGGGCGCGGGTTCCAGCTCCGACATCTCGCCCGCCACGGGAGTGGCCAGCGGAAGGCTGCGCTCCATGTAGCGCCCGAGATACTCCACGGTGTAATCGCGCAGCGAGCCCTGGTGGTCGACATAGGCCTGCAACACCGCCAGCGCCACCAGCTCACCGGTCGCCGCGCGGTAATGCAGGGCCCCCAACAGAGGCGCGGTGTGCGGGAACGCGGCAACTTCGGTCAGGTAGCGGCCCAGTTCGTATTCCGGCCCGATGCCCCAGCGCAAGCGGCGATAGCCCTTGAGCGCGAGCTTGTCGCCGTAATAGACCATGGTGTTGCGCTCTTCCGATGGCGGATGGGTAAACGGGCCGGGCTGATAACCCAGCACATCCACAAACGCGCTGGTGTGCGAGAACTCCAGTTGTCCGTTCTGGAATGCGTACTGCGCGTCTTCGGCCATGCCTTCAATGAGGCTGCGGCAGAATGCGTCGTCCCAGAACGCGTCATACAGCACGCCCACGCGCGCATGCTGCCGTACGCGCGCCATGGTGCTGCGCGCCAGCGCCTGGGTGCGTTCGTAGTCTTCGTCCTCCCACGCCAGCGACAGCGGCATCGCATAGGTCTGTTCAACGCCCTCATGCGTATGCAGCCGCGCGATGGCAAGCAGCCACCGCCCGTGCGCCGTATTCCATTCGCCACGTTCCAGCAGATGCAGATCGGCCACGTCGGTACGCTGTCCGTTGAACCAGCTATGCGACCCGAGGAAGGACGGCAGCACTTCGTGTTCGAGCTGCTCGCGCACGCGCCGCGCCATCAGCGCGCGCAAACCACCGGGGTCATCCGCCGGGCCGGCAAGCAAGGCCTGCAGGCCGTCGGGAATCACCAGCACGGGGAAGTCAGTGCGCATGGGCCGATTGTCGTGCCAGTCGGGTCCTTGTTGATCCGTGGTGAGCAAGAACCAGTAGAAGCCCCATGCCGGGAGCGTGAGCAGATAGGGCAGATCGCCAATCGGCGGGAACGTCGTGCGCCCCATCAGTTCCAGCGGAACGCGCCCGGCGAATTCTGAAAGGTCGAGTTCCACCGGCTGCGCCGAACGCCCGAGGTTTGCCACGCACAGGATCACTTCGCCATCGAAGCGCCGTATATAGGCCAGCACCTTGCGATTGCCGGGGCGCAAGAATTGCAGTTGCCCGCGCCCGAACGCTGGATACGCCTTGCGCACGGCGATGAGCCGCCGCGTCCAGTTCAGCAGCGACGAGGCGCTGCGCAATTGCGCTTCAACGTTGACCGACTCGTAGCCATACACCGGGTCCATGATCGGCGGCAGGTACAGGCGTTGCGGGTCGGCGCGCGAAAAGCCGGCGTTGCGGTCCGGGCTCCACTGCATCGGCGTGCGCACGCCGTCGCGGTCGCCCAGGTAGAAGTTGTCGCCCATGCCGATCTCGTCGCCGTAGTACAGGATCGGCGAGCCGATGATGGACATCAGCAGGCTGTTCACCAGCTCGATCTTGCGGATGTTCTGTTCCATCAGCGGCGCGAGCCGGCGGCGGATGCCGACATTGATGCGCATGCGCGGATCGTGGGCGTAGATGCGGTACATCGCGTCGCGCTCACGCTCGGTAACCATCTCGAGCGTGAGTTCGTCGTGATTGCGCAGGAAGATCGCCCACTGGCAGTTTTCAGGAATGTCCGGCGTCTGCGACATGATGTCGAGGATCGGGTGCCGGTCCTCTTCCGCCACCGCCATATAGATGCGCGGCATGAGCGGGAAGTGATAGGCCATGTGGCACTCGTCGCCGTTGCCGAAGTATTCGCGCACGTCTTCCGGCCATTGGTTCACCTCAGCCAGGAAGCACTTGTCCGGATACAGACGATCCAGCTCGGCACGCAGTTGCTTGAGTACCACGTGCGTCTCGGGCAGGTTTTCGTTGTTGGTGCCGTCGCGCTCGCACAGGTACGGAATGGCATCCAGGCGCATGGCGTCCACGCCCATGTCGAACCAGTACCGCATCACGCGCATCACCGCACGCACGACGTTCGGGTTGCCAAAGTTCAGGTCCGGCTGATGCGAGAAAAAGCGATGCCAGTAGTACGCCTTGGCAACCGGGTCCCACGCCCAGTTGGACTGCTCCGTGTCGGTGAAGATGATGCGTGTCTCGGGCCACTTCTTGTCCGTGTCGCTCCACACGTAGTAATTGCGCTTGGCCGACCCGGCCGGTGCGTGGCGCGCGGCCTGAAACCACGGATGCTGGTCCGAGGTGTGATTGATGACCAATTCCGTGACCACCTTCAGCCCCAGGCGATGCGCCTGACGGATGAAGTTGCGGAAGTCGGCCATCGTGCCGTACGACGGGTGAATGTTGCGGTAGTCGGCGATGTCGTAACCGTCGTCGCGCAGGGGCGATGGATAGAACGGCAGGAGCCACAACGTGTTGACGCCTAGGTCCTTGATGTACTCCAGCTTCTCGGTGAGGCCGGGAAAGTCGCCGATGCCATCGCCGTTGCTATCGAAGAACGCCTTCACGTGGATCTGGTAAATGATCGCGTCCTTGTACCACGTCGGCTCCAGTCCCCATTCCTGTTGCGCGGTGGCCGGCGGCCCCAGTTCCGGCTGCGTGGCGGCCGGATTTTCGTGGCGGCCCGACAGGCCCGGATCGGCAAGCGGATTGGTTGCGGGTGCGTTCATTGGGCGCTCTCCAGCAGCACTACCGACAAGGGTGGCAAGGTCAGTTCAACGCTGTATGGGCGGCCGTGCGCACCGTGGTCCTGCGCCGACACGCCGCCGAAATTGCCCATGCCGCTGCCGCCGTACATGGGCGCATCGCTATTGAGGACTTCGCGCCACCAACCTGCGCGCGGCACGCCAATGCGGTGACTCACGCGCGGCACCGTCGTGAAGTTGCACGCCGCGATCACGCACGGCCCACTCGCTCGCGGCAGGCGCAGCATCACCACCACGCTGTTCTCGTGATCGTCGCAGTCGATCCACTGGAAGCCTTCGCTGCTGAAGTCCACCTCGTACAGCGCGGGCGCGCCGCGGTAATAGCGGTTCAGGTCCGCCACCCAGCGCTGCAGGCCTGCGTGCAACGGGTATTGCAGAACGAACCATTCGAGCACTTCTTCGTGCTGCCACTCGCGGCGCTGGCCGAACTCGCCCCCCATGAAGAGCAGCTTCTTGCCCGGGTGCACCCACATGAAGCCGAACATGGAACGCAGACCGGCGAATTTCTGCCAGTCGTCCCCCGGTTGTTTTTCGATGAGCGAACGCTTGCCGTAGACCACTTCGTCGTGCGAAAGCGGCAGGACGAAATTCTCATTGAAGGCATACCACAGGCTGAAAGTCAGCTCGCCATGGTGGTAGCGCCGGTGAATGCCCTGGCGCGAAAAATACTTGAGCGTGTCGTGCATCCAGCCCATGTTCCACTTGAGCCCGAAACCCAGGCCGCCGAGCCACGTCGGGCGCGACACGTTGGGCCATGCGGTGGACTCCTCGGCGATGGTCTGCACGTCGGGGTGATCGCGATAGACCGCCGCGTTCAGCTCTCGGATGAAGTTGACGGCTTCAAGGTTCTCGCGTCCGCCATGGCGGTTGGGCACCCATTCGCCTGGCTTGCGGGCGTAGTCCAGGTACAGCATCGACGCGACGGCATCCACGCGCAGCATGTCGACGTGGTAGGTCTCCAGCCAGAACAGCGCACTGCTGACGAGGAAACCCTTCACCTCGTTGCGCCCGTAGTTGAAGATCGGCGTATTCCATTCCGGGTGATAACCCTGCCGCGGGTCGGCGTGCTCGTACAGGTGCGTGCCGTCGAATTCGTACAGCCCGTGGGCGTCGTTGGGAAAGTGCGAGGGCACCCAGTCAAGGATCACGCCGATGCCGCGCTGATGCAGCACATCGACGAAGTACATGAAATCCTGCGGCGTGCCATAGCGCGCTGTGGGCGCGAAGTACGACGTCGTCTGGTAACCCCAGGAGCCGTAGAACGGGTGCTCGGTGATGGGCAGCACCTCGACGTGCGTGAAACCCATCTCGGTGACGTAGTCGGCCAGCTCATGCGCCAGTTCGCGGTAATTCAGAAAGCGCCGCCCGTCACGACCGCCGCGCCACGACCCGAGGTGCACTTCGTAGATCGAGACCGGCGCATCGAGCGCATTGCGCCGCCCGCGCTCGCGCATCCAGTCGCCGTCCTGCCACTCGTAGCCAAGGTCCCACACGCGCGAGGCGGTGTGAGGCGGCTCTTCCATGCAGAAAGCGAGCGGGTCGGCCTTGTCGGACTCGTAGCCGCCGACGCGCGAACGGATGCGGTACTTGTAGCGGTCACCGTGATGCACGCCCGCCAGCATGCCCTCCCAGATGCCCGAACCGTCCGGCCGTGCTTTCAAGCGACCGGCTTCGGCATTCCAGCCATTGAAGTCACCGATGACGCTGACGGCCTCGGCGTTGGGGGCCCACACTGAAAAGATGGCCCTCGATTCGGCATCGTGTGGCACCAGATGGGCGCCAAGGTGGCGGTGCATGTGCTGCAACGCACCCTGGCGGAACAGGTAAATGTCGTGCTCGGACAGCAGCGAGCCGGTGGCGGCTGCATGTAGAACCCGTTCGGCATCGCTCGGCCATGGCAGTCCTGCGCGTTCCACCCTCGCCCCTCCTCACGTGTCTTGGCGCGCCGTACGGCGCGATCCGTTGTCTTTGGTGTGCGTGCGGCCGCACGACAAACTGCAAGTGCAGCGTGTACAAATTACAAGCGTTATCGCTGTGTTCGGCCCTGCGGGATTCCCCCGATTCGCACCCCCTCATGACAAATTAGTACGGCGCGGTTGCCTGTGCACGTGCAAAAACCATGCCTCTGGCGGGTTTCCGTTCTCACCTTGCGGATGCACAGACCGCGTGGCGCCACAACCGGGCGGGAGTCATCGCCATCATGCACGGTATTGGCCTGCGATTTGCATCGCTGTATTGCTCATGAGCCACCAACATCAGGGTCTTATGAAACCGTTGAACACACTTGCGCGCCGTGGTTCCCTTCGCCGCGCACTGACATGGCCGTGGTCCACGGAGCACCAGCCATGATGCCGCTCGATACCTCATCGCCCGAATCGAATTGCCGCGTGCTACTGGTCAACGACAACGCCGACGCCACCGAGAGTCTGGCCATGCTGCTCGAACTGGCCGGCTTTGCAACCGGCACCGCCACCAGCGGGCCGCTCGCACTCAAAGTGGGGGCTGACCAACAACCAAGCGTGGTGCTGCTGGACATCGGCATGCCCGACATGGACGGCTACGAAACCTGTCGGCGCATGCGCGCCACGCACTGGGGCGGGTCCATTCCGATCATCGCCATGACCGGCTGGGGCGACGACGCCGACCATTTGCGCTCGCGCCAGGCGGGCTTTTCGGCGCATCTGGTCAAGCCGGTGGAGCCCGACGAACTGCTTGACCTGCTGCGTCGCATACCGGGCTGCGAAGGAACGGCATGAGCCCCCGCGCCAAGTCCTCCAGACGCGGCCGGCAAGCACCGCTGGGCGATTTTCTGCTGGCGCTCGCGGCCGTCGGCGTCGCCACATTGATCCGGCAGGCCATGGACGCCCACTTCGGCACGCGGCTGCCCTACGCGATGTACTACCCCGCCATCGCCGCCGTGTGCTGGATCGGCACCGTGCGCGCGGCCTTCCTGTCGGTCGGGCTGTCGACGGCCGCCGCGTGGGTCCTTTTCGTCCAGCCGGAACCTTCATTCAGCCTGCCGCACGGCGACGCGGCGGTCGGGCTGGCGATGTTCTTCATCACCAGCCTCGCGGTGGCGTTCCTGGCCGTCGCGCAGGCACGCGCACGCGCCAAGATCGGCGCCCTGCACGAGCGTGAGCAGATGCAGCGGGAGTGGCTGGAAGTCACGTTCAAGAGCATTGGCGACGCGGTCATCGCCACCGACAGCGGCGGCAAAGTGCGGTTTCTCAACCCTACCGCCGAAGCGCTGACTGGCTGGCAGGCGGACGAAGCGCGCGGCCGCGCGCTCGAAGAGGTCTTCCACATTGTTGAAGAAAACACCCGCCAGCCCGTCGAAAGCCCGCATCAGCACACGCTGCGCTCCGGTGCCACGGTCGGCCTGGGCAACCACACGCTGCTGATCGCCCGCGACGGTACTGAAACGCCCATCGCCGACAGCGCCGCGCCGATATTCCGCCGCGACGGCAGCATCGAAGGCGTGGTGCTGGTGTTCCGCGACGCCCAAGGCGAGCGCGAACGCGAACGCCTGCTGGTGGTCGCACAGACCGCGCGCCAGCAGGCCGAAGAGGCCACGCGGATGAAGGATGAATTCCTCGCCACCGTCTCGCATGAACTGCGCGGCCCGCTCAACGCCATCATGGGCTGGGCCGAAGCGCTCACCCGCGTGACCGATCCGCAAAGCCTCGCGCGCGGGCTTGCCATCATCCAGAACAACGTGCGCGCCCAGGCGCGGCTGGTCGATGACATTCTGGATGTGTCGTCCATCGTCGCCGGCAAGCTGCGGCTTGAACGCGACATTCTCGACCCCACCCAATTGCTGCGCGAGTGCACAGAAAACGTGCGCGCCGCCGCAGACAAGAAAGGCATCAGCCTGAGTATCGAACTCGACCCCGAAGCGCGTCTGATGTGGGCAGACGCCAGCCGGCTGCGTCAAGTGTTCGACAACATCTACTCCAATGCCGTGAAATTCACCGCCGCCGGGGGCCGCATCCACACATCACTGCGCCAGCACGAGACCGAAGCCGAAATCAGCTTTACCGACACGGGCAAAGGCATTGCGCCGGATTTCATCGGATTCCTCTTCGACCGCTTCCGCCAGGCTGACGCGTCGATCCGCCGCGCACAGGGCGGACTCGGACTGGGCCTGGCCATCGCGCGCAGCATCATCGAAATTCACGGCGGGCGCATCCACGCGGAGAGCGCGGGAGAAGGACGAGGCACCACGATCCGCCTGTTCCTGCCCAGCGATCTGGAGCCTTCAGGCGCCGAGCGCCGACGCGCGCCGGGCGAAGCCGTGCCGCAAGACCCGAACCGCTTTCACGAACTGGCAGGCGCCAACATCCTCATCGTCGAAGACGACCCGGACATCGCCGAAGCACTGGCCGCCACCTTCCGCCGCCACGGTTCCAGCGTGCGCACCGCCGCCACGGCAATGTCGGCGCTGGACGAATTCAAGCGCGAACCGCCACAAGCGGTCGTCTCGGACATCGGGCTGCCGCAGCGCGATGGCTACTGGATGATGGAGAAGATCCGTCACACGGAATCAGCCAACGGCACCTTGCCTGTGCCGGCCGTGGCGGTGACGGCCTATGGACGGCCGGAGGATCGGGAACGCGGACAGCGGGCGGGGTTTCAGTTGCACCTTGAGAAGCCGGTGAGCCCGGATGATGTGGCGGCTCATGTGAGTCGGTTATTGCGGAAGGTATTGGCGGGATAAGTTGGGGCGCACGCTCGTGCCCGTGAGAGCGTTTTTTCCTGCTGGGGCTTTCGTTTATTAACGGTGGGGTGATTGCTGACGCTTGATGGTCGGGAGGTCGCCCAGACTGTCGCAACGTCGCACAGCAAGAGCCGCCCTTTCTCGCTTTCACCGTGGCTTATCGACAGTCATCTTGATTGCTGATGCTCGACGGCTGGGAGTTCGTCCAGACGGACAAATGTCGGTCTGATGCGAGACAGGAAGAACTGCCCTATCTTGCATGAGCTTTGGACTATCGACGGTAGCGTCAACTGCTGAAGCTCGACGGCCGGGAGTTCGTCCCGGCGGCCGAGTCACTTTCTTGTACTCGACAAGAAAGTAACCAAAGAAACGACCCCTGCATCGCCGCCCACCTTCGGTGGGTCCCCTGCGCTACTCGTCAAATCAGGCGGCTGCGGAACTCGCCCTTCGGGCTCAGACAGTCCTCGCCGACCCGCTACGCGGGCAACCTGACTTGTCTGCGTTGCTCGGCGGCTCAAAAGGGGCCGGCCATAGCAAACACCTGAATATGCGTGGAGCTAAGGCCCCTTCATCCTTGAGCTGTGTCGTGCGAGCGCCGTGAAGCACATGCAGCGAGATATTGAATGCCGGGTAGCACGCAGGGCGAAGAAGCGAAGCGTCATCCACTATTTTCGAATTGGCACGTTGTTCGATCAGCAACGACGTTTGATTGGTGAAGGCACCAGCACAAGCACGAACAGCCCAAAACGCGGGCTTTGGCCTTTCGCTCGAACAACCGTGCTGCGAGGTGTGGGCACCCCATTCAGCGTCGCCGAGCAGCACAGGGCGGGAAGGTTGCGGCGGTAGCCGTCGGCGAGGACTGTCTGAGGAGCGGAGCGACGAGTTCCGCAGCCGCCTTCTCGACCGCGCAGCGCAGGGGATCGGCCAACGGCCGACGACGCTGTGGGGCCGCTTCTTTGGTGACTTTCTTGTCGGGGACAAGAAAGTTACTCGCCCGCCGGGGCGAACTCCCGGCCAACGTAATCAAGCAGTCGCGACGAAGCGAGAACAACTAACCAGAAAGCAAGAAAGGGCTTCTATCGCAGCCCGCACCGCTCCCTCACAGCGGATAACGCTCCGCCCTTCCTCCCTACAGCATCAGCCTGTCTCGACGGAAACGAGAAAGGGCTTTTCAATCACTCCACGCCCAAAAAGCCACACACTACCCGCCCCCATGACGCGGAAAACTCACCACATACCGCATCCCCTCCGGCGAGGTCTGCGCCTCAAACGTCCCCCCCTGCAACTGCGTAAGCTTGCGCGCCACAGCCAGATCGAGCCCGCCGGAACGAATCGGCTCCCCATCGCCCTGCCGGAACGGATCGAGCAGGATCGGCAGCAACATCGGATCGACACCGCGACTCTCATCGGCGATCGTCAGCCGCACCATGTCATCGACATTCTCCGTCGTCACGCATAACGCCTGCCCCGGCACACTGGCCCTGACGGCCAGATGCAGCAGCTTGCCGACGAGCAGTTCCACGCGCTCGGGGTCGGCCTGAATCCTGTCGTGCGCCGCAAGCGGTTTGTTCTCCAGCTTGAGCTGGCGCTCTTCGATCTGTTCGCGCGTGTGCGTGAGCGCCACCGATACGGCAGCGTTGAGCGGGATGACCAGGGGACGCAGCGTGACGCGGTTGGAGAGTACCGTGATGGCGTCCTGCAGATCGTCGAGCAACACGACCTGCCTGCGCACGCCGTTGCGAATGCCGTCGAGCGCGCGCGTCACGATGGGGGGCGCCTGCGAGATGCGCGATTCGAGCACATGCATCCAACTCTGAATGCCGTTGAGCGGCGAACGCAGGTCGTGCGAGATGAGCATCATCACTTGCTCGCAGGCACCTGCGACACGCTCCGACGTGTGCTCGGCTTCGTCCTCGCCAAGTTCCGTGGCAACGCTTACCAGCCCGCCGAATTCACCTTGGGCATCGAACCACGGCGCGCCTTGCTCATTGACCACGCGATAGCCGCCGTCGGCGTGACTCAGGCGATAGCGCAGGCGGTAGGGGGCCATCTGCGCGAGCGAATCGATGCAGCGCGCTTGCAGCCGGCTCATGTCGTCGGCATGCACGCCGTGCAGCCAGCCGCCATTGGATTCGCGCGCTTCGTCGCGGCCAGTGAAGCGCGTCCACGCAGGGTTGAAGTAACACGCCCTCGCCAGCCACGTCGGTGACGCGGACCAGCGCGGGCATGAAGGCATAAGCCGACCAGTTCTGTTCTGTCATGCTCACTCTTGGTGGTAAGCGGTTGATGCGGATTGGGGTTGTCCTGCCTGTATGGAATCAGCCCGGCTCGCCCGGCGGGATCGGCGGAACCGGATTGGGGTCCGGCAGCGGTTCGTCCGGCTCTGGCGGCGACGCTGGCGGCGGATCGCCCACCGGCGGAAGGATGGGGTCTTCCATCGGGTTGACGGGCGGATCGGTCACAGGGGTGTTGGGCGGAATGATCGCGCCCATGGGGGAACGTTGCGGCATGGGGCGTACTCCTCCTCTTGGTGCAATCGTTTTACTACCCAGCAACGGACGTGCCCGCCGTGGCGCCACGACAGCGACGGGGTCTTCAGGTTTTCAGGCGAGCGAACCGGCCGTATCGATTCCGCCCGCGCCGCCATATTCCTCCAGACGGTTATAGAGCGTTTTCAGGCTGATGCCGAGAATTTCCGCCGCCCGCTTCTTGACGCCACCACACTGCTCCAGCGTCGCCAGGATGATCTGCCGGTCCGCCTCGGCCAGCGACGTACCGACGGGCACCATCAACATAGAGCCGGCCGTGGCGCGGGCGGGCGATATGTGCAGCGGCACTGACGCCGTTTCGATCGAGTTTTCTTCGGCCATGATGTAGGCACGCTGCACGTAATTGCGCAGTTCGCGCACGTTGCCCGGCCAGCTGTGTGTAGAGAGCACATCAAGCGCCTGAGGTGGAAAGCGCTTTTGCGAGCCGTGCTGCTCGTTCAGTTCGTCGAGAAAGCTCTGCGCCAGCAGCCTGACGTCGTCACCGCGTTCGCGCAGTGCGGGCAGGTGCAGCGGAAACACGTTGAGCCGGTGATACAGGTCGGCACGCAGACGACCTTCGGCCACGGCTTCTTCGGGGTCGCGATTGGTGGCGGCGATCACCCGCACGTCGGCGGAGATTTCCTTGTTGGTCCCCACCCGCATGAAGAATCCGGTCTCCAGCACCCGCAGCAGCTTGACCTGTAATTCCATCGGCATCTCGGTGATTTCGTCGAGGAACAGCGTGCCGCCATCGGCGCGTTCAAAGTAGCCACGATGCAGTCGGTCGGCACCTGTAAAGCTGCCGCGCTCGTGGCCGAACATTTCGCTTTCGATCAGATTGGGCGAAATTGCACCGCAATTGACGGGTAGAAATGCCTGCTTGCGGCGCAGCGACATGTCGTGGATGGACTGCGCCGCCAGTTCCTTGCCGGTGCCGCTCTCCCCCACCAGCAGCACGGTGGCACCGGTCGGCGCTACGCGGGCGATCTGGTCGTACAGCGTTTGCATGGCCGACGAATTGCCCAGCATGCGGCCAAAGCGGCCAAAGCGGCGCAACTCGCCACGGAGCAATCCGATTTCAGCCTTGAGGTCGCCCGTGCGCGGTACGCGGTCGAGGATCATCTGAAGGCGCTGGAAGTTCACCGGCTTGACGAGGTAATCGGCAGCACCCTGGCGGAGCGCGTTGACGGCGCTGTTGACGCTGGCGTGACCGGTCATGACCACCAATTCGACGGCGTCCGAGGGTTCGAATTCCTGGAACAGGTCCAAGCCCGTGCCGTCGGGCAGCTTCAGGTCGGTCAGGACGACGTCGGGTGTACGGCGGACGAGGTGAATGCGCGCTTCGCGCATGTCGGCCGCGGCATCGATGGTGAACCCCTCCGCAGCGATCAGCTCGGTCAGGGCCGAGCGCGTTTCGGCGTCGTCATCGACGATAAGGGCGTGAGGCATGGATCGGCAGGCTCCTGATGAATGGGGGTGCGCTGCCAGACCTGCTGCAGGGCGCCGGCACCATGCCAGCAGCGCCACCGATACAGGTTCGGCCAGCGGGCCGGACGCGAGCTGCATGCGCCCGGCAGCGGAATGTCGCGTGCCGATGTCGGCAAGCGACAATGTCCGTCAGGAGTATGGTGCCGTGATATGGCGACAGGTTTTGTAGGACAAACAGCCGTCCTCACGCAAGAATCCGCGAGGCTTGTGGTGAGGACTCCGCGCGCAAGACGGCAGCACCGGCGGCTACCGTCTTGCGTCCCCGCTCAAGTGCCCGGCACACCGTCGAGCGAATGCAGCCGTCGCTCTTCAGTGTCGGGCACGGAGCCGCCCTCGCCTTCCCACCGGGTGATGGAGCGCGGGCCACCGGACGCGGCACGCCGCGCCCGCTTAGTGCTCTGATGATGCGCGCAAGACAGGTAGGCAATCGCCGCGACCGCCCCGAGCGCAGCCGCGGCAAACGTTGAACAGACTCTGTTCATGGCCAGCTCCTTCCACAGCGTACGTCAGCGGCGGCTGACCAGGATACCAACGACGAATCCGAATGCCGCGGCCAGTCCGACCGCGTTCCACGGGTTGTCGTGCACATAGGCATCGGCGTTCTGGCTGACCTGGCGGCATTTGTCGCGCGCTGTGGATTCGACTTCGGCGGCCTGCGCCTTGAGCACGTCCAGTTGCACCTGCAACTGGCTGCGCGCCGCGGCAACGCCTTCGCCGGAGTAAGCGCCGGCGGCTCGTACGAGCTCTTCAGCGCTACTGATCAGCTCCTTGAAGTTTTTCGATACGCGGCGCTTGCTCGCCACGAACTGCTCGCTTGCCTCGCTCATGTTCGGAACCTCCCGTAAGTGTCATGCAGGTGTGGATGCAGCTTCTGTGCCATGCGTGGATCACGCGCCAAAGCATGCCGCGTGGCACATGGCTTCGGGTCGGACCTTGTCCCGGAAGGTAAGTTCTACACGCTCGGCCCTGCACTTCCGGGCAGCGGTTTTGTCATCCTTTGGACGACAAAGCTCCTCCTCCATGCCCCTGCTCAGCAGCCGTACAAAAGAGGTAGGATGAATTTCGACCGCCAACGAGCCGCCCGCCCCTCCATTCATGCCGCCCCTCTCGCCCATCACCGAGCGCCCGACCGAGCACGCCATTGCACGCGCTGACGGGCAGGATCACTTCGGCGTGCTGTTTGGCAGTTCGCCTGCCATGCGCGAGCTTTATCGCCAGATCGAACGCGTGGCGCGCACCGACGCTTCGGTGCTGATCATCGGCGAATCCGGCACAGGCAAGGAACTGATCGCCAAGACCATCCACGCATGCAGCCTGCGGCATGACAAGGCTTTCATTCCGGTGAACTGCGGCGCCATTCCGGCCACGCTGGTCGAAGCCGAATTGTTCGGCCACGAAAAGGGTTCGTTCACTGGCGCCATCGCACAGCACATCGGTTACTTCGAACATGCATCGACCGGCACGGTTTTTCTCGACGAAGTCACCGAGATGAACGCCGAAATGCAGGTCAAGCTGCTGCGCGTGCTGGAGAGCGGCAGCTTTCACCGCGTTGGCGGCACCGACCTCGTCCAGGTGGACATGCGCGTCATCGCTGCCAGTAACCGTGCGCCGGACGCCGCCGTGGCCGAAGGCCACTTCCGCGAAGACCTGCTCTACCGCCTGGCCGTGGTACTGATCCGCGTGCCGCCGCTGCGTGAACGCGGCGACGACGTCGAACTGCTGGCGCAGCACTTCCTCGATGAACTCAATCGCAGCGGCAATACCGACAAGGTCTTCTCGCGCCGCGCGCTCGACATCGTGCGCGGCTACCAATGGCCGGGCAACGTGCGCGAACTGCGCAACACCATCCACCGCGCCTACATCATGAGCGACGATCAGGTGGAACTGGCCGACCCCTACGCCAACACCAAGACGCGTCGCCCCACCGTGCGCGACGGCCTCATGAGCGTGCCCATCGGCACCCCGCTGGCAGACGCCCAGCGCGAGTTCATCTTCGCCACGCTCAAGCATTTCGATGGCGACAAACGCCAGGCGGCGCGCGCACTGGGCATCAGCCTCAAAACGCTCTACAACCGGCTCGACGCGTATCAAGGGCGCGCCACCGAGTAGTCTGCTGACGCAGCCGGTCGCGCATGCAAAGGTGTCGCCCACCATCCGCCAGCCCCGGCGTGCCCTCCTTCCTGCTTGGCGACCACGCTATCCATTGACCACCTCGCCGCCGTTCGGGTGCAGTACCTGGCCGCTCATGTAGCTGGAATCCTCGCAAGCAAGGAATACAAAGCACGGTGCGATTTCCGCCGGCTGACCGGGGCGCTTCATCGGCGTGTTGCCCCCGAAGCTGGCAACTTCTTCGGCGTTGAATGTCGAGGGAATGAGCGGCGTCCACACCGGCCCCGGCGCCACCGCATTCACGCGGATGCCCTTGGGCACCAGTTGATGCGACAACGAACGCGTGAAAGCGACGATGGCGCCTTTCGACGCGGCGTAGTCCAGCAGCTTGGGGTTGCCACGATAAGCCGTGACGGATGCCGTATTGATGATCGACGCACCTTCGCTCAAGTGAGGCAATGCCGCCTGGGTGAGGTAGAACATCGAAAAGACATTGGTGCGGAAAGTGTTTTCGAGCTGCTCGCCATCGATGTCTTCAATCGATTTCTGCGGATGCTGCTCTCCCGCGTTGTTCACCAGCACGTCGATCGTGCCAAACGCTTCGAGCGCCTGCTCAATCACCTCCGACGCGAAGGCGGCATCGCCCACGTCCCCCGCCAGCTTCAGGCAATGAGCCCCTTCGGCTTCGACCATGCGGACAGTCTCGCGCGCATCGTTCTCTTCTTCCAGATAGACAATGGCGATCTGTGCGCCTTCGCGCGCAAAGGCCACGGCTACGGCTCGGCCAATGCCGCTGTCACCGCCCGTAATGATCGCCACCTTGCCGTCGAGTTTGCCACGCGTGCGATCGCTGCGCGGCTCGCTTTCGGGCACGGGACGCATCTCCGATTCGCGGCCTGGCTGGTGCGCCTGATGTTGCGGGGGGTTGATGGTTTCGGTCGTTGTCATCGATCGGCCCGCCATCAGTGGTGAGAGCGTCCGCCGTGACTGGATCTGCTCGACGTGCGCCGATTGCCGACCTGGCTGCGCGACACGCCAGCCTTCTTGAGCGAAATCGCCACCGCCTGCTTGACTGCCTGCTTCTTGCTGGGAGGGTGGCTCGTGCCGATCTTGCCTTCGTCTTCGTATTCGTGGACGAGTGTCTTGATGTTCTTGCTGATGGCCTCTCGGCTCTTACCGGATTTCAAAGGCATGGTAAGTCTCCTGTCATGCGAGCGGGCCAGCGTGGCCCCGTGCCTGTCTCGCCGCAGGTTTCGTGCCCGCGCCGTTGTCGTCGACGCGGGCACGGGGGGAGACGATCAGACCGCCATGTTGATGGCGACAGTATTCGACTGCTTGGAAGCGCGCGCACGTCGCGCCGGTGCCGCAGCGACTCGCGCATACACCCCCATCAGGCGACGTGCGACATCCGTCGCGGCAAAACGCTCGTTGGCCAGCAGCCGTGCTGCGGTGCCAAGCGCGAATCGGCGCAGCGGGTCTTGTTCCAGCGCGAACATGCGCTCGGCCAGGGCGTCGGGATGATCGGCGGCAACCAGATAACCAGTCTCACCTTCCACCACCAAGCGCCCGGCATGATCCGACGACTTCGCCACCACCGGAAGCCCGCAACTCATTGCGCGCAGGACCCCCGCCGCCGCGCGGCCGCTGGGGCCTGCCACGTAGACGTCGGCCGCGCTGAACAACGTCTGCAGTTCGCGTTGCGTCTGCCACGGTTGCACGAAAACCTGATCCTCCACCTGCAACTCGGCTGCCAGTGCCAGCAGACGCTCTACCTCTTGCCCGTTGACCACCGACACAAAGCGCGACACCGGCATCGCCAGACATAGCCGCGCGTCGACACGGAAAGCGCGGCGCAGCGATGCGATCGCCCGCACCATGTCCTCGATACCCGCAAGCGATCCGCCGACCATGTGCAGCACCATGAAATCACGCACGGGCCAATGCAGCACATCGCGCGCCGAGGCGCGGACGTCCGGCGTAAAGGCCTCGGCGTCGATACCGTAAGGCACCTGCGCCACGCGATCACGCTCAGCCCCGCACACGGTCACCAGATCGTCGACGGCCTGTTGGTCCTGAGCGACAAGGACATCGGCGCGCGCAACCAGTGACTTTTGAATGGCCAGACGCTTCTGTCGGCGGGCCTGCGCACTGTCGCCCAAGGCGCGCTGCGTCTTGGCGAGGCTGGGGATTCCAGCCACCAGCGGCAAGCCGAGCGTCTGCTGCAATTGCATGCCGATCCAGCCCGACGCGCTGCCCTGCGCGTGAACGACGTCATAGGGCTGTCGCTCATTGCCGACGAAATCGACCACGAAGTCAGCGAACTCGTTGAGTACGGTTTCGGATTCGCAATCGCTGCCGCTGACGGGAACATGGATGACGCGTACGCCAGCATGCGGCTCGGTCACGACACTGCCCTGCGGCTCGCGCCGACACGTGAATACGTCGATCTTGCAGCCGAGGGCGGCCAAGTGAGACAAGGGCGCGCCGACTTCAATGTCGCTGTCGATGTCGAAAGGGGCGTGGCGGGCGCTGATGAATGCGATCTTGGTGCTCATCGTTGAGTCCTTTTCTGAGTCGTTTCGGGGGATGGCGGCGTCAGGCCAGACCGCTACGGATGCAGGGACTGTGCCCATCGCGCATGAAACGCAAAAACCGTCCGGCTCCCACAGAAATGACAGCACGCATGCGACTCGATTGGCGATGGCTCGATGGTGGGCGATTCACGCCCATGCAATTCGTACACGTCCGAGGCGAATGCTGCCCGTCGATTCACGGACATGAAAACGCCCGCTCTGCCAAGGCAAAAGCGGGCGTGTCGCCAGTCATCGCTGATACGCCGACTCAAGGCAGCGGCGAATCCCAGTACGGCGAACGGTTGTAATACTGATGGACCTCCTGCGCCCAACCTGAATCAGCCATCGAAGGCCAGTGATCCTTGTCGAAACCCGGCGCATCGCGGAAGCGATCCTTGTCAACGTCGAGCACAAAGCACTTCTGGTCGGCGTCCATCGTCAAAGCGCTCCACGGAATGGCGTGCAGCGTGTCGCCCATGCCAAGGAAGCCACCCGACGACAGCACCGCGTAGGCGATGCGTCCGTGCGGAACGTCGAGCATGATGTCCTGAATCTTGCCGAGCTTGTCGCCCTCCAGGTTCACTACCTCGTCTCCCTCCAGCGTGTCCGCCGCCATGATTTCAGGGCCGGGCCCGGACGTGTTGTCACGGCCGCCAATGACGTTGGCGCCCCGCGTGCTCACCCCGGTCGTGCCATATGAACCAGAACTGATTGCCATGATGTGAACTCCTTTTTTCCAATGCTTTCGTCATTTCCAGATGATCGAAGATGCGAGTCGTCGAAATACCACTCTGTTCCGCTCACGTCATATTTCGAGCAACCCGCATGCCCGGCAACGCGGGCCGTCAGTTGGTCTTGAGGTGCAGATCGTTCTGCACCGATTGCACGCCGCTGATGTTGCGCGCGATCTCGCTGGCGCGGCTGATCTCGCGCTGCGTGGCGACTTCGCCGCTCAGGTTGACGACGCCGTGCGTGGTCTCGACCTTGATCTCGTGCGCCTTGGTCGTGCTGTCCTTGGCCAGCGCGGCTTTCACCTTGGTCGTCACGGCCGAGTCATCAACGTATTGCACGGTCTTGTCCGTCGCGTTTTCCATCTTCTGCGTGGTACTCGTGTCACCAGCGGCCAGCGCTGCGCCGGAACTGCCGATCACGAGGGCAACCGTCATGCTATGGATCAGGGTCTTCTTCATGGGGATCTCCTTCTGTTTATGGACCTTCAGCGGCCCCTGGCATGAGAAACGGTCAACGTCCCCGCTCTCCCTACTTCTTCTTGTCCGACGGCTCGTTGGTGTCACCTTGTGCGGTGACGGATGGCGAGCCCATCGATACAGGCCCGCCAGCGGTATCGTTCGCCAGCGATGCTGCCGCTTGTGAGCGCGACGCCCCGAGGCCTTCGCTCACCTCTTCGTTGACGCGAGACATGCTCTGGTCTTCTTCGAACGACCCCTGGCGTGCAATACGTACACGGTTGTCGATCTCGCGCACGCCCCAGCTTTCGTCCACCACGTCTTCAATGGCGTGCTTGCTGCGACGGTCCGGCACGGTGCCTTCGAGCGTCACCTTGCCGTCCTGCACCGTGACGCTGACGTCGCTCACGTCGAGGTGGTTCGCAAAGGTCAGCCGCTCGCAGATGTCTTCGCGCAGCCGGTCGTCCGAACGCGTGTAGCCCTTGGGGCCCTTGCGATCACGCGCAAGTGGGCCACGTTCGAGACCCGCTCCGGCGTAATGCGTGCGCGACCCATACGCCTCCTGCCAGTCCTGCACGCCCGCGCCACGCTGATCAGCGCGACGGAAATCTCCTTGCTGACCGCGCACCCACTGGTCGTAGTTCATGTCGCTACGCTCATCGAACGTATCGGGCATGAAGCTCGACTGGCTGGCACGCGTCACGCGGCCGGCATCGCGAAAATCAGGGGCACGCTCAAAGCCGCCGAACGTTGCCTCGTAGTGGCTGCGTTCACGTGGTTGCGTGGGATGTTGCCGTTGCTGGCTCTCATAACGGTCGCGCAATTCGTGGGAACGCAACTCGCGTTCGCGCTCACGACGCCATGCCTCGGACCGCGCATCCGGGCGGAACCCTTCGGGATTGGATTCCGTGGCGAAGGCATCGTCCTGCCCAACGTATCCGCCAGACATCGGGTATTGCGGTCGGTCGCTTCTGCCTCGCCCGTATTCCGACGACTGGCGTCCTTCTGCGGGCGCAGCATATTCGTGCTGCGAGAGTGGGTCTCTACCCCAGGTCCTGTCCTCGCCCGAGCGTGTCCGGGTGTCTTCGCGGTCCTGCGGGTCTTGCGGATAGCGCTGTGAATAGCCGGGATATTGGCTCGCCATTTTTGCCTCCTGTGTTCTGTCTGTTTCGGGGACGAAACGCGTGGCCTAGAGCCGTGCGATGTCGTCGACAGGGTCGTCGCAAATCGCATGCCGGGACAGAATGTGGAGGCGCGTGGAGCGCGTGATGAGCGTGGGAACGTGCCGCGTAAAACTTACACCGGCGGGTCAGATGTGCAGCGAAATAGCGACGCCCGCAGAGGTTTTGACGCCCGCACGGGCGTGGTCGTTCCAGCCGCAGACCGCATGTCCGCACGTGTGTCGGGAAAGTGGCACAGCCCTCGCTAGAGGAGCGCAACGATACCAATGAGATGGAGTCCCCGACATGCAACCGACCCTCGACCTGCGCACCAGGCAGCACATGTCCCTGACGCCACGCCTGCAACAGTCCGTGAAGCTTCTGCAACTCTCCTCGATCGAGTTCATCCAGGAACTGCGCGATGCGTTGGTCACCAATCCGTTCCTGGAAGAAGACGACCAAGTCAGCGAAGAATCCGCCGTCACGGCCGAAAGCCCGATCGACCCGGCTTATGCGCCGGTCGACGCAGAGGCCGTCACGGCACCGGCACCAGAGGCAGAAGTCGACGATGTCGTGGCCGGGCCGGAGGCCAACGATTTCGATCTGGAGCCGATGGAAGAAGTCACCGCCTCGCGCAAGCACGACAGTAGCGAACGCGCCAGCGATTTCACTGAATGGATGAGCGAATCGCCCAACCTGCGCGAGCACCTCTATCAGGAGCTTCGCGCCTATCGTGTGTCGGAGCGCGACCGCGCGCTGGCGGTACTCATCATCGACTCGCTCGACGACGACGGGTATCTGCGCGACAGTCTGGAGGAGCTTGCCGCGCTGGTCGCCGACGAAACCACGGACGACGACGAGGCCATCGAGCTCGAAGAGCTACAGGCGGCGTTGCATCTGGTGCAGAGCATGGAGCCGGCGGGCGTAGGGGCGCGGAACCTGTCGGAGTGCCTTGCGCTGCAACTGGCGACGATGCCAGAAAAGGACCGCATTCATGCCCTCGCCACCCGCATCGTGCGGCACCACCTCGGCCAGCTCGCCGCGCGGGACAGCGCCGAACTCCGCCGCAATCTGGAATGCGATGCGCAGGAGCTACAGGCCGCCTTCGCACTCATCCGCAAACTCGAACCACGCCCCGGTGCGCGCTTCAATGCCCCGCTGGCGGACTACATCGTGCCGGATGTGATCGTGCACAAGAGCCACGGCAAGTGGATCGCCTCGGCCAACCCGGCGCTCATGCCGCGTGCGCGACTGAACAAGACCTACGCTCAGATGTTCCAGCGCGCGCAATGTGCAGACCGTGCGCCCCTTGCGCAACAGTTGCAGGAAGCACATTGGCTGCTGCGAAATGCCGAGCAGCGTTTCGTCACCATCCAGCGTGTGGCACAGGCCATCGTCACGCGGCAACGCACTTTTTTCGACTACGGCGACGTGGCGCTCAAGCCGCTGGTGTTGCGGCAGATCGCAGACGAATTAGGCATTCATGAGTTGACCGTATCGCGTGCCACGAGCAACAAGTACATGTCCACGCCACGCGGCATCTTTGAGTTCCGGCACTTCTTCTCGCGCGAGCTGGCAACCGATACCGGGGGCAAGTGCTCGGCGGCGGCGATCCGTGCGTTGCTCAAGGAGATGATCGAAGCAGAGCCGGCCGATGCGCCGCTCTCGGATGTGTCGCTAACGCAGATGCTTGCTGAGCAGGGCGTCATCGTGGCGCGGAGAACAGTTTCGAAATATCGGGGGATGATGAAGGTGGCGCCTGCAGAGCTTAGGCGACAGGTTTGATGGGGCTCGCCCGGACCCTCTGGGGCTCCAGTTTAGGCGCGACTGCATGTGCTCTCGCTGGCGAGAGTTAGCGTCAGTGGGCAGATGGCCGTCGTGATGCCGCACGGAAGAGCTGCTCAACTATCTTGCGTGAGCTTTCGATGATCGACGGTAGCGTCGACTGCTGATGCTCGATGGCTGGGGGTTCGCCCCTACGGGCAAATGTCGGTCGTGATGCGACACGGGAAGGACTGCCCTTTCTTGCTTGGGCTTTCATCTATCAAGCGTGGTTGCGACTGCTGAGATACGTTGGCCGGGAGTTCGCCCCGGCGGGCGAGTAACTTCTTTGTTATCGACAAAGAAGTCACCAAGAAAGCGACCCCTGCATCGCCGCCAGCCTGCGGCTGGTCCCCTGCGCTACTCGTCAAGTCAGGCGGCTGCGGAACTCGCCCTTCGGGCTCAGACAGTCCTCGCCGACCCGCTGCGCGGGCAACCTGACTTGCCTGCGTTGCTCGGCGGCTCAAAAGGGGCCGGCCATAGCAAACGCCGGAATATGCGTGGAGCTAAAACCTCTTCATCGTGTGCTTCGTGTCGTGCATGCAATGCAAAGCACACGCAGTGAGGTCTTGGATGCTGGGTAGCACGGAGGGCGGAAAAGCGAAGCGTCATCCACTATTTTCGAATTGGCACGTTGTTCGATCAGCGACGACGTTTGATTGGTGAAGGCACCAGCACAAGCACGAACAGCCCAGAACGCGGGCTTTGGCCTTTCTCTCGAATAACCATGCTGCGAGGTGTGGGCACCCCATTCAGCGTCGCCGAGCAGCACAGGGCGAGAAGGTTGCGGCGTAGCCGTCGGCGAGGACTGTCTGAGGAGCGGAGCGACGAGTTCCGCAGCCGCCTTCTCGACCGCGCAGCGCAGGGGATCGGCCAACGGCCGACGACGCTGTGGGGCCGCTTCTTTGGTGACTTTCTTGTCGGGAACAAGAAAGTTACTCGCCCGCCGGGGCGAACTCCCGGCCAACGCACTCAAGCAGTTGTGATAACGGTTGATAGATGAAAGCCCAAGCAAGAAAGGGCTTTTAGCACCGCCCACACGTGGCGGATAAGCCCCCACCACGACGAACCAAACAAACATCCTAGAACCGCTTGGAACTCCCCATCGACACCACCCCCACCGCCCCAAGAATCAACAACGCCGCCATCCCCTCATGCCACCCCGGCTCCTCGCCGAGGAAAATCATCCCCGACGCAATGCCCACCAGCGGCGTCAGCAACGACGACAACGACGACACCGACACCGGAACGAGCAGCACCAACCGGTTCCACGCCCAATAGCAGTACATGAAGCCGATCAGCAGGTTGTAGATCAGGCCCAGCGCTGGCCACAGCGACAGCGGCTTTTGCGGCAGACCATCGACGAACAGAGCGCCGAGAATCACTGGAATGCCACCGAGCAGCATCATCCAGCCGGTGAGCGCGACGGTGTTCATGGGGATCTTCCACAGCTTGAGCAACACGATTCCGGTCGCCCACGACCACGCGGCGATGATCATCAGCGTCACGCCCAGCGGCGCGCTGGCAAGACTGGTCAAGCTTTGCGACAACAGCACGGCAACGCCGCCCAGACCCAGCGCAAGCGCGACCAGACGGCGCGCGTCGAGCGCTTCGTGCAGCAGCCACACCGACAGCGGCACGCACCATAGCGGCATGGTGTAGCCGAGCAGCGCAGCGCGTCCCGAAGGCATGAGCTTGACGCCATAGGTGGCGCACACGTTCCAGCCGACCATGTTGAAGAACACCAGCCAGAACAGCTTGGCGCCGTACCCGCGCGGGATCGCCAGCGACTTGCCGCTCAGGCGCGCGATGACAAGCACGCCGATGCCACCGAAGATCAGGCAGAAACCACGGAAGCTGAGCGGCGGCAGCTCGGTCAGTACGGTCTTCATTGCCGACCAGTTGAAGCCCCAGCACAGGGCGAGGCTGAGCAGCAGAATCAGGCCTTCGCGGGGCAATCGATTGGCGGTGTGGGGCATGGAGGCGACCTGCGCGTGGCGAAACCGCCGGATTCTACAGTGCGGCCAACGGGTCGGCGGCGATACGGATTCGCGTCGATGTGTCAAAGCCACCGCCAAGGGAGCGGTGAGCCACCTCGCCCTGCCGTATAATCCGCGCCTTGGCGCAGGAAACCAGCCTGCCGCACCTCATTTTCCGCATTCCGACATGTCCCTCGAGCAAGAAATCCGCCGCCGCCGCACGTTTGCGATCATTTCCCACCCTGACGCGGGTAAAACGACCCTGACCGAAAAGCTTCTGTGGTTCGGCGGCGCCATTCAGGTGGCCGGCGAAGTGCGTGCCCGCAAGGCTGCGCGCCACGCCACATCCGACTGGATGGAGCTGGAAAAGCAGCGCGGGATCTCGGTGACGTCATCGGTGATGCAGTTCCCGTATCGCGACGCGATCGTGAACCTGCTCGACACACCGGGGCACGAGGACTTCTCCGAAGACACCTACCGCACGCTGACGGCCGTCGATTCGGCGGTGATGGTGATCGACTCGGTCAACGGCGTCGAAGCCCAGACGATCAAGCTGCTCGGCGTGTGCCGCCTGCGCGACACGCCGATCCTCACCTTCATCAACAAGCTCGACCGCGAGGGCAAGGCGCCCATCGATCTGCTCGATGAAATCGAGTCGGTGCTGGAGATGGAATGCGCGCCGATGACGTGGCCGATCGGCATGGGCAAGCGCTTCCGTGGTGTGTATCACCTCTACAACGACACCATTTCGTTCTTCGATCCGCACGCTGAGAAGGGCACCTCCGAGATCATCGAGGGGCTCGACAACCCGCGCCTGGATGAGCTGATCGCCGAACAGGCCGACGAGCTGCGCATGGAAGTCGAGCTGGTGCGCGGCGCATCGCACGCGTTCGACCAGGACAAGTACCTCTCCGGCAAGCAGACGCCGGTGTTCTTCGGCTCGGGGGTAAATAACTTCGGCGTGCAATCGGTGCTCGACGCCATCGTGGACCTGTCCCCTGCTCCGCTCGCACGCCCGGCCGAATCGCGCCAGGTCGAACCGGCGGAAGGCAAGTTCTCGGGCTTCGTGTTCAAGATCCAGGCCAACATGGACCCCAAGCACCGCGACCGTATCGCGTTCCTGCGGGTGTGCTCGGGCAAGTTCTCGCGCGGGATGAAGATCAAGCAGGTCTCGCAGGGCAAGCAACTGGCGATCAACAACGCCATCACCTTCATGGCGCAGGACCGCAACACCACCGACGAAGCATGGCCGGGCGACATCATCGGTATTCCCAACCACGGCACGATCCGACTGGGCGATACGTTCTCGGAAGGCGAAGACCTCAAGTTCACCGGCATCCCCTCCTTCGCGCCCGAGCTGTTCCGCCGTGCGCAGATCAGAAACCCGCTGAAGATGAAGCAGTTGCAAAAGGGCTTGCAGCAGCTCGCCGAGGAAGGTGCGACGCAATTGTTCCGTCCGCTGGCGTCGAACGATCTGATTCTCGGCGCGGTGGGTGTGCTGCAGTTCGACGTGGTGGCGCACCGGCTCGAACATGAATACGGTGTCGAAGCCGTGTTCGAACCCTGTGCATGGGCCACGGCGCGCTGGTTGCGCGGCAAGGACGACGACATCCGCGCGCTGCTCGACAAGGCGCCGGGCAACATGGCGCAGGACGGCGCAGGCGACTACGTGTACCTCGCCCCCAACCGAGTGAATCTGCAGATGGCGCAAGAGCGCCACCCGAACGTGCGCTTCCTGGAGACGCGCGAGATCTACTGACGCCCGCGGCAGTCGGCGGGGCGAGGAGGAGCATTGCGATGACGACCAAGACCGTCCGGCTGCCCGATGGCACCACCGTACCCGCCATCGGACAGGGCACGTGGTACATGGGCGATGACGCCAGCGCGCGCAGGCAGGAAGTGCGCGCGCTGCAATTGGGCATCGACCTCGGGCTCACACTCATCGACACAGCCGAGATGTATGCCGACGGCGGTGCGGAGAAAGTGGTCGGCGAGGCCATCGCCGGCCGGCGCGATTCTGTCTTCGTGGTGTCGAAGGTCTATCCGCACAACGCTTCACGCAGCAAGATGCCTCTGGCATGCGACGCATCGCTGCGCCGGCTCGGCACCGATTACATCGATCTGTATCTCTTGCACTGGCGGGGTAGCGTGCCGCTCGGCGAGACCGTTGACGCCATGGAAAGACTCGTTGACACCGGAAAAATCCTCCGCTGGGGCGTATCCAATCTCGATACCGACGACATGTGCGGGCTGTGGCGCGCAGGAGGCGACGCCTGCGTCACCGATCAGGTGCTCTACCATGCCGCCTCGCGCGGCATCGAATTCGACCTGCTGCCGTGGTGCCGCGAACACGCCCTGCCGGTGATGGCGTATTGCCCGCTCGCACAGGCCGGCAATCTACGCGAAGACCTGCTCGGCCACCCGCACATCATCGACATTGCCGACGAACTCGGTGCCGCGCCGGCACAGGTCGCGCTGGCATGGGTCATCCGCGCGGGCGACGTAATCGCCATTCCCAAGGCCGCACGCGAAGCGCATGTGCGTGACAACGCGGGTGCCGCCGCCGTCACGCTCGCGGCACACCATCTGGCGCGCATCGATGCCGCTTTCCCGCCACCTGTGTCACGAGAACCGCTGGACGTGGTGTGAGCGCGCGCCCAGCCCCGCATTGATCCAATCGCCGGGAGCGGCGCGGACGACCAACTAGCATCGATCGCTCTACGCAACCGGAGCCGTCTTTATGTCGCACGTTTTCGATGATCCGCAGCAGCAGGAAGTCTGGTCAGTTGTCCGCGCGCTCAACGATGACTGGACCCAGAGCGATGGCAGCCGGCTCGACACGTTCTTCCATCGAGACATGATTGCCATCACACCCGTTGACCGTCATCGCCGCGAAGGACGCGAGCAATGCGTCGCAGGCTGGCAGCAGTTTTGCCGCCACACGCGCATCCGCTCGTGGAAGGAAATCGACCCCGTGATACGTATCTACGGAGACTGCGCGATCGTGGCGTATGACTATGAGATCGTCTTCGAAGCAGGCGGCAACGATGTCGTCCTGACCGGACGCGATCTATTCACCTTCGTACAAGAGGACGGGCGTTGGTGGGCAGTGGCGGATCAGTTCTCTGCGCATCCGCGCTGATACACCGGCGGCCGTGCGCCTAGGCGAGTTGCTGGGTGTCTTCCAGCGAACGCAACAGGCGTTCGAGTTGTTCGTTGGTGCGCTCGACCTCGCTGCGCAGCGCGACGACAGCCGGGTGAACCTCACCGTCAAGGTTTTGCGACAGTACCGCGCAAGCGTCGATCAGGCTGTTCGAGCCGATCATCTGCCCGCACCCTTTGAGCTTGTGTGCAATGTCGCGCAAGGCTCGCCTGTCTGATGCGCGTTCGGCCTCTTCCAGATCGTGCAGCGATTCTGCGTTGCTGCTGAGAAGTGACTGGAGAAACTCTCGCTCCACGGCGATGTTGCCGGAGGAGAACGCACGGATAAAACGCAATGGCCCGTCGTCGTGATTTTCGTGTGCAGCAGTCGCTGCGGGTTCTGCACGCCGCTCAAGCACACTGGCCAGCGTGTCGAGGGCCAACGGCTTGGTCAGGCATTCATCCATTCCAGCTCCATGGGCAATGCGTTCTGCTTCGGGTCGTGCGTCGGCACTGCAACCCACTATGACTGACGCCCGCAAGCCACGCGCTTTTTCCTCGCGGCGGATTTCGCGGGCCAGCGTGTAGCCGTCCATGATCGGCATCGAGATGTCGGTGATGATCACGTCGAACGGTTTGCGCTCGTACGCTTCGAGCGCTTCGAATCCATTGGTGGCTGTCGCAGGCGTCACGCCCAGCATCTTCAACTGTTGGGTAAGCAGGATCAGCCCCGGGGCGTGGTCGTCGACGATCAGCACGCGCAGGCCGGGATCGATGGCGCGGCGCGTTTGCGTCGCCTCAGTCACCACCACCGGCGGGTTGGCCACTTCGGCGGGAACGTCAACGGTGATCGTGGTGCCGACGCCGAACTGGCTGTCGAGCCGAATGGCGCCTTCCATACCCTGAACCAGTCCCCGAGAGATCGACAGGCCCAGCCCAGTGCCGCCAAAGCGGGCCGCTGAGTTGCCCTCGCCCTGACTGAAAGGCTGGAACAACTGCACCTGATCGGATTCTCTGATGCCCATTCCGCTGTCATGTACGACGACGCGCAACGTGCCGTGCCCGTCGCCATCCGGCATCCACGTGGCCGACAGCGCCACACCACCCTTGTTGGTGAACTTGATGGCATTGCTCAGCAGGTTGCCCACCACCTGTCGCACGCGCATGGCATCGATCATCAGCCACGCAGGCACGTGCTCGTCGATTTCCATGTCGAAGCCGATGCGGCGTTCGCGGGCCAGCGGACGATAGATTTCGGACAGTCGCTCCAGTTCTTCGGCAAGGCTGGCCGGTGCCCGTACGATGCTGAGCTTGCCCGCCTCGATGCGCGAAAAATCCAGGATGTCATTGATCAGCCCGAGCAGCGATTCGGCCGACTGGCGCACCAGCCGCAGGCTGTCCTTATCGGCGGGTCCGTCGCGGTCGAGTTGCAGTTCGAGCAGCCCAAGGATGGCATTCATGGGCGTGCGGATTTCGTGGCTGATGGTCGCGAGGAATGCGCTCTTGCTGCGGTTGGCGGTCTCGGCTTCGAACCGCGCGCATTCCAGATCGTGCTCGGCGCGCTTGCGTTCGCTGATGTCGGTCCAGCCGCCGATGACTTGCCCCGTGGGTTGATCGCCATCGCGCAAGGGCACCGCCCACAGCATGAGCCAGTCCGGGTGGGCGGCGGGTTCTTCGTGCCTCACCTCGGCGTCCTCGAAGCGGGCCTCGCCGGCTTCGGCCGCCTTCACGCAAAGGGATTGCAGCCGTTCGTTGAGTGCGCGCGCCTCGACGGACCAGTCGCCCACCGTCAGCAACTGGCCGACCAGCTCGCCCTGCGTGTGGCCGTAATGGGCCGCAAAGCGCGCGTTGCATGCGGCCACGCGCCCGTATTCGTCGCGGATGAACACCGCCGATGGCAAACCATCGAGCAGGCTGTCCTGCTGTTCGAGCTGGGCCTTTAGCAGTTGTTCGCTGCGTCGTCTGCGCCAGATGCGCCAGCCCAGCACGGCGCTGCCGGCCGTCATGATGGCCAGCAAGGCGACCATCGCCATGGGCGCGGCGCGTTGCTGCGCCTCGGTCAGGCCGTAACGCATTTCCTTGGGCGAGCGCGGAGACCATTCTCGCCGCAGTGAATCCATCTCTTCTGGTGCGATGCTGTCGATGGCCTTGTCCATGATGTTGCGCAGGATCGGCAGTGTGGGCACCACCGCCATGCCGATCGACATGGGCTGGTCGTTGAGCGTGGAAGCCACCCGCAGCCGGCCCTGGTAGCGCTGCGAGATGATGTAGTTGGCGCCGGCCATCTCACGCACCGTGGCGTCGATCTGGCCGTCGAGCAAGGCCTCGGTCTGCGACGAGAAGCTATCGAACGGCACCAGGGTGGCGTCCGGGAAGGCCTCGCGCATATAACCCGTGAGGGTGGTCTGGGACACCACGCCGACCCGCTTGCCAGCCAGATCACCCGGCCCGGTAATCGAATTGTCGTTGGCGCGCGTGACGATGGCCCAGAGTGACTGTGCGTAGCGTTGCGTGGGCAGGCGGACAGACGGGTCGCTGCCATCGACGAGGGCCACGGGCGTCAGCCAGACGCTGCCATCGCTAAAGCTCTGGCGCAGGTCCTGAATGCGGTCGAACCACACCGGCTCGAACTTGAGCCCGGTGCGCTCAGAGATCCGGGCGAGCAGATCGACGGACAATCCAATCGCCTGGCGCCCGTCCTTGTCGAGGAAAAGGAACGGCGCCACGTCGGGCATCGCCGCGTAGCGCACCACAGGATGCTCGGCGATCCATGCGTTCTCCGTGGCGCGCAAGGTGGGCCGGCGAACGAAACGGTAATGGCGCTCCGCACCGTCCCAGCGGTTGCGCACGTCGCCTTCCAGACGGATCGGCAGGTTGACCAGCACATCGTTGATGGCATGGATGAGATCGGCCTGATCGTCGCGGGCGACAAAGGCGAACGCGCTCTCCGAGTACGGCGCGAAATCAGCAATGCTGAGGTTGAGCAGTTGAAGCTGGTCGATGATGTAATTGGCTGCGATGACATTGCCAATGGCGACGTCGGCCTGCCCGTTGGCCACGGCGGTCATCGCTTGCACCGCGTTGGCGAACCACACCTGCTGGGCAGCCGGGAAATCGTTGGAGATGGCTGGCGAGCGGTTGTGGTCGGTGACCAGCGCCACACGCGGACGCGCCATGTCACCGGCATCGTCGCGGCGGACGATCACTTGTCGGTTTGCGAAGTACGGAATCGATGCGATCAGTTCATCGTGGGCGTCCGATTCGAAGGCGGCGCCAAGTTCGACTTCCCCATGGCGCACAGCTTCCAGCACACGATTCAGGGTCGGAAAGGTGTGCACTTCAAAGCGCACACCCATGCGCGAGCCGATCACCTGCAGATAGTCGGCCGTGATGCCTTCCACCCGCTTCTGCCGTGTGGCGGTAATGAGAAATGGCAGATCGCCATTGCCCACCGCCGCCACGCGGACGATTGGCGCCCCGTCGGGCGCCGCCGGATACTCGTCGGCCAACCGGCTGGTCGGCCGATAAGCCACGCCACTGTCGGCCGCTGTCAACACCAGGGGCACGAATGCCGCAAGCGCCAGCCACCGCAGCAGAGCGTGCATCACAGGTCCTTGATGATGTTGTTGGCCTTGGCGTACTCGGCCAGATCAATCAACGAGCGCAGACCGAGTTTTTCCTGGATGCGTGCCTTATGTGTGCTGACCGTCTTGTGACTGATCTGCAGGTCGTGTGCGATCTGCTGGTTGGACAGTCCCTTAGCCAGCAACTGCAGCACGGTGAGTTCCTTGTTGGTCAGCGATGAGCCGGGCACGCCGCGCGCCTGGCGCTCGCGCGCCAGCGCAGACACAGGGAAATACACATAACCGCCAAGCACGGTACGCACCGCATGCATGATCTCGGCCGGCTCCTTGCTCTTGCTGATATAGCCGTTGGCATTGGCCATGAGCGCGCGCGAAGCGAAGATCTCTTCGTCCTGCGCCGACAACACCAGCACCTTGATGCCAGGCCGCAACGTGCGCAGCTCCCCCAGCAGCGGCAGGCCGCTCGATCCGTGAAGTTCAAGGTCGAGGATGACGAGATCCACGCGGTGTTCGCGGATGTAGTCGACCACGTCGGAGGCCTGTCCCGATTCATGCACCACGCGGATGTCCGGTTCGGCGACGAGCAGTGAGCGAACGGCCATTCTCATGGTGGGATGGTCTTCAACCAAAACTACGCTGTACATGCTCAACCTCCAGGTCCGGTTTGCTTGTTGGATCGGCCGGGTACCGCCTCGACGCTCACCACTCGGCAGGCAGGACGGATTCCAGTATAGGAAACGGCGGGGTCCTGTTCGCAGGCCCTGCCTTTTGTGTTGTGCCCCGCTCGCGAGGCCGTTGCCGGCAATGCGGCGATCGCCCGGTTGGCGGAACGATCGACGCGTGGATGCCGCCGCGTTTCGTGCTCCCAATTCATGTAATTTCCTCCCTGCTTTGTGTGCCGTTCCACAGTGGAAAATGCTCTGGAGAACACTGTTGGACGGTTCCGAGGCGCGGATATTCTCTTTGGGTGCGGCTGCGCTATATAGGCCGGCTCTTCCTACGAGATCAGAAATATCCTAGAAGTTGCTTCATCACGTAGCAATTTGATCACGGCCAAACTTACCTGGCGCATTCGTGACAATTCGTGCCCGAAGGGACATGCCGAAGTAATGAAATGGCCTCCATTCCGGAGCCACAGGCAGTGGCTATCGAGAAGGAGCCGGAACCAGCGCACCGCGATCGTCGATGACAAGTGCACGCACCGCCCGCGCGGCTGCAGGCACGTTGAAGGATTCCGACGAGAAAGGCGCCAGCATGGCTCCGGGCACGGTCATCGGGCCGGCCGCGGTATCGATCTGCAAGTGGTCGATGGTGGCGTTGTAGGGGCTGGCGTTCTTGCACAGCGCGAAAGTAGTGCCGGGTTCGACAGTGCAGTGCACCTGTCCGATCCAGACCTGCGAGCCTTGCTCAAGTCCCTTCGGACGGTAAAACAGTTTCTGACGCTGTCGCACCGACACGGTGAGTACATCCGCAGCAGCCGTCGCCGCGACAGGCGGAATCATCTGAAGATTCAGCCAGAAGACACTCTCCCGATCGTCAGGCAGCGACTCAGCCGTGCCGATGATGCGCAAGGCACGCGTCTCGCCTGCCTGCAGACGCGTCACCGGCGGGACGACGATGAACGGAACATTCGCGTCATCCGGATTACCTTCGATATCACCCGCATCGATCCAGCTCTGCAACATGACGGCGTGATCGTTCGGGTTGTGGACCTGCACGCTGATCTGCTGCGCGCCAGCCGGGTAAATATGACGCGTGCCCTCCACGAACAGCCCTGCCGCAGCCGTGGCCTGCGCGCTTGCAAACAAGCTGGACAGCACCCACAGTGCGACGATAACGAAAGACCCTTGTCGCATCACGCGCCTCATCATCGGGCCGCCGCGCGAGAGGCGGCAGCCTCGGCACGCACGCGCATGACGGGCGCAGCACACGCCGCCTGAAAGCGAATGATCGGATCGTTCAGGCGCTCGGAGGGCAGGCTGTATGGAATCTCGCAATCGGGTTGGCTGCCCCCGCGCGACACGTGCATAACGCCCTCACGCGCCGGCACACGCGCATACAGTCGGCTGCCCTGCCCCACCATGCCGATTTCGCGCCCGTTGGCATCCTTCACGGTGGCGCCGAGCGGCAACGTTCCTCCGTTTTCGTCTCGCACGCCCACCAGCACAGCGTGACCGGCGCGGGTTTCAAAACGGATGTACGGCGCCGCGCCAGCGTAAGGCGCTACTCGACGCTGCGTATCTTCCAGTTCCGCCTGGCCGGACATGTCGGCAGGGTCGAGCGAAATCGTGTTGTAACGGTATGGCATGAGCGATGGCACCAGCGCATAGCCATCCTTGTCGAGTGTCACGCCCGGCGCGTTGCGAAGCTGCGCGCCTTCCGCCCCAGGTGCGTGGACAATGCCAAACGTGTCACCGATGTAGGGGCCGAAGAGCACACCGCCTTCGTGCGCAACGACTGCACCGCGCGCGGTGCCCGATAGGATCGTGCTGTCGTCCGAACGCGCAGCGCCCACGCCGAAGGTACCCACTGAGGTCGAGCGCGCCACGCTGGCGCCCACTCCGGTGCTGTTCGCTGACGTATCGCGTGAGGCGTTGAGGTTGTAGGCATACTCGGCCGATGCGCCAGCGGTACCGGTCAGGCTGGTCTGCATCTGCGTCCCTTCGGACGAACGACGCGAAATGCTCGCCCCCAACGTGCCGCCACGGCTGCCGAAGTCGAGCGGGATCGTCATCGACAGCATCACCGCCGTCTGTGAGCGCCCGCCTTCCGGCGAGCTGACCCGTTCGCGCGCCACGCTCAGGCTGTAGGCGACCTTGCCGAGCGAGTTGTTGTAGCTCACCGCATACTGATCGGATGGACGCAGGCCATCGTAGAACTGCATGCGCACGCCCGATACGTTGATCGTGCCGTACTCGCCGAAGCCCTGGCTGAGGACGATATCGAAGCGGCTTTTCTGCCTGAATGTGCTCGAACGCAGATAGCTGCCGGTGTCTTCCAGGTGGTAGTACGGCGTGCTGCCGCCATTGAGCGAATCGGCCAGCGTGCGGAAACCACCCGTCGAATAGCGATACCCCGCCAACGTGAGCGTCGTGCCCGTTGGCGCGAAAGTGTTGTTGTACGAAGCGCGCATCTGCCAGCCACCCGTGCGCACGCCCTCCACCTTCGAGCTCGAATAAGCAACATTGGCCCCCAGTGCACCGAAGCGCGACGCGTGCACGCCCCCGGCCGCGAATGACCAATAGCCATTGCTGGCAAACTGCGCACCGCCGTTGAGCGTGACCTCGTTGCTCACGCCGTGCTCATAGGTGGCCTGCGAGAACGCGGCGTCCTTGGCGCCGATATAGGGCACGTTGGTGCGCCCCACGTGGATGGCGTAGCGCGACAGCCCCGGACGCAGCGAATCTGCCACCGCCGCGTAGGGCACCACGAAGCTCCGCACCTGCCCGTCGGATTCAGTGACCTCGACCTGAAGATCGCCAGAGTTCTGCGTCGGGTAGAGATCATCAATGACGAACGGACCGGGCGGCACGGTCGTCTCGTAGACCACATACACCCCTTGCCGCACAACCACCCGAGCGTTGGTGTTGGCCGTGCCGCGAATCACCGGCGCATATCCCTGGCGATTGGGCGACAGCATGCGATCGTCGCTCGACAGACGCACACCACGAAAATCGAATGCGTCGAAGATGCTGCCTTGCGTCGAGATCTCGCCGGCCGTTACTTCCGAACGCCAGCCCGGCAACGCGCGGCGCATGTAAGTACCACCAAAGTTGAATTGCGAGCCGCCATCGCTCGAATACCGATAGCTCGATTGATTGCGCAGTTGCCACAGCCCGAGATTGACGCCGGCATCGATGCTCACGAAGCCGGACTCATTGCTGGCGCCAGCACTACTGGCCGAGCGCGAGTAGTAGCTGCCGGAATACCTGAGAAACCCGACCGACGCACCTTCGTCCCATGCAGACATCGGCACGTAGCCTTGCGCGACGCGATGCATCAGCGCCTGCGGGATCTCCACGTCCAGCCGCATACGGGGTACGTCGATGGTGGCGCGACCGCCGTTGACGGCACGGGAAACGGCCATGCAGTCATCGCCGTCAGCCATGAGCAGCGCGTCTTCGAGCACTCCTGCATCGATGAATGTCTGGCGCTGAAGGCACGCTGCGACGGCCCCGTCCTGCTGCACGAACGACACCTTGCCGCGCTGCAGAAAGTTGCCATTCACGTAGAGGTCGACTTCATGCGTGCCGGGTAGCAGGGTTGCTTCTTTGGCAAAGACCGACAGGTCGACGTTGGCGGCCGCGCCGCGAAGAAAGGCGCCATTGAAGCTCACCAGTTCGTCGCGTGTGATGGGCGAGGTGCGTCGATCGCGATCAACCGCGTCGGCCACACCGGCCATGCCCAGCATGCCGAACGCAGCCACGGCGCGCCACGTGGCGCTGGCGGCCAATGTGGGCCGCACCGGCTGTCGACGGCACACCCGTCGCAATTTCACTGGCGAACCTCGACCACGGCGCGCCCCGCCATCAGGTTGCCGCGATCTCCGATCAGCGAGAATGCAATCTCACCCGCGACGGGCGCGTGCGACGGCGACACCGGCCACAAGACCGAAGCGAACGGCGCGACGGTGAGCTGATCGCCCATGTCAACTTCACTCTCGGCACCATCGGAGATCAGCGCCACACGACCCGAGAAATTCGCGTGATAGGCCGTTGGATTGGTCACCACGATGTGCCACTTTCCCTTCTTGTTGGTCGCAGGTTCGATGGCAAAGCGCAGCGCGTCCGGCACCTGCGCAGGGTCGCCCTGCAGCCCCGCGGGACGGTAGAAGAGCTTCACCTGCTGATGGAATGCCATCTGCATCAATGCTTGAGCCTGTGGCACCTTGGAGTCTTTGGGAGGCACCTGCAGAAAGTTGAACCAGAAGAGCGATTCGCGATCACGCGGCAACGAAGCCCCTGCGGCAACGTCGAACGCAATGCGCACGTTCTGCTGCCCCTGCGGTGCAAGGCGGAACAGTGGCGGCGTGATGACGAACGGGACCGCGTCCGCCTCTTCAGGCGGGCGCCCCTCGCCACGATCGACCCACACTTGCATGAGGTTGGGCGCGTTGTCCTTGTTGGCCAGGCATATCGAAACCGTACGGTTGCTTTCGTCGTACACGACGCGCGTGCCATACATCACCACACCCGCGGATGCGGGCGTCACATACGCCAGACAAGTGGCCAGCAAGGCGGCAAGGGCTTTCCTGAGAATCATGGTGTCTTTCTCTGCGGCGGCCCCGCGCGCCGACCGACGACACGCGGGGTGACTACGGACGGATTACTGCGTACGGACGGAGTACACGGCGGTCGTCTTGATGACGCCTACCGTGACGCCTGCGATGTCCTTGACGTAGTAGTTGGCGGTGAGCGGAATCGACGCCGTGCCATTGACCACGGGCACGAACGACGCCGGCGCGCCAGCGCCGACCATCACAGGGCCGCCCGCCGTTTCCTGCACGGCGATCTGCACGGCATCGCTACCGTAGCCGGCAACGTCCGTCAGGTTGCCGGTGGTGGCGTCATAGGTGCTGGAGTTGAGTACCACGCCGACTTGCGTGGCGGTCGCCGGGCAGTTGATGAACTGCAGCGAGAACGGCGTGCTCACGCCGCTGTAAATGCCCACCGCGCTCAGGTCCGACTTGGCGACCTGATCAAGCACAACTGTGTAGTCGCCGTTGGCGACAGCCGGCTCGCAGGTGGTGTCGACGACTTCGCCGTCGAAGGTAATGGTGTTGTCGGCGTATGCCACACCCGTCAGAGACAACAAGCCGCTAGCGGCGAGAATGGAAAGAGTAGTCTTCAGCTTCATGGTTTCCTCGATTCAAAGAGGTTTGTCGTTGATTCGCGCTGCTTGATGCCTCTTGGGCAGGCGACACATGTGTGCATGCCTTTTGCATTGCGCAAGACATGCGTCCTGCCGTGTCACATAAAGACGGACACGGGCATGGAGCTTGCGGGCGAGTCCGTCCGTTACGGCTGGTTGACCAGCACGTTGACCGTGGCGCGCACCGTTCCGGGCGTGATGGATTCGCCCGTCAGGTGTTCGATGCGCGCCTCGAAGTTCTCGCCGTAGTAATTGAATCCGCCACTACTGCCGTTGGAGATTGGCTGTGCCGGATACCAGCCTTCGTCTTGCCCCTGTCCCGATGCCAGCGGGCAGTTCGAACGGTTTTCGGTACTGGTGCTCACACCGTTGCAGCCGGAGTTCTGCACCCAGTTGCGGCTACCGCTCTCGCCTTCGCGGCGATAGGCGACCGCTACGCCCGTGGCGTTGGCGCCGCTCTCATCGGGCAACAACAAGCGGGGGTTGCCCGATGCCAGGCGACTGCGGTTTTGTGGCTCGAAACCGACGCGCAGGCTGCCGATGGGCGAATTGGTGCCGCTGCACTCGTAGCGCACAGGAAAGGACACCCAGTCGCTGCCACCGTCGGCGGCAAGCGAAGCACTGGCATGCGTGCCGAGACTCACCGTACGCGGCACCTCGGAGACACCGCACGCTGCCGTCGCGGTCGGCTGGTAGTTGCCGAATTTGATGTAGCCGTAGGTGGCGTCCGTCGAATAAATGCCGGCGTAAGCGCCGTAGCCAATGCGGCCGATAAAGCCGTCGCTTACCACCGCAAACTTGTTTTCGTCATACGGTGCACGCGCAAAGACGAGGCGCACGCGCGGGAAGTGCTTCACCTTCACCACGTACGGGTACGTTGCCTTGTCCGATAGCGTGGACGGTTCGTATCCGCTCACCGGGAACTGCACGGCGGTATTGGACAGCGACACGTCGTCGCGCCAGATCAGCGCGCGTTCGCTGCCGTCCGGGCTCACACCGAACAGCGCCCATCCAGCGGTGGTGTGATGCGTCTGCGGCGACAACTCCGGGTAGACGTACTGGATGAAGTAATACTGCGTGCCATTGGCGCTGAAGCCGCCATACTGGTAGGTATCATCCAGCCGCAAGGCCGCGAATGACTTGGCGGCGTCATCCGCGCTCTGGCATTTGTAGAGCACGACCTCCGGATCGGCCGCCAGCAGTTCGCTCATGTCGTAAGTGCGATCGAATAGCACCGTGCCGGCCGGCTGGAAGCGCAGCGGATAGATCGTGAGCGACGCGGGACCGATCGGCTGGTTCTGTGCGAGCGACCAGCGATTGGTGCTCGTGGAGCTTTGGTACAGGCAGCCGGCAGCCAGCGCGACCTGCGCCTTCAGGCACAGGACGACGAAGATCGTCCTCGCAATTGCTGCTGTCCAGGCTCTGGTGCTCACGGCCGCTCCTACGTCTTCGACATTCAGGGAGGACCCCAATGTCATCGGACGCGCATTGTGGGCAGCAGGCACAAGAGCGAATATCAGGAGACTCTTCCGGTTTACCCGGAAAAGTCTGAGCAATGAATGCAGAGTGTTTCGGAGAATCTCGGGGCAATTGCCCGATCATCGGAAAATGATTAGCGCCTGCCCTCAAACAGATGACAGCCAATACGCTCGCGTGCCGCGACAGGAGTGACTATGCGCATCGAACACATCGCCCTCTGGGCTCGTGACATCGACAGCCTGAGCACGTTCTACGTGCAGCACTTCGGCGCCACGGCTTCAGCGCGGTATGTGAATGAAAAGAAGCGCTTCGCGTCGATCTTCCTCAGCTTTGATTCGGGAGCGCGCGTAGAGCTTATGCAGCGTCCGGACATTCTTTCGGCGGCGAACGACCCAAATGTCATGCACACGGGATACACGCACATGGCGATATCGGTCGGCTCGGAACACGCGGTCGACACGCTGACGAAAACGCTGGAGGCTGCGGGATGTGCGCGGCTCGATGGGCCGCGACGTACGGGAGATGGGTACTACGAGAGCGTGATTCTCGATCCGGAAGGCAACCGAATCGAGATCACTGTATAGGGTTGGCGTGGCTGCAGCCGCCCACGCAAGGCGCTTACGTGGGCAAGCTCGGCATCATTCGTAACCGAGACTCTTGAGCGCGCGCTCGTCGTCGGCCCAGCCGCTCTTCACCTTCACCCACACTTCAAGATAGACCTTGCCGTCGAAGAGCTTTTCGAGATCGACACGTGCCTCGGTCGAAATGCGCTTGAGGCGCTCGCCGCCCTTGCCGATGACGATACCCTTGTGGCCATCTTTATCGACAATGATGGCGGCATGGATGCGGCGCAGGTTGCCTTCGATTTCGAACTTCTCGATTTCCACCGCCATGCCGTAGGGCAGCTCTTCGCCAACCAGGCGGAAGAGTTTTTCACGCAGGAATTCAGACGCCAGGAAGCGCTCGCTGCGATCGGTGATGTCTTCTTCACCAAACATCCAGTCGCCTTCCGGCAGGTACTGGGCCACGGTGCGAAGCAGCTCCGGCGCATTGTTACCGCGCTGGGCGCTGAGGGGAACGATGTCCGCGAAGGGGAATTCGTCATTCATCTTCTGGATGAAGGGCAACAGTTCGCCCTTGTCTTCCAGCAGATCGATCTTGTTGATGACGAGCACCACGCGGGCGCCCTTCGGCATCAACTCCAGCACCTGGCGATCCTCGGCGCCGAAGCGGCCGGACTCGATCACGAACAGGATGACGTCGACTTCCGACAACACCTGCGTGACGGTGCGATTCATGCTGCGATTGAGCGCGTTGCGATGGCGCGTCTGGAAACCCGGCGTGTCGACAAAGACAAACTGGTTCGAGCCTTCGGTCAGCACGCCCGTGATGCGATGACGCGTGGTCTGTGCCTTGCGCGAGACGATGCTGATTTTCTGACCAACCAAGCGGTTGAGGAGCGTCGACTTGCCGACGTTGGGGCGCCCGACGATGGCGACAAAGCCGGTGTGCGGAAGCGTGTTTTCAGTCATGGGAAATCCTTCAGACAGGTGATCACCGGCAACATTACCGGCCATGGGTGCAACACACCGCACACTCGGGTGCGGAGTTGCCGGAATGCTACGCCTTCGCGCAACAGCCAGCGAGTGCCGCAAAAGCACTCTTGAAACTCAGTATATTCAACGTCCTGCGAACTCGCCCTACAGCGTGGCGATATGGTCGAGCGCGGCCTGCGCGGCAGCTTGCTCGGCAGCCCGACGACTGCCGCCCACGCCGCGCGTACGCAGACTCAGTTCTCCCATCACGCATTCGACTTCGAATTCCTGCGCATGGGCCTCACCCCGCATGTGGACCAGTTCATATCGCGGCAACGACATACGGTGGCCTTGCAGGTATTCCTGCAAGGCGGTCTTGGGATCCTTACGCGATACGGCAGGATCGAGCCCGTTGAGCGTTTCGACGTACAGGCGATCGATCACGTTGCGGGCTGCATCGAACCCGCCATCGAGGAACACTGCACCAAAAATCGCCTCGGTAGCATCAGCCAGGATCGATGGCCGACGATGCCCGCCACTGCGCAGTTCGCCCTCGCCCAGTCGCAGCGCGTCGCCCACGCCGATGCGCTCAGCGATCAACTGCAAGGCTTCCTGGCGCACGAGGCTTGCGCGCAGACGCGACAGTTCGCCTTCCTTGAGCGTGGCAAAGCGCCCATAGAGCGCCATCGCCACCACCATATTGAGAATGCTGTCGCCCAGGAACTCTAGCCGCTCGTTGTTATCGGCGCTAAAGCTGCGATGCGTCACCGCCTGCCGCAGCAGTTCGGGCCGCTGGAAACGATAGTCGATTGCGCGTTCTAGGGCAGACAGATTCACGAAGCAGATACTCAGTCAGCAGCCACCGGCGCGCCGGCCGAGGCCACAGAAAAATCAAACAACAGGCTGACGTTGGCGAACAGCTTGACCTTGCGCTGGTAGTCGACCGTCAGATACGCCTTGCCGTTTTCCTTGGTCACCACGATCGTCTCCGGGTCGACCGACTCAATATCGTCGACTTCCTGGAAGCGCTTGAATCCCGAACGGAAGGCCGAAGGCGGCGATGAGACATCGACCGTCCGAACCAGTTCGTTGAACGACTTCTTGACGGCAAAGTACTCATTGAAGACCGGCACCAACTTGAGCACGAGAAGCAATGCCGCCAGCAGCACCAGCCCCACGATCAAGGTGGAAATCAGCGTAAGCCCCTTCTGGCGTTTCATGGTGTCCCCCGGGTTTCCGTAGTATTTCAGCGACGTCAGTGGAAGCTACCGATGCGATCGAATCCGATTCCCTTCGGCGGCAGGATGCTGTCCGCATGGAACCAGATGAAGAAGGCCTTGCCCACGATGTTCTCGTCCGGCACGAAGCCCCACATGCGCGAGTCGGCGCTCTGGTCGCGGTTGTCGCCCATTGCAAAATAGTAGCCAGACGGCACCGTGCAGGTCACACCCTCGCCGCTGTAGGTGCAGTTCTCGCGATGAGGGAATTGCTTGACGATGCCTTCCGGCACGAACGCAGGCGCATCGCGATCATTGAGGATCTGGTGCGTCTTGCTATCCAAGTTTTCCTCAAAGCGCTGTGACACACCAAAGGTCTGCGGATCAAGGTAATCGCCGTTCGGACGGACGGGAACCGCTTGCCCGTTGATGGTCAGGCGCTTGTTGATGTAGGCCACCTTGTCGCCCGGCACACCGATCACACGCTTGATGTAGTCCTGCGTGGGGTCGTACGGATAACGGAAAACAAACACGTCACCACGCTGCGGCGTGCCCACGTCGATAATCTTTTTGTTGAGCACCGGCAGGCGCACGCCGTAGGCATATTTGTTCACGAGAATGAAGTCGCCCACCAGTAGCGTCGGGATCATCGAACCGGACGGGATGCGAAACGGCTCGATCCAGAACGAACGCAACAGGAAGATCGGCAGGATCACGGCAAAGAAACTGGCGCCATATTCGACCCACCACGGGTCGGGCAGTCGCACGGTCACCTTGTCTGCATCAGGCCCTTCAAGACCACGCAGAACGTTGCGGGCGTCGGATTGGCTGAGACCTTCGGCGGTCAGCAGCATCTCAGCCTTGGCGTGTTCACCACCACGACGCGCGTCGGAGGCGCGCGCCAGCAAGGTCCGGGCGCGAGCCTGGCGGCGCTTGCGCGCGTAGAACACGTCGATACACCACAGAATGCCGGTGACAACACTCAGCAAAAACAGAATCAGCGCAAAATCCACAGTCCCCCCGAAAGGCGGAAAACACCGTTAGAAACGGCTCTTGGACAAAGGCTGCGGCCGAAGTTCGGCGCAGCCCGACAATCGGTCGAAAACGCTCGACCCGTTTTACTTTTCGTCCGTGCGAAGTACAGCCAGGAAGGCTTCCTGCGGAATCTCTACATTGCCGACCTGCTTCATGCGCTTTTTGCCTTCCTTCTGCTTTTCGAGCAGCTTGCGCTTACGGCTGATGTCACCGCCATAGCACTTGGCCAGCACATTTTTGCGCAGCGCCTTGATGGTCTCCCGCGAGATGATGTGCGAACCGATCGCTGCCTGCACGGCCACGTCGAACATCTGGCGCGGGATCAGTTCACGCAGCTTGGCGGCCAGTTCGCGCCCGCGATACTGCGCGTTGGCGCGGTGGACGATGACCGACAGCGCATCGACCTTTTCTCCACCGACCAGCATGTCGAGCTTCACCACGTCGGCCGAGCGATATTCCTTGAACTCATAGTCGAGCGAAGCGTAACCGCGCGATACCGACTTGAGCTTGTCGAAGAAGTCCATGACCACTTCGGCCATCGGCATTTCGTAGACCAGCTTCACCTGACGGCCGTGGTAATGCATGTCCACCTGATTGCCGCGCTTTTGATTACACAGCGTCATGACCGAGCCGACGTAGTCCTGCGGCAGGAAGATCGTGGCCGTGATCATCGGCTCGCGGACCTCTTCGATCTTGCTGAGATCAGGCAGCTTGGACGGGTTTTCGATTTTGATGACCTCGCCGCTATTCATGACGACTTCATACACCACCGTCGGCGCGGTGGTAATGAGGTCCATATCGAATTCGCGCTCCAGGCGTTCCTGCACGATCTCCATGTGCAGCAGGCCGAGGAAGCCGCAGCGGAAGCCAAAGCCGAGCGCCTGCGAGACTTCGGGTTCGTACTGGAGCGAGGCGTCGTTGAGCTTGAGCTTTTCGAGCGATTCGCGCAGTTGGTCGTACTCGGAGGACTCCACCGGATACAGGCCGGCAAAAACCTGCGGCTTGATTTCCTTGAAGCCGGGCAAGGGCTGCGGCGCCGGCGTGCTGGCCAGCGTGATGGTATCGCCAACCTTGGCAGCCTTGAGTTCCTTGATGCCGGCGATGACGAAACCCACTTCGCCAGCAGACAGCGTGTCGCGCGAAATCGATTTGGGCGAGAACACCCCGACCTGTTCGCACAGGAACTGCGCGCCCGTCGACATGAACAGGATCTTGTCCTTCGGACGCAGCACGCCATCGACCACCCGCACCAGCATGACCACACCAACGTAGTTGTCGAACCACGAATCGATGATCAGCGCCTTGAGCGGATTAGCCGGGGAGCCCTGCGGCGGCGGGATGCGGGCGATGACGGCCTCGAGGATGTCGTCGATGCCCATGCCGGTCTTGGCCGAACAGGGAATCGCGTCCGTGGCATCGATGCCGATGACGTCTTCGACTTCCTGACGCGCATTGTCTGGATCGGCCTGCGGCAGGTCCATCTTGTTGAGCACAGGCACAACTTCAACACCGAGGTCGAGCGCGGTGTAGCAGTTCGCAACCGTCTGCGCTTCGACGCCCTGCGAGGCATCGACCACCAGCAACGCACCTTCGCACGCCGACAGCGAACGACTGACTTCGTACGAGAAGTCGACGTGCCCCGGGGTGTCGATCAGGTTGAGGTTGTACTTCTGGCCGTCGCGCGCAACGTAGGTCAGCGCCGCCGTCTGTGCCTTGATGGTGATGCCGCGCTCGCGCTCGATGTCCATCGAGTCAAGCACCTGCTCCTCCATCTCGCGGTCGGACAAGCCGCCACAGCGCTGGATGATGCGATCGGCCAGGGTCGACTTACCGTGGTCGATGTGGGCGATGATCGAGAAATTGCGAATATGCTGCATGAATTAAAAGGGTGCGAGCCTTAACGGCTGGCACCCAACGTAATCAATAAATTAACCCGCGATTATACCTATTTCCCCGCCGGCACCTTCATGCCGACGAAGCTTTGTGTATCGCCACGACGGACCAGCAGCGTCACTGCGCTGCCCTGCCCCAGTCCGTTCGCAATCTGATTGAAATGGCTGGCCGAACGGATTTCGGTCGACACGCCCTGCGTGGTGACGGCCGTAATGACATCGCCCGGACGCAGTTCAGCACGGGCGGCTACGCCGCTGGCCTCACGGATAGAGGCGCCGGAAGACAGTTTCATGTCTTTTTTCTGGTCGCGCGACAGGTCTTGCGTCACAAGCCCGAGCTTGTTGGCACCGACAGGCGTGCGCGGCTGCGGCCGTTGCGCAACTTGAGCGCTATCGTCCGGGAACTCGCCAACAAGAATCGTCACCTGCTTTGTCATCCCGGCCCGCCACAGCTGCATGTTCGAACGTGTACCTGGTCGGGCAGCGCTCACCAATCGCGGCAGATCGACCGAATTGGCGACTGCTTTTCCATCAAAAGTCTGGATGACGTCGCCCACTTTGATGCCGATCTTGTCGGCGGGCCCACCCGGATCGATGCCGCTGACCAACGCGCCCTCGGCGCGCGGCAGCCGGAAGCTGTCTGCCATCTCGCGCGTCACGTCCTGGATCAGCACGCCGATTCGACCGCGCGCAACGCGACCGTCCGACCGCAGTTGTTGCTGGACGTTCATTGCCACATCGATCGGAATGGCAAACGAAATCCCCATGAAACCGCCCGAGCGCGAGTAAATCTGCGAGTTGATGCCGACCACCTCGCCCTTGAGGTTGAAGAGCGGCCCACCGGAGTTACCGGGGTTGATCGCGACGTCAGTCTGGATGAAGGGCACCAGCGTCTCGTCCGGCAGCGAGCGAGCCTTGGCGCTGACGATACCCGCCGTCACCGAGCTTTCGAAGCCGAACGGGGAACCGATAGCCAGCACCCAATCGCCCACCCGCAGTTGTTCGGGGCTACCGAGCACCGCTTGCGGCAGATTGGTGGCATCGACCTTCAGCAACGCAATGTCGGTACGCTTGTCAGTGCCAATGACGCGTGCGGCGAATTCACGCTTGTCGAACAGGCGCACAAGAATCTCATCGGCGTCTTCGACTACATGTGCATTCGTCAGAATGTAACCATCCGCGCCGATGATGAAGCCGGAACCGAGCGACTGGTTTTCTTCCTCACGCGGGGTCGATGGCTCCGACGGCGACTTCTTGGGAATGAAACGACGCAGCCAGCCGGGCACCTCAAGACTGTCCTCGTCATTCTGCAGATAGGGCGCACGAGGTGCGCGCGAGGATTGCGTCGCACTGATGTTCACCACGACAGGGCCATGACGGGCGACGAGTTCGGCAAAGGCCGGCAGTTCGCGCCCGCCGACGTTAACCGTGGGCGTGGCCTTGCTGGCCGCACGGCTGACAGGCGCCGCTACCGCCCCTGCGGGCGCAGCCAGCGACAGTACGAGCGCCAGGGCGGCAGCAATGCCGCGGAAGGTGTTAGGCATATGTGTTCGGTTCATCGTTCGGGGAGGACGCGCACCATCCGCGGCTGAAGCAAACGCATGGAGTGGTGCGCCCGGCCACGGCGCAGGATGCCCAGCGATAACGCCAGAGCGGCCATCGCGCCAGCCGCAGCCCATGCGTCGCTGGCCGTCAACCATTGGCCGAGCGCGGCGCCGCACAGCATCAGCAACAAGGGAACGAGATAGGCAAGTACGGCAGCCCGCAACGGGGCGCCATCGGGGACTTCGAGTGTTACACGCGTGCCGGGCACGGCGGCCAGGACGTTATCGACGGCATATTCGCCGCAACGTGGCCCCAGCACCTCTCCGAGCATCGCACTGCGACAACCCCCGGGTTCGTCGCAACGGCCGCAACCGCCGCTCGTCTTGACCACCCTGACGATGGCCAGCCGGGCGTCGGCCCGCGTCACCATTGCTTCGACTTGCATGACGATTCCGCCTGCGCGACCGTCGCACACCGCCCCTTGCGGCGCGGCCGGCGGTCGCGTTCAAGCGCGGATTCTAGCCTTACTTCTTGCGAAGCTCGACACTTTCTGCGGCACGGCGCAGCGCCCGCAGCGGGACCTCGCCGATAGCGGTGACCTGGTAATCACCAGTGGCGCGTTTGTAGATACCAATCGCGCCGGATGAGCCAGTGTAGGGAGGCGTGCTCATGTTGCGGCCGGAGGCCGGTTCGATGAAGACCGAGATAGTGGCCAGCCCATCGGAAAAGACGGCATGGAAGGCTTCCGGACCGTCGCGCTTGAGCGGACGACGCACGAACGACACTTGACGGAAACCGCTGGGAACGCCACGGAAGCGGATGTTCACATCTTCGGCGCGCACGTCCTGCCCGCGCGCGTTGACGACGCGCCAGTCGGCCGAACGGTTGTAGCGCGGCTTGACAGCGTCTCGGTCGATGTTGCCGACGGAGAGTTCCTTGAAGCTGAACTGCTCGATGACGTTGTCGTGATCATCCACCACGCGCGCCTTGATCAGCAGACCGCTGCTGACATCGAGCCACAGTTCGTAGCCATAGCGAAGTTCGTCGCGCGGTTCCAGAAACGATCTGTTGGGCATCGCGGTCGGCCAGCTTGTCGGTCTTGCCCAAGCGAATGGTGTAGTAGTCGGACAGCGCACCGATGGCATTGAGCAGACGGCCCGGGAAACGACCCGTTTCAGCACGATCGATGATGACGAGCTGATCCTGCGGCAGGTAGGTCATCACGTCGTCGTTGGTACGGACGATCTCGCGGATTGGCCCACCGTCAAGCGTTTCGATCTTCTCGTGATCACCTGCGGCATCAACCACGTGCGTAACCCGGGAGGTCTCGGCACGGCCATGACTCTGGTACACGAACACCCCAGAGAAATTGACGCTGCGCGCTGCCTGGTTCATGCGCTGCAGCCAGCCTTGTGCATCCAGTCCGCTATTCGTTTGAGATTGCGCGCCCGCGGTGCAGGCGATAGTGGCGGCAAAGAACGCCGCCAACGCGCCAGACAGTCTCATCGCCGCGTTTCCACCTGTTCGTCACCCACAGTGCGGATGTAACCCGCCATGCTCGGCAGCGCCGAGCCTACGCCGTAGTTTTGATGCGCCATCATGTAGGCGCGGTCGTCGTCGTAGCCGCCACGTACGCTCGACACCATCTTGGCCGACACGGGCACCGTATCCTGCTGGGCCATGGTCATGCCACCCGGCACAGCAGCGGGCGCTTCGGTTTGCTTGGTGAGCGACAGCGACATCCAGCCAACCACAGCCACGCCTGCAACGGCGGCCGCCATCGGCATCCAGCGCGGCGACGGACGACGTTCGATTGGCCGCGTCACCGGTGCCAGCACCGTCGGTTCAGTTTCGAGTGCGGCCATCACGCGGCTGGTGAAGTCATTCGACAGCGGCGTCTCATCGCGCAGCACGTCTCCGATCAGCCAGTAGGCTTCACCGGTTGCACGCTGTTCCGGCGATCGCGCGAGCGTCGCCAGAATATGCGCGGACTCTTCGGCGGCCAGCTCGCCGTCCATCCATGCAGACAATTGATCCTTCGCCATCACTACCACCTCTTGTCAGGCGCGATATCCAACATAGGCCTCAAGCGCTCGGATATCGCCTCGCGCGCTCTGAAAATCCGCGACCGCACGGTGCCGATCGGGCACCCCATGACAGTTGCAATCTCTTCGTAACTCAAACCCTCGATTTCGCGCAGCACGATCGCAGTACGCAACTCCTCGGGCAACGCCTCCATGGCGGCGTTAACGGTCTGGCCGATCTGTTTGGTCTGCAAGAGCCGTTCTGGCGTATCGATGTCGCGCAGATGATCGCCGTCATCCATGGTTTCGGCTTCTTCCGAGTCCACTTCAGTGGACGTCGGCGCACGCCGCCCCTGCGACACCAGGTAATTCTTGGCGGTATTGATACCGATCCGGTACAGCCACGTGTAGAACGCACTGTCGCCACGAAACGAAGGCAGCGCACGGTAGGCCTTGATAAAGGCTTCCTGCGTCACGTCCTCCACTTCCGCTGGATCGCGAATCATCCGCGAAAGCAGACGGCCGAGCTTGCGCTGATACTTCGACACGAGCAGGCCGAATGCCTGCTTGTCGCCGCGCTGTACACGCTCAACCAACTGCTGGTCTATCTCTCGATCGCTCATCGGCTACGGTGGTAGGTGTCGGCGAACCGACGTCATAAACCGCGCGAGTATACCCGATGAGGCGGTCCAATCTGGCTCGTGAGACCGGGTGATATGCGATAAGTTCAGCGACCGAAGGGGCTCGGAAGGCCCAAAGCGCGTGATATATTCATTGCGCTTCATTCTTTGACAATCCGGAGCACCACCTTGCAAGCATTCGACGTTCTCGTCCTGGGCAGCGGCCTTGCCGGCCAGTCCTTGGCACTGAGACTCGCAGATCACAAAAAGGTGGCGCTCGTCACCAAACGTCACATCGAAGATGGCGCGACAGCCTGGGCTCAGGGCGGCATCGCAGCCGTCATCGACCCCGCCGATTCGGTTGAGGCGCATTTCGACGACACCCTCGTGGCAGGAGGCGGTCTCAACGACGTAAACGCAACGCGTTTCGTCATCGAACACGGGGCCGAAGCCATCCAGTGGCTGCGCGACACCGGCGTCCCCTTTACTCCCGATCAGGCAGCGCCTTGGGGCATGCACCTGACGCGCGAAGGCGGCCATAGTCATCGACGCATTGTCCACGTTGCCGACGCAACCGGCGCAGCCGTACATCAGACGCTGACAGAGCGCGTCAGCTCGCATCCGAATATCCACATCATCGAAGAACACGTAGCCGTCAACCTGATCGTCGGTCACAAGATCGGCAAGCCCGAATTGGGTTGCGTGGGCGCGTACCTGCTCGACCTGAAAAGTGGCCATGTGCGCGCCGTGGCGGCTTCGCACACCGTGCTGGCGACGGGCGGCGCGGGCAAGGTGTATCTGTACACCACCAACCCTGACACGGCGACTGGCGACGGCATTGCAATGGCGTGGCGTGCGGGCTGCCGCGTGTCGAACATGGAGTTCATCCAGTTCCATCCAACCTGTCTGTATCACCCTCAGGCCAAGTCTTTCCTGATCTCTGAGGCGGTACGCGGCGAAGGAGGCCTGCTCAAGCTGCCCGACGGTACACGCTTCATGCCGGCACATGATGCGCGCGGAGAACTGGCACCACGCGACGTCGTGGCTCGCGCCATAGACTTCGAGATGAAGAAAGGCGGTTTCGACAGCGTCTTTCTCGACATCAGCCACAAGCCGGCGGACTTTCTGCGCGGGCACTTTCCGAACATCTACGCACGCTGCCTGGAACTGGGCATCGACATCACGCAGCAGCCGATTCCGGTCGTGCCGGCGGCGCACTACACATGCGGCGGCGTGCAGACCGACTTGCGAGCACGCACTGACATCCCGGGGTTGTACGCCATCGGCGAAACCGCCTGTTCAGGGCTGCACGGCGCAAACCGACTGGCATCGAACTCGCTGCTCGAATGCGTGGTGTTTGGCCGCGCGGCGGCAGAAGACATCCTTGCCAATCCGCGCGGCCGTCCGCACACACTGCCCGCCTGGGACGAAAGCCGGGTATCGGATGCGGACGAGCAAGTGGTGATCTCCCACAATTGGGACGAGCTACGCCGCTTTATGTGGGACTACGTAGGCATCGTGCGCACAAACAAGCGGCTGGAACGCGCGCAGCATCGCATTCGCCTGCTGGAACGCGAAATCAACGAGTACTACACGAACTTCCGGATCTCGAACGACCTGATCGAGCTGCGCAACCTCGTCACGACCGCCGATCTCATCGTGCGCAGCGCGCTTCGTCGCAAGGAAAGCCGTGGCCTGCATTTCTCGCGCGATTATCCGGACCTGGCCCCTGTTGCGCGCCCGACGGTTCTCAACAATTCGCGGTTCCCGAAGGGCATTCAACGCTGGACAACCCAGCCCTGAGAACGTCGCGTAGCGAATCACTACGCGACGTGCAACACCCAAGCGTTACTCAGGCTTGCCGGTTGGTCGCCGCGCTTTCCATCGCAACCAGATGCGCAGTTGTCGCCACAACGCGACGTCCATTCCGTCGCGCGCAAAAGCGTGCCGTACCGCCTTGCCATCGGCGGTTCGCCGCCAGTGCACCACGATGACCCAGCCTAGATCCACGCATCCCGAGAGGATGTCAATGCCATCAGCCTGTTCGGCACGCACGACGCAGGCAGCGCCAGAAGTCTGTAGCTCCAGCCAGTCATTGGCGCAACGTCGATGATGTCGCCAAGTGACCACGGCGGAGCAGACGGCCAGCATCAGCACCACGACCTTCACGCGAATGGGGACACCCGGCGACAAGGCTGCCAAGCAAGGCACGAGATGCGCCAGCCACGCCGCGGCGCGCAGACACGGGGAAGGATATAAAGGAATTCGGGGCAGAGACGCGTTCGCGCCCCTGCCCCGAGACGATGCATTGCCGCTCATCGCGGCAGTATCTCAGAAACCGATCCGTTATATCTTGCGGAAGACCAGCGTGCTGTTCGTGCCGCCAAACCCGAACGAATTGGAGATAGCCACATTGATCTTCATCTGGCGCGCCACGTTTGGCACGTAGTCGAGATCACAGGCCGGGTCCGGCTCGACGAGATTGATCGTCGGAGGCGCGATCTGATGGTGGATCGCCAGCGTCGAGAACACCGCCTCGATACCTGCCGCGCCGCCCAGCAGGTGGCCCGTCATCGACTTGGTCGAACTCATCGCCACTTGTTTGACGTGATCGCCAAACGCACGCTTGGCGGCAAGCGTTTCAGCGATGTCGCCCAACGGCGTCGACGTGCCGTGCGCGTTGACGTAGTGGACCTCGTCAGCGTTAGTGCGGCCATTGCGCAGCGCGTTCACGATACTGCGCGACGCCCCCTCGCCACCTTCGCTCGGCGCGGTGATGTGATAGGCGTCCGAACTCATGCCGTAGCCCGCCAGCTCGCAGTAAATCTTGGCACCGCGCGCCTTGGCGTGCTCGTATTCTTCGAGCACCAGCACGCCAGCGCCCTCACCCAGCACGAAACCATCGCGCCCCATGTCCCACGGACGACTGGCCGCAGCCGGATCGTCATTGCGGGTTGACAGCGCCTTGGCGGCACAAAAACCGCCCATGCCAAGTGGCGATACGGTTGACTCGGCGCCACCGGCAACCATGATGTCGGCATCGCCGTATTCGATCAGACGCTGCGCTTCACCAATCGAATGGTTGCCCGTCGCGCACGCGCTGACCGTGGCGAAATTCGGGCCCTTGAAGCCGTAGTTGATCGACAGAATCCCCGAGATCATGTTGATGATCGAACCGGGAACGAAGAACGGGGAAATCTTTTTCACACCCACTTCACGCGCGGCTTCGTGCGTTTCTTCGATCATCGGCAGACCGCCGATGCCAGAACCGATGCACACACCAATGCGTTCGGCATTTTCAGGCTGCTCGCCGATGCCAGCGTCCTTCAACGCGTCAATCGCGGCGGCCAGGCCGTAGTGGATGAACGTATCGTAGCGGCGGGCCTCCTTGGGCGACAGGTAGTTCGCCACATCGAAGTCCTTGACCTCTCCGGCGATCTGCGTCGGAAAGCCGCTCACGTCAAAGCGCGTGACGCGCCCGATGCCGGAACGACCGTTGATGATGTTGTCCCAAGCCGTGGCTACAGAATTACCGACAGGACTGATAATCCCCAGGCCTGTCACGACTACTCGGCGACGCGTCAACGCGGTCTCCTTCCTTGATTTCTGATGCAGTTGACAGGACAACGCCTCACCACGGCGGCGAGGCGTTGTTCTGTCGGCTTGTTTGAAACCCGTCCGGGTCGTGATACCCGTTGACCACCGCGCAGATTTGCGGCATGACGGCGACCCGAAAGGTTTTACGCCTTGTTCAGGTGGGCGCTGACGTAGTCAATCGCCTGTTGAACGGTGGTGATCTTTTCAGCTTCTTCGTCGGGGATTTCGCACTCGAATTCCTCTTCCAAAGCCATCACCAATTCGACGGTGTCCAGCGAGTCGGCGCCCAGATCGTTGACGAACGAAGATTCGTTCTTGATCTCGGCCTCATTAACGCCAAGCTGTTCCGCGACGATCTTGCGAACGCGCTGCTCGATGTTCTCCATGAATTGCTCCTTCCCTGTTAAAGCGTTTATACCGAAAAACCTGCCTATATTAGCAAAAAACGGCACCGATCTTCAGCCAACGTTCGGCCTGGACCGGCGGCGTTCATGCCATGTACATACCACCGTTTACATGCAGGGTGCTACCCGTGATGTAGCTGGCACCCTTCGATGCCAGGAATGCCACAGCGGCGGCAATCTCCTGCGGGTTGCCGAGGCGACCCAGAGCGATCTGATTCTGCAACGCGTCGCGTTGCGCATCTGGCAGATCGCGCGTCATGTCCGTATCGATGAAGCCCGGCGCAACGCAATTCACCGTGATATTGCGGCTGCCCAGCTCACGCGCCAGTGCGCGGGTCATGCCCGCCACGCCAGCCTTGGCCGCCGCGTAGTTGGCCTGACCGGGGTTACCGGAGCTACCCACCACCGACGTAATGTTGATGATGCGTCCGCTGCGAGCCTTCATCATGCCGCGCATCACCAGGCGCGACATGCGGAATACCGCCTTGAGGTTGGTATCGATGACCGCATCCCACTCCTCATCCTTCATCCGCATCGCGATGTTGTCGCGGGTAATGCCAGCGTTGTTGACCAGGATCGAAACCGGGCCGTATTCCGACTCGATGGCGGCCAGCGCGGCTTCGCACGCAGCGGCGTCAGTCACGTTCAATGCCAGGCCGCGGCCTTTGGCACCAGCCTCACGCAACGCCGCAGAGATCGCAGCGGCGCCGTCTTCGCTGGTGGCGGTACCGACCACGGTCGCCCCTTCTTGCGCAAGCTCCAAAGCAATGGCGCGACCAATGCCGCGCGAAGCGCCAGTGACGAGGGCAATCTGCCCTTCGAGTTGAGCCAACGTAGTTCTCCTTATTGGGCGGCTTCGAGCACGCGCTTGAAACTGTCCGCATCGACGACGGCATCGATTTCGAGATCGCCTTCGATACGCTTGACGAGGCCGGCAAGAACCTTGCCCGGACCAAATTCATACACCGCTTCGACACCAGCCGCACGCATGGCGCGCACCGTTTCGATCCAGCGCACCGGACTATACGCCTGACGGACCAGCGCATCACGGATCGCGGCAGGATCGGTCGGCAGGGCGACGTCCACGTTATTCAGAACCGGGATCGACGGCGCAGCGAATTCGACCTCGGCCAGACGGGCGGCGAGCTTTTCCGCAGCGGGCTTCATGAGTGCGCAGTGGAACGGCGCACTGACCGGCAACTGGACGGCACGCTTGGCACCGGCAGCCTTGGCTGCAGCCATGGCGCGTTCGACAGCGCCGATATGACCGGCAATGACAATCTGACCAGACGAATTCAGGTTGGCGGCCGAAACGATTTCGCCCTGGGCGGATTCGGCGCACACCTTTTCGATGTCAGCCGGCTCCAGGCCGAGAATGGCCGCCATGGCGCCCACGCCAGCCGGCACGGCTTCCTGCATCGCCTGGGCACGGAAGCGCACCAGCTTCACCGCATCGGCGAACTCGATCACGCCGGCCGCGACCAACGCGGAGTATTCACCAAGGCTGTGCCCCGCCAACATGGCCGGCGCAGCACCACCTTGCTGCTGCCACGCACGCCACACAGCGATACCGGCGGTCAGCATGATCGGCTGGGTATTGACCGTCTGTGCGATCAGTTCGGCGGGGCCTTCGGCCACCATCTGCCACAGATCCTGGCCCAGCGCTTCAGAAGCCTCGGCAAAGGTTTCACGCACGACGGCGAGATCGCCATAAGGCGCCATCATGCCGACAGCCTGGGAGCCCTGACCGGGGAAAACGACCGCAAATTTCTTCACGTTTCAGTCCTGGAAAGCAGATTCGGAATTCGGATTATTGGTCTCAGTAGCGCACCAGCACGGCGCCCCACGTGAAACCGCCGCCCACGCCTTGCAGCAGCACGGATTGCCCGCGCTGAATGCGGCCGTCGCGGATCGCGGCATCAAACGCCAGCGGAACGGAAGCGGCCGAAGTATTGCCATGCTGGTTGACGGTCACTACCACCTTAGCAGCGGGCAACTCCAGGCGCTTCGCCACGGAATTCATGATCCGGATGTTGGCTTGGTGCGGAATGAACCAGTCAAGCTCGGCCTGCGGCATGTCAGCCTGTTCGAGCACTTCGACGGCCACGTCGCTCAACAGGCGCACAGCCAGCTTGAACACGGATTGCCCGTCCATATGCAGGAACGGCGAACCGGCGATCTGGCCGGCCGAAATGGAGCCGCTGGCGTAGAGGATATTGCTGTGGCTACCGTCGGCATGAAGGGCCGACGACAAGACACCCGCTTGATCGGAGGCTTCCAGCACCACGGCACCGGCGCCATCGCCGAACAACACGCAGGTGGAGCGATCATTCCAATCGATCAGGCGCGACATGGTTTCCGCGCCGATCACGAGCGCACGCTTGTGACTGCCGGAACGGATGAATTTGTCGGCGATCGTCAGCGCGTAGACGAAACCACTGCACACAGCCTGAACGTCGAATGCCGTGGCGCCCGCCGGCACACCCAGTTCGGCTTGCACGAGGCACGCGGTACTGGGGAAGGTCATGTCCGGCGTAGTTGTCGCCAGCACGATGAGGTCGATGTCGGCAGCCGAGCAACCGGCTGCTTCTAGCGCACGCTGAGCGGCCTTGATCGACAACTGGCTGGTGGTCTCGCCTTCGGCGATATAGCGCTGACGGATGCCCGTGCGCTCGACGATCCAAGCGTCCGAGGTATTGATGCCGCGCGCAACGAGGTCGTCGTTGCTGACGGGGTTGCCCGGCACATAGCCACCGGTACCTGCGATACGGGAAAAGATCATACTGATTGGGCCGCTTTGCTGTGCTCAGAGACGTACTCGTTCATGCGATGCTCGATACGCTCGATGAGGCGGTTACGGGAAGCCTCGGCGGCCCGGCGCAGTGCCTGCAGGTAGGCGAAGCTGTCGGCCGAACCGTGACTCTTGACCACCACTCCGCGCAAGCCGAGAAGACTGGCGCCATTGTACCGGCGATGGTCGACACGATGCTTGAAGCCCTTGAGGATCGGCATCGTCAACAGACCCATGATCTTGGTCAGCCAATTGCGCGTGAATTCTTCGCGCAGCGTGGTGGCGATCATCTGGGCCAGCCCTTCAGAGGCCTTGAGCGCTACGTTGCCGACAAAACCATCGCACACAACCACATCGGTCGTGCCCTTGTAGATGTCGTTGCCTTCAACATTGCCGTAGAAATTCAAGCCGCTTTCGCGCAGCAGCTCAGCCGCCTGTTTGACGACTTCGTTGCCCTTGATTTCTTCTTCGCCGATGTTGAGCAGCCCTACCGTGGGACGCTCGCGGTGTTCGAGCGCTTCGACCAGCATGGCGCCCATCAACCCGAACTGCAGCAGGTGATCGGCCGAACAGTTGACGTTGGCCCCGAGATCGAGAACGTAGGTATGCCCCTTCATCGCCGGCAGGATCGTGGCAATGGCAGGCCGGTCAATACCCGGCAGAGTCTTCAGCACGAAGCGCGAAATGGCCATCAGCGCGCCGGTGTTGCCTGCCGATACGGCAGCTCCCGCCTCGCCCGACTTGACCAGATCGATCGCTACGCGCATCGAAGAGTCCTTTTTGACGCGCATGGCTACAGCCGGTGCGTCGTCCATTTCGACCACTTCGGTCACATGACGGATGATGGCGCGATCGCCAAACTGGGCCAGTGCCTGGGCGTATTTACCTTCGAATGCAGAAGGCAAGCCTACCAGGATGACCCGGGCGTCACGGTCGTCGCGCAGGAATTCGATGGCGGCCGGAAGCGTGACTGAGGGGCCATGATCGCCACCCATGCAGTCAATCGCGATGGTGATTTCCATCTCGGCTTTGCGTTGTTGCGGGGATTTTTGATGCGTTCACCGCACAAAAAGCCACGCAGCAGTGCGCCACGTGGCTTTTTGTGAGTGACAGGCGAGTTTATTCGCCCTTGGTCTTCATGACCTTCTTGCCGCGGTAGAAGCCCGTCGGCGAAATGTGGTGACGCAGGTGAACTTCACCCGTGGTCGGTTCGACGGCCGTTGCCGGCGCGGTCAGAAAGTCGTGGGCGCGATGCATGCCACGCTTGGACGGGGACTTTTTATTCTGTTGAACGGCCATGATATTGCTCCTTAAAACGCTCTACTCAATCTCGCTCGGCGAGACCGAGCTGCTTTAACTTATTTTGAATCCGGATTCCCACGTTTGAGACTCTTCAGAGCCGCAAACGGTGAAGCGTCTTCATCGCGCACTGCTTCGACCGGCGCATCGCACACGTCATGCACCGGCGCTAGCGGTAGCGCCAGAATCAGTTCTTCTTCCAGTGCCTGCTGCACGTCGAAATCACGTCCCGCGTGAACCGGGTCGTAACTGTCTTCTTCCAGTTCGTCGTCAGGCAGCGGCTCATCGGCCGGCACCAACAACAAGCGTGCATCCACGTCTACGACGTGGGGCAACTCTTCCAGACAACGCTGGCAACCCAACACCAACTCGCCGCCAGCCTGGACATGCAGGAACAGTTTTTCGCCCAGCGTGCTTTTTTCTGACTCGCCCGTCACCACGTAACCTACAGGCTGACTCGCGGAGGAGCGCAGCATGTCGGTCAGCCGCGGCAGCTTGGCAGCATCCACCACCCCTTCGATGCGCCCGCCACGGCGTGCGAATTCAAACGGGTCGGCGATTATAGCCGGAGTGTCGTTCTGCTGGTGCGACATAAACGGCGAATGGTATTATTTTTGGCTATCTCTGTCAAAGCCCGTCGAACACTGAGCTTACGTGCGGCGGCGAGTATGCCATGCCCAACAGTTCCATGCGCCAGATCGTGCTGGCTTCCACGTCGCGCTATCGGCGCGAGCTCCTCGAACGCTTCGGCCTGCCATTCGAAACGGCCCGGCCGGATGTTGACGAAACGCCACTCCCTGGCGAACACCCCGCCCGCACTGCCGAGCGCCTTGCGCTGCAAAAGGCCCAGGCGGTGGCCGCACAGTTCCCGAACGCACTCGTCATCGGCAGCGATCAGGTCGCTTATCGTGGCGACGAACGGTTTGACAAACCGGGCACCGTCGAGCGCGCCATCGCCCAACTGCGCGTGATGAGCGGCGGCACAATTGTTTTCCACACCGCGCTTTGCCTGCTCGACACAGCAAGTGGCCTGCACCAGTTGGACGCTGTTCCCACTGAAGCACGCTTTCGCACGCTGACCGACGACGAAATCGTCCGCTACGTAGAGCGCGAACAACCTCTGGACGTTGCGGGCAGCGCCAAATCCGAAGGACTTGGCATCGCCCTGCTGGAGTACATGCGCGGCGACGACCCGAATGCGCTCGTCGGCCTGCCGTTGATCGCCCTAGCGCGAATGCTTCACGCACAAGGCGTACAGGTCCCCTGACATGGCAACCGGCACGCTCTATCTGATACCGGTCGGCCTTGGCCCCTCGGACACCGCCACCACACAGCCCGCTGGCGTCGGCGCGATTCTGAACAGACTCGACTGCTTTATCGTCGAACGCGCCAAGACGGCGCGCGCCGAAATCAAGCGCCTCGGCCACCCAGCCGCAATTCAGTCGCTCACAATCACTGAACTGCCCGAACGACTCGACGGCCGCACGCTGGACGAATTGCTCGCTCCGGCACGGGAAGGCCGCGACATCGGCCTGATGTCCGAAGCCGGCTGCCCCGCCGTCGCCGACCCCGGGGCGCTGGTTGTCCGGCGCGCACACGAACGCGGCATCCGCGTGGCGCCGATGGTGGGCCCCTCGTCTCTGCTGCTGGGACTGATGGCTTCGGGCCTGAACGGCCAGAGCTTTGCGTTTCATGGCTATCTACCCGTTACGGCCGGCGAGCGCACGCAGCGCATCAAGCAACTCGAACGCGAATCGGCCAAGCTGCAACGCACGCAGCTTTTCATCGAGACGCCGTACCGCAACGATGCGATGTTCGACGCCCTGCTCCAGACTTGTGATCCGAACACGCTGCTGTGCGTCGCACGCGCGCTGACGACATCCGACGAATGGGTTTCCACTCGCTCCATCAGTGCATGGAAGAAGGCGCCCCGACCCGACCTCGCGCGGCAGCCCACGGTGTTTCTGTTGCTGGCCATCTGAGCCTGCGACACACAAACAAAAGGGGCATCCGCGGATGCCCCTTTTTCATTCTGTCAAACCATCTACAGAGTTATTTGATACCCACGCGACTCAATGCCTGCGTCGCACCACCCGCCACTTCTGCACCGAAACGCTTCGCAAAACGCTCGGCAAAGTTTTCGCGCTGGGTATAGTCGCGCACTTCTTCGGCCTTGATCACGTCGCGCGCAACCGAGTCGACCGTGCCGTAGGCGTCAGCCAGGCCCAGCTCGATACTCTTGGAGCCGGTCCAGAACAACCCGGAGAACATATCGGGAGTTTCATGCAGCCGGGCGCCGCGCCCCTTGCGCACCACGTCAATGAACTGCTGGTGGATTTCTTCGAGCATTGCGCGCGCGAATTGAACCTGTTTCGGATCCTGCGGCGAGAATGGGTCGAGAAACGCCTTGTTCTCGCCAGCCGTCACCAAGCGACGCTCGACACCGAGCTTTTCCATGGCGCCCGTAAAACCAAATCCGTCCATACGCACGCCGATCGAACCGACGATACTGGCCTTATCGACGTAGATTTTGTCCGCCGCAGCAGCCACGTAGTAGCCCCCCGATGCGCAGATATCCTCAACCACGACGTACAAGGGAATCTCTTTGTACTTGGCGCGTAGACGACCGATTTCGTCGTTGATCATGCCTGCCTGGACGGGGCTGCCGCCCGGGCTGTTGATGCGCAGGATGACGCCTTTGGTGCCTGCATCCTCGAATGCGGATTGCAGGGCCAGATTGACTTGCTCCGCATTCACAGCGTCGCCAACGCCAATGGCCCCGTTCATTTCGACCAGCGCGGTATGCGCCGCGCCGTCACTGACGGAGTCGGAGCCGTTCTGCCAGGCCCAGGTCAGAAACAGAATAAAACCCACATAGCCAAAGCCCAACACCTTGAAGAACACGCCCCAGCGGCGACGGCGGCGCGTTTCTTTGAGATTTTCGAAGGCCAGTTTTTCGAGCAGCTTGCGCTCCCAGCCGGGTTCGTTCAGATCACTCATTGAGGGGAGTTGTTTATTAGGTAGATGGCACCGTCATGCTCTTCCACTGCCAACCCATGCAGGCGGGCGCCGGTGCAAGGCCCGCCCACGCAACGTCCAGACGATGGCTCGTAGAGCGCACCATGAGTTGCGCACACCAAGTATAAACCTGATTCATCGAAGAACTGGCCGGGCATCCAGTCCAGTTCTACCGGTACATGAGCACAGCGATTCAGGTACGCGCGCGGCTGTCCGTCGTGGCGCACAACAAAAGCCGCAGCCTCACCCCGATTGGTTGATACGGCAAAACGCACGCCATCGCCGCCTTCAACGAGATCGGCCGACAGACAGATCAGCCGTTGGTGTTCAGCCATGCCTGCAATTCAGTGATGGACGACAGAATCGCCAACGGCTCTAGCTCAGCGAGTTCCTCGACGGGATGCGCTCCATGGGTCAGCCCCAGCGCATGCGTGCCTGCGTTGCGGGCCATTTGAAGGTCGTGCGTCGTGTCGCCAATCATGAGCGTGCGGTCAGGCTCCGCGAATAGCGCGTCCATCAGTTCGAGCAGCATCTGCGGATGCGGCTTGGAGAACGTCTCATCCGCGCAGCGCGTCGCATGAAAAAACGGCTGCAGGCCGGTGTGCGTCAATACGCGATCCAGTCCGCGCCGCGCCTTGCCGGTTGCGACAGCAAGGTTGTAGCCATCCTGACGCAAAGCCGCCAACAGCTCTGGCACGCCGGCAAAGAGCTCGGACTCGATGTCCTGCCCAAGATAGTGATGGCGGTAACGTTCGGCCAGGCGCGGATGATCCGCCACGGGCAACTCGGGGGCGAGGTATTGAATGGCATCGGCCAATCCAAGCCCGATCACATGATTCGCTTGCTCAACGGTCGGCACGGCCAGCGACAGGTCACGAAAGGCGGCCTGCAGCGAACGTGCGATGAGCGAGGTTGAGTCCATCAGCGTACCGTCCCAATCGAACACGATCAGGTCGAAGCGGCGATTTGCTTCATCCATGTATTGCGGGGTCCTTCTTGGTAAAGTCGCTGCGCTGCTGAGCATCGATTCGAGCGACGAAGTCCTGCAATTGTGCTGGCAATGGCGCAGTCAACTCCAGCATCTGACCGCTGACCGGATGGGCAAAGCGCAGGATGGCTGCATGCAAGAACATCCGGGGCAAGCCTTCCTTGACCAGCGCCTTGTTAAGCGCGAAGTCACCATACTTATCATCCCCCAGCAACGGAAAACCAAGCGTTTGCAGGTGTACGCGAATCTGATGCGTGCGGCCGGTCTTGAGTTCAACTTCCAACAGGCTGTATGTATCCCAACGCTTGAGCAGACGCATGATGCTATGCGCCGGCTTGCCGTCCTCACTGGCGACCACGCGGCGCTCGCCGTCTTCGGTCAGGTATTTGTGGAGCGCCAGCTTCACGTGCTGCATGGGATTGATCCAACGCCCTGCCACCATGGTCAGGTAACGTTTCTCGATCTTGCCTGCACGCATCTGGTCCTGCACAGCGTTGAGCGCGGAGCGGCGCTTGCCGATGATGAGCAGGCCGGACGTCTCGCGATCCAGCCGATGAGCCAGCTCCAGGAACTTCGCGGTCGGTCGCTGTTGGCGCAGTTGCTCGATGACACCAAAACTCACACCGCTCCCGCCGTGCACCGCCAGCCCGGCCGGTTTGTTGATGACCAGCAACGCCTCGTCTTCGAATACCACTTCCAACGGGGTTGCCAACGCCGAACGAGGGATCGCCGTGGGCGCCCGTTCAGCCACCCTTACGGGCGGTATACGGACCTCGTCACCCGCCAGCAGCCGATACGTCTGGGCCACCCGGCCACCATTCACGCGCACCTCGCCTGAACGCAGAATCCGGTAGATGTGGCTCTTTGGTACGCCTTTGCATTCGCGAAGGAGAAAGTTGTCGATACGCTGCCCGGCATCCTCTTCGCCGATGCTCACTTTGCGAACGGTCGCGGCGCCACGGGATTCCGCCGGATGGGCTTTGCCTAAAGTCATGTTCTTCCAATATACTGCGGCAGTTGTCTAGGCTCTGAGTCCTTGGCGTTGTCCGCGCGGTCAGCCGTGCAAGAGAGCGTCACCGGTCCGGGATTTCCAGTCAGCGGGTCACGAGCGTTGCAGGCCGTCGAATGCGGTATTCCGCGTTCCGCCGCACATATGCGCTCCAGACCTTGCCAGTGCAGTGCGCCCCTCGGGTCGATTCTTCCCCGAGAGCGAGGCCCACTGCAAGACGATCCGGCCCGTGTCACCGCCCTCATCGCACCTGCCTGTTCCGCGCGCGGAATCACGTCATTCGATAGCGACCTCGGCCAGTTGCCGGCAACGCACGCCGCTCCCGCATCCGCATTCGGATGGGGCCGCGATGGTAATACGAAACCAATTTGATCGACACCATTTAGCGCGCGAACGCAAATATTGCCACCCTGGAGCGCCGGCCTGGACGCCTGGCACCAGGGTGAAAAGACTCACCGAACCTTGTTTTCACTCTGCCCCACGGACTCGATGCCAACCCGGACTCCGACAAGCTGACTGAAGTGCCGCCTCACAATCCCCGAGGCGGCGAGGTTCTGTGCGCCCCGTGTTTCGCGCGCGGGAGAAGAACTATATGAAGCGCATGCTTTTTAACGCGACGCAGGCCGAAGAACTGCGCGTCGCAATCGTAGATGGTCAGAAACTGATCGATCTCGATATCGAATCGGCCACGAAGGAACAACGCAAGAGCAACATCTACAAGGGTGTGATCACGCGCATCGAGCCCAGTCTCGAAGCCGCGTTCATCGACTATGGCGCAGAACGCCATGGTTTCCTGCCCTTCAAGGAAATCTCCCGCGCTTATTTCAAGGAAGGTGTCGACGCTTCGCGCGCCACCATCAAGGAAGCCCTGCGCGAAGGCCAGGAACTCATCGTCCAGGTCGAAAAGGACGAACGCGGCAACAAGGGCGCAGCGCTGACGACCTTCGTCTCGCTGGCTGGCCGCTATCTGGTTCTCATGCCCAACAACCCGCGTGGCGGCGGCGTATCGCGCCGTGTCGAAGGCGATGAGCGCGCTGAACTGCGCGAAGTGCTCGACGCACTGGAAGTCCCCTCCGGCATGAGCATGATCGCCCGCACTGCGGCGATCGGGCATTCGGCTGAAGAACTCCAGTGGGACTTGAACTACCTGCTGCAACTGTGGCGTGCCATCGAAGGCGCGGCGCAAGCGCAGACGGGCGCGTTCCTGATCTATCAGGAAGGCAGCCTCGTCATCCGCGCCATTCGCGACTACTTCCAGCCTGACATCGGCGAAATTCTCATCGACACCGACGAGATTTTCGAACAGGCCCAGCAGTTCATGTCGCACGTAATGCCGGGCACGGCCAACCGCGTCAAACGCTATCGCGACGACGTGCCGCTGTTCTCGCGCTTCCAGATAGAGCACCAGATCGAGTCGGCCTATTCGCGCCAGGTTAACCTGCCCTCGGGCGGCGCCATTGTCATCGACCACACCGAAGCGCTGGTGTCGATCGACGTGAACTCCGGTCGCGCCACGCGTGGCTCCGACATCGAAGACACGGCCACCCGCACCAACCTCGAAGCCGCAGACGAAATCGCCCGCCAGCTCCGCCTGCGCGACCTGGGCGGTCTGATCGTCATCGACTTCATCGACATGGAAAACCCGCGCAACCAGCGCGAAGTCGAAAACCGCCTGCGCGACGCGCTGCGCTACGACCGTGCCCGCGTACAGACTGGCAAGATCAGTCGCTTCGGCCTGCTCGAACTGTCGCGTCAGCGCCTGCGCCCAGCGCTGGCCGAAACCAGCTACATCACCTGCCCGCGTTGCACGGGCACGGGCCACATCCGCTCGACTGAATCAGCTGCGCTGCACATCGTTCGCATCCTCGAAGAAGAAGCGATGAAGGAAAACACCGGCGCCGTGCACTGCCAGGTGCCGGTTGACGTGGCCACCTTCCTGCTCAACGAAAAGCGCGACGACATCGCCAAGATCGAACTGCGCCACAAGGTCACTCTGCTGATCGTCCCCAACCGTCACCTGGAAACGCCGGCACACGAAATCATCCGCCTGCGCCACGACCAGTTGAACCTGGAAGAGAGTGCGATTCCCAGCTATCGCATGGCTACCACACCGGCCAATGCGACTTACGTGCCGCCTTCGGCCAATCTGGAAAAGACCATCAAGGCACCGGAAGCCGCCATCAAGGGCATCACGCCGGCTCAACCCGCGCCGGTAGCCTCCGAGCCGACAAAAGCCGAAGCCGCTCCGTCGAAGGGCTTCTTCCAGCGCATCATGGAATGGCTGCGTGGCGAGCCCGCGCAGGCCGCACCGGCACCGGCCACCCCAGCCAAGAGCAGCGGCAACGGTCGTCGTGACGGTCAGCGCCGCCGTGACGGTGAACGTGGCGAGCGCAAGCAACGTGGCGAGCGTGGTGAGGGCCAAGGTCGTCGCGAGGCACAGGGGCAGCAAGGTCAGAATCGCCGTGACGAACAGCGTCAGGAACGCCCGCAACGCGAAGAGCGCCAGAGTCGCGAAGAACGTGGCGAGCGCAATCGCAACGAAGCCCGCCAAGCTAACCCCGAGCAGCGCGAGCGTAAGGAAAAGCAGCCGCGTCAGGAACGCTCTGATGCCGTAGCAGCCGAGGGCGCCCAGCAACAGCAGAAGCCGCAGCGCGAGCGCCGTGAGCGCCAACCGCGTGAAAGCCGTGAGGCTCGCGAGGCGCGCGAAGAAGCGCTGGCTGTGCAGGCAGTGGCCGCAGTGAATGAAGGCGCTGCCGAGCAAGAAACCACCGCAGGCGTTGAGGCCGCAGCAGGCCAGCAAGGCGAACAACGTGAAGGCGGTGGCCGTCGTCGCAACCGTCGCGGCCGTGGCCGTGGTCGCGGCGACAACGCCGCAGGCGCAGCTGAAGGTGCAGTGGAAGCCAATGCTGAAGACGTCGCGATTGCAGAGGTTGCTGCCGAAGCGCAATCCGCACCGGCAGCGGGCGTTGAAGCCGCAGTCGAAACAGTGCGCAGCGCGGCTGTGAGCTCAGTCGAGCAGCCGATTGCGGTCACCGAGACGAGCGCAACGGAAGCCATCGCCGACTTCCAGCGCGAAGCCGTCGCGGCCAGTGTTGAAACCGTCCGCGAAGCATCGCCTGTCGCTGATGCAGCTCCGAGCCCGGCAACCGTGGAAGAACACGCTCCGGTGGTCGCCGAGCCGATCCGTACCGCTGATCTGGCGTTCGCCCCAGCTGTCGAGGCTCCGATGCCGACGGTGGAGGTCGAAACAACCGTCACTGCAGAAGTCGTTGCCGAACCCGCACAGTCGGTCGTAGCAGAAGCCGCGCAGACAGCAGAAGCCCCGGCAGCTCCGGCAACAGTTGCGCCGGCGGCGTTCGATCTGCAAGCAATCCTGGCGCAAAGCAGCCTGGAGATGATCGAAACCGTTCCGGGCGCTGCCAAGGCGCCGGTCATTGCCGAAGCCCCCGCTCAGCGTCCGGCTCGCCGCCGTCCTCGTCCGGTGGCAACTGCCAGCGAGGAACCACTGCAACAGGTCGAAACACGCAACTGACGCACCACCACGTGTCCGCGCGGAGCGGGCAGGCACCGACAGGTTGCCAATGCTCCGCGTGACACATAAAAAAAGCCGCCTTGTTTTCGCAAGGCGGCTTTTTTTTGCCCGGTCGGTAGGGGTCTCTTACTCAGTCGGCTTCGGCGTTGACCTGAGAGACGAGCCGCTGCGGACGCAGGGCACCGCCTTCGTCGATAACGCCCGTTCCGATGAAGCGATCGCCGTAAACGCGAACAGAGCCGCGCGCATCGATCGGTGCACGTAGCGCTTGCCCATGACCGAAACGCACCGCGAGCGCAGGCTCCAGGTCGATGCGCGGCAAATGCGCGAGCAGGCTATCGACTGAACGCAAGACGTTACAGCGTGCGCCTTCCTCCATCGCCAGCAAGTCTTCCAGCGTGTGCGCGTCGGCCACATCGAGACCGCCGCTCTGTGTGCGCCTCAGCGCCGTCAAATGCGCACCGCATCCGAGCGCTGCGCCGATATCTTCAGCCAGCGTGCGAATGTACGTGCCTTTCGAGCAATGCACGACGATATCGATGCAAGAGCCGTCTATGCGACGCACCTCCAGCGAGTGAATCGTGATCTCGCGAGCAGGTCGTTCGATGTGAATCCCCTGCCGCGCATATTCGTACAGCGGTCTGCCTTCATGCTTGAGAGCAGAGTACATCGGCGGCACTTGGCTGATCGAGCCAATGAAGCGCGCGCATGCAGCGCGGATTGCAGCTTCGTCAGCAGTCACCGGCAGCGTGTCGAGCACCTCACCTTCAGCGTCACCTGTCGTCGTGGTCACGCCGAGCTGCAACGTGGCCTCGTAGGTTTTGTCCGAATCCAGCAGCAGGTTTGAAAACTTGGTCGCCTCGCCAAACAGTACGGGCAATAAGCCGGTCGCCAGCGGATCGAGCGTGCCGGTGTGGCCCGCCTTGGCAGCCTGGAAGATGCGACGCGCCTTCTGGAGGGCGTCGTTGGAACTCAGGCCGCGCGGCTTATCCAACAGCAGAACGCCGTCGATCTGTTGCCAGCGACGGCGCATGGAAGCTTTACTCATGGAGATAAGATCAGGTGTCCTGACCGACGCGCCTGTTGCCGGTCGTAGCCAGCAACAAACGCGCGTGATCAGTCTTTCTTGCCGGTGTTCTGCAAATCGGGATCGGGCGCGGCTTCTTCTTCGCCCGCGGAGTTTTCTAGTGCCTTGTCGATCAGCGCCGACAGATGCGAACCGCGCTCTACCGATTCGTCATATACAAAATGAAGCTCCGGCGTGGTGTGAATGCGCACTCGGCGACCCAACTCACGACGCAGGAAACCGCTTGCGCGACGCAGACCCGTCTGGATTTCCTCGAGCCCTTCGCGCCCCTTCATGGACGTAAAGAATATCTTGGCATGCGCGTAGTCAGCGCTGATCTCGACATCGGTCAGCGTGATAAAACCAACACGCGGGTCCTTTACTTCGAGGCGGATGAGCTCGGCGAGCTCGCGGCGGATCTGCTCAGTCACGCGTGAGCTACGCGAATAGTCTTTTGGCATAGTCTTACTCCGGGTAGCGCAACGCGGGCGCCCCACACAATGCTTCTTACAAAAACCACAAAGCGCACCGGGCAGATGCCGTGGTGCGCTTCGCGGGTAATCCAGGCAAGCCGGCAAATGCCGGCCGACACGCAGGCAGTGCTTACAGCGTGCGCGCGATTTCCTGGATTTCGTACACTTCCAGACGATCGCTTTCTTCGATGTCGTTGTAGTTCTTCAGCGACAGACCGCACTCAAAGCCGGCCCGCACTTCTTTCACGTCATCCTTGAAGCGCTTGAGCGAATCGAGTTCGCCCGTGAAAACGACCATGTTGTTGCGGATGAGGCGCACCAGCGAGTTGCGACGCACGACACCGTCCAGCACATAACAACCAGCGATCGCACCGACCTTCGAGATACGGAAGATCTGGCGGATTTCGACTTCGCCGATGATCTGTTCGCGCTTCTCCGGAGCCAACATCCCTGACAGAGCCGCCTTAATCTCATCGACCGCGTCGTAAATGATGTTGTAGTAGCGCAGATCCACGTCGAACGACTCGGCCAGCTTGCGCGCACCTGCGTCGGCACGCGTGTTGAAGCCGATGATCACCGCACCGGAAGCCTGCGCCAGGTTGACGTCGGTTTCGGTGATGGCACCCACGGCACCGTGGATGACATTGACGCGAACTTCGTCCGTTCAACAGCTTGAGCAGCGACTGCACCAGCGCTTCTTGCGAACCCTGCACGTCGGCCTTGACGATAAGGGGCAGCGTCTTGACCTCGCCATCCTTCATCTGATCGAACACGTTCTCGAGCTTGGCGGCCTGTTGCTTGGCCAGCTTCACGTCGCGGAACTTGCCCTGGCGGAACAATGCGATCTCGCGAGCACGGCGTTCATCCGCCAGCGCCATGACCTCATCACCAGCACCCGGCACATCCGACAGCCCCAGCACTTCGACCGGAATCGACGGACCCGCTTCGGCGATCTGCTTGCCGTTTTCGTCCAGCATGGCGCGGATACGACCGAAGGTGGCACCGGCCAGGATCACGTCGCCACGACGCAGCGTGCCCGACTGAACCAGCAGCGTACACACCGGACCACGGCCCTTATCCAGGCGAGCTTCAATGACGATACCCTTGGCCGGGGCCTCCACCGGGGCCTTCAACTCCAGCACTTCAGCCTGCAGCAGGATCGCGTCGAGCAAAGCGTCGATACCCGTACCGGCCTTGGCCGACACCGGCAAGAACATGGCGTCGCCACCGTACTCTTCGGGGATCACGCCTTCGGCAACCAGTTCCTGCTTGACGCGGTCCGGGTTGGCTTCGGGCTTGTCGATCTTGTTGATCGCCACGACGATGGGCACATTGGCAGCCTTGGCGTGGTGAATCGCTTCACGCGTCTGCGGCATCACGCCGTCATCAGCCGCAACCACCAGCACCACGATGTCGGTCGCTTTGGCACCGCGAGCACGCATGGCCGTGAAGGCCTCGTGACCCGGGGTGTCGAGGAAGGTGATGATGCCCTTCTCCGTCTCAACGTGATACGCGCCGATGTGCTGCGTAATACCACCGGCTTCACCCGCGGCAACCTTGGTGCGGCGGATGTAGTCCAGCAGCGAAGTCTTGCCGTGGTCGACGTGACCCATGACGGTCACGACCGGCGCACGCGGCAGTTCCTCAACGTCCTTCTGCGCGGAGTCGTCCAGGAATGCTTCCGGATCGTCCAGCTTGGCAGCGACGGCAGTGTGGCCCAATTCTTCCACGACGATCATCGCGGTTTCCTGGTCCAGCACTTGGTTGATAGTCACCATCTGGCCCAGCATCATCATCTTCTTGATGACTTCGGTCGCCTTCACCGACATCTTGTGGGCGAGATCCGCCACCGAGATGGTCTCGGGGACGTGGACTTCACGCACCACCGGTTCGGTCGGAGCCTGGAAGCTGGAACCACTGTCTTGCTGACGGCCATGACGACCGCCTGCGCGGGGACCGGAACGCCAGTTGCCTGTGCCACCGCCCGAGTCACCACGAGTCTTGATAGTACGGCGCTTGGAGTTTTCGTCCTGGAAGGAGCCACCAGTCTTCTCTTTGCTGCCGGCAACCTTCTTGACGCCCTTGTCTTCAGTCTTGGCCGGCTTGTGCAACGTACCGGACTTACCTGGCGCACCAGCGGAGGCTTCCTTGCGTGCAGCGTCGGCAGCAGCCTTGGCGCGAGCAGCCTCTTCAGCCACCTTGCGCGCTTCTTCTGCGGCCTTGCGAGCGGATTCGCGCTCTTGCTTGGCGCGCAGGTCGGCTTCCTGCAACTCACGCAACTTGGCTTGGCGACGGGCTTCTTCCTCGCGGCGCTTGATATCGCGCTCGGTCAGGAAGGAACGCGGACCTGCGGCGGGCGCAGGGGATGCATCGCCTTGCTCTTCGGCGGTCTCTTCTGCAACCACTTCAACCTGGGGTTCCGGTTCCGGCTCGGGTTCGGGCGCAGTTTCAACGACTGGCTCGGGTTCCGGCTCAGGCTCGGGCTCCGGCTCCGGCGCAATTTCGACGACCGGCTCGGGTTCAACGGCCTGCACTTCAGGCTCGACGACGATCGGTTCTTCGACGACCGGCTCGGGCACAACCTCCGGAGCGGTCTCTTCAACCACATCAGCGGCCAGGGCCGGGGCTTCTTCCTGCCCGTCACCGGCCAGCACGCCTTCGTCACCAGCCTCATCACGTTTGACGAACGTACGCTTCTTGCGCACCTCGACCTGGATGGTGCGGGCACGCCCAGTGGAATCGGACGCCTTGATCTCGCTGGTTTGCTTGCGCGTCAATGTGATCTTGGATTTGCCTGCCGTCTCGCCGTGCGAGCGACGCAGGTAGTCAAGCAGGCGCGCCTTATCCTGCTCGCTCACAGCATCCTTTTCTCCGGCCTTGGCGACGCCAGCCTTCTGGAACTGTTCAAGCAGCACAGGTGCCGGCATTTTCAGTTCGGTGGCGAAATCCGCCACGCTCATTTGCGCCATACTTAACTTCTCCCTGCTTACTCGAACCAGTGCGCGCGCGCCCTGGTGATCAGTTCCTTGGCCGCGTCTTCAGACAGATCGGCCAACTCCATCAACTCGTCTACCGCCAGGTCGGCCAAGTCATCGCGGGTCTTGATACCACCGCTGGACAATTTGGCTGCCAGTTGCTTGTCCATGCCTTCGAGGCCGAGCAGATCGTCGGCAACGTTCTCAAGCTGCTCTTCGGAGACGATCGCTTCGGTCAGCAGCACGTTACGTGCACGCTGACGCAGCTCATTGACCGTATCTTCGTCGAAGGCCTCAATCTCGAGCATTTCAGCCAGCGGCACGTAGGCCACTTCTTCGAGCGACGAGAAACCTTCTTCAATCAGGATGTCGGCGACCTCTTCATCGACGTCCAGTTTTTCGCAGAACAACCCGCGCAGACGACCACGCTCTTCTTCGCCCTTGGCGACAGCGTCGGTCTCGGTCATCAGGTTGATGGTCCAGCCCGTCAGCTCGGATGCGAGCTTCACGTTCTGGCCACCGCGGCCGATGGCCATGGCAAGGTTGCTCTCGTCGACCACGACATCCATGCTGTGGGCTTCTTCGTCAACCACCAGCGAACTTACTTCAGCCGGCGCCAACGCGGCGATCACGAACTGAGCCGGATCGGCGTTCCACAACACGATATCGACGTTTTCGCCGCCCAATTCGTTACGAACGGCGGTCACGCGCGAACCACGCAGGCCCACGCAGGTACCGATCGGATCGATGCGCGGATCATTTGCCTTGACTGCAATTTTGGCGCGCAGACCGGGGTCGCGGGCGGCAGCCTTGATCTCCAGAAGACCATCTTCGATTTCCGGCACTTCAAGTTCGAAGAGCTTCGAGATGAATTCCGGCGCGCTGCGCGACAGGATCAGTTGCGGGCCACGCGCACTGCGGTCGATGCGCAGCAGGTAGGCGCGCACACGGTCACCCACGCGCAGGTTTTCCTTCGGGATCTGTTGATCACGCGGCAGGAGCGCTTCGAGGCGGCCCACTTCAACCACGGCGTTGCCGCGTTCGACGCGCTTCACGCTGCCGGTGACAAGATGTTCCTTGCGGTCGAGGAAATCGTTCAGGATCTGCTCGCGCTCGGCATCGCGGATCTTTTGCAGGATCACCTGCTTGGCGGCCTGAGCACCAATGCGACCAAAGTCGATCGGCTCGAGCGGTTCTTCGACGTACTCACCCACCTGGATGTCGGCGAACTGGTCGCGTGCATCGATCAGGCCCATCTGCGCTTCGTCGTTTTCGACTTCAGCGTCGGGTAGTACAAGCCAGCGGCGGAACGACTCATAGTCGCCCGTCTCGCGGTCGATGGACACACGCACATCAGCGTCGTCATGGATGCGCTTCTTGGTCGCCGAGGCCAATGCCTGTTCGAGGGCCGTGAAGACGATGTCCTTAGCGACGTTTTTTTCGCGCGCCAGTGCGTCCACAAGCAGCAGAATATCGCGGCTCATTGTTTGAAAACTCCCGAAATCGCTTAATCGAATTTCGGCACGAGGCGTGCCTTTTCTATCTGATCGAGGGCGAAGCTCACCTCGCCCTTGTCGGTCGTCATGACCACCGCACCCTCGCGCACACCCACCAGCGTGCCGGCGAAGTTGCGCTGGTTGCCCACGGGAATGCGGATACGAACCTGCGCATCCTGGCCAGCGAAGCGCTCGAAATCAGCCGCTTTCTTGAGCGGACGATCAAGCCCCGGCGAGGACACTTCGAGTCGGTCGTAGTCGAACGCCTTCTACCTCGAACACACGCTGCAGGTGATTGCTCACTGTGGCGCAGTCGTCCACGTTTACGCCCCGGTCGATGTCAATGAAGACACGGAACAGCCTCCCCTTGGGCGACAGCTCAAGATCGACCAGTTCGTAGCCCAGGCCGGTCACGGCACTGTCCACGATTGCTTCGACGTTGTTCAAGAATGTCATTTGCGCGCTACAAATAAAAAATGGGCGTAACGCCCATCCCGACCTGCCAAAAACGGCTGCCTGTTTCAGGTTCCGTCAGCAGACTTACCAACGAATCAACGAGATGATAACACGCAAGCGCCCGCTCAGTAAATGTGCATACGCGCACAGGACGGGCAGAAGCGGCCTGTAGCCAGCCCCTTCGCCCGTCCGGGCATGCAGGCAAGTACCTTAGCGGCCAGCGCGCGGTGCGCGAGGCACTCTGGGAGCCTTCGGCGTTTTCGGCGTCTTGGGTGCGGCACCGGCCTCCTTCGGCGCGCGGTGCGGACGCGTAGAACGCGGACCCTTCGGCGCGCGGCGATCGCCGGGACGTTGTTGCTTCTTGGGCAATACTTTGCCGCCCAGTGCAACGACGCCCTCGGGGCTCATTTCTTCGTACATGCCACGCTTGAGTCGGCGCGGCAGCTCTGCGGCACCGTAACGCACGCGGATCAGGCGACTCACCATCTGGCCGACAGATTCGAACATGCGACGCACCTCACGGTTGCGGCCTTCCGAAATCGTCACGCGGTACCAGTGGTTAGCGCCCTCGCCGCCTTCATCGCGAAGGCTATTGAAACGAGCGGAACCGTCTTCAAGCTGAATGCCCTCGGTCAGGCTCTTAACCTGCTCTTCGGTCAATTCACCCATGATCCGCACAGCGTATTCACGCTCGAGTTCGTAACGCGGGTGCATCAAACGGTTGGCGAGATCACCGCTGTCGGTAAACAGCAGCAAGCCGCTGGTATTGAAGTCCAGACGCCCAATAGCAATCCAGCGACCGCGACGCAGCGCAGGCAACCGGTCGAACACACTGGGGCGGCCTTCCGGATCGTCGCGAGAAACAATTTCGCCTTCCGGCTTGTGATAGACGAGCACGCGAGCGGCACGCTCAGCAAAGCGCAAGTTCACCAACTTACCATTGACCTTGACGCGGTCGCCAGCACTGACCTTTTGCCCGAGGAAGGCAGGCAAGCCATTCACGCTCACGCGGCCAGCAACAATCCAGTCTTCGATCTCACGGCGAGACGCGACGCCCGCTTCGGCCAGCTTCTTCTGGATACGTTCAGCAACGCTGCCGTCGTCCTTGCCGTTGGCGCCATTCTTTGCGCTACGGCCACGCCCCGGATTCGGATCGCCGCTTTCGGATTCGGCAGCGACCGCACCCGGCTGCGCATCGTCGTCATCGAACTCGTCGTCGTAACGCGGCTCGAGATCAATCAGGCCAAAATCGGCCTGGGTTTCACCATTCGGTACGCGCGGACGGCGCGGGCCGTTACTCTTCTGTGCCGCGCTCTTCGGGCGGCTCGTCGCCGGTCTCGGGGTGCTCGGGCGAGGGCCGCTCGGACGATCCGAACGGCGCTGAGAGTTCCCGCGCGCCTTCGTCGGAGGGCGCTTCGGCGTTTTGTGCTGTGTCGACAAGGTCCAGGACTCCTTCAATCTCGGTCAACGGCGGCAGCTCGGTAAGACTGCGCAAACCAAGATCGTCGAGAAATTTTTTGGTCGTAGCGTAGAGGGCCGGGCGGCCCGGGGTGTCGCGGTAACCGACAGTATCGATCCAACCGCGCCCTTCCAGCAGCTTGATGATCTGGCTGGAAACGGCGACACCACGAATGTCTTCGATGTCGCCTCGTGTGACAGGCTGACGATAAACCACGATCGCCAGCGTCTCCATGACTGCGCGAGAATAACGCGGAGCACGGGTTTCCTTCAACCGGTCCAGATAAATTTGCAGCTCGGGCCGGGTACGAAAACGCCATCCGGACGCCAACCGCACCAATTCCACCGAACGGCCCTGCCAGTCGCGCTGCACGTCCGCCAGCAGACGATTCACCAATTCCGCACCAAGATCCGGCTCGAACATCCGCCGCAATTCGCTCGTGTTCATCGGATCGGTTGCCGACAACAATGCGGCCTCAAGGACCTGCCGCGCCAGCGTCACATCAATACCGGCCTCAGCGTCGTCCAGCGGTACGAGCGCCCCGCCGTCTTCGGTCGGAACGACTTCTTCATCATCCGCGTTCACATCGTTGGCAGCTTCGTCGAGGTGCAGCGGGATGACGTTATCATCCTGCATCGTTGGATTCATGGGGAAGTCGGACATAAATTTGTTCCATCGGCGCGTTCTGCGTGATGTTGATCAACCGCTCCTTGCACAGCTCGAGCACCGCAAGAAAGCCCACCACCAGGCTCGACACGCCGTGCGACAAATCGAACAGCTCCGTAAAAGGCACGTTGTGGCGCCCCTGCAGACCACGCAGAATCTGCGTCATGTACTCGCGCACAGAAAGCTCTTCGCGGTGGATGCGATGGTGCTGATTCAGGCGCGCACGCCGCAGCAACCCCAGCCATGCATGCTGCAGATCGGCCAGACTCACATCGGGTAAGCGTTCCACAGCCACCGTGGCGATGTGCACAGCGGTCCACTCGTAGTCGCGCTCCACACGCGGCATCACCGTCAAATTCTGCGCCCCGCGTTTGATGCGCTCGTATTCCATCAAACGCCGCACCAGTTCGGCGCGTGGGTCTTCGGCCTCCGAGTCCTCGCCCTTCTCCTTCGGCGGACGCGGCAGGAGCATGCGCGACTTGATGTCCAGCAGCATCGCCGCCATCAGCAAATATTCCGCCGCAAGCTCCAAGTTGCTCGCCCGCATCGCTTCGACGTACTGCAAGTACTGCGCCGTGAACGGCGCCATCGGAATGTCGAGCACGTTCAGGTTGGCGCGACGGATCAGGTACAGCAGCAGATCGAGTGGCCCTTCGAAAGTGTCGAGGAACACCTCCAGTGCATCCGGCGGAATGTACAGATCCGTCGGCATCTCCACCATCGGCTCGCCATAGATGCGCGCGAGCGGATGCGCCTCGTCGGGGACGGGGACGGGTTGTCCTAGATGGACGAGATCTTCAGTTGGGAAAGGAGGCGTTTCGGCCTGCAACGTTAGTTCGCTCGAAGAGATCAGCGCCGCATGATATCAGCCGACAGCATTCAGCCACACCAACCCATAGACTGCACAGCACCCGCGCGGCGCGGCACCATCAACCCAGAACCTCCTTCATCCAGCCATCCAGACTGTAACGGCCAAGCAGTTGCGGATCGCAAGCCTGCCATTCGGATGTCAAGAACGCGTCCGGAATCGAGACCTTGTATCGATCGACATACAGCTGGTTTGACGGCAGATAAAAATCCGCAGTCTCTATCTTGCGATTGGTTGTAATGAGCTTCTTCGAAGCGCCCAGCATTTCTATCGTCCGCATGGTGAACCCTGTCTGGATCGCCCGTTCGACGTCAATGACCATGCGCGCCCTCGAAATCAGCGACATCACCTCCCCACGACTGATGGGGTCGAAGATGAACTCGGCCTCGCGGGCTCGCCAATAGCTGGGCTTGACCACCCTTGAAACCCAATACAACTGTCGCGTGCGCATGTACAACAACGACTTGAACGACAGTTCTGGCGGCAAAGCCGCCTCAATCCGCCTGATTACCGCATAGCGATCACTATGGACGGTACCAATGAACAAGACATCGATATCCGGTTCAGGCTTTGCAATTTTGGCAAACCCATCCACATAAAAGAGTGGCCTGTATGTCAGTCGCCGATCGCTGACCACATCGTCAGGGTCGAAACTGAAAACGCGATCAAAGAAATCCACCTTCTGCGGCGATTCCGCCGGCATGTTCCGGTAGCTATCCCAGTAGTAGAGCGTAAACCTTGCCTTCGGCAGGGCCCTGCGCATCTTGGCGATCGTCTCCGGCAGGAGTCCCTCCCCCTTAATCACCAGCACGTCGCGTATATCGTGTTGCCGAGCCTGCTGAATGATCGCATCGAAATATGCGCAGCACCTATTGCGCAACAGGCTTGGAGCAACCCGGAGGGCCGCCTTGGTCAGCCCATCTGTCGCCGGCCGATCTTCGAACCAAAGGACCGATCGCCCCTGCGACTCAAGCTTCGAAATAATTTCCTTGTAATAGCCAAAAAAACCAGCCGAAATAAATAGTGTATCCATCTCAGACACCAGCCACTTGTCGTCCAGCTGGGCGCCTAGACACAAGATACAAAACAAATATCGCGGGCAGCGCGTGAATACTGAGCATATAAAATTCCGACAACTGCTTTCCAAGAGTCATACAAACCGAAACAAGAAACACAAACCCCAACAGTGATTTCTTGAAATCAATGCGCCGAATAACCGCAATAAACGAACCGCCCAACAGTCCGGAGACAAACGGCACAAAAAAGACCCCAAACCAGCCGAAATTTGCATACCCCCAGAGCGCCGAGCTTAATCTAAGCCCCCCCGACACAGTTTCAGAAATATCCCCACCAACATTATCAAAAGTGAGCGTCCACACGCTTGGATTCCATTCGAAATTACCCGGAATCAAACCACCTAAAATTGTTCGGCCGTAGGTAAAAGCCTCAACAGAATAGAATCTAGAAAGCAAATCCATCTGATCCCATATATCAGGAGAGCCAGACGAAACAATATCGAAAATAGAATCAACGGAATAAACACTCACCATCGACTCTATGCCCATGTATATACCGAGAAGATAATAAGCAGCACTCCCCAAAGGGAAAACAATAGCAACAAAAGTGACATACGACTTGAAAAATTTATTCTTGTACGCAGTCCATGCGCCAACAAACGCCAATATACCGATTGCCGTGGACTGCCGGGCCAAGGAAACCGTAATCAAGCCGACAGCTATCGCCCCAAAAACAAGCGCCACTCTTGACTTGCATTGAATCCATGCGGCGAACACCAACGGAATCATCGCAATCAGGAGAGAAAAGCCGAATCTAAATAGATATGCCACCCGGTAATAAGCATCCCGATACTCTCCCTTGAACTGTTTGGCCGCGAACGGGTCTTCCGCAAACATTGGTACAAAACCCATGCCGATGTACGCGACGACCATGAGAGAAATGCCCACAAACGCCCAGAACATGACACGTCGGTACACATACTCATCTATCGCCCCCTCTCCAGCGATCTGCAACCTAGGCCTCATCCATCGGAGGAGGGATAGCCTGTAACCAAGAACCGTCCCAACGAGAATCGATAAAGCCCCTAGGAAGTTCATCAGGGCGTAGATCTCAACCATCTGGTCCGAAAAGCCCTGCCAGACCGACGTAAAAAGCCCCGGAACAATATACGCCGTCACACAGAATCCAAGATTCAAATGCGCGGGAATATTCCATCTATTGAACCAAACCGCGTATGGCGCAAGCATTTGAATGCAAAGCGCCAAGACCGCAACGATATGATAGATATTCATCTATTGTGAGCAAATACCAATGACGGCTTTTCGATCAACCACCACGAAATATACGCAACAATCGGAACGACCGAAATCAACAGGAATGTCGCTCCAAGCGGATTCGAATCAAACAGACCGATGGCAACTAGAGTCTGCACCAACGGAAAATGATAGAGATACAATCCATAGGAAACATCGCCGATACGTTTGGCAGACCAGAGGGATGGCAATCCAACTGCAGCAAAGTAAACCATGCAGCCAACGAATATCGGCGCGAGGGATTCATGCAACAAACCGTCAGAGAGTGCATAGCCAAACAACGAGAGGGCCGCAATAATTGGCCCAACCGGACGCAAGCCGTCTCGGGTCCGATAGTAAGCCATGCTACCGGCCATGAAAAAACTCAATTGTCCTGGCAGTTGTTTGGATAGACGAAAGAACATATCGCTCTCGGTAGCCTGAGCTGCATATGAGAATCCGCCTTTCCAGAAAATGGAGCCAATGAATATCACCGGCAGAACTCGTTTGTAGCCAAACCGACGAGCCAAGAACACAATGAACGGCACGAGGCAATAGAACATCACTTCAATTTTGATAGTCCAGAGGGATCCATTTATCGCCATCTCGTGATTGTTCAAGAAGACCCCGGGCAACCCCGGCTCGTTGAAATTCGCCAGCACCAAGTTGAACGACAAGTATCTCCAGAACTGGGGAGACGAATAGTATTCTACGAATCCGAGATCGGAGACCAGAGAAAGAAGAAGCGCCGCCCCTACCACCACGACCACGTAAGCGGGAGCAATGCGGAAGAGTCTCTTTTTGGCATAAGGCAGGAGTCCGAAACTGTTCTCCCAACTCATGACAACCAGGAATCCGCTAACAAAGAAAAAGGCTTGCACAGCGAAGGTGGCAGATATGAACCGGCTCATCCATGCCAGAGAGGGAGACTGACTCAGAATGGAGATATGAAACAACACGACCATGGCAGCGAAGATCAATCGCAATCCGTCGAAATTGTTGATTTTCAAACGGCCAGCAATCGCTCCGTCACTTCGGATAGTTAACATCAGGCTCAACGCTTCGGTAGAAAGTTCAGCACGGACAGCACCTGCTCAGTCTTTAGCGAGCGGATACACGCATATTCAAGTGCCCGTCCCTCGCATTTAGGGGAGTTCAAGCAAGGGTAATGACTGCAGCCTCCGGACGAACTGACGGAACGACCGCCCGGAGGAACCCACAAGGAGGGATGATTGGCAGCGTTCAACATGATGGATGGGACACCTGCACGCTCTGCGACATGTACGGAAAAACTGTCGAGACCGACTAGGAGGTCCAGCGAGGCAACATGCTGGGCGAATTCGACAACTGGCCGCGTGACGAATTCGATGGGTTGAGCTAGGCCCCCGAAAATCAATTCGAGCCTCTCTCTTTCAGTCGGCGCACCGTATGCAGTTAGCCGAACACCACGACTTTGGAGTTCGGCAGCCAGCGATTGCCAGCTTTCGTCCGGCCACTGTTTACATGCCTGCGACGCAAATGGATGCAGGCCAATATGGGAAGCATGCTTGATAGAGGCCATCTGCGCCGTCGCGGCAACATGCCGCGGACCGCCAGTCAGCGCATCAACATACTGCTGGTATGCGCGATAGACATTCGCGGCCTCGGTAGGTACGACGCATATCGGCCGCCCCGGCCCGAGCGGATTGCGAATGATCGAGGCAAATGGATGTCCGGGTGCCCAACCGATGTGGCGATGATCCTTGCTGCCGATCAGGCGTGCGAAAATCCGCTCGCGGAAATCGCCGATCATGTCCAGTGTGACCTGGGGCCGTTCTGATCGAAGCTGTCGGATGGCCGCACAAAATTGCCGGCGCCCCGCTTTATCGAATCCCTTGTTAGTCCCCACGGGGAAAGGTGAAACCACAACATCGCACGAAGGAATGTCCTGAAAGAGAAACGCAACTTGCGGACGCGTCCAGACAATGAGTCGCTCCGCGAACGCGCGCGCAGCGAGTTCGCGAACGAAGTGGCTCTGTATGACCGCATCCCCGAGATTGCGCCCAAGGATGAGACAGGCAAGCCCAATAGTCCCCGTAGCCGGACGTGCTGACATCTGTACAGCCTTAACCTTTGCCGCCGCCACCCATCAGCCCCCTGTCGGCCAGTTCCTTTAGCGAACGCTCATAGCCCGAATCGCTGGCTTCGTGGCCACAGGCCCAGTTCAGGAATGCAGCCAAGCCATCGCGGAAGGCCCAATGTGGCTGAAACCCTGTCAGTGCCTGAATGCGCGAGATATCTGCCACGTTGTGGCGGATATCTCCCACGCGAAACGCGCCGCTGATCTTCAAATCGACATCTGCACGGAAATGGTCAACGATGCCTTGGGCAACCTCGATGACTGAAGTGCGCACGCCCGAGCCGACATTCAGCGCCATAACGCCATGAACGCCAGGGGCAACACAGGCTGCCGTCGCGTCAACTACGTCGTCAATAAAGACGAAATCACGGCTCTCGCGCCCGTCCTCGAAGATGTTGAGGTCTTTTCTCTGGCGCACCAGATTAGAGAACACCGCCAAGATGCCCGTATACGGATTGCTCAGGCTCTGCCCTGGCCCGTAAACGTTTTGGTAGCGCATGGCGAACCCATCGATCCCCAAGGTGGACGCAAACATCAGGACCATCTGTTCTTGTACTTGTTTGGTCAGCCCATAAAACGAGGACGGTGCGAACGGCGTGGCTTCGTTCGTCGGCATAACATCCACCGCCGAATGGCAAACCGGACATACCGGTTCGAATTGGCCGCTTCCCATGCCTGCAGCAGTGCGCGCTTCTGGATATACAACGCCATGGGCGGCACAGCGGTATTGCCCCTCGCCATATACAGCGCGCGACGATGCGACCACGAGTTTTTTTAGCGAATCTGGGCGCTGATTAACCAGGATATCAAGCAGTACAGACGTTCCCTGCAAGTTCACATCGCTATAGTGCTCGACGGCGTACATGGACTGGCCTGTCCCCGTCTCGGCCGCCAGATGGACAATGACCTCCTGACGCTGCAAGCACTCGCGTATCAAGTCGCGATTGCGGATATCTCCACGCACGCAAGTTGCTGCGGCCTTGAGATCGTCAGGAAAATCTGCGCCCGCACCGTGAATCTGTTCGCTAAGATTGTCAATGACCGTGACATTGCACCCTGTGGCATGGAGCTTCTTTGCAAGACGTGAACCGATGAAACCGGCGCCACCAGTGATCAAGACCTTCATGACAACTCCCTAGTAAGACTGCGTACTTTCATAAACTGGATCAGCGAATTGACACTCTCGCCGAGCGTGACCCCCGCGATCGTGCCGCCAGGGCCGAATGCAAGCCCCCCCACGAATATCAGCGTGATGATCGAAAATCCGTTAAAAACGCTGATCAACATCATCGTGCGGTACCCACCCGAGGCCTGGATGATCGCCGTGAAGGCCAAATTCGTGCACCGAAAGAAAGTGCACAGCAGAGCGATCCAGATGAGGACCGTTGCACTTGAATAATCGGGAAGAAAAGTACGCACGAGCACCGGCATGACGATGGCAAGCAGGACGCATAGCAATGCAGCCCCCTTCGCTACCAACTTGATCTTTCCGATGGCGTAGACCGAAAACCCTGCGCGATCGGCCGCGTCACGCTGCAAAATGTTGCTGGCACGTGCGTATAACGTCGAACTGAGCGCTGCGGCACCAAATAGCACCGGCTCCACCAATCGATTTGCAAAGCTGTAGTCGGCAAGCGCCTTGTGGTCGAAATGACCGCTGACAAAATAGATGTCGAGGCGCCCATAGGCCAGCGCAAACAGCACAGCGACGGCGATGGGTGTCGTCTCTTTCAGAACGGCAAAGACACGCATGCGATGCGCCAATGGCGCCACCTGCTCAGTCTTGAAGGCAAGCCTGAACAGCACCATGACGATCGAGACTTCAAAGATGATCAGGGCCGCAAGGCTATGTACGTAAGGCGCGCGGACAAAGTGCATGTACAGCAGCACGAAGCCGCAGGCCGTGCCAGCCAGGAATAGCGACAACGAGGCCTTCCCGAGCCTACGCCTCGCTTGCAACCAATTGACGCTGATGTTCAGCCACAGACTGGTTGACGCCAGAAGCGCGATGAGTGTGCCTGCCCCCCTTCCAAAAGAGGGCGCGACCATCCCGATAGCCGTCCACGCGATCAGAAACGCCAGAACGCTGGCGGCCAGTCTCATTTGGATCATCTGAACGAAACGGGTGCGCGCGAGGACCAAATCAGGATGGGAAAACTGTCGAAGCGACCACGTATCTACGCCCCAGTCGGCAATAAAACGACAGATTTCTGCGGTGGTGAACGCCAGCGAAATGGCTCCGAACACCTCCTTTGGCAAGACGAAGGCCAAGCTAAAAAGTGTCAGCAGTCGCAGGCCGATGAAAGCCGCCTTACTGATGAGCAGGGAGAGGGAGTCAAAAAACATACTAGGTGACTGTGATGGCCTTTTCGGTAGAGCAGTCCGCGCTGAAAAATCTATGGACGTTCACGGTGCTTCATCGAAATTCACCATCTAGGGCTGGCGATGACGCCCACAAACAACAATCTGTTCAGGGCTCTTGACCTCGAACCTGCGACTGTCCCGGCGCAGCTCCAATGCTGTCGAGGGAAATCGGGAGACAAGGGAGAGAAGAACGCTTTGCGGATTCCGGCGCATTACCCGTCTGCGTGCAGACGGGTTGGGAAGGTCAATAAGCTCCTTGCCCTCGCAACACAACAAAAGCCGTGCGGAAGAGAATGACAAAGTCGCTCCACACCGACCAATTCTTGACATAGCGGCCATCGAGCATCACGCGATAGGCATAACTGGTGTCGCTGCGACCACTCACCTGCCACAGCCCTGTCATGCCCGGACGTGCGGCCAAGTACAGGCCTTGGTGCTCTCCGTAGCGCTCAAGTTCGGCAGCTACGATAGGACGAGGTCCAACAAGGCTCATGTCTCCGCGCAGGACGTTCCACAGTTGCGGAAGCTCATCGAGACTGGTACGGCGCAAAAAGCCGCCGATCGGCGTGACGCGTGGATCGTCCTTTAGCTTGAAATCGCGCTCCCACTCGGCCCTGCGCTCCGGGTCGGATTCGAGCAGCTTGCGAAGCACATCCGCAGAGTTGATGACCATAGTGCGAAACTTGTAGCAAGGGAAAGGCTTGCCCCCCTTACCAATACGCATGTGAGCAAAGACAGCCGGACCACCATCCGCCTTGATGCGGCAGAGCAGGTAAACGAACAGCGGCGAAAAAATCAGCATGACTCCCGCGGATACGACGATGTCTATCACGCGCTTGGTCCAGCGCGCGAGCGGCTGTGCCAGCACATTGTTGACGCGCAGCATCAGCACTTCTTCCGAGTGGAAATGATTGACGCTCAGCCCATGTAGCGGCAATCCACGAAAATCGGGCACCACCGCAACCTCTTTGCGCTCGCGAGCCAGCATGCCAACCAACCACTGCTGGCGACGCAGTCCGCCCTGGTCCATGGCGACGATAAGCTGTGCCTTCAGTGCTTCCGACGAACTCAGCGATTCGACTGCGTCATATGGCAGCACGGGAACGGAGCGTTCGCCAACGCGGATGGCCGAACGAACTATCGCATCGCCAGGGGCGGCCACGAACGCGCTTACGGCAAGCCCCATTTGCGGCTCGCTCGTCACTGCCTTGGCCGTATCGATCGCATTGTTGCCCATACCTACGATGATCGTCGGGCGTTGCCAGCACCCCATGGCACGCAGCGTACGTCTGGCCCCCCATCTTGCAAGAGGGAACAACACGATCAGACTCGCCCACGCCAGGAGAGTCGCGCCGCGAGAGGTCCACATGGCGCTGAAGAAAACCAAAGCGCCGTTGAGCATGGCCCCACACAGCACCAGCTTGATGATCTGGAGGGTTTCGTCCCAAACCGGCATGCGCCGGTCATAGTGGGAGCGATACCAAAAAATGAGGATCGAAAAGGCTCCGAGTAACCAGAAAGGAGCATCGCCGGGGACTGTAGCCTCGCCCTTGAGCGTTGCGGCAAGATTGACCCAACCACGGCCAATCAATGACGCAACTGCTAGCGCAACTATGTCGCCCGCCACAAGACAAGCTCGATTGAACCCCGGGCGATAGTTGAGCAGAGATGCTTCGAACTGTTCACGCCACGCTCGCTGGCGGATGACTTCTTCGGTTTCCATCACCGAATTGTTTGCGGCGACCATTGGGCTCAACACGCTCTCTCCATCGGCCACGACTGCGGTCTTCAGTTTCATCGACAGCATCCTGTCTTTCGTATGTCTTTCAGGCTCTCGAAAAAGCCATCCGGGCGACTATTGCGCGCGACGGCTAGTCAATCGCCCGTACTTCTCTGGCCTTGAGCAAGCCCGTTCGCAAGGTCACCCACGCGCATGCGGCCATGAAAGCCAACATCGCTGCGGCAATCACGATCAGTGCTTTCTTGGGCTTGGTCGGTTTTTGGGGGACAACTGCCTTGTCGAGCACTTGAACGATCGACGTATCGCGCGCTTCATCAACACGGGCCAATTCGACCTGTTTGGCCAACTGTTCAAATAGCGCCTCCTGGTATTTCAGGTCACGCATGCGGCGAACGTATTCGAGGCCATCCTGGGGCACATTGCCTGCTGAAAACAACACGCCGTCATCGCTTCCGCTCTGGCGCTGGAGCTTACTGAGCTGCGTCTTCAGTCCCGCGACTTCGGATTTGATCAGACGAAGATCGGGGTTGTCTGCCGTGGCGAATTCGCTCATTGCCGCCAATTGAGCTTCGCGGGCTGCAATCTGGCCTTTCAAACGGGCAATGCTCTCGACAACTGCCTTCCCTTGCTCATCCAGCATGAGCAGCCCCGTACGTTGCTGCATTTCCTTGAACGCGATTTCCGCAGAGCCCAAGTCCTGGCGTGTCTTGCCCAACTGTCTTTCAAAGAAGACTCGGCGTTGGGACGCTTCAGTAACTGCCAGAGTCGTTGTGAGCTTGTACAGTTCGTCAGCGTAGCTGTTCGCCATTGCCGCCGCGCGCGTTGGCTCTCGATCCTGCACTTCGATGACGATAAGATTGTCCTTCCCTGCGGCAACGGACGTTCTTTCGCTAAGCTTCTTACGAGTGTCCTCAGGCAGATCCGTGTCGTAGAACCTGCTCGAGCTGGAACTTCGAGATAAGGCTATCGGCGACAGTACGGCTCTTGAGCATACCCACGTACATATCATTCGGGTTCTTGATACCGAGTGCGTTTGCCGCGCCTCCAGCCAGCCCCCCAAGGCCCGCCAATGAGGCCATCATGCTTGACTGGTTCTGCTGGGGCGGCATGAGTCGGACGGTCGCGGTATATTGCTTGGGCAACAGGAACGCCACGACGGCCGCCAGCGCAGCGACCGCAACAGTAACGCTGCCGATGAAGCGCCCCTGACGCCACAGCCCCTGAAGAAGGGCCAGCAAATCGACTTCATCTTCTTCCATTGGGACCGGGCCCTGACGAACTTGCTCACTCATATCCATCAATCCCGCAGAACCTTGATCGCCGAAACACCCAGACCGAACTGATAGAAGATCTGCGACCAGTCCTTCAGCTCCTTGATCCACGAGAACGGGTTGTAGTCTTCCGGCACGACGACGTTGTCATCCGGCATCAGGCGCGTGCCACCGAAGCTGCTGAACCAGCCGCTCTGGCGCTTGGCAAGCACTGAACCATCTGCGCGCAACACATAGATGCTGCTCGAGTCGGCATTTCGCGTCGGGCCACCAGCCTGTTCGAGGTAATCGCTGACCGTCTTGTTCGATTTGTAGATGAGCGCGGTCTGCTGGTAGGTAGCACCATAAACGCCCACGGTGGCGCCTGCGGGCGGCACATAGAAGCGGTCGCCGTCCTCCAGGCGAAGTGCCGGCAACGTGGCAAGGTTGGCGGTGGGATCGAGCTCCAACACGATGCGGCCGCTGGAGCGCAGATTGCGCATGCGTTGCAGCGTGTTGCGCTGGTTCTCTTCCTGAGCGCGGACGGAAGCCAGCTCTTCGGCCGAACTCGCGCGGGCCGAACGCTGGGCCACGGAAGCCTGCAAATCACGTTCGGCACGATCAATGACGTCTTCGAGACGACGTTGCTGGTCTGCGCGTACCGACTCACGAGTGAATTCCGAGCCGAACAGATAGGCTCGAGGCGTCAGCCCCCCCGCCCGCTTCACGATATCCAGCAGCGTCTCGCCCGGCTGTACTTGGTAGACGCCAGGCACTTGCACTTCGCCTTCAACGCGCACGTAGGCCGAGCGCTTGTTGACCGGCACGCGGACGTCGCTCTTCGAGAAGATCGTAATGATGTCGCCCGGCTGCAGGGTAACGTTGTTCTGCTCGTCCTTCTCCAGCGCCTTGCCAAGGTTGAACGGCAACAACGTCGTGGAAAGCGTCTGGCGATTCAGGCGCTCGACCACTGCGTAGTCCCAGTTCACTTCATCCAGCAGATGCTGGATATCGTTGCGGACTGAATCGGTGGAGCGCGGCCCGGCCGAATATGCGCGGCCAGCGGCGCGTTGCCAGTAGGACTCGTCGATGAGCATCGACCGGTCTGGCACGACGTCCGAGATACGCAGGCCCTGGCGCCATTCGGTGCGCAGCGGCTGCGCAACGTTGCCGCGCAGCGTGATGGCGTTGTCGTACTTTTGCGATTGGCTGTCGATGCGAACGATATCGCCGTCGCGCAGCGTACGCGCCAGCGACGCGTCATCGAAGGCGGTGTCGCTGACTTGCCGCCCCTTGACGCCATCAAGGCGTTCGAGCAGCAGGCGTTTGGTGCTGGCGGTCGTGGTAATGCCGCCGGCAAAGCCGACCAACTCACCAACCGTCGAGGTCTTGCCTTTGAGTTCGTAGATAGCCGGCACCTTCACGGCCCCAGAAACAGCCGCCACAGGGCCAACCGGCGGGATGAAGATGACATCGCCCGATTGCAAGCGCTGATCGCTCGACTTGTCGCCCTTGAGAAGGATGTCGTACAGGTCCAGTTCGGCCACCGTCTTGTCGCCGCGCCGCAATTGGATGTGGCGCATCGAGCCCATCGACGATGGACCGCCCGCAGCAAACAAGGCGTTGGTCAGAGTCGACAGCGAACTGATGGTGTACAGGCCGGGGCGTTCAGCTTGACCGACGACGAACACTTGCAGCGCGCCGAGCTTGCCCAGCGAGACATCAAGTTCGAAGTTACGGTAATAGCGGCCGACCGACGCGGCGATGTGATCCTGCAGATTTTGATAGCGGACGCCGGCTACCTTGACGATGCCGACGCGCGGGATGGAAATCGTGCCTTCGGGGCTGACGACGGAGCGCACCTCGACGTCGATCTGCCCCCAGCCGCGAATGAAAATCTCGTCGCCCGGACCGACGATGTGATCGGCTGGTGCGGCAACGTTCTCGACCGGAGCAAAATTCGAAGCCTTCGAGAAGAGATCGCGACCAAAAATCGGTAGCGGCGTCCCGGTGGAAGTCAGAACAAAACGCTGAAACTCGGTCGGAGGCGCCTCTTCCCTGTCTGTTCCGATATCCGTGCTGGTCCCCGTGAAGGGCCGAGCCGCGCGAGCGCGGTCGATATCTTGCGGGGGAAGAGTTCTGTGAACGGAGGGCCGCTCGTTTCGCGACCCCGGCTCGGGGCGCGCGACCGGGGCGGATTGCGCCGGGACGTTGGAAATCGTCACACGCTGAAGCGAAGCCGCGCCTGAAGTATCCCGGCCCGGTTGGACCAATGCCGCGTTCGCTCCCGTTTCTTGCGCCGCAACAATCGAAGTCATTAGCAGCGCACACACTGCCAGCCCCGTGCGCACGCGCATGGAGCAAACTGCCAAGTTCGTCACAAAAGCACCCAGATTGCCAAAAGCAACAGATTCAGAGGGTGCGAATGATACGGGAGATACCTCCTACTCAATATGAGGAAATAGAGGGTTTACGACAGGCGGCAGTGAGCATCCCTTGAAGATTCGCTGACAAGTGGCGGGGATTCTCCTTACGTGTCAGTCAGTTATATAGCGTAGCGAATGCTCAACAGTCCTAATTTCGATGCATATCCAGAGGATTCAAATCCTTTGATATCAACGATTTAGCGAAGCCACGCAACAAAAATGCCCGAGTGGATACACAGACATATGCCCACAAGGGCATTCGTTGTCTTGGCGCAACAAGGCTGGATGATTCTTATGACCTACCGCCGTCTCTCTGGCCACCCTCATCGACAACTGGCGACCGATTGCGCTCGGTCGCCGCGGCGCAACATCGATCAGTCGTACCCCAACCCCATCGCTTCACGAACGTCGCGCATGGTCTCTTGCGCCAGCTTGCGAGCACGGTCACAGCCATCTGCCACCACCGCGCGCACCAGACCCGGGTCGTCCAGGTATTGCTGGGCGCGCTCTCGGATTGGTTCCTGTTCCTTGATCATGGCGTCGATGATTGGCTGCTTGCATTCCAGGCAACCAATGCCGGCCGAGCGGCACCCCTTCTGCACCCACTCGCGGGTGGGCTCGTCCGAATAGATCTGGTGAAAATTCCACACCGGGCATCGCGTCGGTTCGCCCGGGTCGGTGCGGCGCACGCGTGCCGGATCGGTCGGCATGGTGCGGATTTTCTTGGTGATGACTTCCGGCTCTTCGCGCAGGTAGATGGTGTTGTTGTACGACTTGGACATCTTCTGCCCGTCCAGGCCGACCATGCGCGAAGCCTCTGTCAGCTTGGCTTCGGGCTCGACAAGAATCATCTTGCCACTGCCTTCCAGATAGCCGTACAGACGCTCGCGATCCCCCAGAGACAGACTCTTGGCGTCGTCGAGCAGTGCTTTGCCCTCCTCTAGCGCAGCCTTGTCGCCGTCTTGCTGGAAGCGTGTGCGCAGTTGCTGATAGAGCTTGCCTGCCTTACCGCCGAGCTTCTTGACGGCGTCCTTGGCTTTCTCTTCGAAGTTCGGCTCACGCCCGTACAGATGGTTGAAGCGACGGGCCAGTTCGCGCGTGAATTCAATGTGCGGAATCTGGTCTTCGCCAACCGGGACGTGGCTGGCACGGTAGATCAGGATGTCCGAACTCATCAGGAGCGGATAACCAAGGAAGCCGTAGGTTGACAGATCCTTGTTGGAGAGTTTTTCCTGCTGATCCTTATAAGTAGGCACACGCTCGAGCCAGCCCAACGGCGTCATCATCGACATGAGCAGGTGCAGTTCGGCATGTTCGAGCACGCGCGACTGAATGAACACAGTCGCCTGGTTCGGATCGACGCCCGCCGCGAGCCAGTCGATGACCATTTCCCACACGGAATCGCCGATCACCGAAACGTCGTCGTACGCCGTCGTCAGCGCATGCCAGTCGGCCACGAAGAACAGGCAGGGCATTTCGCTTTGCAGCTTGACCCAGTTCTTGAGTACGCCGTGGTAGTGGCCGAGGTGCAGTCGCCCGGTGGGGCGCATGCCGGAAAGGACGCGTTCTGCGTGCATAACAATCAGGCTCCGGTGAGCAAGGTAATGATTCGACGGAAAAACGGGATCATCGGCCACAGCACGCGATCGAGCACGCCGAAGTACAGCAGCGCGATGAGGATCGGAAAACCGTAGGGCTCGATGCGCGATACGGCGATGGCCTGGCGAACGGGCAACAGGCTGACAAGGATGCGGCCACCGTCGAGCGGCGGCACGGGAACGAGGTTGAGCAGCGCCAGCGCGATATTCACGATGATGCCGGCCTGTGCCATGACGTAGATGACCTGCGCCACCACGCCATTGCCGCCGCTGTGCAGGACTGCCGACGCCGCAAAGCCCCACAACAGCGCCTGCACAAAGTTGCTGCCCGGCCCGGCCGCGGCCACCCAGAGCATGTCCTGCTTGGGATGGCGCAGGCGTCCGAAGTTAACCGGCACGGGCTTGGCCCAGCCAAACGGCGGAAATTGCGTGCCAGTCAGCGCATTGACGGCCAGGATGCCGCCCGGCACCAGCAGCGTGCCAATGGGGTCAACGTGGCGCAGCGGGTTGAGCGTGATCCGCCCGGCTTCATGCGCAGTGGGATCGCCAAACATGCGCGCGACGTAACCGTGCGCAGCCTCGTGCAAGGTGATGGCGAGGATCACGGGCACAGCCCACAGCGCGAGCGAGACGAATGAGAATTCCATGGAGGCGAGATTCTAGTGGATGGATTCCTGCACGCCTAATAAACGCAGTCCTGAACGCATAGCGCTCATAGGCCAAAAGGTTCGAGCGGCCCCTTGCCTTCGCGGATGATCTCCGGCGCCCCATGGGTGAGGTCGACCACCGTGGTCATATTCATACCGCAGGCGCCAGCGTCGATCACCAGATCGATGTCGTGGCCAATGCGGGCATCGATATCGGAAGCCTCCGTCAGCGGATCGTCATCGCCAGGCAATAGCACCGTCGAAGCGATGATCGGTTCGCCCATCTCTTCAAGCAGCAGACTCATTACCGGGTGGTCCGGCACCCGCAGACCGATCGTCTTGCGCTTAGGGTGCAGCACGCGGCGCGGTAGCTCCTTGGTGCCTTCAAGGATGAACGTATACGGCCCCGGCGTCGTAGCCTTCAGCAGGCGGTACTGGGCGTTGTCAACGCGCGCATAGGTGGCGATCTGCTTCAGGTCGCAACACATCAGGGTGAAGTGATGACGCTCATCCACACCGCGGATGCGCCGGATGCGATCGAGCACCTTGGCGTCGCCAATGTGGCCGACGAGCGAATACGAGGCGTCCGTCGGCACAGCCAGCAAACCGCCCTCACGCAGGATTTCCGCTGCCTGATGAATGAGGCGCGGCTGCGGATTGACGGGGTGGACTTCGAAGTATTGGGACATCGTCTGGCTCGGTCGGCATGCCCGGCGGGCATGCGCTGGCGGATCGGGAAAGAGGCATTTTACTACGTTCGTCGGAAGTGCCCGCTCAGCAGCCGACCATGCGAGGCGCCGTGGCATCCTTTCGCACGCACGCCGGACGCGGCACACTGCGCGCTCGAACAAAAAATACATCGCCCCCCAACATGAGCAACACCACTCCCGCCACGGAGCACGAACCACCACTGGCGCTCGTTCTGCTGCTGGCCGTCGCGGCAGGTCTCGGCGTCGCGGCACTGTATTACAACCAGCCGATCCTCAACCTGCTGGCAGCGAGCTTCAATGCCTCGCCCGCCGCCATTGGCTGGGTCCCCACGCTCACGCAGATCGGCTATGCGATTGGCATTTTGTTTCTATCGCCAGCCGGCGATCGCGTCGATCGTCGCAATATGATCGTCGCCAAGGCCTGGGTACTGAGCGTACTGCTGCTGGGGATGGCCGCCGCGCAATCGCTGGCGCAGTTATGTGCCCTGAGCGTGGGCGTGGGCATTGCTGCATCGCTGGCGCAGGACTGCGTCCCCGCAGCAGCCACCATGGCGCCCGATGCACGACGCGGCAAGATCGTCGGCATGGTCATGATGGGCTTGCTGCTGGGCATTCTGCTGTCGCGCGTGGTCAGCGGCGTCGTTGGTCAGTTCCTTGGTTGGCGGGTAATGTTCGCCATCGCGGCCGTCCTGATGGCGATGCTTGCGGTGGTCGTCGCGCGCCGCCTGCCACACTTCGCCCCCAGCACCACCTTGCCGTATATGTCGCTGCTGGCCTCGCTCGGTACGCTGTGGCGTCGACACGCAGACATGCGTCGCGCGGCGCTGGCCCAGTGCTGCTTGTCGGCAAGCTTCAGCGCTTTCTGGTCAACGCTTGCCGTAATGCTGCATCAACCGCCTTTCGGACTGGGCAGTTCAGTGGCGGGAGCATTCGGTCTGATTGGCGCAGCCGGCGCCTTGGCTGCGCCCGTCGCGGGCGGTATTTCGGATCGCCATGGGCCGGAACGGGTCACTCGCATCGGCACGTTGCTGGTCTTTGCCAGTTTCGCCGCGCTGGCCGTGTGGCCCGGCAGCCTGTGGCTGCTGGTGCTGGCGACGGTTGTGTTCGATCTGGGCATGCAGGCCACATTGATCGGCCACCAGACGATCATCTACAGCCTCGACAGTGCCGCCCGCGCAAGGCTCAATGCACTACTCATCGGCGCCATGTTCGTCGGCATGGCCAGCGGCTCGGCCGCAGGCAGCCAGATGCTGGATCACTTTGGCTGGCGCGGCGTCTGCCTGTTTGCGGCGACTGCGGCGCTGGCGGCCTTTACCGTGCGCATGTGGCCGCACGGCGGGCAGGCCAAACCCACGGCGGCCTGATCAGAAGATACGGGGCGGTTAGGAATTGCTCGCATTTGTCCCCGCTCAAGTATGGGGGGCGATGCCGTGTATAATCCCCGCCTCGCAATTCATTGATCCGACGAGGGATTTACCCTCGCTTCACTCCCCGGGACATCCTTTTCACCGATGATCGATTTCATCGACGTTCATAAATCCTACGTCGTGGACGGCCGCCAGGTTCCCGCGCTCAATGGCGTGAGCCTGCGCATCGAGGCCGGCGAGGTCTTCGGCATCATCGGCCACTCCGGCGCAGGCAAATCGACGCTGGTACGCCTGATCAACCTGCTCGAACGCCCTGGACGCGGCAGAGTACTGGTCGATGACCGCGACATGGCCGCATTGTCATCCGCAGACCTGCGCGCGCAGCGCCAGCAGATCGGCATGATCTTCCAGCACTTCAACCTGCTGTCGAGCAAAACGGTGTCCGACAACGTGGCTTTTCCGTTGCGGCTGGCCGGTCGGTTGTCGTCGCGCGAGATCGACGAGCGCGTGGCATCCCTGCTCGACCGCGTTGGCCTTGCCGATCAGGCCGGCAAGTACCCGGCGCAATTGTCCGGCGGGCAAAAGCAGCGTGTCGGCATTGCGCGCGCACTGGCCACACGCCCCAAGATTCTGCTGTGCGACGAGGCCACCAGTGCGCTCGATCCGCAGACCACGCAATCGGTGCTGCAATTGCTGGCCGACATCCAGCGCGAGTTCAAGCTGACCATCGTCGTCATCACGCACGAAATGGACGTGGTCCGCCGCATCGCTGACCGCGTGGCCGTGCTCGACGCCGGCAAGGTCGTCGAGATGGGCCCCGTGGCGGATGTCTTCCTCCACCCGCGCCACAACACGACCCAACGCTTTGTGCAGGAAGCGGAACACGTTGACGACGCCGACCAGTACGACGCGTTCGCGCACGTCAAGGGCACGCTGGTGCGACTCACCTTCCGTGGCGAGCAAACCTTTGATCCGATCCTCGGTGAAGTTGCGCGCCAGACCGGCGTGAATTTCTCGATCCTCTCCGGGCGCATCGACCGTATCAAGGACACGCCCTACGGGCAGCTCATCATCGCCCTCAACGACGGCGCGCCGCATGAAGCGCTTTCGCGCTTTGCCGACGCAGGCCTGACCGTGGAAATCCTTCGCGAATGACCGAACTCTTCGCCAACGTCGACTGGACCGACATCTGGCTGGCCACGCTCGACACGCTCATGATGCTCGGCGGCTCGCTGCTGTTCACGCTGCTGCTCGGCCTGCCGCTGGGCGTGCTGCTGTTCCTGACCGGCAAGCGCCAGCTGCTGGAACAATCTGCCGTTTACAACGTGCTGTCGTTCATCGTGAACGTGCTGCGCTCGGTACCCTTTGTGATTTTGCTGATCGTGATGATGCCGGTGACCAAGTTCATCACCGGCACCTCGCTTGGCGTCGCGGGCGCGATTCCACCATTGGTGGTGGGTGCCACGCCGTTCTTCGCCCGCCTGACCGAAACCGCCCTGCGCGAAGTCGATCGCGGCATCATCGAAGCCACGCAGGCGATGGGCGCCACCACCCAGCAGATCATCTTCGGTGCGCTGTTGCCCGAAGCCCGTCCGGGCATTCTGGCTGGCGCGACGGTGACCGCGATTACGCTGGTTTCATATGCCGCCATGTCGGGCGTCATCGGCGGCGGCGGTCTGGGCGACTTGGCGATCCGCTATGGCTACCAGCGCTTTGAGACCGACGTGATGATCGTGACTGTCGTGTTGCTGCTGATCCTCGTGCAAATTCTGCAGATGGTCGGCGACCGGATGGTGGTGCACTTCTCGCGCAAATGACAATCGCACGGCCGGCCTTATTCCAATCCGCGCCAAGCATTGTCAAAAAACGCATCAACCGAATGGCAAACGCCGCATAGACTGGGCGTTTGGCGTTGCAAGTCACTGCACCCGCCCTTTTGCCATCTCCGCGCAGGCCACAAGCCCGGCGCGCTTTTTAACAGGAACCATGATGAAGAAACTGTTCGTTCTGCTGGCGTCCACGCTGGCCTTCAGCGCCCACGCTGCTGACACCCTGACGATTGGCGCCACCGCCGTGCCGCACGCCGAGATCCTCGAAGTGGTCAAGCCCGTGCTGGCCAAGGAAGGCGTGAACCTCGACGTGAAGATTTTCAACGACTACGTGCAGCCCAACCTGCAAGTCGCTGAGAAGCGCCTGGACGCCAACTTCTTCCAGCACCAACCGTATCTGGACGAATTCAACAAGGCGCGCGGCACCAAGCTGGTGAGCGTGGTCGGCGTGCACATCGAGCCGTTCGGCATTTACTCGAAGAAGGTCAAGGCGCTGGCCGACGTGAAGTCCGGCGGCACCGTGGCGATCCCGAATGACGCCACCAACGGCGGCCGTGCGCTGCTGCTGCTCGACAAGGCCGGCGTCATCAAGCTGAAGAACCCCAACGACATCCTGGCGACGTCCAAGGACATCGTGTCGAACCCCAAGAACCTAAAGATCCGCGAACTCGAAGCCGCCACGCTGCCGCGTATTCTGGATGAAGTTGACCTCGCGCTCATCAACACCAACTACGCGCTGCAGGCCAAGCTGGTGCCGACCAAGGACGCGCTGGCGATGGAAGACTCCAAGTCGCCGTATGTGAACATCGTGGTTGCCCGCGAGGACAACAAGGATTCGCCGGCCATGAAGAAGCTGGTCGCGGCACTCCACAGCCCGGCGGTGAAGAAGTTCATCCAGGACAAGTACAAGGGCGCCGTCGTCCCGGCGTTTTGATGACAAGGGGCGCAGTCACGCGCCCCCGGTTTGCATCATCCCGTACCACGCGCGAGTCGCCCTGACTCGCGCGACTGCCTTCCCGCCTCCCTCCCCACGCATCATCTGGACTCCCGCGCGACTGCGGATTTCCACAACCCGTCTCCGCCCACCCGGCCCCTTGGCGAGGCTTGCACTTCGTGCATAATCGCTTCGAGCTTGTCAGACAAGAACAAGCCCAATGGCATCGCGACATGACGATGCCAGCCACAACGAAGGAGACATTCCATGCAGGACCAGGGTCAGGCGCGCACCACGGCGCCCGGGCAGGCTGCGCAAGACGGCGGCCACCCGGACTCGCCGGAAGACGCGGCATTCCGCATTTCACCGAAGGTCGAAGACTGGATCGGTGTCATTGTGATGGGCCTGCTGGTGCTCATCACCTTCGCCAATGTCGTCGTCCGTTACTTCACCAACGATTCGTTCGCCTGGACCGAGGAGTTCTCGGTCTTTCTGATGATCGTGCTGGCATTGGTCGCCGGCAGCGCCGCAGTGGCGCGCGATCGACATATCCGTATCGAGTTCTTCTTTGAACGCGGCAGCAAGGCGCGCCAGCATCGGCTGGCGATCTTCTCGGCGCTGTGCGTGGCGGCCATGTTTGTCGCACTGGCCATTCTTGGCGGGCGCGTCGCCTGGGACGAGTATCGTTTTGAAGAGACTTCGCCCGGTATCGGCGTGCCGAGCTGGTGGTATTCGGTGTGGCTGCCTGTATTGTCCGCCGCCATCGCATTGCGCGCCTTCGGCGTGATGGGGCGCCACGTACGCGCACTCAAAGCCCTTGCTGCGCAACGACGCGAGCGGGGTGGCACATGACCGGTATTGCTGTTGTCCTGTTCGTGGTCTTCATCGGTTTGATGCTGGTCGGCGTTCCTATCGGCATAGCGTTGGGGCTGGGCGGTTTCGTAGCTATCGCGCTGTCGAACCTCGACACGCAGATGTTCGGCTTGCTGGCCGTGCCGCAGAACTTCTATGCGGGGCTCGCCAAGTACCCACTGCTGGCGATCCCGATGTTCGTACTGGTCGGGTCGATCTTCGACCGATCCGGCGTCGCACAACGACTCGTCACGCTTGCCATCGCGATAGTGGGACGCGGGCCCGGCATGCTGCCGCTGGTTGCAATTCTGGTGGCAATGTTCCTTGGCGGCATTTCGGGTTCCGGCCCAGCCAATGCGGCAGCCGTCGGTGGCGTGATGATCGCGGCTATGTCGCGTGCCGGCTATCCGGCCTCGTACAGTGCTTCGGTTGTCGGCGCGGCGGCCGCGACTGACATCCTGATTCCACCATCGGTGGCGTTCATCATCTACAGCGTGCTGGTCCCGGGCGCATCAGTCCCTGCGCTATTCGCTGCGGGCATGGTGCCCGGCGCGCTGGCCGGCGTAGCGCTGATCGTGCCGGCCGTATGGCTGGCACGACGCCACAATATGGGCGCGGCAGAAGCCTCCTTGCCCCGCCCACCGTTCTGGAAGAGCCTGCGCGAGGCAGTGTGGGGGCTCGTCGCGCCGTTTCTGATCCTCGGCGGCATGCGTGCCGGCTGGTTCACGCCGACCGAGGCAGCCGTCGTCGCCGTGGTCTACGGGCTGTTCGTCGGCATGGTCGTCTACCGCAGCATCGGCCTGCGCGATCTGTTCGTCATCTTCCGCGAGGCGGCAGAAATCTCGGCGCTGATCCTCATCGTGGTGGCGCTGGCGGGCATCTTTGCCTATGCGTTGTCGACACTCGGCGTGATCGATCCGCTTGCGCATGCCATCGCCGCATCGGGCCTGAGTGAATATGCCGTGCTTGCCCTGATCGTGCTGCTGCTGATGACGGTCGGCATGTTCCTCGATGGCATTTCGATCTTCCTGATCTTCGTGCCGCTGCTACTGCCCATCGCACAGGCCTACAAGTGGGACCCGGTGTGGTTCGGCGTGGTGCTCACGCTCAAGGTGGCGCTCGGTCAATTCACGCCCCCACTGGCGGTCAACCTGATGGTGTCGTGCCGCATCGCCCGCGTACGCATGGAAGAAACCGTACCCTGGGTAATCTGGATGCTGCTCGCCATGTTCGTCGCCATGGTGGCCGTACTGGCCTTCCCGCCGCTGGCGACCTGGTTGCCGCACAAACTTGGCTACTGATCGATCGACGCGTTTGTCATTCACGTATAACCACACGAGGAGAGACCCGATGAAACGCCGCGCACTCATGCTGACCGCTGCTGCCACGCTAGCCCTGTCGGCACTGGCCCCCGCCACCGCACTGGCGCAGAACTATAAGTCCGAATACAAGATGTCGCTGGTGCTAGGCCCAGCGTTCGCGTGGGGCAAGGGCGGCGAGATCTGGGCAGACCTGGTGCGCCAGCGCACCAACGGCCGCATCAACATCAAGCTGTACCCCGGTGTGTCGCTGGTTGCGGGCGACCAGACGCGTGAGTTCTCGGCGATCCGCCAAGGCGTGATCGACATGGCGGTCGGTTCGACCATCAACTGGTCACCGCAGGTGAAGGAGCTGAACCTGTTCTCGCTGCCCTTCCTGATGCCCGACTACAAAGCGCTCGATTCGCTCACGCAGGGCGAAGTCGGCAAATCGCTGTTCGCCACGCTCGACAAAGCCGGTGTGGTGCCGCTGGCCTGGGGCGAGAATGGCTTTCGCGAAGTGTCGAATTCCAAGCATGAGATCCGCAAGCCTGAAGACCTCAAGGGCCTGAAGTTGCGCGTGGTCGGCTCGCCACTGTATTTGGAGACCTTCAACGCGCTCGGTGCAAATCCGACACAAATGAGCTGGGCTGATGCTCAGCCAGCGATGGCGTCCGGGGCGGTCGACGGGCAAGAGAATCCGCAATCGGTATTCGCCGCCGCCAAGCTCTATACCGTCGGCCAGAAGTACGTCACGCTTTGGGGCTACGTGGCCGACCCGCTGATCTTTGTGGTCAACAAGCAGATCTGGGAAAGCTGGACACCGGCCGACCGCGAGATCGTCCGCCAGGCCGCCATCGATGCAGGCAAGCAGGAGATTGCCATCGCCCGCAAGGGACTGGACGAGCCCGGCGCGCCCGCGTGGAAAGACATGGAAGCACAAGGAGTGAAGATCACGCGCCTGACGCCAGCCGAACACGAAGCCTTCCGGAAGGCTACGACCAAGGTTTATGACAAGTGGAAAAAGCAGATCGGTGCTGATCTGGTGACCAAGGCAGAAGGCGCTATCGCCAAACGTTGAACACCCTTCGCTCTGCAAAAAAAAGCAGGCCCGCGGGCCTGCTTTTTTTTGGGTAATTCCCACCCAAACCGGACCAGAGCTAAGCTGGTCCGACGATGAAACGCTGTCCTGATTGCGGAGCGAGCAAACACTATGAGTTGTCCGATGGACGACTCAAGTGTCGTGCGTGTGGCAAACGCTTCAGTTGGACTTCGGTGTGGGATTCTGTGCGCCTGAACAGTCGCACCAAGACGCGTTTGCTGGAGATGTTCGTGCTCGGTGTCCCAGTCTATCGGCAGCGCTTTGATGACTCGGTGAGCGCCAAGTCACGCGAGCGCTTCTACCGTTTGTGCCGTGCCTGCTGTGCGCAGGTAGAACATCTGCGTGAGCCCTTCGAAGGTGCGCTTGAATGCGATGAAACCACGTTTGGTGGGGCTCGCCATGGCAAACGAGGTTGGGGCGCCGCCGGTAAGGTGATCGTCTTTGGGATCGTCAAACGCAACGGTAAGGTGAAGGCCATGCCGATCGCCGCCCACAGTCGGGTAGCGGTCATGCGACAGATCCAGGCGCATACGCGCGAGGGTTCGCTCTACTACACCGATGAGTGGCAGGCGTACGCGACGCTAAAGATGCGCGGCGAGCATGTGCTCATCCGCAAGGAGAAGGGAAAGCCCGTTGGGCGCGACCATATCAATGGCATAGAAGGCTTCTGGAGCTACGCCAAGAACTGGCTCTATCCGTATCGCGGCGTGCCCCAGAAATTCTTCCATCTTTACTTGGCTGAAGTTTGCTATCGCTACAACCATCGCGAGCACGACCTCAAACCCTTGCTGCGTAAGCTCTTGCAGGCGACTCCAACTTCCGAAATCAAACCCATTCTGGTCCGGTTTGGGTAGGAATTACCTTTTTTTGTTGGCGGATCGTGCATCTGATCCTTAGATGACACCTGCCTTGCGCATGTCTGTGACGATCTGCGTCGAGAGCGTCTCAGCGCCGGCGGCGGTATTGCCTGGGTCGTTCATGCTGTAGGTGGCCGACCATACGAGCCGGTTGTTCGCGCGGGAGGTCAGTGCGGCTTCGACGGTCAACGTATCAACGCCGCTCGACGACGAACCGCCAACGGGGAACGACACGCCGATGCCGCCACCGCTCCAGCCGCCGCCCCAACCGCCACTGCCACCGCCAACACCTACACCGACCGATGGGCCACTGTTGTAGTAGGCGCGATCCACTCGCAGTAGGCGGATCGTCACGATGCCATCAGCCGCCGCGGTACGAGCGCTCCCCTGCACCGAAGGTATGACCACGATGCGCGCAGCATCGTCTGGCGGCACGCTGTCCCCTGCCGGGTAGCTGACCGCCGAACCCACACCCCACTGTTGCAGTGTGTTGGCAAAGGTGTCTTCCAGAATGCGCCGATTGGTCTGCGCGTCGCTCGCAACGACTACCAACACCTTACGGAACGCGGGGCCGGAGAATTGCGGATCGCGCCAAGTACCCGACTGCGAAATGCCCGCACAGCCAGCCAGTGCCGCGAGCGCCAAGGCGCTGGCCCAAGGCCTGAGTGTTGTCATGATCGTCTCCTGAGTCTTTGATGCGGCCGCCCGCTCATGCGTTCGACCACGGCCAGAACGTTTGATTCTGCTGGGCAAACGGTATAACTGGTATCAGCGTCTTCCTGATTTTTGATCAGGTGTTGTCCTAGTCGCGCCACGCCGCCATCACGGGGCACCCTGTATCGTTGTGCCCTCGTCAGCCAGGAGCAAGCCATGTCCGAATTCCGCGTCGAACACGATCTTCTCGGCGATCGCGAAGTCCCCTCCTCCGTTTATTACGGCGTGCACACGCTGCGCGCGCTGGAGAACTTTCCTATCACCGGCATTCCCATTTCCGTCTATCCGGGTCTGATCCGGGCACTGGCAAGCATCAAGCAAGCCGCAGCGCTCGCCAACCACGAACTAGGCCTGTTGGACGCCGCACGGCGCGACGCCATCGTCGCCGCCTGCGAAGAAATCCGCAACGGGGCGCTGCACGGGCAATTCGTCGTTGACGTGATTCAAGGGGGTGCGGGTACGTTCGACCAACATGAATGCCAATGAGGTGATCGCCAACCGCGCACTCGAAATCATGGGCCACGCGCGTGGCGAATACGAGCATCTGCACCCCAACGAGCACGTTAACATGAGCCAGAGCACCAATGACGTGTACCCCACTGCGCTGAAGGTTGCGACACATGCGGGCATCCGCGTGCTGATTGACGCGATGGCCGAATTGCGAGGCGCATTTGCAGAAAAGGCCGAAGAGTTCCGCGACGTACTGAAGATGGGCCGCACGCAATTGCAGGAAGCGGTGCCCATGACCCTGGGGCAAGAGTTTTCCACTTATGCGGTCATGCTGGGCGAGGACGAAGCGCGCCTGGCCGAGGCAATCGAACTCATTTGCGAGATCAACCTGGGAGCCACCGCCATCGGCACAGGCATCACCGCGCCACCGGAATATGCTGAGCGAGTGCGCGACCACCTGTCGCGCATCACTGGTACCACGCTCATTACCGCCCCCAACCTGATCGAGGCCACGCAGGACTGCGGCGCGTTCGTGCAACTGTCAGGCGTACTCAAGCGCGTGGCGGTCAAACTGTCGAAGGTATGCAACGACCTGCGTTTGCTCTCGTCGGGCCCGCGAGCCGGCTTCAATGAGATCAACCTGCCGCCAATGCAAGCGGGGTCATCGATCATGCCGGGCAAGGTCAATCCGGTCATTCCGGAAGTGGTCAATCAGATCGCTTTCGAAGTCATCGGCAACGACGTAACAGTGAGTTTCGCCGCCGAAGCCGGACAGCTACAGTTGAATGCCTTTGAGCCAATCATCGCGCACAGCATCTTCAAAAGTGTCGGCCACCTCACGCACGGCTGCCGCACACTCACCGCACGATGCGTGCGCGGCATCACCGCCAATCGCGAGCATCTGCGCGCCACCGTTACCAATTCCATAGGCATCGTCACCGCGCTCAATCCGTATATCGGCTACGCCAACGCCACCGCTGTCGCTGCCGAAGCGCACCAGACGGGCGGCAGCGTTTACGACATCGTGTTGACGCGTGGCTTGCTCACCCGCGAAGCGCTGGACGAAATACTCAAGCCGGAAAATCTCACCGCGCCGCATCCGCTGTATCACCGATAGTCAGCGAAGCGACATTCGGCGGATCGTCCTCGCGCCCGAGCAGGCGGGTTCGCGCGGGCGCAACAGTTGGCGAAGATCGCCCGACCGACGACGCGCTAGAGTAAACCGTTGTCTTTCAGGTAGGCGCGCAGGCCGTCCTCTCCCGCGACGCCTATTTTCTGCATGGCCGTACGCTTTTGGCGACTCACGGTCTTGACGCTGCGTTCTATCAGTTCCGCAATGGCGGTGACTGTGGTGCCCCGGGCAACGTGGCGCAGTACGTCGATTTCACGGGCAGTAAGTGGTTTTTTGCGCTCGCTGCCCTGTGCGATGAGCATCTGCATACGGCCGCGCACACCAGGGGAGACGTAGCGCAATCGACGGTGGGCGGCAAGAATTGCGGCGCGCAGACAATCGACTCCACACTCGTTGAGCACGATGGAAGTGCAGCCCGACCGGAGGAGTTGGACGAGCAGGGTTGGGTGATCTGCGCTGGTGACCACGACGACAGGCCGGTCAGCGTAACGCCGACGCAGCAGCGCAACGAGGTGCAGGCCATCGGGCGCCTGTTGGCCGGCTAACGAAATGTCCGTGACGATGACATCCGGCTTGTTGTGCGCGATGGCATTCATCAACTCATCCGTGGTCCCCGCCATTGCCTCGACAGCGATCTCACATGTCACGGAAAGTTCAGAGGCAACCGCTTCGCGTGCGGTCGGGTCGCCAAGCGCGAGAACAATTCGAACGCACACGCTCACTCACCTCCCGAGCGTTTGACGGAACATTCAAGAGTGACTGGAACAGAGGCGGTCGGGATGCGTTCTCGTATGTGGACCATGTCGTTCGGGCACCCGTCCTTGGGTCCCCGGGGATTCGTGGAAATCCGATCGACTTTACGGGCCCCTCCTCCCCACCACAACTCGGCGCTTTCTGTGTTGGGCGTCCAGTTTTCCGAAAGAACACTAGGGCCATACCCGCTCAGATACGAGGCAACACTGAACCACAAGACAAAGACAACGTGATGCCAGGCAGATGGGGCGTGCACCCACGCTGACGGTGAACTGAGTACCTCGAAGACCACAACGCATCCAACAGACATGGCCCCTTGCGCGGGCAAAGATCGGCCAAAAAAAACGCCCCTGCATGAGGGGCGTTTTCGGGGCGTCCGCAAGAACGATCAGACGATCTCAGGTTCCATCGTGATCGCACCGCAGGGGCATTCTTCGGCGCACACGCCGCAGCCCTTGCAGTATTCGTAATTGAACTCAAACTTCTTGCCCGGACCGAGCTTGATGACCGCGTTATCGGGGCAGACGCCGTAGCAGTTGTCGCACTCGAAGCAGTTGCCGCACGACAGGCAGCGACGTGCTTCGAACAACGCGGTGGTCTCGTCCAGACCGCCCTGCACTTCGTCGAACGTGCTCTGGCGACGGATGATGTCGAGCATCGGGCGCACGGTCTTGGAAGCGTCCGTGTAGTACCACGGATTGAGCATGTCGAAGGTCGCGAGCTGACGCGGCTCCGGGTCCTTCTCCTCTTGATCCCGCAACCAGGCATCGATGTGGCGCGCGGCAACCTTGCCATGACCAACCGCGACAGTAACGGTGCGCTCGGACGGAACCATATCCCCACCTGCGAAGATGCCGGGATATCCCGTCATCATGTTCGGTGCAACCTCAACCACGCCGTCGTTGATGACGAGGTCAGGCACGTTATCGAGCAGAGAAAGGTCGACGTCCTGGCCCAAGGCGAGCACGACCGAATCGGCCTCAAGGGTTTCGTACTCACCCGTCGGCACGACCCTACCGTCGTCGCCAAGTGAGACCTTCTCGATGGTGATGGCGCCGCCGTCGGAGACTTCCTTGATGGTCGACAGCCACTTCATCATGATGCCTTCCTGCAGCGCTTCTTCGACCTCGAAGTCGTGCGCAGGCATTTTGTCGCGGGTACGGCGATAGACGATGATGGCTTCTTCCGCACCGAGGCGCTTGGCGGTTCGGGCGGCATCGATAGCAGTGTTGCCGCCACCATAGATCACAACGCGCCGGCCCAGCATGGGCTTTTCTTCGCCTTCCATGCTGCGAAGCATGGTGACGGCATCCATGATGCGGGCGGACTGGCCGGCCGGAATGAATGCGCGGCGGGCACGGTGCGCACCGACAGCCAGGAACGTGGCGTCGAAGCCTTCCTTCATGGCGTCAAGAATGTGCGTGACCTTGGTATCGAGTTCCAGCTTCACGCCCATGTCGAGGATGCGCTGGACTTCGGCGTCGAGCACTTCACGCGGCAGGCGATACTTGGGAATGCCAAACCGCATCATGCCGCCCGCCATGGGGCCTGCTTCGCGGATGGTGACCTGATGGCCGAGGCGGCGCAGGTGATACGCAGCGGACAAGCCCGAGGGACCGGCGCCGACGACAAGCACGCGCTTGCCGGACTCTGCGCTCGGGGCATCGAACTTCCAGCCACGCTTGATGGCTTCGTCGCCAAGGAAGCGTTCTACCGAGTTGATACCAACCGCAGAGTCGAGCTGGCCGCGGTTGCAGGCCTTCTCACAGGGGTGGTAACAGACGCGCCCCATGACGGCGGGCATCGGATTTTCAGCCGTCAACACGCGCCACGCGGTTTCGTATTCACCGGACTCGGCAAAGTACAGCCAGCCCTGGGTGTCTTCACCCGCCGGGCAAGCGTTGTTGCACGGGGGCAGACGCTTGACGTAGACGGGACGGTTGGTACGCCACGAGCCGGTCTTGTTGGCAAGCGAAGAGCCGACGTCGAGCGTAATGGCAAAGGGTTTTTCCATGAGTGACCTCTTCTTGCGGGCGGAGCGCGCCGGGCGCGCCGCCCCGATGGCGTTCAGACGGTGGCCGGTTGTGCTTGCTCTTGCTGTTCGGTTTGCAGCAGACCGAAGCGACGGATGTTCTCGTCGGCGATCTGCTGGAAGCGCGCGAGAATTTCGGTCTCGGGCGTCTTGCCGAACAGGTGCGCAAAACGACGCTGCAGCTTGAGATATTCCTCGACCGGCTGCTTGCGGCGGATCGGCAACACGTTGGTGACCACGCCATGCTCGGCTTCGAAAACCGGGAAGAGCCCGGTTTCTTTTGCCAGGCGCGCCAGCTTGATGGTGTCTTGCGACGCCGAACCCCAACCCAGCGGGCACGGCACGAAGATGTGGATGTAGCGCGCGCCACGCATGGACATTGCGTGCTCCACCTTGTGTTCAAGGTCATGCAGATCGGCGACGGTGGCCGTGGCGACGTACGGAATGTTGTGCGCCATGGCGATCAGCGGCAGGTTCTTGCCCTGGCCGAAGACGTTGCCCGGATGCCCCTTTGTCGGCATGGTGGTGGCAGTACGCGCGGCCGGCGGCGTGGCCGAGGAGCGCTGCACGCCGGTGTTCATGTAGGCCTGGTTGTCGTAGCAGATGTACAGGACATCGTCATTCCGCTCGAACATGCCCGACAGGCAGCCGAAGCCGATGTCGGTCGTGCCACCGTCACCGCCCTGAGCGACGACGCGCACGTCGTTGCGGCCCTTGACCTTCATCGCGGCGGCCACGCCCGTTGCAACTGCGGCGGTGTTGCCAAACAGCGAGTGGATCCAGGGCACTTGCCACGAGGTTTCGGGGTACGGCGTGGAGAACACCTCCAGGCAGCCGGTGGCGTTGCACGCAATCATCTGGTTGCCGGTGGCGCGCATCGCGGCGTCGATGGCATAGCGCGCACCCAGTGCTTCACCGCAGCCCTGGCAGGCACGGTGACCGGAGTTGAGCGAGTTGGTGCGGCCAATGTCGGACTGCACCGAGCGCTGGTCTTCGGGCAGCAGACGGTTACCGACGGTGAAGGTGCCGGTCTGGTAAAACTTTATCGGTTCGTGAGCCATGTTCCCTCCTCAAGCGGCACGGGGCTTGCTGTTGATGTCGCGCAGGATGTTCTCGGCGATGGGGCCGGACATGCGCGAGGTGCGCTCGCGATCCAGTTCGCGATTGACCACGTCCCACGACAGATCGAGGAAGTGCAGCCGTTCGAGCTGGTCATGCATGGCGAGCCGGAAGGCACGATGCAATGAGGCACGCGTAATCGGGCGGCCACCGAGGCCGGCGATGATGGTGTAGAAGTTGTGGTCGAGCCCGTCGAGCGCGAGGCGCACATCGGTAGCGACCACACCGCCGATACCAACCGCGAGACTCTTCTCGAGCACGATGATGCGATGGGCATGCGACAACGCGCGGCGCACTGCGGCAATCGGGAACGGACGGAAGGAGTTGATGCCGAGGGCGCCGATCTTGATGCCGTCTGCGCGCATCTCGTCGATCGTGTCCTTGATGGTGCCGAGCACGGAACCCAGTGCGATCACAACGGTGTCAGCGTCCTCCAGGCGGTAGGGGCGAACCAGCCCGCCGGCTTCACGACCGAAGATGTCCTGGAATTCGGACGCGATACGCGGGATAAGGTCGAGCGCCTGCATCTGCTTGGCGTGCGCGAGGTAGCGGACTTCCGAAAAAGCCTCGGGACCGACCATGGCACCGATGGACACCGGACGCGCGGGGTCGAGCACCTGCCGCGGCGAGTACGGCGGCAGGAAAGCATCGACCTGCTCTTGCGAGGGGACGTCTACGCGCTCGTAAGCGTGGGTGAGGATGAAGCCATCCATGCACACCATGACCGGCAATGAAAGCTCTTCACCCAGCTTGAATGCCTGGATGTGAAGGTCGGCGGCTTCCTGGTTGGTTTCGGCGAAGAGTTGAATCCAGCCGCAGTCACGCTGACTCATGGAGTCAGTGTGGTCGTTCCAGATATTGATCGGCGCACCGATCGCACGGTTGGCGACCGTCATGACGATCGGCAGGCCCAAACCTGAAGCGTTGTAAACCGCTTCGGCCATGAACAGCAGACCCTGGCTGGCGGTGGCTGTGTAGGTACGGGCGCCGGCAGCCGAGGAGCCGATCGCCACCGACATGGCGGCGAATTCGGATTCAACGTTGATGTACTCGCAGTTGGCGATATCGCCGGAAGTGGCCATCTCGCCTAGCGCTTCAACGATGTGCGTTTGCGGGGAGATGGGGTAGGCACAAATGACTTCGGGGCGGCACAAGCCGACCGCTTCGGCTACGGCGTGAGAGCCTTCGGTCTGCTTAAGCATGGGCAGCCTCCTGGTTTTGTTGGGGACGGGCCGCCAATGCGGCTTCATAGGCTTCGGTGGCGGCCGCGACGTTGGCGGCGGCGATCTTGCCCGAGAATTTGTCGTTGATCGCGGAGACAACCGCGTCGAGCTTGAGCATGCCGGAGGCCGCTGCAAACGCGCCCAGCAGCGGCACGTTGGGAACCGCTCGGCCGACGTGCTTGAGCGCCAGCTCGGTAGCGGGGACGGAAACCACACGCCCCGGCTTGAAACGTTTTGCGTACTGCGACAGTCCCAGCTCTTCCAGACTGTGCTTGGTGTTGAGGATCACGTAACCGTCTTCCGCCAGACCGGCGAAAACATCGACGGTCAGCAGCAGGGTGGTGTCCTGGATGATGAGCGCGTCGGGCTGCATGACCGGTTCGCGCAGACGGATCTCGCGATCCGAAATGCGGCAGAACGCAACCACCGGCGCGCCGGTGCGTTCGGAACCGAAACTAGGGAATGCCTGGGCGTGATGGCCTTCGAGGAAGGCGGCGATTGAGAGCATCTCGGCGCCTGTAACGACGCCCTGGCCGCCGCGGCCATGTATGCGAACCTGGAACATCTGATCTCCCGTTGAGTTCGAACACCCTGTCGGTACGAGGTCCGAAGCGCGTCGGACGGACAAGGTTAACCTCGGAAAATAGAGGATGTCGGATGAGGACTTACTGAGTGCGGTCAATAACCGTAGGCTTTCGACACACATTCCGACAATGTTGCGCCGCAATGATATTCGGAAAGGTTCCCTGCCCTGCCGGACGGCGGCTGTCGCCGGCGACGGACATCGCTCACGGGCGCCCGCTTATCATTGCCGGATACTCTTTGCCTGATGAATGCGATGAACGATCGGACTGACTCGGATCGGCGGGCGGCCAGCGAACTGGCCCGCTCCGTGCTGGCCCAACTGGGCACGGTGGTGCTGGGCAAGGAAATGGCGCTCACACAAGCGCTGTCGTGCCTGATTGCGCGCGGACACCTGCTGATCGAAGACCAGCCCGGTGTGGGCAAGACGACCATGGCGCATGCGCTGGCGGTGACGTTGGGCCTTAAGTTCCAGCGCGTCCAGTTTACAAGCGACCTGTTGCCGGCTGACCTGATCGGCGTATCGATCTTCGATGCAGGCCAGCATGTCTTTCGCTTTCATCCGGGTCCGCTGTTTACGCAGGTGCTGCTGGCGGACGAAATCAATCGCACCACACCCAAGACGCAAAGCGCGCTACTTGAAGCCATGGAAGAGCGGCAGGTCACGGTGGACGGCCATACGCACACACTACCCCGCCCGTTCTTTGTCATCGCCACCCAGAACCCGCAGCACCAGATAGGCACTTTCCCGCTGCCCGAATCGCAACTCGATCGCTTCCTCATGCGCATCAGCGTGGGGCTCCCGGATGCACGCGCCGAACGCGAGCTGCTTGCCGGACGTGATCGCCGCGAGATGCTGGCTGAACTGCCAGCCAGCACCGATGGTGCGGGCCTGGCCGCCATGCAGACGGCGGCGGCAAGCATCCATGCTGGCGATCGCGTGCTCGATTATGTGCAGGCGTTGCTGACCGCCAGCCGCAATCTGCCCGACGTGCCCCAAGGCCTGAGCCCGCGTTGCGGCATCGGTCTATTGGGTGCCGCCCGCGCATGGGCGCTGATCGCCGGTAGAGATCACCTGCGGCCAGAAGACGTTCAGGCTGTCCTGCCAGCCGTCGCCACGCACCGTCTGCTGCATGCTGGCGGCCGCAACGGCCGCAGTGGAGAAGCAGTGCGCCAGTTGATCGAAGCCGTGCCGGTGCCGTGATCGACACCGACGGTTTGCGCGCCCGTGTGCGCGCCTGGATGCAACGGGTAAGAGGCCCTGAGCCGCAGCCGATCCGACTACCGCAGTCGCGTGTGTATGTCCTCCCTTCACGCGCGGGCGCGGCCATGCTCGCAACGCTGGCGATCATGTTGGTAGCGTCGATCAACTACAATCTGGCACTGGGATTCGCACTGGTATTCCTGCTTGGCGGCGTAGGGCTCGCCCACATTCTCCAATCGTGGCGGACGCTGGTGGGACTCGAGATTTTCGTGCGTAGTGACGGTGAAGTCTTCGCTGGCGAACCCGCGAGTTTCGTGGTGCGCCTGACCGATACGGCAGGCCGCCTGCGGCCGGGCATGACGATCCTCACCCAGGACGGCCACCGGCTCGCAACCTGCAACGTGCCTGCGCGCAGCAACGCTGAGGTTTCCATCGGCATCCCTACGCACGCTCGCGGCTGGCTACCGGTCGGAAAGCTGACGGTCGAATCTCGCCAGCCGCTGGGTTGGATTCGTGCGTGGAGCTACATCCAGCCGGATGCGCGCAGTTTGGTTTATCCACACGCGGAAGGTCCGCTACCTCAGCCGCCCTCGCCCCACGGTTCGCTTGAAAGCGGGTTGGTAAGCATGCGTGGAGATGAAGACTTCGCCGGCCTGCGCAATCGCAATCCGCAGGACAGCGCAAGCCGTATCGCTTGGAAGCGCATGGCCTCAAGCGGCGAACTCCTGGTGAAGGAGTTTTCCGGGGCCATATCGCCTGAGCGCGTGATCGACTGGTCCAGCCTGCCCACCGGCTGGGACGTCGAGCGTCGGCTGTCGCAGCTCGCCCTCTGGGTCGTGCAAGCGCAAGCCGATGGCGCTCGCTGGCAACTGGTATTGCCCGACGAAGACATCGGCCCGGACTCTGGCGAGATGCACGCGCGCGAGTGCTTGGCGGCGCTGGCGCTGTTCTCAGCGGGGAAGCGCGCATGAACGTCGATCAGCGCTCGCTGCCGCGTCCTTTGTTGCTGCAACTATCCGCAGTGGCCGCACTGGTCTTGCTGCCATTCGCGCTGTTCCAGCCAATCGTGGTGAGCGCATTGTCGGCCCTTCTGGTCGGCTGGCGCGCCTATACGGCATGGCGCGACCTGGCCGCGCCGCCCAAGTGGTTGCTGGTGCCGCTGGCGCTGGCAGGTGTCGGACTGACTTGGGTGGCGTTCGGCCAGTTGCTGGGCAAATTGCCGGGACTGGCGATCCTGTCGCTGCTGCTTCCGCTCAAGTTGCTGGAGTCACGCGACCTGCGCGACGCGCGCGCTGCGCTACTGCTGGCGTGCTTTTTGATGATGGGCCTGTTCCTGCACGCACAGACGCCATGGGTGGCAGTGTGCGTAGGTCTGGCAACGCTGGTGGTGATCGCGTCGCTTGCGCGCATTCAGGACGAGACCATCTCGTTCCGGCAGTCGGCACGCCAGGCCTTGTCCCTGTGTGGGCAGGGCGTGCCGCTGATGATCGTGCTGTTTGTGCTGTTCCCACGTGTGAGCGGCCCGCTTTGGGGGCTTCCGCTGGATGCCTTCGGCGGCATGACGGGCCTGTCGGATCGCATGGCGCCGGGCACAATCAGCGCGCTGATCGAGTCCGGCGATATCGCCTTCCGCGCGGAATTCAAAGGCGCCCCGCCACCACCATCACTACGTTACTGGCGTGGCCCGGTGCTGACGAATTTCGACGGGCGCGAATGGACGCAAAGCTGGCAAGGCAGCAGCGTCGAACCTCCGTATGAAGTAAGCGGCCCGGCCTACGACTACGTCATGACAATCGAGGCCAGCAACGAGCGTTGGCTGCTCGCCCTGGACTATCCCGCCGCCACGCCCGAAGGCCGCATCAGCGACGACTTCGTACTGATCGGTCGGCAGCCCGTACGCGCACGACAACGCTATGCGTTGCAGTCTTACCCGCAGACACCAGTCGGCGTAGAAGAAAGTGCGCGCACGCTCGGACTGTCGCTGCGCCTGCCGCCCGGCCGTAATCCGCGCTCCCTAGCGCTGGCAGCGCAATGGCGCGCCCTGCCCGACCCGGCGGAACGCCTGCGTCAGGCGCTTGGGTTCATGCGGCGACAGAGTCTTCAGTACACGCTGTACCCGCCATTGCTGGGCGACAACAGCGTGGATGAATTCCTGTTCGACTCCCGTCGTGGCTTCTGCGAGCACTTCTCCTCGGCGTTCGTAGTACTGATGCGCGCAGCGGGTGTGCCTGCTCGCGTGGTGACGGGCTATCAGGGCGGCGAGCTGAACCCGATTGACGGCACACTCGTGGTCCGCCAGTCAGACGCTCACGCATGGGCTGAAGTGTGGATGCCGCAGCGCGGTTGGGTGCGCGTAGACCCGACAGCCGCGACCTTCCCTCAGCGCATCGACGGTGGCATCGGACAAACGCTGGGTGCAGGCGAACCACTCCCCTTCTCGGCCCGCCAGGACTGGCCTTTGCTGCGGGATATTCGCTACCGCTGGGAGGCCATGTCCAACACCTGGAATCAGTGGGTACTCGGCTATAACACCGCGCGCCAAAGCGAACTGCTACGCAATATAGGGCTACCCAATACCGACTGGCGCATGCTGGCAGCGTTGATGGCGTTCGCGATTGCCGGCTGGATGTCATGGCTGGCGTGGCGCCCCTGGCCCGAACGCCATCGGCCCGACGCGCTGGAACGCGTTTGGTTGCGACTGGTCAGACGTCTGCGCCATGAAGGCTTGCCGCAGCACGGGTGGGAACCCGCGACACGCTACGCGCAACGGATTGCGCGCAAGCGCCCTGACATCGCCGAGGAAATTCGCCGTATCGCGGAGCGATATGCCACACTGCGCTACAGCGCCGCGACGGTGAGCGCTGCTGATCTGGCAGCACTACGGCGCGACATCGACCGACTATCCATTTAGCGCCGCAGACCGGCGGCCCTCAAGACAGAAGGCCTATCGACAGTGATTCACCGTTTTGCCCGACGCCTGATCGCCATCGCGTGCATTTGCGCGACCCTGCCCGCCGCCGCACAGTCCGAATCGCAGCCGTATACCGAGCGCGACGACGTGCGCATTTTCATGGCCGACGTGGCGACGCGTAACGACATCCCCATCGAAGAGGTCGCGGCCGCGCTGTCGCAAGCGCAGCGCATCCCGAAAGTCATCGACTACATCAAGCCGCCGACGCAGCCGGGCGCACGGTCATGGCAGCGATATCGAGAGCGCTTCCTGGACAAGGTGCGCATCAACGGCGGGGTCCAATTCTGGCAACAAAACGCGGTAACGCTGGCGCGCGCAGAAGCCAAGTACGGCGTGCCGGCGGAGGTCATCGTCGCAATCATCGGCGTAGAAACCATCTACGGTCGCAATACCGGCAACTTCAGCACGCTTTCAGCGCTGGCAACGCTCGCGTTCGACTATCCGCCGCGCGCCGATCTGTTCCGTCGCGAGCTGGAAGCGCTGATTCTGCTGTCGCGCGAACAAGGGCGTGAGATTACCGACTATAAGGGCTCGTACGCGGGCGCACTCGGCCTGCCCCAGTTCTTGCCCAGCAGTGAGAGGGGCTTTGCGGTGGACTTCGATGACGATGGCCACATTGATTTGCTGACGAGCCCATCGGACGCCATCGGCAGCGTGGCTAACTTCCTCGTACAACATGGCTGGGAAAAAGGCGGCCCGATCGCCACCCGCGCCATGGTGGCTCAAGGCGCAAACGTAGGCCCGCTGCTCGAAGCCGGCATCCTGCCCCAGTTCAAGCAAGAGGACTTCGCTCGTCAGGGCGTACGGCCCGTCGACAACGCTGCGCCCGATGCAGCGGCGGCGCTGATCGATCTGGTTACCCCGGGCGCGGCGACCGAGTTCTGGCTCGGATATCAGAATTTCTACGTGATCACGCGCTACAACCACAGCAGTTTCTACGCGATGAGCGTCATGGCGCTGGCAGATGCGGTCAAAACGGCTTACCTCGGGCGCACTGCGCAGGGTACGGCCAACTGATCAAAGACTATCGGGGGAAAAGCGGAAAGTTGCTGAGGTAAGCGCTTGGGCTCAGTTTTGCGGCTTGCCGTCGGGCGACGGATTGTCCATATACGATCGGAGCAGCGGCGACTGGGCCAGCGCAGCAGCGGCTGCGGGGCTCAGGCCTTGCTGTTTTTGCGCGGCGGTGATCGCCGGGCTGACGGCGGTTACGACTGCGGCGTTGGCCTCAGGCAGCAGCCGACGGGCGCCGTTGAAACGCTTCTGCCAGTAGCTGCCGTCGATTTCCTCTACGCGCACGACGCTCCCCTTGGACGGCGCGTGCAGAAAGCGGTTATCGCCCAGATAGATGCCAACATGCGAGAACGACCGGCGCATGGTGTTGAAGAACACCAGATCGCCCGGCTTGAGTTCGTCACGATTGACCTTGTCCCCAAGCTTGGCCATATCCGCCGCAGTGCGCGGCAAATTCAGCCCCATCGCGTCGCCAAAAACACGGCGAACCAGTCCGCTGCAATCAAAACCACCGTTTTCGGGGCCGTTGCCACCGAAGCGATATTTGATGCCGAGGAAGGAAAGGCCTTTGTCGAGGAGAGACTGAACACCGCCGGTGGCCGACGAGGCTTGTGCGTTCTGCGTGGATGCAACGTTGCGCGTGAGCAGACCCTGCTGGGTAGGCTCATCGGCGAGTGCCGTGCTGGTCAGCACGCACAGAGCACAGGCAACGAATGGTTTCCGGACGCAACGCATAGCGCCGGACTATATCTGCCAAAAGTGCGAACTGTAAACCGGGAATTATCAAAGTGCGATTGGAGGTTTGATGCGCCCGACAAACGCACCGGATGGCTGCCCAGGGGGCGCCTACAATCAGTAGAAAGACCGGGAGATGCTGTGCAAGCCATTGTTATTTTGATGATTGTGTGTCTGATGAGCTGGCTGATTTACCAGGCATGGAGCATCTATCGGACACGCTTTTCGAGCCTTCGCGACAGCGAAAACTCGCGCTACGCGGCGTTCGTCGCCGAAGCTCAGTCCGCCGGCCCTTCAGCCGTCGTGGCCAACGTACGGGTCGAAGCGCCGGGCGCTCGCGGTGCTTTGCTCGATGCGGCCGAGCGGATCGTGTACTTCAACCTGAAGCTGACGCTGCCCGACCACGAAATTCTCGCCCGGGTCGATCCGGCCGCGCTGACAGGCATGGCATCAGTGATTCCGCCTCGCGCAATGCTTGATTTCGTTGTCTGCCGTAAGGATTTCACGCCAGCGGCGGTCATCATGCTGGTGCGCTCGACCGATGATGATCCGCTGCGCGAGCGCGCCGCCCAACAACTGGCCCAGACGGGCCTGCGCGTCTTGCGCTGGCCCGTCGCCGCCCTGCCCAAGCGGCAGGAAATGCGTGCAGCCGTACTTGGCATGGCGGCCGTCTGACGCCCGAGGCAATGCGCTGAACACAAGAAAAACGCGGCACGAATGCCGCGTTTTTCTTTGAAGCAGACCGTTTCAGAGCGTTTCTGCGGCGTAATCAGCCAGCCGAGAGCGTTCGCCCCGTTGCAACGTGATGTGGCCGCCATGGGGCCAGCCCTTGAAGCGATCGACCACATAGGTCAAGCCCGAACTGCCTTCAGTGAGGTAAGGCGTATCGATCTGCGCGATGTTGCCCAAGCAGACGACCTTGGTGCCAGGGCCGGCACGCGTGATCAGCGTTTTCATCTGCTTGGGCGTAAGGTTCTGCGCCTCGTCGATGATCAGGAACTTGTTGATGAAGGTGCGCCCACGCATGAAGTTGAGCGATTTGATCTTGATGCGCGTGCGGATCAGATCGCGCGTCGCTGCCCTGCCCCATTCACCGCCGTAACCTCCGGCTTCGTCGGCGCTTCCGTTAAGGACATCAAGGTTGTCTTCCAACGCGCCCATCCACGGCGCCATCTTTTCTTCCTCGGTCCCCGGCAGGAAGCCGATGTCTTCGCCCACCGGCACCGTCACGCGGGTCATGATGATTTCCGAATAGCGCTTGGTCTCAAGCACCTGCGTCAAGCTGGCGGCCAGTGTCAGCAGCGTTTTGCCGGTGCCGGCCTGCCCGAGCAGCGAGATGAAGTCGATCTCCGGATTCATGAGCAGATTGAGCGCGAAATTCTGCTCGCGGTTGCGCGCGACGATCCCCCAGACGTTGTTCTTTTGGTGCGAATAGTCAATGAGCGTCTCAAGTACGGCGGTCGGGCCGCTTTTCTCTTTGACGATGGCGTAGAGCGGCTTTTCGCCTTCCTGAAAGACCAGCTCGTTGATGTACAGATCAGCGCACAGCGGGCCACGTACGCGGTAATAGTTACGACCGCCGTCCTTCCAGACTTCCATGTCCTTGCCATGGGTGTCCCAGAAGTCGTCGGACAGCTCCCGCATGCCCGTGTAGAGCAGATCGGTGTCTTCAAGAACCTTGTCGTTGAAGTAGTCCTGCGCATCCAGCCCCAGCGCGCGGGCCTTGATGCGCATATTGATGTCCTTGGACACCAGGATGACCTGCCGCTCGGGAAAGCGGCGCGACAGGAACATCGTCACAGCCAGAATCTGGTTATCCGCCTTACCGGTTGGGATTCCCTCCGGCAGTTCGGCGGGAATGGCTTCGGTCTGCAGAAACAAGCGGCCCGTCGCAAGCTCTTTGGAGGGCACTGCCAGCGGAATGCCTTCGCTGATTTCGTCCGGGCAGGCCGAGACGATCTCGTCCATCATGCGGCTCGCCTGACGGGCGTTGCGCGCGACTTCAGACATGCCCTTTTTGTTGTTGTCGAGCTCTTCGAGGGTCATGATCGGCACGAACAGGTCGTGCTCCTCGAAGCGGTACAGGCTGGTGGGGTCGTGCATGAGCACGTTGGTGTCGAGGACGAACAGCTTGGTCTGCAGCGTCGATTGGAGCTTTGCCGGGGTGCGCTTGGTGGCCATGGATATGGGGTTCCGCGATAAACGTCGATCAACGGGCCGGGCGCTCAATTGTGCTACTACGCCCGACCGGGCCGGTCACACCAGGGGAACGCGCTGGCAGGCAGCCGCCAGCGCGCCCGCCTCATTTGAGTGTCTTGACGAAGTCGAGCACCTCCTGTGCGTGACCCGCAACTTTCACGCCGCGCCATTCACGGCGCAGTACGCCGTCGCGGTCGATGACGAAGGTGCTGCGCTCGATGCCGCGCACCTGCTTGCCGTACATGTTCTTCATCTTGATGACGCCGAACAGATTACAGACGGTCTCATCGGCGTCGGAGAGGAGTTCAAAGGGCATGCACAACTTGGACTTGAAGCCTTCGTGCGACTTGAGGCTGTCGCGCGAGACGCCATAGATGACGGCACCGGCACGGTCGAACTCATCGTTGAGCGCCGTGAAGTCCTGCCCCTCGGTCGTACAACCGGGAGTGTTGTCCTTGGGATAAAAGTAGAGAACGACTTTCTTGCCGCGTAGCGACGAGAGGGTAACGGACTCACCACCCGTGGCAGGCAGCGAGAAATCCGGAACCGGTTGATCCAGCATCAGGGTCTCCTTGTTCGGACTGGCAATGCCAGCGTATCGACAATCCCTGAGCGTCGCAACCGTGGACTGAAATATATGCGCCATGCGCCCACGGCGGCATATTTGGGCGTATCTTTTGATGCTTTGGCGCCTCGTCAGGCGGCAGACGTCCAGTCTGCAATCACCTGCACCTGCAGTGTCGTCGGCAACTCACCGTCGAGGCGGATCACAGGGCACGTGATCTTCCCGAGCCAGTCCTCATGCCGTGCGCGGCTGCGCATGTCGAGCCCGCCCTCATCGTAGGCGGCAGCCCAATCCGCAAATGCCAGATGCTGCTCGTGCATTGCGCCACCGGCGGCAAGCATGGCTTCGCCGTAGCGCGCAACTTCGCGGGCACGTAGGCGGCGCATGCGTTCTTCCGTTGGCACCGTCAAGAAAACCACCAGATCGAGCCGTTCAATGAACACGTCGCCCCACGACACCATCGATCCCGAAAGAACCCACGCAGGTGCGGTATCCAAGGCTGCGCGCAACTGCGACACCCGTTCCTGCAACGGGCGCGGCTGACGATACGGCGGATGAGTCGGCGTCCAGTAAAAATCGTCGGTATCGAGATGCCGCGCGTTCGACCGGGCCGCTAGCGCAGCCCCGAGTGTCGTCGTACCACAGCACGACGCTCCTAGAACGTGGATACGGTCGAAACCCGCCATGATTCAGCGGGCGCTCGCATCCAGGATCAACGCAGCGGCAACCTTGCGTCCCTCGGACGCGAGGATGTTGTACGTGCGACAGGCCGAACCGGTGTCCATGACTTCGAAACCGATCTGCGCTTCGATCAGCGGTCGCAACAAAGAAGGATGCGGAAAGCGCTGGCGCGCGCCAGTGCCGATGATGACCAGCGCGGGTGCCAGCGCTACCAGCACTTGCATGTCGGCCTCGCCCAAACCGTCGAATCCACCAACGGCCCATGAGTCAATGACGGTCTCGGGTGTGACGACAAGACTGCCCTCATGACGCTGCCGATTGATGGCAACGTGGGTAGCGTCATACGAGGTAACCATGTTGTCGTTCGAAGCGGCGTCGCGGGTCAGTTTCATGATGTCGGGGAAAGCCTGGCGCGTCGCATGGCGCGACGTTCTGGAATGAGTGCGCGGCGCGCTGGGCGCCTTGGACAGGTCGTTATCGCGCATTCCGTTCGATCACGCAAGCGGCAAGAATCACCCAACAAGGGCCGGTCGCCAGTAGCGTTTCGGGCACGAAAGCCCGATTTTCTGTAAAAGAACGCATGGCTTGCCCGTGTCAGCGCCTTGTCAGACCCCATCAGGCGGTGGGTCTTGATATCATTGCAGGTCTTTTGTTGCATGGCCGAGGCGCTCTGGCGCTGGGCCGGAAGCAGGCCACTCGAGGGGCCGATCATGAAGCAGGGCACTCCACTCCGCGTTGCCGAAGGCGACGAACAGCAGACCACGACCGAATCGCGCACACGGACTTTCCGTAAGTCCGCGAAGCTGGCCAACGTCTGCTACGACATCCGTGGGCCGGTGCTCGACCGCGCCCGACAGATGGAGGAAGAAGGCCACCGCATCATGAAGCTGAACATCGGCAACGTGGCCGTGTTCGGTTTCGAGCCGCCCGACGAGATCGTGCAGGACATGATCCGCAACCTGCCGGATGCGGCGGCATACACCGATTCCAAGGGTCTCTTTGCGCCGCGCCGCGCGGTGGTGCACTACACGCAGCAAAAGAAGATCCCCGGTGTGACAGTCGATGACGTGTATCTGGGCAACGGCGCCTCGGAACTCATCGCGCTGTCGATGAACGCCCTGCTCAACAACGGCGACGAAGTGCTGATCCCGGCGCCGGACTACCCGCTGTACACGGGCGTCGTGGCGCTGTCCGGCGGCACGCCCGTGCACTACGTATGCGACGAACAATCAGGCTGGATGCCGGACATCGCCGATATCCGCCGCAAGATCACGCCGAACACCAAGGCGATCGTCGTCATCAACCCGAACAACCCCACCGGCGCACTCTACCCGCGTGAAGTGCTGGAAGACATCGTGCAGGTCGCCCGCGAGCATCAACTTGTGGTGTTTGCCGACGAGATCTACGACAAAACGCTGTACGACGGCGCCACACACACCAGCATCGCCTCGCTGGCCGACGACGTGTTGTTCCTGACCTTCAACGGTCTGTCGAAGAACTACCGCTCCTGTGGCTACCGTTCGGGCTGGATGGTGGTATCGGGCGAAAAGCGCCATGCGCGTGATTACATCGAAGGCCTGAACATGCTGGCCTCGATGCGCCTGTGTGCCAACACGCCCGGACAACTGGCGATCCAGACCGCGCTGGGCGGCTACCAGAGTATCGACGACCTCGTCGCACCGGGCGGACGCCTCGCGCGCCAGCGCGACCTGGCCTATGACCTGCTGAGCGCCATCCCAGGTGTGAGTCTGGTCAAGCCGCAAGCTGCGCTGTATTGCTTCCCGCGCCTCGATCCAAAAATGTACCCGATCGCGGACGACCAGAAATTCGTGCTCGAACTGCTTGAAGCCGAGCGCGTACTGCTAGTGCAAGGCACCGGTTTCAACTGGACCGCACCGGACCACTTCCGCGTTGTGTTCCTGCCGCACGAGGACGATCTGCGCGAAGCGATCGCGCGTATCGCACGCTTCCTCGACGGCTACCGAAAACGATTTGCGTAAGGCAGGCCAGCATGTCGCTCACCCTCATCGATATCTGTGACGACCAAGGCAACATCGTCCAGCCGGAATGGCTGGCGAAGGCCGAAGGGGTGCACCGACAGCTTCGGCCCAACCTGCCGACCGAATACGCGACGCGCCTGGCACGCATCTTCGCCGACGGTGCTCGCATGACGGTGGCGGTCGAAGACGGCATCGTGCGTGGCGTTGCCGTGTGGCGCTGCTTTGAAGATACCCACAACGGTACCAAGTTCTACGTCGATGACCTCGTCACCGACGAAGCGCATCGCTCACGCGGTGTTGGTCAGGCCCTCATCGGGCGGCTGGCCGACAAGGCGCGTGCGCGGGGTGCAAACAACCTTGTGCTCGACTCCGGCGTGCAACGCCATGAGGCACACAGGTTCTACTTTCGCGAAGGCTTCGCGATCTTCTCCCACAACTTCAAGAAACCGCTTGTATGAAACCTATCAACGTTGGCCTGCTCGGTATCGGCACCGTCGGCGGCGGCACCTGGACGGTGCTGGCCCGCAACGAGGAAGAAATCACCCGTCGCGCGGGGCGCCCGATTCGAATTACGGCCGTGGCGGATCGCAACGTTGATCTGGCAAAGCAGGTCACGGGCGGCGCCGCACGCATCACGTCCGACGCGTTCGAACTGGTGCGCGACCCCGAAATCGACATCGTCGTCGAGCTGATCGGCGGCTACACCATCGCCAAGGATCTGGTGCTGGAAGCTATCGCCAATGGCAAGCATGTAGTCACCGCCAACAAGGCGCTGCTGGCAGTGCATGGCACCGAGATCTTCCGCGCCGCGCAAGCCAAGGGCGTGATGGTGGCGTTCGAGGCCGCCGTGGCCGGTGGCATCCCTATCATCAAAGCACTACGCGAAGGCTTGTCGGCCAACCGCATCCAGTGGATCGCCGGCATCATCAACGGCACGACGAACTTCATCCTGTCCGAAATGCGCGACAAGGGCCTGCCCTTTGCCGACGTACTGAAGGAAGCGCAACGCTTGGGCTACGCCGAAGCCGACCCGACCTTCGATATCGAAGGCGTGGACGCCGCGCATAAGGCCACCATCATGTCGGCCATCGCATTCGGCATCCCCGTGCAGTTCGACAAGGCATATGTCGAAGGCATCACCAAGCTCGAAGCGACCGACATCAAGTACGCCGAACGCCTGGGGTACCGCATCAAGCTGCTGGGCATCGCCCGTCGTCGCAAGCAAGGTGTGGAGCTGCGCGTCCACCCGACGCTGATCCCGTCCAAGCGCCTGATCGCCAATGTCGAAGGTGCGATGAACGCCGTCGTCGTGCAGGGTGACGCCGTGGGCTCCACGCTGTACTACGGCAAGGGCGCCGGGGCTGAACCGACCGCCTCGGCAGTGATCGCCGACCTGGTGGACGTGACGCGCCTGCACACGGCCGATCCGGAAAACCGCGTGCCGCATCTGGCGTTCCAGGCTGACCAACTGGTCAACCTGCCGATTCTGCCGATCGACGAGGTGGAAACCGCCTACTACCTGCGCATGCGCGTGGAGGACAAGCCGGGAGTGCTCGCCGACATCACACGCGTGCTGGCCGACCACAACATTTCGATCGACGCCATGCTGCAACAGGAGCCGGGCGAAGGCGAATCACAGGCCGACATCATCACGCTGACGCACCGCGCCATCGAGAAGAACGTCAACGCCGCGATCGCACGCATCGAAGATCTGCCGACCGTGGTCAGCACAGTCACGCGCATCCGCCTGGAAGAGCTGAACTGACGCACCGCGCCTGACGGCGCTTCGCCCGCCCCTGCGGCGGGCGACCTTCAACCTACCGAGTTGAACCCATGCAATATCTATCGACGCGCGGCCAAGCGCCGCGCAAGAGCTTTACCGAAATCCTGCTCGGCGGCCTGATGGAAGACGGCGGTCTGGCGTTGCCGGTCGACTATCCCAAGCTGACCGCTGCCGAACTCGCCGCCATGCGTGGCATGAACTATCGCGAGCTGGCGTTTGCCGTGCTGTCGAAGTTTGCCGACGACATTCCCGCCGACGATCTGAAGCGCATCATCGACAAGACTTACACCGCCGAGGTGTACAGCAACGGTCGCCCCGACTCGGACTTCGAACAGATCACGCCGCTGCGCCGTCTTGAAGACGGCCTGTACCTGCAAGAACTGTCCAACGGCCCGACACTGGCCTTCAAGGACATGGCCATGCAGTTGCTGGGCAACCTGTTCGAGTACGCGCTGGGCCGCACTGGCGAAACGCTGAACATCCTCGGCGCGACATCGGGCGATACCGGCTCGTCGGCCGAGTACGCCATGCGCGGTAAGCACGGCGTTAAAGTGTTCATGCTCTCGCCTTACGGCAAGATGAGCGCATTCCAGACGGCGCAGATGTTCTCGCTGCAAGACCCGAACATCTTCAACCTCGCCGTACGTGGTGTGTTCGATGACGCCCAGGACATCGTCAAGGCAGTTTCGAACGACCTCGATTTCAAGGCGACGTACCGCATCGGCACGGTCAACTCGATCAACTGGGCGCGCGTGGTCGCGCAGGTCGTCTATTACTTCAAGGGTTACTTTGCGGCGACGACGTCGAACGATCAGCAAGTCGCCTTCTCGGTGCCATCGGGCAACTTCGGCAACATCTGCGCTGGCCATATCGCGCGGATGATGGGCCTGCCCATCCGCCGCCTGATCCTGGCGACCAACGAAAACAACGTGCTGGAAGAGTTCTTCCGCACTGGCGTGTACCGCCCGCGCACCTCAGCCGAGACCAAGCAGACATCGAGCCCGTCGATGGATATCTCGAAGGCTTCCAACTTCGAGCGCTTCATCTACGACCTCGTTGGACGCGATGCCGACACCGTGCGCGAACTGTGGCGTGAAGTCGACCGTGGCGGCGCTTTCGATCTGACCAGCACTCCGCACTTTGCCAAGGTAGCCAGCTATGGTTTTGTAGCGGGCCGCAGTTCGCACGCTGACCGGCTCGGGACGATCCGCAAGGTATGGGCTGACCACAAGGTAATGATCGACACGCACACGGCCGACGGCCTGAAGGTAGGCCTGGAACACCGCGAAGCCGGCGTACCGCTCGTGGTGCTGGAAACCGCGCTGCCGGCCAAGTTTGAAGAGACCATCCGCGAGGCCCTGAATCAGAGCCCGTGGCGCCCCAAGGCGTACGAGAACATCGAAGCCCTGCCGCAGCGCTCGACCGTCGTCAACGTAAGCGCCCGGCAGGTCAAGGACTTCATTGTCGCCAACGTCTGACCCATCCCAACCCGCGGCCGGCATGCGTCGGCTGCGGCGCCCTCCCGGCCGCACCGCAAGCGACACTTCGCAGGCCAACAATCAATCAGTGATTTGAGAGAGTCGGCGCGAACGCACCGGACAGACGGCAGCGCCGCACCTGCATGGACCACAGCAAACCAACGGCGGACGAGAGAATCAGAGCTTGACGCGTTCGACGCCGCCGCTGACAGCGACGATCTGAGAGGCGAGTTGCTTGTCCATCGACATGATGTGATTGCGCAGCCAGTCCGACAGAAAAGAGTGGACCTTGAGCGACATGGTCACCGCACCACTCGCACAACGAGCCTGAAGCTCGCGCACCTCACGTATCAGTCGATCGTGTTCGGCCTTGTGTGCGGCGTAACCGGCATAGCCGATCTGGCGCATGTAATGCTCTTCGCGGCGGAAGTGCATTTCGGTGTAACGAACGAGTTCTTGTAGCACAGGCCCGACGGCCGACGATCCTTGCCCTACGCGCATCGCGTCATGCAGGCGGTCGAGCATTTCAAACAGTGCCTGGTGGTCATCATCGATGGCACGGTTGCCAACGCGCAAGTCATCGCTCCAGCGAACGACTGCCATGATAGAGACTCCACAACTCGGTAAGCTAAGAGTTGCAGTATCAGAATTTTCTGGCTTTTCTTGATTGACCGCTGTCAATGGCCGACCCGAGAGGGCCAGATTTACAGGGCTTCTGTCAGGCGGCGTACCACAAGACCGCGAAGAAATGGCACGTGGCGCCAGCCAGCACGAACAAGTGCCAAATGAAGTGGAAGAACCGCAGCCGCGAGCTCAACGCGTAGAACACGGTGCCGACAGTGTACGCAAGCCCACCACCAGCCAGCCACAGCAAGCCATTGAGGGGCACTTTGGCGCTCATCGGTGCGGCGGCGATGACGATCAGCCAACCCATCGCCAGATAAATGCTGACCGACAGCCATTTGCGGTTGAGGCGATTGAAGGCTTTCAGCAATAGCCCGATAGCGGCCAGCGCCCAAACCAGCCCGAACAGTGTCCAGCCCCAGGTTCCGCTGAGCACGCCAAGCGTAAAGGGCGTGTATGTCCCAGCGATGAGCAGGTAAATGGCGGCGTGGTCGACGCGGTGGAAGAATTCTTTGACACGCCCGTGCGGCATGGCGTGGTACAGCGTGGAACTCAGGTACATCAGGATCATGGTAGCGGCGAAGACGCTGGCGCCAATGATCTCTTGCACACTGCCATCGAGCGCGGCGAACACCAGGAACGGCGCGCCGACGATGGCCGCTACGCAACCGACACCATGACTAATGCTATTGGCGACTTCCTCGCCGAGCGTTTGCAAGCGCTTGACCCGGCCTTTTGCCACTTCCACTACGGTCATCACATGTCCACGATCAACAAACCAAGTCAGCCAGTTTAAGCCGGCTCAAATTCGTTCCATTTGACTTGGAGTAGTAGAGGCGCATTTGCATGCGCGCCTACAGGGTCATCAGAGCAGCTTGCCCGGATTCATGATGCCTTTTGGATCGAGCGAGTGCTTGATGGCCTTCATCAGCTCGAGTTCGAGCGGCTGCTTGTACCGCCGGACCTCCTCGCGCTTGAGTTGGCCCAGTCCATGCTCAGCAGAGATCGAACCGTTCTTCGCCGCAACCACATCGTGCACGATGCGATTGACGCGCGGCGTTTGCGCGATGAAGGTCGAGTTGTCGGCAGCATCCGGCTTGGACATGTTGTAGTGCAGGTTGCCGTCGCCGACGTGGCCGAAGGCCACGATACGCACGTCGGGGAACTCATCCCGCAGCGCCGCGCCCGCTTCGCGCAGAAAATCGGGAATACGGCTCACCGGCACCGAGACATCATGCTTGATGCTGATGCCTTCCACGCGCTGTGCTTCCGAGATGTTCTCGCGCAACGCCCACAGGGCCGCCGCTTGCGCTTCGCTGGCCGCGAGCACGGCATCGAGCACAAGACCCGCTTCCATGGCCTCGCTCAGCCCCTCCTCCAGCAACGGGGCCGTGACTTCTCCCGGCGCCGGATCGCTCAGCTCGACAAGCGCATACCAGTCGTGTGCATCGGCCAGCGGATCGTTTGTGCCAGGCAAATGCTTGAGAACCAGTTCAAGCGCCGAGCGGCCGACGATCTCAAAGGCCGACAAACGATCACCTGCAGTGCCACGCATGAGCGCCAACAGTTCGATGGCTGCATCGGCGTCGCGCAGCGCCACCCAACCCACGCTGCGTGAGCGCGGCAACGGAAAGAGCTTGAGCACTGCGGCAGTGATAATGCCGAGCGTGCCCTCGGCACCAATGAACAGATGCTTGAGATCGTAGCCGGTGTTGTCTTTGCGCAGCCCGCGAAGCCCGTTCCAGATCTGCCCGTCGGGCAGCACCACTTCGAGCCCCAGCGTCAGTTCGCGCGTGTTGCCATAGCGCAGCACATGCACGCCTCCTGCGTTGGTCGAAAGATTGCCGCCGATCTGACAAGTCCCCTCGGCCGCCAATGACAGCGGAAACAAGCGGTCAGCATCTTGCGCGGCCTCTTGCACCGCCGCCAAGGTGCAACCGGCTTCAACGGTGATGGTGTTGTTGGCGGGATCGACCTCGCGTACGCGATTCAGGCGCCCGGTCGAGACGATCACTTCGCCGCCCTGACACGGCACGCTACCGCCCACCAGCCCCGTGTTGCCCCCTTGCGGCACGATCGCGATGTTGTTCTCCGCGCACAGGTGCACGACGGCCGCCAGCTCCTCGGTCGAGGCAGGACGCACGGCACACGACGCCTGTCCGGTATAGCGCCCACGCCAATCGGACAAATACGGCGCGAGATCATTGGGGGCGTCGACAACATAGGCATCGCCGACGATGCGGCGAAGACCAGCAATCAGCTCAGGCATGAGATAGCCCTTCGGAGGGACGGCTAAGGGAAGAACGAGGATGATCGCACGCAGGCGCGGGCAACGTCACGACACGAAGCGCGCTATCAGAACCGCTCGGCGACCTTGTCGAGGTACTCAACCGGCACCACCAACTGGCGATGACCGGATTCAGACAGGCATAGGTTGATACGCGACAGGCGCGCATACAGCGAGCCCCGCTCGGCCCCCTCGCCCGCCGCAGCCAACTGCAGGGCGATTTCGACTGCCTCACGGTGCATTTCGAGTTCGGGCGGGATATAGCCCGAATTCTTGAGCAGCCGATAGGCTGCCCGCATCTCGGGCGGCACGAGCGAGAGGTCCTCCTCGGGCAACGGCAAGCCGGCGCCCGGGAGATCGTCGAACTCGCCCCGATCGCAGGCTTCTGCGATCTGGCGTTCGGCAAGTTGATCGAGGATGAACATGGAGCAGCTCCTTCAGCGCGCCACGGCGGCTGCGAGCCGCCGCCGTTCAGTCGTCGGCGAAAATTGGTTCCGCGTACAGATCGTGCACGTCACTGTCGGTGACACGCACCTTGTAGAAACCGCCGACCTGCATATCGTAACCGTCGGGGATGATGACCTGGCCGTCGATTTCCGGCGCATCACCTTCGGAACGGGCCACCGCGCCTTCTTCGCTCACTTCGTCAACCAGCACCACCAGATCGCGGCCCACCTTGTCTTTCAGGCGCTGCACGCTGATTTCTTCCTGGCACTCCATGAGGCGCAGACGACGGTCCTCACGCTCTTCGGCGGCTACCGCGCCCGGCAAGTCGTTAGCGGTGGCGCCTTCGACCGGCGAATACGCAAATGCACCCACGCGGTCGAGTTGCGCCTCACCAAGGAAGTCGAGCAGCTCCTGGAACTCAGCCTCGGTTTCACCGGGGAAACCGGTAATGAACGTGCTGCGAATGGTCAGATCCGGGCAGATTTCGCGCCAGCGGCGAATGCGTTCAAGGTTGTTTTCTGCGCTGGCCGGGCGCTTCATGGCCTTCAGGACGCGCGGGCTGGCGTGCTGGAACGGTACGTCCAGGTACGGTAGCACTTTGCCTTCCGCCATCAACGGCAGGATGTCGTCAACATGCGGATACGGATACACGTAATGCAGGCGCACCCACACGTCGAGTTCGGACAATGCCCTGCACAGGTCGTACATCTTGGTGCGCAGCGGGCGGCCATTCCAGAAGCCGGTGCGGTACTTGGTGTCAACGCCGTACGCGCTGGTGTCTTGCGAGATAACGAGGATCTCCTTCACGCCGGATTTGACCAGCGCTTCGGCCTCGCGCATCACCTCGTGGATCGGGCGCGAAACCAGGTCGCCACGCATCGACGGAATGATGCAGAAGGTGCAACGGTGGTTGCATCCCTCGGAAATTTTTAGATACGCATAGTGCTGCGGCGTGAGGCGCACACCCTGGGGCGGCACGAGATCGATGAACGGATCGTGCGGCTTGGGCAGATGATCATGGACCGCCAGCATGACTTCTTCGGTCGCGTGCGGGCCGGTCACGGCAAGCACCTTCGGATGCACTTGCTCTACGATGCCACGGCCATCTCCGTCTTTCTTCGCACCCAGACAGCCGGTCACGATGACCTTGCCGTTTTCCTTCAGCGCTTCGCCGATGGCGTCGAGCGACTCTTCAACAGCCGCATCGATGAAGCCACAGGTATTAACGATAACCAGGTCTGCCCCGTCGTAGTCGGAGGCAACCTCATAACCCTCGGCACGCAGGCGGGTGAGGATGCTTTCAGAGTCGGACGTCGCTTTCGGGCAACCGAGGGAGACAAACCCGACGCGGGGCGTGGCGGTAGTGGCAGTCAAAACAGGAACCTCTGTGGGGCGCGGCCTGCGCGATGGGCGGGCCTTGAATTCGGGGCTGCACAATGCCGAACGCCCGCAGGAGCGGGCGTTCGGCATTGACTTCGCGCGGGCGGATTATCGCACTAAAGGGCCCGAATGAGCGCGGCGTTACTTCTTTTCGCTGGTTTTTTCACCGGCTTTTTCATTTGGCTTGTCGGTGACCGACTGCACTGGGTAATTCGGGAACTGGAAGCCGGAGAACAGATTGCGGGCCTGCGACTCGACCTGCTCCTGCATCTGCACGAACATGCGTTTGCTCTGTTCCATGTAGGCGCCCATCATGCTGTGCAGCGCGGGGCCCTGGAAGCTGAGGAACTGTGCCCACATGTCCTTGCTGGCCGGGCTGTTCTCGCCGTATAGCGACTTGGCCTGTTCCTGCAGCTTGACCTGCATGTCGGTGAAGGCCTTGATGTTGTTCTCAAGGTAACGCCCCATGAAACCCTGCATGGCGTTGCCGTAGAAACGGATCATCTGAGCCAGCAGATCACTGGTGAACATCGGCGTGCCGCCGCTTTCTTCTTCCAGAATGATCTGTAGCAGGATGGAACGGGTGATGTCTTCGCTGCTCTTGGCGTCGACCACCTGGAATTCCTCGCCAGCGAGGACCAGGTCGCGTACGTCCGCGAGCGTGATGTAACAACTGGACGCCGTGTCGTAAAGACGGCGGTTCGGGTACTTCTTGATGAGACGCGAGTGCTGCTCGGCCATTCAGTTTCTCCTCCGATGCGTCCGTTCTGAGCGACGGTTGGGCGCGATTATAGCAACCTAAATCGGTTAACCCGCCCACTAGGTCACGCAAAATCCCGGACGGCATACCAGGCGGTTTGCTGCACTCCCCGGCAACAACCGCCGAACCGTAGCGCCTGCAGCAGGCGCGCACAGCCGACGGCACGTTGCCGGCAGAGCTCAGACCATGTGCAGGCCGCCGTTAATGTTGATGGTCGCGCCCGTGATGTAGCCAGCCTTGTCGGAAGCCAGGTAGGCGCACAGATCGCCAATTTCTTCGGGCTTGCCCAGACGGCCGGCAGGGATGGTGGCAACGATCTGGTCGCGCACTTCTTCCTTGATCGCCATGACCATGTCGGTGCCGATGTAGCCCGGTGCAATGGCGTTGACCGTTACACCCTTCTTGGCGACTTCCTGCGCAATAGCCTTGGTGAAGCCAAGGATGCCCGCCTTGGCGGCCGAGTAATTGGCTTGTCCGAACTGGCCCTTTACGCCGTTGACCGAAGAAATATTCACAACGCGCCCAAAGCCGCGCTCAGCCATCCCCGGCAGCACGCCGTGGGTGACGTTGAACACACTGTCGAGGTTGGTCGACAGCACGGCGTCCCACTGCCCTTTGTCCATTTTGCGGAACGTGGCGTCGCGCGTGATGCCAGCGTTGTTGACCAGCAGGTCAATCGGGCCGACCTCGGCTTCGATCTTTTTGATCATGGCCTGGCATTGATCGAAGTCGGTTACGTCAGCTTCGCCAGCGATGAACTCGAACCCCTCGGCGCGCGTCTTGGCCAGCCACTCGTCCTTGGGCGGAAAATCAGGCAGGCAGTTGGCGACGACCGTCCAGCCGTCGTTGGCAAGCGATTTGCAGATCGCAGTGCCAAGGCCACCCATGCCGCCCGTGACGAGCGCAACTTTCTTGGTCATTGTCTTCACCTTTCATTGTTGCCACACGCCAGCCACCAGGGGGATGCGGGGCCGGCTTTTGCGCCGCCAGGGTCGGCGCTCCCCGAAAATCCATCGCAGACGCACGCTTGGCGTCGGCCTCAGTACATGTGTTGCCCGCCGTTGATCGAAATGTTCGCGCCCGTCAGGAACGCGGCCTCGTCCGAAGCAAGATAGGCAACAAGGCCGGCAACTTCCTCAGGCTTGCCCAGACGGCTGATGGGGATCTGCGGCAGGATCTTGGATTCGAGAATCTCGGCCGGGATCTGCGTCACCATCTTGGTACCGATGTAGCCCGGCGAGATGGTATTGACCGTCACGCCGTGCTTGGCGACTTCGAGCGCCAGCGCCTTGGTGAAGCCATGCATGCCCGCCTTGGCTGCAGAGTAATTGGTCTGGCCAAAAGCGCCCTTCTGGCCGTTCACCGAGGCAACGTTGATGACGCGCCCCCACTTGCGCTCGGTCATACCTTCCATGACCTGCTTGGTCATGTTGAACACGCTGTCGAGGTTGGTGTTCATGACCGCGTCCCAATCGGCTTTGGTCATTTTTTTGAATGTCATGTCGCGCGTAATGCCGGCGTTATTGACCAATACGTCGACCGCGCCGACTTCTTTCTGAATCTTGCCAACGCACGCCTGACAGGAGTCGAAGTCAGTCACATCGCACGCGTAGGCGCCAAAGTCGTGGCCTTGCTGGCGCATGCTCGAAAGCCATTCGCTGGCCTTTTGGTTGTTCGGCGAATAGGTCGTGATGACCTTGTAGCCGAGCTTTTCCATCTTCATGCAGATCGCCTCGCCCAGGCCGCCCATACCACCGGTGATCAATGCAATGCGAGCCATCGTCCTATCTCCTCTGTGAGTGCCCTCTTGTGCGAGCGCTGCGATCCGGGCTGACCGACGCGCTATGGATCCACTTGCGTGGATCACCGGAAGCCGATGCAGGCCTGTCCTCGGTCAGGCCTGCTCCCGGACGTAGCTGCCCGGCGCGGCTTCGATCTGCTTGTAACGACGGTTGCCCAGTCTTTCGCGAGCGGGCACCTGCTCGCCACTACGCGCGGCGAGCCATGCGGACCAATGTGGCCACCAACTGCCGGGCACTTCGGTCGTATTGTGATGCCATTGCTCGGCGGTTGCGGCCACGTCACCCGTCCAGAAGTGGCGCTTCTTTTTGGCAGCGGGATTAATGACGCCCGCAATGTGCCCACTGGCACCGAGCACGAACGTTGCGTCCTTGCTGCCAAGCAGGCGCACGCCAAGGTACGAGGTCTTCCACGGCACGATGTGGTCTTCGCGCGAGGCGTAGAAATACGCCGGGCATTCGATTTTCCCCAGATCGACAGGCTGGCCGAGCATGGTGAGCTTGCCGGGCACGCGCAGGCTGTTTTCCAGGTACATATTGCGCAGGTACCACGACGCGAACGGCCCTGGCAGATTGGTGCTATCGGCATTCCAGAACAGCAAATCGAAAGCCGGCGGCTTGTTGCCACGCAGGTAGTTGTCAACCACGTAGTTCCAGACCAGATCGTTCGGACGCAGGCTGGAGAAGATATTGGTGAATTCCTGCCCCGTGATAAGACCACCCTTGCCGATGGTGGCCTCGCGAGTCGCGACCGACGCCTCGTTGACGTAGCAGGCGATGTCACCAGTGTCGGCGAAATCGAGCATGGTGGTGAGGAATGTCACGCAGCCCACGGGGTCTTCGCCGCGCGCGCGGGCAACGGCCAGCGCACTGCCGACAAGCGTGCCGCCCACGCAAAAGCCGAGAATGTTCGGCTTGGTGACCTTGGTGATCTCGCGCACGACTTCCAGCGCCTTGAGCACGCCTTGGTCGAGATAGTCATCCCAGCCAAAAGTGCCCTGCTCCGCTTTCGGATTACGCCATGACACCAGAAAGATTGTGAAGCCCTGCTCGACGGCATACCGGACGAAAGAGTTTTCTGGCTGCAGGTCGAGGATGTAGTACTTGTTGATGCAAGGCGGGACGATCAGCAGCGGTACTTCGGCGACCTTGTCGGTCAGCGGCGAGTACTGGATGAGTTGCATGAGTTCATTCTGGTAGACCACCGAACCCTGCGTCGAAGCGAGATTTCGTCCCACTTCGAAGGCACTCTCATCCGTCATGGAGATGCGCCCGCGCTCCACGTCGGCAATCAAATTCATCAGCCCGGCAGTGATGCTCTCGCCTTTGGTGTCGAGCGCACGCTGCACGAATTCAGGGTTGGTCGCGGCAAAGTTGGCCGGCGACAGCGCGTCGATGTACTGGCGCGTCATGAACTTGAGCCGCTGGCGTGCGTGCTTGTCGGACACCGGCACGAGATCGGCCACTGCCATCAGGTAGTGAGCGTTGATCAGGTATGCTTGCCGGATGTAGTCGTAGAAGGGGCTCGCCGTCCACTCGGGTGCCGAAAAACGGCGGTCACCAGGGCTCGGCCGCGCGACTTGCTCGCGCTCGGCGGCCTCCGCAGACGACGACGCCATGCTGGACCACAAACGGGCATGCTGCTCAAGATGTTCGCGCTGCAACTGCGCAAGGTGCTGGGCGTCGATCGACAATGCCGGGGACGCAAGCCCTGCTAACGGGTGCTTGGCTGCCACCTGTTCGGTTCCCAGCGGAATCCTGCCGAGCTGTTCGAAAAACACTTTTGCCATTTCCTGTCCGGAGCGGACCAGGTTTTCGAATACTTCTCGCGGCTGTTGTGGCGTCATGAACTTCGGCGTCCTTCCATCAAGGGAATTTCAAGTCCGCAATCGATACGTCGCGGGGGCTCGCGGCGAGTCGATTTTTGCATCGCACCAATAGAGCGTCAAGGCGGGTTCTGCCCATGCACATCGTGATTATCGGCTGGCTTTTCGTGGCCGTCATGCTTACCGTCAGTCAAACCAGCCTGGTCGGCGCCGCCATCACCTTCATCATGTGGGGATTGTTGCCGATTGGGTTGATTACCTACCTGTTCGGGCGGCGTAAACGCAAAGGGACGCAGCGCGACGACGGCGCGAATTGAACTAGTCGCGCCACACCAGCGCGGCCATTCGGCCCGTCGTGCGATCACGGCGGTACGAGAAAAAGTCCGCACCGCGCTCGACGGTGCACACGCCACCGCCATAGACACCGCCCCCAGCGATGCCAGCCGCATGAAGACGCTGTCGCGCCAATACGAAAATATCCGCCATCCAGCGATCGCCATTGCCCTGCCGGAACGCGTTTTCGGCCTTCGGATCATGACGCATGAAGACCTCCCGAACCTCGGGGCCGACTTCGAAATGTGTCGGTCCAATGGCGGGCCCGAGCCATGCGATCACATCTTGCGGAGCGCAATTCATGGCGGCCAGCGTCGCTTCGAGCACCCCAGCAGCCAACCCACGCCAGCCCGCATGGGCAGCCGCCACCGCGCTTCCGTCACGGCTGGCGAACAGCACCGGAAGGCAATCCGCCGTCATGATCACGCACACGGCTCCGGCGCTGTGCGACACCGAGGCGTCGGCCTCGGCAGGTGTTCGACTGCTGCGCCGCCCAGGCCGCATCGACGACATTCACCCCATGCACCTGCGACAACCAGGCCGGCTCGGCCGGAAGGAATTGCCCTAACGCAGCGCGGTTGCGACGCCAACGGCGGCGGGGTCGTCCCCGACATGAGTACCGAGATTGAGGCTGCCATAAGGCGCAACGCTGACCCCACCGCGCCGTGTCGTCACAAGCGCGTGGACTCCCGTGGGGGCGGGCCATTCGGGGACGAACAACACTGGCGCTGGCTGCTTCACGATCAGCTCCCCTGCCCGTGTTCAAGCGCCGCAATGAGCTGCTGCATGTCGGCAGGCATGGCCGCCTCCCACGCCATGTGTTCGCCAGTCGCCGGATGAAGCAAACCCAGCCGGAATGCATGGAGCGCCTGGCGTCCGAACCCGGCGGCCGCTGCAGGTTGGGCACGACGCCCGGCATATACTGGATCACCGATCAACGGATGCCCGATATGCGCCATGTGCACGCGAATCTGGTGCGTACGGCCGGTCTCTAGCGAACATTCCACCAATGTGGCCCCCATCAGGCGCGCCAATTGGCGGAAATGCGTACGCGCGGGGCGACCGTTCGCCACGACAGCCATCTTGGTGCGTTGGGTCGGGTGCCTGCCGATCGGCGCATCCACGGTGCCCGAGGCGGGTGGCGTGCCGATGACGACGGCGCGATAGACGCGCTTGACGGTACGCGCCTGTAGCTGGCGGACCAGATCGGTCTGCGCCTCCAGCGTCTTGGCCACCACCATCAGTCCGGATGTTTCCTTGTCCAGCCGATGCACGATGCCCGCACGCGGCAATTCAGACATATCTTCATCATGGGCCAGCAGCGCGTTGAGCAATGTTCCGCTCCAATTGCCGCTACCCGGATGGACAACCAGCCCGGCAGGCTTGTTGATGACCAGGATGTGTTCGTCCTCGAAGACTGTTTCAAGCGGAATGTCCTCGGGCGCATCGGCCAACACCTGACGGCTCTCGGCGGGGGCGACTTCAAGCACCTCCCCGCCCAGCAGCTTAGCCTTGGTATCGGTCAGGACCACGCCCGCTCGGCTCACACGCCCCTCGCGAATCCAGCCCTGGAGGCGGCTGCGGGAATGCTCCGGCATGAGGCGGGCCAGGCCGGCATCAAGCCGTTGCCCACCAAAATCGAGGGGAACCGTAAGGCGACACAGGCCCTCGGCCGCCGATTCGTTATAATCGGCAGGATCTTTTCTTTGCGGTGTTGGAATGTTCAAGCTCACCAAATGGAGTGTACCGGTTGTTTTCGCGATTTGCCTCGCAGCCTGCGGCTCGAACGAGCCTAAGGACGACCCTAACGCCACCCCGCAACAAATGTACGCCGAGGCCAAAGATCTGATGGACTCGGGCTCGTACGAACAGGCCGTCAAGCTGTACGAACGCCTGCAAGCGCGCTTCCCGTATGGCAGCTACGCCCAGCAAGCCGAAATGGACGTAGCCTACTCGTACTACAAGCTGCGCGACGTGCCGTCAGCCGTATCGGCGGCCGACCGTTTCGTCAAGGCTCACCCGAACCACCCCAATGTCGATTACGCCTACTATCTGAAGGGTCTGGCGTACTACAACACCGATGACAGCTGGATGACCTATCTCGTTTCGATGGACCTCGCCGACCGTGACCCCGTCGCGACGCGCGAAGCCTTCGACACGTTCAAGGAACTCGTCACTCGTTACCCGAACAGCCGCTACACGCCAGACGCCACCGAGCGCATGAAGAAGCTCGTCAAAGCGCTGGCCGACAACGAACTGCACATTGCCCGCTACTACTCGGCTCGTCGCGCGCCGCTGGCTGCGGCCAACCGCGCACAGGTCGTGCTGCGCCAGTTCCCGGATTCGCCCGCCGTCGAAGAGGCGCTCGGAATCATGGTGAAGTCGTATGACCAGCTCGGCCTGACGTCGCTGAAGAGCGACGCCGAGCGCGTGCTGCGCCAAAACTTCCCCAACAGCAAGTACCTGACGGCATCCAAGTAACGCCCGCATGAGCCCAGACCAGCTCGCGCTATTCGTGCCCTTTGCGTTCATGCTTGCGATCGCGCCGGGGCCGGACAATCTCGCCGTGCTGGCCCTGGGTATCTCTAACGGACGCCCCGCCGCGCTAGGTTTTGGCTTGGGCTGTGCAGCCGGCTGCCTCAATCACACGCTGCTCGCAGCAGTCGGGGTATCCGCCCTGATTGCTGCCTCACCCGTCGCATTCGCTGCGCTCCAGTACGCAGGTGCGGCGTATCTCGTATGGCTGGGCGTGCGCATCTTGCGCAGCCCCGGCAGCGCGCTGTCTACACAAGCGCCGGATCAGCAGACGCACTTCGGTGTGCAATTCCGCCGCGGGTTGCTGGCCAACGCAATCAACCCCAAAGTTGGCTTGTTCTTCCTGGCGTTGCTGCCACAGTTCGTCCGCGCAGATGGCTGGGCTGCGCCCTGGCAGATTCTGGTGCTAGGGGTGATTTTCGGCGCCGTGAGTGGCATCGTCTTCAGCGCCGTGGCGCTGGGCGCGGCTGGCATCGGCCAATGGCTGGCGCGTCACCCGCGCGCAGCGCGCTGGACGGACCACGCCAGCGCGCTGGTCTTCATCGGACTGGGCATCCGGCTCGCCCTTGGTGAGCTACCGCGCGCCGCACGCTGAATGCGGCAGCGCGGTCCTGCAATATCAGCTCTTCTCGGCCAATAGCTGGCCACGCGCCTCACCGAGTTGTTCCAGCTGAGCCTTGCTAACGCGTGGATACTCGAGCTTCATATCGCGCATCGCGTCGATGACGGCCGCCGCCACGGCAAGCCGCGTAAACCATTTGTTGTCCGCCGGAATCACGTACCAAGGCGCGTGCTCAGTACTGGTGCTGCGGATGGTGTCCTCATAGGCCTTCATGTACTGGTCCCAGTACGAACGCTCGCGGATATCAGCGGCTGAGAACTTCCAGTGTTTTTCGGGCGTATCCAGACGCTCCATGAAACGGCGCTTCTGTTCATCGGCCGACACATGCAGGAAGAACTTCAGGATCAGCGTGCCATTGCGAGCCAGATAGCGCTCAACGCTGTTGATGTCTTCAAAACGTTCCTGCCAGACCTTCTTGGTGACAAGCTCCGGTGGCATGTGCTGCGCCCGGAGAATCTCCGGATGCACCCGAGCCACGAGTGTTTCTTCGTAATACGAGCGATTGAAGATGCCGATCCGCCCGCGCTCCGGCAGCGCCTTCAAGCAGCGCCATAGATAGTCGTGGTCCAACTCTTCCGCTGACGGCCCCTTGAAAGAGTGCACCTGGCAGCCCTGCGGATTGACGCCCGACATGACGTGCCGGATGGTGCCGTCCTTGCCTGCGGCATCCATCGCCTGGAAGATCAGCAGGACGGACCAGCGGTCTTGCGCGTAGAGCTTTTGCTGCAGTTCATCGAGTTCGGCAACGCCCGTTTGCAGAATCTGCCGGGCTTCGGCCTTATCGGCCTTGAGACCGGCGGTATCGGCAGGGTCGACGTCCTTGAGCCGGAACTTGCCCGGGCGCGTCACCTTGTACGGCGCCAGCATTTTTTTCAGGTCTCTTTTGGCCATGCGTTTCCTCGTAGGGTGAATGAACGGGGCGCCGTCATGACGCGGCCCCGCTCGGGCAGTTGCGACACCATGACGCCAACATTACTTACCCACTATAGCCTGCCGCCCCCCGCCACGCAGGCCGGGGTGTGACGCATTGCACAAGCCTCTGCGTTGGGGCATTCTGGGTAGCTTTCCCGCAGCCCTCCACCGTCATCATGCAGATCCATACCACCATCGCCAGCCTGCGCGCCGCGCTCGCCGGCACGGGCCGCGTCGCTTTTGCGCCGACCATGGGCAACCTCCACGACGGCCACATCAGCCTGATGCGACAGGCTCGAAGCCACGGCGATGCCGTCGTATCGAGCATCTTCGTCAACCGACTCCAGTTCGGCCCCAACGAAGACTTCGACAAATATCCGCGCACGTTCCAACAGGATTGCGATCGCTTGGCCGATGCGGGCGTCGATCATCTCTTCGCGCCCGACGAGAAAGAACTCTATCCGCAACCGCAGCAATATGTGATCCAGCCGGCAAGTGCGCACGACAGCATCCTCGAGGGCGCCTTTCGACCGGGACATTTCCAGGGCGTGGCGACGGTCGTCGCCAAGTTGTTCAACATCGTGCGCCCGACCACGGCGTTGTTCGGCAAGAAGGATTACCAACAGTTGATGGTCATCCGCAACATGGTTGCTGAACTCAATATGGGAATCGACGTCATCGGTTGCGAAACCGTGAGAGCGGCCGACGGCCTCGCACTATCGTCGCGTAACGGCTATCTGAGCGCAGCCGAGCGCGTCGAAGCGCCGCGCCTGTCGGCGGAACTGCGCCGTATCGTCGAAGCCATCATCGCCGGTCAGCGTGACTACGCAGCACTTGAACAAGGCGCGACCCAGGTGCTCGTCCAGCATGGCTGGAAACCGGACTACATCTCGATTCGCCAACAAGCCGACCTGCAGGCGCCGGAAGGCAACGCGCCGCTGGTCGTCGTCGCGGCCGTACGTCTGGGCAACACACGGCTCATCGACAATATGGAAGTGGCTCGCTGATCGACTGGGCGGCACAGCGAGCGCAGTCGTTCGCGCCCGCCGCCCATGGACGCATCAAGTGCGCGGCTTGCTGGCAGGTGTATGCGCGGGCGCCGCACGCAAATATTGCGTCGGCCACGATTGCTGCTGCCCCAACGCCTGCGCAGCGTGCAAAGGCCAGTACGGATCGCGCAGCAATTCGCGCGCCAGCAATACGATATCGGCCTGCCCGGTGCGAATGATGTGATCCGCCTGCGCCGGGTCGGTAATCAACCCCACCGCTCCGCTGGCGATACCCGCCTCGTGACGCACCCGCGCCGCAAACGCGGTCTGGTAGCCAGGCCCAAGCGGAATATCTGCCCGCGCCAGCGTTCCGCCTGATGACGTATCAATCAGATCGGCTCCGTCTTCGCGCAGCAGCGCAGCAAGCCGAACCGTATCGTCCGGCGTCCAGCCGCCTTCTCGTGCCCAGTCCGTAGCAGACAAGCGCACAAAAACCGGGAGATCGTCGGGCCACACAGAACGCACCGCGCGCACAACCTCACGCGTCAGCCTTACGCGATTGTCGAAGCTCCCGCCGTAGTCGTCGTCACGCAGGTTCGACAATGGCGACATGAACTGATGCAGCAGATAGCCGTGCGCAGCATGGATCTCCGCCACGTCGAAGCCGGCCGCCACGGCCCGGTGCGCGGCCGCAACGAAATCGTTTACAACCTTACGAATGCCATCGGCATCCAGCGCTTGTGGTATGGGATAGTTGTCTGCGAAAAAGAGCGCCGAGGGGGCCACCACTTGCCAGCCGCCCTGCTGTTCCGGCACCTCACCACTACCCGCGCCAGGGGGCCAGGTGCTGGCCTTGCGGCCGGCATGTGCGAGTTGCACGCCGGCCGCCGCGCCTTGGGTATGCAGAAAACCCACGATCCGACGCAACGCGACCACTTGTGTGTCGTTCCATAGACCGAGATCGCGCGGACTGATACGGCCTTCCGGCGATACCGCCGTGGCCTCGCAAATGACGAGTCCTGCCCCGCCAGCCGCTCTAGCCCCCAGGTGAACCAGATGCCAATCGTTGGCAAGACCATCGTCGGCGCTATACATGCACATCGGCGACACGGCGATGCGGTTTGGCAAATGCAGCTGACGCAATGAGATAGGCGAGAAAAGATGCTGGTTCATGACTATTTCCCTGAGAGAGTCCCAACCCGCAACAGTACCCCACCGCACGCATCTTTACCGCACCTGCGCTGCGTCGCTTGACACGTTATTTAGCGAAAACAAGGGCCATTTTTAGGAATTGTCTCACTGCCATGACCCCCTCGCTTCCGTAAGATCGTGGCATCCCAGACATACCCCTATGCGCCATGACCCAAATTCTTCCACCCCATGACGCCTGCTACGAGAAATTCAACGGCGTGGCGCGTGCCTGCCTTGACGCCCTCGCCACGCAGGCAGGTGCAGCCACGCACTGGCAGGTTTTCGATGACTTGATGACGGCCTTTGACGGTCTGCCGGAGGCGGACGCGCTCGCCGCCACCGCTCAATTCATGGAACAGCCCGGCATGCAAATCGTTACCCGCGCGCTGGCGCGCCGGTCAACTGAACGGTTCCCGCAGAGTGCCCAAGGCTGGTACCTGTACGGACGGAGCATGCTGCTGATCAGTTCCGACAGCATCGAAGCCCGCCCTGCCTTGGAGCGTGCATGGGAGCTGGACCCGAACACGGACGCCCTGCTGCCGCTGTGCCTGGCTGCGGCATTCATTGCCTGCAAGCGCTACGTGGACGCCGAGCTGGCCTGTCGCGAGATGCTGGCACGCGATCCGAATAGCGCAGACGCCTATTCAAATCTGGCTGTAGCCTTGCGCATGCAATATCGCACCGACGAAGCCGTCACGGCCGGCGAGGCCGCATTGCGCATCGATCCCAATCACGCGCATGCGCCCGTCAACCTCGCCCTGGCGATGGTCGATGACGAACGCTTTGCCGACGCACTGTCCCTGTTACGCGAATTGATCTCCCATCACCCCGATGACGATCGCATCCGACTGCCGCTCGGCGAACTCGAACTGCGCCACGGCATCTGGGAAAGCGGCTGGGCCAACATGCACGCTCGATTCTCGCTGCCGGGCTTGCGTGAGCAACTTCAGGCTCGCGAACAAAACTGCGGCGTTCCGCACTGGCGCGGCGAGTCGCTCGAAGGCCGCACGCTCGGCATATGGCTCGAACAAGGTTACGGCGACGCCATCCTGTTGGTCCGCTTCCTGCCATTGATTGCCGAACGCGTTCGCGCCCTCGGCGGCAAGCTCGTCTTTGGCTGCTTCGGTCCGCTTGTCGAACTGTTCAAACCGCTGATTCCCTCTGATGTCGAACTCAATGTTGACTTCCTCCGGCAGACCGACTTCCACATGCCGCTCATGAGCAGTTGCTCGCCGTTCAAATTTGGTAACGATACGTTGCGCGGCAGTGCCTATCTGCATGTCGAAGGCGGCCAGGTTGTCCGTTGGCGCAAGCGGCTCGGCGTCGGCGACGGTCGGCTGCACGTTGCCCTGGCCTGGACCGGCAATCCGCAACAATCGCGCAACGATGTGCGCTCGCTGCCACAACCACAACTCGAAGCGTTGCTCGCAAAAGGCAACGGCCCCCGCGACATCGTATTCCATTCAGTTAATCCGGCAGCCGGCGAGGTCGTCGCCTCGCTGCGCGACAAAGGCTTCAACGTTGTCGACTGGGGCTCGGAACTGAACGACTTCATGACCACCGCGGCACTGCTCAAGGCGGTCGACGCAGTCGCCACGACCTGCACGTCGGTCGCACACCTGGCCGGCGCTGTGGGTGCGCCAACACTGTTGATGCTCGATCGGATCGGTTCCTTCATCTGGGGCACCGAGGAATCACGCACGCCTTGGTACGACTCGATCCGTATCGTTCGTCAGGCGCGTTTTGGTGACTGGAGCGATGTGGCCGCACGCGTACGGCAAGAACTTTCTGCCATGAAGGGAGTAGATGAGTTGGGGCCAACCACTGCCGTCACTGCGCCGACAGCCAAGTCCCACAAACCGTCCAAGGGCACAAAGGCCGGCCGCAAGGCAGGCAAATCCGTCAAGTGACCTCACGATGCACGGCGGGCTTTGGCATCCGCCGTGCATCACAGCAGTTCAGAATGGCATGCCGACGTAGTTTTCTGCCAACGACGTCATCGCCGCCCGCGAACTCACCACGTAGTCCAACTCCGAACGCTGCAACTGACGCTGAAAATCCGACGCGTCGGCAAACGAATGCAGCAGGCTCGTCATGAACCACGAGAAATGCTCCGCTCGCCACACGCGGTGCAGAGCCGTGTCGCTATAGCGCTCCAACCCTTCTTGCTTGCCGTTACGGACGGCCTCCACCAGTGCCATTGCAAGCAAGCGCACGTCCGCGATGGCGAGGTTCATGCCCTTGGCCCCCGTAGGCGGCACGATATGGGCCGCGTCTCCAGCCAGGAATAGCCGGCCGTGGCGCATCGGCGTCGCCACAAAGCTCCGCATGGCAACGATGTTCCGCTGGAAAATGCGTCCCTCGGTCAGTCGCCAGCCATCGTCATTTTCCAGACGCGAATGCAATTCAGCCCAAATGCGGTCGTCCAACCAATGCTCGACCTTGTCATGCGGATCGCACTGGAAGTACATGCGCTGCACGGTCGCCGAACGCGTGCTGACCAACGCAAAACCCCGCTCATGCTGGGCGTAGATGAGTTCGTGGGACGAAGGCGGCGCTTCGACCAGAATGCCGAACCAACCGAACGGATAGACGCGTGAATAGTCCTTGCGCACACTGCCGGGAATGGTGCCGCGCGACACGCCGTGAAAACCATCGCAGCCAATGACGTAGTCGCACTCAAGGCAAGCAGCCTCACCGTTGTACATAAAGCTCACCGTTGGGCGCTCGCCGTCGATGCCGGCAATATTCACGTCAGACACTTCGAACAGCAGTTGTCCTTGCACGGCCAGACGCGCGGCAACCAGGTCCTTTATCACCTCATGCTGCGCATAAACGGTAATCGATCGTCCGGTCAGTTCGGTCAGGTCGATACGGTGCCGCCGACCGCCGAATGACAATTCGATGCCGTGGTGGACAGACCCTTCGCGCACCATGCGCTCCCCCACGCCGGCTTCGATCAGCAGGTCGCGCGAACCCTGTTCCAGCACGCCAGCGCGGATGGTGGCCTCGATCTCCTCGCGCGAGCGGCACTCCAGCACCACCGACTCGATACCCTGCAAGTGCAGCAGGTGCGACAGGAGCAAGCCCGCCGGGCCTGCTCCGATGATTCCAATCTGCGTGCGCATGACGCCCGTCTCCTCTGTCGTCCAGGCGACGGCTTGGGTTGTACAAAAGCGATGCTTTCCCCAATGCCGGAAGGTGCGCCTTTGGCGTCAAATGACAACCGGCACCGCCGTCTGATAGCAGGATCGTAGCAATCAGCCGATTCCACCCGAATGGATCAATCCGATTTTTCCTTGTACTTTTTCGACATTCTGAAATGCTCAGCCCCACGACTCCCGCAGCTGGGCAGATCCCGGTATTCGCGCTCTACGGCGAACAATGGCCAGAGTCCGAGCCTGAGTTCGTCCACATCGAACTGATCGAGACCCGGGCGCGTTTCTACGATTGGGAGATCGACCTGCATGCTCATCGCGGGCTCTTCCAAGTGCTTTTTGTTTTGGGCGGCTCAGTGGAGGCGATCGTCGGTGACGAACAACTAGCCGTTCAGGCGCCGCTCGCGCTGATGATTCCACAGGGCGTGCCACACGGATTTCGCTTTTCGGCTGAGGCCCACGGCTATGTGCTGACCATCGCAGAGACCTTGCTCTTCAAGACAGGCGGCGACACGCGCACGCCGCTGCTGCGCGAGCTGCTGCTCATGCCTCGCGCCGTATCGCTGACTTCGCTGCACCAACACACCGAACGCATCGAATCGCTGCTCGCGCAGATCATGACCGAGGCAGCCTGGCCCATGCCCGGCCACACCCTGATGCTGGACTGGCTCGTCCACTGCGTGCTGATGCTGCTTGCGCGCCAACACGCCGAAAGCCAGGTCCTCGCACGCGGTCAGACGCGCGATACGGAATCGTTCGTTCGCTTCCGCACGCTTGTCGAAGAACACTACGCCACGGCACGTACCGTGAGCTTCTACGCCGAACGCCTGCACATCACTGAAAGTCGTCTCTCCCGCCTGTGCGAACGACTCGCCGGCAAGTCAGCCTCTGCGCTGATCCACGAACGCATCCTCATGGAAGCGCGGCGGCGCCTGCTCTACATTGCAGCGCCGGTATCGAAAATTGCCTTTGAACTCGGCTTCGAAGACCCCGCCTATTTTTGTCGCTTTTTCAAGAAGAGCACGGGAATGACGCCGAGCGAGTTCCGCGCTCGTGCGCCGGGCGAATCGATGTAACGTCTGACTTGCACGGTCGCCCCACGCCGCTACAAATGCCGTGGCGAAGGAACGACGTGCTGCGAAGGAGCCAGGCTTGTCCGCAGGCAAGGCGTGATCCCCGAGCATGTTTGGCACCACCACTGTATTGATATACAGCAGATCGGCGGCCAGCTATGATTCATAGTCTGCGTCGCCGCGTCGAGTCGCGCTTCGCTCGCGCACGAATCCTGCTTGAGGCCCCTCGATGACCCAACCTTCACTCGTCGCCTGTCACGACTGCGACCTGCTTCAGCACCACCCCGTGCTGGAAGCCGGGCAGCAAGCGCGTTGCGCGCGCTGTGGCGCACGGCTGGGACGGCGCCCCTACTCTCCGGTGGACCACACATTGGCCTATGTGCTGGGTGCACTGACGACCTTCATCATCGGCAACTGCTACCCAGTGGTTTCGCTGGAGAGCAGCGGCATCATGACGCATGCCACACTGCTGGGGGCCGTCAAAGCATTGCATGCCGACGGAATGGATGCCGTCGGCGCGCTCGTTTTATTCACGGGATTCCTCGCCCCGCTCACTCTGTTACTGTCGCTCACCTACCTGCTGCTACCGCTGGAACTCGGACGGGTGTCGCTCGGCTTTCCACGTCTGTTCAGACTGTTCATTAGCATCTCACCCTGGGCCATGGTCGAAGTGATGATGCTCGGCGTCGTGGTGTCGTTCGTGAAACTGGCTCACATGGCTACCGCCATATCCGGCATCGGCTTGTGGTGCTTTGGCATGACCATGGTGCTCATGGCGGCGATGAGTGCGAGCATGGATCAGGCCGATATCTGGCGACGCTTTGAAGCCTTGCGGCACGGCCGATTGCGCGAGGCACGCGCATGAATGCGCCCCGCGCCGAAGCGTTTCCAGCCGGATCGGCCGCCGCGCGAGGCCTGGCTTCATGCCATGCATGCGGACTATTGGTGCGCATGCCAACGTCGGCGCACGATTCGCACAACACCATTTGCCCCCGCTGCGACGCGCCGCTGCACCTTCGCAAACCCGACAGCCTCGCCCGCACCTGGGCACTGGTGATCACGGCGTGCGTTCTGTATGTGCCGGCCAATGTGCTGCCTGTCATGCAGACGACCACGCTGGGCTCCACCCAGAACGACACCATCCTGTCGGGCGCCGCCTATCTGTGGAACAGCGGCTCGTGGGATCTGGCCATCATCGTTTTTGTCGCCAGCATCGTGGTGCCGATGGCCAAGCTCATCGCGCTGATCACCTTGCTGCTGTCGGTGCAGCGCCGCAGCCAGTTGCAGATCCAGCAACGCACCCGCCTGTTCCGCCTGGTCGAGATCGTCGGCAAATGGTCGATGCTCGACATCTACGTTGCTGCGCTGCTCGCCACGCTCGTCCACTTTGGATCGCTATTGACCATCCGTACCGGCCCCGGCGCCATTGCGTTCGGTGCCGTGGTCGTCGTCACCATGTTCGCAGCAAAATCCTTCGACCCGCGCCTGATGTGGGACGCCATCGAGACCCAGAACCATGACCGAGCCGAACACCCCCGAACCTGACAGCAATCTGCCCACAGCGGCCACGCGCCGGCGCGGACGATGGTCGCTCTCGATCGTCTGGCTGATCCCACTCGTTGCCATCGTCGTGGGCGGCTGGCTCGCGGTGCGCAACATCATGAACCAGGGGCCGACGATCTCCATCCAGTTCCGTACGGCCGAAGGCCTCCAGGCGGAAGAAACACGCATCAAGTTCCGCGATGTGGATGTTGGCGTCATCAAGTCGATCCGGCTGGCCGAGGACGGCCCCGGCGTCACGGTGACCGCCGAACTCAACAAACAGGTCGAACCCATGCTGGTCGACGACACCAAGTTCTGGGTCGTCAAACCGCGCATCGCCGGCAGCGGTGTTTCGGGCCTGACGACGCTGTTGTCGGGCGCCTACATCGGGATGGAAGCGGGCAAGTCGGAACAGGCCCGCAACGACTTCACCGGCCTTGAAGTCCCGCCCGTGCTGACCGAAGGATTGCCCGGCCGAACCTTCGTGCTCAAGTCAGACGATCTTGGCTCCATCGACTATGGCTCACCGGTGTACGACCGTCGCATCGCAGTGGGAGAGGTTGTCGCCTACCGTCTCAATCCGGACGGTTCCGGCGTGTCGATCGAAATCTTCGTGCGCGCACCGTACGACAAATACGTCACCGAATCGGCTCGCTTCTGGGAGGCCTCCGGCATCGACTTTTCGATGGACGCCACCGGCGTGAAGGTCAATACGCAATCGCTCGCGTCAGTCGTGCTGGGCGGCATCGCCTTCGCCCCGCTCGAAGGCGAAGACGCTGGCAAGGAAGCCGAGTCGATGGCGGCCTTCCGGCTGTACGACGACCGCAATAGCGCCTTCAAGCGCTACGACAATCGGGTGGAATACTTCGAACTGCTGTTCCGCGAATCGGTGCACGGCCTGACGGTTGGCGCGCCCGTGGAATTCCGTGGCATTCCCATCGGTGAAGTCACGGACATCGGACTGGACTACGACCGCGAAGCGCGCCGCCTGAACATTCCGGTAACGGTACGCCTGTACCCCGAACGATTGACCTCTCGCCTGCGCCGCGACGTGGGGAGGTTGACTGCCGAGCGTCAACACGAATTCGTCCGCATGATCGACTCTGGCCTGCGCGGCCAATTGCGTATGGGCAGCCTCATCACCGGGCAACTTTATGTGGCGCTGGATTTCTTCCCCAATGCGGCAAAGACCAAGCTCGACACCACGCAGAGCCCGGTGCAGATACCCACCGTCCAAGGTGATCTGCAAGAGCTCCAGACCAGCCTGTCGAGCATCGCACGCAAACTCGACCAGATTCCGTTCCAGGACATCGTCAATGACCTGCGGCGAGCCATCAACTCGCTCAACGACGTGCTCAAGAGTGCCGACAGCACGCTGCACAACGTAAACAACGACATGCTGCCCGCCATCAAGGGCACCGTGGAAGACGCACGCAAGACACTGGATCACGCCAACGGCCTGCTCTCGCAGGATTCGCCGACGCAGACCGAACTGCGCGACACGCTGCGTGAAGTCTCGCGTTCGGCGGCTTCGCTGCGCACACTCACCGACTACCTGGACCGCCACCCCGAAGCCCTCATCCGGGGCCGCCAGCCCGAGGACAAGCCATGATCCGACGCATCATCCTGCCCGCCATCACCCTTGTCGCACTCGCGGCATGCAGCAGCACGCCGGCGCGCTACTACACGCTGTCATCGGTGCCACCGCAAACCGCCGCTGCTCCGGCCAGCGGGCTGTCGATCGCCGTCGCGCCTGTCACGCTGCCGGAAGGTGTGGATCGCTTCGAGCTGGTGGTGCGCACCGCCGACAACCGCGTCGATATTCTCGACAGTGACCGCTGGGCCGAGCCCTTGCGGCAGGACATCGCACGCGTGGTCGCTGACGATCTCGCGCAACGGCTGCCCGCGGCGCGCATCGCGGCCTACCCGCAATATGCTTCGCGCGATGCGGCCTACACGGTGTTTATCGACGTTCAGCGCTTTGAATCGACCACCACCACCGCCACGCTCGACGCTCGCTGGACGCTACGACGCGAAGACGACAAGCAAACGCAGTACGGGCGTGAAACGATCAGCGAGTCGATCACTGGCGGAAACGCCGGGCTTGCCGCTGCGCACAGCCGTGCGCTGGGGCGGCTCGCTGATGTCGTCGCCAGCACCATCCGCAGCAATACCGGAGCACCCGTTGTACGCCCCTGATGAGGAATTCGGTCAGTTACCCGATGTACCGGACGACGGATGCCAGCACGAAGCCCTTGTGCACACGCGGCCCCTCGTATTCCGGGGCCGGGGTGCGGTCACGCGGCCGGATGGGCGCTATGAATCGCAGCGACGCGAAACCTTCGACGATGGCTGGGTAGAAGACGAAGAAGCCCCAGCCGCGCCGCGCACTGAACTGCTGATCGATACCAGCAAGACCGTCATCTCGCGCAACAGCTCGCCCGATGTCGGATTCTCGCAATCCATCAATCCCTATCGAGGGTGCGAACATGGCTGCGTTTATTGCTTCGCGCGCCCCACGCACAGTTATCTGGGCTTGTCCGCCGGCCTCGATTTCGAGACCAAGATCGCTCACAAGCCCGACGCCGTCGCGCAACTGAAGCGCGAACTCGCCAAGCCCGGCTATCAATGCAGCGCCATCGCACTGGGCATCAACACCGACGGTTGGCAACCCATCGAACGCAAACTGGGCCTCACGCGCGACCTGCTCGCCGTGTTGGCGGAATGTCGCCACCCGGTGAGCATCGTGACCAAGAGCGCGTTGATCGCCGAACGCGACATCGATCTGCTCGCCGACATGGCGCGCGACAATCTTGTCACGGTGGCCTTCAGCATCACAACGCTCGACAAGAAACTGGCGCGCACCATGGAACCGCGCGCCGCCGCCCCCCACCGCCGGTTCGAAGCAATGCGCATGCTGCACGATGTGGGCGTGCCGGTCAGCGTTCTCGTCGCCCCGCTCATCCCGGCACTCAACGATCACGAACTCGAAGCCATCTGCGAAAACGCCGCCGCAGCGGGCGCCCACGCTGCGGGGTACGTCTTGCTGCGCCTGCCACATGAACTCGCGGACATTTTTCCCGCCTGGCTGGAACAGCATTACCCGGATCGTGCGGCGCACGTCATGAGCGTTCTGCGCCAGATACACGGCGGCCAGACCTATCGCAGCGAATTCGGAAAACGGATGCGGGGCGACGGCGTGTTCGCGCAGATGTACTCGCGCCGCATGCGTCTTGTCGCAGAGCGACTTGGACTCAATCAGCGTCGTGTCGAACTCGACACGGGGTTGTTCAAACCGCCGCGCCCGGACACGCCGCAGATGAGCCTGTTCTGACGTCAGCAGCGCACACAAACAAAAACGCCCGCAATGCGGGCGTTTTTGCTTGATGCAGCAAGCGGCGTATCGATCAGGCAGCCGACAAAGCCGGGTAATCCGTGTAGCCCGTTGCGCCTTCCGCGTAGATCGTCTCGCCGACCAGCGCATTGAGTGTCGCATTGGCACGGAAGCGTTCCACCAGGTCCGGGTTGGCGATGTAAGCCTTGCCGAAGGCAACAGCCTCGGCTTCGCCGCGCGTCAGCACCTTCTCGGCAGACTCACGCGTCAAACCATCGTTGGCGATGATCGCGCCCTTGAATCGTTCGCGCACCACCGGCAGCAAGCGCTTGGCGCCATCCAGTGCCTCGCGCACAAAAATGAAGGCGATGCCACGCACATTGAGTTGCTCGGCCACGTAGGCGAACAGTGTTTCCGGGTTGGAGTCATGCATCGAATGCGTGTTCGACATCAGGTTCAAGTGCACGCCGATGAGATCAGCCGGCCACACCGTCAGCAACGCATCGACGGCTTCTAGCAGAAAGCGTGCGCGGTTCTCGATCGAACCGCCGTAACGATCGGTGCGCTTGTTCGATCCGTCGTGCAGGAATTGATCGAACAGATACCCGTTGGCTGCGTGCAGTTCTACCGCGTCGAAACCTGCGCGTTTGGCGTTGACTGCCGCCTTGCGGAAGTCTTCGACAATGGCCGGAATCTCTTCGGTTTCCAGCGCGCGCGGCACTTCGTACGACTTGTACGGACGCACGGTCGCGACGTGGCCCTCCGGTGCGATGGCACTTGGCGCCACCGGCAGTGCACCGTCCAGATACATCGGGTCGGAAATGCGCCCGACGTGCCAAAGTTGCGTCACCAGACGGCCGCCCGCGGCGTGCACTGCAGCCGTCACGGCCGACCAGCCTTCGACCTGCTCATCGGACCACAGGCCCGGCGTATTGGGGTAGCCCACGCCTTGCGGCGTGACAGCGGTCGCTTCGGTCAGAATCAACCCGGCGCTCGCACGCTGCGTGTAGTACTCGACAGTCAGCGGGCCCGGTACGCGGCCATCAAGTGCGCGCATACGCGTGAGCGGCGCCATGACGATACGGTTGGGCAGTTCAAGCGCGCCAATGCGCACGGGGTCAAACAGGCTAGCCATGGAATGTCCTTTGTGAAATCAATAATCGATAAAAAGACCGACCATCGGGTCGGCTACTGTCAGTTCGCCGTGCGATAACGCGCAGCGGCTTGCGTTTGGGCGAAATTCGGCAGCATGGCGCGACGCGCGGCTTCGAGCGCAACCCATTGGGCGTCGTCAGGCAGCGGCGGAATCGTCACAGCCTCGCGCCGGTCAAACCCCACCAACGCAGCGTTGACCAGCTCGCCCACTTCCATCACACCAGTGAGCGTGTTCACGTCTTTGCCTGAACGCTCCCATATTTCAGTACGCGTTGCGGCCGGCAGAACGGCCTGCACATAAACCCCGCGCGGCCCCAACTCGACCTGCATGCTTTGCGACAGAAACAACATGAATGCCTTGGTTGCGCCGTAGATGGTCAATCCGAATTCCGGCGCCAATCCGACCACGGAAGCAATATTCACGACCGCGCCCTGCCCAGCCTGAGCCCAACGAGGCGCCACGGCCGCTACAAGACGCGCCGGTGTCGTGGCATTCAGCGTGACCAGTCCTGCGACCTGTTCGGGGCTTTGCTCGACGAGCGAGCCAGGCAGACTGGCGCCAGCGTTGTTGATGAGCACACCGATGCGACTGTCGTCGCGCAGGCGCTGCTCGACCCGCAGCACATCGGCTTCGACCGTCAGGTCGGCACGCAGTACATCAATCGTCACGCCGGTCTCGGCACGCAGGCGATCGGCCAGCGATTCCATGCGCGCTTGGTCACGTGCGACCAGCACAAGATCGTGCCCACGGCGGGCAAAGCGGTCGGCGTAAGTGGCTCCGATGCCAGAGGAGGCACCGGTGATCAGCACTGCAGGTTTTTGCGTCGTCATGATCAGCCCTCAGGGGTTTCTGGTTTATTGATGATGACCATCATCATTGCGCAATCATGATAACCATCATGTAAAATGTCAACGATCATTTGGAGCCACGCATGAAAGTCAGCCGCGAACAATTTGCCGAAAACCGGGAGAAGATCCTGGAAGCGGCCGGCCGCCTATTCCGTGAGCACGGCTTCGAGCGGGTAACGGTGGCGGAAGTCATGAAAGCCGCCGGGCTGACGCATGGCGGTTTCTACGGCCACTTCAAGTCCAAGAACGACCTGATCGCCCAAACGCTCGCACGCAGCAACGAAGACGCCTCCACGCTCAGCCTGGTCGACTACGCCCATCGCTACCTTTCGCGCCAGCACTGCGACGACAAGGCCGGCGGCTGCACCATTGCCGGACTCGGGCCCGAAGTGCTTCACCAATCGCCGGAAGCACGCGCGGCAGTCACCCATCGCGTGAAAGCACAGATCGAAAAGCTCGCGCTCGGCGCACCCGGCAAGACGGACGCCGAGCGCCGCCGCGCAGCCATTGGCGGCTGGGCCGCGATGGTTGGCGCATTACTGCTCGCGCGAGTAACGGATGATGCGGAACTGGGGGACGAAGTCTTGGCGCAGACACGCGCCTGGATTGCCGAGAAAGACGGAAAAGAGCAGCCGGACTGAGCCGGACTGGATCGCTGCTGGCACGGTACATTCAGTGTGCCGTGCCTAGGAACTGATTGACGGCCCTACATCGCCCAGCCAATGGCTGGGGCGCCGGTTATGCTGTCCGACTTGCAACGCTGTCTCAGGTCAGGGCCGGCAATATGCATCGACGATAGCCTTGCAAAGCTCCATTGCCTTCGGAGCTGACAGCCCTTGGCCTGACTTGCTCCTCCCCCGGGCTAGTCAGGCGACCGCGCCGGAAAGACGAATTCCCCTTGCCGGCGCGGTTGCTGTCCCTACGCCAAGGACCACGCGTAGTGCAAAGGCCCCGCATCTGACACCCGACAGCGCGCCACAAGCGGTGGTTGTTCTCTAGTGGCTCCCGTCGCTCGCCGCAAGCCCATGCTCGACGGCATAAACCGCGGCCTGCACACGGCTCGATAGGTTCAATTTCTTGAGGATGTTCTGCACGTGAATCTTTACCGTGCTTTCCGAAAGATCGAGCCGCCGGGCAATGACCTTATTGCTCTCGCCCAGCGCAAGATATCCAAGGATTTCGCGCTCGCGGGCGGTGAGCTTGTCATCCTCGCGCGCCTGAGCCGGCGCATCTCCTGCACGGAACTGCTGCAGCAGCTTGCCCATCATCGCCTCGGCTACCACGGCCTCGCCCTCGCGGGCGCGATGGATGGCGCCAAGCAGGTAGTCGGCATCGATATTCTTGAGCAAGTAACCGCGCGCGCCAGCACGCAAAGCGGTGGCAAGATCTTCCGCGTCTTCCGACACGGTCAGCATGAGCACGGCAAGCTCAGGGTTGTCTTGCAGTATCAGGCGCAGCGCTTCGACACCTGACAGGCCGGGCATGTTGAGGTCGAGCAGGACGACATCGGGACGCAAGGCACGCGCGAGCTTGATGGCCTCGGCGCCGTCGCCCGCCTCGCCCACCACATCGATCCCCGCCTGACGCGACAGCAAGAGCTTCACGCCGCTGCGGAACAGCGTGTGATCGTCAACCAGCAAGACGCGAATCGTCCCGTCCATGCGTATCTCCATCCATGGTTTTGTCATTGCCTGCACGATCCATCGTCACGATGACGGTAACGCCGCCGTCGTTCGACGAATTCGAGCGATGCACCCAGGCGTTCGGCCCGTTCGCGCATGATGCTCAGCCCCACGTGCGTACCGGCACGCTCGGCCATGACGGCCTCGTCGAAACCGCGACCATTGTCGCGAATCTCCAGCCGCAACGGCAGCGCGTTGTGAAGTGTCACATCCACCCGCGTCGCGCCCGAGTGCTTGCGCACATTGGAGAGCGCTTCCTGCAGGATGAACAGCAACTGCAGTTGCATGTCCGTCGGCAGCACCGAGCCCTGCCCGGTGAGCGCCAACGAGGTCGTGATGCCGGTCTGCTGGCGCAGCTTGTCGATGGCCGCGCGCATGGCACCAGCAAGGTCGCCTTCCTGCAAGCGCGTGCGGAAATTGAGCAGCAGTTCGCGCACATCTTCGTAGCTCTCATTGACGCCGGCCCGCAACAGCGGCACGACCTCGCGCGCTTCATCGAGCGCGTTACGGCGCAGCGAATCATCCAGCAGTTGCACTTGCAGGTTCAGGAAGGTCAGCCCCTGCGCGATGCTGTCGTGCAGGCCCTGCGCCATGAGGTTGCGCTCTTCCGACACCGCCAGTTCGCGGTCGCGCGCGGCGAGCCGCTGGTTTTCGAGCGCGATCCCCAGATGCTGCCCGAGCGTGGTGATGAGCTGCTGTTGCCGTTCGCCCAGCTCGCGCGGCTCAATGAAATGCAACGCGAGGATGCCCACCTGCGACTCACCCGCCGCGACGGGAAAGGCGCTGACCTGACCGAAACCTGCCCGCGAACACGGCGCGGGGGACTCCATCGCCGCATCGTGCGCCAGCACCCGGATCACCGCTCGACCGTCCTGCGCGGGCCCGCACAGGCAATCGCGCGGCATGGCGCACACGGGCGATTCACGCAACGTTTCGGGCAACCCGATACTTGTGATGAGCCACGCGCTCTGCTGCAACGGATCGATGACGCGCACGCTGCCGCCATCGGCACCGGTCCACTGCACGAGGCGTTCCAGCGCACCATGGCACAAGCCCTTCGGCGTATGCGCACCGTTCAGAAAGGCGGCCACGTCGTACAGAACGCCAAGTTCGCGGTTCTGCGCATTGAGGGCGGAAGTCTTTTCTTGCACCCGCCGCTCCAGCGAGCCATAGGCATCGGCCAAACGATCGGCCATGCGATTGAAGCCTTCCTGCACCTCGCCAAATTCGTCGCGGGTCTGCACCGGCAGGCGCACGGTGAAGTCCTTTTCCGCCATGCGGCCAATGGCCTGCCGCAAATGGCCGAGCGGGCGGAAGATGAGCAGGAACATCAAATAGATCTGCGTAACCGTGCCAGCGATCGCCAGCGCGATGAGCAACATCTGCGACAGACGCAGCCACATCGTGCGCTGCGTGTTGAGCTGTTCGATGGACAGCACAAGTTCGTTGATGTGATCGACGAACTCGTCGAAGTCGTGGCGGAAACCGTACCAGTTATCCAGCCGGGTTCCACCCAACAGGGGCTGAATCCATGCTTTGTCGAGCCGTGCGTATTCAGCTTCGATGTCGGCAAACTGTTGCCGCACGCGGGCGTCGTTCGGAAGGTAAAGGGGACGCGTCGGGTCACCGTGGCGCAGCAGCGCCAGTGTCTCGGCAAAATCGCTGCGCTCGCGCACGATGCGCTCTGCCAGCGCGGGGTCATGATTGCCTGCATAGTGCGACAGCGTCAGCGCCATCTTGTACGTGCGCATACGCAGGCTGCCGGCGGCGTTGATCGCAGCACCACCGCCTTCGAGTTGCCATGACAGATAGAGGGTCACGCCGATGGCAAGCAAGCCCACGGCAAGGGCCGACATGAGCAGCGCCAGCACGCGGAAAGACAGCTGCTGCCGCGTCGGCAGTCGGGAGAGTTCGGTAGAAGTGTCGTCCATCGTTGCGCCGGTCCGCCGTGGCGATCAGGAATGCTCAGCGTTCCGACAAGCGTGCCGCATCCACAGCGTGATCGAGAACGAATTGTGCCATCGCCCCCACATCATCGAGCGCAAAGCATGCAAGGCTGTGTGTCGCAGGCGGCGTGTCGTCCGTGGCGAGCGCAACGATGTGCGGATCGTCCGTAAAGCGCGGCGGCTTGCCGTTCTCATCGCGCCAGACTTCGAGCTTGGGAATCGGCAGGTGCCTGAAGCCTTCGACCAGCGTCAGCTCGGCCGGCGCCAGGCGTTGCAGTTGTTCTGCCAGCGTGGGTTCAGCGTCGCCGCGCAGCTCATGAACGATGGCAAAGCGCCAGGGAGATACCAGCATGACTTCGCCCGCCCCCGCCATGCGGAAGCGATGACTGTCCTTGCCCGGCGGGTCGACCTGCACATCGTGGTGTGAATGCTTGATGGCATTGACGGTGATGCCTCTGCCCGCGAGCGTAGCGATCAGGCGCTCCATGAGTACCGTTTTACCGCTGCCCGATGTGCCCGCAATGCCAAAGACCCGCGTCATTCACCCTCCCGTTTGCGACATGAAGCGCACGATGCGTGTCGGCGCTTCGATGAATTCATGCCGCTCCGGTTTGAGATCCACGGCACGGCGTACGGCGTCCTCTATTTCGTCGCTGCCCGCGCCGCTGCGCAGCAATGGGCGGAATGCGAACGAATGCGCCTGCCCCAGGCAGGTGTGCAAGGTGCCATCGACCGTCAAGCGTACACGATTGCAGGTCGCGCAGAAGTGCTGCGACATGGGGGTGATGAAGCCGATGCGCCCGGCGCCGTCAGCCGTGCGCCAATAGCGCGCCGGTCCGCCGCCGAGTTCAAGCGCCTCGGGCACCAACCCAAAGCGCGCCACGAGTCGCTCGCGCACCGGGCCAAGATCGACATGGCGCACGCTGCGCCCGGTGTCGCCCATCGGCATCGCTTCGATCAGCCGCAGGATGAGCCCACGCGCAAAAGCAAACTCGACCATCGCTTCGATCTCGTGCTCATTGACGCCCCCCATCGCCACCATATTGAGCTTGATCGGCGCAAAACCCTGCTCGCGCGCAGCGTCAATACCGCGCATGACCGCATCGAAAGCGTCGCGCCCGGTAATGCCCGCGTTGCATGCGCGGTCGAGCGAATCGAGGCTGATGTTGAGACGATCCACGCCCGCCTGCCGCAACGCGGCCGCATGTTGCGCGAGCTGCGTGCCATTGGTGGAAAGGGAGAGATCTTCGATGCCCGGCAGCGCCTTGATGCGAGCCGCAAGCGACGACAGGTCGCGCCGCAACAACGGCTCGCCTCCGGTCAGGCGAACCCGGCGCACGCCAAGGCGGCCGAATGCGCCGATGAGTCGTTCAAGTTCGTCAAAATCGAGCCACTGGCGCGGCTCTTGATATCCCTTGAAGCCTTTCGGCAGGCAATACGTACAGCGCAGGTCGCAACGGTCGGTGACCGATACACGCAGGTAGTCGATTGACCGACCGAAGCGGTGAACCAACCGGGCCCCGCCTTGCGGCGCGAGCCCGGAATCGATGACGCGTGCCGCCGGCGCCATGACCCGCCTCAGTCGCGCGGACGCACGAGTTGCCACGGACGGGTCACGTAAGTGGCCGCGCCAAAGCCGCTCCACACATGCACCAGCCGCGTGAAGGGGAACAGCACGAACAACGACATGCCCATGAACATGTGCAGGCGGAAGATCACCGGCGTGTCGGCGACCAGGTCCGACGCACCACCGCGGAAGGTCAGGATGCGCTGCGCCCATTCCATGAACATCGTCATCATGTGGCCGTCGGTATGTTCTTTGGACACGACGATGGTGGAAAGGCCCAGCACCAGCGTAACCAGAATCCACCCGAGCGTGAGCTTGTCGCGCCAATGCGTCATGGCGCGCAGGCGCTCATCGGCAAAGCGGCGGTACAGCAGGATCAGCAGGCCGATCAGCGCCATCGTGCCGAACACGCCGCCCGCCACCATGGCGATCATCTGCTTGGCACCGTGCGACACACCCAGCGCGTCCCATACCGCCAGCGGCGTCAGCAAGCCGCCGAGGTGACCGAGAAACACCATCAGAACGCCGATATGGAACAGGTACGAACCCGCGCGCAATTGCCCGCGCCGGATCAGTTGCGTGGACTCACTGCGCCACGTGTACTGTTCGCGCTCGAACCGCGCGAGACTGCCGAACAGGAAAATCACCAACCCGATGTACGGGTAAATGCCGAAGAGAAAGTGGTTCATGGTGTCATTGCCTTTCCGTGCACACGATGACCGCCGACCGCGTGCGGCGCGGCTCCGCGGGGATAGAACCTGACGGTCTGTGCCGCCTCTTTGAGCAAAGGCTCGGTGCCGTCGCGACTCGGACCGAAGGTTTCCATCGCCTCGTCCATGTCGCGCACCGGCGGCTGTACCAGCGGCTGCGGCGCCACGCTGGCCAGCGTCACCAGCGTGTCGAAAACGCACGCATAAGGCGAGGCGGCATCCGATAAACGCTTGCCGACTTCGGCGATGACATGGATCGCATCGTCGAGAAAGGACTGCGCCACCTCTGCCGGCACGCTACCGAGAAACTCCAGGAACAGCGGCAGGTAATCGGGCAGCTCGCTCGCGTCGATCACGAATCCGTGCTCGCGGTACGCCTGCATCAGGTCGACCAGCGCCGGTCCCCGCTCGCGCGATTCGCCGTGCAGATGTTCGAACAAATGCAGTGAGAACTTGCGACCACGATCAAACGTATCGACATAGGCCTCCTGCAAGGGGATCAGCCCGTTGCTGGCAAGCTGCACCAGCACCGGCGCGAGCCGCTTGCGGACGTCCTTCGGCGCGTCGTCGAGCGCGGCGTCCAGTTCGGGCAGTGCGTCGAGCAGCGCCTGCTCTGGATAGAGCAAGAGCGCAGACATGACGCGAAAGTGAAGGGTGTTTGGCGTGTGCCCCATGTCAGGCCTCCTGCTTCGCTTTGCGCGAACGCGGCATGTCGACAAAGATCGTCGAGCCTTCGCGACGCTGGCCGAACAAGCCTTCATTGCTGTCGCCGCCCGAGCAGCCATTGCCAAAGGTAAAGCCGCATGCACCCTTTTCGTTGAAGCTGTCTTCCACCATCTCTTTGTGGCTGGCGGGAATGACAAAGCGGTCCTCGTAGTTGGCAATCGCCATCACCTGGTACATCTCATCGACCTGCGCGGCGGTCATGCCAACCTGTTGCAGGACTGCAAGGTTCTGGCGCTTGTGTACGGTCTTGTCGCGCATGTAGGCGCGCATGGCGAGCATGCGTTCGAGCGCGGACACAACAGGAGCCTCGTCGCCAGCGGTCAGTAGATTGGCGAGGTACTTGAGCGGAATGCGCAGTTCGCGCACGTCCGGCAGAATGCCGTTGCGCCCCATCAAGCCCGACTGGGCGGCAGTCTGGATCGGCGACAGCGGCGGCACGTACCACACCATCGGCAGCGTGCGGTACTCCGGGTGCAGCGGGAAGGCGATCTTCCATTCCATCGCCATCTTGTAGACCGGCGACTTGATCGCGGCCTGTAGCCACGATTCGGGGATTCCCTGCTCGCGCGCCTTGGCCTGCACTTCGGGCAGCGACGGATCAAGGAACACGTCGAGCTGCGCCTGATACAGATCCTCTACTTTCTCCACGGATGCAGCCGCCTCGATACGGTCAGCGTCGTACAGCATGACGCCCAGATAGCGGATGCGGCCCACGCACGATTCGCTGCACACCGTCGGCTGACCGCCTTCGATACGCGGGAAGCAGAAGGTGCACTTCTCCGCCTTGCCCGACTGCCAGTTGAAGTAGATCTTCTTGTACGGGCAGCCCGAGATGCACATGCGCCAGCCACGGCACTTGTCCTGGTCGACCAGCACAATGCCGTCGTCTTCACGCTTGTAGACCGAACCCGACGGGCACGAAGCCACGCAGGCCGGATTCAGGCAGTGCTCGCACAAGCGTGGCAAGTACATCATGAAGGTGTTCTCGAAGGTCGAGTACATCTCCTTTTGCACGTTGTCGAAGAGCTTGTCGCGGGAGCGCTTGGCGAACTCGCCACCAAGGTCGTCTTCCCAGTTCGGGCCCCAGTGGATCTTGTCCATCTTCTTGCCGGTCAGCACCGACACCGGGCGGGCAGTCGGTGGCGTCTGCGACTCCTTGGCCTTTTGCAGGTGTTCGTAGTCATAGGTGAAAGGCTCGTAGTAGTCATCGATCTCGGGCATGTTCGGATTGGCGAACATGCTGGCGAGAATCTTCATCTTGCCGCCCTGGCGCGGCTCCAGCTTGCCGGCGCCGTTGCGCACCCAGCCGCCCTGCCACTTGTCCTGGTTCTCCCATTCCTTGGGGTAACCGATGCCGGGCTTGGTTTCGACGTTGTTGAACCACGCATACTCGACACCATCGCGACTGGTCCACACGTTTTTGCAGGTGACTGAACACGTATGGCAACCGATGCACTTGTCGAGGTTCAGCACCATCGCCACTTGCGCGCGAATCTTCATTGCTGTTCTCCTTGCGTAACTTCGCGCGGCCCTTCGAGCCAATCCACGTTTTTCATCTTGCGCACGATGACGAACTCGTCGCGATTGGTGCCGGTGGTGCCGTAGTAGTTGAAGCCGTAGGCTTGCTGCGCGTAGCCGCCGATCATGTGGGTCGGCTTGACGATGGCGCGCGTGACCGAGTTGTGAATGCCACCACGCTTGCCCGAGGTCTCCGCCCCCGGCACGTTCACGATCTTTTCCTGCGCGTGGTACATCAATGTCATGCCATCGGGCACGCGCTGGCTCACCACGGCGCGGGCGGTCAATGTGCCATTGCTGTTGAAGACTTCGATCCAGTCGTTGTCGACGATGCCGGCACGCTTGGCGTCGGATTCAGAAAGCCACACGTGCGGGCCGCCGCGACTCAGCGTCAGCAGGCGCAGGTTGTCCGAGTATGTCGAGTGAATGCCCCACTTCTGGTGTGGCGTAATGAAGTTCAGCACGATCTCGGTTTCGCCATTCGGCGACTTGCCGAGCATCGGCGCGACCGTCTTCAAATCGACCGGCGGGCGATACACGCAGAAGCCTTCGCCAAAATCCAGCATCCAGCGGTGGTCCTGATAGAACTGCTGGCGGCCGGTGAGCGTGCGCCAGGGGATCAGCTCGTGCACATTGGTATAGCCGGCGTTGTAACTGACCTCTTCGGACTCCAGCCCCGACCACGTCGGCGAACTGATGATCTTGCGCGGCTGTGCCTGGATGTCGCGGAAGCGGATCTTGTCGTGCTCGCGCCCCTCCGCCAGATGCGTATGGTCGCGCCCGGTCACCTTCGACAGCGCTTCCCATGCCTTCACTGCAACGTGACCATTAGTTTCGGGCGCCAGCGTCAGGATCATCTCGGCTGCGTCGATGGCGCTTTCCAGCTTGGGCTGCCCGTTGGCCGCCACACCGTTTAGTGCGGCCAGTTCTTCGATCTCGCGGCCGGTCTGCCAGTTGATGCCCTTGCCACCGTTGCCCACGTTCTTGAGCAGCGGACCGATGGTAGTGAATTTTTCGTAGATACGACCGTAGTCACGCTCGACGACCGTCATGGCGGGCGCGGTCTTGCCGGGGATCAGGTCGCATTCGCCGTGCTTCCAGTCGCGCGGCTCGAAGGGCTGGCCGAGTTCGCCAGCGGTGTCGTGCATCAACGGCGTGAGCACAAGGTCCTTCTGTACGCCGAGGTACGGACCGGCGATTTCGGAGAACTTGCGTGCGATGCCCTTGTAGATTTCCCAGTCGCTGCGCGACTCCCACAGCGGCGTGACGGCCTCCGACAACGGGTGGATGAACGGGTGCATGTCGGACGTGTTCAGGTCGTCCTTTTCGTACCACGTGGCCGTCGGCAACACGATGTCGCCATACAGGCAGGTGGTCGACATGCGGAAGTCGAGCACGGTCAGCAGATCGAGCTTGCCCTCCACGGCCGGGCGCACCTTCACCTCGGTTGGCTTGATCGAAGCGTCTTCGCTGTCGAACACAGCGTTCTGTGTGCCGAGCAGGTATTTGAGGAAGTACTCGTGGCCCTTGCCGCTGGAACCCAGCAAGTTGGAGCGCCACACGAACAGATTGCGCGGGAAGTTCTTCGGGTTGTCCGGGTCTTCGCAGCTCATGTTGAGCGTGCCGGCCTTGAGCCCCTCCACTGCGTATTCGACAGGGTTGCGCCCTGCGGCCTCGGCGGCGCGCGTGACGTCGAGCGGATTGGTTTCGAGCTGCGGCGCGGACGGCAGCCAGCCCATGCGCTCGGCCTTGGCGTTGAAGTCGATCAGCGCCATGTCCTTGTACTGCGAGGTGTCCGCCTTGGGCCCGAGGATTTCGTTCACGCCGAGCTTTTCGTGGCGCCACTGGCTCGTGTGCGCATAGAAGAAGCTGGTGCCATTCATCTGCCGTGCGGGGCGATGCCAATCCATGCCGAACGCCAACGGCACCCAGCCCGGTTGCGGGCGCAGCTTTTCCTGCCCCACGTAGTGGGCCCAGCCACCACCACTTTGACCGACACAGCCGCACATCATCAGCAGATTGATGATGCCGCGATAGGTCATGTCATTGTGATACCAGTGGTTGAGCGCAGCGCCTACCACCACCATGCTCTTGCCATGCGTGTCGTGCGCGTTCTGGGCGAATTCACGCGCCACGCGCACGACGTCAGCGCACTTCACGCCGGTGTGCGCCTCCTGCCACTTCGGCGTGTAGGGCACGTCGTCTTCGTACGACGTTGCCACGTTGTCGCCACCGTGACCGTTGTCGACACCGTAGTTGGCCAGCATCAGGTCATAGACCGTGGCAACCAGCGCGCTCGTGCCGTCCTTGAGCGCCACACGGCGTACCGGCACGTTGCGGAACAGCAGGTCGTCCTTGTCGCCGCCGAAGTAATCGAAGCCAACGCTGGCAATTTCGTCGCAATGGCCCTTGAGCGACAACAGCGGATCGACGTCGCTGCCGTCGGCGAGACTCCTCATCTCGAGGTTCCACTTTCCCTTGCGACCGTCGGTTTCGTTCCAACGCGAACCGATGGTGCCGTTGGGCACGGTCAGTGCATTGTTCCGGGCATCGACGATCACGGTCTTCCAGTCCGGGTTCTTCTCCTCGCCCAGATCGCCCGGCAGCATCGATGCGCGCAGAAAGTAGTCCGGCACCAACCCGTCGCCTTGCGGCTTGAGCGTGACCAGCATCGGGAAGTCCGTGTACTGCTTGCCGTAGTCGCGGAAGTAATCCGACGCACCCGTCTTGTGGAATTCGTTGAGCGCCACGTGCCCCATCGCCAGCGCGAGCGCAGCGTCGGTGCCCTGCTTGGGCGCCAGCCAGATGTCACCGAACTTGGCCATCTCGCCGAAGTCGCTGGAGACGGCCACCGTCTTGGTGCCCTTGTAGCGGACTTCGGTATAGAAGTGCGCGTCGGGCGTGCGCGTCATGGGAATGTTCGAGCCCCACACCATCAGGTAGGTGGAGTTGTACCAATCGGCCGATTCGGGCACGTCGGTCTGCTCGCCCCATACCTGCGGGCTTGCCGGCGGCAGATCGCAGTACCAGTCATAGAACGACAGCGGCACGCCGCCGATGAGCCCGAGGTAACGGGCGCCGGCAGCGTAGCTCACCATCGACATGGCGGGGATCGGCGAAAAACCGATGACGCGATCGGGGCCGTACTGCTTGACCGTATAGGCGTTGGCCGCAGCGATGATCTCGTTGGCTTCGTCCCAGGTGCTGCGCACGAAACCGCCCTGCCCGCGCACCGACTTGTATGACGCCGACTTGGCCTTGTCCTCGACGATGGAACGCCATGCATCGATCGGCCCCAGCGTCTTGCGCGCCTCGCGCCACAACGTCGCCAGACGGCCGCGCATCATCGGGTACTTCACGCGTTGGGCGGAATACACGTACCACGAATACGACGCACCCCGTGCACAGCCGCGCGGCTCATGGTTGGGCAGGTCCGGGCGCGTGCGCGGGTAGTCGAACCTGCTGCAACTCCCAGGTGATGAGGCCGTTCTTGACGAAGATTCGCCACGAGCACGACCCCGTGCAATTGACGCCATGCGTGGAGCGCACTTCCTTGTCGTGCGCCCAGCGGTTGCGATATCCGTCTTCCCACTTGCGGTCTTCTTCGACGACGGCGCCATGGCCATCCGAGAATGTCTCGCGCGTGCGGGAGAGGAACTTCAGTCGATCCAGGAAGTGACTCATGCGAACCCCGTTCTGTGGCGGTAATGTCTGGCCGCCATCGCAGCCAGACCATGGTTACCGATGCTAGAGAGGCAGGCTCGCCGACGTAATTCGCCGGTCGGTACAAGCAGGCGAGGCGAAGCGGACTAGTCCGGATAGTTCTTTCGGGTAGTCCGCTCCCGGCGACGCGCAAAAGAAAAACGCCGCACTAGGCGGCGCTTTCTCTCTCGATCAGGGATGAGACGAAGAAGAGAGCCCGATCAGCAGGGCATGCGGGCACCACGGCTGGCGTAGCGCACCCAGGTCAGGAACACACAACTGACATAGAAGGCGAGCAGCACGTACATCGCCATCTCGGCCTGCCCATGCGCCTTCATCGACCAGCCGAAGAGTTGCGGAATCAGGAACCCGCCGTACGCACCGATCGCGCTGATGAAGCCGGCTGCTGCAGCCGAATGACGCGCGCCGTCGGCGTCGGCCTGTTGCGGCGTACGTCCCGTCTCGCGTGCTTCGCGCTGCGCACAGGTCACGAAGATGGTCGGGATCATGCGATAGGTCGACCCATTACCAATGCCGGCCAGCAGGAACAACGCCATGAACGATGCGAAGAAGCCCCAGAAGTTGCCAGCAGAATGGTCGCCGGGCAGGAAGGCCAGCGCCGACACCATTGCGACGATCATGAACACGAACACCCAGAACGTGACCTGCGCGCCGCCGATCTTGTCCGAGATCCAGCCGCCTACGGGGCGGATCAGCGCGCCAATGAGCGGGCCGATGAACACGAAAGCGGTGGCATCCACCGTCGGGAACTGCGTCTTGGTGAGCAGCGCAAAGCCCGACGAGTAACCGATGAAGCTGCCAAAGGTGCCCAGGTACAGCCAGCACATCAGCCAGTTGTCGGTACGACGGAAGATCACCGCCTGCTCGGCAAACGACGACTTGGCGCCGGCCAGATCATTCATGCCCAACCACGCGATGATGGTCGAGACAATGATGAACGGCACCCAGATGAAGCCCGCGTTCTGCAACCAGATGTGCTGCTCGACGCCGTCCTTGACGAACACCTGCGCCTCGCCGCCCATCGTGCCGAACACACCGGCGGTGATGGCCAGCGGCATGACGAACTGCGCCACCGACACCCCCAGGTTGCCCAAACCGGCGTTCATGCCGTTGGCGTAACCCTTTTGTGCTTTCGGAAAGAAGAACGCGATGTTGGCCATGGAGCTGGCAAAGTTGCCGCTGCCAAGACCTGTGACCAGCGCGATGCACAACATCGTGCTGTAGGGTGTGTTCGGGTCCTGTACGGCAAAGCCCAGCCATATGGCGGGAATGAGCAACGACGCTGTCGACAGGGTCGTCCACGTGCGCCCGCCGAAGATGGCCGGCATGAAGCTGTAGAAGATGCGCAGCGTCGCGCCCGAGAGCATCGGCAGCGCCGTCAGCAGGAACAACTGGTCCTTGGTGTATTGAAAGCCGATCAGCGGCATCTTCAGCACCACGATGCTCCACATCACGGAGATCGAAAATGCCAGCAGCAGGCAGGGGATTGAAATCCACAGGTTGCGCCGTGCGACGGCGGCACCCGTTTGGGACCAGAAAGCGGAGTCTTCCGGATTCCAGCGATCGATTACGGCGGTTGTCATGGTGGCACCCTTCGGTGAGGACGATTGGCGCCAGACTAAGCAAACGGATCGCGCGGCAGAATTCCCCGGTTGGCACAACATGGGCTTGCGAAAAGCACGAGCCCGCCTGCCCCGATCAGCCGAGATCGACTAGTTCTTTCGGGTTAGACAGGGCTGGGCGGAACGACTTGATCCACCCGATCACCCACAGCGCTCACGGTATGGTTTTGCCCAGAACCGAACCGGGCCCGACCAGCACCGGCTTCTGGTCGTAATCCAGTTCGGCCAGCAGCTTGCCAGTGGCCTGCACGGCGGCGCGGAAGCTCGGTCGTGTCTTGGCGGAGCGCAGCGTGCGTGCGAACGCATAGGTGAATGCGCCGTACGACGTGACACCGTGCCGATACTCGTACGAGAGCTGCGATTCTCCGCAGGCGTTGACGAGGATCGGCAGATACGGCCCATGGTGCCCGTACGCCGCGCGACGCGCGTCGTAGGTTTTGTCGTTGGTGCCGCGTACCGCCACCGCCTGCCCGAGCCGGCGCACGCCAACGCGATTGCTGGTGGTGTTCTTGGTTTCCGCTGCGACGGCACTTTCGCGCGCAGCCTTCACCCAGTCTCGCTCCACCCACATCTGGTACTTCGGCTCCCAGCGCAATGCGCGGTGACGGATATCGTCAGGCGGCGTCAGTCCGCGCGCGCGGCGTGCGCCATCGCGCGTCATGCCGCCGGAATGGCAGCAATCGAAGAACGCCATGAACTGCGTGTCGTACGGCAACTGGATGTAGAGGTCGCGAAAATCGTTGTCGACGATGGCGTGCTCGGCGGTCCAGTCGAAGTCCCACGGGCACAGGCATTCGTCCAGTCGATCCGCCTCGGCATGCGCGTTGGTGTTGGGAATCTGTGCGCCGTGGCCAGAATAAAACAACACCCGTCGATCGCCAGCCTTGGCGTCGTCGAGCAACCAATGCAGGCGATCCTTGATGCCGGCAGTGGTGGCGCGATCGTTGAACACCACGCGAATGTCGTCGGCGTTGAACTTCGACTCCTGCAGCAGCGAACTCATCATGAAGACATCGTTGAGACAGCCTTCCAGGCGGTCAGCAGGATTCGGATAGTCGTTGATGCCGATGAGTAACGCCTTGTCGCGCGAACCGCGCGCCTTGCCGCCCTTCTTGGGTTTCGGCGCAGCCAGTCCGAGCGACCGGTCCACTGCCGCAAGGGTACGTTCGATGCCGCGGGATGCCGCTGGCTGAAACAGCGGCGACCACACGTTGGCAATCGTCTCGACGTGACCAAGATACAAAGTGGCGTCGTGGTTGAGCGGGTCGCCCGGTTTGTCGAAAGTGGTGTCGATCTGCTGGAAGGTGTCATCGCGCAGGTACAGCGGCGCGGTGAACACATGGTCGTATTCGTTGAAGAGGTGGTACCACCGACGCACACCGGGAATGCCTTCGATGCGGCCGCCAAAGGTCTCGCGCACCGCAGCACTGCCGATCTGCGAACCAAAGGTCACCAGCACACGCTTGTCGAGCAAGCCCGGCGTCAGCTTGAACGTGTCATACGCCACCAGCGTGCCAAGGCTGTGCGCGCACACGATGTCTGGCTGCACGGCGTTCACCCGCTCCGCGAGTGCGGCGCGCAACGCTTTGCGCAGCGCTTCATCTGCGGCCCATTGCGCGACCATGCCGGCGCTCCAGCGCAAGGTCTCGGGGAACTGGCCGATGCCGCGATCGCGGCGAAAAAAGTCCCCCACGCTGTGGATGACGGAACTCGTCAACAACCGCAGTGCCGCCTCGCCGACTTCGGCTGCGCCAATGCCCGCCTTGGCGAACAGGTCGTCATACAGGAAGAACTCATAGGTGATCTGTGCACCCGGTGCCACGCCCTGCACCGCATCGCTGATCGCCTTCTGCCACGACGGCTGGAATTCGGCATCCACCTCTTCGTGGCCGACGCCATGCACGCACAGTATCTTCATCGCCCTTCTCCTTGAGTGGATGTCCGGCCACCATCCTGAGAAGGCTCCTCGGGGCTTTTCTCATGCGGTTTGACGGTCGAACGGATGACAGTGACGCGGTTGAGAACATCGAACCAGAATGGCGCTCCGAGAGATATCGACAGCGCGGTGAGCAACCAGCCGGGAATCGACAACAAAAGGCGCAGTGCGACATCGCCAGTGCTGCCGTCGAAATCGCGCGCCGACCATCCCATCGGGAGCGAGCGCTCAAACAACGTGCCGACGATCTGTGCGGATGCGGGCTGATTGCGCAGCATATCGGCAATACGCGCGCCGTCCTCGACCAACGCGACGCGCACCGCTGCCTGTTCGTAGAGCGTGCGCGCCACCCGCAGCGTGTCGACATTGAGTACCAACGCCATCGTCAGCCCGAGCGCAAAGATGATCCCCTGTGTGCGACGACGGTACCAACCCGAGGCGCGGTCCATCGCCGTGTCATACCAGGTTTCGATGTACCGACGCATGCCGTCCAGATCACCACGCGACGCGTCGCACGCACCCAGCATGACGCGGCGCACCGACGCGCAGCCGATCGACGCGATGGCGGTGCGCAGATACTCGGGCGACACCTCTATCGGCGCCTGCCCGGTGGGACGGGCGGCGATATCCAGCAAGGCCAGTGCAAAACTGCGGCTGGGGATGTACGAAGGCAGATTGCAGTTGGCCGGCATGCGACCGTTGCGCAGTCGCGCCGGATCGTAGGCGCCGCGATACAGGGCAAAGATCAGCGGGTGCGCAAAGAACTCACGGGTGAGTCCGCGTCCGTCCGGATCCTGGAACATCTCGCGCAAAGCGCGCTCCAGCGTGACCGCACGCATCTTCATCCAGGCTTCGATGATTTCGCGCATCGCCGTGCAGGCAACACTCAGCACGAGAAAGACGATCGTCAGCCCTGCGGCGACTTCCAGCGTGGCAGAACCGAACATCGCTCAGGCACCCCGCCACCGGCCAGTTACATTGCTCCCACAGCCCTTGCGCATGTTGTCTCCCTGACGTCATCCAGACGGATGCGCTATTGGAAGACCGTCACCCCGATCCCCGCCACGGACGAAAGGGCAGATGTAGCGCTACAGGCGAAAAAAAACCAGGCATCGCTGCCTGGTTTCATTGGCGCTGGCCGGCTGCGGATCAGCCCGCCGTAACCCGCGTGCGGATATGCGCAAGCGCTTCTTCGACCTGATCGATCAGCACCAGGCACAGGTCGCCCGCATTGAGACGATCGAGAGCGGTGTCGATGGCAACGAATTCGCCACGAATTTCGTCGACCGCGCTGGTGCGCGACGCGCCCTGGAGTCCTTCACGCAGGAGCGCGAGCACTTCGCCGTCGGCGCGGCCACGTTGGCATTGGTCCTGATACAGGATCACGTCATCGAACGCACGCCCCAGAATCTGCGTCTGCTGGCGGATGTCTTCGTCGCGACGGTCCCCCGCCCCGCTGATCACCACACTGCGGCGCGTGGCCGGCATGGCTTCGACAGCCTGCACCAGCGCCAGCATGGCGTCCGGGTTGTGGCCGTAGTCGGCGATCACGGTTGCGCCGCGATAGTCGAACACGTTGAAGCGCCCCGGTGCGTTGTCGGCGTGGCCCATGAAGGTCGCCAGACCGGCCCGGATCACGTCCCAGTCGACACCCAGCGCCCAGGCCGCACCTACGGCGGCCATGGCGTTGTCGACCTGGAAGCCGATGGTGCCGCCACGCGTGAGCGGCACGCCCGCCAGCGGCACACGGAAGGTAGTCTTGCCTTCGCAGGCCACGATGTCGCCGTCCTGCACATACACCACGCGACGCCCCTGGGCGCGATGCGTGGCCATCAGCGGGTGATGGCGGTCGGCCGTGAAGAAGGTCACCGAACCCGAGCAGTTGTCGGCCATGGCCGCAACATTGGGGTCGCTGGCGTTGAGCACGGCCACGCCGTCCGGCGCCACGTTTTGCACGATGACACGCTTGAGCACGGCAAGGTCTTCGACCGTGGTGATGAAATTCAGCCCGAGGTGATCGCCCAGCCCGATGTTGGTGACGACCGCCACCTTGCAGCGGTCGAACGCCAGGCCTTCGCGCAGCACGCCACCACGCGCGGTTTCGAACACGGCAGCGTCCACGTCCGGGTGCATCAGCACGTTGCGCGCGCTGCGCGGGCCGGAACAATCGCCCGTGTCGGTGCGACGGCCATTGATGTAGACGCCGTCGGTATTGGTCATGCCCACGCGCTTGCCGCTGGTGGCAATGATGTGCGCGATCAGGCGCACCGTGGTGGTCTTGCCGTTGGTGCCCGTGACGGCAACAACCGGAATGCGGCCGTCTTCGCCATCGGCAAACATGTTCGACACAATGGCTTCGCCCACCGCACGCCCCTTGCCGAACGACGGCGACAGGTGCATGCGCAGGCCCGGCGCGGCGTTGACTTCCACCACGCCGCCGCCCTGCTCTTCGAGCGGCTTGAGCACGGTTTCGCACACCACGTCCACGCCGCACACGTCCAGCCCGATCATCTGCGCGGCAGCGACGGCACGCGCGGCGACTTCCGGGTGCACCTCATCGGTCACGTCGGTGGCAGTGCCACCCGTAGACAGGTTGGCGTTGTTGCGCAGCACGACACGTGCGCCCTTGGGCGGCACGGATTCAGGATCGAGCCCTTGCAGCGCGAGACGCGCGATGGCGATGTCGTCCAGGCGCATCTTGGTCAGCGACGTGGCATGCCCGACGCCACGGCGCGGGTCGCTGTTGACCACATCGACCAGCTGGCGAATGGTGCTCGCGCCGTCGCCGATGACATGCGGCGGATCGCGCCGTGCCGCGGCCACGAGTTGGTTGCCCACCACCAGCAGACGGAAGTCGTTGCCGGGAATGTAGCTTTCGATCAGCACTTCGTTGCTGATCTCGAAAGCGGCCGCGTAGGCCACTTCCAGATGTTCTCGGGTGGCAACGTTGACCGTCACGCCCTTGCCCTGATTGCCGTCGCGCGGCTTGACGACCACCGGGCCGCCGATTTCCTGCATGGCTTCCCAGGCGTCATTGATGTCGCCAACCGGGCGGCCGTGTGGCACGGGTACGCCAGCGGCGAGCAGCAGGGTCTTGGTGAGTTCTTTGTCCTGCGCGATGGATTCAGAGATCGCGCTGGTGCGGTCGGTCTCGGCGGCCTGAATGCGGCGCTGGCGGCTGCCCCAGCCAAACTGCACCATGCTGCCGGATGTCATGCGGCGGAACGGAATGCCGCGCGCGACCGCAGCGTTGACGATGGCACCGGTGCTTGGCCCCAGGCGGATGTCTTCATCCAGCTCGCGCAAGCGATGCAGCGCGTCGGCCAGATCGAAAGGTGTGTCGTTGCGGGCGGCCTCGATGAGCGCTTCGGCCAGCTCGAAGGCCAGGCGGCCGACGGCTTCTTCGGAGTACTCCACGACAACCTGGAAAACGCACGGCGTCAGCGTGCGTGCCGTGCGGCTGAACGTGACCGGGCAGCCTGCCTGGGCCTGCAGGCCCAGCGCGGCAAACTCCAGCACGTCGGCCAGCGACACCGGCTGGCCCAGCTCAACCGGCTGGATGTGGCCGATTTCAGGAAAACGCTCGCGCAGGCGCGGCTCGAAGCCCGCCATCCTGTCGATCGCGTATTCGTCGTCATCACACGTGACGATCGCCTCGATGGCCGTGCGGCGGTTCCACAGATTGGGCCCGCGCAGCGCCCGTATTCTCGATACTTCCATTTAACCCGTCTTCCCTGTTCGTTTGTCTCTGGCGGACATTTTTGTGAACTTCGTTCGAGTCGCCCCCACGGCGATCAGAAACTGCCAGCCCCCGCTGCAGTCCCCTGGGTGGGTTCGAATGTTTCCATGCCGGCACGGATGAGCGCCGGTGTAATACCCAATGACAACGCTGCGGCAAATGCCGGCAGCGCGTGTTCTACATGCAGGCCGAAAGCGGCGGCCGGTGCGCGATCGAGCACGTCGAGGCTGACCAGCACGATCTCGTCGGCGCCGGTTGCCAGGATCACTTCGCGCCCCCGCACGAAGAGTGCGCGACCACCGCGTTCCCGATGATCCACCACGGCATGCGAATCGGCTTTCCGCCCGTAGAGGAATACGTCGCCGTCGCACAGCTCGGCCATCTTGAGCACTTCCGCGTCATCCGCGTTGAGCACCGCCACGCCTTCAGGCATCACCACATCAACCTGTGTACGCAGCACGTTGAAGAGCTGCTCCGGCTGATCAACGTAATACGGGGCAAGTCCGTTGACAGAACCTATGTCCGTCACGACGCCGACCTGGCAGCGGTCATACGCCAGGCCTTCGCGCAGAATCATCTCGGCATCGTTCTCGAACACGGCTGCCTGCACGGCGCGGTTCATCAGCAGACGCTGCCCGCCGGTCCAGTTCGCACAGCTACGGTGTTCAACCTGACGGCGATCCAGATACAGGCCCGCGCGGCAGGCCAGGCCAACATGCAGCCCGCCCAGGTGCGTGAGCCATGCGATCAGACGCGCCACCAACGTGGCATCGGTGCCGCCGGCTACGCCAACGATGGGAATACGCGCGGCGTCCCCTTCCGGGAACAAGTGTTCGATGATGGCGCGTCCCACCGGGCGCGGCTCACCCACGGAGGGCTTCAGGTGCATCAGCAGGCCGGGGCCGGCGTTGACTTCAACGATCGCGGCGCCCTGTTCGTCCAGCGGGCGGCTGATGTCCTGCGCTACGAGATCGATGCCGGCAATATCCAGGCCCACCACGCGAGCCGCCATTGCTACGATTTCGGCGACTTCCGGGTGCACCTTGTCGGTCACGTCCATGGCGACGTTGCCATTGCGCTGCACCAGCACACGGCGCCCCGTAGCGGGCACGCTGTCGCGCATCAGTCCCTGACGTTGCAGTTCGAGTACGACATTGGCGTCGCGGTCGAGGACGATGGTTTCGAGCGGAAATTCTTCGGCGTCGCCCCGGCGCGGGTCGGAGTTAACCTGAGACTCGATGAGTTGCTCACAGGTTGACACGCCGTCGCCGGTCATCCACACGGATTCGCCACGTGCAGCGGCAACCACGCGCGAGCCGACCACCAGCAGACGGTGTTCGTCGCCGCGAATGAAACGCTCGACGATGACCTCGCTGCCTTCGCGTTCGGCCAGATGGAACGCCGCCTCGATCGTTTCGCGATCTTCCAGCTCAAGCGACACACCACGTCCATGGTTGGCGTCGGAAGGCTTCACGACCACCGGCAGACCGATGTCCTGCGCGGCTTCCCATGCTTCTTCGGGCGATTCGACGATCTGCCCTTCAGGCACTGGCACGCCGCAGGAAGAAAGCAGGCTCTTGGTCAGATCCTTGTCGCTGGAGATGCCTTCCGCGATGGCGCTGGTCTTGTCAGTCTCGGCCGTCCAGATACGACGCTGGCGCGAGCTGTGGCCCAACTGCACAAGGTTGCCGTCGGTCAGGCGAATCCACGGAATGCTGCGTTCGGAGGCCGCTTCGACGATGCACGCCGTGCTCGGGCCAAGGTAGTGGTCGTCGACCATGACACGCAGGTGTTCGACCACCGGCGCCAGGTCATACGGTTTGTCGTTGATGGCGGCCATGACGAGATCACGCGCTGCCATCAGCGCGGCGCGGCCAACCTGTTCGTTGCGCGCACGCACCGCGACCTTATAGATGCCGCGTTGCGAAGTGGACCGAGCCTTGCCGAAGCCGACCTTCATGCCGGCCAGGTTCTGCAGCTCGATGGCCACGTGTTCCATGATGTGCGCCGGCCATGTGCCTTCGGCCAGCCGCGACAGAAAGCCTCCCCGGCGTCCCTCGCTGCAACGGTGTTCGATCAGCCCCGGCAGCCAGGCCGACAGACGTTCATTGAAACCGGGCAAGGTGTTGGAGGGGAAATCCTCCAACTCGCCGATGTCGACCAGCGCCTCGATCACCGGACGGTAAGTCCAGATATTTGGACCACGCAGATAATTCAGGCGGAGAAGCTCGATGTCTTTTTTACTCATATTCATTTGGTGATTGCATCACGCGGGGCGATTACATCACGGCCGCAGAAACGTAATGCAATATCGTGTAACTGGCTGAAGACTTGAATTACCCCTTGTAACGGCCATCCTCCGCAGTGGCGCGGTATACTCCAGCGCCTTTCACAGGCCCGGAACAGCGCGCGAGAATACAGCAAATGCCGCGCCCAAGGGCCTTGTCACAAGGCGCAGCGGCCCTTCGCAAGCAATACGCCAAAACGGCAAATTCAATCCGGCGTCGGGCGCATAACCGATTCGCCGTATTTCATGACGACACACTCAGTTACAACAAATCCGGCAGGCGAGCCGTGGCGCAATTCGCTCGATAGCGAATTAATGTCCGGAGAAGAAATCATCGCCACGCTGGAAACCGATCTCGACGAACGCCTGCGTTTCGCTAGTGGATTCATAGCGCTCACCGGTCGCCGCATTCTCTGGCGCGATGCCGAAGCCAGTACCTGGCAGCATTGCGCTCTGGCGTCCTCGCTGAAACTCATGCACCACGACCACGCCGGCGTGGGCACGCTTCAATTGCAGGACTCATCCCGTCGTCTTGCAAGCTGGCGTTTCACCCTCGCGCAGAACGTTGCCGCCACGCGGCTGCAGTCGCGCTTCGAACAACTCCTGGATGTGCTCGCTTCGGGTACGTCCGAGGCACCCGAAGCCGAATTGCTGTGCCCCACCTGCAAGGCGCCGCTCGACCCGGACGACGAGGAATGCCCCAACTGCGCACAAGAACTCACCGCGCCGCCGTCAACGTGGACGCTGCTGCGCCTGTGGCGCTTCGCGCACCCCTATCGCTGGCCGCTGCTGGCGGGTTTTCTGCTGACGCTGGCATCGACCGCCGCCACGCTGGTGGCGCCTTATCTGTCGATGCCGCTGATGGACAAGATCCTGATCCCCTACCAGAACGGCGTGCCGATCGACGTTCACCTCGTCACGCTGTATCTGAGTGGCCTGGCGGCGTCGGCGCTGGTGGCGTGGAGCCTGGGTTGGGCGCGCACTTATATATTGGCGCTGGTGAGCGAGCGCATCGGCGCGGACCTGCGCACCACCACCTACGAACATCTGCTTAACCTGTCGCTAGAGTATTTCGGCGGCAAGCGCACGGGCGACCTCATGGCGCGCATCGGTTCGGAGACCGACCGCATCAACGTCTTTCTGTCGCTGCACCTGCTCGATTTCGCCACCGACGTGCTCATGATCGTCATGACGTCGGTGATCCTCTTCTCGATCAACCCGTGGCTGGCATTGGTCACGCTGCTGCCGCTGCCCTTCATCGGCTGGATGATTCACGTCGTGCGCGACAAGCTGCGCACCGGTTTCGAGAAGATCGACCGTGTGTGGTCCGAAGTCACCAACGTACTGGCCGACACCATCCCGGGCATCCGCGTGGTCAAGGCTTTCGCGCAGGAACGCCGCGAAGCGCAGCGGTTCCGCGACGCCAACCGCCACAACCTCGCCGTCAACGACAAGCTCAACCGCGTGTGGTCGCTGTTCAGCCCGACCGTGTCGCTGCTGACCGAAATCGGCATCCTCGTGGTGTGGGCATTCGGCATCTGGCAGGTGGCGCACGATCAGATCACCGTCGGCGTGCTGACCGCCTTCCTCGCCTACATCACCCGCTTCTATACGCGGCTCGACTCCATGAGCCGCATTGTGTCGGTCACGCAGAAAGCCGCCGCCGGCGCCAAGCGCATCTTCGACATCCTCGACCACGTGTCGAGCGTGCCGGAACCGGCCGATCCACGACCGCTGCCGCGCGTGGAAGGCCGCATCGAAATCGATGACGTCGGCTTCCGTTACGGCAATCGCGCCGTCATTCGCGGCGTCGACCTCACCATCGAGCCGGGCGAAATGATCGGCCTGGTCGGCCACAGCGGCTCGGGCAAGAGCACGCTGGTCAACCTGATCTGCCGCTTCTACGACGTCTCGCAGGGAGCGATCCGCATCGACGGCCATGACATCCGCGACATCGCGGTGGCCGACTATCGTCGCAACATCGGGCTGGTGCTGCAGGAGCCGTTCCTGTTCTTCGGCACCATCGCCGAGAACATCGCCTACGGCAAGCCGAGCGCATCGCGCGAAGAAATCGTCGCCGCAGCGCGCGCGGCGCACGCGCATGAATTCATCCTGCGCCTGCCGCAAGGCTATGACTCACTGGTCGGCGAACGCGGACAAGGGCTGTCGGGCGGTGAGCGCCAGCGCATATCGATCGCACGCGCGCTGCTGATCGACCCACGCATCCTCATCCTCGACGAAGCCACTTCGTCGGTGGATACCGAAACCGAAAAGGAAATCCAGAAAGCGCTCGACAACCTCGTGCGCGGCCGCACCACCATCGCCATTGCGCACCGACTGTCGACGCTGCGTCGGGCAGATCGGCTGGTGGTGATGGATCGCGGCAAGATCGTCGAAGTCGGCTCGCACGAAGCGCTGATGGATGCGCAGGGCGCCTACTACCGTCTGTATGAAGCGCAGGCCCGCAACGTCGACACCGAAGCGGTTTCGCCCGAATGGAAGAACGCGCCCAAGCTGGAAGGAACGCCGTCATGACGCTCGACTGGAACCTGCGGCGCGACGCCCTCGGCCGCCTCAACTTCATCGCTGCCGACGGCACAGTCGCGGAGGCCGTCACACCAGTGCGCGCCTTCCCCATCGCGGCGCCGCAAGAGAGCATCTCGATCGTCAGCGGCGACGGCCATGAACTGGCGTGGATCGACACGCTCGGCGACCTGCCGGACGACATTCGCGCGGTGGTCGAAGAAGAACTTGCCAGCCGCGAGTTCATGCCGCGCATCCTGCGCCTGAAAAACGTGACGACCTTCGCCACGCCCAGCACGTGGGACGTCGACACCGATCGCGGCCCGACGCAGTTGGTGCTCAAGGGCGAAGAGGACATCCGCCGCCTGTCCGCCACCACGCTGCTGATCGCCGACATCCACGGCATCCAGTTTCTGCTGCGCGACCTGCCCTCGCTCGACCGCCACAGCCGCAAGCTGTTGGATCGATTCCTCTGATATCCGCCAAGGCGTGGTCACCGACGTGACCACGCAGCTTGTCCAGCCGCCGGCACAAGCGGACAATGCGCACCTGACTCGGGGTGTCCCCATTTGCGTGGGGACTGAGACACACCCGCATCACCTGATCCGGATCATGCCGGCGTAGGGAAGTCTTCACCGGCTCCCGCATACGCCAGGAGCCACCATGCAAGACTCGACACTGTCCACCCTGCCGCTGAGCACGCTAGCCAACGAGCTCGAACGCCTGCGCGCAGCCTCGCCCCTCGTGCACATCCTCACCAATGAAGTGGTGCAGGAGATCACTGCCAACGTCCTGCTCGCAGCCGGCGCGGCCCCTGCGATGATCGTCGCCGAGGAAGAGGCCGCCACCTTCGCTGCCATGTCGGGGGCAGTGCTCATCAACGTCGGCACGCTCTACCCGGCCCGCCTCGCCGCCATGCGGATGGCCGTCGCCGCCGCACATGCCGCTGGCGTGCCGTGGACGCTCGACCCGGTCGCGGCCGGTGTGCTGGCATATCGCACCGACGCCTGTCGCGAACTGCTCACACAAAGCGCCACGGCCATTCGTGGCAATGCTTCGGAGATCCTCGCGCTTGCGGGGCTGGGCGGCGCGGGGCGCGGCGTCGACAGCACGGCAGGCTCGAACGCGGCGCTGGATGCGGCCCGCGAACTGGCGCGCGACACTGGCGCCATCGTCGCAGTGACCGGAGAGGTCGACTACATCACCGACGGCGAACGCACACTCGCCACGCCTTGGGGGCACCCGCTCATGACGCGCGTAGTCGGCACCGGCTGCGCCCTGTCGGCGCTCGTCGCGGCATTCACCGCTGGCGCGCAGGATCGGCTCACGGCGGTTGCATCGGCCTGTGCCATGGCCGGTCTCGCAGGCGAACGGGCGCTGGCAACGAGTGCCGGTCCGGGTTCATTCAAGGCCGCGTTCCTGGACGCGCTCTACGCCATGGACCCAGACGAGCTGCGCAGCCGGATGGTGTGATGCGACTCGATCTTTCGCTCTACCTCGTGCTCGACCCCGACCTGTGCGGCGGCGTCGACGGCATGATCGAAACGACGCGCCAAGCGATCGACGCTGGCGTCACCATCGTGCAATTGCGCGCCCCCGGCTGGAAGAAACGCCAGTGGTTCGACGCTGCCACGCGACTCAAGGCACTGCTCGCGCCACGCGGCGTGCCGCTCATCATCAACGACCAGATCGACGTGGCGCTGGCGGTGGATGCGGACGGCATTCACATCGGGCAGGACGATCTGCCGCCCGATGCCGCACGCGCACTCATCGGCCCGGACAAGCTGCTGGGTTTTTCGGTGTCGGACGCCCGGCAATGGGCCAACGCTCCGCTCGACCTTATCGATTATCTCGGCGTCGGCCCGGTGCTGCCCACCAGCACCAAGCCTGACGCCGCCCCAGCCCTCGGGCTGGATGCATTCGCCGCATTGATGCGTGGCAAGCCGTGTCCGGTGGTTGCCATCGGCGGCATTCACGCAGGCAACGCTGGCGCGCTGATCGCAGCGGGCGCGGATGGCGTCGCTGTGGTGTCAGCCATCTGCGGTCAGCCGGACATACCGGCAGCCACGCGCGCACTCGCGCAAGTCATTTCGGGAGCAAGAACATGATCGCCCACGCGTTGACCATCGCCGGTTCAGACTCCGGCGGCGGCGCCGGCATCCAGGCCGACCTCAAGACGTTCTCGGCACTGGGCGCCTATGGCATGAGCGTGCTGACGGCACTCACGGCACAGAACACACGTGGCGTGACGGACGTGCACCCAGTCCCGCCGGAATTCGTCACCGCGCAGATCGACGCAGTGTTCTCGGACATCCGCGTGGACGCAGTCAAGTTCGGCATGCTTGCCAACGCCGGCATCGTGCACGCCGTGGCCGAAGGCATCGAACGCTATCGCCCCGCGCATGTGGTACTCGACACCGTCATGGTTGCCAAGGGCGGACATCGCCTGCTCGCAGCAGATGCCGTCGCAGCGATTCGCGATCGTCTGATGCCATTAGCATCGATCATCACGCCCAACCTGCCCGAAGCCGCGGCGCTACTCGATTGCGACGTGGCGGAGGACGAGGAAGAAATGCGTCGCCAAGGCCAGGCATTGATCGAAGCCGGCGCGCAGGCCGTGCTTATGAAAGGCGGCCATCTCGACGCCGTCGACAGTCCCGACTGGCTGATCACGCCGGACGGCGAGGCGCGCATCGTGCATCCCCGCGTCACCACGCGCAACACGCATGGCACGGGGTGCACCTTGTCGGCCGCGCTGGCAGCACTGCGCCCGAAACATGTGGATTGGGTGACGACGGTGGTTGCCGCGAGAGCGTATTTACAGTCAGCGCTGGAAGCGGCGGATCGATTGAATGTGGGGCATGGCATCGGGCCGGTGCATCATTTTCATCAGTGGTGGTGAAGAGGGGCGCTCGGGCCGCTTTGGCCTTTTTTGTAGAAGCCCTTTACTGCTTGGCTTATCGGCGTTCAGGCGTGGTCTCGACTGTCGGCGTGCGTCGATGGTTTTTTCGACAAGATGAGTCGGTGCGGTAGGACGGTAGAGCGGAGCGTTGTCCGCCATGGGTGACCGATAAAAGCCCTTTCTTGCTTTTGGCTCGGTTGTTCTAGCTTGGTCACGGCTGCTTGATTACGTTGGCCGGGAGTTCGCCCCGGCGGGCGAGTAACTTTCTTGTCCCCGACAAGAAAGTCACCAAAGAAGCGGCCCCACAGCATCGTCGGCCTACGGCCGATCCCCTGCGCTGCGCGGTCGAGAAGGCGGCTGCAGAACTCGCCCTTCGGGCTCAGACAGTCCTCGCCGACGGCTACGCCGCAACCTTCTCGCCTTGTGCTGCTCGGCGACGCTGAATGGGGAGCCCACACCACGCAGTATGGTTGTTCAGGGGAAAGGCCAAAGCCCCTGTTTCTAAGTGCTTGTGTTTGTGCTGGCGCTCTCGCCAATCAAACGTCGTTACTGATCGAACGACGCCACTAGTTCGAGAGTGGCGGATGGCGCTTCGCTTCTCCGTCCGACGCACTACCCGCGACATCTGGAACCTCGCTGCGCACGGCGCATGCGCTTCGTGGTGCGCGCACAACGAGACACACCCAATGAAGAGGTTTTAGCTCCACGCATTTCGGGGTATTTGCTATGGCCAGCCCCTTTTGAGCCGCCGAGCAACGCAGGCAAGTCAGGTTGCCCGCGTAGCGGGTCGGCGAGGACTGTCTGAGCCCGAAGGGCGAGTTCCGCAGCCGCCTGATTTGACGAGTAGCGCAGGGGACCCACCGAAGGTGGGCGGCGATGCAGGGGTCGCTTTCTTGGTGACTTCTTTGTCGATAACAAAGAAGTTACTCGTCCGCCGGGGCGAACTCCCGGCCGTCGGGCATCAGCAGTCAAGATGACCGCCGATAAGGCAAGTCGAAAGCAAGACAGGGCAGTTCTTCCTGTGTCGCATCACGACCGACATTTGCCCGTCGAGACGAACTCGCGGCCGTCGAGCATCGGCGGTCGAAACTACCGTTGATAGGCGAAGCCCCACGTAAGAGCGCGCTTGTTCGGCAGACGAGCAAGGTACCGCGCTTCTCGCGGCAAACGAACTGCCGGCCACCGAACCTAACCCGTCGCGACGAACCAAGAACGGCAAGACTACAAAAACAAAAGCCCCGTTCAACACGGGGCTTCTTCCATTCAAGCAAGCTCGACAAAGCAATCAGTCGAGCCCCAACAACCCACGCATTTTCGAAAGATCCTCAGCCAGCGTATTCACCCGCCCCGCCAGCACCTTGCGATCGCGCTCGGACAGTTTGCCGTACAGCTCGAAACCGCCATCCGCCGTGCGGTATTTGGTCAGTGTCTTGAAGACCGTATCGAAGTTGGCATCTACCTTGTCGGCGAAGGCTCTGTTGTCCTTGACCACCAGCGGGCGGAACAGGTTGACGATCTTCTTGGCACCTTCGAAGTTGGCCTGGAAGTCCCACAGATCGGTGTGGCTGTAGCGATCCTCTTCACCCGAGATCTTGGTCGCCGCGACCTCCTCCATCAGCACCGCCGCACCACCCACCACTTTTTCCGGCGGGAAGGTCAGGCCGCGGATGCGCTTTTGCAGTTCGAGCACATCGGCCATCAGCTTGTCAGCCACTGGCGCCAGACCCTTGGCGCTGTTCTGCGCGAAGAGCCCGTATTCGATGCGGTGGAAGCCGACGAAAGCCGGGTCCTTCTCGGCTTTTTCGTGATCATCGGCGCGCGAGTCGATCGACGCGTCCAGGTCGCTGAACAGTTCGGCGATCGGTTCGATCCGCTCGTAGCTCATGCGCGTAGAGGCGAAGAGCTTCTTCGCCTTGGCGACGTCGCCCGCCTTCACCGCATTGGTGAATTCACGCGTGTCGCGCACCAGCGTCTGCAGGTTTTCCGATACGTAGATCTTGTAATCGGAGATCGGCTGCACAAGGTCCAGCGGAGCGACCGCGGCCTGCGCGGCGGACATGAAGCCGACGAAGAGCGTCAGCGATGCGAGGCGGGACAGGTATTGCTTCATGGTGGAGAACATCCTTTCTTGGAGACACGCTCCGAAGTCACGCGCGGGCACTGGCGTCCAGCAGGCTACGCCCGAAGTAGTCGTCTGCCCGCGTGATGCCGGGCAGGGTAAAAAAGTAGCCGCCGCCGATGGGCTTGATGTATTCCTCCAGCGGCTCGCCATCGAGGCGTTTCTGCACGGTGATGAAACCGGCATCCAGGTCGGCCTGATACGCGATGAACAGCAGCCCCATCTCAAGCTGGCCCGACTTGGTCACGCCATTGGAATAGTTGAACGGACGCCGCAGGATCAGGTTGGCCTGCGAGGCTGACGTGCGCGGATTGGCCAGCCGGATGTGAGAATCCAGCGGCGTGCGCGTGCCCTTCGGGTCGACAGCGTAGTCGGGTACGTCGTGCTCGGTGCGCCCACCGTCGAGTGGCGCGCCGGTAGGCTTGGCACGGCCCATGATGCGTTCCTGCTCGCCCAGCGGCGTGCGGTCCCAGCGTTCGACGAAGTTGCGGATGATGCGCACCGCCTGATACGAGCCGCCAGCCGCCCAGGCCGGTTCGGCCGAATCCGCCTGCAGCCACACGATGCGATTCATCTCGCGCGCATCGGCCGAATCAGGATTCGCCGAGCCATCGCGGAAGCCGAGAAAGTTGCGCGCGCTCTCTGACGGCGTACCCGGTTTGTGCGCGACGGGCGGCACGGTGCCTTCCTGCTTCCACAACAGCACCAGCAGGTCGGGCAGGTTCTTGAGGATGTCACGCAAGGCGTGGATGTTGGTGTCCGGCGTGTTGGCGCAGAACTGGATCGACAGATCGCCATGGCATAGCGCGGCGTCGAGTGCGTCGTTGGGAAACGCTGTCATGCGCTGCAAGTGACGCGGCTTGACGGAGGCCAGTCCGAAGCGGTCGTCGAAGAGCGAGTCCCCCACGGACAGCGTGATGGTGAGCGCATCGGGTGTGACCACCGGGCCGAGAATGCCGGAGCCTGTCGGCGGCAGACGCGGATCGGGGTCCACCTGCGGGCCGCCTTGGGTGAGGAACGCGATGCGTTCGGTCAGCGTGCGGAACAGCCGCTCGAGTTCCTTGCGGTCTTCGGCTAGCACATCGAAACTCGCCAGCAGGCCCGCAGCAGGGCGCGGCGTCACGACACCGGCCTGATGCGCGCCAAGATAGTCATGGCGCTGCTGCGTGTTGTCGCTCTGCGGCGCGTCGGCGACTTGCGTTCCGGCCGGGTCGACGCCGGGCGTAGCGGCTCCCGCTTGGCCGACACCAGCGAGCATGGCACCGGCTCCGAGCCCCAACCCCGTCAGCAGTCGACGACGCCCCATCATCGGAGCGAAGGGGCACGTCCCCTTGCCGTTTTCGATCTCATCCATGTCGCATATCCATCATTGCAGGCCAAGCGCGGGGTTGATGCCATCCAGCGCTTCGGCCCATGCCACGACGTATTTCGCCAGCTCGCGACGCTGCGTTTCGGTCAGCACAAGCTTCGCGTCCTCAGTCCTGGGCATGCCGTCCAAACGTTGGAGCAATGCGTCGCGTGCGTCGTCCACGCGCTTCTGTTGTTCGGCCGACGCCTTGACCAACAGCGGCCGTAAAAGCTCGGCGATCTTGGCGGTGCCGTCCGCATAACCCGCCACGTCGGTCAGATCGGCACGACTGTCGGTGGCCGGGGTATTCAGGCGATCGGCCGCGCGATGCATCAAGCGTGCGGCGCCGGCAGCGAGCCTTTCCGGCGGGACCTGCAGACTACGCAGGCGCTCCGACAAAGTGCCGACGTCGCGCATCAACGCATCGACCACGGGCTCCAGCCCCGTAGTGGCGTTATTGGTGAACAAGCCGTAGGCGATGCGACGGAAACCCGAGAACGCCGGGTCTTGCTCGCGCTTTTCGTAGTAGTCGGCACGCCCGTCGATGCGCGTATCGAGATCGGCGAACATCTCTGCCACGGGCGCAAGATGCAGGTAGCTGGCATGCGCCGTGTCGTACGCAATGCGCGCAGCGGCCACGTCACCCTTGCGGATGGCGTCGGCCAGGGCGCTGACGTTGGTCGACAGATCCCCCGCTTCGAGCGTGCCGTACACCTTGAATTCGGCCAGCGGGCCGACAAAGTTCACCAACGACGGGCGCGCGGCTTCCGCTGCGGATGCGGCAGAGGGCGTAACTACCAGCTTGCCGCGCGGGTTACTCAACAGGCCGCAGGTGATCTCGAACGTGCCGGGCGACAGACGTGCAGTGAGCGTCTGCGAAAAACCGGGGGCGATGTTCTCGCGCTCTTCAAGCACCATCACGCCGTCGAGGATTTCCCACTCCACCGCGCGCTGCGATTTATTGACGATGGTGAACACCGTACGACCAGCCGGCACAGTGATATCCGCCGGTTCACACGTGCTGCCATTGATCGTCACCGTGACGGTGTTGTCCCCTGTCGGTGGAGCTGTCTTGCGGGCGGACTTCGAAGCAAAATAGAACGCGGCCAGGGCAGCCAGCACGAGCACGATCGACGCAGCCAGCGCCAAGCGCATGACACGTGTGTTGGGGGTGGAAGACTTGGGGGATTGCATGATCTCTACGATGAATGAACCAGATGCGGCCATACTCGACCGCTCGCTTGAACGGTCACGCCAATGTCAGCGCCCCGCCACCGCGACAGGCACCGGCATGCCCGGCGCGGGCCGCAAAAAGAGGAACAGCGTCACGACGATGAACACGAGATACACCAGCACCTCGCCCACCACCGGCGTCGCTTGATACCCGAACAGGCCAGACAGGACCGTGCCCGCCACACCGTCAGTCGGCAGCACGTCGGACAGATCGAACACCACGCGTTGCAGCCCATTCCACACGCCCGCCTCATGCAGGGCGCGTACAGAGCCGGACAAGATTCCCGCCGCGACGAACAGAATGAACACGCCCGTCCAGCGGAAGAAGCGGCGCAGATTGATATGCACACCGCCCGTGTAGATGCCATAGCCGATCGCGGCGGCCACGAGAATGCCGAGCAACGCGCCCAGCGGGGCCGCGCTTGAATCGCTCTGCTGGAAGATGGCAAGCAGGAAAAAAACCGACTCCAACCCTTCGCGCGCCACGGCGAAGAAGATCATCCCGATCAGCGCCAGCCCTTGGTGGTCGTGTGACGAAAACGCCTGATCGACCGAATGGAGCAACTCGCTCTTGATCGAACGCGCCGCCCTGCGCATCCAGAACACCATCGACGTCAGCACGCCGACGGCAAGCAGACCGACCACCGCTTCGAACAGTTCTTGCTGCTTCTGGGGGAACTCACTGCGCAGCAGTTGCAGACCGGCGCCGACGAAAAGCGACAACGCAACCGCGAGGAATACGCCCACCCACACGGCGGGCATCCACGCGCTGCGTCCGGTCTGTTTGAGGTAGCTGGCGATGATGCCGACGATCAGAGCGGCCTCGATGCCCTCGCGCAGCATGATGAGGAAAGGAATCAGCATTCGAGAATATTCAGCGGATGAGAAGAACCCGGGGCGCCGCGCTGAGTGGCGGTGGCCATGTCGTCGTGGCAGCACAACAGACAAAGGCAATCATAACTGAGAATCGTTCTCACGTTAAGATCGTTTGACGCCAAACAACCCAATCGGAGAGATAGCGTGCGCACGCCTGCGCTCAGTCGAGGCACTGTCGGAGAGGGAAAACGGCAGACAAACGAATCCACGGCGGGCGGGCGTGCCCGCGCGAACGCCCTGCCCGTTGCGGGCTAGCGAATCTCCTGCCCCACCATCAGACGATGTCCGTCGGGTGTTTCCAGCGCCATTTCGCGCATGCCCCACGGTTTGTCGGTCGGCGACTGTCGGATGAGTGCGCCGCGCCCCAGCAGTTCGGTATGCAGCGCGTCGATGTCGTCAACGTGCAGATAGGCGAAGTAGCTGTGGTCGCCCAGGTCACGCGGCGGCAAGGCGTCAGGGCAATGGCCGAGCATCACGCGCACACCGTCGCGTGCGAGCGCCTGCCAGTTGTCGCCGTCCTGCCATTCGCGGGTAAAACCCAGCACGTTGTGGAAGTAATCCGCCGTGCGCGCCAGATCGGGTACGGCCAGAACGTATGCGTAGCTGCGCAGCGTGGGTGAATTGCTCATGCTGAACCTCTGCGGGAAGTTGTCCCTCGGCGGCGCGGGCTCTGCCAGATCGTCAGCCCTTGCCGGCTTCGTCGTCGAGCTTGCGCAGGAAAGCCATTTTTTCGGCGATCTTGCTTTCCAGCCCACGCGGCACAGGTTGATACCAACCGGGGTCGCCAATGCCGTCCGGCAGATACGTTTCGCCAGCCGCGTACGCGTGGGGCTCATCGTGGGCATAGCGATAAGCGTGCCCGTAGCCCAGTTCCTTCATCAGCTTGGTCGGTGCGTTGCGCAGGTGCACGGGCACCTCGCGCGACTTGTCCTGCCGCACGAAGGCCATCGCTTCATTGAAAGCCATGTAGCCCGCGTTGCTCTTGGCCGCCACGGCCAGATAAATGACGGCCTGCCCCAACGCCAGTTCGCCCTCGGGCGAGCCGAGACGCTCATAGGTGAGCGCGGCATCGTTGGCGATCTGCATGGCGCGCGGATCAGCCAGGCCGATGTCCTCCCACGCCATGCGCACGATGCGGCGCGCCAGGTAGCGCGGGTCCGCCCCACCGTCGAGCATGCGGCACAGCCAGTACAGGGCACCGTCCGGGTTCGAGCCACGCACCGATTTGTGCAGCGCCGAGATCTGGTCGTAGAAGTTGTCGCCACCCTTGTCGAAGCGACGCGCATTGAGCGTCAGCGCGTTTTCGACAAAGTGGGCGTCGATGCGCGCAACGCCCGCCGCGCGCGATGCCGTGTCGGTCTGTTCAAGCAGATTAAGAAAGCGTCGTGCGTCGCCGTCGGCGTAACCCACCAGCGTGGTAACCGCTGCCTCGTCGAATTCGAGATGCGACAAGGCTTTTTGCTGCGCGCGCGCCAGCAATTGGCGCAACTCGTCGTCGGTCAGGCTCTTGAGTACGTAAACCTGCGCACGCGAGAGCAATGCGGCGTTCACTTCGAACGAAGGGTTTTCAGTCGTCGCGCCGATGAACGTGACCAGCCCCGATTCAACGTAGGGCAGCAAGGCGTCCTGCTGCGACTTGTTGAAACGGTGGATTTCGTCGACGAACAACAACGTATGGCGACCACTGGTGGCGAGCGTCTGCTCGGCCTGCTCCATGGCCGCGCGGATGTCCTTCACCCCCGCGAACACCGCCGACAAGGCAATGAAGGCGCTACCGAAAGCGTTGGCCGTGAGCCGTGCGATGGTGGTCTTGCCGACGCCGGGCGGCCCCCACAGGATCATCGAATGTGGTTTGCCGGACTGGAACGCCAGACGCAGCGGCTTGCCTTCGCCCAACAAGTGCGACTGGCCGATCACGTCATCGAGCGTGGCCGGCCGCAGCAACTCGGCCAGCGGCACGCGGCCCGTGGGAGCCTGGGCAGAAAAGAGATCGTCCATGCAGCGACCTGGGTCTTGTGTTTATTCGCCGACCACGTCAGCGCCCTTGGGCGGCGTGAAACGGAAAGAATCGGCCGGCAGCGACGGATTGCGCTCGAACGTGGTGAAGCGCAAGCGCGTGGTCTGCCCGAAAGCGTCCTGCACTTCCATGGCTTGCGGCAAGCCGCCTTTGAAACCCATGCGCACGTGCTGGAAGCCAGCCTCGTTGGTCTTGGGCTTGGCATCGAGCCACGCCAGACCGTCGGCATCGCCCGCATCCGACAGTTCAAAGTTCTTGTCCAGCGCGTTGTCCCCGGCCAGCAATGCCGCCGGGCTTGCACCCAGCGCCTGCCCCATGGCTTTCACCACAACTTGATTCAGATCTTTGTCGTACGACCACAGCTTGGTGCCGTCGCCAACGATCAACTGGCTATAGGGCTTTTCGTAAGTCCAGCGGAACTTGCCCGGACGCTGCAGCAGCATGTTGCCGGACGCCTGCTGGCCCGGCTTGCCGCTGCGTAGCACGACGCTTTGTTCGAAATGCGCGCGCGCCGTGCGCGTGTTGGAGAGGAACTGACGCAGTTGGTCGAGCGAATCTGAAGCGTGCGCGGCGGTCAGAGGCAGCGCGGCGCACATCAGTGCGAGAATTTTTCGATACATAGTCATCCAGTCGATGCGTGGGCGCGCGCGCATGGCAATGACCATGCCCGCGCCGGCCCGACACGTGAATACGGCGCGTTGAACGTGCGCGCCGCGCCCGCGTTATTCCTCGCGCGGCGGCGGCGCGATCACTTCGCGGTTGCCGTTGGAACTCATGGCCGATACGACCCCCGAGCGCTCCATTTGTTCGATCAGGCGGGCCGCGCGGTTGTAGCCGATGCGCAAGTGACGCTGCACCAGCGAAATCGACGGACGCCGCGTCTTGGTAACGATGTCAACGGCCTGGTCGTAGAGCGGATCGGCTTCGCCGTCGCCGGCATCGCCACCATCGGAGGCTCCAAGGAAATTGCCTTCGCCATCTTCGCCGCCACCGGAAAGAATGCCGTCAACGTAATCCGGCTCGCCACCCACGGCCTTGAGGTGTTCGACCACTTTGTGCACTTCGCCGTCATCGACAAAGGCCCCGTGTACGCGGGTCGGCAGGCCGGTGCCCGGTGCAAGGTAGAGCATGTCGCCCATGCCGAGCAGCGACTCGGCACCTTGCTGGTCGAGGATGGTGCGCGAATCGATCTTGCTCGACACCTGGAAGGCCATGCGCGTCGGAATGTTGGCTTTGATAAGGCCGGTGATGACATCCACCGACGGACGCTGCGTGGCCAGCACAAGGTGAATACCTGCCGCGCGCGCTTTCTGCGCCAGACGGGCGATGAGTTCTTCGACCTTCTTGCCGACCACCATCATCAGGTCGGCCAACTCGTCGATGACCACTACGATCATCGGCATGGTGCCCAGAGGCTCCGGGCTGTCGGGCGTGATGCTGAACGGGTTGGTCTTGGGCGTGCCGGCCTTTTCGGCTTCCTGGATGACCTTGTTGTAGCCGGCCAGGTTGCGCACGCCCATCGCCGACATCAGTTTGTAGCGGCGCTCCATTTCGCCCACGCACCAGTTGAGCGCGTGCGCGGCGTGCTTCATGTCAGTGACCACAGGTGCGAGCAGGTGCGGGATACCTTGGTACACCGACAGCTCAAGCATCTTCGGGTCGATCAGGATCAGGCGGACCTTGTCGGCTTCAGCCTTGTAGAGCAGCGACAGGATCATGGCATTGATACCCACCGACTTGCCGGAGCCGGTCGTACCGGCCACCAGCAGGTGAGGCATCTTGGCCAGATCGGCCACCACGGGATTGCCGGCGATGTCCTTGCCCAGCGCCACCGTCAGCGGCGAGGCCATGTTGTGATAGACCTGCGAACCGATGATTTCGGACAGGCGCACGGTCTGACGCTTCGGGTTCGGGATTTCCAGCCCCATGTAGCTCTTGCCGGGGATGGTCTCGACCACGCGAATGCTCATCACGGACAAGGCACGCGCCAGATCCTTGACGAGGTTCACGATCTGCGAGCCCTTCACGCCGACGGCCGGATCGATCTCATAACGCGTGATGACCGGGCCGGGATAAGCCGACAGCACCTTCACCTCGACGCCGAAGTCGGCCAGCTTGCGTTCGATGAGTCGCGAGGTGTACTCCAGCGATTCCACCGAAGGCGGTTCAACGTCGTTCTTCGGCTCATCGAGCAGCGACAGTGCTGGCAATGCGCCGGTTGCCATGTCGGCGAACAGCACCTGCTGGCGTTCTTTCTCAACGCGCTCGGACTTGATGACGGGTTCGACACGCACGGGTTCGATATGGATTTCGACTGGCGGCGCGTCTTCGCGCTTCTTGCGTTCTTTCTTGACCTTCTCTTCACGCTTGACGGCCACCTGCTGGCCGGCGCGCCGGTCCTGCCACGCCCCCGCCTGCCCCACGGCCCACAAACCGACGCGTTCCAGCGCATGGCCGAGCTTTTCGATGGCTGACAGCCACGAGAAATTGCCGAACAACGATAGGCCACCGGCCCACAGGGCGAGCATCAACAAGGTGCCGCCGGTAAAGCCGAGGTAACGCACGGAAAGCTCGCCGATTTCAGCACCGACGACGCCGCCCGGCAGGCCGGGCAATGCAAGGTGATGCGAATAGAAGCGCACGGCTTCCAGCCCGCAACTGGTCAGCATTACAACGAGGAAGCCGGCCAGCACGATGAAGAACGAACGCTTGTCGCCGTTCATTTCGTGGTGGAAGCGATGGTGGCCGATGGCCAGCCCCCACACAAGGAAGATCACCCACCACCACGCCGACACGCCGAACAGCAGCAGCATGACGTCGGCGAGCCAGGCGCCGAAGCGGCCCCCCGGATTGGTGACGACATTGGTGGCAACGGCGTGCGACCAACCCGGATCGGCTTTGTTGTAGCCGAACAGGATCATCGCGATATAGGCGCCCATGGCACCGAGGAGCAGCCAACGTGCTTCGCGTACGAGCGACGCGATCTTGTCGGGCAATGGCTGGGCTGGCTGGCGGGGACTCGCGCGGAAGAACATGCGTGGGATAGGCGCGGCTGAAAAATGGGAACGCGCGATTATAGCGCGCGCTTCCCATTGCCCTCGCCTGCCGGCCGGAGCGGCGGCGGCATCATGATCGCCGGCAGGCGGTCAGACTTCGCTGATATGTTCGTGCAAGATCACGCCGCGGTCGGTTTCTTCGATGAGGCCACGGTTCTGCAAGTCCTTCATCACCCGCGACACCATCTCGCGCGAAGCGCCGATCATCTTGGCGATATCCTGCTTCGATATCTTCTTGCGCACGATGGTCTCTTCCGGCGAACTCTCGGCCATGTCGAGCAACAGACGCGCCACGCGGCCGTAAACATCCATGAGCGCCAGGCTTTCGATCTTGCGATCGGCTTCGCGCAGGCGACGCGCGAGATTGCCCATGATGCGCAGACTGATGTCGAAGTTCTCTTCGAGCATGCGGCGGAAATCGGCCTGCGCGATCATCACCAAGTCCCCGGGCGACACGGCGCTCACGGTGGCTGAACGCGGTTCTTCGTCCACCACGCTCATCTCGCCGAAGATGTCTCCCTGGCCGAGCATGGTGAGGATCACCTCGCGCCCATCCTCGTCGCTGACCACGACCTTCAGGCCCCCGTTCAGGACGAAATACACGTAGTCCGTGTCATCGCCTGCCAGAACCACGGCCGTACCACGTGTCACCCGTCGCAACATGGCGACGCGGGCAATGGCTTCGAGCCGTTCGTTCGCAATACCCTGGAAGAACGGGAGTGTCTTTAGGGCGGTCACCGAAACGGTGTTGGGCTGCATCTATTCCTCCGTTGCTGGGGCCCAGCGGATGAATCGCAATTGACTCGTTTTTGTCGTTTTTCGTCGAGTATAGGGAAATTAGAAACGCAATGACGGAATTTTTAACACCTTCCACCATCGAATTGCACTTCTGGGCAAGTTCAGTGATTAGTGCCCTATGCGTTCAATAGTCTGAAGCTATAAATTCGCCCGGTTGTCGTCGGATATAATTCTCGAGTCCCTTTGCAGAAGGCAGGAAAAAAGATCATGAGCAACGCCAGCCAGCACCACTCTCTCATCATCCTGGGCTCCGGCCCGGCGGGCTATTCGGCCGCCGTGTATGCCGCTCGCGCCAACCTCAAGCCGGTCCTGATCACAGGCCTGGCGCAAGGCGGCCAGCTCATGACGACGACCGAGGTCGACAACTGGCCTGCTGACGCCGACGGCGTGATGGGCCCGGACCTGATGGCGCGCTTCGAAAAGCACGCCCGCCGCTTCAACACCGAGATGATCTTCGACCACATCCATACGGCGAAGCTCACCCAACGCCCGTTCACCCTGATCGGTGATGCCGGCACCTACACCTGCGACGCGCTGATCATCGCCACCGGCGCGACGGCCAAGTACCTTGGCCTGCCCTCCGAAGAGCAATTCGCCGGCCGTGGCGTATCGGCCTGCGCCACCTGCGACGGCTTCTTCTACAAGAACCAGGAAGTCGCCGTGGTCGGCGGCGGCAATACGGCCGTGGAAGAAGCGCTGTACCTGGCCAATATCGCCAGCAAGGTCACGCTGATCCACCGCCGCGACAAGTTCCGCGCCGAAGCGATCATGGTCGACAAGCTCATGGAACGCGTGAAGGAAGGCCGCATCGCGCTGGAACTCGACGCCTCCCTCGACGAAGTGCTGGGCGATGCCTCGGGCGTCACCGGCGTGCGCGTCAAGAATGTGAAGTCGGGCTCGACCAAGGATGTGACGCTGCGCGGCGTGTTCATTGCCATCGGCCACGCACCGAACACCGACATCTTCAAGGGCCAGCTCGAAATGGACGAGACCGGCTACCTCGTCACGCAAGGCGGCCGCGACGGCAACGCCACGCAGACCAGCATTGAAGGCGTGTTCGCCGCAGGCGACGTGCAGGACCACGTCTATCGCCAGGCTGTGACCAGCGCCGGCACCGGCTGCATGGCCGCGCTCGACGCCGAGCGTTACCTGACCACGCTGAAGTAAGCGGACGCGGCGATTCGCCGCACGCTGAAACACGCATGGGGCCGCAGTGACGAACTGCGGCCCTTTTGCGTACACTCTCCGACATCGTGTCGAACAACAAACGCGTTCCCCTCGCAGAGATCAAGCGCCGCCTCAAGGCCGCGCCCGCCGCGTCGCGCCCGCTGCCCGACGACGATACGGCCGCCTTCCGGCAAGCCACCGCAGGTGCGAGTCGAACTGCGCGATAACCAGCGCATCGAGATCGTTCGCCCGGCGCCGCAGCCAATCCCGCGCCCGCGCCCCAAGACCGAGCCAGAACCGGAAGCCCCCGCTCCACGCCGCAACGAACTGAACCTGCCGAGTTCGTGGTTCGACGATACGCCCACCGTCAAAGGCAGCCCCGATCAACGCCTGTTCTCGCAGGCGCTGCAAGGGGTCACGCCCATCACCACCGACCGCGTCACGCTGGAGCCGCCCAAGCCACGCCCGCTCCCCGTCCAGCACGAACTGGACGAGCAAGCCGCGCTGGCCGAATCGATCTATGCGCCGACACCGCTCGAACTGCGCCTGGAAGGTGGCGACGAACTTGCCTACCTGCGCGACAACTTGCCCCGCTCCATGCTGCGCGACCTGCGTCGTGGCCGTTGGGTAGTGCAGGAAGAAATCGACCTGCATGGCGCAAACCGCGACCAGGCCCGCGACATGCTCGCAGCCTTCATGGGGCACTGCCGCAAGCGCGACATCCGCTGCGTGCGCATCGTTCACGGCAAGGGACTCGGTTCGCCCGGCAAGGAGCCGATACTCAAGGGACTGGTCGCCGGCTGGTTGATGAACTATGACGACGTGCTGGCCTATGCACAGGCCCGCGTTCCTGATGGTGGCGCCGGTGCGCTCATCGTCCTTCTGCGCGCATCCCGTCGCTGATTGGCGTCACTTTTTGCATGCGGTATGCATGAATCGTGAGATTTCTGCCTGAGTTGTTCAGCCAGACGTGAATTCTCCGATATCCCCGCTTTAGGTGATTCTCTTGGCGGGTGCCCCATGCAGTGTTCGAAGTCCTCACGCGCCATTGCGCACATCGCATCGGCGATGACGCTATCGCTATTGCTTGCCGCGTGCGGCGGTGGTGGCAGCGAAGCCAGCGGCGGTAGCGCCGTGCCCGCCGCATCTCAATCAGGTTCGACCTCCTCGGCTACCAGCGCCTCTTCTCAAAGTACGCCCCCTGGCGCCAGCACCACGCCGAACGACAGTGCGCCGACGGCAGGTTCAGATGCCGCGTCTTCGGCGAGCAACTCGGCAATCGCCCAACCCGCCATCGACGACCCAACCTACCTGCATGGCGTCAATCTGGCGGGAGGCGAATTTGGCAGCGTAGGCAGTGCGTACGGCTACAAGTACATCTATCCCAACCAGAAAGAAGTCAACTACTACCTGGCCAAGGGCATGAACGTGGTGCGCATGCCGTTCCGCTGGGAGCGCGTCCAGCCCGTCATCGGAGGTGACCTGTCGGATGTTGAACTCGCGCGCATCGACGCCTTCGTGGCTCCTGCCACGGCAGCCGGCATGCGCGTGATTCTCGACCCGCACAATTACGCGCGCTACGGCGGCCAGTTGATCGGCAGCGCCGCCGTGCCGACCACAGCCCTTACCGATTTCTGGCGACGTCTGGCGATGCACTATCGCGACAATCCGCGCGTCATCTTTGGCTTGATGAACGAGCCTTATGGAATATCAGGTGAGGCCTGGGCGGCAGTCGCCAACGATGCGCTGGCGGCGATCCGGGCGGGGGGCGCGAACAACCTCGTGCTAGTGCCGGGCACGGCGTGGACCGGGGCGTACAGCTGGCTCAAGACCGGCAGCTATGGCACGCCGAACGGCACGGCCATGCTGGCGGTTACCGATCCGGGCGACAACATGGCGTTCGAGTTGCACCAGTACCTGGACGGTGATGCCTCCGGCACGCATTCAACCTGTTCGAGCGCGACGACCGGCTCGCAGCGCGTGGCCGAAGTCACTGCGTGGCTGCGTGCGCAAGGCAAGCGGGGTTATCTGGCGGAATTCGCGGGCGGCGACAACGCGACCTGCCGTGCGGCGATCACCGATCTGCTCGGCTACCTACGCGACAACGGCGACGTATGGATGGGCTGGGCGTGGTGGGCAGGCGGCCCGTGGTGGGGGGAATACATGTTCACGCTCGAACCACTCAATGGCGCGGATCGACCAATGATGAGCGTGCTGGCGCCGTACCTGTGACGGCGGGCAAAGCGGTCCGGCTTCGCGCTCGGACCGCTCTATTGGGGCGATGCCTTCGCCCCGGCAGGATCAGACGGCGGACTCGCCCTGTTCGCCCGTGCGGATACGGATGACCTGCTCGATCGGCGTGACGAAGATCTTGCCGTCACCGATCTTGCCCGTGCGCGCCGACTTCAGAATGGCTTCGATGGCCTGTTCCACGATGTCGTCGGCCAGGACCACTTCGATCTTGATCTTGGGCAGGAAGTCGACCACGTATTCGGCACCGCGATACAGCTCGGTATGGCCCTTCTGGCGGCCGAACCCCTTCACTTCGGTCACCGTCAGGCCGGTCACGCCGACTTCCGACAGCGCCTCGCGCACTTCGTCGAGTTTGAAGGGCTTGATGACGGCTTCGATCTTTTTCACTGCGTTCTCCGTTGAAAATAAGCGCCTCGTCCCCGTGTCGAGGCGAGAAGGAAACTCGTCCGCGAGTATAGCCGAGCTTGGGCCCGGTTCTCAGCGGATGCTGCCCAGAGGCGGATCGACAACGGTTGTGGATATGCGCGACGGCCACTGCGGGCTATGGATACTGGCCGAATCGATGCGTGAGCGGCACCCGCCATCCACGACCAAAGCCGCGACGCGTGATACACGGCCCAGGCGGTAGCCGACCACGGTCGCGCTCTCCCTGGCGCAATAGCGCAAGCACGGCGTGCAGATCATCCGTCGGCACTCCGCTGGCCACCATCTCTGCCGGACTTTCCTCGTACTGCACGTAGGCGGCGATGACATCGTCAAGCGTAGCCACGCCGCAGCCCACCACAGGCAGACCTGCAGGCAGGCGCTCACGCATTCGGGCGGGTACATCGGGCGACACGCCGTAGCGATAAGCGACGAGCTGCCTGGCACGACTCAACGACACATCCTTGAGCAATGCGAAGTCGGCGGCCGCTTCGTGATACACACCCGGCACACCTACCGCCAGCGCCGTCTTGGTGGAATACGACAGCAACAGCGAGCCACGATGATGCGCCAGCGCGCTCAGGCTGGCCCCGTGGGCGCGGGCGTGCAGCGATTGCGCGGAGGCCAAACCAGCGCGGGCTGGCATCAGCTGCGTGAGCATGCGGTCGAACACGCGCAACATCGGCTCCAGGGGCAATGGATCGCATTGCACACCAAGACTTTCGGCAAGGGCTGCGGCATCCTGCGCAGCCGCATGCGCACCATCGGACCCCGTCGCCAACAATGCATGGACACGCGACGCGCCCAACGCGTCAACCGCTACGCATAAAGCGAGCGCCGAATCCAGCGCGCCAGACACCCCAAGCAGCACATGTTCAAAGCCATTCTTGGCGACGTAGTCGCGCAGACCGAGCACAAGCGCCGAGTAGATTTCTGCGTCTTCTGCCGCGAACACCGGGTGGCTCGCCCCCGCAAAAATGCCATCGGAGTAGTCAACGTACTCCAGCGTGTGGACGAATTGCGCCGCTTGAAAGGCCTGTCCCCCATCGCAATCGAGCGCAAACGAACCGCCATCGAACAGCAAGTCGTCCTGCCCGCCAACGAGGTTGCAGTACAGCGCCGGCATGCCTGTGCGATCCACACAATCGCGCAACACGACCTGGCGTTGCGCGAGCTTGCCGACGTGATAGGGCGACGCGTTAAGCACCAACAATAGCTCGGCCCCGGCACCATGCGCCGCGTCTGCGGCACCCTCATCCCATATGTCGGCGCAGATGTTGATTCCAATGCGCACGCCATGCGATTCGAATACGCACGGTGAGTCACCGGCGACGAAGTAGCGCACCTCGTCGAAGACGCCGTAGTTCGGCAGAAGATGCTTGTGATAGCGCGCCAGCACCTCGCCATCGCGCAGGACAGATGCGGCGTTGTAACGCAAGCCGCCATCGCGATGAGGATGCCCCACCACTACGTCGATACCACGGCAATCGGCAGCCAGCGCATTGAGCTCGCGATCGCAGTGACGCAGGAATTCATCGCGCAACAACAAGTCATCCGGCGGATAACCGCACAGTGCCAACTCGGGCGTCATCAGCAAGCCCGCGCCCGCTTCGCGAGCCAGTCTGGCCGCGGAGCGAATGCGCGCGGCATTGCCCGCAATATCGCCCACCACGGCATCGAGCTGCAGCACGCCGATCTTCAACGGGGGCCGCACTCCGGCATTTTCCGACACCCAAAAGTCCTTTCTCTGTCGCTCTGCGTTCATAACGGCTTCATAAACGGTTGAGAGTCGTTAAGCGGTACTGCCATTCTGGTATGGCAGCATCCAAACAGATCATCTGCAACCACCCAACCTGCCTGCTCGCGGATGTTTCATTGGAGACCACTGCGCCCGTCAATGCCAGTGGACGTAAGGCGCGTGCAGCAGACACGTGCGGCGGTGCATCCAGCGAGCAGCCCCCTAAGGAAGTCTCATGCTGAGCATCGTCGTCGAAAAACCCGGAGAACTCGTCATCGCCCAACGGCCCGATGCGCCACCGGCCCCCGGCGAAGTCAGGATCAGGGTCCGCGCGGCCGGCATTTGCGGTTCAGACCTGCACATCTATCACGGCCGCAACCCCTTTGCGGTCTATCCCCGCGTGGTCGGTCACGAATTCTTCGGCCACATCGACGCTGTTGGCGAAGGCGTGTCGTCCGATCGCCTCGGCCAGCGCGTGGTGGTCGATCCGGTCATCAGTTGCGGCGAGTGCTACCCCTGCTCCGTGGGCAGGTCCAACGTCTGCACCCGTCTGCAAGTCATCGGCGTGCATCGCGACGGCGGTTTCAGTCAATACGCCTGCGTGCCCGCCAAAAACGCATTTGCCGTGCCGGGCGATATCTCGGACCGGTATGCCACCACCATCGAACCGTACGCCGTCGCTGCCAACGTCACGCATCGCACGGGCGCAGATGCCAAAGACATTGCCCTGGTCTACGGCGCTGGCCCGGCAGGGCTGACCGTGATCGACGTTCTCAAGAACGTATTCGGGGCCACCGTGATTGCCACCGACCGCCTGGACGAGCGCCTTGATATCGCGCGCCAGTGCGGTGCCGACCACGTGATCAACACCGCCCGCGACGATCTGCCCACTGCACTCGAACGGATGGGCTGCGCGCCGACACTGATCATCGACGCGGTGTGCCATCCATCGATTCTCGAAGAAGCGGTCCGCATCGCATCCCCCGCCGCGCGCATCGGCCTGCTGGGTTTTTCGGCCGAGGCGTCCGCCTTGATCCAGCAGGAAATCACCCGCCGCGAGTTGTCGCTCTTCGCTTCGCGCCTGAACAACAACATGTTCCCGCGCGTCATCGAATGGATGCGTACGGGACGCCTTCATCCTCAATTGCTCATCAGCCACGTCCTCGATTACCACAACGTCGAACAGGCGTTCGCACTCATCGAGACGCAGCCGCACCTGACCCGCAAGGTCCTGCTCGACCTGACCCGCTGATGACTACCCATTCCTACACAACGAGAAGGAGACACACCATGAAAACCCGTCTACGCCTGCTGACCGCCGCCGTGCTGGCCTCCGCCAGCCTCGGTGCGCTGGCCGCCGAGGTCACACTCAAGCTCGGCCACCAAGGCAACGAAGAACATAGCTGGCACAAGGCATCGGTGAAGTTCGCCGAACTGGTCGCGGCCAAAACCAAGGGCGCAGTCGAAGTGAAGGTGTACCCGAACGAGTCGCTCGGCAAGGAAATGGACATCATCAACGCCGTGCAGTTGGGCAGCGTTGACATGACCATCACCGGAGAATCGTTGCAAAACTGGGCACCCAAGGCTGCATTGCTGGGCGTGCCTTACATGATCAGCAGCTCCGACCAGATGAAGCGCATCGTTGACGGCCCCATCGGCAAGGAGATCACCGACGAAATTCTGAACAAGACCAAGCTGCGGACGCTGGCCTGGTTCGAGCGCGGCCCGCGCAACCTCACCGCCAACCGCCCGATCACCAAGCCGAGCGAACTGAACGGCCTGATCCTGCGCCTGCCCAATGTGCCGCTGTTCATCGCCACCTGGAAGGCGCTCGGCGCACAACCGACGCCCATGGCGCTGTCCGAGGTCTTCACCGGCCTGCAGCAAGGCGTGGTGCAAGGTCAGGAGAACCCCCTCTCACTGACCATGAGCGGCAGTTTCTTCGAAGTGCAGAAGTACATCTGCAAGACCGAACACGTGCGCAGCTGGATCTACATGGTCATTGGCGATCGTAAATTCAGCAAGCTCAAGCCTGAATACCAGAAGGCCATTGCAGCGGCCGCCAAAGAAGCGCAGGCCTACGAGCACGAGATCTTCCTCAAGGACGAAGCCAAGCTCGTCAACGATCTGCAGGCCAAGGGCATGAAGGTCGTCGAGGTCGATCAAAAGGCCTTCGCCGACATCGCGCGTCCAGCGGTGGACAAGGCAATCAAGCCCGAAATCCGCGATCTCTACCAGAAGGCACTCGCCGTCAAGTAAGCCCTCGGGCATCAGCGACCGCTCTATCGGGGCGGTCGCCATTTTCATCCGTCATTCGAGGGCGCTTCATGCTTTCATCATTCCTGCGCTTCATCGAGCGCATCAACCTCATTGCGGCAACCGTGCTGCTCGTCGCGCTCGTTGCCGTCGTGCTGATACAGGTCGTCGCGCGTCCGCTGCCCATCCCCTCTCCGCCGTGGACCGAAGAGGTAGCGCGTTTCCTGATGGTTCTACGTGGTGGCTTTCGGCTGCGCCGCTGCCACCCGGAATCGCGAACTGGTCAATGTAGACATCCTCGTCGAACTTGCTGCCGGCCCGCCCTCGTGCCGTGCTGCATATGGTCATTGACCTTGTCATGCTCGTCTGCACCGTTCTGTTGTTCATCAACGCGGTGGAGTACGTCGAGCACACCGCCATGCGCGAAGCCACCACCGTACCGATCCAGATGTCATGGATCACCACCTGTGTGCTGGTCATCATGGTCAATATCGCGTTGTTCACGCTCTGGAATCTCGTCACGGATTTCATTCAACTCGTCCGCGGCACGACAGCCGAACCCAGCCAGGAGAACGCTGCATGAGCCCGACCGTCGCACTATTCGCCATCTTCTTCGTCGCGCTCATGGCGGGCGTGCCGGTTGCCATCGCGCTGGCCTTGTCATCGATCTGCTATCTGCTGATCACCGACATGGGGCTGGCCATCATGGCCAACCAGTTCTACAGCGGCATGGATTCGTTCGTCCTGCTGTGCATTCCGGGCTTCCTGCTGGCCGGCGGACTCATGAACGGCGGCGGCATCACCGACCGAATCGTGTCGTTCGGCAACGCATGGTTCGGCCACATCCGTGGCGGGCTTGCCATGGCCAACGTGTCGGCGTCGATGATCTTCGCCGGCATTTCCGGCACGGCAGTCTCCGAGGCAGCCAGCATCGGCTCTGTGATGATCCCGGCCATGAAGCGCAGCGGCTACGACGCATCGTTCTCAGGTGCAGTGACGGCCGTGGCATCCACTGTCGGTCCCATCATTCCGCCCAGCGTGCCGATGATCATCGTTGGCACACTCACCGGCCTGTCGGTGGGCAAGCTGTTCATTGCGGGCGCGGTGCCGGGCCTCCTGATGGGCCTGACGATGGGCACCATCGCCTACGTGATTGCCTGCAAACGCGGCTATCCGAAGGGCGAAAAAGTCAGCATGCGCGAGCGCCTGCGTGCGACACGCGGTGCGATCTGGGCGATCCTCATGCCGGTGCTGCTCATCGGCGGCCTGGTGTCGGGCGTCTTCACGCCGACCGAGGCGTCGATCTTCGCCGTCGTGTTCTCGCTGCTGGTGGGTTTCTTTGTCTACAAAGACCTCACCATCCGCAAGATGCTGGCCTGCATGGCGGAGACGATCAGTGGCACTACCGGCATCCTGCTGCTCGTGGGCTTCGCCAACGTGTTCGCCTGGATTCTCACGTCCGAAGGCATCCCGCAACAAATCGCCGCCGGCCTGATGTCGATTACCGACAACAAGTATCTGCTGATCCTGCTCATCAACCTGTTGCTGCTGCTGGTTGGCATGTTCATGGAAACCATCGCCGCGCTGCTGATCCTGTTCACGCCGTTGCTGGCGGTTGCCACGCAGATCGGCATGGACCCGATCCACTTTGCGGTAATGATGGTGATCAACCTCGTGATCGGCCTGACGACACCACCAGTCGGGGTGTGCCTGTTCGTGGCACAAGGCATCGCCCGCGTGTCGCTTGTTGACATCGCCAAGGCGGCGGCTCCCTTCATCATCGGCAATATCGTGCTGCTGCTTCTGGTGGCTTACATTCCCGGGTTGTCCTTGTGGCTCCCTGCGCTGTTCGGCATGTAAAAATTCGCCGAACCCACGCAAAAAAGGCCGGCGACATGCCGGCCTTTTTTGCGACTGTCGAAGGCACGACATCTGGTTCTACGTGCGCCATCACCCGTTCGCCACTACACGGCCCCGACCTTCATCCGGTACCCTGTCGATCGCCAGATCGCATGGATGCCCCGATGACCCTGCGCTTTTACCCCCGCATCAGCGATATCCCCGCACCACAATGGGACGCGCTCGCCGGCAATCAACCGTGCCTTGTGCATGCTTTCCTCGCCGCCATGGAAGACACCCATTGCGTCGGCCCAGGCACCGGATGGATGCCGCGCCACGCCACCTTGTGGGATGGCGACACGCTCGTCGCCGCTGCGCCGCTGTACGCCAAATCACACTCGTGGGGGGAATACGTCTTCGATTGGGCCTGGGCCGATGCCTATCGGCAGCACGGTCTGGCCTATTACCCGAAATGGCTGTGCGCCCTGCCCTTCACGCCCGTGCCCGGCACACGCCTGCTGGCACGCGACGCAACGGCGCGAGAGGCACTGCTGGACGGACTGTTAGCGCACATCGATACCAGTGGAGCGTCGTCCCTTCACATCCTCTTCGCAGACGAAGACGAAATCGTAGCGGGCGCCGCGCGCGGCATGCTGGTGCGCGAAGGGGTGCAGTTCCATTGGCACAATGCGGGTTACACGGATTTCGATGGTTTTCTCGCCGCGCTGGCGCACGACAAGCGCAAGAAGATTCGGCAGGAACGCCGCAAGGTGGCAGACGCTGGTGTCACGCTTCGCGTGCTTGAAGGCTCGGCCATCGAGCCGTCCGATTGGACTTTTTTCGCTCGCTGCTACACGACCACTTACGCCTTGCACGGCGCGACGCCGTACCTAAACCTCGCCTTTTTCCGCGCACTCGGTGAACGGCTACCGCAGGCGTGCGTGATGCTGCTCGCCGAGCGCGACGGCGAGCCGGTAGCCGCCAGCCTGCTGCTACGCGACGACACGGCCCTTTATGGCCGCTACTGGGGCGCGATCGAACAAATCCCCTGTCTGCATTTTGAGGCCTGCTACTACGCGCCGATCGCATACGCCATCGAACAGGGCCTGAGTCGGTTTGAAGGTGGCGCGCAAGGTGAGCACAAACTTGCTCGCGGGCTGGACCCGGTGCGCACGCGTTCGCTGCATTGGCTGCGCGACGCACGCTTTCATGACGCGGTGTCGCACTACCTGCAACGCGAGACGGGCGGCGTCGAGCTGTATATCAACGAGCTCGAAGGACGGCGGCCTTTCAGACAGGCATGACACGCAAATGAAGCCTGGGCTCACTCGCCCAGCGCGTACCCGTGCTGTCGCCACGCCTCGTAGACCACCACCGCCACGCTGTTGGAAAGATTGAGGCTGCGGCTCCCTGGGCGCATGGGAATGCGCAACCGCCGCTCGGTCGGAAAGCTCTCGCGAATGTGTTCCGGCAAGCCTTTCGACTCTGCGCCAAACACGAACACATCGCCCGGCTGATATTCGATCTCACCATACGGCCGGCTTGCACGCGTGGTCAGCGCAAAAAAGCGATGCCCTTCCAGCGCCGCGCAGCAGGTTTCCCAGTCCGGATGGACCGTGACGTTGACGAGATCGCGGTAATCCATGCCCGCTCGTGCGAGGTGCTTGTCAGAGAGCTCAAACCCCAGCGGTTCAACCAGATGCAGGCGCACACCGGCATTGGCGCACAGGCGCATGACGTTGCCCGTGTTGGGCGGAATTTCTGGCTGATGAAGTACGACGTGGAACATATGCGTGCTCACTCCACTTCGTCCGGCGCAGCGAGCGCCGCAGCGACTTCGTCCAACTGCACGGCTTCGATCTTGGCAAAGTGTCCGCTGATCTTCTTGCTGCTGGTGTGCACGTCCTGCACATCGTCATTGGCTTGACGAATGTGCGTAGCCAACTTCTGCATGCGCTCGTCGAAGCGTGCGAAGTCCTTGGCAAGCTTGCCCAGTGCGTCCTTGATCAAGTGGATCTGCTTGCGCGTTTCCACGTCCTTGATGACTGCGCGCGCCGTGTTGAGCACGGCCATCAACGTGGTGGGCGACACGATCCACACATGGCGGTTCTGCGCATGCGCAACGACTTCCGGGTGATAGGCGTGGATTTCTGCGAACACGGCCTCGGCCGGCACGAACATTACCGCGCCGTCAGAGGTCTCGCCGGCCACGATGTACTTGTCGGCAATGGCGTCAACGTGCCGCTTGATGTCCGCACGGAAGGCATTCTGCGCCGTCTTGCGGTCAACATCGCCGAGCGAAGCGTCGAACATGCGGTGGTAGTTTTCGAGCGGGAACTTGGCATCGACGGCCACGTTGCCGGTCGGCTCAGGCAAGCGCAGCAGACAGTCGGCGCGCACGCCCGAACGCAGCGTGACCTGAAAGCCATAGGCATCCGGCGGCAAGGCATTGCGCACCAGCGATTCAAGCTGCACTTCACCGAATGCGCCGCGCGCCTTCTTGTCGCCCAACAGTTCTTGCAGACTGACCACGTTAGTGGTGAGGTCGCCGATCTTCTTTTGCGCTTCGTCGATGGTCGCCAGACGTGCCATGACGCTGGCAAAGGTCTCGTTGGTCTTCTTGAAGCCATCATCCAGCCGCTGATTGACGACGCCCGTAATGGCGTCGAGCCGCTCGTTGATGGTGCGCGTCAACGCTTCGATGCTTACTGTCTGCTGGGCCGATGCACCGCGCAAGCCGTTCTGCAGCAGTTCGCGGTCGGCGCGTGCGGTTTCCGACAGACTCTGCAGGGTCTGCGCGACGAGTTCGCTGCGCAGTTGATCGAGCCTCTGTGCGACGCCCGCCGACAATGCGCCGATACGCTCGGTGCTGTCCGTCTGCACGCCGGCGATGCGCTCGCTCACGCGATCGAGCCCGGCATACATGTCATTGAGCATGGCGCGATGGCTCGTTGCCATCGCGGCGTCCATGCGTTGCAGGAGCGCTTCGTCGTGCGCGTTGCGTGCAGCGGCCAGACGCCCTTGGCGCAGCGCCATCCATATCACCACCGCCGCCAGCACGCACAGCGCGGCAGCCATCAGCCACATCGGGTTCATGCTTCAGGTCCCTAGACGTTCAGGTTCGATCTGGACGGTATCGGATTCGGCCGCGACGATCACGGCGCCGTCCTGGATCGTGCATTGCAGTCGCATGCCGCGCTCGGCCAACGCAGTGAGCGCGGCGCAGTCCTGCGGCGAGATACGCCAGACTTCAAGCTTGGGCAGCGCACGCAGGGCGGCCTCGTTCTGGCGCCACCAGATGTCCTGCGCGCGACCGTACAGATACAGCAGCACGCGGTCGGCGCGGCCGCTGGCGCGGCGCAGGATGCGCTCATCGGGCTGGCCGACCTCGATCCAGGTGCGGACTGCACCCGTGAGATCGCGATCCCACAACGCGGGTTCGTCGTCGGTCGAGATACCGCGGCCGAACTCCAGCGATTCGCTGGCATTCAGGACAAAGGCGAGCAACCTGACCATCAGGCGCTCGTCGGTTTCGGAAGGATGCCGGGCCAGCGTCAGTGCGTGGTCGGCGTAATACTGGCGGTCGAGATCGGCGATGCCGACTTCAGCCTTGAAAACCGTGGAACGAAGAGCCAAGACGTCCCCTTACTTACGGCGGATGAGAAAGGTGAACTCATCCGGCGGCGTCTCGGTGGTTTGCAGCAGCTCGTGCCCGGTCTGGCGCGCGAAGGCTGCAAAGTCCTGCACCGTCGCCGGATCGGTCGCCACCACGCGCAGCACCTTGCCGGTTTCCAGCACCGCCAGCGCTTTCTTGGCCCGCAGAATGGGCAGTGGGCATTTCAGGCCCTTAACATCGAGTTCCTGGTCGAATTCCATTTTTGTTCTCCGTGGACCGGAGCATTCTACCCGCTCGCACCCCGCATCACCGCAAGGCGTCAACGGTCACTTGCCCTCGCGGTCCTTTTTGTCTTCGAGCTGGCGGGCACGCAACTCGCGCAGGCGTGCGTCGATGGACGCCTGCTCGTAATAGTCGCCGCCGCCGCTGCGCTGGGCCACACGCAACTGGTCGATGGCTGCCGGCACGTTGCCGCGCAGCACGTACATCTCGGCCAGCGAACGATGTTGCTGGGCCGGCTGCTTAAGCGCTTCATAGGCGCGCGCCTGCAGGGCGTAGAGGCGGTCGTCCTGCGAATTGAAGATCAGATCGCGCATCATCGACAAAGCCTGTTGTGGCTGATTGCCGTCGAGATAGGCGTCGATCTCGCAATACACCAGCGCATGGCTGCGCGGGAAATGGCCACGCGCATCGCGGCAGATGCGCGCCGCATCGGCGTACTTGTTTTGAGCACTGGCGATATCCGCAGCGAGCCCGTCGATCATCGGACTGGATATCTTCATGTCGCGCAGCGCCTGCAGCGCGGCCTCGGCGTCCGCATTGTTGCGTGCCCGCAGACTGGCGCGGGCCAGTCCGTAATTCTTGGCCAGCAGCTCGATCTGCCGCGTGCCGGTGCGGCTCTTGAAGCGCGCAACCGCCTCGGTCGGCGTGCCGTTCAGTGCTTCGAGCTTGGCGCGCACCATGGTGAATTCGGGCGAATCGACGACCTGACGGTACTTCACGCCCTGCGCGCGGTTTTCCATGTCGGCGATCCGGTCCATGGTCAACGGGTGGGTCTGGAGGTAGGCCGGCGCGTTGGCTTCGTTCAGCCGATTGGCTTTCTGCAGGCGCTCAAAGAATGCCGGCATGCCCTGAACATCAAAACCGGCAGCCTCCAGCGTCTGGAAGCCAACGCGATCGGCTTCGCGTTCGAAGTCGCGCGAATAGGCCAGTTGCCCCTGGATCGCAGCAGCCTGCCCCGCCACGATCGCCGCTTCGGAAATCTGCGAATTCGGCACGCGCGAGGCAAGGATCGCCACCAGCAGCGACGCCAGCATGGTCACCGTGGCATTGCTCTGCAGCGCAAGCTGGCGTGCAATGTGACGTTGCTCGACGTGACCGATTTCGTGCGCCAGCACCGAGGCCAGTTCGGATTCGGCCTGCGCCGCCAGTATCAGCCCCGTATGTACGCCGATGTAGCCGCCCGGCATGGCGAAGGCATTGATGGTCGGGTCGCGCAGAACGAAAAAGTAGAAATCCTGGCCGCGCATGCCGCTGGCCGACACCAGCCGGTTACCCAACACATTGAGGTAGTCCTCGACTTCGGCGTCGTCCAGGTAGGTTGCATCCTGGAAGCGGATTTCGCGCATGACCTGCTCGCCGATCTTGCGTTCCTGCGCCGGGGACAACCCCGCTTGCGAGGAGTCGCCCAGATCGGGCAGCGTATTGGCGAGCTGCGCGGCGACAGGCTGGACGGCCATGAGGGCCGAAAGCGTGAGAGCCAGGCAACTGCGGAGACAATGGCGGACGTTCATGGGGGGGTATGATACTTCCCGGCGATTTGGCACGGCCATGTGCGGTATGTAACTAATGACTATGAACCATTCACATCCAAAAGACACGCCCACCGGTCTGACCCACTTTGACGCGGCCGGTCAGGCTCACATGGTTGATGTCGGCACCAAGCCTGCCACGGCCCGCCGGGCCGTCGCCAATGGGCGCATCCGGATGCTGCCGGCCACGCTGGACGCTATCCGCCAAGGCACGGCCCGCAAGGGCGACGTGTTGGGCGTGGCCCGCATTGCCGCCATCCAGGGCGCCAAGCGCGCGAGCGACACGATTCCCCTGTGTCACCCCATCGCATTGACCCGCGTGGCGGTTGAATTCGATATCGAAGAAGCCGATCACGCTGTCCGCTGTACCGTCACCGCCGAATGCGTCGGCCAGACCGGCGTCGAGATGGAGGCGCTGTGCGCCGTCTCGGCCGGACTGCTGACCATTTATGACATGTGCAAGGCCGTCGATCGCGGCATGCGCATCGAAGGCATCGGTCTGCTCGAAAAGGACGGCGGCAAATCGGGCAGTTGGCGTGCAGAGAGCGCCTGACGGAACGGAACTTTCCCCGACATCGCGGCACGAATTTCGGACAATAACGCCGGACACCTGCTCGGATATCTCATGGCCAAGGAAATCGAACTCAAACTGGCGTTGCCGCCCGCGGCACGCGAGCGTCTGCTGGCGCATCCGCTCATCGCCTCAGCCCCGCATGCCGAACCTCCGGCGTTGCTCATCAACACGTATTTCGACACGCCCGACTTCGCATTGCGTGCCGCACGCGTAGCCGTGCGCACACGGCAGATCGGCGAACGCTGGCTGCAGACCGTCAAGTGCGCCGCACCGTCGGCCGGCGGATTGTCGTCGCGGCCCGAATGGGAACAGCCCTACGACGGCCAATTCGACTTCACCGCCGTCGATGACGAGTTCGCGCGCGGGCTGCTCGACGCTCACGCCGAAGACATCGTGCCGGTGTTCACCACCAACTTCGAGCGCGACACGCGTGTGGCAGAACCGCGTGCGGGGGTGCGCATCCTGATCATGATCGACCACGGCAAGATCGAAGCGGCCGGCCGCGAACAGATCATCAGCGAAGTGGAACTCGAACTGGCGGAAGGCAGCGCCGAAGACCTGTTCGAGTTCGCTATCCAACTGGCGTCGGCCCTGCCCCTGTTGCCGGAAGATGCCAGCAAGGCCCAGCGCGGCTTCGATCTCTTCCTGGGCGCAGAGCCACAGGTGGTGCGCTCCGGGTATGTGAGTATCGACCCGGCGACCGAGCCGGTGACGGCGTTCAGAAAGCTCGCCTACGACTGTCTCGCCGCATGGCAAACCAACATCGGGCTGGCACGCTCCCGCGACGATGACGCTTTCATCCATCAGGCGCGGGTGGCGATGCGGCGCCTGCGGTCACTGATCCACGCTTTTGAAGAAGTCCTGGACGAAGGCTTCGCCACACACTGGAACGAATTGCTCTCCGAGCTGGCCGGGCGCCTTGGCCTGGCTCGCGATCTGGACGTAATGCGCACCAGCATCCTGCGGCCGCTGGCCGACAGCGGCGAAACGTTCGACGCCCTCGTGGCCGAGCGTTTGCTCGCGCGGACAGAGCAGGAAATCGCGGTCGTGCGGGCTGCCGTGCGCGCCGACCTGTCGGAAGCCGGCGTCGGCGTGCCGATGCTATCGCTGGCCCGCGCGCTCAACGCACTCCCGCCTGCCGCCCCCGGAACCGATCTGCCAACGCTTGCACGCCGGGCACTGCGCCGTGCGCGTGAGCGTGTCGCCAAGCGACTCGAAGCCGCCGAGTCGGGTCAGGACGGCGCGCGCCTGCACTCCCTGCGTATCGCATGCAAGCGCCTGCGCTACATCTCGGATGCGCTGCTGGCGGTGCGCGGAAAAAAACGCAGCAAGCGGCAGGAGCGACTGGTGCAAGTGCAGAAAGAACTGGGCTACCTGAACGATCTGCGCACCAGCCAGGCCACGCTCGCCGATTGGGCGCACGACGACGTGCCCATGCTCGAAGCGCGAGCCTATCTGCTCGGCTGGCATGCACATTCCGCAGCCCAGGCACGGCGCAACGCGCTGAATCTGTTGCGCAAGATTACCGACTGAGTCCAGAGGCCGACATGGACCTTCTGCTATGGCGCCACGCCGAAGCTGCCGACGGCAGCCCCGACGATGCGCGCGAACTGACCGCCAATGGCGTGCGCCAGGCCGAACGCATGGCGCGCTGGCTCGATCGGCATGCGCCGAAAGACCTGCGCATCATCGTCAGCCCCGCAGTACGCACGCAGCAAACCGTGCAGGCCTGGACGCGCGACTATGAAACCGTCGCGGCAGTCGGCACGCACGCCCGTGCGCAGGATCTCGTCCGCGCCGCCAACTGGCCGGACTCGTCTCAGCCGGTCATGATCGTCGGCCACCAACCCACGCTGGGCGAAGTTGCCTCGCTGCTGCTGCATGGCGCCACGGCGCCGACGGCATTCAAGAAAGGTGCTGTGTGGTGGCTGCGCCATCGCCTACGCGACGGCGAACCGCAGACGGTCCTGCACAGCGTGATGACGGCCGAGATGGCCGGCAGCAAGGACGAACGCTAACGAATGCTGGCTGTGGCGCGTTGTTTCGCCAACAACGCGTCGATGACATTCGCTTCGGCCTCTTTCTGCAACATCGGCTTCAGGTCGTTGAACGACGGCACCGTCAGCGGGCGCGTATCGTCCACCGCGATCACGTGATAGCCGAACTCCGTCTTGACCGGCGCCGCGCTGTAGCGCCCTTTCTTGATACCCGCCAGCGCATCGCCGAACGGCTTGGCAAAGCGCGCCGGGCCTGCCCAGCCAAGATCACCACCACTCCCGCGCGTGCTCGCGTCCATCGACAGTGACGTGAGATCAGCGAATTTCTCGCCCTTGTCCAGCCGCGCGATGATGGCGCGCGCCTCCGCGTCCGTTGCGACCAGAATGTGGCGCAGCTTGTATTCGGTATTGCCGCCGCGCGCACGGTAGGCGTCGTAGGTCTTGCGCAGTTGCGCATCCGTCACGGGATGTTGCTTGAGGTAACCCTCGGCATAGGCGCGTGCAACGATGGCTTGGCGTGCGGCTTCGGCCTGCGCCATCCAGTGACGCGTGGCGGCATCCACCTGAGCGGCGACATCCGGCCGCTTATCGACACCTGCTCGCGTGGCAGCCTGGTACATCAACTCGCGCCGTACCAGTTCTTCGCGCACGTTCTGCTGAAGTCGTTCGTCATCCGGCGTGCCGGTTGCCATGGCCTGCGCGATGAAAATGTCGGCAACGTCCTGCTTGATCGCCACACCGTTGACCGTCACGAAAGGCTTGTCGGCCGCGACACTGGCCGCCGACATGAAGATGGCGGCCAATGTAGGGGCCGCCAGTCGGAATACGTTCTGCATACATCCACTTTCTGAACTGCCGGATACGCCGCCGCATGAGCGGCGGGCATCCGTGATTCGCCAAAAAAAGGAACCGCTGCCGGCCGCCACACTGCGCGGCACGGCAGCGGCGCCAGCACTAGCGGACGAACGTGCCGGCTTGGGCAAGGTCCTTCGGAGACGACGAAGTACCCAGATACACGGTGTAGGTGCCAGCAGGCGTGATCCACATGCTGTACGCCTTGCTCCAGGCACTCAGCGGATGGCTGCTTGCCGCCGGGTCGATGGTGACGGTGATGGTTTTCGATTCACCGGCCGCGAGGTCGACCTTCTGGAAACCAACCAGGCGCTTGGGCGGTTGTGCCACGCCGACCGAGCTGGCGCCCGTGGGCAGCGACACGTAGACCTGCACGACTTCCGAACCCGCCTTGGCACCGGTGTTGGTCACCGTAGCCTTGACCGTGTACTTGGAACTCGCCAGTGCCACGCTCGGCGCCGTCACGGTGAAGCTGGTGTAGGACAAGCCATGGCCGAAGGGGAACGCGACGCACGGATTCACGCCCGACGCCGGTGCGCATTGCCCGCTGATGTTGCCGTCGTACCAGCGATAGCCCATGTGCAGTTGCTCGGTGTATTCCACGGTCTGCGTCACGCCATCGCCCGCGACCTTGCCGGGGTATTGGTTCTCCGAGGCGTTGTCGAGGAAGCCCTTGCCCACGTACGGGAAGGTGACCGGCAGCTTGCCGGAGGGGTTCTTCAGACCGAACAGCAGGTCGGCAACAATGTTGCCGTCTTCCTGGCCCGGGAACCACGCTTCGAGAATCGACGGCCCGCTCGCGCCAACCAGCGCAGGGTCCATCGCCACACCGGCATTGTCCTTGAGCACCAGCGCGGTCTTCTGGACCATGGTCTTGGCCGTGGTCGATGTCGTACCCATGATGGCCTTGATCATCGCAACCGTATTGCTGTTCTTGACCATCGCAGCAGCGCCGTTGGGCGTTGCCGGCACCGTCAGCGAACCGGCCACGTACCAGTCGAGCGTCGAGCCGTCGGCGGCAGAGGCGCCCGGCGCCAGCGGCACGGTGTTGGTCGACAACGAACTGCCATCGGCGGCGGTCAGGCGGTCGGCACCTTCTTCGGCGATGGTGCCGGCCATCATGATGACGGCGTCCGCACCTGCGGCAGCGGCCTGCGCATCGGCAAAGGTCTTGGCGGCGCCGTCGATGGTGGCGGTGCCGTTGGCATCATCCACCAGGATCAACTGCACCTTGGCGGTGGTGTTGCCGAGGCTTTGCAGCGCATTCTTGATGCCGTCAACCGGCGTCACCGTGTAGTTGGGCATGACGTCGGAACTGCCCCCGGCGACGACCACGCCCACACGCGCACCACCCGCCACAGCCTGTTGCGCGTAGACCTGCGAAGCCTTGCCGATGACAACCACTTTCTGCACCGACGATGCGAACGGCAGCGCACCGTTGTTCTGCAGCAGCACTGCAGCCTTGGTACCGATGTCGCGCGCCTTCTGACCGTTGCCGGTAAAGTCGATGGCAGTCTGTTTGACCGCGCGGTCGAAGATGCCGTACTTGAAGGTTTGCGTGTAGCGACGCTCCAGCGCGGTGTCGATCATAGCCGTCGTGATCGAGCCGGACGCCAACGCCGCGGTCAGATTGGTCGGCGACCAGTACTGCGGGATCGGCATTTCGTGGTCCATGCCGCCGAGCATCGTGCCGATGGTGCTCTTGATGGCGAAGAAGTCGGACTGCACGTAACCGGTGAAGCCCCAGTCATTGCGCACCACACCATTGAGCAGTTCCTTGTTCTCGCAGGAATGCACGCCGTTGACGTAGTTGTAGGCACACATGATCGAGGCGGCCTTGCCGTCCTTGACCGCCATTTCGAACGGCAGCAGGTAGATTTCGCGCAGCACCTGCGGATCGACGGTGGTCTGGATCTTCTGGCGGTTGGCCTCTTGCTCGTTGCCCACGAAGTGCTTCGGCATGGCGATGAGGCCCTTGCCCTGGATCGCCTTGATTTCGGACACCGCCATGGTGCCGGTCAGGAACGGGTCTTCGCCGAAGTATTCAAAGTTGCGCCCCAGCACCGGGATGCGCGCCATGTTCACGCCCGGCGCTTCAAACACATGCAGGGCGAGGTTGTTCATTTCGGTGGCGATCACGTCGCCGAAGGTCGTCGCCACGGCCGGATCAAACGATGCCGCCACGCCCATCGCCGAAGGCAGTGCCGTCGCCTTGGCAGAACTCGGATCGGTATACGCAGCCGTGAATGACTTCTTGCCGGCCTTCACATCGTCATAGATGCTCGCAGCGATACAGTCGTTCTGCCCCAGGCCGACCGGGCCGTTGGTAATACGGAAGGTCGGGATGTTCAGGCTGGCGATGCCAGCCACGTGACGACCGCCGTAGCATTCGGGCAGCTCCGGCACGATCTCGGGCATGCTGCCGGTGAGCTGCTGCATCTTCTGTTGCAGCGTCATTGCGGCGATGAGCAGCTTGGCGCGGCGATTGGCGACCGCCTCTTTGGCGGTATCGGTGGTCGCAGCGGCTTGTTCGGCGATGATCGCCTGGGTCATCCAGGCGTTGGTCGCGACGGTGGGCGTTGAGGACGAGCTATCCGAGGATGCGGTGTCGTCGTTGTCGTCGCCGCAAGCGGCGAGACCCAGGGTGAGCGCCGCGGCGACGGCAAGCGCCAACGCGGATCTACGGGTGTTGAAGCCCTGCATTTCCTGTCTCCTGTTATTCCAGCTTTAGAATCGATGCCGGAATCGCGTCGAAGACAGGCACCCTGCCCATTGCGGCAGATGCGTGTCAGAACTTGTATCCTAGCATCGTAGCGGCATTCTTCCGTCCGCCTCGGTACAGGTCCAATGCCTTATAGGCATGAGCTTCATGCCGAGTGTTGATGGGGGTTTTCCCATATCGACCGGTGACCCGGGTCGCGACTGAAATTCGGCGGGCGGCGTCGGGCCGCGAAGGAACACGACAATTGGAAACTCGCTCGCTTTTGTATTTCATCGCGGTGGCCGAAGAGCGCAACATCGGCCGCGCGGCAGCACGGCTGCATATCACCCAACCTGCGCTCACGCGGCAGATCAAGTCACTCGAAGACGAAGTCGGCGTGCCGCTATTCACACGCACGACGACCGGCATGGACATCACGCTGGCCGGCACTGCGCTGCTGCGCCATGCGCGGGCCATCCGCGCGGAACTGGCGCAGGCCAAGACCAACGTCGCTCAGGCGTGCGACACGCAACCCTTCGTGCTGGATATCGGCGTCTACGGTTCGGCGATCCTGAATACGGTGCCGAAGTTGCTGGCGGCTTTCCTCGCCCAGCATCCGCGCACCGTGTATCGGCTGCACAACGTGCGTAAGGACCAGCTCGTCGAACTGCTGCGCCGGGGTGACATCCAGCTCGCCTTCGATCGCTATCTGCCGCAGGAACCCGATCTCGCCTTCGAGTTGGTATGCCGCGAACGCCTGTCTGTGGTTGTGCACAAGGGCCACCGCCTGGCAACGCACGAATCGATCTGTGCCGCCGACATTGCGAACGAGCCGCGCATCGGCGCGAACTATGACAGCCCGATGGCGGCACGGCTGGCGCAGGTATTCGGGCACGCCATGCCGGTACAGCATTGTGCCGACGACTCGCTCACGGTACTGGCGCTGGTCAGCAGCGGCTGCGGCATCGGCTTTGCACCGCCGTCGCTGGCATCCCTCCAGATCGAGAACGTCGTCTTCATCCCCTATAGCGAACCGCAACGGGTGCCGTTCGACCTGCAATGCATGTATCGCCGCGACGATCCCTCGCCCGCCGTACAGGCCATGCTGGAAACGATCCGCGAATTCCGCACCGCACAGACCGAGACCGCGCGCTGACCATTCGCCCGCCAGGCGCCCACACCCAAACACAACGTCTCCACACCGATGCCTCACCCTGCCCCACTCAGATGGACCGCGCTCGCCGGCTATGGCCTGGGCGAGATGGCAAACAATTTCGTGTTCTCGATGGGCATGTTGTTCCTGCTCCATTACTACACCGATGTCGCCGGCATCGGCGCAGCGGCAGCCGGAACCTTGCTGTTGGTCGTGCGTGTTTACGACGCGTTCATGGATGTCGTCGCCGGCCGGGTCATCGACCGCGGGCAACTGGATGCGCGCCATGGTCGATTCCGTCCGTGGCTGCTGTGGGGCGGCGTACCTTTGCTGATGCTGAATGTCGCGGTGTTCTCCGTACCGAACACGTGGAGCGTGGAGAGCAAGCTCGTCTACGCCTACGTCAGCTACGCATTGCTGGGCACGGCGTACTCATTCACCAATATTCCATATGGATCGCTGGCCGGCGTGATGACACAGGTGCCGCGCGAGCGGGCACGCCTGTCGGCCACTCGGACGGTCATGGCCACTGGCACGATGATCTTGCTGGCACTCGTCCTCGCGCCCGCGCTGCGCGGCACGCGACACGACTCCCTGCAATCGACCCTGACGTGGCTCACGCTGGCGCTGGCGGTCATCGGCAGCCTGTTCTACGTTGCCTGCTTTGCCGCCACGCGCGAAGTCGTCGCGCGCAAGATCACCCGCCCGCCGCTGCGCGACAGTCTCGGCACAATCAGCCGCAACCGCGCATTGCAGGTGCTGTGCGTCGCTGCGCTATGTGCGCTGATCGGTGCGAGTTCCAGCGGCGCGTCAGCGCTGTACTTCACGCGCTATGTGTTGGGCGACGCCGGGCACTTCATCACGTACATGCTCACCACCACGCTGTTCGGCACAGTCGTCTCGGTGCTGGCCGGGCCGCTGCTGGCGGCACGCTTCGGCAAAAAGATCGTCTTCCAGGGCGGGATGGCGCTGGCGGCCGTCGCACACGGCACGCTGTACTTTGCGCCAGTAATTGGTGTGGCGGTGACCTTCGCCTGGCTGGCTGTGGGCTCATGCGGATTGATGCTGGCGATGGTCGTGATGTGGGCACTGGAGGCCGACACCGTGGAATACGGCGAATGGCTCACCGGCATGCGGCTCGAAGGGCTCAACTATTCGCTGTACTCGCTGATGCGCAAATGCGGACTCGCGCTGGGCGGCTCGATCCCGGCTTTCCTGCTGGCGGGCACGGCCTATGTCCCCAACCAGGCCGTGCAGACGCCCGAGGTACAGGACGCCATTCGCATGGCCGTCACGCTCATGCCCGCTGCGGCGTTCGCACTGGCAAGCATGGCGATGAGCCTGTACCCGCTGTCGGACCGGCGCTTCGTCGAGATACTGGCGGACATCCGGTCACGCAAATGACGGCGCAACGCCGACGAGGCACGGTGCATACGGAATCGTGGCCATCGCCACCCGTGTCTTGGCCCTGGCAACACGCTGGATTCGCTAAACCTGCGCGTCAGTAGATTCTGCGCAGACCTCATCGGCTTGACCGCCCGCAGCAGAAGTCGCCGCTATCGCCTGACAGGCTGTTGCAGCCCCCTATAGTCGCTCGCGCGAACGGCACATTCCGTTCATTCAAACGAGGACATATCCATGGGCATTTTCAGTTTCATCAAGGAAGCGGGTGAGAAGCTCTTCGGCAGCAAACCAGCAACCACCGACACGGCTGCGGACAACCTGCTCGCTGTGACGTCGATCCTCAACTACATCACCAAGATGAACCTGCGCGCCGACGGTCTGGCGCTGGTCGCCGACATGACGCAAGGCAAGGTGACTGTCTCCGGCCAGGCCGCCGACCAAGACACACGCGAGAAGATCGTGCTTTGCTGCGGCAATACGAATGGCGTACAGGAAGTCGTCGACAACATGACCGTGCAGCAAGCCTCGCAAGAATCGCAATGGCATACGGTCGTCAAGGGTGACACGCTGTGGGCTATCGCGGAAAAGGCGTACGGCAAGGGCAAGGGCGGCGAATACAACCGCATCTTTGAAGCCAACCGGCCGATGCTCACACACCCGGACAAGATCTACCCCGGTCAGGTGCTGCGCATTCCGCCGCTCGCTTAAGACACACAAAAAACCGGCCAAGGCCGGTTTCTTTATTGCTGCACTTACAACAACGGCGGCCCGCTGACTTCGAGCGGCGGCAGGCCGTGCCGGGCACGCGCGTCGTTGCACGCGCGATTGGCAATGCCATAGATGCCATGCGCGGCGAACTCACGGCACGGGTCCGGGCGGAATTCATAGATGCCGCAACGCACGGCCTCGCCAACCTTGCCGACCAACGCTACGCAGCGCGGCGGATAACGATCAGTGCCGCGCATGCGGCAAGTCGAAGCGGTCTCGTCGTCCGCCAACGCGGCCGGCACGTAGCCGCCCGGTTCAGAGTCAAGTTGCGAGCGATGAAAGCTGACGCGAAAGCTGGCGCAGCACGCGCCGCATTGCTGGCAGGGATTGTCGACGACGCTCATGACTGCGCCCCCGATTGAAGTGTTGCCACAGCGCCTGGGGTCATGGGCACGAAAGGCAGATCGATTACCACGCGATACAAAGCTTGCCCGGAATCGCGATATTTGCGCTCGAAGGGCGTGATGGTCTGCGGTGGATTCCATGGTTCGACGGCAGGTGTCGTGCCCGCCAACAAGCCAATAGCCGCAGCAAACTCATCGACGTAGATCTGCCAGTTGCTGCGGCATTCAAGCCGGCCACCGAGTGCGACGACGGTCGGAAACACAGCCATGCCGTGCCAGCGCCGCGTCAGGTGGCCGATCTTGGGCCACGGATTCGGGTACAGGATGTAATGGCGCGCCACACGCACGCCAGCCGCATGCAACAGACGCCAGAAGTTGACCAGATCGGCCCGCACGAAATGGGCGTTATCGCGTGCCTCCGGCTTGCCACGCTCTAGCCGATCGGACGACTGGTCCACGCCCAGCACAAAGTGGTCGGGAAACTCACGCGCCAGATTGAGCGTGCTCCACCCTACCCCGCAGCCGGCATCGAGCACGATAGGAGCACGGCCGTCCCAGCGCGACATGGCGTCGTCAAACGCACGGCGACTGTGGGCTGCGACAGGCTTGCGAAACACCGTGTCGCGATGGCGCAGCACGATCTCGGCGAGCTTTTCGTGGGGCCCGGTCTGCGCACTCTGGATGATGTAGGAGTTGGCGTACATGGGTCGTCAGGCCTGCGCCAGCAACGGCGTGATGTCGTCCGGCATGCGCAGCGGCCGCACACGCGCATAAAGCGCTTCGGCCGGGGCGTAGTGACGGCGCAGCAAATTGAGCCATTGTTTGAGGCGACCGGGCGCGTGGCGTGGCTCGACCTTTTCCAGCACGGCTTGCCAATGGGCATCGATCAGCGGCTTGACGCGACACCAGTCAGCGTTGGGCGAGCGCACCTCGTCGCCGGCCAGATGGGCGCGCAGGCGTTCGACCAGAAATGGGTCCGCCACCGCACCGCGCCCGAGCATCACGTCGCGCATGCCGCTCTCGCTACGACAGCGTTGGTAGTCTTCGACCGTCCATATCTCGCCATTGGCAACCACGGGCACGCGCACGTTTTGGGCAATGCGGGCGATCCACGGCCAATGTGCGGGGGGACGGTAACCATCTTCCTTGGTGCGGGCGTGCACCACCAGCATCTCGGCGCCGCCGTCGGCCAGCGCCTGGGCTGCTTCGATGGCGCGATGCGTGTCGCGCACGCCAAGGCGCATCTTGGCGGTCAATGGCACGCGCCCACGGATGGCGCGGCTCAACGCAGAGACGATCTTGTGCAGCAGTTCGGGCTCATCGAGCAGCACGGCGCCGCCACGATGTTTGTTGACGGTGGGCGCAGGGCAACCAAAGTTGAGGTCGATGCCGGCTGGCGCGAGCCCGGCAAGGCGATCGGCGTTCTCCGCCATGCTCTCGGGGTCCGACCCGAGCAACTGCACACGCACCGGCGTGCCGGCCGCCGTGCGCGAACCGTTGCGCAGCTCGGGCACCAGGCGGTTGAAGAAGCGCACGGGCAAAAGCGTGCCCGAAACACGGGCGAATTCGGTCACGCACCAGTCGTAAGGTACGGCTCGCGTGAGGACGTCACGCATGATCTCGTTGACCATGCCTTCCATGGGCGCGAGCAGAATGCGTGGCGCCTCGTCACCGAATTTGTTGCTTGCCCGGATGTCTGACATGGGGGCGCATGTTATCTTCGCGCCTTTGTAGTTGAAAGCATCTGTCGTGATTGTTTTGAATCTGGCGTGCGGACAGGATCACCGGTTCGAGGGATGGTTCGCCTCGCACGAGGCCTTCGAGAAGCAACTGGAATCGAGCATGGTGCTGTGCCCCGTCTGCGGCGCGCACGACATCCGCAAGCTGCCATCAGCCCCGCACGTACAACGAGTGCGCGCCATGGAGCGCTATGAAGGGCCCAAATCGGCCGAGCAGATTCCCGAACTGGCAAGCCTGATGGACCAACTGCGCACAGCGGCGGCGCAGTCTGAAGACGTCGGCGAGCAGTTTCCGGAAGAAGCGCGCCGCATCCAGCGTGGCGACGCCGAAGACCGTGCCATCAAAGGGCAGGCTTCGATGGACGAAATGAAATCTCTTCTCGAAGAAGGCATCGCCGTTCTGCCGGTGCCTCCATCCAAAAAAGACATGCACTGATCGGCGCGCCGTTCTCAGGTGCGTCGCAGCGACTCTTCAGCCTCTGCCGGCTCGACCTGCGTGGCCTCGGCCTCGCGGTCCGCCCATACTTTTTCAGGCACGGCAAACAGGGGCTCCACGCCCGCTGTCTTCCACCAGCCCCCGCGTTCCTGTTCCGACACCTTGCCAGCGCCGGGCCGCCACCATCCCTGAACCGTCTGAGTCAGTCTCATCGCGCTCTCCCTGGCGTAATGACGCCTCCCACATCCGTTGTAGCCTAACGGGCAGATGTGACAAGTCGTCGAAAGCGCGCAAACGCTGTTTGGGGCCGAATTTGAGACCAGCGGTCAGGCTGGAGAATGGCGTCAGACGCTGAGAACCAGCGGAACGAACATCTCAGCAGGCGACAGACCGCCGTGAACGCCGAGCATGGCATGGCGGCGCTCGCCGGGCAGCCGATCGTAAACCGTCCAGTCGTCACGGCCGATCAACGCCCAGTCACCGGCGCGTTGGCGCGCGGATTGACTGTCGCCGGGGCCGAACATGCCTGCGTCGAACAACTGGGCGGAGGGCACGATGTGCATGATGCGGCCGAGTGCCGCCTCGGCAGCTTCGCCGAATGCATCGACCAGGCCAGGTTTGACGTGGCAATACGCGCAACGCCCTTCGCCCGACAGCGGAGCCGCCAACATGGCATGCAGTACAGGATGCGCGCCAAGGTCGATGCTGCGCTCGGGCGGCGAATCGATGAAACCGTGGTCAGCGGTCAGGACGATGAGCGAATCCGGCAAGGCTTGCTGCAGTCCCGCATAGGCCGCATCCACCTGCGCCAGCGCGGAAAGCGCCTGAGGTGAATGCGTGCCATGGTCATGACCCATGGCATCGAGCAGGGGTGTATAGCAGTAGATGACATGCGGCGCGGTACTACCCGCCACCACGCTGGCTACCACCTGCGGCAACGCGGCCAGATCGGCGTAGGGGTGCACCGCCGCCGCGCCGGTATGGTGCGAGGAATACGGCCCACCGGCCAGGTACGGCAAGGTGACGATATGCGTCTGCCTGCGGGCGCGCCCGAACGTGGGGGATTCGCTGAGGACGCGCCGGACGATTTCCGGATCATCCACTGCCCCGTCGTTGCGGTAGCGCATCGGCAGCGGCGCCACCAACCGTCCAGAGCCGTGTTCGCGTACGAACCAGCCCAGCAAGCCATGTTGCGATGCGGGCTTGGCCGTCATCAGCGTAGTGATGGCCGTGGCAGTGGTGCTTGGGAAGACCGACGTCAGGCGTGTTGCGCGGTCGCGCCAGAGATTGGGCGCCACGTCACGGTGGCGGGACAGAAATTCGTCACCCAGGCCGTCAACGAGGAACAGAACGACGCTGTCGTAGCGGCCCCAAGTGTCGCTGGCCCTGAGAGCATTGGGCAAAGACAGGTCCGCGTAGTCGGACGGTGTATCGGCGCCACAAACGCGGGCAACAGAAACAGCGAGATTGAAAAGCCCACTGCCGTGGTAATCCGGCAGAACGATGCTGCCACTTGCCACGGCCGACTGAAGAACGGGCGGACAGGCGCCGGATGCGGATTGGCTCATGGGCGAACAAACAAAAAGGGGGAAGGCTCTCACCTTCCCCCTTTGCATATTCTGGAGCGGGAGACGAGTCTCGAACTCGCGACCTCAACCTTGGCAAGGTTGCGCTCTACCAACTGAGCTACTCCCGCTTGGAGTCTTCGATCTGCCGCGCTGCGCAGCGAACCGAGGAGCAGAATATTAGCAGTGTTTCTGAGAAAGTCAAAGTTTTTCGGCAACAGCAGTTGAGGAAAGACCTCGCCTCTCAAATTGACACGAACACTCAGAATGCTCTGATTTCGGCGTCTAGCAAAGCAAGACAGAATCCGGGGCAAACCGCCACCCTCCATCTGTTCTCGAATGAGCTTCCCTTTATTCTATCGGCGCCCCGTGGTTCTGAATGCCTTGCGGCACGCCGACATCTGGATCGAAGAAGACGGACACCAGTTTTCATTCGCACGGCAAACGAATGCTGTCCGCATCAATATGCAGGAATTCGTTTCGGCATCTGCTGAATATCCGGTGGTCTTTGTACGGGGCGACAAATCGTGGTTTCCCGTCGCCATTCTCGGCTTGCGCGATCACACCAACGATTTTGTAAGCGCCGACGGTCGCTGGCTGGGCGACTACACCCCGGCCTACGTCCGCCGCTATCCATTTGCGTTTGCTACGACGAGTGACGGACAGACGCGCCTATGCGTTGACAGCAACCATCCGGGCATCAATCGAGCCGGTCGCGGCCAGCCGCTGTTTGTGCACGGCGCGCCAAGCCCCTACTTGCAGGAAGTCACGGAATTCATCCAGCAATACGAGGCAGACCGGATCGCCACCGAAGCCTTTGTCGGCAGGCTCGCCCATCTTGATCTGCTCCAGCCGATGCATGTCGATGCATTCACCAAGGAAGGCCCGCCTACGCGGCTTGGGCCGTTCTATATCGTCGACCGCCCGTTCATGAATTCACTGAGCAGTTCAAGGCTGGCGGATCTTGTGCGAAACGGGGAAATGGACACGATCGTCGCCCACTTGCATTCGCAGCGCGGTTTCAGGCGACTCATCGACAGACAGGGGCGGCACTGACTCGCCACCCCTGCACAGGCCTTAGGCTTACTTGACCGGCCAGATCAGGCGGTCGACCGAATTCACCGTCGTCGGCTGCTCAACACCCAGCGTCTTGGAGAACGCGATGTTCTCCTGCGTATTGAGCGTGCGAACCGGCAGCGCAGCCGCCGCCGCGGCGTAGTTGCCGCCTTTGTAGGCGCGCTCGGCACGCAGCAGCACCGGCAGCATCAACTCAGTTTCCGCTTCTTTCAGCTCCTTGTACGGCCAAGGCTGGCTGCCGTTGGAGAACGGCACCATGTAGTCGATCCCGTTGCGCAAGCCGCGCGTCTTGGCGCGCGTCGTCCACACCTTTACGCCAGCCTGTTCGCCGTAGCGGGCGATGTTGGTCATGGCATCGAGGTTGAAGGCCGAGTAATGGAACGGCGTTGTGCGCTCCAGTTCGGCATATTGCTTACCTTCGATCGAAATCTGGCTGGCGATGCGCAGGTCCACGCCACGCTCGACAGTGCGCTTAGCCAGATCCTTGTCGCCGTAGAAGAGCGCGTAGTTGGCCACCTGCATGTCGTAGAACGTGCCGTGATTGTTGTGGGCGTTGAACTCCTCGATGCCGGTATCGCTGGTGAGCATCCAGTTGGCGAATTCGCGGAACCAGGTCTTCATCTGCGACACTTCGGCCGCGCTCAGCTCGCCGCTCGGCTGGATCAGTTGCACCGCGTCGATCACCATCCACATGTTGCGCGTGTCGATCAGGCCGATGCCGCGACCATCCACACGCCCCATCACCGCCTGGCCGTAGCGCAGATTCGGGTTCATGCGTGTCTTGGGATCAAGGAACCACGTACGGATAACCTCGGCCGTTTTTTTGGCGTACTTGACGTCCCCCGAGAAGTAATAGGCGAGCGACAGCGTCTGCGCGCCGAGGCACATGAGCTGCATGCGCACCGAATCGGTATCGCCATTCTTGGACGATGGATTGAACTGACCGTCCTTCTGGATGTACGGGAGCCCGTCCGGCTTGGCCGGGTCCGGCCACCAGTACGGCGCGAGGCTCATGTAATCGTGCATGTCGCCCGAAGGCGGCGTGATCTTCTTGTAAGTGACCGACTCGGCCTTCATCGACAGCGCGGCATTCGCGTCGCCGATCAGTTTGGCGTAGGCCGGCTGCAACTCTGGCGCCTTTTCAGCAATGCGCCCGCGTGCGATCTCCAGGTATGCGCCGTCCATGGTGATGACTGCCGGCGCTGCCGCCTGAGCACCCATTGTCATGGCGCCCGACAGAGCCACTGCACCGATAAATCGTTTGACCAATATTTCTCCACCCACGTCCTTCTCCCTTGTCATCTCGTTCATATTCAGAAATCTTTCCGTAACTTACAGAAAATTCCCGAATCGCATGGAAAGGTAAACGTTTATCTGACCAATTGCAGTCAGCGCTTACCCGCACTGCAAAGGCGTGGTTTCGAAGGTTTATCAGGAAAACAAAAGGTTCGGCCGATCAAGCCTTGGCGCGATCTTCGAGCCCGGAAGAATCGGTATGCGATGTATCCGTCACGAAGCCAAAGCCGCAATGAAGATGCGCGCGCAAGCGGTGCCCAAGAGCAGACGAACAGACAGCCGACGAGGACAATCAGCGAAAAGAAGGGGGAGACGTTGGAGGCGCGAGCCGGAGTCGAACCGACCTAGATGGATTTGCAATCCACTGCATAACCGCTTTGCTATCGCGCCGTCTTGGGCGACGGGCATTCAGGAACTGCCGAATGCACCGTTGGAACTAAAAAGGGAAAGCGCTGCTTTCCCTTTTCGGAATCTGGAGCGGGAGACGAGTCTCGAACTCGCGACCTCAACCTTGGCAAGGTTGCGCTCTACCAACTGAGCTACTCCCGCGTTAGGAGCCGCGCATTTTAATGCATGCCGGCACAAAGTCGAACATCCGCATGCAGTGCGCGTTCAGGAATGGCGCATCAGTTCCGGCGCTGCACGGCGCAGGTAATAGGCCATCGACCATACCGTGAGTGCGGCGGCAACAAAGATCAGTACCGTGCCGATTGTCATGATCGGCAGGCCGAACAGGTCGTCGCGATACAGCAGCATGGGGATCGCCGTCATCTGTGCGGCAGTCTTGAGCTTGCCGACAAACGACACCGCCACGCTCTTGGCCGCGCCGATCTTGGCCATCCACTCGCGCAAGGCCGAGATGGTGATCTCGCGGCCGATGATGACGAAGGCCACGATGGCATCGCACCGATCCAGTTGCACCAGGATCACCAGCGCAGCGCACACCATCAGCTTGTCCGCCACCGGATCAAGGAATGCGCCGAACGCCGAGGTCTGCCCCCAGGCACGCGCAAGGTAGCCATCGAACCAGTCGGTGACGGCTGCCACAACGAAGGTCACGCACGCAATGAGGTTCTGCCAGTGCGGCGCCAGCACGTTGTCGGGCAGGTACAGGATCCCCACGAAGAACGGGATCATGATGATGCGCGCCCAGGTCAGCGCGTTGGGAATGTTATTGGGCATGTATGGCGTATGTTCTTTTTTGCGGGCCGCTCAGCGCAGCGCGTTGTAGATCTGTTCCGCGATTTTACGATTGATCCCTTCAACGCGGCAGAGATCTTCGATTGTTGCCGCTCGCACGCCAGCCAGCCCGCCAAAGGTTTCGATGAGGCGCTTGCGGCGCGTGGGCCCGATTCCGGGGATATCTTCGAGCTTTGATGACAGGCGCGCCTTGTTGCGGCGTGCGCGGTGGCCGGTGATGGCAAAACGGTGCGCCTCGTCGCGCACGATCTGGATCAGGTGCAGCGCGGGGTGCTCGCCCCCCAGGCGCACCGGTTCGCGGCCGTCGGTAAATATGAGCTGTTCCATACCCGCCTTGCGCTCCTCGCCCTTGGCCACACCCACCATGCGGATCGACTCCAGTCCCAGCTCGGTCAGCACCTCGAGCGCCACGCCCAACTGCCCCTTGCCGCCGTCGATGAGGATCAGGTCCGGCCGCACGCCCTCCCCGCTCGCCACCTTTTCATAGCGGCGCGTGAGCGCCTGCCGCATGGCGGCGTAATCGTCACCGGGCTCGATGCCGGCGATGTTGAAGCGCCGGTACTCGGACTTTTTCATCCCTCCGTCATCCCACACCACGCATGAAGCGACCGTCGCCTCGCCCATCGTATGGCTGATGTCGAAACACTCGATCCGCCTGATGGGCTCGGCCAATTCCATCGCCACCTGCAAGGCTTCGAGCTGAACGCCAGCGCGGCTCGTCTCGCGCACACGGGTTTCGATAGCCAACTGCGCATTGTTCTCGGCCATCTCGACCCAGGCTTTTTCGGCAGCGAAACGCGCCTGCGCCACGATCGGCAAGGCGTCAACCGAGTTTTCCAGCGCTGCGCGTACATCATCCGGCTCGGCCGCGGCAACGATGATCTTCTCGGGCAGCGGATGCTCTAGGTAGTGCTGCTCGACGAAAGCCAGCAACGCATCGACCGCACCCAGCCCCTCGCCGGTCTGCGGAAACTGCGGCCGATCACCCAGGTGCCGCCCGCCACGCACCATGGCGAGGTTCAGGCATACGGTGCCGTTGCGCTCCACGGCAACGACGACATCCACGTTTTCGTCCTTGCCGGAGTCCACATATTGCTTGTGCAGGATCGTCTGGATCGAGCGGATCTGGTCGCGGAACGCTGCCGCTTCTTCAAAAGCCAGGCGTTCCGATGCATCCTGCATCCGGCTGGCGAGTTGGTCGACGACTTCGTTATGACGCCCGTTCAGGAACATCGTCGCCAACCTCACGTCGCGGGCATAGCCTTCCTTGTCGATATGACCGACACACGGCGCGGTGCATCGTTTGATCTGGTAGAGCAGACACGGCCGGGAACGGTTGGCAAACATGCTGTTCTCGCACGTGCGCAGCAAGAACAGACGCTGCAGCAGATGAATGCTCTCGCGCGCCGCACCGCCATTGGGGTACGGCCCAAAATAGCGAACACCCTTTTCGAATGCCCCCCGGTAATAGGCAAGGCGCGGAAATTCGTCGCCCGAAATCGCTATGTACGGATACGACTTGTCGTCGCGGAACAGAATGTTGTAGCGCGGCCGGTACGTCTTGATCAGGTTGTTCTCAAGGATCAGCGCTTCGGCTTCGGAACGCACAACGGTGATGTCAACACGTTCCACGCGCTGGACCATCAGGCCGATGCGCGGGCTGCTTGGCGTTTTCTGGAAGTAATTGCTGACACGCCGCTTGAGGTTCTTGGCCTTTCCGACGTAGAGCACCTCTTCGTCCGCGCCGATCATGCGATAGACGCCGGGCTGCTCGGTCAGGCTGCGTAGGAAGGACTTGGCGTCAAAGGGCATTGGAACGGCGACGTCGGAAAACGTTAGGTCCGACATTATTACCCGGCGCGTCGCCCGGCGGATGACATCCCCGCGTAGGACAAACTCCATCCGGGCGACAAATTCGGCCAATTCGTGAACTACGATGAATCATCGTCGGGTGAAGGACGAAGCGACGATATGCGCCGCCGAAGCGCATCAGCGTTCTCGTGCGGCATGACGCATCCATTGCCTACAGGACAAAACCATGAACAAATTCAGCATCTGTGCAGCCATTGCGATGTCGACGCTGATCGCTCAGCCGGTATTGGCAGCCGACGCCTCCAAAGCCGAGAAGCAGGCCCAAGTCCGCAAGATGTGCGAGGAGGCACTGGCCACGCTCTATAAGGCCAAGCCTGAAGTACGCAAGCAGGTCGAATCCTCGGCGGGCTACGGCTGCTTTTCCAGCTTCGGGATCTCGTTCCTGATCGGCGGGGCCGGCGGCAGCGGCCTTGTGCATGACAACAAAGCCAAGCACGACACCTTCATGAACATGGGCCAGGCATCAGCCGGCGTCGATATCGGCATCAAGGACTACCGCGAAGTCCTGGTCTTCCGCGACAAGGCCACACTCGACAAATTCGTGAGTTCCGGTTGGGAATTCTCGGGCGGCGCGCAGGCCACGGCCAAGGCGGGCAGCACGGGCGCCACGGCCGAAACCGCCGCTGCGGGTGGCAAGCGCGAAGAAACCAAACAAGACCCGATCACGATCTATCCGATGACCAAGACTGGCCTGGCAATCGGCGCCGCCGCGGCGAGCCGCAAATACTGGAAGTCCGACGATCTGAACTGATCGCGACGACTGCGTTGCCCAAACGGCAAGCCGGGCGCTTGCCGTTGTTTTGTCATACCACCCAAAAAAACGGCCATGCGCTCCGCATGGCCGTTTTCGCAGAAACCAGGCCGATTACTTGTTGGCCTTCAGTTCATCCATGTTTTGCTTCTTCTCTGCCTTGAGTTCGCCCTTGGCGGCGTCTACCTGCTGTTTGTATTCGCCCTTGGCGGCATCCTTCTTGGCGTTGTACTCGTCCTTGGCCGCTTTGTTGTCAACACGACGTTGGACATATGGGTCCGATGTGGCGTTACTCGGGGCGGTGACGGTCTGAGCAAGAACAGGTGCCGCCAGCAGGACAGCCAGGGAACCGGCGATAGCCATCGTCTTGATCGATCTCTTCATGGCGCTTCTCCTCTTGTATTGGCGAAACAGCCGCACGCATCCAGCGGCGACGCTTTCATCATCGCCATCCAGCCACCGCGCGCCTGTAGGACTCCGGGCAGAGCGGTGTCGTCCGTTCTCCGTGCGGGATGTAGTACCTGCGCCACACTTTGCTGTCGTCATGGCCCACGATTTTTGGCACATCGATATGTCGAACAACATTTGTGCAAATTGCGCAATGCAGCATGCATACCAAAAATCCACTCGACGACGAATGCCAATGTCACACAGGAGCATCCACGCCTTCACGACGGGGCGCCACTTTTCCTTATTTTTCATTGCATTGAATGCAATTCTGGCTACGCAACAATGCAATCCATCAAATCCGTTTGGCATTTTTTGACGCTTCGATTTTTCCTACGCATTTGGTATTGACCGCCCAAATTCGATTGACATACCCTTGCGCCGGGCGGTTTGTCTAACAATGAGTCCACCGCCCCGGCTTCTGGATTCGTGACACTCGTCGGATATCCATAGCGGCGGAGTGTCGCGCACGCAGGAGCATCACCTCATCAAAGGAGACACAATGCTTCGCAAACTGTTGATCGGCCTTGTTACCGCTCTCAGCGTTACCTCCGCCTACGCGGTGTCTGACGCGCCGAGCGGCTTCACCAAGTGTGCACAACCGGGGGGTACGTGCACCTTCACTGGAACGCGTCAGGTCGCCATGGGCAAGGCCGGCGTGTTCGCCTACGCCACCTATACCAATAGCGTGGTCTGCGATCTGGCCAACTTCCCGGGGGCGCCGAGTAACTCGGTGTGGTGCTCGTATGCCCCCGACTCGTCGAGCAGCAGTTCGTCTTCGAGCAGCTCTTCGTCGGTCGCCTCGTCATCGTCGTCCAGCGCGGCCTCGTCATCGAGCAGCGCGGCGTCCTCGTCCTCTTCGTCCAGCGTCGCGGGCAGCAGCAAGTGCGTAGCCGGCGCGACCTTCACCGACGAGATCGTCGACTGCGGCGGCAAGACCCTTGGTCTCTCGTGCAATGGCGACACCGAAGGGCAACCCGCTGTGCTGTCGCTCAACAATGCCACCGTCAAGAACCTCCACGTTGCGGCGGGTGGCGGCGGTCACGGCATCTCATGCCTGTCGGGCAACTGCACGCTGGAAAACGTGACCTGGGACGAAGTCTGCGAACACGCGGCCGGCAACTATGGCGAAGGCTCCGTCTACACCATCACCAACAGCACGGCCTACCAGAATCTGGACTCGACGACGGCAGACGGCGGCAAGCCGGACAAGTTCTTCCAGGACAACGCCAAGAACTCCAAGATGGTGGTGCGCAACTTCACCGCGATCATGGTGGACACCGACGGCAGCCTGTCCAGCTCGGGCAAGATCCTGCGCACCTGCGGGGATTGCTCGACCAACGCCGGCCCGCGCACGCTCGACATGGACGGTCTGACCGTCAAGCACGTCAAGAGCGACCGCGTCACACGTTCTTCCGGCCCCGGCATCAGCACCATCGTTGGCATCAACGTGCAGTGGGACAGCACCGTCACCGGTTCGGATGCCACGCCCGACAAGGCGACTCTGCGCAACCTGCTGATCCAGGACTACAAGCTCTCGAGCGACGGCGTGAAGAGCACGCCGACGGTCTGCGACGCCTACGTCGGATCGCGTACGCACAACGCATCGACCAAGATCGGCCAGCAGTGGAACACCACCGCCTGCGACGTGAAGACCACGGACGTGACGAGCTTCTGAGTCGACAGCGTCCCTTAACTTTCGCAGCCCCATCGTCTGCAAGGACGATGGGGCTTTTTGTTGGCATCAGCCAGTCAGGGATGCTGTAGCGGAATACGCACGAGGCGCTCGCCCGTGCTCAACAGATACCGCCCTTGCGGATCGATGCGCAGTGCCTTGAGGTGTTTTTGCGTACCGGACGCCACGCTTGACCAGTGCGCGCCGTCGTCGATCGAACGCAGCACCACGCCGTCACGTCCCGGCACATAGAGGTCTCCGCTGAGCGCCTCGCGCAGGGGTTCGCGCAGGTTCGACGTCACGCCAGATGCCACCGCGCTCCACGTTGCCCCCCCGTCAGTCGAACGCACAATGGCGCCATCGCCACCCACCGCGATCAACGTGCGCGTTCCGGGCACCGCCTGCATGAAGCGCAATGGCCCCGTCGCGGGTGTCGGCAGCATGGCCCAATGCGCACCGGCGTCGCTCGAATGCAGCAAGTTCGTGCCGGACATGGCCCACACTTCGCGCACGCCATCCGGTGAATAGACGCCTTCCACGCTATCCGTCACGCCGGCCTCAACCATCGACCAGTGACGCCCGCCATCCGTCGAACGCGCAATCGCACCAGCGTTGCCCACGGCGATCACCACGCCGCCACGCAAGGCGATGCCAGTGAACATATGACGTCGTGTGTCGGCATCGCTTGCCTGCCATGTCACGCCATCGTCGCGCGACACCATCACCGAGCCGGGGCTGGCGAGCGCCACGATGCTGCCGTCATCCGGCAGCGTGATGAGCTTCTGAAAGTTGGCACGGGACGCGTCGTCCACCGCAAAGGCCTTCGGCCATGTGCGCCCCCCGTCCGTAGAGCGAACGATGAAGCCGGGCCCGGCCGCAAGGATCGCACCGCCGCGCGTCGTCACGGCGGTCATCAGATAGCTTGCACCTCCCAGCCCTGCCTCGACCGGTTGCCAACTGCGTCCATCGTCGCGCGAACGGATCACCGCGCCTTCGACGCCTACGCCGATCAGGTCGCTCGAACCCGGAACCGCCACGATGTCGTGTACATAGCGGCCAATGTCCGCCTGCACACGCGACCATGCCGCGCCAGCCCAGCTGGTGAGTAGTAGGCCGCCGCCACCGAAAGCGGCGAGCGTATGGCGTACGGGGTCGAAGGCAAGTGACTCGATGTTGGTGACCTCGCCGGTCGCAAACGACTGCCAGCGGTCGCCGCCATCCATCGAACGCATGACGACGCCATGATCACCCGCCGCATACGCCGCAGGGCCGTCTGCCACCAATGCGCTCACATAGATTGGCGCACCGAGAGCCACACGCCGCCAGTGCGCCCCCGCGTCATCGGATGTGAGCACCGCGCCTTTCGCGGTCCCCACGAAAATGCGCGGAGCATTTGTCACCACGAGCACGGTCGTCAGATATTCGTCGGCGCCCGTGCTCACGCGCTGCCAACTCCGTCCATCGTCGAACGAGCGCAGGATGTAGCCATCCGTACACGTCGCCAGCAACAAGGCGCCGCGCTGCGTGAGTCGCGTAATGCCCGCTTCGCTTTCAATCGACAAGGCACGCCAAGTCGCGCCCCCGTCTTCGGAACGCATCAGCAGGCCGCGTTCGCCCGCCGCAACCAACGTGCCTCGTGCAGTCTGCAACATTGCGGCGATAGCTCCGGAGGCAGGCGTGTCGAGCGCCACCCAATTGCGGCCGTCATCGTTTGAACGCACCACCACGCCGCGCGCACCCGCCGCCAGCCATGTGCCATGACGCGTGTCGCGCAAGGCCACACGCAACGCGACCTGCGCGCCGCTCGGATACGCCGTCCACATCGCACCGCCGTCGGTGGAACGCCATACATCCGGCCCGGCCCCCACCGCCAACAGGGTGCCACCACGGCCGTCGTCAGCCAGCCCGCCGATCACCATGCCCCCGGGCGTGGTGCCGGCCTGCCAATGTCGGCCGCCGTCGGTCGAGCGGATGATCGCGCCATCGGTGCCGCCGATGAGCAGCGCGCCGCGTGCCGCGTCATAGTGCCCAACGAAGAGCGACGCATTGATGACCCGTGCGCCGTCGATGCCCTCATCGGTCTGCACGACCGACCGCGCCGCGGTCTGCGCCCATGCGTTGGATGCAAGTGGAAAAGCCAGCGCGCAGGCCAGCGCCAGGGCACACAAACGATGGGGTCGTGCGGTCACGCGAAGTCTCCGTCGGTATGTTCTTGTCGTGGTCGCGATTGTGACATCTGGCGGCACGCCGCTGCGCGCATCCGACGCGCGGCGATACATCGATCTGAAACGACGACGGACACAGCGTCGCCAACATCGGTTAGCATGTCTGCCGGGCCGAAGACAGTCGGCCCGCGTCGCTCGGACGGTTCCGGGCGCTTACGTCAAGGATCAACATGTCAGCCCTCTCAGGCAAGCGCCGCTTTGCGCGCATCGATCGCCTCCCGCCCTACGTTTTCAATATCACGGCCGAACTCAAGCTGGCTGCCCGCCGCCGCGGTGAAGACATCATCGACATGAGCATGGGCAACCCCGATGGCGCCACGCCTGCACACATCGTCGCCAAGCTCGTCGAAGTCGCCCAGCGCCCCGACACACACGGCTATTCCGCATCGCGCGGCATCCCGCGCCTGCGCCGTGCCATCGCGCATTGGTACAAAGAACGCTACGACGTCAATATCGATCCAGACTCCGAAGCCATCGTCACGATTGGCTCGAAGGAAGGCCTGGCGCATCTCATGCTCGCCACGCTCGATCGCGGCGACACCGTGCTGGTGCCCGATCCGAGTTATCCCATCCACATCTACGGCGCGGTCATCGCCGGTGCGCATGTGCGCTCGGTGCCGCTGATCCCCGGCGTGGATTTTTTCGCCGAACTCGAAGACGCCATCCGTGGCAGCTACCCCAAGCCCAAGATGATGGTGCTGGGCTTTCCATCCAATCCGACCGCGCAATGCGTGGAACTGGACTTCTTCGAGCGCGTCGTGGCATTGGCCAAGAAGCACGACATTCTCGTCGTGCACGATCTGGCCTACGCCGACATCGTGTTCGATGGCTGGAAGGCACCGTCGATCATGCAGGTGCCGGGCGCGAAGGACGTGGCGGTGGAGTTCTTCACGCTGTCGAAGAGCTACAACATGGCTGGCTGGCGCATCGGCTTCATGGTCGGCAACCCGGACCTCGTCGCAGCGCTGGCGCGCATGAAGAGCTACCACGACTACGGTACTTTCACGCCGGTGCAAGTCGCCGCCATCGCCGCGCTCGAAGGCGACCAGCAATGCGTGCGCGACATCGCCGCCACGTATGAACGCCGTCGTGACGTGCTCTACAAGGGGCTGACCGAAGCCGGCTGGGAAGTCGAACTCCCGCGCGCCTCAATGTATATCTGGGCACGCATCCCCGAACCGTATCGCGCACTCGGTTCGCTGGAATTCGCCAAGCAATTGCTGCAGAAGGCCAAGGTGTCGGTGTCTCCCGGCATCGGCTTTGGCGACCACGGTGACGACCACGTGCGTTTTGCGCTGATCGAAAACGAATCGCGCATCCGTCAGGCCGTTCGTGGCATCAAAGCCATGTTCAAGGCTGACGGGCTCGTGACACCAGCGACTGCCCGCAGCACATAAGACACGATGCGGCACCTGCTGAAACTTTGAGCAGGTGCCATACCTCGCTTGCGGATCAATCAGTTAGCGTCACTGTCCGCGCTACGTCCCCAAGGTTGTCCACAGCTTCTGTGGAAAGCGGAGCATGCTCCGTACGGAGAAAGCGACGATGTACCTGCCACGCCATTTCGAAGCGCCCGATCTCCAACAGATCCACCAACTCATTGAAGCCCATGCGCTAGGCGCGCTTGTCACGCTCGGGCCGAACGGACTCGACGCCAATCACGTTCCGTTCCTTTTTGACCGGGATGACAAGCCGCACGGCCGGCTCATCGCACACGTGGCGCGCGCCAATCCGGTGTGGCAAGAGGCATCAGGCGCCGAAGTGCTCGTGATCTTTCGAGGCGAGGAAGCCTACATCTCACCCAACTGGTATCCGAGCAAACAAGAGACGCACCGACAGGTGCCGACTTGGAACTATCGCGTCGTGCACGTACACGGCAAGCTCACGGTGCGTGATGACGAACGATTCGTGCGTAGCGTCGTGGCCCGCTTGACGCGCAAGCACGAAGCCGTCACCCACGCGGATCGCGCCTGGAAGATGGGAGACGCGCCCGCCGACTACATCGACGGATTGCTCCGCCACATCGTCGGGCTGGAGATCGCCATCACGCGCATCGAAGCCAAGTGGAAGCTGAGCCAGAACCGCGACGCGCACGACCGCACCAACGCCGCGCAGGCATTGGCGGATCGTGGAGAACACGCGCTCGCGGCTGCGATGCGCGCGAAGAAAGACTGAGCGATCAGGCGACTTCCGTCAGCCCTTGCACCGTCAGCCACGCTTGCTGGAAGCGCACATCCAGCGACAGCGCGGTGTGATCGGGCCGGCCGGTCGGCGTGAGCGCGGTGATACGGGCGCGCGACTCTTCACTGACGGCCGGCTGCCAGTTGGCGAGTAGCTCGCTGGTGAGGTCGGGCCGATTGCACACCAGCACCACGTCGCAGCCCGCACTGTGCGCAGCCTCGGCACGCGCGACGATGCCGCCGACCGTCGTCGCACCTTCCATGGTCAGATCGTCGCTGAAGATCACACCTTTGAAGCGCAACTTGCCGCGCAGAACATCCTGCAGCCAGTACCGCGAGAATCCGGCCGGATTCGGATCAACCTTTTCGTAGACCACATGCGCCGGCATCACACCGCCCAGCATACGCCCGATGCTCTGGCGATACGGGGCGATGTCCTGTTCCCAGATGGTGTCGAAATCGCGTGCGTCGACCGGCATCGCCACATGCGAATCTGCCTCAGCAAAACCGTGGCCGGGGAAGTGCTTGCCCACGCAGCTCATACCGGCTTCGCGCAGGCCGGTGGCGAGTGCGTAGGCCAGGTCCGCCGCAACGAGCGGATCGCGGTGGAAGGCCCGGTTGCCGATGACGCCACTGCGACCGTAGTCGAGATCCAGCACCGGCGTAAAAGACAGGTCCAATCCGTGCGCCAGCAATTCAGCAGCGAGCACGAAGCCCGTATCGCGGGCGGCGTCGCGCGCACGGTGTTCGTCTTGGTCGAACAGCTCGCCCAGCACACGCATCGCCGGCAGCTTCGTGAAGTTCGGGCGGAAACGCTGTACGCGGCCGCCTTCGTGGTCGACGGCAATGATGAGTGCAGGCGTGCGCAACGCATGAATCTCGGCCGTCAGCGCTTCGAGTTGTTCGGGGCTCTGGTAGTTGCGGGTAAACAGGATCACGCCGCCGACCAGCGGATGGCATAGCGTCTCGCGCTCGGCGTCAGTCAGCGAAAAACCGGCCACGTCGCACATGACGGGGCCAAGCGGCAAAGACAAAGGCATATGGTTCTCCACCGCGCCACGCGGGGCGCAGTCTGCAATCGGTATCAGCGGCGCTCGATCACCGCCATCGCGACGACATGCTCGCGCTCATCGCTGATCGACAGGAAGCAGTGCAACCCGCCCTCTTCCATCAGCGCGTCCAGCGTGTCGTCATAGACAAACAGGGGCTTGCCCAAGGCGTCGTGAGCGACCGCCATCGCGTGCAACGTGACCGGTGCGCGCAGACCCGTGCCGTAGGCTTTGGCAAAGGCCTCCTTGGCCGCGAAGCGCTTGGCGAGAAAGCGAGCAGCGTCGGGCGCGCGCGCCAGCTCAGTGAGTTCGGCTTCGGTCAGGATGTGTTCGGCAAAGCGTTCGCCATGCCGCTCGATGGCGCTACGGATGCGCGCCACCGCCACGATGTCGGTCCCGATGCCGTGGATCATTCGCGCGGTGCCGCTTCGCGCATCAGGCGCTTCATTTCGGAGACCGCCTCGCGCAGACCGACGAACACCGAACGGCTGATGATGGCGTGACCGATGTGCAGCTCACGCACGCCGGGGAGCGCCGCGATCGGCTGCACGTTGAAATAGTTGAGCGCATGGCCCGCGTTGAAGCGCATGTCCAGCCCGATGATCGCCTCGCCCGCCGCGCGGATGCGTGCAATCTCTTCGAGCACCGCAGGGCTCTTGGCATCGCGCCCGCGCGCAAAGAAGGCGTGTGCGTAGGGGCCGGTGTGAATCTCGCACACGCGCGCGCCTACACGTGCAGCGGCTTCGACCTGCGGGATTTCGGCGTCGATGAAAACGCTCGTCATGATGCCGGCGTCGGCCAGTCGGGCGACCACGTCGCGGATGCGCGACTCCTGCCCGACGATGTCGAGCCCGCCCTCGGTGGTGACTTCCTGACGGCCTTCCGGCACCAGCATCGCCATCTCGGGCTTGAGCTCGCGGGCAATGGCGACCATTTCGTCGGTCGCGGCCATTTCGAGGTTGAGCTTGATGTGCGTGAGTTCGCGCAGGCGACGCACGTCGGCGTCCTGAATATGGCGACGATCTTCGCGCAGGTGAACGGTAATGCCGTCGGCGCCACCGAGGTGGGCTTCCACTGCGGCCCAGACGGGGTCCGGTTCGTAGGTGCGGCGCGCTTGGCGCAGCGTGGCGACATGGTCGATGTTAACGCCCAGTTCAATCACAATCCGGCTCCTATGTCCTGCAATTCGATGAGAATGCGGCGGGACTCCAGCGTCTGCCCGCCGAGGTAATGCTGGATGAGGCGGCGCATCAACGCGCGCGCCTGCACCAGCGTATCGGCGGCGGAAAAATCCCCACGCGCCATGTCCAGCAATGCACGCCCCGACAGCGTCGGCGCGTCGCCAAAATTGCCCGTCGCCTCGATCACCCCACGCTCGGCAATGTACAAGTACGTGCCCTGCGGGCTCACCGGTTCGTCACTGTCGGCCAACCGGTCGAGCGTGGGCGCATAACCCAGCTCACGCAGCAGGGCCAGTTCGAACGCTCGCAGCAGTGGCGCATGGGGTTCGCCGTGCGCCAATTGCAGCAGGGTTGCTGCGTAATGGTCGAACAGCCCAACGTGGGCATCCTCGCGCGGCACCAGCCGAAGCAGCAGTTCGTTGAGGTAATAACCGGACAGCAAGGCCACGCCGCCCAACAGGGGCTGGCCACCGCGCCAACTGGCTGCAGTCAGCGTCTTGACTTCGCCGCGCCCGCTCCACGATACCTGCAAGGGCTGGAATGCCATCAGCACCCCACGCAGTTGCGAGCCGGGGCGCCGCGCCCCCTTGGCCACCAGCGGCAGCCGGCCGTGCTCGCGCGAAAACACCTCGACGACGAGGCTTGTCTCGCGCCAGGGATAGGTGTGCAGAACGAAAGCGGCCTGTTCGTCGATGCGCTGACGGCTCATGGGACGACCGCCGATTGCGGCCCCGATCGAGAGAAAAAACGGTCGCCTATGTTACGGGATGCGGGCCGGTCCGTGTTACTGGCCGCCAATGGCATCAGAAGCCCATGCCACCGCCACAGCCGGCAGCGGTACCGCCGGAACCGGTTCGCGCCGCGCAACCGACGCCGGTATTGGGGCTCAGCGCACAGGCCGGCAGCAACGCGGCGATCATGGCAGCAAGGGTCAGATAGGCGAGGATGTGGCGAACGGGTGTCATGGCGACCTCCAGGAAAGCGCTGCGCGCGGGGCGCTGCCTTCCGGTAGGCGGCAAGTGTCGTGCCGCCGGGACAATCGCCATTCAGCCTACGCTTGTTTTGACCGGCCGGTAAGCAACCATCGCCCGGCGCGGGCGGGCCTAGATTCGCACGCCCACGCCTATTCCGCAGCCGCCCTGCACGTCACCACCCGAACCTCCCCGGGCAGCGCAGCTCACGTAACCGCAGCCAGTCAGCGCGCCGATCAGCCCAGCAAGGATGACGCCCCTCGCCCATCGAATGGAAATCCAGCGCATCGATACTCCTCCCAAAGCGGGGAGCTTAGCGCCGATGGCGGACAGTGGTCCGAGCTTAGGTCAGGGAGCGATGTCCGCCCCGGCTGACGTGCGGGGCGGATCAAGATGAGGTCAGGCTGCGGGCCGGGTCACTTCGGCCTTGGCGAGCCCTTCGTAGTACTTCACGAGGCTGCTGTGGTCCTCGCCACCACAACCATCGGTGCGCAGCGCCTGCATCATTTCCATCACAGCGGCCGTCAGCGGCAGCGAGGAGCCGACCTCATGCGAGGTTTCCAGCGCGTTGGCCAGGTCCTTGATGTGCAGCTCGATACGGAAACCCGGTGCGAAGCGACGGTCCATCATCAGCGGCGCCTTGGCGTCGAGCACGGTACTGCCCGCCAGCCCGCCACGGATGGCCTGATAGACCAGTTCCGGCTCCACGCCCGCCTTGGCAGCGAGAACCATCGCCTCGGACACGGCCGCGATGTTGAGCGCCACGATCACCTGGTTGGCAAGCTTGGTCACGTTGCCAGCGCCCACATCCCCCGTGCGCACCACCGAGCCCGCCATGGCCTTCATGACCGCGTAGTACTTGTCGAACACTGCTTGCGCGCCGCCCACCATCACCGATAGCGTGCCATCGATGGCCTTGGGCTCGCCGCCGCTCACCGGTGCATCGAGAAAGTCCACACCCTTCTTCGCCAGCGCCGCACCGACTTCACGGCTCACCAACGGCGCGATCGAACTCATGTCGATCACCGCCTGCCCTGCGCGCGCATGTTGCAGCACGCCACCTTCGCCCAGTACGACCTCTTTCACCTGCGGCGAGTTGGGCAGCATGGTGATGATCACGTCCACCTGCGCGGTCAGCTCTGCCAGAGAGGCGGCAGCCACCGCGCCAGCGGCGGCCACGTCGCGTACTGCGTCGGTATTGCGGTCGAGTACCACCAGCGAGTAGCCCGCCTTGATCAGGTTCTTGCTCATGGGTCGGCCCATGATGCCGAGACCGACGAAACCGATTTTCATGTTCGAGTCCTTTCGTGGAATTTGAAGGTCAGGCGATCAGGTCCAGTTCGCGCAGCAACGCGTGGAGCCGCTGCCGGCTACCGTCGCTGAACGGCGTGACGGGCAGGATCGGCTCGCCCACATCGACGCCGATTGCGCGCAGCGCGTCCTTGGCAATCGACGGGAACGTCCCCAGTCCAAAAGCCAATCGCAGCGGATTAAGACGGAACTGCGCATCGAGCGCGCCAGCCAGGTCGCCCACGCGGAACTTCTCGTAGATCGAAACCACCAGCGCCGGCGCAATGTTGGCCGTGGTCGCCACCGCCCCTGCACCGCCGTGCGCCAGGGTACCGTAGATAAGCGTGTCGCGGCCGGCCAGCACCTTGAAGCCGCGATGCCGCGTGCGGCGGATAAACTCGGCCGTGAGCGTCATGTCGCCGCTGCTGTCCTTGATGGCGACGATGTTGTCCACGACGCTGAGTCGCTCGACCAACGCCGCGGTCATCGAAACGCCCGTGCGATCCGGGTTGGTGTAGAGCACCACCGGCAAACGGGTGGCCATGGCGATGGCGACGAAGTGATCGAACAACTCGTCGTCGCTCGGGCTCACATAGAACGGCGTCAGCACGCTGATGGCATGCGCACCCATCGCCTCGGCATTGCGGGCCTGCTCCACCGCATCTGCGGTAGTGATTGCGCTCGCACCAATGAACACCGGTACGCGCCCGGCTGTCTGCTCGATGACGAGTTCAGCCACGCGCTGACGACGCGCGGCGTCCAGCGCATAGAACTCCCCCGCGCCCCCCAGTGCGAATACACCATGCACGCCCCCGGCGATGACATGGTCGACCAGCCTACGCACGCCGTCTTCCAGCACGCGCCCCTGCGCGTCGGTCGGCGTGACAAGGGGCGGAATCACCCCATCGATGAACGCGTTGTCTTTCATCTTGCCACCTCATTTTTCGGCATGCTGCGCAGCACTTCGAGCATGGCGGTGATGTAACCGTACGTGAAACCGAAGGCCGTGTTCTTCGAGTCGCTACCGGAAACGTGCGGCACGTGGTCGGGCATCAGCATGTATTGGTAGCCGACCTCGGCGTACGTGAGCAGTGACTTCCACATGTCCATGTCGCCTTCGTCGGGGAAGGTCTCCATGAACGAAAGACGACAGCCACGGATATTGCGGAAGTGCACGTTGAAGAGCTTGCCGCGTTCGCCAAACCAGCGGATGACGTCGAAGATTTCGGTAGCCGGGTCCTCCAGCATTTCGGCGACCGTACCCTGGCAGAAGTTGAGCCCGTGGTAGGGGCTCTCGCGCATCTGCACGAATTTCTTCAGTCCTTCGACCGTGCCCAGCACGCGCTTGACGCCGCGGTAGCCGTCGGGCGTGTATGGGTCATGCGGATGGCATGCGATGCGCACGCGATTCGATTCGGCCACCGGCACCACTCGTTCGAGGAAGTAATCGATGCGCGCCCAGTTTTCGTCCTCGTTCAACGATGCCCGCCGCAGTCGGCGGTGCGTTCTGGTCCATCTTGTCCCAGCGGAAAGCGTCGTTGATCGAACCACCCCGACCGGGTTCCGGTTCGGAACGCGGGATGCCGATCATGTTCAGGTTGTAACGCGCAGCCGGGATGCCCACGCGCGCCGCGTTCTCGATCAGCTTGCAGATAAAGTCGAGCTGCTCGTCGCGCTTCGGACCCGCCATCATGATGTCCGGAAAATCGTGCTTCTCGACCACGCGCGGCGACATGGGCAACTGGATCATGTCCAGTTCGAGCCCGAAGCTCTCAATGTGCTCGCGGTGACGCACCAGTGCGTCGAGCGACCATTCGCGCGGATGGCCCGGCGGATTGGCGCAGATGCGCTTGAGCCCGAGCTGGGCCATGACGCGGTAATCGTCGTCGTTGCGGGCGGGGAATTGCGTCCCGATGTACATGCGTTATCTCCTCCATGTGTGCCTGGGATTAGGTCGGCTCAGCGCGCAAGCGGTGCTGCGGCCAGCCAGATCGATGGATTGCGGACGGGGTAGTTGCGACGGACCTCGAACACTTCGGGGTCGGCGGGCAAGCGCTGCCATAACGCCAGCCAGTCGTCGCGACCGGCAGACAGCGCGCCAAACAACAACGCCGGTTGGCGGATCGGCCATTCGTCCCAGTACATGACGTCCTGCGTGCCCGGCCATGCGTTCTTGTCGGCGATGTATGGGGCGAGGAATTCAACGCCCAGCACCATCGAACGACCGTCGGGCAATGCGTAGCGCAACAGGTTCTCGTCCGGCGTTGACAGCAGTTGCGCCAGCGCGCTCATGACGTCGAGATTGAAGATCGAATAGCCGAACGGCTTGGTGCGCGCCAGCTCTTTGGGGAAGCTACCGTTGGCGGCCATCTGTTGCGGCATCAGCACGTCGAGCAGACGGCGACGGCAGTCGGCCAGCGCGGCCGCGTTGCCGGTGAGGTGCGCGAACGCCGCAGCCTGCAGCGACCAGCAGGTGCCGTGATTGTTGTGCCAGTTGCTCTCGGCCACGCCATACGGATGCGTGGAAATCCACGCGAGGTAATCGGCGAACCATGCCTCGATGGCATTGAATTCAGCGGCCGGCAACCCGTCTGCGGCATGCATGGCTTTGACGGCGAGTGCCACTTCGGCCAGATGCACCGTGTCGATGATGCCGATGCCGCGTCCCGTGCACACGCCCTTGATGGCCTGCGCGTATTGCAGGTCCGGGTTCATGCGCGTAGCCGGATCGACGAACCACGCCATCAAGTGGCGACACACCGCTTCGGCAAAACGGGCTTCGCCTGTCACAAGCCACGCCCCGGCCAACGCGCCGACATCCCGCGCGAAGTCGATCATGAGTTCGCGATGCGCCGTAAAGTTGCCCGGGTTGGTCAGCCCGTCGCGCTGAATGTACGGACCGTCCGGGTTCGCCGGATCGGGCCACCAGTAATCGGCCTCCGAAGAAAAATCATGCGGCGTGCCAGGGCTGCGCGGATTGACCACCTGGACGATGCTGCGCACCGGCGCTGCGAGCGCAGCGGTGGCGTTGCGCACCAACCGTTCGCGCTCGAAAGCGTCGAGGTCAAAAACGCTGAGGGTTTCATTCATCGTGACAACACTCCTTTACATGGCAGCGGCCAGGCATGCGGACATACCGCCGCCAGACGCCTGCGGACGCTCTTCGCCGAATGCCTCGCTGGCGGCGAGCAGGCGCTGCGTGTAGGGCTGCATCGCGCGACCATTGCGCAATGCGTCGATGCTGAGTTCTTCCACCATGCGCCCCGCCTGCATCACCAACGCCCGGCGACACATGTGCGCGACCACGCCGAGGTCGTGGCTCACGATCACATAAGTAAGCCCGCGTTCGTCCTGCAAGTCGCACAGCAGATTAAGGATTTCGGCCTGCACGGACACATCGAGCGCCGACGTGGGTTCATCGAGCAGCAGCACTTCGGGCTCGAGCATCAATGCGCGGGCAATGGCGATGCGTTGGCGCTGCCCGCCAGACAGTTGGTGCGGATAGCGCCAGCGGAAGGCACGGCCGAGGCCGACTGCATCGAGTACGGCAAAGCCGCGTTTTTCAGCGTCGGCGATGCCGTGGATGATTGCCGGCTCCATCAACTGCGCCCAGATCGTCTGGCGCGGGTGCAGCGAGTCGTACGGGTCCTGGAACACCATCTGCACGCGGCGATAGAACTCACGATCGCGCGGCATAGCGACCTGCTTGCCGTCGATGTCGATGCGCCCGCCGCGCATTGGCGCCAGACCGGTCAACGCACGCAGGATGGTCGACTTGCCCGAGCCAGACTCGCCCACCAACCCGAAGGTTTCGCCCCGCTCTACCGAAAAGCTCACACCATCCACCGCACGGTGCGCAGCGGGGCCTTCGCCGAAGATGACCACCAGGTCCTGGATTTCAATCATGGACATATGACTCACCGGATTTACCAATTGGCGTCGCGGGCCAGGACTTGCAGGCGTGCCTGCGGCGCATGGATGCGCGGCATCGATGCCAGCAGGCCGCGCGTGTAAGGATGTTCGGCGTGGGCCAGATCGGCAGCGCGTAGCGATTCGACGACACGCCCGCGGTACATGATGATCACGCGATCGCAGAAGCGGCGTACCAGGTTCAAATCATGGCTGATGAAGATGAGCCCCAGTCCGCGCTTTTGCACGAGATCATCGAGCAGCTGCAGGATTTCCAGCCGCACCGTCACGTCCAGCGCCGATGTGGCCTCGTCGGCGATCAGCACTTCGGGCTCCGACACCAGCATCATGGCGATCATGATGCGCTGCCCCATGCCGCCCGACATTTCGTGCGGGTACATCCGATAGACGCGCTCGGGGTCACGGATCTGCACCGCTTCGAGCATCGCCGTGGCGCGCGCGCGCGCCTCATGCTGCTTGCAGCGCGTGTGGATGCGATAGGCCTCCGCGACCTGTTCGCCCACGCACACCACCGGGTTCAACGAGTACTTCGGGTCCTGCATGATGAGACCCATGCGGCGCCCGCGTATCTGGTTCATCTGGCGCTCGGAGGCCGTCAGCAGGTCCATATCGCCCAGCGTCAGGCGATCGGCGCTCACCCGCGCGGCGGGCGGCGACAGACGCAGCAGCGCGCGCCCCGTCATGCTCTTGCCGGAGCCGGACTCGCCAACGATGCCGAGCTTTTCGCGCCCGAGCTCGAAGGACACGCCGCGCACCGCCTCCACCGGACCGTTAGGGCCGGGGAAGCTCACTCGCAGGTTCTGCAATGAAAGGATCGGAGCCTGCATGGCTTACTCCTGGCGCGGATCGAGCGCGTCGCGCAATGCGTCGCCGATCAGGTTGAAAGACACGCTCACCAAGCAGATGGCAAGACCGGGCATGGTCACCACCCACCAGTGGTCGAGCATCACGCGGCGCCCGGTGGACACCATCGCGCCCCATTCCGGCGTGGGCGGCTGCGCCCCCAGGCCCAGAAAGCCGAGGCCCGCGGCGGTGAGGATGATGGTTGCCATGTTCAGGGTCAGGCGCACCACCACCGAGGGCATGCACAGCGGCGCAATGTGCAGGAGCACGATGCGCCACTGCGGCGCGCCCATCAGGCGCACGGCGTTAATGTGGTCGCGTCGACGCAGGCTCAACGATTCGGCGCGAGCCAGGCGAGCGATAGGCGGCCATGCGGTCAGCGCGATGGCGACGATGGCGTTGTGCAGGCTCGGGCCGAGCGCCGCGACGAACGCCATGGCCAGGATCAGGCTCGGGAAGGACAGGAACAGCTCGGTGATGCGCGTGAGCACCACGTCCACCCAGCCACCAAAGTACCCCGCCACGCAGCCAATGAGCAGGCCGGTCGGACCGACGATCACGCTGACGATGAGCACCGTCGACAATGTGATGCGGCAGCCCCACAGGATACGGCTGAGGATGTCGCGCCCCAGCTCGTCGGTGCCCAGCCAATGCGCCGCACCCGGTGGTTGCAGCACAGAAGTCAGGTTCTGTTCGTACGGTGAATGCGGTGCGAGCATCGGCCCGAAGATCGCCAGCAGCACCAGCACGACGATCACCGACAGCCCCGCCATACCCAGCGGATTGGTGGCGAACCGCGTCCAGCCGTACCAGATGCGCTGCACTTTGGCGTGCGCGGCACTGGTGGTGTTCTCCGTGGTCAGCCAGGTTCTCAGGCTCAAACTTTGCGACATTACGAAATCCTCGGGTCGAACACGCGATACAGAATGTCCGACAGCAGATTCAGGCAGATGAAGATGCAGCCGATAAGCAGGGTGCACGCCACCACGACATTCATGTCGCCGATGATCAATGCGTTGGTCATGTACTGACCGAAGCCCGGCCACGCGAACACGGTTTCGATGAGCACCGCCCCTTCGAGCATGCCGCCGTACGACAGCGCGACGGTGGTGATCAACTGCACGCGAATGTTCTTGAATGCATGGCGCCAGATGACATCGCGTTGCGGCACGCCCTTGGCGCGGGCGGCGATGATGTACTCCTGCCTCAACTGTTCGAGCATGAAGCTGCGCGTCATGCGGCTGATATAGGCCACCGACGCGTAGGCCAGCACGCAGGCCGGCAGCACGATGTGATTGACCGCGCTACGGAATACGTCCATGTCGCCAGCCAGCAGCGAATCGACGAGCAGCAGGCCGGTGACGCGCGGCACGATGTCCAGGTAGAACGTGTTGAACGCGTCCCGAACCGCCCACCCAATCGAGCTTGGCGTAGAAAATGATGAGCCCCATCAGGCCGGTCCAGAAGATCGGCACCGAGTGGCCCATCAGTGCAATGAGGCGTACCGCGTGATCGCCCCAGCGGCCGCGATTGACGGCCGCGAAGATGCCCAGCGAAACGCCCACCGTCGCCCCCAGGATGATGGTGACGGTGGCCAGCTCGATGGTCGCGGGAAACACGCGGACGATGTCATCGACCACTTGCCGCCCGGTCAGCAGCGTGGTCCCGAAATCGCCGTGCAGCAGGCGTTGCAGGAACACCCAGAACTGGGTCAGCACTGGCTGGTCCAGGCCCAGGCTATGGCGTACCCGTTCATAGGTGGCGTGGTCGGCATCGGGGCCGACCACGGCCAGGACCGGATCGACCGGCAGCAGCCGGCCGATCACGAAAGTCAGCAGCACGAGCAGGAACAGCGTCGTCAGCGCGCTGCCGACAAACCCCGCGAAACGCCGCCCACGGCGGAATATCGCACTGTCGGTCATGGTGGTGGTCGATGACATACAAATCCTCCGTACTACCTCAGTTAGCCTTGTCGACCACGTCCCAGCGCGTCATCCAGTTCGGATTGCCGACGTAGTTACGCAGGCGTGCGCTGCGCGCATACGGATCGACACGACGCGAGATCGGGAAGATCGACGGGCCGGCGTCTTCAGCAAGCTTGAGCGCCTTCGAGTACATCTCCACGCGCTTCTTCTCGTCCGACGATGCGGCGGCATCTTCAATGAGCTTGTTCACCTCGGGCAGGAAGAACGACGAACGCCAGCCCTGGAGGTTCTCCAGCTTTGCGCCGTCCGAGTTGTCCGGGTTGTACACGTGCGTGCGCAGCCACGAATCAGCATCGGTCGGCACGGCAGAGGCGGTGCGCCCCACGCCCATCTCGAAGGTACGGTTGCGCAGCGGGCCATAGGCCTGATCCCCGTTGCCGGTGCGGATTTCGACCTGCACGCTGGCCTTGGCGAAGTTCTGCTGAATGGCCGTGGCGAGGTCTGCATACGGCACCGAACTCAGCGCCAGCAGTTGCTTCTTCATGCCGTTCGGATATCCGGCCGCGGCGAGGTCCTTCTTGCACTTGTCCGGATCGAACTTGTTGCCGATACCTGCCACGTAGCCCGGCACATCGGCCGGCACCATGGTCGTCATCGACTCGCCGTAGTTCTTCATCACGCTGGCGTTGATGCCCTTGTAGTTGACGCAGTAGCGCAGCGCCTTGCGAACGGCGGGCTTGGCGAAGTCCGGGTCCTTCATGTTGAGCAGCAGGTAATAGAAGCCCGAGCCCGACAGGCGATCGATGACGATGCCCTTGTTCTGCGCCAGACCGTCGATATCCGCCGACACCAGTTGGAAGCCGACGTCGAGGTCGCCCTTTTCCAGTTGCAGGCGCTCGTTCTGCGATTCGGGCAGGTGGCGCACCACCACGCGCTTGAGCTTGGCATTGCCGCCCCAATAGCCTTCGGCGCGATTCAGGAACAGCACGTCATTGGGGTTCCACTGCGCCAGCGAGAACGGGCCCGAACCCGCGGCGTGAGACGCGAGCCAGCCGCGGCCCATGTCGCCGTCCTTCTCGTTCTTCGTCACGGTTTCTTTGTCGAGGATGGAACCCACCACGCGGGCCAGCGTGAAGAGCTTCAGGTTCGCCGCCAGCGGCAGCGCCGGCTCCATCACAAAGGTGGTGGCGTCCTTGGCGACAAACTTGGTGTCGACGTTCTGTGCGTTGTAGCCCCATTGCACGAAGTACGACGAGCCGAGCAAGCCCAGCTTGACGGCGCGACGCAGCGAATACGCCACGTCATCGGCCGTCATCGCGCGACCGGTGTGGAACTTCACATCGCTGCGCAGCTTGAAAGTAATGGCGCCATCGGCGGCGACCGTCCACGACTGCGCCACGCCGGGCAGCAGCTTGCCCGGATCTTTCGGATCGGCACGCACCAGCGTGTCATACACGTTGCCCAGCACGTGGTACGACTCGAACGAGTTGGTGTTGTGCGGGTCCATGCTGGTCAGGTTGACCATGTTCATGCCCACGATGAGCTGATCCTTCGGCGTAGCCGCCACGGCCGGCGCCCCGATTGCCGCCATGACGCCCGCCACAACCAGCGCGGCAGCGCATTTCTTGAGCTGCATTGTCATCTCACTCCTCCTGGGCTCCGGCAAGGGAGCCTCTGTCTATGAACGGAACTGCCGATCGCGGCATGGGCGGCAATGCTCCGCCGGGCCGCCTCTTCTTGTATGTCATCATACAAGTTGGCACGAATGCTATGAGCCTCATCTGAGCCTGTCAATTCATCGAACATAAGGGATTACACCTACCGAATAACAAAATCAGAGGCTTATCAAACCCATGCATTGTCTTTCGGGCAGGGAGATTGTTGACTTAGGCAGGAAGCCATATGATGTGTGCGCACTAGACACCACCAACTCATCATACAAGTTGAGTGCACACCAGGGACAACACAACATGCAGACACTGCGCCGCCGCCAGACCTTATCCGATCAGGTCGTAAAGTCGCTCACCGAGCGCATCTCGTCCGGGCAATACAAGCTCGGCCAGCGCCTACCCAGCGAGCAAGAGTTGATCGACGAATTCAACGTCAGCCGCACCGTGGTGCGCGAGGCAATCGCCAACCTGCGCGCTGGCGGCTGGGTCACGACCATGCAAGGCGTGGGCGCATTCGTGATGAAGCAGGATGAAGTGGCGGCATTCACCATCGACGCGGGGGCGTTGTCACTGGTAAAGGAAATGGTGTCGGCGCTTGAGTTGCGTATCGCGCTGGAATCCGAAGCCGCCGTGCTCGCGGCACAGCGCCGCACCGACGCACAACTGGTCGCCATGCACACCGCGCTGCGCGCATTTGGCGACGCCGTGGCGAAGGGCGAAGACGCGGTGCAGGCCGATATCGACTTTCACCGCAGCATTGCCGAAGCCTCGGGCAACGATCACTTCCTGAAGCTCTTCAATTACCTTGGCGAGTTGCTGATCCCGCGCGCCAAATTGCAGGCCGCGCGCATCCAGCAACCGTCACGCGACTATCTCGACCGCATCCAGCGCGAGCACGAGCAGATCTACTACGCCATCGAACAACGCGACTCCGAAGCCGCCCGCGCCGCACTGCGCATGCACCTGTCACGCAGCAAGCAACGGCTGGAACAAAGCCTGTCGCAGATGTCGTCGCACCCCTAGAAATCGATCAGTACCGACGACACGCTGCGGCGTGCCTCGCCATGAAAGACGGCTTCGATGTTGTTGCCGTCCGGGTCGAGCACGAAAGCGGCGTAGTAGCCCGGATGATACGGACGTTCGCCCGGCGCGCCGTTGTCGCGCCCGCCATGGGCCAGCGCAGCGCGGTGGAAAGCGTCGACCATACCTTTGTCATTGGCCTGAAAAGCGAGATGGCAACGACCGGTCAATTCACCGTGCGCAGCGGGGCTATCGGCCGACGAGATGAACAGTTCATCCGCCCAGAAAAAGCCCGGCCCCGTTCCGCCCATGGGGATTCCGAGCGCATCGAATACCGCCTGATAAAAGCGCTGGCTCGCCGCGACATCGCGCACGACGAGCTGGATGTGGTCGATGAGGCGACCACGGTGGAGTTGTTGGGTTTCCATGATGCGCGCTCCTTTCTGTTGGGCATGCAAGCCACCATAGCAGCGCGATTCGTGCCCGATCTATGTGGCACGAAAGGGTGCGGAGCGCTCGTCACGCCATACGCATTGTCTTGACTGGCGATATGGCGACCGACTTTAGCTTCGACCGGTGCGTATCTGCCTGCGGTATTGCTGCGGTGAGCAACCAAACTCGCGATGGAAGCGGCTGGAGAAGTAGTTGCTGTCGTTAAAACCGCAGGCAAAGGCAATATCGGTCACACTTTGCTCGCCACGAGCAAGCATGCGCATTGCGCTGCACAAGCGCACACGGCCAAGATAACCCGCCGGCGCCAGCCCGGTGATGTCCAGCATGCGCCGGTGCAAGGTGCGCAGCGGGATATGGAAGCGCTCAGCCAGCGCCTCGAAATCGATGTCCTCGGCCATGTGCTTGTCGAGATGGCGAATCAGTGCGGCCAGCCGACTGTCACCGTCCGCGCGGTCCAACTGGCGACGATGCTCGCGCCAGAGCAGGATGACCAATTGCGAAAAATACGCTTCCACCATGACGTCTGCCCCCAACGCATCGCTTGCGTTTTCCGCGCTGATCAATGCAAAGAGGCGCTCGCAATACTCGATGGCAGCCGTGCTCACATTGAGCGGCAGGGTGTCGAGTTCGGGCGTGTTGGGGAGATAGGTCAGCATCTGCGCCGTCTGCAATAGCTCGGGCGCAAAAACCACATTGGTGAGGTTCAAATCCGCGGACTGCTCGAAAGCATGAGCCTGACCGGCCCGAAGGTAAAAGACCGAGCCCCTGCCAATGTGCCATGGCTGTCCATTGATGTAATGCAGGCCGCAGCCTGAGCGCACCATCACTAACTCGTCGAAATCATGACTGTGTTCGGGGAAGTCAGGCTGAGGCATGCGCGGCAGTATCGATATCGGATTATTGCCCTCGAAATACTCATTGCGTCGCAGGGTATTCATGCGTGCCCTCAGTGCGCTTCAACTCAGCAGCATTGCACTTTATCGCCCCCCATCCCGTCAAACCATACGCGGGAAAACCGTTAGGGCCGCTGGGGCGGCTGACCCCTCACAGCCCCAGCAGCTTCGGAATGCCCATAGTCACCGCAGGCACATAGGTAATCAGCATCAGCACCGCGATGATCACGAGGTAATGCGGCCACAACGCCTTGACCGCCCCGCCCACCGTCACCTTGGCGACACCCGCGCCGACAAAGAGGCCAGTACCCACCGGCGGCGTAATGGTACCGATGCACAGGCTGTAGATCAGGATCACGCCAAAGTGCGCCGGGCTCACTCCCACTTTCACTGCCAGCGGCAGCAGAATAGGCGTGAAGATTAAGATGGCTGGCCCGATGTCGAAGAACATCCCCACGATCAGCAGCAGGATGTTGATAATCAACAGCACGAGAATCTTGTCGGTGGTGATACCAAGGATCAGGTCACTGATCAGCGCCGGAATACCGGTGAAGGCCATCGCGAAGGACATTGCCGCGGAGGCTGCAAGCAGGAACATCACCGCGCTGGTGATCAGGAAAGTCTGGATCACTGCGCTACGCAGGCCACGCAGATCGAGACTGCGATAGACCATCATGGTCAGCACCAACGTGTAGAGCACGGCAACGGCAGAAGCCTCGATCGCCGTGAAGATACCCGCGGTGATACCGCCGACGATCAGCAGAATCAGCAGCAGGCTCGGCAGTGCTTCGATGAAGGTGTGCCAGATTTCCGCCAGGGAGATGCTATGCGAATGGGCATAGCCGCCCCGCTGCGCCATGATCCACACCACTGCCATACATCCAAGGCCCCACAGTACTCCGGCGATCGCGCCGCCAATGAACATCGCCGAGATCGACGCTCCACCGGCCACGGTGGCGTAGATGATGAAGGATGTCGTAGGCGGGATCAGCATACCTGTAGGCGCAGACGCAATATTGGCTGCTGCCGCCACGCAGCGGTCATACCCCTCCTTGACTGCAAAAGGAATCAGGGTGCCGCCAATGGCGGTCGAGGCCGCGATGGCCGAACCCGACACGCAGCCAAATAGCATATTGCCTACCACGTTGGTCTGCGAGACGGAACCCGGCACTCGCCCCGCTACTGCTTTGGCGAAATTGACCAGACGCTGCGCAATACCGCCCGAATTCATCATTACTCCAGAGAGAATGAAAAAGGGTACGGCCAGCAGTGCGAACGAATCCAGACTCGCCACCATCTTCTGCGCGGCGGCGAAAACTGTGATGTCGAAGGGCATCATGATGAGCACCGCGCCGACTGCGGCACTGCCGATGCACACTGCAATCGGCACGTTCAACGCCAGCAGAGCGAAGAACAACAATACGAGTATCAGCGCGGCTTCAAGCTGCATGGTTCTCTCCTGCGATCGCGCTGGCTCGTGCAGCCTCGCTTGTCACTGACGGCACGGCGAAGATGTTGAGTGCGCTGTAGAGAATGGTGAGCACGCCGGACACCGGTAGCGCGAGATAGACCCAGGCCATCGAGATGCCCAGCACCGGCGATACCTGCTCTGCCGCGAGCGACATCGCACGACTACCTCCACCAATCATCACGGCAGCCGCGAAGAGCACCAGTATCAGTTGGGCGAATATCTCGAGGCGCCGCCGCGTGGCAGGGAGCTGATCGCGTAGCAAATCCAGCGCTATGTGCGCACTCTTGCCGTTGGCATAGGCCAACCCCACTAGCGACAGCCACACCAGCGCATAACGAAGGAATTCTTCCGAAAAGGTGATCGGGTCGCGGAACACATAGCGACTGACGATCTGCCAGTTCGATACGAACAACATCACAGCGATCACCAAGCAGGCCCATACCTCAATGACGCGGTCTATTAGATTCCGGATCTGGTTCATATCACTCTCCGACCATCACAATTTCGCACGAGCACGGATCTGGCGAAAACTAGCTTCGATTTCGGGCTTGTCGCGCAGACTGTCGTACATCGGCGCCACCGCTCTCTGGAAGGCCTTCACATCGACATCCTCGTTGAAAACCACCCCGAACTCGCGGCGGGACTCATCGCGAGCCGCGTCGATGGCTGCATGCCAGGCGCCCTTTTCGAATTCGGTCGAGCGCTTCGCCGCGGCGGCGATTAAGTTTCGGTCCTCATCGCGGAGACCGGCCAGACTGCTCGAATTGATCAGCACGATGTCGGGCACGCGGGTATGCATGTCATAGGAATACTGCTTGGCCACTTCGCCGTGGCGCGGCACGGTAAGCGCAAACTCGTTGCTCTCAGCGCCGTCAATGACGCCTTGCTGCATGGCCGAGTAGGTTTCAGAGTTGTTCATCGCGATGGGTGAGCCACCCAACATACTCACCATGCGAATGCTGGTCTGGTTCTGCATTACGCGAATCTTGAGCCCCTTGAGGTCGTCTGGCGTGCGAATGGGCTTGTCCTTGGTGTAAAAGCTGCGCTGGCCGGAGTCGTACCAAGTCAGCCCCACGAAGTTGAGCCTGGAGGTCGCGTTGTAGATCGGCGCAATGATGGCCGGATCTTCCATACTGCGGTAGAAGTGCAACTCGTCGTCGAACAAATAGGGCAACGAGAACACGCCGTAATGTGGTGCGAAACTCTCGAGCAGGCCGGCGGTGACCTTGGTCATGTCGATTGCGCCGATCTGAATTAGCTCGACGAGTTCACGCTCGCCGCCGAGTTGGCCGTCGGGAAAAAGCAGAACTCTGACTCGGCCGTTACTGTTCGACACCACATCATGGATGAAGTGATCGATTGCTTCCTTCACTGGCGCCGCGTTGCTAGCGTAGGCATAACGCAGCAGCGTCACTCCACGGGTTTCCAGTTTCTTCCAGCCGATGAAGAAAATGCAGCTAATCAGCACCAGTGCTGGAAGCGCCAGCATGAGTCTGGTTTTCATCTCATCTCCTCGCTCTTTTTCTTATGCAGCCGCCAGCCGCGGCGACCGTTGCATCAGATGTAGTGATTCAGGTATTCGGTCAGCGCCAGAATGGCCATAGACTGTCCATAGGGCATCGAGGTGAGCCTGATATCGCGATAAAACTGCAGGTCCTTGCCCATCGCTGTGCCGAATGACACCTGGGTCAGTTCGCCCTTGGCGTCGATCTTTGCGATCACGCCCTCCACAGCCCGCACCGCCGCTGGTAGATAGGTGCCCTTGTCGATATAGCGCTTGCGAATCGCCTTAAGCATGCCGAAGGCGAAGCCCGCCGCTGCCGAGGCCTCCAGGTATGAGCTTTCATCGTCGAGCAGGGTGTGCCACAGACCACTTTCGCTATCCTGCAGGCGAGCAAGCGCACTCACTTGGGCTCGGAAAGTGTCGAGCAGGAATTCGCGCAGGTGATCGCCCGGCGGCAGGTTCAGCAGTTCAATGAATTCCGGGATCACGATGGTGACCCAGCTATTGCCGCGAGCCCAAAGCGCCCGCGCGAAATTGTGGCGGCCTTCGAAGGTCCAACCGTGAAACCACAGTCCGCTCTTCGTATCGAAGAGGTACTTCACGTGGACCAGAAATTGGCGCTTGGCTTCTTCCACGTAATCCGGCCGACTCAACAGCAAGCCAATCTTGGCGAGCGGCAGTACTGACATCATCAGCGTGTCATCCCACAACTGCCCGTGGTTGTCGTTGTTGAAAACAATGTGCTGGAAGCCGTGGTCCTCGGTGCGTGGCATGTCGTACATGACCCAGTCGGCCCACGTCTCGAGATAGGGGCGATAGCTGCTATTGCCGCTGCGCTCGTAGACGCAGGCCAAGGTCAGCATCGCAGCCATCGTGTTGATATTCTTGGTGGGCGTACCGGCTTTGAAGCGATTGGAGAACCAGTCCTCGATGATCCTCATGCAAGACGCGTCGAGCGTCTGATCGTAGTAGCGGTAGAGCCCATAGAGGCCCACGCCGTGGGTCCACTCCCAATCGTTCCAGCCTTTGGTGTCGATGACACGCCCATCTTCCAGCGTGAGGAGAAACTCGCCAGTTTCGTCCTTGATGTTGACCAGGTTGTCCACCAACCGCCCGATATAGCCATGCACCTCGGCAGGCTGGTAACGGCTCTTGTGGTCTGCTGCCATGTCTTGCGTTCTCCGGTGAAGGTCTCTTGGGTCACGGAGCAGACGCAGTCTTCCGTGAAGGGCACAAGATAGCTCACCTGGTAAGGGCAAGCCTTCGATCCGCTGCCACTCACATCGATTTCTGGCGATAAAACGAAGGAGCGTGTGCGGAAGATTCCGCATGCTGCGCGACAACGCGGCGTTTCGCCGTTTCTCATTCAAAGCACAACGCCATGGCCATACCGATCGTTGAACTCCTCGGCTATTTCGCCGCCTGCCTCACCACGATTTCTTTCCTGCCTCAAGCCCTTCTGATCTGGAAGCACCGTTCGGCAAAGGGCGTGTCGCTGAGTATGTACAGCGTCTTCGTCACCGGAATCGGCTGCTGGCTGATCTATGGCTTCTTCATCGGTTCCTGGCCTCTGGTGGTTTCCAATGCAGTCACCTTCTTGCTCTCCGGCATGATTCTGTTGATGAAGCTGCGCTTCGGCTAGCCAAAGCGCGCCAATAGCCCTGTACAAACGGGCCGGGGCTCACCAGAACCGATGTTTCAAAGCCCGCAAACGAAAAAGAGCGCACCAAGGTGCGCTCTCTCGTCATGCGAACGGCGAAGTCGAAAAACCTAAGCCATCCCACGCATACCAAACGACGGATCCCGTACTTGCGCCATCGCAGGCACACGCATCGGCATTGCCCCGTCGACCTGCGCGCGTGCCGGCATCAACGTGCCCCCTGCGCTCGCACGCAAGTGAAGTTGGTTGAGGAAGTACGGTTCATTCAGCACACGCATGCGCGCAGGGGCCGGCATGGCGTCGAGTGTCTGTCCCAGCGGCAGTGCGCGAACATAGTGACGACGCGCCTGACCACGCATGCCGCGCGAGGTGTCACGGCGGCCCAAGGCGTTGCGCACCACGCCCAACAGCCACGCGTTGCCAATAACGTCGCGCCACGTGGGCGATGCCGGTACGGCGGCGGCATGCGCCTCGGCCTGTTGAATCACGGCCGGCACGATCACCTCTTCGGGGATCAGCAGCGTCCGCGCACGGCGCAGATCGCGTCCGACGCCAACGCGGCTGGTCAGCACGGTGAGCGGCACCGACAGCGCAATCGGCAGTACCACGGGCAACAGCCACACGGCGGAAACCGCATCCAGGAAGAGCGCCGTCACGGCCAGGGCGCCAGCGATCACCGACATCACGCCGAAGTGGCCGACAGCGTCGCGCCACAGCAGGGCGCTGGCTTCGCGCGGGGGCGATTTCCACTCGATGCGCAGACCGGTCAGCGCGGCGATCACGAACAGTGTGTGGCCCACCATGCGGATAGGTGCCTGAAAAGCGGACATGAGCGCTTCAAGCACGGTGCTGCGCACCAGCCCAAATATGCCGCCGTACTGTGCTTGCTCACCCTTGACGACCACCGCCAGCGCGCCGAGCACGCGCGGCGTCATGAGCACTGCCATGACGGCACACCACAGCCAGAACAGTGCGTTGATGGCCGAGTAGGCCGCGGTGTCTTCCGGAATCATCCACGCTGCGGCGCCCATGATCAGGAACAGCATCCACAGCGGAGCCGAGCCATACGCCATGGCGCCGGTCAGCAGCATGGCGCGATGCACGGCGTGCAGGCCCGGTTCTGTGACGAGCTGGGCGTTCTGCAGATTGCCCTGGCACCAGCGACGGTCGCGCTGCAATTCGGCGGCCAGGTGCGGCGGTTGTTGTTCGTAACTGCCCGGCAGGTCGTGCGCGACCCACACATGGAACCCGGCGCGACGCATGAGGGCGGCTTCAACGAAATCGTGCGACATGATGTCGCGGCCGTTGATCGGCGCGAGCCCGCAGAACTGCATGAACGGCGCGACGCGAATGATGGCGTTGTGCCCCCAATAGTGAGATTCGCCGAGCTGCCAGTACTGCATGCCGGCGGTGAATATGCCCCCCGTCACACGGGCGGCGAATTGCTGGGCACGGGCGTGCAGCGTGTCGTGGCCGCAGGCCTGTGGCGCGGTCTGGATGATGCCGGCACGCGGGTTGCCTTCCATCATCTGCACCATCGATACGAGGCAGTCGCCGCTCATCACGCTGTCGGCATCGAGCACGATCATGTAACGGTAGTCGCTGCCCCAGCGGCGGCAAAAGTCGGCCACGTTGCCGGCCTTGCGCTTGGTGCGATGCAGGCGCCAGCGATAGTAGATGCGTGCGCCGTGCGCACCCATCGCTTCGCGCAGTTGCGCCCATGCGGCGAGTTCGGCCGTGCGGACGTCGGCGTCGTTGCTGTCGGACAGCACGTAGAAGTCGCAGAGGTCCTGCTTGCCGCTCGCCACCAGCGATTCGCACGTCGCACGCAGGCCGGCAAACACAGTGGCCACATGCTCGTTGCAGATCGGCATGATGATCGCCGTGCGCGAGGATTTGGCAATCTCCTGGTCCGCATAGTCGGTGTAGCGCAGCGCGTGGCGGTCGCCGAAGATGAGGACGAAGAACCCCATCACGGCCGTCCAGAAGCCGGCGCCGATCCACGCGAACAACAACGCGAACAGGCTGATGCGGGCCCACTGGAGCACGTCGCCATCCATCGGTTGCAGCACCTCTTCGAACACGTAGGTGGCCAGCGCGCTGGACAGCACGATCAGCAGCAGCAGGACGCGGCGGCGCATGCGTGCGGCGGATTCCCACGGCGGGGGTTCGTCGGCCGCGGCGGCCAGCGTGGCCTGGCGCGGGATGAATTTACCGGCGATGCCCGTCCACAGTCCGCGCCAGAAGCCCGCCCAGGGGCGCGCAAGCATGCTGCTGCGGTGGATCGACGGTGCGCTTGCCCCGGCATGCGTGCCCGGTTCGCCATGCGACTGGCGAACGGTGGCACGATCGAAGGCCGCGCTCAGTTCGGCGGAAGTATGTTGCTCCATGTTTCTGTCAGTACGTTAGTGCCTTGTTGCAGGAAGGCGCGCAACTCGACTGGCTGCGTCGGATCCTGGCGCTTGAAGCGCACGGTAAGGCGCCACCCCCCGGTGGCGTCGTTGCGGAACAGATTGGTTTCGGTGAGCGACCCGTTAACCGGTTGGCTCACCACGGCCTGCACCGGCGCGTTGAAAGGCAACGTGCGCAGCGACGGGCCGTCGAAATCGACGACGTATTTGAATTCGTCCTTGTCCAGCGCGGCAAAACCCCTGCCCTTGCGCGTCTGTACTACCCAAGCGCCGGGGCGCGCGTCACGCGAGCCCTGCCAGTGCAGGCGATATGACAGGTCCAGCGGCTGCCCCGCCGCAGGTGTCTTGGCCGGCACCCAGTAGGCGACGATGTTGTCGTTGGTCTCGTCGGGCGTATTCAGTTGTACGAGTTCCACACGCCCTGGCCCCCAGTCGCCGACGGGCTCCACCCACGCGCTGGGACGCAGTTCGTAGCGCGCTTCGAGGTCTTCGTAGCTGGAGAACGCGCGGTCGCGTTGCATGAGGCCGAAGCCGCGCACCTGCTTCATCGAGAACGACGTGGTGAGCGTCTGTGCCGGATTGTTCAGCGGCCGCCAGATCCATTCGCCGTCGCCGGTGTGGATCGACAAGCCGTCGGAGTCGTGCACTTCGGGGCGGAAGTCACCGGTCTGCGGCTGGTTTTCGCCGAACAGGAACATGCTGGTCAGCGGCGCGATGCCCAATGTCGACACACCCGAGCGCAGGAAGAGACGCATGCGCACGTCCATCACGGTCTCTTCGCCCGGACGGAATTCGAAGCGGTAGGCGCCGGTGGCGCGCTTGGAATCGAGCAAGGCGTACACCACCAGCGAATTCGCCGCCGGCATCGGGCGTTCGATCCAGAATTCGGTGAAGCGCGGGAATTCCTCGCCCGAGCCGCCGACCGTGTCGATGGCCAGCCCGCGCGCCGACAGGCCATAGCGTTCGCCGCGACCCAGCGCGCGGAAGTAGCTCGCCCCCAGGAACACAGCCAACTCGTCCTTGTACTCGGGCTTGTTCAGCGGGTAGTGAATGCGGAAACCTGCAAAGCCCACGTCACCCCAACGGCGCGGCGTGAGCTTGTTCTTGCCGTAATCAAACGACTGCCCGTCAAAAGGAATCTCACGCACGCCGCCAGCGCCGATTTCGTTGATGCGCACCGGTTCGGTGAAATAGCCCCCAAGGTGGAAGAACATCAGCTCGAACGGCAAGCGCTCGCGCAGCCAGATCGAGCGATCGGGGCGGTAGCGGATGTCGCGGTACTGGTCGTAGGTGAGGTTCTTCAATTCAGCCGGAATCTTGCCGGCCGAGGATTTGTACGGCGACGCAGCGAGCTTGCGTGCCATTGTGGCCACCTGCTCGAAGCCAAAGCTGGCGCTTTGGGCGTGGGCGGACACAAAGGCACCGGCGAGCAGCGCGAACGCGGCAATGCGCGCACCGAATGCACGGGCGAAACGGCTGGAGGCTGGCACGAAGGGAGCGGCGGCAGTCGTCACGAGTGGGTTCCATTACGCCAGGTCGCCGGCCCCGCCTGATCGGAGCACGTACGCGGCGTACGAGAGGTAAATATAAGAATGGTCAGTGAAGCGTGGAATGCGAGCGGGCGGCTCGAATGGGTAGGAGCAGTCCTACAACAACGATCTTTCGAGAGCCCGTCGTCGAATTTATTCATCGATAATTCAGTGCTTTATCGTTCATTCGGGCACCCCGGCGAGAAATCAGACATTTCTGTAAGTAATTTCTGTCGCGTTGCAGCACTGTACGGCTGCATGTCGGTGGTTGCTGAAAGCAATTGTTTCTATGGATTGCCAATTGCAACACCTTGCCGACGTGGCTTCACACGCAAGCAGTCCGCATGCCAGGCGACTGCCGCGCCCGGCGCCCGGAGTCGTTCATCGGTCCTCCAACGTGGGTTTTAGCGTCGCCACCCGCTACACTTGCTGCTTTGTGTCTGACCGGCGGCGCTCGCCGCCCTGCCCCAATGCGTTTCTATCCTCGCGCCCTCCCCGACGAACTGCCGGGCGACCATCTCATCCGCAAGACCCGCCGCAGCCTGCTCTACGCCCTTCTGTGCCTGCTGGTGTCGGCACCCGTGTACATCTGGATGGGCCGTATCTGGTGGGAGATCGCGCAACTGGGTGGCTTTATGTTCGTCGGCGCGTCGATGCTGTTCGGCCTCGGGATGGTGATCGGCCCGTTGGGAGGACTGTTCTTCGGGCTGGTGGCACTGTTCATGCGCGTGGAATCGCGCTTTGCACCGCGTGCTACGCCGTTGGCGCGTGCCGACACCGTTGCGGTGCCACTGGGCTGGCTGACCACGGCATTGCCCGCGCTGGCTGCGTGCTATCCGCCGATCAAGGCGCTGATGGACGGCAGCATCCGCTACAAATTCCCCGCCGCGCAGGTGGCGCGCAGTATTGATCCACTCGGCTATTGGCAAGGCGTGGCGTTCTGGTTCATGGGAGCTGCAACGTTGGCCGTGCTGGCCGGGGTTTACTGGCGTTCGCGCTATCGCAAGCTGAAAGCGGCGGCATGAGCCGTCCACGTACGGCCGCGCTGGTCGCGGCTATCGCACGCCACGCCACACCCATCCTGATTGCCCAACTTGCGTCGATGAGCACCGCGCTCGTCAACACGGTCATTGCGGGCCACGTCGGCACGCTCGATCTGGCCGCCGTCGGCATCGGCAGCGGGGTGTATATCTCGGTGGCGCTGGCATTCGCCGGCATCGTGCAAGGTGTCACGCCGATTGCCGCTCAGCACTACGGCGCCAAGCGTTTCGACGCCCTGCCCGGCTGCTTTCAACAGAGCATCTGGCTGGCGTTGCTGTTGGGCGCGGCGGGCATTCTGGCGCTGGCATTCCCGGGCTGGATTCTTCATCTGTCCGACATGTCGCCGGACGTGGAAGCCCGCACACGTGCTTACCTCGCCGTCTTGGCGTGGAGTCTGCCGGGCACGCTCATCTACCGCGCCTGCGGCGGCATGCTCAACGCATTGGGCAAGCCACGCATGCTGATGTTCTTCGGACTGGCGACAGCACTGCTGCACTTGGTGCTGGCGCCGACGCTGGCGTTCGGATGGAGCGGATTGCGCCCGCTCGGCGTGGTGGGCTGCGCGCTATCGATGCTGATCGACAGCGTGATCATGGCTGTGTTGTCGTTGCTATATCTGGCGCGCTCGTCGGCAAGCCGCCGCTACCAGCTCCTCACCGGATGGCAGGCGCCGGACGCACGCGGTCAGATGGAATTGCTCAAGCTTGGCCTGCCGATCGGCATGTCGACTTTCGTCGAGATCACCAGCTTTGCGCTCATCGCGCTGGCCGTCTCCCCGCTCGGCCCCGTGACCGTTGCGGGCCATCGCATCGCCGGCAACTTCGCGGGCGTGTGCTACATGCTGCCGCTGTCGATTTCGATTGCCACGCTGTCGCTCGTCGGTCAGGCGGCGGGTGCGGCGGATGCCGTACGCGTACGCAAGACGGTGCGCGCGGGGTTGATCCTCGGCATCGCATGTTCGGTTGCCATTGGCGTACTGCTATGGATTTTCGACCGGCCCGTCGTCGCGCTGTTCACCCCCGACCCGGCGGTGCAAGGCGCTGCGCTCGCACTGATCGGGCTGATCGCTTCGTACCAGTTGTTCGACGCGGTGCAGACAGTGGGCGCACAGGCGCTGCGTGGGTTGAAGATCAGCGCGCGGCCAATGGCGATCCACATCTTCTGCTTCTGGGGTATCGGGCTCGCAGGCGGATGGTGGTTGTGCTTTCACGGCGTGAATGCGCTTGGCATTGGTGCGCTTGGCCTGCCCGGCTTCTGGTGGTCGGCAACGCTGGCCACCGTCATGGCCAGCGTGCTCTTCGGCGCACTGTTGCGGCACGCCGTCAAACGCCTGAACACACTGCTCGGCAACGCGCCGGCAGCGGCCTGAGCGCGATCAAGCTGGCTGGCGGCCGACCAGCCAGCGATGCACGGCCCAGGCACCGATACCGCTCAAGGCCATCATGGTGGCGAGCGGGCGGGCCGTACCGTCGAGCCATCCGTCCATGACCGCGCCGACGATCGCGGCGAGTACGAATTGCAGTGACCCCATCAACGCGCTGGCGAGGCCCGCGCGTTGACCGTGGTGCGCGAGCGCGCCAGCTGCCGCGTTCGGATTGATGAAGCCCAGGCTGGTCATGTAGGCGAACAGACATGGCAGCACCAACCAGATCGGAGCAAAGCCGAGCCAGGCGCAAACCAGCAACACGATGCTGGCCGCCAGCGGCAACCATAGCGAGCGGCGCAGGATGTCGTCCAGCTTGCCGCCGTGGCGCAGCAAGCGCGCATTGATCTGGCCCGCACCGATCAGACCAAAAGCGTTGGCCCCGAACACCCAACCGTAATGCGTCGGCGCAATGCCGTATTGCTCCATCAGCAGCTTGGGCGAACCGGCGATGTAAGCGAACATGCCCGTCAACGCAACCACCGTAGTCAGCGTGTAGCCCATGAAATGCGCATCGCGGAACAAGCTACCATAGGTGCGCAGTACGCGCCCCAGTTGCAGCGGTTCGGCATGCGCGAAATCGCGGCTCTCGTCCAGCGACACATGCACCCACACCAGGCACACGATGGCGAACACCATCTGCACGTAGAAGATCGCGTGCCAGCCGGCCACGCCGAGAATCCAGCCGCCAAACATGGGCGCGAGAATCGGCGCCAGCCCCATGACCAGCATGAGCATCGAAAATGCCTGGGCCGCAGCGCGCGGATCGCAACGGTCGCGCACGATGGCGCGGCAGATCACCATGCCCGCGCACCCGCCCAGCGCCTGCACGAAACGCAGCACCATGAGCGAATCCATGCTTTTGACATGCGCGCACAGCAACGACGCGACGATGTACAGCACCAGCCCGAAGTAAATCGGCGGGCGGCGGCCGATACGATCACTGACCGGTCCATAGACAAGCTGGCCGATCGCCAACCCGACAAAGAAGCTTGCCAGCGTCAGCGGCGCGCCGGGGCCAAGATCGGCTTCCAGCGCGGGAAAGCTTGGCAGGTACATGTCAACAGACATCGGGCCGATGGCCGTCAGCGTGCCGAGGAGAATCAACCAGGAGGGAAAGCGTCGGGAGAGATCGTTCATGCGGCGTAGCGTGTTCTTGTATGAGCCGGGCGTAGAAATAAAATCCGCCCGCACCACCGGCGACAAGCCAGCGGTGCGGGCGGATGGTGCAGCAACCGTCGGGCGGCGGTCAGATGACTTCGGCGATCTCGTCGAAATCGAAACGCGATGCGCGCGGGTACACCTTGGTGTCGTCGCCAACACCGATGTTGCACAGGAAGTTCACCTTATAGCGACCATCCGGGAAGAACGCCTCATTGACCTTGGCGGGGTCGAACCCCGACATCGCACCGACCGACAGACCCAGCGAGCGCGCCGCCATCATGAGGTAGGCGCCTTGTAGCGAGCTATTGCGGAAAGCCGTCGATTCGGCCAGCGCCGCGTTGCTTTCGAACATGGGGCGTGCGTCGTAGGCGGAGAAGTGGCGCGGCAGGTGCTCGAAGAAACGCGTGTCGTAGGCCACGATGACCGTCATCGGCGCGGCCAGCGTCTTTTCGACATTGCCCGGCGACAGGGCCGGCAGCAGGCGTTGCTTGCCTTCTTCGGAAGTGATGAAGACAAAACGGCCGGGCTGGCCGTTCATCGAAGTCGGGCCCCATTTGATCAGCTCGTACAGGCGTTCGGCCGTATCAGCGGGCAAGGGAGCGGCATTGAAACCGTTGTAGGTACGTGCCGTGCGAAACAGTTGATCGAGAGAACGATCGTCGAGCGCTTGACTCATGAAGCTTCCTTCACATTCTGAATACCAGAGAACGAACGATTGTCGCACTTTCCATCCGCCAATCGTCCGCGTCTCATCATTGATTACATATTCGTCAGCGACGATACCGGCCCGACTCAGTACGCCAACGTAAAGCGTTGCTGCACGTGTTGGGGCAGTTCCAGTTCATTGACGATGGCCACTGCCAGGTCGGCCGTCGAGATGCGCCCCGGGCCGCCGGCCGGGTCAGCCATGAAGTCGTCGCCGCCAAGGCGGAACGTGCCGGTGCGCTCGCCCGGCTGGAGCAGGGTCGCCGGCGAAACGAAAGTCCATTGAAGCTGCTTTTCATCGCGCAGGCTGTTGAGCGCATCGCGCGCACCTTCGGCCCCTTCGCGCCATTCAGCCGGGAACTGCGGCGTGTCGAGCGCCTGCACACCGGGGGCGACGTACAGGCTGCCGGCGCCGCCCACTTCGATGAAGCGCGCCACGCCCGCTTGCTTGAGGGCGGTGACGATGGCGTTGTGGCCTTTCATGAACAACGCACGGATATCGGGCTTGCCCCAACCGGGGTTGAAAGCGCTGACCACCGCGTCCTGCCCCGCCACGCCGCGCGCCACTTGATCCGCGTCGTATGCGTCGGTCTGCACGAACTTGAGGTTGGCGTGCTTGGGGAGCTTGTCAGCACTGCGGCCGAGCACGGTGACCTGATGGTCGCGCGAAAGCAGTTCTTGCAGGACGGCCGAGCCGACGAAACCTGTGGCACCGATGAGAGCGATTTTCATGATTGACTCCAGTTGGCTTGCGTTCAGTAAGTGGAGCGAATGATCGGCCATTCGATTGGACGGATAAACAACTCGATCCATAATTCATTGTTATCGATTTGACGACAATACACATGGACCTCAATCGCCTGCGCATGTTTGTGGCCGTCGCCGAGACCGGCAGCTTCACCGCCGCGGCGCAGCGGCTATCCACCACCAAAGCCATGGTCAGTCAGCAGGTGAAGCGGCTGGAGACCGAACTGGGTGTCACCTTGCTGTCGCGCACGACGCGGCGCGTGGTGCCGACCGAAGCCGGGGCGGAATTGCTGGCCGAGTGCGCGCCGCTATTGCGGCAGGCCGAAGACGCCCTCACCCGTGCGGCCCGTATGCGGCACGAATTGCGCGGCACTTTGCGCCTGACCGCCCCCGTGGATTTCGCCACGGCGGTGGTGGCGCCCGCGGTGGCAGCTTTCTCACGGGTGCATCCGCAGATGCAGATCGAACTGATCGCCACCGATGAAGTGGTCGACCTCGTGGCTGGCGGCATCGACGTCGCCGTGCGCATGGGGTGGTTGAAGGATTCGTCGCTGCGGGCGACGCGGCTGGGTGAGTTCCAGCAATGGGTGGTTGGCTCGCCGACCTATCTGGCCGAGACCGGCCCGGTGACGCAGCCTGAAGATCTCGCCCAACGACGCTGGATCGCGCTGAGCCTGCTGCGCAGTCCCCTGTCATGGCGCTTCGAGAGCCCCTACCGCACCGTCGAGGTGCGTATGCGCGCACCGTTACGCACCGATTCGCCCCAGGCACTGGCTGCACTGGCGCGTGGCGGCGCTGGCATGACAGTGGTCGCCGACATTGCCGCCCGCGAGGATGTCGCCGCCGGACGACTGGTCCGCGTACTACCCGAATGGGCACTGCCCGCTGGCGGCATCTACGCCGTCTATCCACCCGGACGGCATACACCGGAAAAAACTCACGCGTTCATCGAGCTGTTCCGCCAACATCTCGAAAATGCTGCAAGATAGCAACTGACGGGTTCGTCCCCCGCCGAAGCGCAGGCACGTCCGACGACCGCAGCGAACGACTGCGGTAAGTACATGCGGTGATTGTCCGCCCATGCATCAGGCATGCGGCAAACAAGGTTTTCCGGATTGGCGAAGTGAGTCTTCGCGACGGATCGCGAAGGCATTCCCCTGAATGAGAGACGGTCGGCGGCGCCCGCCGCTGCCACGGGAGCGCAAGATGGCCTTTGCACTGAAGCGCATGCGTCGATACCGGCTGCGCGCCTACATTGCGGTACTGTTCCTGTGCCTGCTGGTCGGCTTTGCATCGATACTCATCGCTCGGCAGTACCAGCAGACGCGCGAGATGCTGCTGTCGGCATCGGCCACACTCTTCGAGCACATCACCGAGCGCATTCGCACCGACATCGCAGCCGCTTATCGACCGGCAGTAGGTGCGGCGCGCATGCTGGCGCAAGCAGGCAGCGCCGATCTATCAACATTGCCTGCCCGCCTGCAGCAGTTGCCACTGATGGCGCAGGCCTTGCTCAATGGTCCGAGCATTTCTGCCATCTACATCGGTTACGACACAGGAGACTTCTTCCTGCTGCGGCGCCTGCAGCCGAACAGTGCGCTGGCCCAATCGTTTGACGCACCAGCCGACAGCGCCTACCTGATCCAGAGCCGGGCGACGGAAAACGGCGAAATGACAGGGCGCTATCTTTTCTACGACGCCAACCTCGGGCTGCTCGCCGATCGCCATCGGGTCGACTATCTCTACGACCCACGCACCCGGCCGTGGTATCAGGAGGCGCACCAGCGCAGCGGGCTCTTCGTCACCGCGCCCTACCTGTTCTTCACCACCCACGAGATCGGCGCCACCTTCGCGCAGCGCTCGCAGAATGGTCGCGCGGTGGCGGCCGTAGATGTCACGCTGACGTCGCTGTCGGAGACGCTCCTTAAACTCAAGCCCACGGAAAACTCGCTGGTATTCGTCTTTAACGAAAAAGGCGAAGTGCTGTCGTCCTCCAGCCGCGACGCCGAAATCACCGTCGACGCCAATGGCACGCCGCACATGCCGCTCGCCAACAACATGGTCAACCCGTTGATCGGCCTGCTGGCGTCGGACCCGGCGCAGCGCGACGCGCGGCCACGCTCGCTGCATACCGAAGGCGACGACTGGCAGACGACCGTGTCGCGCCTGACTGAAGAAGGCGAACCAATCTACCTTGCCATCGCCGCACCGATGAGCGAGCTGTTATCGGACGCAGACACCATCCGCGACCGAGGACTCATCACAGCCGTGATCGCTGTACTGGTTGCCGTGTTGATGACGTGGTGGCTCTCCAAACTGGCCTCGCGCCCGCTGCACCTGCTCACGACCGAAATCGAACACGTCCGTTCGTTGAAGTTCGACGAGCGTCCGCCAGTGAGAAGCTCGATCCTCGAAATCGATGACCTCTCGCACGCCATGGCCGGCATGAAGACGACCATCCGCAAGTTCCTCAACGTGGGGGAAGCGTTGGCATCGGAACGCGACCTGAACAAGTTGCTCGATCTGGTGCTGAACGAAGCCAGCCAGCTCACCCGCGCCAGCGGCGGCGTGATCTATATGCTGGAGCCAGACAAGAGCCTGTTGCCGATCGTCGCCCGCGTAGGCGAAACACTCATCATGTCGCCAGCCACGCCGATCTTCCCCGACTTCGACTCGGGCCACCCCGCCGTGCGTGCGGTGCGCTCGGGCAGTTTTCACATTCGGGCGGCCGAAGCCAGCGCGCAATCGTGGTACCCCAACCTGCCGACCGACCGGGAACAAGCCCTGGTGGCGGTGCCGCTGCGCACCCGTGGCGGTGAAGCGCTGGGCGTGCTGATCATGAGCTACGACGAGGTGGTGTTCCACCACACGTCACCGCAGGACGTGATTTCGCTGCTCGAAGCGGTGGCGTCTTTCGCCGCAGTGAGCATCGAAGCGCAACGCATGCTGCAAGAACAGAAGGACCTGCTGGAGTCGTTCATCCAGCTCGTCGCTGGCGCCATCGACGCCAAGAACCCCTACACTGCTGGCCACTGTCAGCGCGTGCCCGAACTGGCGAAGATGCTGGCGCACGCGGCCGACGACGCCACCACGGGCGTGTTCAAGGACTACCACCTGAGTGCCGAACAGTGGGAAGAACTGCACATCGCGGCGTGGTTACACGACTGCGGCAAGGTCACCACGCCAGAGTTCGTCGTCGACAAGGCGACCAAGCTCGAAACCCTCTACGACCGCATCCATGAAGTGCGCATGCGCTTCGAGGTCCTCAAGCGCGAAGCAGAAGTCGCCTGCTGGCGAGATATCGCTGGCGGCGCTGAACGCACCGAACGCCTGCGCGAATTGCAGGAGTCATGGGCCCAACTGGATGAGGAATTCGCTTTCATCGCGCGCAGCAATCTGGGCGGCGAATTCATGGCGCCGACCGACGTGGAACGGATGCAGAGCATCGGGCGGCGCATGTGGACGCGCACACTGGACGATCGCCTTGGCCTGTCGCACGACGAACTCGCCCGCAAGCTCTCCTCGGACTACCACCCGGTGCCGGCACTCGAACCGCTGCTGGCCAACCGACCCGAGCACATCATTCCGCGCCCGCGCCGCGAACGCATCACGTCTGACAATCCATGGGGCATTCGCATGGCGGTGCCCGAGAATCTCTACAACCGTGGTGAGCTGTATAACCTCGCCACACCACGCGGAACACTCACCCCGGAAGAGCGCTACAAGATCAACGAGCACATCGTCGAAACCATCCGCATGCTGACGCGCCTGCCGTGGCCCAAGCATCTGTCGCGGGTGGTCGACATCGCCGGCAGCCACCACGAAAAACTCGATGGCACGGGTTACCCGCGCCGGCTCACCGCAGACCAGATGGGTACGCGTTCACGCATCATGGCGATCGCCGACATCTTCGAAGCGCTCACCGCCGCCGACCGTCCGTACAAGAGTGGAAAGACGCTGTCGGAGGCGATCGGAATCATGGCCCGCATGCGCGACGAACGGCATATCGACTCCGATCTGTTTACGCTCTTCCTCACCTCCGGCGTGTATCTTGAGTACGCACGCCGTTACTTGTCGCAGGAGCAGATCGACCACATCGACCTGTCGCGCTACGTTGACCCATCGGAACTCGCAGAAGGAACCTCACCGGGCAACGCACCCTGGGAACCTTGATGTACACAGAGCGACAGAGGTGAGCCCCACAACGCAGGCTCACCTATGCACTGTCGGGTACCCCGCGCCAAGAGGACCGGATGCGGCGCGGTATTCTTCGATGACCTCATTGTGACGACACGACCATGACTCGAATCCATCGGCTCACGATCCTGTTGACGGCCACTCTCGCCCTGTCGGGCTGTGTGCTCTTTCAGGTCGGCGAGCAACAGGCCAAGCTCTCCGCCCGCTGTGAGATCGCCGGCACGGTCAAGGTGCAACTGGCGAGCAGCAGTGCCAATAACACACACGCACCGCTCATCGTCGCACTCTACCGTCATGTAAACGGCACTCCGCTAGAACGCTCGAATTGGCAAGTGTATGACTTCTCGGTACTGTCGCGCACCGATGAGTGGCGATTCAACGTCGCCCCCGGTGACTATGCCGTGGTCGCCGTGCAGGACCTCAACAGCAACCTCAGCTATGACGCGGGCGAACCGGCCTACGTGCCAAACGTACAGCAGAGCATGCATTGCGCCGGTCGCGGCGAGGAGATCGTTCAGAACGTCGTCATCAACGGCGTGCCGGAAGGCGCCGAAACGAGCGTCGACTTCTTCAGCATGCGCATTGGCGAAGACAAGCAACAGATCGGACAGACCTTTGCCGCCGCACCGCTCACTGCGGGGCAGATCACCACGCTGGACGACCCGGACTTTTCGCGCGAAATGGCCAGCATGGGGCTGTGGAAGCCCTATGACTTCATCCAGCGCGCACGCATGGGCATCTACTTCTTGCAGGACTATGACGCGAAGAAGACTCCTGTGCTTTTTGTGCATGGACTGAGTGGCACGCCGACGGATTTTCGCAAGCTCATCGGCAGCCTCGACAACGCGCGCTTTCAGCCATGGGTGGCGTACTACCCGTCTGGCATTCCGCTGGGGTTGCTGTCGAAACGCCTTGCCGAACTGCTGCACGAAGTGCACCTGCGCTACGGCTTCTCACAGGTCATGGTGGTGTCGCACAGCATGGGCACGCTGGTATCGCGCGCGATGCTGATGAACCTGCACGACATCGGTGACGATTTCGTTCCGCTGTTCATCACCGTGGCGGGGCCGTGGGACGGCGTAGCCTCGGCGGCGCTTGGCGTGCGTGACGCACCGACCCCGGTATGGTCGTGGATCGATATCGCACCGCGCAGCGACTTCCTCGATAGTCTCTTCTACCGCGACGACGCGGCCCACACGCGGGCACGCCTGCCCGCGAGCACGCAGCATTACCTGTTGTTCTCGTACCTGCCCAATCAGGGGAGCGACGGCACCATCGCGCTGACCAGCCAGTTGCGTGTGGAAGCGCAGGATGAAGCCACCGCGCTGGTCGGCGTCGAGGGAAGTCACGTGGGGGTGTTGAGTGATCCGCGCACACTGACTGTCGTCCATAAATTGCTCGACAGCACCACGACGGCGGCAGCAACGCGCAACGAACGCGTCGCGCAGCAGCGGTAAGACAAAATCGTCCGCGACCCGATGTCGCGGACGATTCCTGCAGAACTCAGATCAGCTTGTCCTTGACCTTGTCGAGCGCTGCAGCGGCGCACTGCTCGTCCAGATGACCACCCGGCGCACCGCCGACACCCACCGCACCGATCACGTCGTTGCCGCTCTTGATAGGCACGCCGCCGGCGACCACCAGGAAGCCTTCGATGTTCGGCAGGTACTGCGCAGCCGGCGTCTTCTGCACGTTTTCCAGAATCGTGCTGGTCGGCGTGCGGGTGGACGCCGACGTGTAAGCCTTCGCACGGCTCGCATCCACCGTGTGCACGCCTGCGTTGTCAGCACGCAGCACGGCGCGAACGGTACCGGCACGATCCACGACGGTCGCCGTCACGGCATAGCCCTTGGCGGTGCACGCCTCGACGCTCGCTGCAGCGATCTCGCTGGCCAATGCGAGCGAAATGTTCTTTTCGGTACGGACCTGGGCTTGGGCGGGCAGCGCGCTGATGATGCTGGCGGCGGCGAGCGTGGCGATGGCGATATGACGCATGAAAGTTCTCCTCGGTATTGGGTTACGGATCGCGGTTGCTGACAACCGATGGAGAGAATCTTAGGGATCGCCTTGCGTGGCGAACATCGCAGCGATAGCGGAGGGGGGTCCGTACAAATACGGACGGGGGAGGACTGTGCTATGGCGCATGGGGTGTGGGAAGTGCCCCTTCTGCCTTGGGCACGCGTCGTTCACACAATGTCCTCGTTACAGGCGTGTGTTGGCAGGGAGTTCGTTCCGGCGGCCGAGTGGTTGTTGTCGAGGGACGTTTCTTGCTAAGTGCCCCGCTGTTCTTGGGTCGTCGCGACTGCTAGCGCTCAACGGCCGGGAGTTCGCCCCGGCGGGCGAGTAACTTCTTTGTTATCGACAAAGAAGTCACCAAGAAAGCGACCCCTGCATCGCCGCCAGCCTGCGGCTGGTCCCCTGCGCTACTCGTCAAGTCAGGCGGCTGCGGAACTCGCCCTTCGGGCTCAGACAGTCCTCGCCGACCCGCTGCGCGGGCAACCTGACTTGCCTGCGTTGCTCGGCGGCTCAAAAGGGGCCGGCCATAGCAAACGCCGGAATATGCGTGGAGCTAAAACCTCTTCATCGTGTGCTTCGTGTCGTGCATGCAATGCAAAGCACACGCAGTGAGGTCTTGGATGCTGGGTAGCACGGAGGGCGGAAAAGCGAAGCGTCATCCACTATTTTCGAATTGGCACGTTGTTCGATCAGCGACGACGTTTGATTGGTGAAGGCACCAGCACAAGCACGAACAGCCCAGAACGCGGGCTTTGGCCTTTCTCTCGAATAACCATGCTGCGAGGTGTGGGCACCCCATTCAGCGTCGCCGAGCAGCACAGGGCGAGAAGGTTGCGGCGCAGCCGTCGGCGAGGACTGTCTGAGGAGCGTAGCGACGAGTTCCGCAGCCGCCTTCTCGACCGCGCAGCGCAGGGGATCGGCCAACGGCCGACGACGCTGTGGGGCCGCTTCTTTGGTGACTTTCTTGTCGGGGACAAGAAAGTTACTCGCCCGCCGGGGCGAACTCCCGGCCAACGCACTCAAGCAGTCGTGACCAAGCTTGAACAACCAACCAAAAGGCAAGAAAGGGCTTTGATTGCCGCTCGCATGGGACGCAATGGCGGATGACGCTCCTACGCCACCACCACGCTCCTCTCGCACAAGTGCATCTAGAACCGCCCACGAAGAACGTTTGAGAAGCAAACACCACAGCACATCAGGACATGAAAGGGCTTTGCCAAACGCCCAACCAACTATCCCCTCACCCCATCCAAATACAACCTCACCAACTGCGCCAACGAGTTGACTTCAAGCTTCTCGAACAGATTCGCCCGATGCGTCTCCACCGTGCGTGGCGACAGATCGAGCGTGCGCGCGATCTGTTTATTGGAGAGTCCATCGACGATATGCGTGAGGACCTCGTGCTCCCGCTCGGTCAGCCGCGACAACCGCTCCTGCGCTGCGCGCGTCACAGCACCACGCTCGCGACTGGCGATATGGGTGCGCACCGCCGCCTGCACAGCGTCGATGAGCGCATCTTCATCCACCGGCTTGGTGAGAAACTCCATCGCACCGCCACGAAATGCGCGCCGGCAAGCGGCCATGTCGCCGTGGCCGGTGAGCATGACGACCGGCAGGTCCACACCCAGCGTGGGCAAGCGTTCGAGCAGTTGCAGGCCGGACTCTCCCGGCATGCGGATATCCAGAATCAGGCAACCGATGGCGTCGCGGTCGAAGTCAGCGATGAACGCTTCGGCATTGGCAGCGGCCTGCACGCGCAGTCCGACCGATGACAGCAGCATCGACAGTGAACCACGCACGCCGTCGTCATCGTCCAGCAGGTACACCACGGGCGATTGGCGGTTCATGCGGCGGCTCCCACCGGCAAGCGCAAGGTGAAGGCTGCACCGGCATCGACGTTGGCAGCACCCAGGGTGCCACCAGCTTCGTGGATGATGCTCTCGCAGATCGTCAGCCCCAGCCCCATGCCGCCCTCCTTGGTCGTGTAAAAGGGTTCGAATACACGAGCCAGCGCTTCGGCGCTAAGCCCGCCGCCAGAGTCTCGCACGACCACCACGATCTGCGGCCCGTCGAGTCGGCTGTCGATGTGCAGCGCACGCTGCGGCGTGGGCACGTGCAACAGGGCGTCGGCCGCGTTGAGCAGAAGGTTGACGATGACCTGCTCGAACGCCACCGCACTCCCCGCCACGGATGGCAAGTTCGGCGCCATGTTGCGTACGACACGGATTTGCCGTTGCCGGAAGGTCTCGCTCATCAGGCTCAACGCATCGTCAACGACCCGATTGAGGTCCACGGCCTCGGCAGCACCGGTGTGCGGCGAAATGAACTCGCGCAGGCGCTTGAGTATCGCGCCAGCCCGCCGCGCCTGTTGCACGGCACCACCCGCGGCCTCACGCGCGCGGGCAAGATCGGGCGGATCGTCTTCGAGCCAGCGCACGCTGGCCTGCGTGTTGGCGAGCACGGCAGTGAGCGGCTGGTTCAGTTCGTGCGCGATGCCGGCTGCGACCTCTCCCATGGCGTTGATGCGCGTTGCCTGCGCGAGCCGCAGTTGGCGCTGCGCCAGCGTGCGCGAACGATATTGCGCCATCGACCATGCGGCCAGCGCGGCAGCCGCACCGAGAACGGTCCAGCCAAGCGCAAGCCGAGCCCACGGCATCCCCGCTCCGAGCGCTGCATGCGTCGCCGTCATCACGAACGGCTGGCCACGTGTGTTGAGCTGCTTTTCCAGTTGCAGCGGCGGCCATGGACTCCACGCTGCGGGACGTTCATAGCGCCACAGCACACGTCCGTCACCGGTGCGCATCTGCACCGACTGAAAACTCGGCGCCCCCGACTGCGCAAGTTCGGCCAATGCAGGCGCAGCCACGCGCAGCGCGAACACCACGTCACGATCGGCTGCGCGGAACAACCGGTAACCGCCGTCCTGCACGCTGACCTGGGTATTGGAGCCGGCCAAGGCGCCAAGCTGGTCAACCGCGGCGTCCAACTGGCGAGCCGGTGCGGTCGCGCCACCGCTGGTAGAAAACACCTGCCAGCCCTGGCCTTCGCGCACGTAGCGTTCGACACTGATGAGTTGCGGATAACTGTGCTGGATCGACAGCGCAAAATTGCTCATCACCGGCGCGTTGCGCGGCATGGCGTGCTCAAGTGCGGCGAGCGATGCGAGCACCGCCTCTTGCTGCTCGGCGCGCTGCGTGAGGATGCTGTAGGCGATCCGGGCCTGAGTGGTGAAATCGTCGAGCGTGCGACTACGCTCGTTACCGATGAGCCAGGCGGCGAAAATGGCGCAGCAGGCCAGCCAGGCGAGCACGCTGCAAAGGAGGAACAATCGGGGATTCAAGCGCATGGCGGCTGGCATTGCGCGGAGCTGAAAAGACACATGGCCCGCACTTTACGCACGGGCCATGCATGGATTCAATCCGCACAAATACGGTGGACGCCGTCGGCGCCCGCCGCGCGCATTGATTACAGGATGCGGCGAGCCACTTCCCAGGCCAGTCCACCGATGAAGGCGGAGCACGGAATCGTCAGCAGCCAGGCCCACACGATGTTGCTGGCGACACCCCAACGCACAGCGTTGATGCCGTTGGTGGCGCCCACGCCGACGATCGCGCCGGTGATGGTGTGAGTGGTCGATACCGGAATGCCAAGTGCCGTTGCCAGGAACAGCGTGACGGCGCCCCCCGTTTCGGCGCAGAACCCGCCGACCGGTTTGAGCTTGGTGATCTTCTGCCCCATCGTCTTGACGATGCGCCAGCCGCCGAACATGGTGCCCGCGCCGATCATGATGTAGCAGGCCACGATCGCCCAGTACGGGAAGTGATCCGCATCGGCGTGCATCCAGTGCGGCAGCCCTTCGGCGTGCGAAGCGGTCGCCGCGATCAGCAGCATCCAGATGATGCCGGCGGTCTTCTGCGCGTCATTGCCGCCGTGACCAAGGCTATAGAGCGAAGCCGACACCAGTTGCAGTCGTCGAAACCAACGGTTGACCTTGCGTGGGGTACTGCGCACGAATAGCCATGACACCCCCAGCATGAGCAGAGACCCGAGCACCATGCCCAGCAGCGGCGAGATCACGATGAACGCCACGGTCTTGAGCAGGCCCGAGCTAACCAGGGCACCGGTACCCGCCTTGGCGACGGCCGCGCCAGACAGGCCGCCGATGAGTGCGTGCGACGAGCTGGAGGGGATGCCGTAGAACCAGGTAATCACATTCCAGCTGATGGCGCCGATGAGCGCGCCGAAGATCACGTAATGATCGACGATGGATGGATCGATGGTGCCTTTGCCGATGGTCGCCGCCACATTGAGCGGAAACAGGAAGAAAGCCAGGAAGTTGAAACTGGCCGCCCACAGGACGGCCCATTGGGGACGCAGCACGCCGGTGGAGACCACCGTCGCAATGGAGTTCGCCGCATCATGAAACCCGTTCATGAAGTCGAACACCAGCGCCATCAGGATGATGAGCAGCAGTATGTGAAAGGTCATCGTGGTTTCCGTTGAGAGCCGGTGTGGAACGCCTTACGCGTTCTCGAACACGATGCCTTCCATGATGGTGGCAACGATGTAGCAGCGATCGGTCATGTCTTCGAGGCGCTCGTACACAGAGCGCATCTTCATGACTTGCCGCACATCGGGCTCTTCGCGGAACAGACGCGCCATGGCGGTCCGGGTGATGTGGTCGGACTCGTCTTCGAGACGGCCGATTTCCTTGCACAGCGTGAGGATCTTCTGTGCGTTTTCCATGTTCGACAGCAGGGCCACGCAGTCGCGCACTTTTTCGGACGCGCGCAGATTGATCTCGGCCAGTTGCTTGGCTTCAGGCGTCAGGACCTGGATGTCGAATTCGTAGACAGTGGCCGAGCTTGCCTGGGCCAGGTCGAGGATATCGTCCAGACGGGTGGCGAGGCTGTGGATGTCTTCGCGGTCAATGGGAGTAATGAAAGTCTTGTGCAGCAGCTCGAGCGTGTCGTGAGTGATCACGTCGGCTTCTTTTTCGATCGTATCGATGCGGTGACGGCGCGCTTCAAGCTGCGAAATGTCGTCCATCAAGGCCACCAGCTCACGCGAGCCTTCCACCACCTTGACGGCCACGGCATCGAAGTACTCAAAAAATCGCCCTTCCCGGGGCATCAGTCGCGAAAACATTGAGGGGGTCTGTTGTAACAAAACCGCAATTTTACGATGAGCGGACGGAATTTTCGTCGTGCCGGTGTCAATCTTGCGCTGTGTCAGTTCTTGAGCGTCTGATGGATACAAATCCTCACAGTCGCTTACAGCGGGGCGGTCGGGCGTCCACGACTATGCAGATAGGCCCTTTGCCTTTAGCTGAATCGAACATGCAAACGCTTTTGCGACTCGCAATGCCCGCCTCCGCCCTGATTGCCGTGCTGGCCGGCGGCTGTGCAACGCCGCCCCCGCCCCGCTATACAGCGCCCGCACCCGTGGCGCGCGCCGAGACACCGATCTACGCCTATCCCGCGCGTGGCCAGACCGAACAGCAGACTCGCAGAGACCGCTTTGAATGCCATAGCTGGGCAGTCAACCACAGCGGATTCGATCCGAATTACGCGCAGCGGGCGCCCGCTCCCGCCTATGTCGAACCTGCACCGAACGACCATGCCAACACGGTCATTCTGGCCGCCACCGGCGCCATCATCGGCGCGGCGGTGTCTAACCCACATAACGCGGGCACGGGAGCGGCGATCGGTGCTGTCGTCGGCGGCCTGACCGGCGCGGCGGCTGATTCGGCCCAGCAGCAAGAAGCCCAATATGCTGCCGACGCACGCAACGCCGCCACGCAACGCCGCAGCGACAGCTACGCCGGACAAAGCGGCGGCTACCGGCGTGCCATGACCGCCTGCCTTGAAGGCCGCGGCTACAACGTGCGCTGAACGCGCACGAACAGAATAAAGAGGAGATCGATCATGCCCACCACCTCTGCAAACGTGCGCCGCCTGGGACTGGCCGGCGCATTGTTGATGTTTGCCGCGCATGCCGGACTGGCATTGGCAGCGCCGCCCGATCGCGGCGGCGGTCATGGCGGCTGGGGCGCAGGCTCTCGTGGCGATAATAGCCAGGGGGGTGGCCGTCCAGACAATCCCGGGCGCGACAACCCCGGCCGTAACGACGGACAGGGCCGAGGCGACGGTCAAGGACGTGGCGACCGAGACGGCCGGCCAGATGGCCCCGGTCGTGGCTGGAGCCCGCAACGCGGCGGCCCCAATATCGATTCGCGCGACGGTCCCGGCTACGCGGGGCGCCCGCCCGCAGGGGGCTACGCCGGCCGACCCGCGCCTGGCGGCTACGCAGGCTCGCCCAACGGGCCCGCAGGTGGCCCGGTGGCGTTCCCCGGCGTGCATCCAGGCCCAGGCGCGGGTCCGCGACCGATGCCCCCGCCCCCGCATTGGGGCCCAGGCCCCGGACCGGGCCCCGCTCACTGGGCGCCGCCCCCGGTCTATCCCCGGCGCGGGGTCGTGGTGAATGTGTTGCCGGCTGCGCCTGCCGTGTACTGGCGTGGCGGGGTGAACTTCTATTTCTCGTCGGGCGTGTGGTATCGCCCGTACCGGTCGAGCTTCGTCGTCATTGCGCCGCCCATCGGCATTGTGATTCCGCTGCTGCCCGACTACTACACGACGCGCGTGATCGGTGGGGCGACCTACTTCTACGCTGGCGACACGTACTACCGCGCGGTGCCAGATGGCTACGAGATCGTCGATGCGCCCAAGGTGGTGGCATCGGCCAAGGACAAGGTCTTCTACTACCCGCGCGATGGGCAGTCGCAGGCGCAACAGGACGAAGACCGCTACCAGTGCTATGAATGGGCGGTAAGCCAGTCGGGCTATGACCCGACGCTGCCCAATGGCGGCATTGCGGGTGACCCGGTGCCGTCGATGCGCGACGACTACGCCCGCGCCATGGATGCCTGCATGGATGGGCGCGGCTACACCATGCGCTAAAGTGCCGATCGGCCCGTCGCGATGCTCATACCGTGGCGGCGGGCTTTCTCTTGAACAGCGCCGACGCGCCGCTCGCGCTCGCCACGAGGCGGGCGGTTTCCAGCAAATCCGGTGCGAGTTCTTGCATGCGGGACTCGGTTAGCCGCACTGCCGGCCCCGCAATCGTCACGACGCCGATCGCGGCGCCATCGTCCCCGCGCACCGGAGCCGCCATGGCAGCCATGCCCGGCGCGAATACTTCCGTGATCATCGAAAAACCGCGCTCGCGCGCTGCGCGAACGTAGTCCATCACCACTCCGATCGAAGTCGGTGCTCGTGGCCCAAAGCGTTCTGGTTCATTGAGCCCGGCACGCGCGACCAACACCAACGCGTCGTCGTCGGTCAGCGTCGACAACCACGCATGCCCCGCCGCGCTGCACCACAGCGGCACAGCCAATCCCATGTCCGGGTCGTAGCGCAGGCCGTGCGTGGCGCCCTGCGCCTTGGCGACGAAAACTAGGCTCTCACCATCAACGATTGCCAGCCGTACGAGTTCGCCACTGTGACTTGCCAACTGGTCCAGCAGCGGCTGAGAGACATCGACCACACCCGAGCGGCTGAGAAACGACAGACCCATCGCCACCATCTTGATCGTCAGCGCATAGCGCCCGGTTTCGGCATCCTGCCGCACGTAGCCGCAGCGCACGAGATCGGCCAGCACACGATGACTGGCGCTGAGCGGGATATCCAACTCGCCGGCCAAGGCCGAAATAGGACTGCCGGCCGGGCGTTCGCTCAGGTATTCCAGCACCTGAAAGGCGCGTTCAAGGACTCCGCTCATCGTTCTTCTGCTCCAAGGATGACTACGCCACTGAACTATACCAATCCATCGGAATACACATCCACAATGGAAACATTTTCCACTTTTTTGGATTTGTGTCTATGATCACTTCACGCCGGCATTGCACAGCGGCCCACAACGAGACAGAGAGCCCTAAGGAGACAAGTCGTGAACACCTTATTCCGCACCTTCATGGCGGCCGGGCTGGTTGCCGCCATCAGCATGCCGGCGTGGTCGCAACAGGAACGCATCATCCGCTTTGGTCACCTCAACAACACTGACCACCCGGTCAGCATGGGCGTCAAGAAGTTCGCCGAGGTGCTGGCAGCCAAGAGCGGCGGCAAGATGAAGGTGCAGGAATTCCCCGCCTCACAGTTGGGCAATGAGATGCAGCAGCAATCCGCGCTGCAAGGTGGCATTCAGCAGATGTCGGCACCCGCGACGACGTCGCTGGCCGGCATCGTCAAAGAGTTTGGTCTGGTCGACTTCCCCTTCTCGGTGGCCAGCTTCGCCGAGGCCGACGCCCTGCTCGACGGTCCGCTCGGCAAGGCGCTGATCGCCAAGCTGCCCGAAAAAGGGCTGATCGCGCTGGGCTATTGGGATCTTGGCTTTCGCAACGTAACCAACAGCAAGCATCCGATTTCCAAGGCGGAGGACCTGGACGGACTCAAGCTGCGCGTGATCCCGAACCCGGTGTTCCTCGATACGTTCAAGGCATTCAAGGCCAATCCGCTGCCGCTGCCCTTTGCGGAGCTGTACACCGCGCTCGAGACCAAGGCCGTCGACGGGCAGGAAAATCCCTTCGCGGTGATCCTCTCCAACAAGTTCTACGAGGTCCAGAAATACGTCAGCGCGACCAACCACGTCTATGCCGCCAACATCATCCTGGTGAGCAAGAAATTCTGGGATCAGCTCACGCCAGCCGAGCAGAAATGGATGCAAGAGGCCGCCGATGAATCGCGAACCTATCAGCGCCAGGTGAGCCGCGATGCCGCGAAAAAAGCCGTTTCGGAATTGCAGGCCAAGGGCATGCAGTTCAACGAAGTCAGCCCCAATGAGCAGGCACGCATGCGGCAGATCGCACAACCGGTCGTAGAGAGCTTCATGGCGCAATACGATCCGGCTGTCGTCAAACTGTACAAGGACGAACTGGCACGCATCCGCAAATGAGTGTCTGGAGCCCCAAGCACATGAAGATACTCGTCCTGCACGGCCCCAACCTGAACCTGTTCGGGCGCCGCGAGCCGCATATTTACGGCACCACGACACTGGCCGAAATCAACGCACGGCTGGCATCGCTCGCCGACGAGGCCGGTGTCACCCTGGAGACGATTCAGTCCAACCACGAAGGGGTGTTGGTGGACTTCCTGCATGCACACATCGATGACGCAGACGGTGCGCTCGTTAACCCAGCGGGCCTCACGCAGCACGGCGTGCCGTTGCACGACGCGATCAAGGCCATGCCGTTTCCGGTGATCGAGGTGCATATGTCGAACATCGCTGCGCGTGAAGCGTGGCGTGCGCATTCGATCATCTCGCCAGCGGTGCGTGGCACCGTACAGGGACTCGGGCCCCATTCGTATTACACCGCGTTGCGAGCGCTGACGGATCTGGTGCGCGAAGCGCAATAAAGCCCTAAGCCCCAAAAACAAACGGGCGGCCCCGCCGAAGCGGTCCGCCCTTTTCTTGCGCGTTCGAGGATCAGCCCTGTGGCTGCTGGTCGTCGTTTTCGCGACGCGCGCGCTGCCAGGCCATCACAACTTGCGAAGCCTGCTCCATCACCAAGCCGCGCAGGTCTTCAGGCAGCTCTTGCGCCAACGCGCCAAAGAGTTGCTGCGTGGTCTCCTGCCCCAGGCCATCGAGCGCCAGCCCCTGCTGCAGGCAGCGGATCTGCACCGACGCCAGCGCGTCGGCCAGCAGGCGCCAGCCCAGGGTCGGCATGCTGCGGGTGAGCGCCAGCATCATCGCGCCCAGGTGCTCAAGAATGCCGAACGCTTCTTCGCGGTCTTCGGAGGCAACCATCGCGTGCCACAACGCAAGGTGGATTTCGCGCCGTAGTTCGACCTTGAAGTCGAGCGCGCAGGCTTCGTCGTTGTTGATGTCGTCGAAAAAGCGCTGACAGGTTGCTTCTTCGGCCACGTCCATGCTGTCGCGCAGCTTGCCAAGCAGGAGCGACAGACCCGCCATGCCGCCTGCGTCGAAAGTCTGGCTGAAAGCCAGGCCCCATTGATCCAGCCCCGCCATGAGCAGCGCCATGCGCGCGGCGCGCCCGTTGAACGGTGCTCATTTTGGCCCACTCGCGCAGGCGCGTGGCGAGCTTGTCGATGACGACCGGCAGCTGGTCGGGCTTGCCTTCGAGCGTCAGGCGGAAGGCCGCGCCGAAGGACTCCTGCGCCAGTCGGGCCGCTTGCCGCTGCGTATCGCGATTGGCGTGGTGCAAAAGGCTATCCGGCGGCACCGGAGCGGTGTATTCGTTCTGCATGAAAATTCCAGTAGGGGTCAGCGCTTGCTCATCAGCCCCATCACACCGAAGAAGACCAGCAAGGCCGGCCACCAGCGCGCGATGATCGGGCCAACGTAGTGGATCTGAATGATGCCGAAATTGGCCAGCAGAAACAGTACTCCGATGATGAACAGACAGAGAAAAATCGTGCGGCTACTCATGAGTGCGACATTGAGTGGATTCGGGATGCGCACTGTGCCAGCGCCCGTCGCGGCGGACAAGCCGCTGGCGCAAACCACGCAGTCGCAGCAGTCATCACTTTTGACATATCCGGCATATCGCTTGCTTTAGGGACGGGCACCCCATTCGAGAGGCACATGATGAATCCCGAGCTGATACAACTGATTGCCCGCCTGAAGATTCGTCTCCGCCAGGATCAGAGCATTTCGCTGAATACGCAAAGGTTCTTCGAGGACAGCGAATACGCTCACCAAGTGCTTGATCGCGCGGAAGAAAGCGAAGACATCGAACTGGTTTCGATGTCGCTGGAAATGCGCAATCGCATGGGCTGGCTCGAATCCACGCCGACACATGCCAGCATCATGCCGCCTCCGTCGAATGCACCCGACAAGAACGCTCGCAGCACCACCGAGGGGCGTTACAAGTTCGGCGCACGCGGCGGCTGAGTAACCCCCCGGGACGCAAACGCACGCTGCGCGTCTGCCAGGGCGGTGCGTCGATCGGGCTCTGGCAGCGCGGAGATCGCTTTGACGCGCGCGTAAAAGCGCGGCAAGTCACCGCCCTCTTCCGCCAGCACGGCCGAAAAGCCAGGCACCAATCCACGATAGAGACCGATCGATGCCAGCGTGGCGTTATTGATGTCCTGCGCAAACCAGCGGTCGTAACCAGCGAATCCGGCCCAGCGTTCGTCGCGGATGCTCGCGTAGGTGGCGCCGAGTTCGGCGATCAGCTCGCGCTTGCCGCGAGCCTTGTCCTCTTCGCAGACGGTACTGCCGTACAACGCCGCGAGTTTCTTACGGTAATCCAGCACCAGGGCGGCGAAATCGTCGCGCCGGCGCTGCGATGCTTCGAACTGCACCAACATCTCCTCGCGCCCCGGCTGTGACAGCCAGCGCCGCACACCGGCCTCTTCCACAGTAGCGGCGAAGGACTCATTGAACTCGGTGTCGTTCTTCACGTAGAGCAATTGATGCGACAGCTCGTGGAAAATCAGCCGCGCCAGTTCGGGCTCGGGCCAATGAATGAAGGTATTGAGCAGCGGGTCATTGAACCAGCCCAGCGTGGAATACGCGGGCACGCCGCCAACGTAGACATCCATGCCTTGCTGGCGCAATTCATTGGCCTTGGCACGTGCATCGGCCTCCGAGAAAAACCCCAGATAGCTCACGCACCCCGCCACCGGCAGGCACCATTCGTGCGGCTGCATCGATAACGCCGGCGTAGCGAACACGTTCCATGCAACGTAGGGCCGCTCCAGGTCCGCATAACGCCGATAGCTGCCGTTGTCGGGCAAACCGAGTTCTGACGTAGCATAGGCCCGCAATTTTTCGGCCAGCGCCAAACGATCACGCAGATCGGCGCGGGTGCCATCGGCCCGCTCGACCGTGTGGGCATCCTGCGCACGCCACATCACGTCGATCTGGCCGCTCATCGCCTGCCAGTAGTAGCCGGGTCCCACGCCCGCGCATGCTGCGCACGCTAGCGCAGCGAGTACGGCCACGCCGCGTCCAGCGATGTGTCGCACGCCGCAAAACTTGTCGCCACCCGGCGACGCCATGAAACGCTTGTTTTTCATTGGGTTAGCTAAAACCCCCTAAAAGGGCGACGCCGTCCGGCGACGCGATGTGTCGGCCTTAGGGCGCCGAGACATCGCCGTTTCAAACGCAAAACACTGTTTCACAAACGTTTTTTCCAAGCTGGCACGCAGGTTGCCATTAAGGCGGAGATGCGGCACGCCTTGCAGGCCGCGCGCCACCTTAGGAGAAAACATGTTCACGAAGCAGCAACCCGTCCTCAGCAAGAATCCGAACAACCTCTCCGACCGGTCGCCCCGCCCTGGCCAGCCTGGCGCGACGACATATCCGTCCGTACCGGGCAGCGATGTGCTCAAGTCAGAGAGCCGTCCGGAGCCGGTTGTTGCGCCCAGCCTACCGGAAACGCCCGTGGCAGCGGAACCGACGCTCGCGCAGGAGGCTGCAGAGCCGAGCGGCAGCCGGCTCATCGTTGGCCCTGACGTCAAGCTCAAGGGCGCCGAAATTCTGGACTGCGACACGCTGATCGTGGAAGGCCGCGTCGAAGCGACCATGGACAGCCGCGTCATCCGTATCACCGAGCGCGGCGCATTCGCCGGCAAGGTGGGCATCGATATTGCTGAAGTCCACGGCGTGTTCGAAGGCGAACTCACGGCCCGCCAGCAACTGATCATTCATGCGACCGGCCGCGTGAAAGGCAAGATCCGCTACGGCAAGCTGCTGATCGAATCAGGCGGCGTCATTTCGGGCGAGATCGAAGCCCTCGCGGACAGCAAGGACGAACGCAACGCCAAGATCACGCCGCTGCTGAGTTCAGCGGCAGGCTGACAAACAGATTCGCTGCGGCGCCGGTCGCGGCACTTCCTCCGTCGGGGCCCCTCACCCCCCGACCCTTGCAGGCATGCGGTGTCCTCCCGCATGCCCTTTTTTTTGCCCCGCCAACGAGCAAAAGATGCTCGGCACGACGCCACCAGGCTTGTCCAAACTTTCAACAATTGTGAATTTTTGACACGCCACCGTCTTCGGGCGACTACAACCTGCACGGCGAAATCAGCCGAAAAGCCAGACAACATGGGCTTCCCGTAAGGGCATATCGCCCCGCCGACTTTGTTTGATTTCTATCAATATAAAGAAACGTAAGGTTACGTCGTTTAGGAAATCCGTTCGCGACCGTTTGTGCACTAAGTCCTTCACGTCTTAGGTGTCACAACAATGCTGTCTCGCCTCAGCCTCAGAACCAAAATGATGACCCTCGCCGCCGCCGCACTCATCGGCATGCTGGCGGTCGGGGTCATCGGTGCCATGTCGCAACGCTCGGCTTCCTACGATCAACGCATGCAGCTTTTGCGCTCGATCGTCGAAACCACCCGCACGCAGTTGATCCACTTTCAGAAGCAGGAGCAGGCCGGGGCGCTCAGCCGAGAAGCCGCTCAGACCCTGGCACGCGAATCGGTGCGCAACGCCCGCTATCTGGGCACCGAGTACATCTTCATCTTCCGCAGTGACGGTGTGAACGTGCTGTTGCCGCCGCAGCCGGCGTCCGAAGGCACGCAGATGGGCGAAGCGAAGGACCCGGACGGGCGTCGCTACGTGGCCGACCTGCTTGCAGCCGGACAGCGCGGCGGCGGCTTCGTGCATTACAAGTTCCCGCACCCTGGCGGCACCGTGCCGGCGGCCAAGATTTCGTACGCTGAATCGATCCCCCAGTGGAACTGGGTCATCGGTACCGGCATGTATGTGGACGACGTTGACGCTGCCTTCCGTGCAGACCTGCTGCGCAACCTTGGCATCGTTCTGGTGCTGGCGCTGGGTGTGTTCGGGCTTGTATTCGTCGTCGGCCGCTCGGTGCTGCAACAAGTCGGTGGCGAACCTGCCAACGCGGTTGCCATCATGAAGCGCGTGGCTGAAGGCGATTTGCGCGCACAGGTTGCTGGCGCACCGGCCAACAGCATGCTGGGAGAACTGGGCGCGCTCATCGATCGTCTGCGTGACACGGTGCATGAGATCACCAGCGGCGCCGACCGTCTGGGCACCGCCGCACAGGAGATCAGCGTCACGTCGGCCAGCGTTGCCGACGGCGCGCATCGCCAGTCGGATTCGACGCAGGCCATGGCGGCTGCGATGGAAGAGCTGACGGTCAGCATCGGCCACATCTCCGATCACGCAACCCAAACGGAGACGCATGCCCGCGAAGCCGCGCGCCGCGCCATCGAAGGTCAGTCGCAGGTCAGCGAAGCCGCCACGCAGATGCGTGAGCTTTCTGGCGCCGTATCGGAAGCGAGCGAACGCATCGAAAGCCTGAGCCGCCGCGCCGCTGAAGTCGGCACAGTGACGGCATCGATCAAGGAAATTGCTGCACAGACCAACCTGCTCGCGCTGAACGCGGCCATCGAAGCCGCACGTGCCGGCGAAACGGGCCGCGGCTTTGCGGTCGTGGCCGATGAAGTGCGCAAGCTGGCCGAGCGTACGGCGCTCGCGACGGTCGAGATCGAATCGACACTGGGTGCGATCCAGTCGGAAACCACGGGTGCGGTCGACGCCATGGCGCAGGCTTCGCAGCGCGTGGCGCATAGCGTCACGGCTGCCGAACATTCGGCGACCGTCCTTCACCAGATCGCTGAGGGCGCGACGCGCGCGACCGAACTGGTGGCCGACGTGGCTGACTCGACCCGCGAACAAAGCTCGGCCAGCACGAGCCTTGCACAGCAGGTAGACCAGATCGCGCGGATGGTCGAAACGACCACGCAAGGCATGGACGAAACCGCCCACGCCACGCAAGAACTTGAGCAGGTCGCCAACCAGCTCAACGTCGTGGTGTCGCGCTTCCAGTACTAACCAGCCAGGGCGGCAGACAACGTCTGAGCGTACCGGTGGTGCAATTGCCACCGGTACGTGCCCGCTTCCATGGCGGACTTGCCCCGCTGCAAGAGCAGGAACCTCGCCACGCAGGTATCCTTACGCCTTTGCAATCTGCTTGGCACAAGACCCCATGGCTCAATACGTCATGTCGATGCTCCGCGTGAGCAAGACAGTCCCCCCGAAGCGACAGATCATCAAGGACATCTCGCTGTCCTTCTTCCCCGGCGCCAAGATCGGCCTGCTCGGCCTGAACGGCTCGGGCAAGTCCACCGTGCTGCGCATCATGGCCAACGCCGACAAGGAATACGACGGCGAAGTCCAGCATCAGCCCGGTGTGTCGATCGGCTATCTGCCGCAGGAGCCGCAACTCGACGCCGACAAAACGGTGCGTGAAGAAGTCGAATCCGCGCTTGGCGAAGTGATGGAAGCCAAGCAGAAGCTCGAAGAGGTGTACGCCGCCTACGCCGAACCCGACGCGGACTTCGACAAGCTGGCCGAACTGCAGGCCAGGTACGAGAACATCATCGCCACCAGCGGTTCAGACGTCGAAACCCAGCTCGAAATCGCCGCCGACGCGCTACGCCTGCCCGCCTGGGATGCCAAGATCGGCCCGCTGTCGGGCGGTGAAAAGCGCCGCGTGGCGCTGTGCAAGCTGTTGCTGTCCAAGCCCGACATGCTGCTGCTGGACGAACCGACTAACCACTTGGACGCCGAGTCGGTGGAATGGCTGGAGCAATTCCTGGTGCGCTTCCCCGGCACCGTGGTGGCCGTCACCCACGATCGCTACTTCCTCGACAACGCAGCCGAGTGGATTCTCGAACTCGACCGTGGCGAAGGCATCCCCTGGAAGGGCAACTACTCGTCGTGGCTGGAGCAGAAGGGTGCCCGCCTCGCGCAGGAAGAAAAGCAGGAGAACGCCCATCGCAAGGCGATGAAGCAAGAACTGGAATGGGTGCGCCAAGGCGCCAAGGCGCGTCAATCGAAGAGCAAGGCACGTCTGGCCCGCTACGAAGAAATGAGCAGCGTCGAATACCAGAAGCGCAACGAGACGCAGGAAATCTTCATTCCGCCGGGCGAGCGACTTGGCGACAAGGTCATCGAATTCAATGGCGTCTCGAAGGGTTTTGGCGATCGCCTGCTGATCGACAACCTTTCGTTCAGCATTCCGCCGGGCGCCATCGTCGGCGTGATCGGCCCCAACGGCGCCGGTAAGTTGACGCTGTTCCGCATGATCCAGGGGAAGGAACAACCCGATTCCGGCGAGATCGTCGTCGGCCCCACCGTCAAGATGGCCGCCGTTGACCAAAGCCGCGAAGGGCTGGACGCGACCAAGACCGTCTTCCAGGCTATCGCCGATGGCGCTGACATCCTGACTGTCGGCAAGTTTGAAATGCCCAGCCGCGCCTACATCGGCCGCTTCAACTTCAAGGGCGGCGACCAGCAGAAGATCGTCGGCAACCTGTCGGGCGGCGAGCGCGGTCGCCTGCATCTGGCCAAGACCTTGATCTCGGGCGGCAACGTGCTGCTGCTGGACGAACCGTCCAACGACCTCGACGTTGAAACCCTGCGTGCGCTCGAAGACGCACTGCTGGAATTCTCCGGCTGCGTGCTGGTGACCTCCCACGATCGCTGGTTCCTCGACCGCATCGCTACGCACATCCTGGCCGCCGAAGGCGACTCGCAGTGGGTCTTTTTCAATGGCAACTACCAGGAATACGAAGAAGACAAGAAGAAGCGTCTGGGCGAAGAAGCCGCCAAGCCCAAGCGGATTCGGTACAAGCCGATCAGCCGCTGACACGGCTTCAGTCAAAAAACCCGCCTCCATGGCGGGTTTTTTGTTGGTGGCCCACCGGCCGTTTGCACCCTTCCGCCGAACGCTGTCCAGTCGTCGTGCAAGCCAAGAGCGTTCAGTGCCCGTTCAGTTCATCGCATCGCCACCCTTCGGTCCTCGGTTGCCGGAGCCGCGCGGGAGAACGGCCAATCATCACACCCCAAAGAAAACTCTTATCGCACCATAATAATTTTCTAACGGCTCGACGGTGTCGCGGCGCTAACATTCTTGGGCGCCCGCGTGCGGAGCTCTTCCGTGCATCCAGGGCGCGCTAAATTTCTGCATTCCGCGCGCCGACCATCGTCTGTCCGGTTCCGGCGCGACGACAAAAACCAATGAACACCCCCGACACCTCCACCACGACAGCGTGGCTCAGGGTCATTGCCCTGGCACTGTCCGCATTCATCTTCAATACGACCGAGTTCGTACCGGTCGGGCTGCTCAGCGACATCGCCTCGAGCTTTTCCATGGATGCCGCGCACACGGGTCTGATGATCACGATCTACGCGTGGATCGTCACGCTCGCCTCGCTGCCGATGATGCTGGCTACCCGCAACATCGAGCGCAAGAAGCTGCTGCTGGGCACCTTCGCGCTCTTCATCGCCAGCCATGTACTGTCTGGCGTGGCCTGGAGCTTTACGACGCTGATGGTGTCGCGGCTGGGCATCGCGCTGGCGCACGCCGTGTTCTGGTCGATCACCGTGTCCCTGGCCGTGCGCGTAGCACCGCCCGGGAAGCAAGCACAGGCGTTGAGCCTGCTGTTGACGGGCACCGTGCTGGCGATGGTGGTGGGCGTGCCGCTGGGCCGCGTGCTGGGTCAGCATCTGGGCTGGCGCATCACTTTCCTGACCATCGGCGTTCTGGCCGTCCTGACGATGGTGGCGCTGTGGCGTCTGTTGCCCCTGCTGCCCAGTCGCCGTGCGGGCTCTTTCAGCAGCGTGCCGGTGCTGTTCCGCCGTGTGCGCCTGACGCGCCTGTACGTGCTGATCGCTGTGATCATCACGGCGCATTTCACGGCATACAGTTACATCGAGCCGTTCGTACAGAATGTCGCCGGCATGCAGGGCGATTTTGCGACCGTGTTCCTGCTGCTTTTCGGCGGCGCGGGCGTGCTCGGCAGCCTGGTGTTCAGCCATTTCGGTACGCGCCACCCGAGCTTGCTGGTGACGAGTGCAGTGACGGCACTCATGGCCTCCACCCTGCTGCTCGTGGCGGCTTCGACCATGCAGGCGTCACTCTCAGTCCTCGCTGTGGTGTGGGGCATGTCGATCATGGTCATCGGGCTGGGCATGCAGGTGAAGGTGCTCGAAGCGGCACCGGACGCGACCGACGTAGCCATGTCGCTGTTCTCAGGCATCTACAACATCGGCATCGGCGGCGGCGCATTGCTAGGCAACCAGGTCAGCATCCATTTCGGCATGGGCAACATCGGCTATGTCGCTGGTGCGCTGGCCGCGGCTGCGTTGGGTTGGTGCCTGCTCGTGTTCCGCCGCGAGATGTGCCTGCGGGCGCGCTGGCAACGGCAGTGGCGCGCGATGGGGCGGATGCTCGGTTCCAGAGCCTGCTGACAACCCAAACAGAAACGGCGCCTTGCGGCGCCGTTTTTCGTTGGCGTCGAACAATGCCTAGAGTGTGCCGCGCGTGCTAAGGCTTGCTGGTTTGTTCTTGGGCTCGATCACCACATTGGTCAGTGAGATCGTGCCGGAAGTCGCAATGACTTCGGTCGATTCAACGCCCTTGAACACGCAGTTGGACAGCTTGATCTGATCGATCTCCGCGCCGGGGAACGACACGATGTACATGATGCGCGGCGCCGCACTTGCCGTGACCTTGTCCATCTGCACATTGCGTACGACCGGTTTGAAGTCCCCGTTGGCGCCCTCCTCGTACAGAAAGTCGATGGTGATGATCGCCTCGCTCACCTTCCCGACCGTCACATTGCGAACGAAGATGTTCTCCAATATGCCGCCGCGAACCGCGTTGTTCTTGAACCGCAGCACGCGGTCAAGGTTGGGGCTGTCCATGTTGCAGTCTTCGACGAACACGTTGCGAATGTGCCCGGAGCATTCGCTCCCGAGCACGACGCCGCCATGACCATCCTTCATCTGGCAGCCGCGCACAATGATGTTTTCGGACGGCACGCCGACGCGCCGGCCATCGTTGTTCTTGCCGGACTTGATGGCGATGCAGTCGTCGCCCGTGTCGAACACGCAGTCTTCGATCAGCACGTCACGACAGGACTCGGGATCGCAACCGTCATTGTTCGGGCCGTGCGACACGATATTCACGCCGCGCACAGTCACGTTGCGCGAGAGCACGGGGTGGATTTCCCACATGGGCGACTGGCGGATCGAAACGTCTTCGATCAGCACGTTCTCGCAGCGATACGGCTGGATGAAGTTCGGCCGTAGAAAGTGCCCCGGCCCGAAGACACGCTCCGACACGGGCACGCCCTTGTTACCCATCTCGATGAGCTTCTTCTGATCAGGCAATTGGCTGACTGGCGTGCCGTTGGCCTTCCATGCCCACCAGTTTGCGTTGGATGCCTGCCCATCGAGCGTGCCCTTGCCGGTGACAGCAATGTTGCGCTGCTCGTACGCGTAGATGAGGGGCGAGTAGTTCATGCACTCGATCCCCTCCCAGCGTGTGAATACCACCGGGTACTTGGCCGGATCGGTGTAGAACTTGAGAACCGCGTCCGACTGAAGATGCAGGTTGACGTTGCTCTTCAAGAAAATCGCGCCAGTGATGAAGGTGCCATCGGGCACCACGACTCGGCCGCCGCCTGCCGCGCTGCATGCGTCGATCGCCTTGTTGATGGCCTCGGTAGCGTCCTGCTTGCCACCTTCGACAGCGCCGTAGTCCTTGATGTTGAAATCGCGCGCGGGGAACCCCGGCGGACGAATGCGCGCACGCACTTCAGAATATGACTCCCACCCAGTGACCTGAATGCTGCCGGCCTGCCCTGCCGGCGAGGACGCCCCGGTCACCGGCGTATCGGTTGATGCAGTGGCGCAGCCCTGCAACCCGAAAGTGGCACCCAGCGCTGTTGACAGTGCGGACAGCGAACCGAGTTTCAGAATATCGCGGCGTGAAAGCCGCATCCCCGTGTTGTTTTCGTCGAGCGGATTGGACATCTTCGACTGCCTCCTCTTTTGCGATTGTCGTCAAACGAACAGCTACAAAAAGTCTGGCGCAGAAGGCAGCGACGAATCTCCCGGCTCGCCGCCCAAAAAAGATGTCTGACTATACCGACTAATTGCCTGATATTTCGGGCAACTAAAGGCAAACCCGCATCACGAACTGCACGACAGTGCGGAACACCCGGGTCGATTGCGCGCCCATTCGGGACGGCGGGCGAACAGATCCTCGTTGTCAGGTTGTTCATCGTAGGGCCGCTGCAATACCGTCAGCAAGCGTTCGATGCGCGAGGTATCACCCGCCGTCGCGGCGTCGATGGCCTCTTGCGCCATCCAGTTGCGCAGGACGTACTTGGGGTTGGCGGCGTTCATGCGCACGCGCCGGGTTTCAGCGGTTTCGCCCTGACTGCGCACGCGGGTAGCGTACTGGTCGAGCCAGCCCGCGAGTTGCAGAAGATGGCCGCCGTCCAGCACTGCCGGGTCGTAGAACGCCTCGCGCAAGACGTCGATACGAGCGTCCTTGTTGGCGTCTTCGCGGCAATCGATGTCGGCCAGCCGACGGAAGAAGATCGTCATATCGGTTTCTTCCGCCTGCAACACAGAGAACAGGTCGCTTACCAACGAGTCATCCATGAGCGTATCGGCACGCAGGCCAAGCTTGTCGGCCAGCATGCTTGCCCAGGTCTGCTCGAAGGTCTGTCGATAGAGTTCCAGTCCGGCATGAAGACCGGCCTCCTCCTCAATCAACACGGTGAGTGCGCCCGCCAGCCGGGTCAGATTCCAATAGGCGATTTGCGGCTGCTGGCCATAGGCATAGCGGCGACCCTGCGCATCGGTAGTGTTAGGCGTCCAGCCGGGATCGAACCCCTCCAGCCAGCCGTAAGGGCCATAGTCGATCGTCAGGCCGAGGATCGACATGTTGTCGGTATTCATTACACCGTGTACGAACCCCACGCGCATCCAGTGCGCGACCATTACGGCAGTGCGTTCAACAGACTTCGGCAAACCACGCCGCGTAGGTTTCTGCGCTCGGTTCGCCGAACTCCGGGTAGTGATGGCGGATCACCCAATCGGCCAGCGCACGCATATTGTCGGCTTCATCTTCGGCGGCGAAGATCTCAAAGTTGCCGAAGCGGACGAAGCTGGGCGCCACACGGCACACGACCGCGCCGGGCTCGGTGGCAGGCCGACCGTCGTAGAACATGTCACGCACAACACCATCGCCCGTCTCGACCAGGCTCAATGCGCGTGTCGTCGGGATGCCTAGGTGAAACATCGCCTCGCTGCACAAGAACTCACGGATCGAGGAGCGCAGTACGGCACGACCATCGGCATGGCGTGAATAAGGCGTCTTGCCTGCGCCCTTGAGCTGAAACTCCTGCCGCCGCCCGTCACGATCGATGATTTCGCCCAACGTGATGGCGCGCCCGTCCCCCAACTGCCCCGCCCAATTGCCAAATTGGTGGCCACCGTAACGCGCCGCGTAAGGCTTCATGCCCGGCAATACACGCGAACCGGCCAGCACTTCGGCAACCAGTCCCGTTTCGGCCGGCCGGGTAATGCCCAGTGAGTGTCCCAGTACATCCGACCAGGCAAGCAGGCGAGGAATACTCGCAGCGGTCGGCTCTACGCGCGAATACACCGCGCCCGGCGCCGGACGAGGAATATTGCGTGTGTCGGTATCAGCAGAAAGCGATCGAACGAAAAGATCGTCGAACTGGAATGCGTCGAGCGGACGCAGAGGCAGGTCGGGGGCATTCATGTTTTGTTGTGTGTCGGGGCAAGTGGTCATTCTAGGCTGTATGCCGCATGCCGACACCCATCGTGCCGATAGTGCTGGCATCATCGCTCGCCTTACTGAAAGGAGTCGCCCGATGGCCAATGACAAACTGCCTGCCCTGCCCGAACTCGCGCCGGGGCGTTATCGCCACTACAAGGGCGGCGAATACGAAGTCGTCAGCGTTGCGCGGCATTCCGAAACGCTGGAACCCATGGTGGTCTATCGTCCGCTCTACAACGATAGCGGTTGGTGGGTGCGCCCGTGGGCCATGTTCGTGGAAGAGATTGAAGTGCAGGGTCAGCAGCAACAGCGCTTTGCGCGGGTCGGCGACTGATCTCGCAGACGCGACAAAGCCTCGCCGCCTGGGCGATGCCTGAACCCCGCTGGAGCGGGAGGTACGTCTGCCTGAATGGACCTCGGTCAGATGGCGTCGCCGTGTGCGCCGCCGCATCGATCACATCAAGTGATCGGACCGGGGATACGTCTTAGCGACGGCGGAAGTTGCTCCTGCGCTGGCCGGTCGGACCGGGGCCGCGGGACTCGATGTGACGGAACGTGATGCGAGCCTTGGTCAGGTCGTAGGGCGACATTTCCAGGTTGACTTTGTCGCCGGCAAGGATACGGATGCGGTGCTGGCGCATCTTGCCCGCAACGTAGGCGATCACTTCGATGCCGTTGTCGAGCGTCACGCGAAAACGCGTGTCAGGAAGTACTTCGTTTACAACGCCACTCAGTTCAATGACTTCTTCTTTTGCCATAGATAGTTGGTTCCTTTGGTCCCGCTAGCGGGATGTAGTATGGACAGCAGGCGCGAGAGTATAGCCGCCTGATCGGTCCGACCGGCAATTGCCGGGGTAAAAATGCTGGGGGCGGGGGCGCGGGCAGGTCCGGAAACGGACGGGCGGGGTCCTCGTCACGAGGCACTACGAGTCGTGCCACAGACCACGCGGCATCGACTTACAAGAAAAAAAGCCCGGCGCTGCCGGGCTTTTTCGCACACTACGCCAGCTTATTCAGCGGGGCGAATGTTCGAAGCTTGCTTGCCCTTCGGGCCGGTCGTGATATCGAAGGCCACGCGCTGGTTTTCTTGCAGCGACTTGAAACCTTGCGATTGAATTGCGGAGAAGTGAGCGAAGAGGTCTTCACCACCGCCGTCCGGAGTAATGAAACCGAAACCCTTGGCGTCGTTAAACCACTTGACTGTACCAGTTGCCATAATAGCGTCCTGAAAATTTGAATTAAAACGAGTTGCAGGAATCCCTGCGGTTGGAGAATCAAGATCTGCTAGATGACTAACCGACGTACCGTTGGGAACAGTATGGAGAGACACACTTAACCCGGATTCCCAGCGCACATAATGCCCATTTGCGAGACATCACGCAAGTGCCCTTCGTCACATATCGTGACAAACCTCCTCTGAACCGCAGATCAAGGCGCGGCGGGGCTTGGACGCAACTTACAAAGAGTTTCCATGTCTTGCAGGAACACGGGGGATTTCCCTGACTCAACCCGATACCATGTCGCTCCTGAATACTCTTACCAGTCTCGCCACCATGCCAGTTTTCGGTATTGGCCTGCACATTCTCATCGCGCTGTATTTCGGCATCCACGCCGTACGCAGCAGACAGAATATGTACTGGGTGCTGATCCTGTTCATGTTCCCGCTGCTCGGTAGCATCGTGTACTTCTTCGCGATCTATTTGCCGGAGCTTCGCGGCAGTCGGGGCGCATTTGCGGTCCGCCGGGCCATCAACCAGGCAGTCAGCCCGGCGCGCAACCTGCGTGAAGCACGCGCGGCAGTCGAACAGACGCCGACCGTGGGCAACCGCATGAAGCTTGCTGCGGCGCTGGCCGACGCAGGACAGTCGCAAGAAGCGCTGACCATCTACCGCGAAGCCGCGACCGGTCCGTTCGCCGATGACCCTGCCCTGCTGCAAGGTCTGGCTCGCGTGCAGCTTGAATGCGGTCAACCGGCCGAATGCGCGGCCACGCTGGAACGTCTGTTCGCCGCGCATCCTGAAACACGTCGCCAGCCGGAACCCGCTCTGCGCTATGCACTGGCCCTGGCCAACACAAACGCCAGCGGCGCGCGCGAAGCCTTTGAAGCCGCCTTGGTCGTCGCGGCCGACCCCGAGCCCAAGTGCCGTTACGCCGACTGGCTGCGCACACAAGGGAATACGGCGGACGCCGTGCGCGCCCGCTCGCTGTATGAAGAAATCGTCAAGGATTCGCGCTTCTGGCCGCGTTACGCCCGCAACGTGAATCGTGAATGGCTGCAACGGGCCCAATCGGGCCTTGCCGCCGGTTGAAGCACTTTGCCGCATGGCACGGCGCGGTCTTTTGCGCCACGCAACACGTATAGAACCATGAACAAGAAATTTCTGTCGCTCACCCTGCTCTGTTCACTTGCGACCCTGGCCTTCCCTGCCGCAGCCGCACGCCCCGTCAAGAACATCGCCAAGCCCGCCGCGCCCGTCGTCACGCCGATAGATGATTGCACCGTAAACGTGGCGGTCGGCGGCGACATCCAGGCTGCCATCGATGGGTTGCCAACGGACGGCTCGCGCGCTGTCGTCTGTCTGTCGCGCGGCGAATACCGCGTCCAGCGTTTTGTCGCCATCGAGCGCGACAACACCACACTGCGCGGCGAAGGCGTGGAGACCATCGTGCGCCTGGCGCCCGGCGTGCAAAGCTCGGTGCTGCTGGTGGGTGACTATCGGCAGGCCCAGCCCTCGCGCGTAACGCGCAATGTGATCGTCGAGCGCATGCTGCTCGAAGGCAATGGCGACCAGGGCGGCGAATTCGACCCGCAATACGCTTACCTCACCAACAGCGGCGTGACGGTGCGATCCGGGCAGGACATCATCATCCGCGACCTTACGGTGAACAACTGCCGCAGCGCCGGCATCCTCACTGAATACAGCAGCGCCAACGTCCTCATCCAGGGCAACACGGTGTACGGTTCGATCTGGGACGGGATTTCGCTCAACCGCGCGCTGCGTACCCAGGTTACCGGCAATACGCTGGCGGGCAATCATGCCGCAGGGATCACCACCGAAAACCTGCAGGACAGCGAGATCCGTGACAACGTCATGCGCAACAACGGCTCTCACGGCATCTATTTCGCCGACGCGTATCGCAATGAGGTCAGTGGCAACACCTTCCTGCACAACGGCGGTTCGGGCGTGTTCATTACCTGCTCCATCCGTACGCGCGACCCGGTGCGCTGCTGGGACAACAGCATGAGCTCCAACAATCGCTTCCAGTCCAACACCTTCGCCGGCAACCAGTACGGCTACAGCGTGGCACCGGACGACGCCGCCAACTGCAAGCCCGCCGACGTGCGCGCCAATGCATCGCTCAGCGACGCGTTCCGTGACGAGAACCACGAACCTTCGTGGGACCGCTATGGGCGCTGTCTCGTCTACAACGACGTACGCAGCCTGGCCCGCAACTGAACACCCCGCCAATAAAAAAAGGCATCCCGAGGGATGCCCTTTTTTTGTTTGCCGACGCTCCCGCTCAACCCGGGAAGAAGGTGTACTTGGTGATGAACAACGCGGAGATCACCCATGCCGCCGGGTGCACGTCGCGCGCACGGCCGGTGCAGAGCTTCAGCACGCTGTAGCTGATGAAGCCGAAGGCCAGGCCGTTGGCGATCGAGTACGTGAACGGCATCGCCAGAGCGGTCAGTGCAGCGGGCGCCGCCTCAGTCACGTCGTCCCAGTTCACTTCGACCAGCTCGCGCATCATCACGCCAGCCACGTACAGCAGCGCCGGTGCGGTCGCATATGCCGGCACCGAGGTCGCCAGCGGCGCAATGAACAACGCCAGCACGAACAGCAAGGCCACGACCAGCGCGGTCAGGCCCGTACGACCACCCGCCTGCACGCCCGAAGCGCTTTCAACGTAAGCAGTCGTCGAGCTGGTACCCAGCAGCGAGCCAGCCAGGATGGCGATGCTGTCGGCGAACAGCGCACGGCCCAGCCGCTTTTGCGGATTGCCCGGCGCGTCTTCGCGCAGCAGACCAGCACGCTTGGCCACACCCATCAGCGTGCCGGTGGCATCGAACACCTCGACCAGCACCATGGTCAGCACCACGGCGACGAAGCCGCCTTGCAGCGCGCCCGCCAGATCGAGCTTGAAGAAGGTCGGCGAAATCGACGGCGGCGCCGAGAACACGCCCTTGATCTCGTTGTAACCGAGCAGCGTGCCGATCACCGTCACCGCCAGAATGCCGATCAGGATTGCCCCTCGCACGCGCAGCGCATCGAGCACGCCAATGATGAAGAAGCCCAGCACCGTCAGCAGTGCGGCCGGCTTGTGCAGATCGCCCAGCGTCACCAGCGTTGCAGGGTGATCAACGATGATGCCGGCGTTCGACAGCGCGATGATCGCCAGGAACAGGCCGATACCCGCCGTGATCGAGCAACGCAGCGTATGCGGAATGCCAGCGATCAGCCATGCGCGCAGGCCGAGGATGGTGATGGCCAGGAAGATGCAGCCCGAAATGAACACGGCACCAAGCGCGGCTTCCCACGAGTAGCCCATGGTCTTGACCACGGCAAACGTGAAGAAGGCGTTCAGCCCCATGCCAGGCGCCATGCCGACCGGATAGTTGGCGGCCAGCGCCATGACCAGCGTGCCGATGGCCGCTGCCAGGCAAGTCGCCACAAACACAGAGTTGTGGTCCATGCCGGTCTGCGACAGCAGCGTTGGGTTGACGAACAGGATGTACGCCATCGTCAGGAACGTGGTGAAGCCAGCAATGACTTCGGTCCTGACGCTGGTGCCGTGCTCCTTGAGCTTGAAGAAGGATTCCAGCATGTAATGAGCCCCTTGGTGGGTGTGGATCAGGGTGAATCGGCATGCCACGGGATGCCGCATTGCAGCAAGGCCGTGGCGGGCAACGTGCGGGCGCGATTGTAACCACGACACGGCCCGCCGGTCTTGCGGCAGGTAAGGATTCCTTCGGCCGATAGGGTGTTTTCCGGACGGTAGCTCAGCAGGCGCGAAGCTTGCGGATGGAACGGTACAGGGGTGTCAGAGGTCTTGGCGCCCACATTTCAACACATGGAGGAGAACATCATGAAACGCTCCGGACCCCTCGCTGCGGCCATATCGGCAGCGGTACTGAGTATCGGCCTGGCGGCTTGCGCAAACATGACCCCGCGTGAACGCGACACCGCCGTCGGTGCGGCCATCGGTGGCGCGGCCGGTGCCATCATCGACGACGGTGGTGCCGTCGGCACATTGGGTGGTGCCGCCGTGGGCGGCGTCATTGGCAATCAGGTCGGCAAGAACCGCGAGAAAAAATAGCTGATGCAATGGTGGGGCTGGTGACGCTGCGGCCAAGCCGATCACGCCGCGACACGCGCCGCAGGCCCCCGCCGCGCAACTTCCATAAACCGCTCGTGCGTCCGGACGAACGCATTGGCCGCTTCGTTCAAATGACGCGCCTCATCGCGCACCTTGTCTGAAGCCGCTGCACCGTGTTGTTCTAGCGGTTTCACGCCCAGAGACCCATCGGGCAACGGGTGTGTGTACTGGCCGATACGCAAGACCAGATCGGTGGCGGCGGCATCAAGATTGGTTGCCGCCTGCGCGAGCGCTTCATTCAGGAATTCGGGCGCGAGCGTGCGCCATGCACGGACCATATAAAAGAGCGGATCGACTTTCGCTTTGTCGAACGGCGCGATGAAGTCATGGTTCGACAAGAACTGCACGATGCTCGTATCAGGCATCACCGCTTCGATCTGTTCGACGATCAGCGCGTCGCGCTCCCCTCTCATCCGTTCGACATGACGACGCCCCATGTGCTCGGCGTACTGTTCGAGCGCGGCCCATATCGCCAAGGCAATGACGAGTGCAACGAACGGCGGCCACGCAAAGCGCCAGACTGGCCCCGGCCACAGCAACCAGGCTTCGGCACCCATGACGAGAATCAGCACAATCACCCGGGCCGTCGTACGGTTCATCGCGCGCTCCGTGAAGGTCTTCGATTCATTATGGCAAAGCACATGCCACCAGCAACGTCCGTGCGCGTGGCGTGTTTTTACAATCTGGGCCGACCTCATGCGAGTACAGTGCGCTCCGTTGCGGACAGCACATGCAGCCGCCGCGATACAAGACCGCTTTTCTGGCATGCCTCATCGGCATGCATGAGCGGCATCCAAGGAGACCCGATTTGCGTACTTTCGTCCTCAAGAGCTGCGCGCTCGTCATGGCGCTTGCAGCAAGTGGCGCCTTGTTCGCCGCGCCCAATGACATCAAGCCGGCTACGGTCAACGTGCCGTCTCGCGTGTGCAACATCAATGACTTCGGCGCACGCGGCACGTCGATCTGGTATGACACTGAAGCCGTGCAGAAAGCCATCGACAGCTGCGCCGAACAAGGCGGCGGCAAAGTGGTGGTGCCGGCCGGCTACTACCTGATCGGGCCAATCTTCCTCAAAGCCAATATCCAGCTCGACCTTGCCCGTGGCGCAGTGCTGCAGGCTGCGGCGGACGATGCGATGTATCACCCAGTCGATGCGAATCGCCGCTGGGCCGGCGTAAAAAACCTTTGGCCCAATGCAGACAAGTGGCTGGCGCTCATCAACGTCGCCGACGATAACGTGGCCATTACTGGCGAAGGCACCATCGACGGCCTGGGCGCGACGTGGTGGGAGCGCTGGCGTGCTGAGGCGCGTGCGAGCGGCAAGCGCGGCTCGACCAACCGCCCTCGCCTAGTGTTCATCAAGGATGCCAAGAACGTACTCATCCAGGGCGTGACGCTCACCAATTCGCCGAGCTTCCATGTGGTGTTCTACAACGTCGACGGCATCACCATCGACCGCACCCGCATCATTGCGCCGGACTACGCGCAAAATACCGACGCCATCGACCCGATGGACAGCCGTAACATCCGCATCACACGCAACACCATCAGCGTGGGTGACGACCACGTCGCGATCAAATCGGTCTTCCCCCTGCCCTCGGGCGAACCGGCCGTACAGAACGTCTACATCGCCAACAACACGTTTCTGAACGGACGCGGGTTGTCGATCGGCTCGGAGTCGTCAGGCGGGGTGAAGGGCGTGCTGGCCGAGAACAACGTCTTTCGCGGTTCGATGTATGGCATCCGCATCAAGAGCCCGCGCGGCATTGGCGGCGTCGTGCGTGATGTCACCTATCGCAACACCAAGATGGAAAACGTCAACACGCCCATCGTGCTGGCTGGTTACTACAAGGGCGGCCCGTACGATCCGAAGGACATCGAAAAGGCCCTGCAGGAAGGTGAATTCAAAGGCGGCTTCGTGCTCGGCAACCAGATCTACCCGAGCGATGCCGATCCGGTACAGGCGTACAACGAAACGAAGACGCCCTATTTCGATGACATCCGCTTCGAAAAATTGACCTCGACCGGCGCCTCCACGCAAGCGGCCTACATTGTCGGCACGCCGGAAAAGCCCTTCACCCGCGTGGTGTTCAATGACGTGTCGATCAAAGCGACGCGCGGCATGCAGATCCGCAATGCGGCCGTGTCCGAGCATGGTCTGCGCGTGACGGCATCAGAAGGCAAGGCAACGTGGATCGAGGCCGGCGGCACGCTCGAGCGCAAATGATCGGCGGGCAGTAATATTGCGGGCAGAGTCTCGTTCGCGGCGGCGCTAACGTTGCCGCGAACGGCCCAGCGCGACACAGCGCCAACGCTTGCCCAACATCCCGCGAGGTTCTCCCATGGAAGCGCCCCTGCATTCGCTGAACAACCTGTTCGCCCAACTCGGGCTGCCCGCCGACAACGCGTCGATCGACGCCTTCATCGCGGCGCATCGGCCACTGCCCGATTCCGTGCCGCTCCACGAAGCGTCTTGCTGGACGCCAGCACAGTCGGCATTGCTGCGCGAAGAAATCTCGCTCGACGCCGATTGGGCCGAAATAGTCGATCAACTCAACGTCCGTCTGCGCGGCTAAGCACTTTCAGTTCCCGCCCGGCATTCCGTCGTCGGGCGGCGACACAAACCCGGTAAAATCCCTGACAGACCTGTCTCAACAGGCTGAGGTTGTTGTACACACACCGGGGGCTCCATGAAATTCAGCATCAAGGCCGCGAGCATTGCGCTCGTCTGGCTGACGACCGTCTTCAGCCTGTCGGCGCATGCGCAAGACGCCGCGGCGCCCGCCATGCAGACGGTATCGGTCCCCGAACAAGCCTTCGCTCGGTCGGCGCAGTTGCCGTCCTGGAGCGAGTGGATCGAAGCGCCGGCTGCGCCGGCATCAACCAGCGCGTTGGTCATGCGCCTCGGCCACACACAGTTTCGCTACGGCGGCGAGCGCCCGCAGACGCTTGTGCATCGCGCATGGCAGGTCAATGACGCTTCCGCCCTTGGCTACCTCGGCCAGTATTCGATCTCTTTCCAGCCGGACTATCAGCAACTGGTCCTGCACCGGCTGACCATCGTTCGCAACGGGCAGCCCATCGATAAGCTCACCACCGTGCAGGTGCGCTTCGTCCGTCCGCAGCAAGAAGCCGACAACAGCATCGTCAGCGGCTGGGTGTCGGCGGTGGTCCTGAGTGACGACGTGCGCGTGGGCGACACGCTCGACATTGCCTATAGCCTCATTGGCGAAAACCCGGTCTTCGGCGGCAAGGTGTTCGAATCGGCGGAATGGGACGCCGGTATTCCGGTAGTGCGCCGTGTCGTCAGCATCGACATGCCCGCCGATCGCAAACTGCGCTTCAAGCTGATCGGCGCGGCCAGCAACGAACAGATTCAACCGCGCGAGAGCACCAGCGGTGGACGCCGCACGCTGCGCTTCGAAGCCACCAGCCTGCCACCCATCAACATTGACGAGTACATGCCGGGTGACGTCAACGCCCAGCGTTACCTGCAACTTTCAGAATTCGGCGACTGGTCGCAGGTCGTCGAACTGGGCTCGCGGGTTGTTCACACCCGCACCGGCCGACGCGGAATTCAACAGCATCCTGCAGAAAGCGCGCCAGGCCACAACGGCCGAAGGCAAAGTCATGGCCGCGCTGGACTTCGTTCAGAACGACATCCGCTACCTCGCCCTGCCTTTCGGCGAGAACTCGCATCGCCCCTTTGCACCGCATGAGGTCCTCACGCGCCGTTATGGCGACTGCAAGGACAAGTCGCTGCTGCTCGTGTCGATGCTGCGGCAGATGGGCATCGATGCCAGCCCTGTGCTGCTGGCAACACAGAATCGACGCAGCCTCGATCAGTTGCTGCCGAGCCCGCTGGACTTCGACCACGTCATCGTCCGCGTGCGTTTGCCGTCGGGGCAGGAGTACTACCTCGACCCCACGCTGCGCGCGCAGATCAGCCCCCTGGCGCGCATCGGCGAGGCCCACCCCGACACGCAGGTACTGGTGATTGCCAGTGGCGAAACCAAGCTGCGCAAAACGTCGCCAGCCCGCCGCGAACTGATCACCGAGACGCGCAGCGAAACCGTGACCGCCGAGGCCTTCGACAAACCGGTGACGATGCACGTGACGCTGAGCTTTGCCGGCCTCGGCGCCGAATCGCTGCGTCGCGCGATGACGTCCGTCACGCCCGAGCAATGGCGCAAGTTCTATGAAGGCGGGCTGGACCGCCGTCATCCCAAGACGCAGTTGCTGCGGGCGCCCGAGGTCAAGGACGACCCTGTGCGCAACATTGCCAGCGTCGAACTGGACTACCGCATCGAGAACTTCTTCGAAAAAGAAGGCGATCGCTGGTATGCGCCCTACCAGGCCAGCAATCTGCGCGACACGTTCTATATCCCGACGTCGGGTCGCCGAACGTTCCCGCTGGCGATCCCGAGCTTCCCCTCGGTGATCCGCTACCAATTCACACTGGCGTTGCCCGCCAACGTCGACACCCAGCGTCGTCCGGCCGAGCGCAGCGTCACCAACCCGGCTTTCGTGGCGAGCTACCAGGCAACCCAGCAAGGCCGGCAGGCCACGGCCCTGGTCGAACTCGAAGTGCGCGCCGACCGCATCGCAGCGGCGGGCACACCGGCCTTTCTCGCCGACATCCGCAAGGTGAATGAACTGGCTGGCGGCGCGTTCGACTTTGGCGCCGCAGACATCAAGTCTGCCAACGCGTCAGCAGCCGGTAGCGGCACGTACCAAGAGGCCGCGCGAGAACAGCTCGAACGCATTGTGAAAGGCGCGAGCGACTCACTCGCGGCACGTGTATTGGGGAACGCCGACCAGGCTCGCGCCTACTGCGAGCGGGCCGTGGCGTTTGCGTTCCTCGAACGAACCAACGAAGCGCTGGCGGATGTTGCGGCGGCTCGTAAGCGACTGCCGGATGACGCTGGCATCGTCAAATGCGCCGCGACCGTCGGCATCGTCACTGGCGACCTGAGCGGTTCGATCAATGACATTACGCGCGCCATTACGCTAGGTCTGGCGGACAGCGATTCGTTCTACCGTCGCGGGCTGGCGAACTACCTGAACGGAAAGATCGACGACGCGACCGAAGACTTTGCGCGCTCGCGCGATCTGGCGGCCGACCCCAATATGCGCAACCGCGGCGAGGTATGGAGACTCATCAGCTTGACGCGGGCGGGCCGCGCAGCCAAGGCCCCCGTGCCCGCGCAACTCGACTGGCCGGGTCCGGTCATCCCGATGTTCAACGGCACGCAGACACCCGACCAGGTCATGCAAGGCGTATATGCCAACGCACAGGGCGAAGACCTCGACATTCTGCTGGCCGAGGCTTACTTCTACGTCGGCGAGTTCTACCTGCTGCGCAACCAGAACACGCTGGCCGAAGCCTACTTGCGCCGCTCGCAGGACAAGGGCGCCATCAACCGGCTGCTGCACTACGCCGCGCGCCAGGAACGTGCTCGGCTGGCGGCGACTCGCCATTAGGAACCGGAACATGCGCGCCATCGCCATAACAGGCCGTAGCGCCCTGCGCTTCGTCCGGGCCTCCGCGATGACCCTCGTCGTGCTTGCCGCGCCGACTCAGGCCGCCCCCAATGCGCCCCGCGCCGACGACCTGCAAACCGTGGTCGACGGCATGGGCTGCGTCGATCTGTTCATGTATGCCATGGCACGGCTCGAAGCCAATCCGGACTCGGGCGCCACCGTCACCATGGCAGCGAGATGGATGCAAGGACTGCCGCGCGAGCGGGTGAGTGCGGCCTTTGTCGACGAGCTGGGCCGCGAGGCCACGCCGCAGGAAAGCGCTCAATTGGCGGAATTTCTGCGCACCCCCGCAGGCCAACGCGCCGGACAGTACGTCAGGGCCAGTGTGTTGAACCCGGCGGCCGCCAAGGCAATCCTGCTGGCGCAAGACATGCCGGTCATCGCAGCGTTTTCATCGACGCCCGGCGGCAGGCTCATAGATGAGCAGCGGATGGGCAAAGTAACCAAGGCGGTGATCGATTCGCTGGGGCGCTCGTTCAATGCCCAACTGTTGCAGGCCAACAAAGTGCTGGCCGACCGGGTGCGACGCATGACCGAGACGCCCAATGACATGCGCCTGTCCACGGATACGACAGGCCTCGAATCAGTGCCGCCCGAATATCGCGACCTGATGCTTGCCATGGCCGGTTTCATTCAACGCTCGACAATCATCCAGACGCGCTATTCCGCAGCGGTGGAAGCGTCGCCCATCGACAAGTGGCTGAGCGCGTCGTCGCTGGCCACCACGGAGGGTGTCGCTGAAGCCCGTCGGCAACTGGCACGTCTCGGCGCGAGCCTGACCGAACGCGACCAGCAACTCTTCGCCAACGTGGAAGCGAGCACAAAGAATCTGGCGCAGCATTTGCCCGCCTCTGCCATGAGCACGATCCAGCAACGGCTGGCCGACTCGCTGGACCTGCAATTGCGGTTTTCGGAAAACCAACGCCGCGTGCAGCAGATCATCGGGCGCATGCTCGATCTGGCCGAAGCCAACCTCGGCCGCACGCACGCCACTGGCGGTCTGCTGACTTTCGATGCGCCGGACCAGCAGGAGAAATACCGCACGCTGGCCGTCGAGCTCAAGCGCGAAGCGGACCTCGAAGGCGAGATCTCGCAGCAAAGTGCGGCGGCCATCGAACGGGGCATCTCCCGCCTGTCCGGCAACTGATGAATGCTCAGGCGGTGGCGCCAGGCAGGCGTAGAAAGTTGTCGCGGTAGTACGCCAGTTCAGCGATCGACTCCTGGATATCGGCCAGCGCCGTGTGCGCACCGCGTTTGACGAAACCCGATGCCATCGCTGGCGCCCAGCGGCGCGCCAGTTCCTTGAGCGTGGAAACATCCAGGTTGCGGTAGTGGAAGTACGCCTCGAGCTGCGGCATGTAGCGCACCATGAAGCGGCGGTCCTGTCCGATCGAGTTGCCGCACATCGGGGTGGTGCGCGACGGCACGTACTGGCGCATCCACTCCAGAAGCTGCGCCTCGGCCGTGGGTTCGTCGGTGGTCGAAGCACGCACCTTGTCGATCAGGCCCGAACGACCGTGGGTGTTCTTGTTCCACTCGTCCATCGTGTCGAGCACGCTGTCGGGTTGGTGTACAACGATCACTGGCGCCTCTGCCACCACTTCCAGACGGCTGTTGGTCACGATCATGGCGATCTCGATGATGCGATCGCGCTCGGGCTCCAGCCCGGTCATTTCCATATCCACCCAGACGAGATGGTTCTGGTCTTGTGCCATAATTTTTCGACCTCGAATCAAAATTGACGGGCATTGTCGCATGACCAGAGCCCGCCACTGCGCCCCCAATGACCGCCACCCAACTGACGACCATCTTCCTGCTGCTGCTCACCCTCTCCGTGGTGCTGCGCGCCTGGCTCAACCGGCGTCACGCCAGCTACGTGCGGGCACATCGTGACCACGTGCCGGCGGCCTTCGCGGCGGACATTCCCCTGAACGCCCATCAGCGCGCCGCCGACTACACCGTCGCCAAGGCAGGGGTCGGGCTGATCGACCTCGCACTTGGCACGATCTGGCTGCTGGTGCTCACACTCGGCGGCGGCCTGCAAGCGGCGCATGACCTGCTTGCCCATTGGTTCGATCCGGCCGGACTCGTGCACGGCGTGCTGCTGTTTGGGCTGGTCGGTGCCATCGGTTTCTTCTACGACCTGCCGCTGACGCTGTTCCGCACGTTCCGGCTGGAGGCGCGGTTCGGCTTCAATCACACGACCCTGCGTCTGTTCGCTGCCGATATCGTCAAGCAGACACTGCTGGCGATCGTCATCGGCGCACCGCTGCTGTGGGTTGTGCTGTGGCTGATGGCACGCGCCGGCAGCCTTTGGTGGGTATGGACCTGGGCCTTCTGGCTGGCGGTGAACCTCGCCGCCATGGTGATCTACCCGATCTTCATCGCGCCGTTGTTCAACAAGTTCGAACCGCTGCGGGACGAATCGCTCAAGGCTCGCGTCGAAGCCTTGCTGGCCCGCTGCGGCTTTCGCGCCAAGGGTTTGTTCGTGATGGACGGCTCCAAGCGCTCGGCCCACGGCAATGCTTACTTCACCGGTTTTGGCGCGGGCAAGCGCATCGTGTTCTTCGACACATTGCTCAACTCGCTGGCTCCGACTGAAATCGAAGCCGTTCTCGCGCATGAGCTGGGCCACTTCAAGCGGCGCCACCTCATCAAGCGGCTGGCCGTGCTGGCCATTGGCTCGTTCGCATTCATGGCGCTGCTGGGCTACCTCATCGAACAGCCGTGGTTCTACGAAGGACTGGGTGTGTCGGCGCAAAGCAATGCGCTGGCGCTGATGCTGTTCTCGCTGGTACTGCCGGTGGTGTTGTTCCCCTTCTCGCCGCTGGCCAGCATGTGGTCGCGCAAGCATGAGTTCGAAGCCGATAGCTACGCCAAGCAACACGCCAACGCCGCCGACCTCGTGTCGGCACTCGTCAAACTCTATCGCGACAACGCCTCTACCTTGACGCCCGATCCGCTGCATTCGCTGTTCTACGACTCCCACCCGCCTGCGGCGATCCGTATCGCCCACCTGCAACGCTGATGCGTACCGGAATCGTGGTGGCCGCATTCGGGCGGCAATATGAGGTGCAGTTCGAGGATGGCTCGCGCCTGTTGTGCTTTCCGCGCGCCAAAAAAAGCGTCGTGGCATGTGGCGATCGCGTCGAGGTCTCGCCGACCTCCGCAGACCAGGGCGTCATCGAAAAGCTGGTCCCCCGGCGTTCGCTGCTCTATCGGGCGGACGCGTTCAAAGAAAAACTCATCGCGGCCAACGTCACGCAAGTGCTGGTGGTGGTGGCCACCGAGCCGAGCTTTTCGGATGAACTCATCTCGCGCTGTGCGTGTGCGGCGGAATCGCAGGACATTCCGCTGCGCATCGTGCTCAACAAGTGTGATCTGGCCGACAGCCTGCCACGTGCGCGCGAACTGCTCGCGCCATTCGCACGCATCGGTTACGAGGTGATCGAGCTGTGCGCGCACGGCGACGTCGCAGCACTGCGCGCTCGACTGCCTGGCGAACTCAGCTTGCTGGTCGGCCAATCCGGCATGGGTAAATCAACGCTGACCAACGCGCTGGTCCCCGACGCCGCTGCGGCCACGCGTGAAATCTCGGACGTGCTGGACAGCGGCAAGCACACCACCACGCATGCGCGGCTGTACGCCCTGCCCGATGGCGGCGAATTGATCGACAGCCCAGGGTTGCAGGCCTTTGGTCTGGCGCATCTTTCGCGCGAGGACATTGAATCGGGCTTCCGCGAAATCCGTCCGCTGCTCGGTAGTTGCCGCTTCCGCGATTGCCGGCACGAATCCGAGCCCGATTGCGCGGTCCGCGCTGCGGTTGCCAGCGGCGATTTCGATGCCCGCCGCTACGAAGTGCTGCTCAAGCTGCTGGCAGAAAAGCGCTTCGCCCAGTCGCAATACTGATCCGACGCCACGCGCCTCGCGTGAATCGAGGCGCAACAGTCATCCGCAATGACGACGCACAAATTCTGGGGTGCCAAACGCCCTTAGCCTGTCGGCGGCCGTCTTGGCCGTTCCTCGGGAGTATCTGATGATGCGGGGCCGTCGCTACGATGTCCCACCGGCACTGGTGGTATTGCGGATCGCGTGTGGCGTGTTCTTCATCCCGCACATCCTTTTCAAGCTGGGCGGCCTTGCCAACGCAACCAGCTTCTTCGGCGAAGTTGGTTTCCCCTACCCCGAGCTCTTCGTGTACGCAGCCATCGCGCTCGAATCGCTCGCCGCGCTCGGCCTGATCTTTGCCGTTCAGGTACGCAAGGCGGCTCTGCTGGCAGCCGCCACGCTTTGCGCAGTGGCGGTGGCGACATGGCTTACGTCGAATTCGGTGTGGCTGTGGAATCGTGGCGGCGCGGAGTACCCCATCTTCTGGGCCCTCGCGTGCATTGTCGTCGCCATGCAGTACCGGCCCCGCGCGCGTAACTTCTTTTACTGAGCGTCGCCGGGGTGCGGCGGCTCAAAGTCCCTTTAGCCAGTCGGGGTCGGGCAGCGCGGCGAAAGCTGTGCGCAGGGCCTCGCTCCAGCGATTGCGCAGGGACGCGAAATACGGATTGTCCGCGTCGATGCTCTCGTGCAGCGCTACTTTCAGCTCATCGGCGCGAATACAGGTCAGGTCCAGCGGCAGCCCCACCGACAGATTGGATTTGACGGTGGAATCCATCGACACCAGAGCGAGCTTGGCGGCCTCTTCGAGCGAGGTGTCGCGCTTGAGCACACGATCGATGATCGGCTTGCCGTATTTCGATTCACCCACCTGGAAATACGTCGTCTCGGGCGTGGCTTCGATGAAATTGCCTGCGGCGTAGATCATGAACAGCCGTGGCGGCTCACCCTTGATCTGCCCGCCGAGTATCAATGCTGCGTTGAACTCGATGTTGAACGCGGCCAGCCCCGCCGCATCGCGCTGGTGAACCTCGCGCAACGTCTCCCCCACTACCGACGCCGCTTCAAACATGTTGGCGGCTGAATGCAGGTTCGGCTGAGTCTCGTCGGTCAGTCGTCCTCGCAATACCGACACCAGCGCCTGCGTAGCCGCGAGGTTGCCGGACGTCATGAGCGCCAGCACGCGATCTTCGCGCTCAAAGATGAAGGTCTTGCGGAACGTGCTGATGTGGTCGACCCCCGCGTTGGTCCGCGAGTCCGACAGGAACACCAAGCCCGAATCCAGCAGCATGCCTACGCAGTACGTCATGTTTGTTCCAACCGCTACACGATGCCCGCGAGCATAGCGGGATTCATACCAACGGCACGAGGAAATCGTTGGAGATGCGGTTACCCAGATCAGCAACCTTGTCGATGAAGCCGGTCAGGTATTCGTGCAGGCCCTCTTCGAACACGTCGTTGACACGGCCAAAGCGCAGTGACGCGGCCAGCTCGCCCGCCCTCCGTTCGGTTTCTGCCGAACGCTGGTTGGCAACCTTCAGCAGCAGCCCGTAGACCTCTTCGGTGCAGTGCGCGAGCGAGCGCGGCATGTCGCGGTGCAAGACCAGCAACTCCGCCACCTTGGCCGGCGTGATGACGTCGCGATACACGCGGCGGTAGATCTCGAAAGCCGACACCGAATGCAGCAGCGCGCTCCACTGGTAATACTCGGCGGCTTCGTCGCGGCGGTTCGACACGCCCAGCTCATGGAATTTCACATCAAGCAGGCGTGCGGTGCTATCCGCGCGTTCCAGGAAGGTGCCCAGGCGCATGAAGTGCATCGCCTCGTCGCGCATCATGGTGCCGACCGACACGCCGCGCGACAGATGCGAACGGAACTTCACCCATTCGAAAAATTCGGAAGCACCGTCGCCTTCCAGCCCCGCCGCGGTGAAACTGCGCATGGCGATCCAGGTGGCGTTGATGGTCTCCCACAACTCCGACGTGAGCGTGCCCCGTACAGCATGCGCGTTCTCACGTGCGGCGCGCAGGCACGACACGATGCTCGACGGATTGTCGCGGTCGAGCACCATGAAGTGCATCACTGCGGACGGCTGGTACGGCTTGCCGGTGAGCCGATACAGTTCGAGCAGGCCCATGGTGTCGAGCGCGGCACGCCACTGACGCTCAACATCCTGCGTCTTTTGCGGCAGCAACGACATCCGGTTGTTCACGTCGAGCATGCGGGCGATGTTCTCCGCGCGCTCAACGTAGCGTGACATCCAGAAGAGATGGTCCGCCGTGCGGCTGAGCATCACCCCGGCGCGCACGCCAACGCGGCGGGCAGGAACCAGGCTGATGTCGCCCTCGTCGGACTGACTCTGCGATTGCATGACTGCGGTGGTTTCCATGCTCATCGCCTCAACCCTCCAGAACCCAGGTGTCTTTGGTGCCGCCCCCTTGCGAAGAGTTCACAACCAGTGACCCTTCCTTGAGCGCAACGCGGGTGAGCCCGCCGGGCACGAAACGCACTTCACGCCCGGACAGCACGAAGGGCCGCAGATCGATGTGGCGTGGCGCGATGCCGCGCTCCACAAAGGTCGGGCAGGCCGACAGTGCCAGCGTCGGCTGGGCGATGTACTTCTCGGGCGCGGCGAGGATGCGCTTGCGAAAATCCTCGATCTGCTCGCGCGTTGAAGCCGGCCCTACCAGCATGCCGTAGCCACCGGCGCCGTGAACCTCTTTGACGACCAGCTCGGGCAGATGCGCCAGCGTGTAATCGAGGTCTTCCTTTTTGCGCAGCATGTACGTGGGCACGTTGTTGAGCAGCGGCTCTTCACCCAGGTAAAAGCGGATCATCTCCGGCACGTACGGGTAGATCGACTTGTCATCGGCCACGCCGGTGCCGATGGCGTTGGCCAGCGTGACGCCACCTTCGCGATACGCATCGAGCAGACCCGGCACACCCAGCATGGAATCCGGGCGGAACGCCTTGGGGTCGAGAAAGTCGTCGTCGATGCGTCGATAGATCACATCCACCTGTTGCGGCCCCTGCGTGGTACGCATGAACACACGACCGCCGCGCACGAACAGATCACGCCCCTCGACCAGTTCCACGCCCATTTGCTGCGCGAGGAACGCATGTTCGAAGTACGCGCTGTTGTACGAACCGGGGGTCAGCACGACCACCGTCGGGTCGGGCGTCCCCTGTTGTGCGACTGCACGCAGCGTGTCCAGCAGCAGGTCCGGGTAATGCTCGACGGGGGCGACGCGGTAGCGCGCGAACAATTCGGGGAAGAGCCGCATCATCATCTTGCGGTCTTCGATCATGTACGACACACCAGAGGGCACGCGCAGATTGTCTTCCAGCACGTAGAACTCGCCCGCCCCTGCGCGCACGACGTCGATGCCGGCGATGGCCGCATAGATGTCGCCCGGCACATTCACGCCCTGCATTTCGCGCCGGTACTGCGCGTTCCCCAACACTTGCTCGCGCGGGATGCGCCCCGCCGCGATGATCGCCTGGTCGTGGTAAATGTCGTGAATGAAGGCATTGAGCGCCTTGACGCGCTGGCGCAGGCCGGACGCCAGCAATTGCCACTCATCCGCCGGGATGATGCGCGGAATCACATCGAAGGGAATCAGCCGTTCAGTCCCCTCGGCTTCGCCATACACGGCGAAGGTGATGCCGACACGGTGGAAGAGCGCGTCGGCCGCCTCTCGCTTATCCGCAAGACGTTGCGGCGAGATGGCGCCAAGCCACTCCTGGAACTTGTTGTAGTGCGAGCGCACCTCGCCGTCCGGCTCGGTCATCTCGTTGTAGAACTGAGTCGCCGCCATAACAATCCTCACTCCGCGTGTTCAGGTCTGAACGACATGAAGCGAAAGATATGCCATGAGTAGATGACAGGCAGATAACCATGCCCCTCATGACATGAAATCAGCGTGTTGGCCATCTTCGGCCGACTGGCTGAACGCCCGCGTCTGGTGCGCAAATCGCGCACGGTGCAGACGAAATGGCGCGACTGCACCACGCCGGCCCGCACAAAGAACAGGTCTAAATCCTGTTCTAGAAGACGGTCTGGCAGCCGCCAAGGTCGAAAAGCGCCGCCCGCCCGCAGACCGAATCGAACATATGCCCGGCGTTATGCCCCACCTTGGGGACGATCCAGGCGCGATGTCGCAGCGCGGGATCACGTTGGCGCAAATACGTCACGTACGACTGTCCGCGCATCAGTCGCCACGCGCCCTGCGCTTCACCCGCACAACTCTTGTCGAGCGCAGGATGGTCCGGGCGGGTATCGGCGCCGCCCAGCAAATAGATGACGTCACGCGCCGCATAGCGGGCCTCATAGGCGGAGGGTGACAGCGCATGTGCATAGGCCGGCGCGCCGTCCCAGCCGTATTTCCAACGATTGGCCGCCGGACAGGTTGCCTCGTCCACGGCCGCAAATGCGCCGTCGCCTACCGGGCGAGCATTGGAGAAATACAGGTACGAGGAAGGATTGGCGACGACATACCGAACAGAAACGCCACGCTCGCTCAGTGTGGCGTCGCCCTGCCCCACAACGGCGTAGCGCTGCACCAATTGGCCGCCACCCGAATGTCCGGCCAACACCACTTCGTGCAGCATGGGGAAGCGTGTGCGATCGCTCAGGCGGGCGAGGATGGCGTCGATGGCCTCGAAAGAACCGATCGATGCCGGCGCTGCCGCGGGCAGGCCATCCTCCCATCCGGCCCGGCGCCAGCGGAGTACGTCAGCGTCCGCGCCATCGCGGATGTCCGCCGTGCTCAGAAATTGCGGGGTGACGATGAGGATTGATGATTCAGATGCGCCCGCATCGTGCAGCGCGGTGCGCGCGTAGCGCAGGTAGTTGGCGGCGTCGCGATTGACGCCATGGAACACGATCACGGCCCGTTCAACTTGGGGCAGCGGTCTGTTCCAGTCCAGCGAGGTGGCGATGGCCAGTTGCCCACGCCCTTCGGGTGTGGCGACCTCCAGCCGACCGTCGAGCACTTCTTTGACGGCCGCACTGGCGGGCAAGGCCAAGGCGGCGGCGCTGAGCATCAGGCTGCACAACGCGCGCCGCATAATAGGCCGGATCAGACGACGACAGTCGGGGCGCGCCCGTTGCGCTCTTCGATCTGGCCGAGGCGATAGACCGTCTCGCCTTGCGCGGTCAGTGCGGCGGTCGCGGCATCGGCGTCTTCGGCGGCCACGATCACCACCATCCCCACGCCGCAGTTGAAGGTACGGTACATCTCGTTCGGATCGATGTTGCCCTGCTGTTGCAGCCACTGGAACAGCGGCGGCATCTGCCAGGCCGACTTGCTGATCACGGCCGTCAGTTCGTCGCGCAGAATGCGCGGCACGTTCTCCAGCAGGCCGCCACCCGTGATGTGAGCCATCCCCTTGACCAGGCCGGCGCGCGACTTGATCAGCGAGAGCATCGACTTCACGTACAGGCGGGTCGGCTCCATGACCACGTCGCGGAAGGGACGACCGTGGAAATCGGCGTTCATGTCGGGCTTGGCCAGATCGATGATCTTGCGGATCAGCGAGTAGCCGTTCGAATGCGCGCCGGAGGACGCCAGACCCAGCACCACGTCGCCGGGGCGGATCGTCGAACCATCGATGATCTGGCTCTTTTCGACTGCGCCAACGGCAAAGCCGGCCAGATCGTATTCGCCGGCCGGGTACATGCCCGGCATTTCAGCCGTTTCGCCGCCGATCAGCGCACAACCCGACAGCTCGCAGCCGCGGGCAATGCCCTGCACCACGGTTGCAGCGGTATCGACGTCGAGCTTGCCGCAGGCGAAATAATCGAGGAAGAACAGCGGCTCGGCGCCCTGCACGAGAATGTCATTGACGCTCATGGCAACCAGATCCTGGCCTACCGTGTCGTGCTTGTTCAGTTCGAATGCAAGCTTGAGCTTGGTGCCCACGCCGTCGGTGCCGGACACCAGCACAGGTTCCTTGTACTGCTTGGAAATTTCGAACAGCGCGCCAAAGCCGCCAATGCCGCCGAGAACCTCGGGGCGCATGGTTTTTTTGGCAAAAGGCTTGATACGGTCGACCAGGGCGTCGCCCGCGTCAATATCCACACCGGCGTCGCGATAAGTCAGGGAGCTCACTTGCAATCCTCTCAGGCGGTTGAGTTCAGCCGCCACATAGGTAACATTAACGGCCTTTGTCGGCCCTTAGAACCTATTCCGCTCTTACTGCGATGTCGTGATCGGGGCTCGTGTGCTGCCCGGAATCCTCGTTTATGTGCAATAAACTCCGGTTCCTGTGCTGCGCTTGGCCCTCGCTGACGACCTTATCGCTACAGATCGAGAACAGATTTTTGCGCGGTTCCCACCGCCCATGGCGGGCAGGCAAGAACACGAAAAGCCGGATTCTACCAAACAGCCACCTCATGACCGCGTCCAATCTGCTGTTTGCCCACGTTGCAGGGCCGGGCTGTATCCATGGGGCGCGGAGAGGCGTCTGCGCCGTTAGTTGGGCCCATCCAGACAACGCATGAGACAACTGATCCTTAACATCCGGCCGCATATTGAATGCAGCCTGGACAACTTCGTGCCCGGCGACAACGCCGATCTGCTCGCTGCACTGGCGCAGCAATTGGCACGACGCGACGGCAGCGTGCTGTACCTCTGGGGCGAGCCCGGCAGCGGCCGCACGCACCTGCTGCATGCGGCCGTGGCCGCTGCACACCAACGCGCGACGCAGTTCATCGCCGCCGACGCATGGCAAACGCCTGTCGAGGCCGACGGCGCACTAATCGTCATCGACGACGTGCAGGCCACCAACGCCGAAGCGCAAGGCGATATCTTTCGCGCCCTGATCCGCGCGCGCGACCTGCAGACCAGCCTGATCATTGCGGGCGACGCCCCGGCGCACCGGCTGCCGATCCGCGACGACGTCTCCAGCCGCATCGCCCAAGGACTGACCTTCGAGATCAAGCCGCTGGCCGACGAGCAGAAAGCCGCCACCTTGCTGCAGCACGCGCGCAGCCGCGGCATGACGGTCGGCCCGGAGATCGTCAATTACCTGCTGCGCCATGGGCGCCGCGACCTGCCCTGGCTGATGGCGGTACTCGACGCGCTGGATGAAGCCTCGCTGTCGCTCTCCCGCCCGGTCACCCTGCCGCTGCTGCGCGACATCATCAAGGATGCCGCTCCGGCCCAAACCGACGACAACGCATGACGAACCTGACGCTTTTCGATCTCGACAACACGCTGCTGGGCGGCGATTCCGACCACGCCTGGGGGCAATTCCTGTGCGACCAGGGGATAGTGGACCGCCAGGAGTACGAAACCACCAACGACCGTTTTTACGCGCAGTACAAGGACGGCACGCTCGACATGAACGCCTTTCTGGCTTTCGTGTTGGCGCCCATGACCCGCCTGACGCGCGCAGAACTAGACACCCTGCACGCCCGTTTCATGCGCGAATGCATCGAGCCGATCGTGCTGCCGCGCGGCCTTGAGCTGGTGCGCAAACATCTGGATGCCGGTGACCTCGTCGCCATCGTGACCGCCACCAACGCGTTCGTAACGGCGCCCATCGTCCGCCTGTTCGGCGTGCAACACCTGATTGCCACCATTCCGGCGCAGGAAAACGGCCGTTTTACGGGCCTTGCACGCGGCACGCCCGCCTTCCGCGAGGGCAAGATCGCCCGCGTCGAAGCCTGGCTGGAGTCGATGGCCCTGAACTGGGGCAGCTTTACGCAGACGAACTTCTACAGCGACTCGCTCAACGACCTGCCGCTACTGCAAAAGGTCGCCAACCCGGTGGCCGTAGACCCGGACGAGACCCTGCGCACCTACGCCACCGAACGCGGTTGGCCGGTGATCAGCCTGCGCCAGCGCTAAAGCGCGCCCAACATGACTCAGGCAATGGCGAACGCATGGGGATATACTTCTCAGGATTCGGCCCCGGACACCTTGTCTTCCACCTATAAGAACGCATGATCAGAAAATTGCTGCGTCGCGTATTCAAGCGCGCCGAGCCGGCCGTCACGCAGGAACCGGCCGTCATCCCCGCCGAACTGCACGGCATCCGCAAGGAAGACATTTCGCCCGCCGCGCGCAAGGTCTGCTATGTACTCCAGGAGGCCGGCCACAAAGCCTACGTGGTAGGCGGCGCCGTGCGCGACCTGATTGCTGGCGCCACGCCCAAGGATTTCGACGTCGCAACCGACGCCACGCCCGAACAGGTGCGCGCCCTGTTCCGCCGCTCGCGCATCATCGGCCGGCGCTTCCGCATCGTGCACGTCATGAGCGGGCAGGAGACCATCGAGGTTTCCACCTTCCGCGCCATGAATTCGGAAGAAAGCTCCACCGACGAACACGGCCGTATCCTGCAGGACAACGTTTGGGGTTCGATGGCCGAGGACGCCACGCGCCGCGACTTCACCGTCAACGCGCTGTACTACGACCCAAGCACGCAGACGGTGGTCGATTACCACCACGGCGTGGCCGATCTGCAACAGAAAACCCTGCGCATGATCGGGGAGCCGCACCAGCGCTATCGCGAAGACCCGGTCCGCATGCTGCGCGCGGTTCGGCTGGCGGCAAAACTCGGGCTCATCATCGATCCGGACGCGCGTCACCCCATCCGCGAGATGGCGAGCCTGCTCGAAAACGTGCCGTTGGCGCGCCTGTTCGACGAAATCCTCAAGCTGCTGACCAGCGGCCACGCCGTGCCCTGTTTGCGCCAGTTGCGCGAAGAAGGCCTGCATACCGGTCTGCTGCCGATGCTCGACGTCATTCTCGACCAACCGGTCGGCGAGCGTTTCGTGTGGCTGTCGCTGGAGAACACCGACGCCCGCGTACGCGCAGGCAAATCCGTGTCACCGGGCTTTTTGTTTGCCACGCTGCTGTGGCATCAAGTGCTGACCAACTGGAACGAGCGCCGCGCGCACAAGGAACCGTCGCATCCGGCGCTGTTCGCGGCGATGGGCGAAGTGCTCGACACGCAGGCCGAAAAGCTTGCCATTACGCGTCGCATCTCTGCCGACATCACCGAAATCTGGGCGCTGCAGCCGCGCTTTGAAAAGCGCGCCGGCAAGGCGCCCTACCGACTGCTGGAACAACCACGCTACCGCGCGGGCTACGACTTTTTGCGCCTGCGCGCAGAAAGCGGCGAAATTCCGATGGAGCTGCCGGATTGGTGGGACAACTTCGCCGATGCCGGCGGCAACGCGCGCGAGGAGATGCTGCAAGCGCAGCCGCGCGACCCCGCCGCCAAGAAGCGCCGCCGCCGTCCGCGCCGCAAGGCCGAGCCGGATTCCGGCGGCGATGTGCCCGCCGAAGCCGGTAGCGACGACTGACCGGCACACGGAAAAGCAAGTACGTCCGGTCGCCCCGCTGCGGCCGGGACCTCAATCTCCGGGGCATCCCTGCGCGTAGCGTCGAGGGTGTAAGAGCCTGGAACGTGGTGAAGCGTCGTAACGGCCCGCATCAAGGCACACTGGCGCGACACCCGGTCTAGGCTCCAAATCGAAAGGGACGCATGGGCTCGATATTGACGATGTACAACGCCTGGATCGGCGTGGGCGCCAACCTGGGCGACGCCGCCGACACGGTGCGCGCAGCGATCCGCACGCTGGGCGAGCAGCCACACTGCCGTCTGCTGGCGGCTTCCAGCCTGTACCGCACGGCACCGATCGACGCAGAAGGGCAGCCCGATTACATCAACGCGGTGGTCTTGCTCGACACCGCGCTCGGCCCCACCTTGCTGCTGGAAACACTGCTGGCCGTCGAAAAACGTTTTGGGCGAGTGCGCTCCACCCCCAACGCCGCCCGCACGCTGGACCTTGATCTGCTGATGTACGACCAACGTGTCATCGATCACCCCGGCCTTGTCGTACCGCATCCGCGTATGCACGAGCGCGCCTTTGTGCTGCGTCCTCTGGCAGAGATTTCGCCGGACCTCCAGATCCCCGGGCAGGGCCCCGTGCAAGAACTGCTTGCAGGCGTGGCTGACCAACGCATCGAACGCATCAAGGACTGACCCCCATGTTCGCCGCCGTGCCGGTCTGGGTGCAGACCACTGTGCTGCTGGTGTGCTCGAATGTGTTCATGACGTTCGCGTGGTATGGGCATCTCAAGAACCTACAGAGCCGGCCATGGATCATCGCTGCGCTGGTGAGCTGGGGCATCGCGCTCTTTGAGTATCTGCTGCAAGTGCCCGCCAACCGCATCGGGGTGTCGCATTTCACGCTGCCGCAACTCAAGATCCTGCAAGAAGTGATCACCCTGTCGGTGTTCGTCCCCTTCTCGCTGTTCTACATGCAGCAGCCGATCAAACTTGACTACCTGTGGGCCACGCTCTGTATGCTGGGCGCGGTCTATTTCATCTTCCGAAGCTGAAAACGCCATCCATGCTTGAGAACGCACGCTACATCGTGGTGGAAGGCCCCATCGGGGCCGGCAAGACGAGCCTCGCCAAACGACTGGCCGAACGACTCGACGCGCAGGCGACGCTGTTGCTCGAAGATCCGGCGAAGAATCCGTTCCTCGGCCGCTTCTATCACAACGCAGACCGCTGGGCGCTGGCAACGCAGGTCTCGTTTCTGTTCCAGCGCGATGCACTGCTGCGCCAGTTTGGCCAACTGGACCCGGGCCAGCGTGTGGTGAGTGACTTCCTGCTCGCCAAGGATCCGCTGTTCGCCAGCCTCAACCTCGAACCCGACGAAGAAGCGCTGTACCAAGAGATCTATGCACGCCTGCAACCGCCGACGCCGGTGCCAGATCTGGTCATTTATCTGCAGGCGCAGCCCGAGGTACTCATCGAGCGCGTGCGCAAGCGCGGCTTCGACAGCGAGCGTCGCATCACCGAGTCCTACCTCGAACGCGTGAACGAGCGCTACGCCAGCTTCTTCCACCAATATGACGCCTCGCCGCTGTTCATCGTGAACGCAGAGGTGCTCAATCCTGTCGAACAGGACGACGATTTCGAGATCCTGTTCGAACGCCTCAAGGCCATGCGAAGCTATCGCGAGTTCTTCGGCTACGCACAGTAATCGAAGGACCCGGCCTGCATCACCACAAAGGAGTCAGCCATGAGCTACCTCGCCGACACCAAGCCAATCACCCTTTTTGAACTGGCGAAGATGCGCGCCGAAGGCCGCAAGATCGCCATGTTAACCTGCTATGACGCAAGCTATGCGGCAGCCGCCGAGCGTGCCGACGTCAACGTGCTGCTCATCGGCGACTCGCTGGGCAACGTCGTGCAGGGGCAGAAGTCCACGCTGCCGGTCTCGCTCGAACACATGGTCTATCACACGCAGTGCGTGGCACGCGGCGCGAATCGCCCGTGGATCGTCACCGACCTGAACTTCGGCTCGTACCAGGAAGCCCCCTCGCAGGCGATGCGCAGCGCAGCCGCCGTGATGGCCGCCGGCGCGAACATGGTCAAACTGGAAGGCGGCTCGTACATGGCCGACACCGTGCGTTTCCTGGTCGAACGCGGCGTGCCGGTCTGCGCGCACGTCGGCCTGACGCCGCAATCGGTATTCCAGCTCGGCGGCTATCGCGTGCAGGGAAAGAGCGAAGAATCCGCCGCGCAGATGATCGCCGACGTGAAAGCGCTTGAAGACGCGGGCGCTGCCATGGTGGTGCTCGAAATGGTGCCGGCCGCGCTGGCCGAGCGCATCACCCGCTCGCTCACAAGCATGGCGACCATCGGCATCGGCGCCGGCAAGGAATGCGACGGCCAGGTGCTGGTCATGCACGACATGCTGGGCGTGTTCCCCGGCAAGACGGCGCGCTTTGTGCGCAACTTCATGGATGGCGCCACGAGCATCGAAAACGCCATGGCCCGTTACGTCGCAGCCGTACGCGACGGCAGCTTCCCGGCGGCGGAACACACCTACTGAGCAGCGTCGATGAAAATCGACCGGCTCGATCACCTCGTGCTGACGGTGGCTGATGTTAACGCCACCTGTCGCTTCTACGCCGATGTGCTGGGCATGGAAGTCGTCACATTCGGGGCAGGCCGCAGGGCGCTGACTTTCGGCCGGCAGAAGATCAATCTGCACGAGGCGGGACGCGAGTTCGAACCCAAGGCCGCGCGCCCGACGCGCGGCTCCGCCGACCTGTGCCTGATCTCCACCACACCGCTCGCCGACGTCATCGTCGAACTGGGCGAATGCGGTGTCACCATCGAGGAAGGCCCGGTTCCGCGCACGGGCGCGACGGGCCCGATCACTTCGGTCTACTTCCGCGACCCGGACGGCAACCTCATCGAAGTGTCGAACTACGCGGTCTGATTCTGGCGTTCTTCACGCCCCGACAATGTGGTCAAAGCGCACGTCCGCACCCAGCACACCGAGAGACTTGCCCGCGCCATCGCGCAAGAGCAGCGAGATGGTGAAGCAGAAGTCATCGGTGGCTGCGGAACGATAGATACCCGAGACATATACTCGCCCATCGTGCGCGGGCTGGCGGTACCACTCGCGCGTGCTCCAGTCATGCCCCATGGCTTGCGGATCGATGCCATCGGACGAGACGTTGCCGCAAATCTGGCGTCCCTTCATATCGGTGGCATAGACAAGTTGCAGCGAAGGCAACTGCTGGCATAGCGCGGCAAGGCGCAACTCTAGATCGTCACGCGACAACCCTTCCAGTCGCCACTGGGCGACCGCCTGAGTGACTTGCTGTCGCAATTCGCGGTGGCCGTCGAAACGAAATTCACCGACCTCCGTGAGCAACGCCTCGGTCTGCGTGCGTACCTGGGTAGCGCAGGCGGAGAGCCGGTGCGCATCGTCGAGCTGGCGGTGGGCACCTTCGGTGACGTTTTCCACGCGACGCTCGACTTCGATAACCGCGTCGCCCTGCTCGCGGCTGGCACCCGCCATCGCACGCACGTGCCCGATGAGCGTGGCGATATGTTCCGCAGCGGCCGCAAGGCATGTTCTGGCGGCAACGGTCGCATCCACACCAGCGCCGACCTCATGTTCGACACGCAGCATGGCGTCAGTTGTCTCGCCTGTCCGTTGCTGGATGCCCATCAGCACTTGTTCGACCCGCTGCGTGGCTTCGCTGGTCTGATCGGCCAGCGTGCGGACTTCATCGGCCACGACAGCGAAACCACGTCCTTGGTCACCAGCGCGAGCGGCTTCGATGGCAGCGTTGAGAGAAAGGATGCGCGTGCGATCGGCAATGCTCTTGATGAGCTGGACCGTCTGCCCAATGCTCGCGCAACTGGCCTGCAACGCCGCCAACTGCCCGGACAATTCGGCAACGCCTTCGCCGATGTGGCGAATCTGTGCTTCAGCCCGTGTGCTGGCGTCATTGGCCTCGTGCGTGGCGCTGCGCACCTGCGTGGTAAAGGCCTCGGCCTCTGAACTGTCCTGCGCAATAGCCGTGGCCGTGCGGGACATTTCGCGACTCGCGGCGGCAATCGACTCGGCACTCTCCCGCTGTTGCCGGGCCCGCTGCTCCAGCTCAGCGGCAACACGTGACAGATGCGGCGCGACTTCGGACAGACTGACCGAGGTACGCGCCACCCGCACGATGCTGTGATGAAAGCGGCCCAGCATTTCGTTGATCAGGCCGGTAATGCGCGAGAGCCGGCTAGCGCCTTCGTCGGCGAGCTTGAGCGTGAGGTCGACGCCACTGCGGGTGGCTTCTGACAGCGGAGCAAACAGGACATTCAGTTGGGCGAGGCGGATGAACATGTCGATCTCGTTTTTAACGTTTTGACCGATTCATGCAATTTTCATGCACAGGCCCGCGGCGTGGCCCATCACGGCATCTGCCGTCATGATCGTCTCGCCATGCACCATCAAAGAGCATGGCGCACCAAATAAAAAACCCCGCCGAAGCGGGGTTTTTCATGAAGACTGGGTGTAATCAGCGTTCGACGAAAGCACGCTCGATCACGTAGTCGCCCGGTTCGCCGACCCCCGGAGAGATGACAAAGCCGCGAGCTTCCAGCAGATCGGCGGTGTCTTTGTTCATCGACGGGCTGCCGCAGATCATGGCGCGGTCGGTCTCGGGATTGAGCGGCGGCAGGCCAAGGTCTGCGCACAGCTTGCCGGACTCGATCAGATCGGTCAGGCGCCCCTGGTTGCGGAACGGCTCGCGCGTCACCGACGGGTAGTAGAGCAGCTTGTCACCGATCATCTCGCCGAGGATCTCGTCTTCGCGCAGTTCATTGGTGATGTAGTCGTGGTAGGCCAGCTCGGACACATAACGCACGCCGTGGAACAGGATGACCTTGTCGAAGCGCTCGTAGGCTTCCGGGTCCTTGATCAGGCTCATGAACGGCGCCAGGCCAGTGCCCGTGCCAAACAGGAAGAGGTTCTTGCCCGGCTTGAGGTCGTCCAGCACCAGCGTGCCGGTGGGCTTCTTGCTGATGAGGATCGAGTCGCCTTCCTTCAGGTGTTGCAGGCGCGAGGTCAGCGGGCCGTTGGGCACCTTGATGCTGAAGAACTCAAGATGCTCTTCGTAATTGGCGCTGGCGATACTGTAGGCCCGCACCAGCGGCTTGCCTTCGACTTCCAGGCCGATCATCACGAAGTGGCCGTTGCGGAAGCGCAGGCCCGCGTCGCGGGTGGTCTTGAAGCTGAACAGCGTGTCGTTCCAGTGATGAACGCTGAGGACGCGTTCCGTGCCAAAAGTTGCCATGACTTGCGTTTAACCTGATGTTCGCGATGCAGCAATTTTACTGATCGAGTGGTAATAACGCATGGATTTATATATAACAATTGGTAATCAGGATTTAACCCGGCTATGAGCGGACTTTATTTTTGGTTTAGCTCAAGGGAACCTCATCTAGCTCCGATAAACTAAGACTATTGATCAGCCACAAGGGGCAAAAAATGACGGAAAACACTCTCGCAGCGACCACTAACAGCGCCGAGGCCGTCAGCTCCTCTTCTCAGGGCGAACAACGTATTGGTCCGATTCCCTCGTACATGCACGAGGTCTACGACTGGGCCTACGTGAATCCGAAGCTGGTCCGCCTGCTCGATCGCAACATCGTTGTACGTGTATTGCTGTTCCTGAACGACCGCCGCTTGATGCGCGCTTATCTCGATCGCATCAAGCCGGGCATGCGTGTCTGGCAGGTTGCCCACGTGTATGGCGACTTGGTGCGACTGGCAGCCGAAAAATGCGGTCCGCATGGCCACTTCCAGCTCACCGACGTCACGCCGATCCAGGTCAGCCACGGCACGGGCAAACTACAGGATCTGCCTTGGGCGCAGGTCGTACGCAGCGACGCGGGCAGCTTCCGCGCCAGCGAACCGCAAGACCTGATCTGCAGCTTCTTCCTGCTGCATGAGGTGCCTGACAACTGGAAGCGTGCGGTTGTTGACAACATGCTGAGCCAATTGCCGGAAGGTGCGGAGGCGCTGTTCGTCGATTACCACGGCCCGTCGCGCTGGCAACCGGTCCGCTACATTCTGAAGGTAGTCAATCGCCTGCTGGAGCCGTTCGCCGAAGCGCTCTGGGACCACGAGATCAGCCACTTTTCGAGCGAGCCGGAGCGCTTTACCTGGGAGAAGCGCACCATTTTCGGCGGCGTTTACCAGATCGTCTCTGTGCGCCACAAAAAGACCGCCTGACGGGCCTTTGATATCATCCCCGACACGCCGCGCACTGCGCGGCGTTTTTCATTGCACGCGGGGACGACCTCGCCTCTGCCCCTCATTCGGGACGGCCCGCTCATGAAGGACACATCATCGTGAACTGGTTGATTCTCTTTTTTGCCGGCCTGCTGGAGATCGTCTGGGCAGTCGGACTCAAGTACACCGCTGGCTTCACCCGCCCGCTGCCCACCATCATCACCGTTGCGGCGATGATCGCCAGCGTGATCTTGCTGGGGCTTGCCGTACGTACGCTGCCATTGGGCACCGCCTATGCCGTCTGGACGGCAATCGGCACGGTGGGCACGGTCATCTTCGGCATGGTGTACCTGGGCGAGCCAGCCTCCCTGGCACGCATCGGCTGCATCATGCTGATTGTCATCGGCATCGCGGGGCTCAAGGCACTTACGCCGCATTGATGCCGAAACGAGCGCCGCCACAATGAAAAAAGCCCGCGAAGTGCGGGCTTTTTTGCGACAGGCAGATTCGACTCAGGCTGCGTAGCTGCGCATGCGCATGGACAGTTCCTGCAACTGCTTCACGCCGCTCTGTTCGGCGCGACGGCACCAATCCTGAAGCTGATTGAGCAGTTGCTCGCGCGATGCCGTAGAACGCGCCCACAGCGCGGCAAGTTCTTCTCGCATCTGGTGCAACATGGCCAGGCGCGGGCTGTGCGCCAGCGCATCGGCGACTTGCTGGCGAGCGGTGGCCGACAGCGACTCAGCGTCGTCCTGCAGCCAGGCGCGCAGCTTTTTGATGTCGAAACGATCACCATGCGCAGCCTTGAGGCGCACAAGTTCTTCACCGTACACATCCTTCAACGAGCGCAGGTAACGCGTCATGACGTCATAGCGGTGCGTGATGATGTTCTGGAGCATCTCCAGGTCGATCGTCGCGCGTGCTTCGCCAAAGCGCGGCACGGGAATCGTCTTCTTGACCGTGGCGAGGCCTGCGATTTCGAGCAGGCGGATGTACATCCAGCCGATGTCGAATTCGTACCATTTGGCCGACAACTTGGCCGAAGTCGCGAAGGTGTGGTGGTTGTTGTGCAGCTCTTCGCCGCCGATCAGGATGCCCCAGGGCACAAGGTTGGTCGAAGCGTCCGCACAATCAAAATTGCGATAGCCCCAGAAGTGCGCCAGACCATTGATAACGCCAGCAGCCCAGAACGGAATCCAGACCATCTGGACGGCCCAGATGGTGACGCCGATGGCACCAAACAGGATGAAGTTGACGATCAACATGAGCGAAATGCCAATCACCGAATGGCGATAGACGTTGCGCTCCAGCCAATCGTCGGGCGTGCCGTGGCCGAACTTGCGCAGCGTTTCTTCGTTCCCCGCCTCAGCGCGATACAGTTCCGCGCCTTGCCACAACACCTTGCGCAGGCCGCGCGTCTGCGGGCTGTGCGGATCATCTTCGGTCTCGCACTTGGCGTGGTGCTTGCGGTGGATGGCGGCCCATTCCTTGGTGACCATGCCGGTTGTCATCCATAGCCAGAAACGAAAGAAATGGCTGGGGATCGGATGCAGGTCGAGCGCGCGGTGCGCTTGGTGACGATGCAAAAAAATGGTGACCGACGCGATGGTGATGTGGGTCAGGCCGAGGGCGACAAGCACATAGCCCCACCACGGCAAATCCACCAGACCATCAAACAAACCGTAGAACATCGAATTTCCTTATGCGTCAGCGCGCAACAATCAAATCGAGCTTGATATTACGCAAATACAAGGATTAAGACTATGCGACCTGCGTCAATTTTTGATAGCCGGAAGCGTGCAGTCGTTGACAGGTAGTTTTGTTTGAAGTTAGCCTTCGAAGCATGTCTGCGACGATGCACCTCGTGCTCACCTTCGCTCTGCTGTCCTCCCTGACCCTCAGCGCCCTGCTGCGGGGTCTGCTGCTGCGCCCCGCGCGCAGATAAAACTCCCCCCTTCGTTCCGGCTGTAATACCCGTCGCCCCAAGGCGAACGGCTCCTTTGCGCAAGCTTTTTGCGCGCAATCTCGAGGAAGAACCGACATGCGTCCATCCAACCTGCTGCTTCAACTGCGACTGCGCCCCGGGCATCGGGCCATGATTTCGGCTGCCTTTGCGCAGCTGTCCGATGTCCGCGCCGCCCGCAACGCCTTCATCGAATACGCAAACAGGAACCGACGACCATGTTGAAAAACCCCGCCACCAAGTACCAGGCCTTTGCTCCGATCAACCTCCCGAACCGGACCTGGCCTTCGAAGACCATCACCCGCGCCCCGATCTGGATGAGCACCGATCTGCGCGATGGCAACCAAGCCCTGTTTGAACCGATGGACGGCGCGCGCAAGCTGCGCATGTTCGAAATGCTCTGCGAAATCGGCTTCAAGGAAATCGAAGTCGCCTTCCCTTCCGCATCGCAAACGGACTTCGACTTCGTCCGCAAGCTCATCACCGAAGACCGCATCCCCGACGACGTCACCATTGAGGTCCTCACGCAAGGGCGCGAGCACCTGATCCGCCGCACCTTTGAAGCCGTGCGCGGCGCGCGACGCGTGATCATGCATCTGTATGGCGCGACCTCGCCCAGCTTCCGCAAGATCGTGTTCAACACCGATCGCGCTGGCGTGACCAAGATTGCAGTGGAATCGGCCGAGCTCATCCGCCAGCTCGCCGCGGAACGCCCCGAAACCGAATGGGTCTTCCAGTACAGCCCCGAGACCTTCTCCACCACCGAACTCGACTTTGCGCTTGAAATCTCCGAACGCGTGTTCGACGTGTGGCAGCCGACGCCGCAGAACCCGGTGATCCTCAATCTGCCGGCCACCGTCGAAGCCGCCACGCCCAACGTTTACGCCGACCAGATCGAGTGGATGTGCCGCAATCTCTCGCGCCGCGATTCGATTATCGTCAGCGTCCACCCGCACAATGATCGCGGCACCGCAGTGGCCGCTGCCGAACTCGCCGTGATGGCGGGCGCGGATCGGGTGGAAGGCTGCCTGTTCGGCAATGGCGAGCGCACTGGCAACGTCGACATCGTGACGCTCGCGCTCAACCTCTATACACAAGGCGTCGACCCGCAACTGGACTTTTCGCGCATCAACCACGTGGCACGCACGGCGGAGGAATGCACGCAGTTGCCGATCCATCCACGCCACCCCTATGTCGGCGACCTCGTCTTCACCGCGTTCTCCGGTTCACACCAGGACGCGATCAAGAAGGGCTTCGCCGTGCAAGATCCGAACGGCATCTGGGAAGTACCTTACATGCCGCTCGATCCGGCCGACGTTGGCCGGACGTACGACTCTGTCATTCGCGTCAACAGCCAGTCGGGCAAAGGTGGCATCGCATACCTGCTCGAATCGGCCTTTGGGCTGGTCATGCCTCGCCGCATGCAGGTGGAATTCTCGTCCGAAGTCCAAAAGGTCATGGACGAGACCGGACGCGAACAGAGCGCCCAGGACATCTGGCACATCTTCGGACAAACCTACTTCGAAGCTGATGTGCCCGTGACGTTGCTCGGCCACAAGCTGAACGAATCACGTGATCACCATGCCATTGAACTGGAGGTGATGATCGATGGGCAGCCGCGTGTCATGCGCGGTGAAGGCAACGGTCCGCTTGAGGCCGCCATCAACGCGCTTGGCGTGGAGATGTCGATCGACAGCTTTGAGGAACGTTCGCTCTCGCAGGGCTCCAAGGCGCGCGCCGTGGCCTTCGTTGAAGTATCGAGCCCCGGCGTGGCCGGTTCGATCTTCGGCGCTGGTGAATCGGCCAGCATCATGGAAGCCTCGCTGCGCGCACTCGTGTCGGCGGTCAACCGCTGCAAGGTACGCACGAACGTGACGGAGACCGAAACCGCCTGAGTCGTGCCGACTACACACGCTCAGTGATGGTTGGACGGGGCGCTCGCGCCCCGTTTTTCATGCGACGTCGGGCTCTCGCACGGCGCGTGCGACGCCGTTGGCCAGCAGCGCGCACATGCGGTCGAACAATCGCGAGTGTGCGATTTTCTCGTGGTGGATAAGACAGAAGTGATGGGGAATATCCGGCACGAACGGTCGCCACGTAATACCCAGGTGCCGGTACTGCGCAGCCATCAGATCGTTGGCAAAGGCCACGCCCAGCCCGGCTTCCACCAAACGACACGCCGCGCGGGTGTCGTGCACTTCGTAAGCGATGTCCGCCGCCACGCCGCGATGCGACATGTGCCGCTCTACTTCTTCCCAGAACGTCGTCGCGCCGCCGAGGATGATGAGTCGCTCGCCGGTCAGGTCGCGCGGCGATACAGTCTTGAGTGCTGCCAGTGGATGGTCGGGCGGCATGACAATCACCGTTGGCGAAGTGATCAGCGGCACGGCGCGCAACGTGCGGTGCGCAATCGGCAGCTTGACCACGCCGATGTCGACCTTGCCATCGGCGACCATATCCTGGATGTTCTCGTAGGGCTTGATGTACAGGCTCACCTTCGCGTCGGGAGCGTCTTCGCGTAACTGGCGCAGCACCCACACCATGGTGGTCTCGGCGAGGCTGCCGGGAATCGCCAGGCGCAGTACTCCGTCGCGCTGGTGACGCACACCGTCGGCAAGCAATGAAAGTCGATCCGCTTCAACCAGAACACGCTGCACCTGCTCGAAGACGATGTCGGCTTCTGGCCGCATCAGCAAGCGACCTTTCTCCCGCTCATACAGACGGAACCCCAACGATTCTTCGAATTGGGTCAGCAGGCTGCTCACCGCCGATTGAGACAATCCGAGCTGGCGAGCGGCGGCCACCGTACTGCCCAGGGTGTGGATGGCGTGGAACGCCTTCATCTGACCGATCTTCATGCCCGACACCCTATCGCATATTTCGATAGGCGAATATAAATCGACCATGCCATTTACAGTGCGAATCGGCAGAGGCTAACGTTCTGCTCCACAACAGCCGCTGTCTACCGTGCGCGGCGGCATGCCCACAGAGAGGAATCCGACCGATGCTGGTCTATGCAGGACGGCGATTGCTGCAGAGCCTGTTCGTACTTCTGCTCGTATCGCTGATCGTCTTTTTCGGTATCTACGCCGTGGGCGACCCGATGGAGCTGCTGGTCCATCCGGAATCCACGCCCGCCCAGATCGAAGCCGCCCGCCATACGCTGGGACTCGACCTGCCCGTGTGGCAGCAATACGTGGTGTTCCTCAAGAACGCGGTGCACGGTGATCTGGGCACCTCATTCATTTACCACCGCCCGACGCTCGAACTCGTTCTCGAACGCATGCCTGCGTCGCTTGAACTGGCTTTCGTCGCGTTGGTGTTCGCGCTGCTGGTCGGACTGCCGCTGGGCATTCTCGCGGGGCTCTTCCCCGGCACATGGCTGGACCGCACGCTGGTGACGAGCTCCATCCTCGGCTTCTCGGTCCCGAACTTCTGGCAGGCGCTGATCCTGATGATGGTCTTCTCCGTCTGGCTCGGGGTGCTGCCGCCAAACGGGCGCGGCGAGACGGGCGAGATATTCGGCATCCAGACAAGCCTTGCCACGTGGGACGGCATCCGCCACCTGATTCTGCCGGCGCTCAATCTGTCGCTGTTCAAGATCGCCGTCGTGATGCGCCTCGCGCGTAGCGGCATCCGCGAAGTGATGCTCAAGGACTACATCAAGTACGCCCGCGCCAAGGGGCTCGCCGCATGGCGCATCGTGGTCATCCACGCACTCAAGAACACGATGATTCCGCTGATCACCGTCATTGGCATGGAGTTCGGTTCGCTCATTGCCTATGGCGTCGTCACTGAACAGATCTTTGCGTGGCCGGGCATGGGCAAGCTCACGCTGGACAGCATCGCACAGCTCGACCGCCCTGTTGTGGTGGGTTATCTCACGCTGGTGGTGTTCATGTTCATCGTCATCAACCTGGTGGTCGACATCCTCTATTCGGTGTTCGATCCGCGTATCCGCCTCGGGGGCAAACGCGCATGAGCACCGCACACAAAGGTTTCGCCAAGGTCTTGCGCGGTCTGCTGAGCCGTCCGCTGCCGGCCGTCGCGCTGTTCGTTTGTGTAATCGTGGCGGTCGCCGCGCTGGCCGCGCCATGGATCGCACCGACCGATCCCTACAACCTCGCCACGGTGGACATCATGGACGCCCAGATGGCACCGGGCAGCCATAACCTCGACAGCACCGTCACCTATTTGCTTGGCACCGATGGTCAAGGCCGCGACATGGTGTCGGCCATCCTGTACGGACTGCGCACGAGCCTGTTCGTCGGCGTGCTGGCGGGCGGCATCGCCGTGTCGATTGGCACGCTGCTCGGCCTGATCGCCGCGTACTACGGCGGCCGCGTGGATGCGGTCATCATGCGTGCCGTGGACATCATGCTGGGCTTTCCGACCATCCTCGTCGCCCTGCTCCTGCTCGCCATGGTCGGCCAAGGCGTGGACAAGGTGATCCTGGCGCTCGTCGTCGTGCAGTGGGCCTACTACACACGTGCGGTGCGTGGCGCAGCGCTAGTGGAGATTGGCCAGGAGTACATCGAGGCAGCGCATTGCCTGGGCTTGCCGAGTCGCCGCATCGTGCTCGGGCATTTGTTGCCCAACTGCCTGCCGCCGCTCATCGTGATATCCACCATGCAGACGGCGCACGCCATCGGCACCGAGGCCACGCTGTCCTTTCTCGGGCTGGGCGTGCCGGTGACCAAGCCCTCGCTCGGGCTGCTGATCGCCAATGGATCGCAGTTCATCATGTCGGGCAGCTACTGGATCGCCTTCTATCCAGGGCTGGTCCTGCTGATCATGCTCTTCTCCATCAACATCGTCGGTGATCGACTGCTGGAGATTCTCAACCCGCGTCTGGAAAAATAGCGGTCATGAGCGAGAACCTTCTAGAAATCCGCGGGCTGAAGACGCACTTCTTCACGCGAGCCGGTGTCGTACCGGCGGTTGACGGCGTCAGCCTTGATGTACGGGCCGGCGAAGTCATCGGGCTTGTCGGCGAATCGGGCTCGGGCAAATCGATGCTGGGCTTTTCGATCCTTGGGCTGATCGATGAGCCGGGGCGCATCGTCGCGGGCGATATCCGTTACAAGGGCAAGTCGCTGGTCGGCCTGCCCGAACGCGACATGCAGCGCATCCGGGGCAAGGAAATCGCGATGGTGTTCCAGGACCCATCGATGACGCTGAACCCGGTGCTGCGTATCGACACGCAAATGATCGAGACCATCCAGGCGCACGAGAAAGTCAGCCACAAGGCCGCACTCGCACGCGCGATCGACGTGCTCGAACGCGTGGGCATTTCGTCGGCCGAAACGCGCATCCGCAGCTACCCGCACCAGTTTTCGGGCGGCATGCGCCAACGCGTGGCGATTGCCGTGGCATTCATCAACCGGCCCGATCTCATCATCTGCGACGAGCCGACCACCGCGCTGGACGTCACCATCCAGGGCCAGATCATTCATGAGTTCCAGACCCTGTGCCGCGAAGAGGGCACGGCACTCATCTGGATCAGCCACGATCTTGGCGCCGTGGCGTCGATCGCCGATCGCATCCTGACCATGTACGCAGGCCACATCGTCGAATCGGGCCCGGCGCAGGCGGTGCTGCACGCGCCGCACCATCCGTACACCGCAGGGCTGATCCGCTCGATTCCCTCACAAGTGCCGCGCGGGGAACGGCTCTACCAGATCCCCGGCAACACACCGAACATGCTCGCCCTGCCCTCGGGCTGCCCATTCCGCACGCGTTGCCCGCGCGCCACTGAACAGTGCACCACGTATCCCGACAGCATGGCATTCAATGCAGGACACGATTTCGTCTGCTGGCACCCGGAGAACGCGCAATGAGTGACCCCATCCTCGAACTGCGCCACGTCAGCAAGATCTTCGCGCAGCGCCCGGACCTCATCGAGCGTGCGGTGAATCTCATGTCGCGCAAGCCCCCCAGTGCGGGCGTGCACGCCGTCAATGATGTCAGCCTCACGGTGCAGGCCGGCAAGGTCATCGGCATCGTGGGTGAATCAGGTTGCGGCAAGTTGACGCTGGCGCGCATCGTCGCGCAACTGATCCCCGCCACGCAGGGCGAAGTGCTGTATCGCGGGCAGAACCTTGCCACGCTGGATGCCGCCACGCGCCGCCGCATGGCGCTGGAAATCCAGATGGTGTTCCAGAACCCGTTCGCGTCGCTCAACCCGCGCAAGCGCGTGGCCGACATCATCATGGAAGCGCCGCTGGTTCACGGCATCACGCCTCCACGCGAGCGCGAAAGCCGACTGGCGGAACTGCTCTCGATGGTCGGCCTCGACATGTCGGCCGCGCAGCGTTATCCGCATCAGTTTTCCGGCGGACAGCGTCAGCGCGTCGGCATCGCCCGCGCGCTGGCGGTCAAGCCGCGCATGCTCATCTGCGATGAATCCGTGGCGGCGCTGGACGTTTCCATTCAGGCGCAGATTCTGAATCTGCTCATGGACCTGAAAGAACGCGAGCAGCTCACGTATCTGTTCATCAGCCACGACCTCGGCGTGGTCGAGCACATCTGCGACGAGGTGGTGATCATGTACCTCGGCCGCGTGGTCGAGCAGGCCAGCACCGAAGACATCTTCAGTCAGCCGCGTCACCCGTATACGCAGGCGCTGCTGAGCGCGGTGCCCAAGATCGAAGACGGCAAGCGCGACTACCAGCCGGTGCAGGGCGAAATCCCCTCGCCGCTCAATCCGCCAGCCGGTTGCCATTTCAACCCGCGTTGCCCGCATGTCATGCCGCGTTGCCGCGTCGAAGCCCCGCTGCTGCGCGAAGTCATGCCGCGCCACACGGCGGCCTGTCACTTGAATGATCCCAGCCCTGCGCGTTGAGAGCCGCGCCCCACGGAGGAAGACCAAGATGAACAAAACACTGAGAGCCGCCGCGCTGGCCGTCTGCCTGAGCCTGGGCGCCGGACTCGTACAAGCGGCAGACCTGCGCGTGGCCCTGTCGACGGAACAGACCACGATGGACCCGGACTTTGCGCGCAATTCGCCCAACCAGGCGATGGCCGCGCAGTTCTTCGACAGGCTGGTGGCCTTCGACGCGGACATGCGCCAAGTCCCCGCGCTTGCCGAGAGCTGGCGCGAAGTTGACCCAACAACGTGGGAGATCAAGCTGCGCCATGGCGTGAAGTTCTCCAACGGTGCGAACTTCGACGCGCAGGATGTCATTGCCACGGTCAACCGCATTCCAAAGATCAAGGGTAGCCCGGCATCGTTCGACAGCTCAGTCGCCAATATCGAGGCAATCACCGCGCCCGACCCGTACACCCTGCGCGTGAAGCTCAAGACGCGCGACCCGCGCTTCATCAATGACATCGGCGAGCTGTACATCACCTCGCGCGAGATCAAGCCCGACACCGACAGCGATGCCTTCAACACCGGCAAAGCAATGATCGGCACTGGCCCCTACAAGTTCGTCGAATGGCGGCGCGGCGAGTACGTCAAGATGGAAGCCAACCCCTACTACTGGGGCAAGCAGAAGCCACACTTCAAGCAGGTGACGCTGCGCTTCATCGGCAATGGCGCCTCGCGCATCGCAGCACTCCTGTCGGGCGACGCCGACCTCGTTGAAGGCGTGCCGACCGCGGACCTCGCCGGCATCGAGAACAACAAGAACTTCAAGGTATGGCGCAAGTCGTCCGCACGCCTCATCTACCTGAGCGTAGACAGCACGCGCGACAAATCGCCCTTTGTCACCGACAACAACGGCAACCCCATCGCCAACCCGTTCAAGGACGTGCGCGTGCGCCGCGCCGTGGCCATGCTGGTCAACAAGAAGGCCCTGGTCGACCGCGTCATGCGTGGTGTTGCCGAACCCGCCGGTCAGTTCGTTCCCGAGGGTCTGATCGGCTACGCCAAGGGTTACGCGGGCGTGCCGTACGACCAGGCAGAAGCCAAGAAGCTACTGACTGCTGCGGGCTATCCGAATGGCTTCCGCGTGACGTTGCAGGCGCCTAACGACCGCTTCCAGAACGATTCGCAAGTGGCGCAAGCGGTTGGTCAGTTGCTGGCGCGCGGCGGCCTGCAGGCTCAGGTCGAAGTCATGCCCAACAGCGTGTTCCTCAAGCGCGCCTCGGCGCAGGAATTCTCGATGTTCCTGTTTGGTTTCGGTTCGACCTCGGGCAGCGCGCTGCGCGGCCTGAACCAGACACTGCACACCTATGACAAGGAAAGCGGTCAGGGCCTATTCAACCGCAGCCGTTACAGCAACCCGACGTTCGACAAGCAGATCGAAGCCGCCGACAAGGAAGCCGATCCAGCCAAGCATCAGGCGGGGCTCGAGCAAGCCACGCGTACCGCCATGGATGATGTCGGCATGATCCCGTTGTACTTCGAGCAGCTCACGTGGGTGGCCAAGAAGAACATCAACTTCAAGCCGCGTCGCGACGAACGCACGATGGTGGTCAACATCACCGAATAAATCACCCGACATATCGCTATCCGACCCGGGCGGCGCTCGCCGCCCGGACCTTGCCCGCCCCCCGGGCCGAGCGGAGCCATACAACATGAACATCGAACTCTTGCAGACCGGCGTAGCCCGTCTGCCGGATGCCCGCGTCCGCATGCGCGACGGGGTGCATCTTGCCACCGACATCTACCTGCCCGCCGATGAGTCCGGCGCGTTGCCCGGCCCGTGGCCGGTGATCCTCGAACGCACGCCGTACGGCAAGCGCGGCACGCAAGTGTCCGAACGCTCGCATGCCCGTCCGCAGCCGATCGATCGCGCCACGGTCGCTGCGTATTTCGTACGCCAAGGCTTCGCCGTGGTGTTTCAGGATTGCCGCGGCAGGCACGGTTCGGAAGGAGAGTTCGTCAAGTACATCCGCGAAGCCGATGACGGCGCCGACACGCTGGCTTGGGTACTACAGCAAGCGTGGTGCAACGGTCGCGTCGGCATGATGGGGCTGTCGTACGCAGCGCATGCGCAGATGGCGCTGGCCTGCCTCAACCCGCCGGGGCTTGCATGCCTGTTTATGGATTCGGGTGGATTCTGGAATGCCCATCGGGCAGGTATTCGCCAGGGCGGAGCCTTCGAACTCAAGCAGGCGACCTGGGCATACCGGCATGCGCTGCAAAGCCCCGAGGCACAGCGTGATCCGCTCATGCGTGCTGCACTCGAAGCCGAGGACATCCGCGACTGGTTTGGCCGCATGCCGTGGAAGCCGGGGCATTCGCCGTTGCGCGCGCACCCCGATTACGAGGCGTACTTCTTCGACCAATGGCGTGCCATGGATTTCGACGCCGCATGGGCGCAGATCGGCCTGTGCGCGGAGGGGCGCTATCAGGGCGCGGCCGACGTTCCGACCTTCTTGATGTGCGGCTGGTACGACCCGTACGCGAGCACGATCCCGGCCAACTTCAGCGGCCTGCGCCAATATCATCGCGGCCCCCACTACATGGTGATGGGGCCGTGGACACACGGCGCCCGCAGCGACACCTTTGCCGGAGAAGTCGGACTTCGGCCCGACCGCGATGCTCGACGGCCAGCTCGCTGACGACTATCTGGCATTGCGCCTGGCATGGTTCCGCCGCTGGTTGCAGGACGACACTGCTGCGTGGCCGGACGACACACCCGCCGTACGCTACTTCCGCATGGGGGGCGGAGATAGCCGGCGCGACGCCAAGGCACGTATCTCGCACGGGGGCCAGTGGTGTGCCACCGAAACCTGGCCCCCGACGCAGGCCACACCAGTCCGGCTATATCTTGCCGAGGGCGGGCAACTATCGCTCGACGCGCCAATGGATGCGGGCGAACGCACCTACACTTTCGACCCCCGTCATCCTGTTCCGGCCATTGGCGGCGCGATCACGTCCGGCGCGCCGGTCATGGAAGGCGGTGCGTACGATCAGCGCGAGGCGCCACAGTTCTTTGGCAGCCGTCCGCCGTACTTGCCCACGGCCTCGCGCCCAGACGTGCTCGTCTTCGAGACCGAGCCGCTGGAATCGTCGATAGAAGTCTCGGGCCCAGTAGCGGTTACGCTGTGGGTGAGCTCCGATTGCCCGGACACCGACTTCACCGCCAAGCTGGTCAACGTACACCCTGCAAGTTCCGACTGGCCGCGCGGCTTTGCGATGAACCTATGCGACGGCATCCTGCGGGTGCGCTATCGCAACGGTTGGGACCACGCCGAAATGATGGAACCCGGTGTGCGCTACCCGATTCGCATCGAGCTGATGCCCACGAGCAATCTGTTCGCAACGGGTCACCGCATCCGGCTAGAGATTTCGAGCAGCAAGTTTCCGCACTTCGACGTGAATCCGAATACTGGCGGCAACCCGGTCGAAGAGCAGTCGTGGCGCATCGCCACCAACAGCGTGCACTTCGGCGGACTCACGCCTTCGGGGCTGGAAGTGTTCGTGCGCTGAGCGCAGCCAGACGAACAGCCAACAAAAAAGGGAGCCTTTCGGGGCTCCCTTTTTGTTTCGCTGCGCGCGAATTCAGCCGCGATACTCCGCTGACCGTGCGTGCGCCTGCAGACCTTCACCATAGGCCAGCGTGGCGGCCACGGGCGCCAGCGCCTTGGCGCCGGCTTCAGACATGTGGATGATGCTGCTGCGTTTCTGAAAGTCGTACACGCCCAGCGGTGACGAGAAGCGCGCGCTGCGCATGGTCGGCAACACGTGGTTCGGGCCGGCGCAGTAGTCGCCCAGCGCTTCGACCGAGTTATGGCCGACGAAAATCGCGCCTGCGTGGCGGATGTGGTCGATCCAGTTTTGCGCATCTTCCATCGACAGCTCCAAGTGCTCCGGCGCAATGCGATTGGAGATTTCGCAGGCTTCGTTCAGATCGCGTACGAGAATCAACGCGCCCCGATTGGCCAGCGAAGTCGCGATGGTTTCGCGGCGTTCCATGGTCGGCAGCAGACGCGCGATCGAAGCTGCAACCGCCTCGATAAAGGTGGCATCGGTGCACAGCAGGATCGACTGCGCGAGTTCGTCGTGCTCGGCTTGTGCGAACAGGTCCATCGCCACCCAATCCGGGTTGCCCGAACCGTCGGAGATGACCAGCACTTCGGACGGGCCTGCCACCATGTCGATGCCGACAGTGCCGAACACGCGGCGCTTGGCCTCTGCCACATAAGCGTTACCAGGGCCGACGATCTTGTCAACTTGCGGCACGCTCTGCGTGCCGTACGCCAGTGCCGCCACGGCCTGCGCACCGCCAATGGTCAGCACGCGATCGACCCCGGTCAGCGCAGCAGCTGCCAGCACGAGCGGATTGCGTTCGCCGCGCGGCGTGGGCGTCACCATGATCAATTCGCCTACGCCCGCCACCTTGGCCGGCACGGCGTTCATGATCACGGAACTCGGGTAGCTTGCCTTTCCGCCAGGCACGTACAGGCCGACGCGGTCCAGCGGCGTGACCTTCTGCCCAAGCCGGTTACCCAATTTGTCGGTGAACGACCAGGATTCCAGCAGTTGTTTTTCGTGGTACTCGCGCACACGCGCCACAGCCAGTTCGAGTGCGGCGCGCTGTTGCGTCGGCAGGCCGTCCAGCGCCTGCTGTAGCTGCGATTTCGGCAGGGTCAGTGCATCAATGCCAGCGACGTCGAGCAGATCGAAGCGGTTGGTGTACTCGACGACAGCTGCATCGCCGCGCGCACGCACGGCAGCAATGATTTCGCCGACAGCGTTGCCGATGCGCGCATCGGTCGCGTCTTCGAATGCCAGCAGCGCAGAAAGGTCGGCGGCAAACGAAGCGTCCGCACTGCTCATGCGACGGATCATGGCTTGATCGCTCCTGCGAAGGCTTCGATGACCGGCTGCAACAGCTCGCGCTTGAGCTTGAGCGATGCCTGGTTGACGATCAGACGCGAGCTGATCGGCATAATCTCTTCGACTTCATGCAGATTGTTGGCGCGCAGCGTACCGCCTGTCGATACGAGGTCAACGATGGCATCAGCCAATCCCACCAACGGCGCCAGCTCCATCGAGCCGTACAGCTTGATAAGGTCGACGTGCACACCTTTGGCGGCAAAGTGGTCGCGCGCCACGGTGGTGTACTTGGTTGCCACGCGGATGCGCGCGCCGCGGCGCACTGCGTCCTGGTAGTCGAAGCCGGCACGTACGGCCACGCTCATGCGGCACTTGGCGATGTTCAGATCGAGCGGCTGGTAGAGGCCTTCACTGCCATGTTCGAGCAACACGTCCTTGCCAGCGATCCCGAGATCGGCCGCTCCATGCTGCACGTAGGTCGGCGTATCGGTCGCGCGCACGATGACCAGGCGCACATCGGGGCGATTGGTCCCGATGATGAGCTTGCGCGACGACTCAGGATTGTCGGTCGGCACGATGCCGGCGGCTGCCAGCAGCGGCAGGGTTTCTTCGAAGATGCGCCCTTTGGACAGGGCCAGCGTGATTCCAGACACTTCGCTCATCCGTTCGATATCAGTTGCCGCGGCCGCGGCGTACTTGCGCGCCCAGCGCGGCGAGCTTGGCTTCGAGTTTTTCGTAACCACGGTCGAGGTGGTAGATGCGGTCGATGGTGCTCTCGCCTTCTGCCACCAGCGCGGCGATGACCAGGCTTGCGGAAGCGCGCAGGTCGGTCGCCATGACGGTCGCGCACTGCAGGCGCTCCACGCCACGCACTACGGCCATGTTGCCGTCGATGCTGATGTCCGCACCCAGGCGTTGCAGTTCGACCGCGTGCATGTAGCGGTTTTCGAAAATCGTCTCGCGGATCGTGGCAGTGCCGCTGGCCACGCAGTTGATCGCCATGAACTGCGCCTGCATGTCGGTCGGGAAGGCCGGGTACGGCGCAGTGCGGATGCTCACCGAATTCAGCCGTGCCGGCGCCTGCAGACGAATGGCGTCGCGCTCGATGCCGATCTCGCAACCGGCGTCCATGAGCTTGTCGATAACGGCGTCCAGATACGCCGACGACGTGTGCGTCAGGCGTACGTCACCACCGGTCACGGCTGCCGCGCACAGATAGGTGCCAGTCTCGATACGGTCGGGCATGACCGAATGCGTGGCGCCGTGCAGACGTTCAACGCCGCGCACGCGAATGATGTCGGTGCCGGCACCGGAAATCTGCGCGCCCATAGCGATCAGGCAGTTGGCCAGATCGACCACTTCGGGTTCGCGCGCTGCGTTTTCAATGACCGTTTCGCCTTCGGCCAGACAGGCTGCCATCAGCAGGTTTTCGGTCCCCGTCACGGTGACCATGTCGGTCACGATGCGCGCGCCCTTCAAGCGCTTGGCGGTCGCCAGCATGTAGCCGTGCTCGACGCGGACGTCCGCGCCCATCGCTTGCAGGCCCTTGATGTGCTGATCGACCGGGCGTGCTCCAATGCCACAACCGCCGGGCAGACTGACTTTGGCTTCGCCACAACGGGCGGTCAGCGGACCGAGCACCAGCACCGAGGCGCGCATGGTCTTGACCAGCTCATACGACGCGTAAGGCGCAGTGATCTCGCTTGCGTCCAGATGCACGGTGTCGCCTTCGACCTTGGTCTTGACACCCATGGTGCCGAGCAGCTCGAGCAGCGTGCGGGTGTCCTTCAGGTCAGGGACGTTGGTAATCGTGACGGGGTCGCGCGTGAGCAGCGCCGCGCACAGGATCGGCAACGCAGCGTTCTTGGCGCCGGAAATGGCGATTTCGCCTTGCAGGCGGTTACCGCCAGTGATGTGAAGCTTGTCCATGATCTGTTAGTTCCCTTGCTGGAACTGTGCCCACTGAGCGGGCGTGAAAGTGTTGAGTTGCAGGGCGTGGATCTCATTGCCCATCAGGGCCCCCAACGTGGCGTATACGGCCTGATGCTGGCGCACACGTGGCTTGCCGTCGAAGCTCGCGCTGACGACTATGCCGGTGAAGTGGACGCCGTCGTCGCCTTCGATCGCGACGAATTCGCAGGACAGCCCCTGCTCGATGAGACGTTTGATTTCCGATGCCTGGAACATGTGAATGCGACGGGCGCGCCTGCGCCCTACCCTCTGAGTTTGTAGCCGCGCTGCAGCATCACCAGGCACAGACAGGCCAACGCCACGGTCGCCGCGCCAACGATGGCGAGGCTCAACCAGGGCGAGACGTCCGAAGTCCCGAAGAAACCGTAGCGGAAACCGTCAATCATGAAGAAAAACGGGTTCAGATGCGAGACCCGCTGCCAGAATTCCGGCAGCGAATGAATGGAATAGAACACGCCTGAGAGCATGGTCAGCGGCATGATCAGGAAGTTCTGGAACGCTGCGAGCTGGTCGAACTTGTCCGCCCAGATGCCGGCGATGATGCCCAGCGTGCCGAGAATCGCCCCGCCGAGCAGCACGAAACCGATGACCCACAGCGGATACGCGATGGGGGTCAGGGCAAAGGGCAGCGAGGCCAGCCAGACGCCAACGCCGACCACGGCGCCGCGCACCACCGAGGCGATCACGTAGGCAAAGTAGAACTCACGATACGAGATCGGCGGCAGCAGCACGAAGACGATGTTGCCGGTAATCTTGCTCTGGATGAGCGACGACGAACTGTTGGCGAATGCGTTCTGCAGCACCGACATCATCACCAGGCCGGGGATCAGAAAGCTCGTGTAGCTGACCCCCTCATAGACCTGCACGCGGCCGGACAAGGCATGCGAGAAGATCAACAGATAAAGGACGGCCGTCAGCACGGGCGCGGCCACAGTCTGGAAGGCAACCTTCCAGAAGCGCAGCATTTCTTTGTAAAGCAGGGTCGGGAAAGCGTTCATGTCAGCCCCTGTGCAGCATGTTGACAAAGGCTTGTTCAAGATCGGGCTTTGCGACTTCGATGTCGGTCAGTCCGTAACCCGCTTCACGCAGGCTGCGCAGCATCGGCTCGATCTGCTCGTAACTGTCGAAGCCGAAGATCATCACGTTGCCGTCCTGTCGCATAAGGCGCGCCGCCAACTCCGGCGGCAGCGCACCACCCGCACTGACCTGAACGCGCAGCGTACGTGTACTCACGCGGGCAAGGATGTTGGCCGTGGTGTCCAGCGCGATGACTCGCCCTGCCTTCAGCATGGCGATACGGTTGCAGAGGGTTTCAGCCTCTTCAAGATAGTGTGTGGTCAGCACGATGGTGTGGCCATCGGCGTTGAGCTTGCGAATGAAATGCCACAAGCCCTGACGCAGTTCGACATCGACGCCCGCTGTAGGCTCGTCCAACACGATGACGGGCGGACGGTGAACCAGCGCCTGAGCGACCAGCACGCGGCGCTTCATGCCGCCCGAGAGGGCGCGCATGTTGGCATCGGCCTTGGTGGTCAGATCAAGGCTGGCAAGCAGTTCGTCGATCCAATCGTCGTTACGGCGCAGTCCAAAGTAGCCGGACTGGATGCGCAACATCTCGCGCACCGTAAAAAACGGGTCGAAGACCAATTCCTGCGGCACGATACCGAGCTTGCGACGCGCTTCGCGATAGTCGTTGACGACATCGCTCCCGAGCACAGAGATACGGCCTTGTGTGAGGCGATTCAGACCAGCGAGCGACGAGATGAGTGTCGTCTTGCCCGCGCCGTTGGGCCCCAGCAAACCGAAGAACTCGCCCTGGTGGATTTCGAGATCGACGCCGGCCAGCGCCGTCAGATCACCATAGCGCTTGACCGCACCTTCGACCCGGATCGCCGGACCGGATACGTCAGCCGGCATGGGGGGCACTGGCCTCAGCAGAGGCTGAAGGCGGCAACAGAACGTCGCTCACGTCATAGAGCGCGGCAAGGCTGAGAAAGGTTTGCGGAGCGTTGATGATGTCGAAGCGACGCCCCGCTTTGCGAGCGGCACGCATATAAGCCAACACCAGCGCCAGCGCGGAAGAGTTGACCTCGCCGACGGCGGAAAGATCGAGCGTGCGATCCGCCGCCATCACCAACGGCTCACCGTGCTGCAGCAGCAGGTTGACGGTGTCTGTAGTCATGGCGCCTTCGATGACGAGGGCGCCGTCACGTTCAAGAATCATCGTGCCTTATTTCTTGCTGGCGTCGCCCTGCTTGGCGGCCAGTTGTTCGTTCTTGGTGCGCAGCGACTTGATCAGGCCGTCGATGCCGCCCGCCTTGATCTCTTGCGCGAAGGTGTCGCGGTAATTGGTGACGAGGCTCACTTCCGCCACGGTCACGTCGAAAACCTTCCAGCCGTTGTTGACTTTTTCCAGGTCGTAGTCGATGCCGATCGGCTTGGCACCCGCTTGGCGGACTTCGGTCCGCACAACGACTTCGGTGTCAGAAGCCTGCATACGCAGCGGCTTGAAGTCGATGGTCTGGTTCTTGTATTGCGTGAGCGCGTTGGAGTAGCTGCGCACGAGCAGGGTCTGGAATTCGCGGGCCAGTTGGGTTTTCTGGTCTGGCGTCGCGTTACGCCATTCACGGCCAGCGGCCAAGGCGGTCATGCGCTGAAAGTCGAAGTTAGGCAGCACCCGCTGTTCGATCAGCTCGACGGCGCGGCGCGTATCGCCTGACTGGATGGCCTTGTCGTTCTTGATGATGTCGATGACTTCCGTGGTCACCCGCTTGATCAGTGCGTCCGGCGCCTCTTGCGCGAAGGCGGGCGCGGCGACAACAGCGAGAGCCAGTGCGGCATGGCGGAGGAATCGAAGCATGCGTGTATCCCTTTCAGAAAAGTGTCACTCGGTCACCGGCATGGCGAACTGGCGGTCCAGTTCGACCAGCACGAGACGGCGCGTGGTCAGGTAGCCCGTGGTGGCGGCCAACAGCACCGGCGGCGTGGCCATGGCGCCATCATCGTCGCGCACGCGTTTGCCATCACGGATCAGGCTGGCACGGCGGCGCAGATAGAAGTCGCGAACGAAGGAATATTCGTCCAGCGCGGCTTCGGACAAGGTGTTCTCGGTGCCGAGCAGGTCGGCACGTAAACTCACAAAGCCCACGCCGCGCACGATATTGCGTGTCGGAATGTCGTCGATATAACCCGGCAGCGTCGCATAGAGGTCAGGAATCAGACCGAACGCGTCGCGAGTGGTTCGCGGGCCGAACAACGGCAACACGAGGTAGGGGCCATCGCCCACGCCCCAGACGCCGAGTGTTTGACCGAAGTCTTCGTCGTGCTTGTCCAGGCCGATTTCTGACGCGATATCGAAGAAACCGAGAATGCCAACCGTGGAGTTCGACCACGACGCGCCCGAGGTCGCTCGCTGCGTCGCTCGGCTTGCCTTGCAGCAGGTTGTTCACACCGATCCAGATGTCGGCGAGATTACCGAAGAAGTTCGACACATTCACGCGCGTCGGACGCGGCGTTACGTCCACGTAAGCCTCGGCGACCGGCTTGACGAACGTCTTATCCAGCGACGAGTTGAAGTTATACATGTCGCGGTTGAAGGGCTCGAACGGGTCCTTCGGGTTGCTACCAGTCGTGGCACAACCGGTCAAAGCCACCAGCAAACCAGCGGCCAAAAACGTCGTGAGTCGTCGTTGCATCGGGCGAGCCTTCCCCGTCATTTTTTACTTGGATGGGCCTTCTTCGGCCTTGCTGAACATGAACTGGCTGATGAGCTTTTCAAGCACCACCGCCGATTGCGTCTTCTTGATCACGTCGCCGGCCTTCAGGTCTTGCGGATCACCACCAGGATCGAAGCCGACATACTGCTCGCCCAGCAGGCCCGAGGTATTGATGGTGGCGAAGGTGTCACGCGGGAACACGTAACGGCCATCGATCTTCATCGTGACCACGGCCTGGAACGTGCGCTTGTCGAGTGCGATCGATTCCACGCGCCCCACCACCACGCCAGCGCTGCGCACCGGAGCACGGACTTTGAGGCCGCCGATATTGTCGAAGTCGGCCTTCAGCTCGTACGGCTGATACAACTGTGCGCCATTGATATTGCCCACGCGCAGCGACAGGAACAGCAGTGCGAGCAAACCCAGCGTCACGAAAATACCGACCCACAGGTCGATGATGGAACGATTCATTGTTTCAGCCTCTGAGCATGAGAGAGGTCAGGACAAAGTCCAGCGCCAGCACTGCCAGCGACGAGATGACCACAGTGCGCGTCGTAGCGCGCGAAACGCCAGCCGCCGTCGGCTGGGCGTCAAAACCTTCAAACACCGAAATCAGCGATACCGCGACGCCGAAGACAAAGCTCTTGATGACGCCATTGATCACATCATGGCGGAAATCCACTGAGGCCTGCATCTGCGACCAGAACGTACCGCTGTCGCCGCCGATGGCGATCACGCCGACGATGTAGCCGCCCAGAATGCCCATGGCGGAGAACAACGCGGCCAGCAGCGGCATCGAGATAACCCCGCCCCAGAAGCGCGGCGCTACTACACGGGCGATCGGGTTCACCGCCATCATTTCCATGGCCGACAGCTGTTCGGTGGCTTTCATCAGTCCGATTTCTGCGGTGATCGCCGAACCGGCCCGGCTGGCGAATAGCAAACCGGCCACCACGGGCCCCAGCTCACGCAATAGCGACAGCGCAACAAACGGGCCCAGCGCATCGGCCGCGCCGAACCGCTGGAGTGTGTCATAGCCCTGCAGCCCCAGCACCATGCCGACGAACAGCCCCGACACGAGAATGATGATCAGCGACAGCGCGCCCGAAAAATAGACCTCGCGGATGGTCAGGCGCGGGCGACGGAAGGATGTGCCCGACAGGATCAACAGCGTGCCGAAGAAGCGCGCGCAGAAACCGATACGCCAGACACCATTGACCACCCGGCTGCCGATGGCGCGAAAGCCCGCGCCCACCAGTTCAAACATGCGCATCCCCCAACAACGATTCAGCATACGGCTTGGAGGTCGGGTACTGGAACGGCACCGGGCCATCCGCCTCGGCCCACACAAACTGGTGGACCCACGGGTCGGTTGAAGCGCGGATTTCATCCGGCGTACCCTGGGCGACCACCCGTCCTTCGGACAGAAAATAGATGTAGTCGACGATCTGGAGCGATTCTTGGATGTCGTGGGTCACGACGATCGAACTCGCACCGAGTGCGTCGTTGAGTCGGCGAATCAATTGGCCGATGACGCCCAGCGAAATCGGATCAAGCCCGGTAAACGGCTCGTCATACATGATCAGTTGCGGGTCGAGCGCCACGGTACGCGCCAGCGCCACGCGCCGCGCCATGCCACCGGAAAGCTCTGGCACCTTGAGTCGTGCCGCGCCACGCAGGCCGACAGCATGGAGTTTCATCATCACGAGGTCATGGATGATGGACTCGGGCAGGTCGGTATGTTCCCGCATCGGAAAGGCGACGTTGTCATACACCGACGCATCGGTGAACAGCGCGCCGAACTGAAACAGCATGCCCATGCGACGACGCAGCGCGTACAGATCCCTGCGGCCGAGTTCGGGCACCAGGCTGTTGCATACACGCACCTCGCCACTGCGGGGGCGCAGCTGGCCGCCAATCATGCGCAGCAACGTCGTCTTGCCGCTGCCGGAGCCGCCCATGATGGCCACGACCTTGCCGCGCGGAATGTCGAGATCGACACCACGCAGCACCTGGCGAGGCCCATAGGAAAACTGCACATCACGCAGGCGCACGAGGGGTGCATCCAGACTTTGCGCAGGGGAGGATTCGGTCGTCAAATGAGTGTGCTTTTTTTGGGCAATTGCAGATTTTAGCATGCCTCATAGGCAGACTTCATGAGCCAAAGAGCCCGGCCGACTTGCTTTTACATAGAACACTGAAGTCGAATTTTCTGAACAACTCGTGCGAACTCGCCGCCCTACCCCATTCGCGCTATGCTGGATGCCGGGCATGCGGCCGGAATACTGCGGCCACACCCCTTGACCGATACGGAACGGCAACAACTGCGTGACCTATGTATCTCGATCATTTCGGGCTGAACGAGCCGCCCTTTCGCATCACGCCGCACACAGGGTATTTCTTCGGCGGCGCGCAGCGCGAGGCCATACTCGATGCGCTGGTATTTGCTGTAACGCATGAAGAAGGGATTGTGCGTGTCAGCGGCGAAGTCGGCCTGGGCAAGACCATGCTGTGCCGGATGCTGATCGAGCGGCTACCCGAACAGGTCAAGACCATCTACCTTGCAAATCCGAGTCTTGCGCCTGACGAACTCCAACAAGTGATTTTGCTTGAACTGGGCGTGGGTGCAGACGACTCCCCCGCACCGCTGCGCCTTATTGAACAAAAGCTCATCGAGCTATACGCGGCACAGTCGCGCGTAGTGCTGATCGTGGACGAGGCACATGCCATGCCGACCGCCTCGCTCGAGCTGGTACGCCTGCTCTCGAACCTCGAATCATCCACCCACAAACTGCTGCAGATCGTATTGTTCGGGCAGCCGGAACTCGACACCCTGTTGACCCGGCGCGACATGCGATCCCTCGCCGAGCGCATCACGCATAGCTTCCGGCTCACCCCCCTGAATCTGCGCGATACCGCCGACTACCTGCGGTCACGGTTGCATACGGCTGGCTATCGGGGACCGGATTTGTTCACCGGCGCGCCGCTCCGACGACTTGCCCGTGCCTCACGCGGACTGACCCGACGCGTGAATATTCTTGCCGACAAAAGTCTGATGGCGGCGTTTGCGGACAACACCCGTACCATCACGTCGCGTCACGTTGCACGTGCGATCGCAGACGCCGGCTACGCTCAACGCGATAGCACGCGTCCGTGGCGCATTGCCGCTTCCGTAGCCTTGGCTGCCTGCATGGCAGCAACCTTGTGGTGGAACCACACGCGGACCCCGACTCGCCCATCGGCTTCATCGGTCACACCGTTGTCTCCAAAGACAACTCCGAGCCCGACGTCCGAGCACGCGCCTCAAAGCACGCCAGCCGCAGAGGCGGCTTCGGCAAAGGCTTCAGAGGGATAGCAAAAAAAGGGCGGCGGCGATGCATGACTTGCAGCGCCAAACGTGTAGATCGGAACTGTCGCAACGGTGTTACAGCAGCACGTCCCGCGAAACGCCGCGCCGCTTGAGGATGCGCCGCAATTGCGCCAACGCTTCGAGCTGGATCTGGCGCACGCGCTCGCGCGTCAGTCCGAGCTGGGCTGCAAGGTCTTCCAGCGTCTGGACCTCGACATCGTCGAGACCATAGCGGTACTGAATGACCAGACGCTGCTTGTCGGTCAGTTGCGAGATCCATTCGCGGATGAGGGTTTCGACCTCATTGGTATGAATGGATGTTTCAGGACTTTCGGCCTGATCGTCAGCAAGCGATTCGCCGATCGAAAGGTTTGGGTCGATATCCAGCGGCGCATCAAGCGAGGCTGTGTGCTCGTTCAGCGCCAGGATCGCGCGGACTTCATCCACCGGACGCTGCAAGCGCTCGGCGATGGACTCGATATTGGTGGTGGCCCCACTGCGCGCTTCGAGTTGGCGTTGCGCGCGCAGAACCTGATTGAGTTCTTTCACCACGTGCACCGGCAGCCGAATCGTGCGCGACTGATTCATGATCGCGCGCTCGATATTCTGGCGAATCCACCACGTGGCGTACGTCGAAAAACGGAAACCCCGTTCGGGATCGAATTTTTCCAACGCGTGCATTAGGCCGAGGTTGCCCTCTTCCACCAGATCAAGCAGTGGAATGCCGCGGTTGAGGTAATGCTTGGCGATATTGACGACCAGGCGCAGGTTGCGCTCGATCATCTTCTGGCGGGCCTCGAAATCACCCTTGCGCACACGGCGTGCAAGGGCGGCTTCTTCTTCGGCGGTGAGCAGTGGATTGACGCCGATCTCGTTCAGGTAGATCTGGGTGACGTCATTGAGGAATTCGTTTTCCGGGACGGCCGGCCGCACTTCTGCGAATGCTTCCAGCTCCGGGGGCAGATCCGGTTCTTTGTCTTCCGCGTCATCGAGGAAAGCCGGATCGAACATACAAGCCCTCAGCGTTGGGGTAAGTACTTCGTGGGATCGACAGGTTTACCCTGCCGGCGGATCTCGAAATGCAACATTACCCGATCGGCATCGCTATCACCCATCGATGCGATCTTCTGGCCCTTCTGAACAGCCTGCCCTTCCTTCACAAGGATTTCCTTGTTGTGCGCGTACGCACTCAGAAAAGCGTTGTTGTGCCTGATGATGACGAGGTTTCCGTAACCGCGCAAGCTCGAACCGACATAAAGCACGGTACCTGCCCCTGCGGCCATTACCGGCTGTCCTGCCGAGCCTGCGATATCGACACCCTTGTTGGTCGTGTCATTGAAGGTGGCGATCACTTTTCCTGTGGCCGGCCACATCCATTCAACCCCATCGTCACCCGTGGCAGCGGCAGGCGCATCATCACCCTTAACGGCAGCCGCCACCGGGGCGCTTGCCGCAGCCGGTACGGGCAGCGCCGCAGGTGAAGGCGCAGCGGAAGGGGCTGCCGGTGCGGCCGACAGTGATGGCGTACCTGCCTGAGCGTCATTCCAGGCTTGCTGCGAATACGCGATGCGGCCGCCGCGCGGCGTCGTCTTGGTGGACGCATCGGGCACCGCGACCGGCGCCGATGTCGTAGCAGCCGGCGCAGAAGACATGCCGTCGATCGGGCGCACTTCGATGCTCGGCGCCTTCACGACATTGACGTTACTGCTATCGGGCGGAATGACACGCAGTTCCTGACCGACTTCAATGACAGCCGCATTCGACAGGTTGTTCCACGTCGCCACATCCGCATACGTCTGTCCGTATTCACGTGCGATGCTGTAGAGCGTCTCGCCACGCTTGACGATGTGATAGCCGGGCCGGGCAGTCGGCGGCACCACCGGCGGCGTGACAGCAGCCGTCGCGGCGGGGGCGGCGGGGCCACGTGTTTCGACCGGAGCCTTGGGCGCCGAGCTGGCACAGGCCGCCAGCAGGCTTGCCAGGATGATCGGCATCCACAAGCGCGATGCACCGCGCACGATATTCAGGCTGTCGAGATTCATGCTTTTCCGTTCATTCCGTTCCAGGCAGGAGCGGCACGAACCGTACCGCATCCAGACGAGTTTCGCGCACCGTACCATTGGCGTTCTTTTCGACCAGCAGGATCACTTGGTCCGCGTTGCCCAGCGGCATCACGAGGCGCCCGCCAGGCGCCAACTGCTGGAGCAGCGCCTGCGGAACCGAACCGGATGCCGCCGCCAGAATGATCGAGTCGAAAGGTGCGACTTCGGGCAGCCCTACACTGCCATCGGCGTGTTTGAGTCGAACATTGGGCAGGCGCAGCGGCCGAAGGTTCTCACGAGCCTTGGCGAGCAGCTTGGCAATACGTTCGACCGCATATACGTCCGACGCCATATAAGAAAGCACGGCAGCCTGATAGCCACAGCCCGCGCCGACCTCCAGCGTCTTGCCCAGCGGGCGCCCGCCCGCTGCGAGGAGTTCGATCATGCGCGCCACCACGAAAGGCTGCGAGATGGTCTGCTGAAAGCCCAGCGGCAGCGCGGTGTCTTCGTAAGCGCGCGATGCGAGCGCTTCTTCGACGAACGCGTGACGCGGCACTTGGTGCATTGCAGAAAGCACCTGTTCGTCGCGGATGCCTTGCTCGCGCAGGCGTTCAATCATCCGGGTCCGTGTGCGGGCCGAGGTCATGCCCGAACCTTGCAATTTGGTCATCATCGTGACAGCCAGCGGGTGACATGGCCGATGCGCGCCACCTGCGTAAGATCGATCTGGAGCGGTGTCACCGATACGTAGCCATCGGCTACGGCATGGAAATCGGTGCCTTCCCCTGCATCCTGCGCCGGGCCCGCTGCGCCGACCCAGAAAATGGTTTCGCCGCGCGGATTGCGGTCGCGCACGACAGGCTCCGCGCGATGACGGCGCCCCAGGCGAGTGGTCTGAAACCCTTTGATGTCCTGCAGGGGCACGTCCGGGACATTCACGTTGAGCAGCCACGGCTCGTCCAGCGGCTGCGCGATAAAGCGTTCAACCAACTGGCGGGCCACCACGGCCGCGGTTTCAAAGCGCGACGCATTGCGCCCCACCAGCGACACGGCAATCGAAGGCACGCCGAGCAGATGGCCTTCTGTCGCCGCCGCCACGGTACCCGAATAGATCGTGTCGTCGCCCATGTTGGCGCCGTGGTTCACCCCCGACACCACCATGTCCGGCTGGTGATCCAGCATGCCAGTCACCGCCAGATGCACGCAGTCGGTCGGCGTGCCATTCACGTAGTAGAAGCCGTTGGGCGCCTGTCGCAATTGCAGGGGGCGATCGAGCGTCAGCGAATTGCTCGCGCCACTACGGTCACGCTCGGGTGCTACGACGGTGATGTCGGCCACCTTGGCCAGCTCGAGCGCCAACGCTTCGATGCCGGGGGCGAAATATCCGTCGTCGTTACTCAGGAGAATGCGCATCTTGGGTAGGTCAGGGTTGCAGGCGCAAACGGCATAAGGTAACGGACTGGCGCCGTACATCCTTATGTGAAATCAGTGACATACCGATTTTGCTGGCGATTCGCGCAAAGCGGGATTTTATCTGATCGCAACACGCCCACCAAGGACGCCCACCGCTTTCCCGGCAACGCCAGTCGGCAAGCCTGCCCGCGCGGCGGCGTCAAATGGGGGTCGGTGATTTGTGTTAGGCTTGCGCCCCGTGAAAAGCCCGCCCAGCCGCGGAAAGCCCGTCACAGCGCGTCCCGCCGTAGTTCAATGGATAGAACGGCCGCCTCCTAAGCGGCAGATACAGGTTCGATTCCTGTCGGAGGGACCACGCGTCCCCAGGACCATTCTCAGGTCCACCAGGGTTGCCCGATCGATCGACGACTGCTCCAAAAAAACACCAGATCGCCGTCAGGACGCCATGGCATCGGCACCCAAAATCCCTAATAGAACCCTGCCCTGGCATTGCGCCCGGACACGTCATCCGGCCCTGCGCCCAATCGAAGCACCAGACAATCGCATCCGCTAGTCCTTGCGAGGAAAAGCCAGCACGAAGCGCGTCAGCCCCGCGTCCGAGCTTGCACTGACCGAACCTCCGTGCGCTTGAGCAATGGCCTGGGTGATCGCCAGCCCAAGCCCCGTGCCGTCCCCTTCTGCGTGCGCGCGATCCTTCTCCGCGCGGTAGAAGCGGTCGAACACGTGTCGCAGCTCGTCGACCGGGATCGCCGGTCCGGGGTTGGACATCGCCAGTCGCACCGAACGCCCGTCCGTTTCGATCGCAACATCGATTGCGCCGCCCGGCGGCGTATAGCGCAGCGCATTCGACAACAGGTTTCCGATCGCTCGCCGGATCATCAAGCGGTCACCACGAATCCGCGCGTGGCCACGTTGATGAATACCCACCTGCCGGTCCTCGGCCAGCGCTTCATAGAACTCGCACAGCGCGGCCACTTCACGCGCCAGGTCGATGTCCTCGACCGAGGGCAGCATCAACCCGTGATCGGCCTTGGCCAGAAACAGCATGTCCGACACCATGCGAGCCAGGCGCTCAAGCTCTTCGGCGTTCGACGCCAGCACGTCGCGGTATTGCTCGGGGGTTCGAACCTGATTCAGCGCCACCTGCGTCTGCGTCATAAGGTTGCTCAGCGGCGTGCGCAATTCATGCGCAATGTCTGATGAGAAATCCGATAGACGCCGAAAAGCGTCTTCAAGGCGCGCCAGCATCTGATTGAGCGTGGACGCAAACTCCGCCATCTCGACCGGCATGGCGTCAACTGCCATGCGCACGTCGAGCTGCCGAACAGTGACCTTCGAGGCGCGCTCTTTCATGGCCTTCAGTGGCAGCAGTCCACGCCGCACCGCCAGCCACCCCAACCCCGAGCCTGCCACTGCCACGATGATGACGTATGCCGCCAGGGCTTTGCCGAAGGACCGGATAAAGTCCGTGTGCAAGCCAATATCGATCGCTACCAGCACCAGCAGCGGCTCGGTCTGCGACGCAACCCGAGCAGCGATGCCACGCCATTGTCGGCCGTCCGCTTCCCACTGGACCATTTGCGAGCGTCCTTGCGCCAACGCCTCGGTCACGGCTTGCGCCGGCAGCGGATGCGCATCGTGGGCAAACAACGGTCGGCCATCGAGCGTTGTCACGGCGATGGACAGCTCGCCATGCCCACCAAAGGCGTCGTTCAGGCTGTTTCTCAGAGTGTCGGTCGAAGCCTGCGGCCCGGTGCGCGCGATCAGGTTTTCGATGAGCCTGCTCCGCTCGCTGAGCAGGTCCTGGTCCTGCACCGCGAAATGCCGTTCGAGCACCCACATCGTCACCCCGCCCAGCGCGCCCAGCGACAACCCCGTGACGATGGCGAACAGAATCGTCAGGCGTACCGTCAGCGACAAAGGCCGGCGCATCAGGCGCCATCACTTTCGAGTACATAGCCCATGCCACGCACGGTCTGGATAAGCCGGGTCTCGAACGGGTCGTCCACCTTTGCGCGCAAGCGTCGAACGGCGACCTCTACAACGTTGGTATCGCTTTCGAAATTCATGTCCCAGACCTGCGAGGCGATCAGCGAACGCGGGAGCACCTCGCCCTGCCGCCGCAGCAGCAGTTCGAGCAAGGCGAACTCCTTCGCGGTGAGGTCGATGCGCCGTCCGCCGCGAGTCACGCGACGCCGCAAAAGGTCAAGCTCCAGATCTGCCGCGCGCAGGCTGGTCGGCTCCACGTCCGTCCGACCCCGTCTTAGAAGCGTCCGCACACGGGCCAGCACTTCCGAGAATGCAAATGGCTTGACGAGATAATCATCGGCCCCTGATTCCAGGCCACGCACACGGTCTTCTACCTGATCGCGAGCCGTCAGAAACAACACAGGCATGCGCTTGCCCGTCTGCCGCAGCGTGTGCAACACCTGCCAGCCGTCCATGCCCGGCAACATGATGTCGAGCACAACGAGGTCGTAGTCGTCGGTGAGCGCCAGATGCAAGCCATCGGGCCCATTGCGCGCCAGGTCAACGGTGTAACCGGCCTCGCTCAACCCTTGGCGCAGGTATTCCCCCGTCTTGGCTTCGTCTTCGACTATGAGCAGTTTCATCGATCCCTCTTCTCTCAATCGTGGGCCTAGTTTGAAGGCAAACCGCCAGCGCCAGCGGAGGATTACAAAGATGTAATCGTCGGGTCATGCAGACGGCGACCACCCGCACGCAGACTGCCCACCAAGCAAGACCCATCTGTCGAACGATCGCAGGAGAACAACCCATGAAGACCAGACACATCATCGCAAGCCTTGCCGCCAGCGCAACCTTGTCGGTCGCCTACGCGCAGGGCGCGGCCAACACGGTCGAAGTCTGGAAAGACCCCAACTGCTCATGCTGCAAGGATTGGATCGCCCATATGGAAAAGGCCGGATTCAAGGTCAAGGTGAACCTGATCAAGAGCCCTGACGAGCGCACTCGTCTGGGTATGCCGCAGCAGTTCACGTCATGCCATACGGCGCGTGTCGACGGCTACCTCATCGAAGGTCACATCCCTGCCACGGACATCAAGCGGATGCTGCGCGAGCAACCCAAGGCGCTCGGGCTGGCCGCGCCGGGCATGCCGCTGGGCGCGCCCGGCATGGATGGGCCGGAATACGGTGGCCGCACCATGAAGTACGACGTATTGCTGGTCCAGAAGAGTGGCGCCAGCACGGTGTTTCAATCTCATAAGTGAGGGCTCGACCATGCACCACGATCACGCTCAGCACACGCCGCTCGTGCGGAGGAAAGGCGTGCTGATGCTGATGGCGGTACTCGCATTCGCCGCGATCTACGCCATATCCGAACACCGCGAGCACGTCTCGAAGGCGTTGCCCTATCTGATGTTGCTGCTCTGCCCCATCATGCATCTGTTCATGCATCGCGGACATGCGGCTGCAAAGCATGACGCAACCGAGCATCGACAGACGCCACCGCATGCCTGACGCGATCCTGACAGCAATGTCATGACAGTTTCATCGACCGGTCAGGCATGGGGCGTCAGTATGGAAAACAGCGTGGCTTCAGGGCTCTCCGCAAAAATCCACGCGTGTTTTCTCACTCACTAAAGAAAGCCAATTCATGCGTAGCAACCGTTTCATCCACCCTCTCAAAACCATGCTGCTTGCCGGCGCGTTTTCTGTCATGAGCGCGGCGAGCCTGGCTGCCATTGCGCCGCGCCAACACTCAATTACGCTGGACGAAATCTCGCGCATTCCGCGCGGTGCAGACAAGGCGGAAGTCGAGCGCGCCCTGGGCGAACCCGACACCGTCCGCGCTTACGGCAACCGGCCCGGCAACGTGACCTGGCTCTACGCCACCGCCACTGACCTGGGCCTGCGCGGAGAGACGCGCTTTGCAGTCGAGTTTGGTGCCAATGGAAAAGTGCAGTCCATCAGCCAACTCTATTCCGAGGCCGACTGACGCACGGCATAAAACCCAATGGCATATTCGCGGAGAGCATCACGCCCTCCGTGGATGACGCCCCCAACACCTCTTAGGCCGACGTCCATGTGCGGTCGGCCCACGGCACATCCGACGCTCGCCGCTGGCATGAGTCAGTCCCCCGTTACTGTTTGCGATTGCAGTACGTGGGGGCTGCTTGATAAGGTCTGCCTCCCGACACGACCAGGACGCTTCCCATGGAAGCCGTAGAAATCACCCTTGCCATGCTGCTGGCCGTCGTTGCAAGCAGCGTCGCTGTCCGCATGCTGCCGCGCCCGCTGCCTGTTCCGCTGGTGCAGATCGCGTTGGGCGCACTGATCGCCGGGGTGTTCAACCACGGCGTGTCCTTGCAGCCGGGCGTGTTCTTCCTGCTCTTTCTGCCGCCACTGCTGTTTCTGGATGGTTGGCGCATCCCCAAGGAAGGTCTGCTGCGCGACAAGCTGTCGATCATCGAACTGGCTTTCGGGCTGGTGTTCTTCACCGTGCTCGGCCTGGGGTATTTCATCCATTGGATGATTCCGTCCATGCCGCTGCCCATGTCCTTCGCGTTGGCCGCCATCATTTCGCCGACCGATCCGGTGGCGGTGTCCGCCATCACATCCCGCGTGCCCATCCCCAAGCGCGTCATGCACGTGCTCGAAGGCGAATCGCTGCTGAACGACGCCAGCGGCCTGGTGGCCTTCCGGTTTGCCGTGGCCGCGGCGGTCACGGGCACGTTCTCGCTCGGTTCCGCCGCGCTGTCGTTCATCTGGGTGGCCCTGGCCGGACTGGCTGTCGGGGCAGCCTTCACCTGGGGCGTGACGAAGGCCAAAGACGTCTTCATGCGTCACTACGGTGAAGAACCCGGCCCACAGATTCTGCTCAGCGTCCTGATCCCGTTCGGCGCTTACGGGTTGGCCGAACACATCCACGCCTCGGGCATTCTCGCCGCCGTCTCCGCTGGCGTCACGATGAGCTACGTCGAGCTCTCGGGCCGGGCGCTGGCTACCACGCGGGTACAGCGCGTGGCCGTGTGGAACACGTTGCAGTTCTCGCTCAACGGCATCATGTTCGTGCTGCTGGGCGAGCAGTTGCCGCAGATATTCCGCGGAGCGGTCGCGGTAGTCGAATCGACCGGGCACCAGAACCCCTGGCTGTTACTGGTCTACGCATTGGCCATCAACGTCGCACTGGCAGTGCTGCGCTTTGCCTGGATATGGGGATCGCTATGGGTGGGCCGGCACGTCGCGCTGCGTCGCGGTCGGACTTCGCCCGAACCCGGTCTGCGGCTGACGCTTGCGGTATCCCTGGCGGGCGTACGCGGCGCAATCACACTGGCCGGCGTACTCACGCTGCCACTGATAACAGCCAGCGGCCTACCCTTGCCGGCGCGTGACCTGGCAATCTTTCTCGCGGCCAGCGTGATCATTCTGTCGCTCGTGCTCGCGAGCATCTGCCTGCCACGCCTGCTGCGCGACCTGGGCGTTCCGGTAGAAAGCGAAAACCACGCAGAAGAAGACCTCGCCAGCCAAGCCTCACGCCGCGCTGCCGCCAAGGCGATCGAACAAAGCCTGCACAAGCTCGTCGTCGAAAATCCGCACGCCGACCCGCAGTTGTACACATCGGTCGCCGACCGCCTGATCGCGGGCCTGGTCTTGCCTGCCAAGGGGGCAACCGAAGGCGAGGTGGACCCCGAACTCCTGCACGAACAAGCCCGAATCGAAGCCGCCATGCGACTGGCCGCCATCCGCGCCTCACGCGAAGAACTCTTCCGGCTGGCGCGCGCCAGCATCATTTCGGACGATGTCTGCATGGCCGCCGTGCGGCGTTTGGACCTGCAAGAGGCTCGCCTCTGACGCCATCCAGCGTCGGGGCATCTTGAACTCGGCGACGATCGCCCACACTAAGCAAAGGTGCGCCCCCCCCCCCGCGCACCCTCGCGGCCCGTCCGCGCAACAAGCTGGAACGATCACCATGCCCCTCCCCTTATTCCGGCGCGCCGCCCTCGGCGAGCACCCCGATTCGCCCCAGTGGGCCGCCGGGCGCTTCCACAACACCACGCCGCGGCCGGCAAACTCGCCAAAGCCCAGTGGCAAGGTGATGTGGGACTTCTTCTTCAACAAACCGGATTCCACCGTTCCGTCCGCGCCGATCCCGGTGCACGCGCTCACTACCGCAGAACTCGACGCGGCGCCTGATCGCAGCCTGTACCGACTCGGCCATTCGACGCTGTTGATGAAACTGCGCGGCGGCTGGTGGATCACCGATCCGGTGTTCGCTGAACGCGCCTCACCCATTCCTTTCTTCGGGCCCAAGCGCTTCCATGCACCGCCCATCGCGCTCGACCAGCTTCCGCGTTTGAGCGGCGTGATCCTGTCGCACGACCATTACGATCACCTCGACTACGCAGCCATTAAGGCGCTGGCGGATCGTGCGGATGTCTTTCTGTCGCCGCTCGGTGTGGGCGACCGACTGATCGAGTGGGGTGTGCCGCGCGACAAGGTGCACCAGTTCGACTGGTGGGAAGGAATCGAGATCAATGGCTTGCGGCTCACCGCCACGCCTGCGCAGCACTTCTCCGGACGCAGCCTGAGCGACGGCAACCGCACGCTGTGGGCGTCATGGGTGATCGACGATGGCGGCATGCGCATCTTCTTCAGCGGGGACAGTGGCTATTTCGACGGCTTTGCCCGGATCGGCGAAGTCTTCGGCCCCTTTGACGTCACGCTGATGGAAACCGGCGCCTACAACGTCAACTGGCCCTACGTGCACATGCAGCCGGAGCAAACCGTCCAGGCGCATATCGACCTGCGCGGAGGCTGGTTGCTGCCGATCCACAACGGCACCTTCGATCTGGCGATGCACGCCTGGTACGAGCCCTTCGAACGTGTGCTGCAGATCGCCGCCGACCACTCGGTCAAGGTCGCTACGCCACGCATGGGCGAACGCGTCGACCTGCTCTCACCGCATGCCGGCGAACGCTGGTGGCGCGCCGTACAGGCTCAAGCAGCGCCTGCGGCCACGGCTCCCGCTTACGCCCGCTGCCCGACGTCGGACTGATCGCCAGACGCGTGGGTCAGGATCGCGGCCAGATCCACGCGAGGGCCGCGACGATCAACACCACGGCGATCAGCAGGATCGGCGTTACGGCCAGCTTCAGCAAACGCGCCTGCATACGCGCGCGAAGCGCTTCGGAAGGCGACGGGGCGCCAGCGGAAACGCTGCCGTCCCGTTCGCGCGGGGCACTGGCGAACGTCTTGTTCGATCCGGCCCCGGCATCCTCACCTGAATCTGCATTTAAGTGCACGGCGCCTCCTCTCCAAACGGGCGCATTGGTATTTGTCTTCTCGTGCATCGATCATGCGCACGACACGCGGTGCGCCGCAACTGGCATACAACCTATCCCGCGTGTCTTTTGTCACTACTTGCCGCGTATTCCGCGCAACCCGCCGACCGCGCGGTGAGCGAACGTCAGCTAGCGATATCCCCGGCACGGTGCGAAGGCGCTCGCGCCGCCCCAAACCGGTGATCAGCGGCCCCACAACAGCGCCACCCCTGGCTCGATTGACCAAAAGTCATCATGTTAACCAATGCTCACCTACGTTTGAGCAAACGTCCTTCCTCATTACAAACAATCACTTATAGGCAGAAAACGCACTGTGCGCCACGCCCGTGGCACGCGGGATGGCACGCGAATGCATGGGCTGGAACGCGATTCGCAATTCCCCTGTTGAGCGACGTCGGCGTCGACGCCGTCATCCGCACAGGAATCTGCCTCGCATGCCAACGCTGTCACATCTGGTCCCCGACATCCTCGCGCTGCGCGATGAGAACATCGCCATGCGCCACCATTTGCACGCCCATCCCGAACTGGCCTTTGAAGAAACCGACACCTCCGCCTGGGTCGCGGCACAACTAGAGTCTTTCGGGTACGAGGTGCATCGCGGGCTGGGTGGGACCGGTGTCGTTGCGCGCATGACCCAAGGCAACGGCGTGCGCCGGCTCGGTCTGCGCGCCGACATGGACGCCCTGCCCATCCATGAAGAAACCGGCCTGCCCTACGCCAGCACCCACCCGGGAAAGATGCACGCCTGCGGCCACGACGGACACACCGCCGCGCTGCTTGCCGCGGCGCGCCACCTTGCGACGAAGGGCCACTTCGACGGCACGCTGAACCTCATCTTTCAGCCAGCAGAAGAAGGACTCGGCGGTGCACGCAAGATGGTGCAGGAAGGCTTGTTCGACAAATTCCCCTGCGACGCCGTGTTCGCGTTCCACAACTGGCCCGGCTTTCCGGCAGGCAAGTTCGGCCTGCTCCCCGGCACTTTCATGTCGTCGTCCGACACGGTGCGCATCACCGTACAGGGGCGTGGCGGTCATGGCTCGATGCCGCATCGCTGTACGGACGCGGCAGTCGTGGCTGCGCATATCGTCGTGGCGCTACAGACAATCGTGGCGCGCAATGTCGACCCGCGCGAAATGGCGGTCGTCACCGCCGGTTATCTGAAGGCCGGGACCATCTCGAACGTCATTGCCGAGACCGCGCACATCGACCTGTCTGTGCGCGCCTACTCGCCAGACGTGCGCGCCCTGCTGCGCGAACGCATCACCGATCTCGTCCATCAACAGGCGCAGGTGTTCGGTGCCACGGCGCACGTCGAATACCAATGGCGCTACCCCGCGCTGAAGAACGACCCGGCGATGACGCGCTTTGCGCACGACACGATCCGCGAGAGCTTCGGCGACGACGCGCTGATCGCCGACATGCGTCCGCTCACTGGCAGCGAAGACTTCTCTTTCATGCTCGAAGCCTGCCCCGGCTGCTACGTGATCATCGGCAATGGCGAAGGCGGCGAAGGAGGATGCTCATTGCATAGCCCGCATTACGACTTCAACGACGACATCCTGCCCATTGCGGCGAGCTACTGGGTGCGCCTGACAGAGCGCTTTCTCGCGCCGCATTCGCACGCATCCGCCATATGACCCCGACAAGATCGCCAATGGAAACGCCTATGCAGTCCTTTCTGCCCTCTACCTGTTCGGCGCGCGTGGCCGAAGTGCTCGTCGCGCTCGGCGCGATCCGCATCACCACCGCACAACCGTTCATCTACACCTCCGGCTGGGCCAGTCCGGTCTACATCGACACCCGATTGTTGATGTCCGACGTCAGCCTTCGTCGCGAGATCATGGACCTCGCCGCCGACGCCCTGGCACCACTCATTGCAGCAAGCGGCATCAACGCCATCATCGGTGCGGAGAGTTCCGGCATCGCCACGGCAGCGTGGCTCGCAGAGCGCACCGCGTTGCCACTGCTCTATCTGCGCAAGCGGCCAATGGGCTGGGGCAACTCGGCGCGTCTCGAAGGCCGCCTGCCGAAAGACGCCACGCTGCTCTACGTCGACGACGTCACCACCGATGCACGCTCCAAGGTTGCTGCGGCCGAATCGTTGCGCGGCACGGGCGCCCGTATCGCCGACTGCCTCGTTCTCGTCGACTACGCCATCTATCCCAAGAGCCGCGAATTGCTCACCGAGCACGCGCTCTCCATGCATGCGCTGTGCACCTGGGCGCACCTGCACGATGCATTGCTTGCCTGCGGCGCACTCAACGAGAGCGAGGCCCGAACACTCGAAGCCTTCCGCGCCGACCCCGTGCGCTGGTCGGTAGAACACGGCGGGGTGAGCGCATGAAAGCCCCGCTGAAATCACAGGAAGCGCTGGCTCAGGCCATCCTCGACGACATCGCCGCCCTCACGCGCGAAGGCGAAGGGATCACGCGCGAGAGCTACGGCGAAGGTGAAGAGCGCGCAGCACAGGCGATCGAAACGCACGCCGCCGCACTCGGATTCACGACCGAGCGCGACCGTTTCCAGAATGTGTGGATACGCCTGCCGAACGATGCACGCACCGAAGCGCCTGTCGTCATCGGTTCGCATCTGGACTCCGTGCCGCTCGGCGGCAACTACGACGGTCTGGCCGGCGTCGTGGCCGGCATGCTGGTGCTCGACCGTCTGCGCCACGCGCCGCAAGTGGCACCACCTGTGCGTGTGCTGGCGCTGCGCGCTGAAGAGAGTGCGTGGTACGGCAAGGCCTATACCGGTTCGCTTGCGCTGCTCGGCAAGTTGCCCGCCAGCGCGCTCGCGCTCCGGCATCGCAGCGGGCACGGCACGCTCGGCGAAGCGATGGCACGCAGCGGCGTGGACGTTGACGCCGTCGCACGTGGCGAAGCCCTGGTCGCGCCCGGCGACATTGCGGCGTGGCTCGAAGTGCACATCGAACAAGGCCCGGTGATGGTGGCGCGAGGCTGGCCTTCAGCGGTCGTCACCGGCATACGCGGCAACCTGCGCTACACCCGCGTCCGCTGCCTGGGCGAGACCGGCCACTCCGGCGCCGTGCCGCGCTGGCTGCGCCACGATGCCGTGCTCGCCACGGCCGACCTGCTCGCACGCATGGATGAACACTGGCGCGTACTGCTGCAGATGGGCATGGATCTGGTGATGACCACGGGCATCTGCACTACCCCGGTGCAATCGCACGCCGTTTCGGTGATTCCCGGCGAACTGGAATTCAGCTTCGAAGTCCGCAGCCAGGACGCCGACACGCTCGAACGCTTCCACGCGCTGATGCTCGACGAGTGCCGCGCCGTCGAAAAGGCGCGTGGCGTGCGCTTTGAGTTCGACGAGAGCATTCGATCGGCGCCTGCGCGCATGGACGAGGCCTGGATTGCGCGCATCGAAGCGGCGGCCGTCGCGCGCGGCGCACCAGTCGAACGCATACCGAGCGGCGCGGGTCACGACGCGGCCGTGTTCGCCAACGCCGGCATCCCTTCTGCAATGGTCTTCGTGCGCAACGCCAACGGTTCTCACAACGCTCACGAGGCGATGGACTGCGTCGATCTGATCGATGGCGTGGACCTCTTGCATCGCGCTCTTTGCGCGACCTCAAACGCATGAGATCGCTGGCCAGCATTGGTATGGAAAGTGCTCACGTGCTCAACAGTTTGCAGCATCGCCCCGACCCCGGGGTGCCCGTCTCTGCCGCGCCTCCCACTGCACGAAAGTGGGGAGCGTCATGGACTTTTTCGTTTCGTTCAACACCGGAAGGATCTCCGTCGATGAATACCACCAAGCGCAGTTTTCTCGCCGCCCTCGGGCTGGCCGTCCTCTCGCTGGCCTGGGCCCCGGCCCATGCCCAGAGCGCACTGGACAACATCACCAAGTCCAAGACCATCAAGATCGGCATCCCCACCGATTACCCGCCCTACGGTTTTGCCGGTCTCGACATGAAGCCGCAAGGTCTGGACATCGACATGGCGACCCTCATCGCCACCAAGCTCGGCGTCAAGGTTGAGCTGGTCCCGGTGGTCAGCGCCAACCGCATTCCGTACCTGCAGACGAAGAAGGTCGACCTGGTCATCTCCACGCTGGGCCGCAACGAAGAGCGCGCCAAGGTCATCGATTTCAGCTACGCCTACGCGCCCTTCTATCAAGGCGTGTTCGCCACCAAGGACGTGAGCATCAAGAGCTTTGCCGATCTGTCGGGCAAGACCGTGGCGGTCACGCGCGGCGCGATGGAAGACGAGATGCTCGCCCAGCTCGCACCGCCCACCGTCATCGTCAAGCGCTTCGAGGACCAGGCCGCCACCACGGCTGCGTTTGCCTCGGGCCAGACCCAGGTCATCGCCACCAGCGTCTCGAACATCGGCGTGCTGTCTCAGAAGCAGCCGCAACTGGGTGCCGAATTCAAGCTGCTGCTGCGTGACAGCCCGTGCTTCATCGGTATCGCCAAGGGCGAGGACGCGCTGCGCGCCAAGGTGAACGAGATCATCCTCGCAGCCAAGGCCGACGGCTCGCTCAACAAGCTGTCGCAGAAGTGGCTCAAGCGCGACACCGGCGACCTGCCGCTCTGATCCACCCCCGCGCGCGGGGAGCGCGTTTGCTCCCCGTGTTCGACTGATGCCGGCGCGCGTCGGCCATGGTTGATATTCCATGCATATCGAACTTCAGTTTCTTCCGATCCTCGTGCAGTGGCCCATGCTGCTCAAAGGCGCGGCACTCACCATCGGGCTCACTGCGGTGGCGACCATCGTGGGCATGCTCGTCGCGGTGTTGTGCGCGTGGACACGCATGCATGGACCGCTGGCGTTGCGCTGGGTGGTCGGCACCTACGTCGAGCTGATCCGCAATACGCCCTTCATCGTCCAGTTGTTCTTCATCTTCTTCGGCCTGCCCGCCGCAGGGGTAAAGCTGACGCCGCTCACCGCGTCGATGCTGACGCTGGTGGTCAACCTCGGCGCCTATGCCACCGAGATCATCCGCGCCGGCATTCAGGCCACGCTGCGCGGCCAGATCGAAGCGGGGCACAGCCTGGCGCTGACACGCACGCAGACCTTCATCCACATCGTGCTGCCGCCGGCGCTCAAGAAGGTATGGCCCGCGCTGGTGAGCCAGATCACCATCGTGATGCTGGGCTCGGCCGTGTGCGGCCAGATATCGACCGAGGAACTGAGCTTTGCCACGAACCTGATCCAGAGCCGCAACTTCCGCGCGTTCGAGGCCTACATCATCGGTACGCTGATGTACCTGGCACTCGCCATCGCACTGCGTCGCCTGCTCAACTGGGCCGGGGCGCGTTTCCTGTTCGGTCGCTGACGAGGACGCCATGATCGAATTTACGCTATGGGACATCGTGCGCAACCTGCTGCTGGCCGCGCGATGGACAGTCGCACTGTCGCTGGTGGCATTCATCGGCGGCGGTGTCGTCGGCGCCGCCCTGCTGGTGGTGCGCTTGATGGGGCGGCCAACCCCCAACCGCTTGATCGCGAGTTACGTACAACTGTTTCAGGGCACGCCATTGCTGATGCAGTTGTTCCTGCTGTACTTCGGACTGGCGCTGATGGGCTTCAACACCTCAGCGTGGGTGTCGGCGGGCCTGGCCCTGACGCTATACGCGTCGGCCTATCTGGCTGACATCTGGCGCGGATGCGTCGAAGCCATTCCGCGCGGACAGTGGGAGGCTTCACGCAGCCTCGCCCTGTCGTTCGGCCAACAGCTCACGCATGTGATCCTGCCGCAGGCCGTACGCATCGCAGTGCCGCCCACCGTCGGCTTTCTGGTGCAACTCATCAAAGGCACGGCGCTGGCCTCGGTGGTTGGCTTCGTCGAACTGACCAAGGCTGGCGGCATGATTGCCAACGTCACCTATGCGCCGTTGCTCGTATACGGCTGCGTGGCATTGCTCTACTTCGGGCTGTGCTTCCCGGTTTCTCTCTACGCCCGCTTCCTCGAAAGGAAACTCAATGTCGGCCATCGCTGAACCCGCCGCCAACGACAGCCTGCTGGCCACGCCGCACACGCAGGTGGGTGCGCCGATCGTGCGCATCTCGGCCTTGCGCAAGTCCTACGGCACGCATGAAGTGCTCAAGGGCATCGACCTCGACGTCAAGCGCGGCGAGGTCATCGCCATCATCGGCAAGAGCGGCTCCGGCAAGAGCACGCTGCTCCGCTGCATCAATGGGCTGGAAGTGTTCCAGGAAGGTTCGCTCACGGTCGACGGCAAGCCCTTGCTCTACGAAAGTGCAATGGCCATGCGCGAACTGCGCCAGCGCGTCGGCATGATCTTCCAGAGCTTTAACCTCTTCCCGCACCTTTCGGTCGGCCGCAACGTGATGCTCGCCCCGCATCTGGTGAAGCGGAAGAACAACAAGGACAACGAATCACGCGCCCGCCAGTTGTTGGAGCGTGTGGGCCTGGCGGAGAAATTCGACGCCATGCCCGACCAGCTCTCCGGTGGACAGCAGCAGCGCGTGGCCATCGCACGTTCGCTGGCGATGGACCCGGCTGTGCTGTTGTGCGATGAGATCACCAGTGCACTCGACCCCGAGCTTGTCGGCGAAGTCCTGCGCGTGGTCGAGTCACTCGCCAACGAAGGCATGACGCTGTTGATGGTGACGCACGAGATGAATTTCGCGCGCAAGGTCGCCGACCGCGTGATCTTCATGCACCAGGGGCGCGTCCATGAGATGGGCTCGCCGGAAGCGTTGTTCGGCAATCCTCAGACGGCAGAGCTGCGGCAGTTCCTCTCGTCCCTGCAGGACTGAGGGCCGCGCTTCAGCGACGAATCAGATCGACCGCGCGCGAGATGCGCAACCACGCATCGTCGCGCCGTTCGGTCGCCTCCTGCACCACGGCCATCAGCACGTTGACGAACTGCCCGATGGCGCCATTGCACGCGGTATTGCGGCGGGTGATGAAGCTGGTATGCCGCTCCATGATCTTGTCGCGCAGCGGCACCACCGCGATGCGGTAGCGGCTGCGCATCGCCTCCACCAACGGCCACGGCAGGATCGACAGCAGGTCGGTGTTTTCGACGATGTACATGGCCGCCATCGCAGCGCGCGTGAAATGCAGCGTGGCTGGCCGCTCGCCCGGTTTGAGCTCGCTGTAATTGGCGGCGAAGAACTCGCGGAACGGCGAGCCGTACTGCTCCAGGTTATGGCTCAGTATCCAGCCTTGCCCCGAAAGGCTCTCCAGCGTGCGCGCATTGGCACATGGGTGCCCCGTGCGGCAGGCCACGGCCTGTTCATAGGAGAACAGGGGGCGGACAACGAATTCGCTCGCCGCTTCGTCGCCCGGTGACAGCCCGATAGCCACGTCGATCCCGCCATCGCGCAGACTGCGGTAATCGGTGCCCAGCACTTCATGGATGCGCAGGCGCACATCCGGGCGCACCACCGAAAACCGCTGCAGCACTGCGGGCAGGATGGTGTGGATGATCCACGGCGTAATGCCGATCGACATCTCGGTGATGACATCGGCCTGCAAGCCGTTGAGTTCGCGCAACGCGGCGCTCATTTCGGCGGTGATCGTGCGCGCCCGCGCCAGCAGCAGGCGCCCGGCGGGTGACAGCAGATAGCCGCGAGCCTGTCGTTCGAAAAGGGCGACGCCGGCCACGTCTTCCAGTTCCTTGATGCCCTTGCTGACGGCCGACGCCGACACGCCCAGTGTCTGTGCCGCCTGCCGCAGGCTGCCTTGTTCGGCGACCGCAATCAGGTACTGCAACTGGTAAGGCTTGAGTTCGGAATGTGGATCCATGATTGCGGCTCGCGACGCACGCAGCCAATCGTGCGTGCACCTGCAGCATAGCGCGACACCTGCGACCGGCAGAACAGATTCCTCAATTGCCGGGCACTGCCATCAATCTGCGTGGCGCCATTCATGCGGCCAGCGGACTCCAATGCACAACGAAAAGCAACGCAGGTCGGGTCGGATTTTTGTCCTCGGCGGCGTCGGTGTCCGCGTCTTTACACGACAAAGATGAGCCCGGTTCCAAAACCCTTTCGTCATAACTTGTTGCATTCGACATACAAGTGAACCCGTATTGTTAAACGTTTTACCTAAGCAGAGGATTGCGCCCTTCAATGCCGTCGACATGTATGCATGTTCGCGTTTTCGTGCCTTGGTAAGCGATTACTGCTGGTGCGCTACATCTACCCGTCTTCGCGATATGCCATCGTCGTTTTTAACCAAGAGGAGACAGAAAAAAATGAGCATGAAGTGGGCACAACATCTAACGCTCGGCGCCGCAACGGTGGCGCTGGCGGTCGCGCTGAGCGCATGTGGCAGCAGCAATGCCGCCGACCCGACGCCCGGAGGTGGAAATGGCGGCAGCGGCAGCAGTAGCAGCACCGCGTCGTCAGACGCATCGTTCGTCCAGCCGACCCTGGTTACGCTGGATCCGGCCTATCTCGCCATCACCAAACAACGCTTGCAAAGCAGCAACTTTGCCGACGCTGAACTCAAGCCGGCCTGGGATACGCTGAAGGCCGCCGCCGACAAGGCGCTGACCGCCACGCCCGAAACGGTCATGAACAAGAAGGTCGCACCGCCGAGCGGCGACATGCACGACTACATCAGCCGTGGCCCGTACTGGTGGCCGAACCCCGCCACACCGGACGGCAAACCGTATATCCGCAAGGACGGCCAGACCAATCCGGATTCCAAGAACGCCGACTACACCGACGCCAACCGCAAGGGCACGATGATCAACGCCGCCCAGAACCTGGGCCTGGCGTACTACTTCACTGGCGACGCCAAGTACGCCAAGCAGGCGGCCGAAGTCATCCGCACGTGGTTCCTCAAGCCGGAAACGCGCATGAACCCCAACCTGCGCTTCGGTCAGGCGATCATCGGCGTGGTGGACGGGCGCGGCACGGGCCTCATCGACATGGCCGACATGTGGCGTGTGATCGACTCGGTCGCGCTGATTGCGCCGAGCGGCGAACTCACCAACAGCGAAGTGACCGCGCTGCGCAAGTGGTATTCGGACTTTGCCAACTGGATGGTCAACAGCACGACCGGCCACGAAGAAAACGTCTGGCATAACAACCATGGCTCGTACTACGACGCGCAATTGGCAGCCTATTACCTGTTCGTGGGTGATCGCGAATCCGCGCGCCGCGTGATCTACGACGCGCAGACGCGCCGCGTTACCGCGCAGATCGCCACCACCGGCAAGATGTACATGGAACTGGAACGCACGCGTCCCTTCCACTACAGCGCCTACAACCTGATCGCCCTGCAGTTGATCGCCCGTTACGCCGAGCAGGTCAACACAGCCGACATGCCGACCGCCGCCAACGACGATTCGTGCGCAGCCTTCCCGCAGTATCGCTGCAAGATCGATCTGTGGAATCTTGAGATCGATGCACGTGGCATCAAGCGCGCCATCGACTACCTGTCGAACGTGGCGGCGACCACCGCGCCGGCGAACTGGGAATTCAAGGGCACGGAAGAAACCAGCTATCCGCTCAACGAGCTGCTGCCGATCCTGCTGCAGGCCGAACGCGCCTACAAGACGGGCGCGTACGCGACCGTCCTGCGCAATTACGTCGACACCGACAGCAAGACAAAGACCGCGCTGGATCGCCTGCTCTGGCCGCTGCAATAAGCCGGCAAGCAGACACACAAAGGGCGCTACGGCGCCCTTTTTTTGTTGCACCGCGCCTCGCTTCTCTCACTCGCAAACGAGCGACGATAGCCCTCCGCGCAGCGCTGCTCGCGTGCCCTCTTCCGGCCTCGATTTTGCAAGAGCTGAAATAATATGATACAAATGCAAGGCCTTTCTTCGCTCCACACGAAGATCCGCGTGACGCTCAGTCACCACTTGTCGGCATGACTCTCGCCATTCTCGCGAAGCTCATCCGGTCAACCGGCGCATTACCAATGCGCTTCTACGATGCCTCGCCACGGAACATTTCTCCGTGGTCGCAGCACCTGCCACAGGGCTGCTTGCGCATCAAAAAAATCGTTCGTCGGCATTCACGCTGAATGCCGGGGTGCACTCGCTACGGGCATGCCTTGGGCTTGCTCGTTCCGTGTCGTCACTTGATTGGCGGCGCTTGACGACCTTTCACAAGGAGAGCAAGGCGCAATGACTGAACAGATCGTGCTGGACCACGTGTTCAAAGTGTTCGGAGACAACCCCGAGCGCGCACTGGCGGCAGCCAGCCAAGGCAAATCCAAGCAACAAGTCATGGCCGAAACAGGCCAATCCATCGGTGTCTTCGACGCCAGTTTTTCAATCAATTCGGGCGAGATCTTCGTCATCATGGGCTTGTCCGGTTCGGGCAAGTCGACGCTGGTCCGCCTCATCAACCGGCTGATCGAGCCGACCGCCGGGCGCATCCTCATCAATGGCGAGGACATCAACGCCTACGGTCGCGGACGCCTGCGCCAATTGCGGCGCAAGGACATCAGCATGGTGTTCCAGTCGTTCGCGCTCATGCCGCACCTCACGGTGCGCGAGAACACCGCCTTTGGGCTGGAACTGGCCGGCGTGCCCCGCGCACAACGGCTGGAAGCCGCCGATGCCGCACTCGGGCAGGTCGGGCTGGACGGCTGGGGCGATAGCTACCCCGACGAGCTTTCCGGCGGCATGCAGCAACGCGTCGGGCTCGCGCGCGCACTCGCGTCGGACCCGTCGATCCTGCTGATGGACGAGGCCTTTTCGGCGCTCGACCCGATCATCCGCACCGAGATGCAGAGCGAACTGCTGCGCTTGCAGCAAGTGCGCCGCCGCACCATCGTATTCATTTCGCATGATCTCGATGAAGCCATGCGCATCGGGGACCGCATCGCCATCATGAAAGATGGCGAAGTCGTTCAGGTCGGCACGCCCGAAGACATCCTGCGCAACCCCGCCAACGATTACGTCAGCACCTTTGTGCGTGGCGTTGACGCCGCGGCTGTCTTCAAGGCCGCCGACATCGCGCGCAAGACGCAACTCGTGGTGGTCGCCGAATCGGCGCACAAGGGTTCGCGCGCCGCGCTGCAGATCATGGAAGACGAAGACCGCGACCACGCCGCCGTCGTCAGTCCCACGCGGCAATACCTCGGCATGGTCTCGGCAGATTCGCTGCGGCAAGCGCTCGATGGCCACCATGGCCCACTCGGGCTGCATCACGCCTTCTTGTCGGACGTCGAACCCATCCGCGCCGTCCACCCGGTCAGCGAACTTTTCGGGCACGTCGCGCAATCGCGCTTTGCCGTACCCGTGGTCGACGACAAGGGCACGTACTGCGGCGCCATCAGCAAAACCACGCTGCTGCGCTTTCTCGACCGCGGCCCGCTCTAAGCGGCCTGCTCGTCCCGTCCCAACGCGATCTCCGCGGCCATTCGCCGCGGAGCTCCTCTCATTGAGACTTCATCATGGATAACACGACAAACTCGATCGACACCGATACGCTCGGCAGCGCGTTCGACGCCGCACCGTCCACGCCCGCCGATGCAGCACTCCCGGCCGATCCTTGGCAGACCGCGCCCGATGCGGCTGCCTCGACCGATCCGTGGAGCAATGCCACCGATGCGGCATCCGACACCTCATGGCTCGGCGCCGCCCCCGCCGACCCGACACCGCATGCCAATGGCCTGCATCTGTCACAACTGTGGGACGGCTCGCTCCCCGTCGAGCATTGGATCAATTCCGGTCTCGACTGGCTGGTACTGCACTTCCGTCCCTTCTTCCAGAGCGTGCGCCTGCCTATCGACGGCTTGCTCGGCTCTATCGAATCGACCCTGCAAAGCATGCCGCCGGGCTGGATGATGCTGCTCGTCGGCTTGCTGGCATGGCAGTTCGCCGGCCGCGCGGCAGCCCTCGGCACGCTGGTATCGCTGGCAGTGGTCAGCATGCTCGGCATCTGGTCGGACGCCATGACCACGCTGTCGCTGGTGCTGACTTCATTGGTGTTCTGCGTCGTGCTCGGCCTGCCGCTAGGCATCGCACTCGCAGCCAGCGACCGCCTGCGCAACATCGCGCGCCCGCTGCTCGACGCCATGCAGACCACGCCCGCTTTCGTCTACCTCGTGCCGGTGGTGATGCTGTTCGGCATTGGCAACGTGCCCGGCGTCATCGTCACCATCGTCTTCGCCCTGCCGCCGCTGATCCGCCTCACCGACCTGGGCATCCGCCAAGTGCGCCCGGACCTCATTGAAGCCTCGCGCGCCTATGGCGCTTCGCCATGGCAAATGCTCGTCAAGGTGCAACTGCCGCTGGCCATGCCATCGATCATGGCCGGCATCAATCAGGCGCTGATGCTGTCGCTGTCGATGGTCGTCATCGCGTCGATGATCGCCGTCGGCGGTCTCGGGCAGATGGTGCTGCGCGGAATCGGTCGCCTCGACATGGGGCTGGCCACCATCGGCGGCGTCGGCATCGTCCTGCTGGCCATCACGCTAGACCGGCTGACCCAGGCGCTGGGCCGCTCGCGCCGCAACGGTCGTCATTGGTGGCAGCGCGGCCCGGCCGGCCTCGTCACCCGCACGCTCGTTCGCCTGCGCGGCGCGGCAGACGTGCAAGAGGCCACCGCACCGGCACGCGCTCACTGACTTTCGATCAAACATTCAACAGGAGGACTTGCATGACAGTCACCCATACCCTTTCAGCATCCTTTTTCAGCCGTCTGCGCACTGTGCTGGGCACCCTCGCGTTGGCGCTCGCCCTGCCCGCCCACGCACAATCGCTGCCCGGCAAGGGCGTGCGCATGCAACCGATCAAGAGTTCGATCGCAGAAGAGACCTTCCAGACACTGCTCGTCTCGCGCGCGCTCGAACGCCTGGGCTACGACGTTCAGCCGATCAAGGAAATCGAATACGCCACGGGTTACCTGGCGCTCGCCAATGGCGATGCATCTTTCATGGCTGCGAGCTGGAAGCCCTTGCACGACGACTTCTACAAAAACGCTGGCGGCTCCGCAAAACTCAGCCGCGAAGGCACGTACGTCGGCCAATCCTTGCAGGGCTACCTCATCGACCGCAAGACGGCCGAGCGCTACAAAATCACGTCGATCGCACAACTGAAGGACCCGAAGATCGCCGCGCTGTTCGACACCAACGGTGATGGCAAGGCGGACCTGACCGGCTGCAACCCCGGCTGGGGCTGCGAACAGGCCATCGAACACCAGCTCGATGCCTATGGCCTGCGTGCCACCGTCACGCACAATCAAGGGAGCTACTCCGCGCTGATCGCCGACACCATTGCACGCTTCAAGCAAGGCAAGCCAGTGCTCTACTACACGTGGACGCCCTACTGGGTGAGCGCCGAACTCAAACCCGGCAAGGACGTCGTGTGGCTGCAGGTGCCGTTCTCGGCGCAGCCCGGCGAACAGAGCAAGGCGTCCACCCGACTGCCTGACGGGCGTGATTTCGGTTTTCCGATCAACACGCAGCACATCGTCGCGAACAAGGCGTTCACCGACAAAAATCCGGCCGCCGCACGTCTCTTCGCCGTCATGCAGTTGCCGGTGACCGACGTGAACGCACAGAACCTGCGCATGCGCAGCGGCGAGAACAAGCAGGCCGATATCGAACGCCACGTTGACGGCTGGATCAAGGCGCATCAAAAGCTGTTCGACGGCTGGATCGCGCAGGCCCAGCAGGCGGCCCACTGACGGCACACAGCAAAAAGCGAACGGGCGCCGAGGCGCCCGTTTTTTTCTGCATGCCCGTGCCGCTCAGATGAGCGCCTCGCACACCAGGCCGCGCGCTGTCATGTCCGCGCAGAACGCATGCAGGCTCGCACGCAGGTGTTTCTCGAAACGAATGACCACGCGCGGGACCGCACGTTGTCGTGAGTAGATCATGCCAAGCGTCAGCGTGATCTCCGGCTCGAATGGCACCGGCACCAGTTCGCCCGCCACGTCCTGCGACAGGGTCAGCGGGTGGACCAGCGCCACGCCAATGCCGTGGCGCACCATGTGCAGCGCCGGAATCGATTGATTGGTGTCGAGCAGACGCATGCCAGCCGCCTCGCCCTGGAGCGATTCGTGCAGGACCATGCCCGGCGGCGTCTGCGCACCCTGCACGATGACGAGTTCGTGGTCGAGGTCGCGCGGCGTCACCACCGTGCGACCGGCCAGCGGATGGCCCTTCGCCATCGCACACACCACGCGCATCTGCATGATCGGCTGCACCGCCACGCCGATCTCATCCACCGGCAGGAAGGCAAAACCCACATCGGCGGTGTCCTGCCGGATCTGTCGCACCACCTCGCTGGCCGTGTAGGACTCCACGCGCAGGCGCACCTTGTCGTGCTCGGCACGGAAGGTGCTCAGTGCAACGGGCAGGAGTTCCGCGAAGAGTGTCGGCACGCTGGCAATCGACAGGGAACCACTCTGCGTGTCGCGCAGTTCTGCCGCCCTGCCCCGCAGCGACGCCATCTGCGCCATCAGCCGTTCCACGTCGGGCAGCAGCGATAGCGCCTCCGAAGTCAGGCGCGTGCGGCCGGCTGAGCGGTTGAAGAGCGGAAAACCCACCTGCTCTTCGACCTCCTTGAGCATCTGGCTCACGGCTGGCTGCGATATATGCAGCAGGCGAGCGGTTTCCGTCACGTTCTGCGTGCGGGCGAAGAGCCGGAACGCTTCCAATTGGCGCCAACGCAAGTTCATAAGCTTTTACTTATAGTTCTATCCGATATTAGTATTATCCATAATAGTTGGCCTGTGTCACTGTCTCGTCACTGGTTTGTTTTTGAAGAGACGGAAACACCGTGACCGCCCTGCTGGAAATCAAGAATCTCAACGTGCACATCCCCGTCCCGGGGGGCGTGCTCCACGCGGTGCGCGACGTCAGCCTGTCCGTCGCGCCGGGCCGCACGCTGTGCGTGGTCGGCGAATCCGGCTGCGGCAAATCGATGACCATGTTGTCGATCATGGGCCTGCTCCCGCCACAGGCACGCATGCAGGCCGAGACGCTGCGCTTCGGCGAACTGCGGCTCGATCGCCTTACCGCGCGACAGCTCACCGACGTGCGCGGCCTGCGCATCGGCATGATCTTTCAGGACCCGCTCACCGCCTTCAATCCGACCATGACCATCGGGCGCCAGCTCGAAGAGGTTCATCTGCGGCACATGCGGCAAGGGCGCGCGGCGGCCCGCGCCAAGGCGCTCGAACTGCTGGCGCGGGTCGGCATCACCTCGCCCGAGAGCCGTCTGAGCCAGTACCCGCACGAGCTGTCGGGCGGCCTGCGCCAGCGCGCAATGATTGCCATGGCACTGATGTGCGATCCGGTCCTGCTGCTGGCCGACGAGCCCACCACCGCGCTGGACGTCACCATTCAGGCGCAGGTGCTGCGCCTGCTCAAGTCGCTGCAGGCCACGCTGGGCATTTCCACCATTTTCATCACGCATGACCTCGGCGTCGTCGCCGCCATGGCCGACGACATCGCCGTGATGTACGCCGGCCAGATCGTCGAAACAGGCACCGTGCGCGCGGTCTTCTCCCAACCGCAGCACCCCTACACACAGGCGTTGTTCAGTTGTGTGCCGCGCATCGATGGTGCAGGCCACGCGCTGGGCACCATTCCGGGGCGTGTACCGTCGCTCACCGGGCAACTCGAAGGCTGCGCCTTCCGCGAACGTTGCATGCATGCACAGCCGGCCTGCGCACATGGCGCGATACCGCTACGGCCCACGGCAGATGGCGGCACCCACCGCTGCATTCTCGAAAACCCCGCGCAAGGAGTCGTCCATGCCCACTGACATCGTCGTGGAGGCCTCGAACGTCACGCGCGACTTCGAACTGCGCCGTCCGCGCAGAATCCTGCGCGCGGTGCGCGGCGTGAGCCTGCGCCTGCACGCCGGGGAGACGCTGGCGTTGGTCGGCGAGTCCGGCTCCGGCAAATCGACGCTGGCGCGCATGCTGCTCGGGCTGCTGGCGCCTTCGGCCGGCGACGTCTACGTTTTCGGCGAACCCATCGCCAAGCTCGGTCGCGCCGAGCGTGCGCACCTCGTGCAGCCGGTGTTCCAGGATCCGTACGCCTCGCTCAACCCCAAGAAGCGCATCGGCGACATCGTCGCCATGCCGCTCAAGGCACGCGGCGGTGTTCCCCGCAATGAGATCGCCGAGCGCGTGGGCGACATGCTCGAACGTGTCGGCCTGGCCCGCAGCTATGCCAGCCGCTTTCCGTCGGAACTGTCCGGCGGCCAGCGCCAGCGCGTAGCCATCGCACGCGCGCTGATCGGTGAGCCGAAAGTGGTGGTGTGCGACGAACCGACCTCCGCGCTCGACGTATCGGTGCAGGCGCAGATCCTCAACCTGCTGCAGGACCTGCGCACCGAGCGCGCGCTGTCGTACCTGATCGTCACGCACAACATCGGCGTGGTGGCGCACCTCGCCGACCGCGTGGCGGTGATGTACCTCGGCCGCGTCGTGGAAGAAGGCCCCACGCAGAGCGTTCTGGCCGCGCCACAACACCCCTATACCGAACTGCTGCTGTCGGCGGTGCTACCGCTGGACCCTGATCGCGCGCTGCCCAACCTGGGCACCGAAGTGAGCGTGAGCCAGACATCGCTGCCCACCGGCTGCGCCTTCGCGCCGCGATGCCCGCGCGCCAGCGAACTGTGTCAGCAGGAAGACCCCGTCGCCGCCCTGCGCAACGAAGGCTTCGTGGCCTGCCACCACCCATCGGCATCGATACCGAAACCGATGGCGCAAGTCATCGCATTACCCATCCCGCTTCAACGCCCGTCGGTCGCCCCGCAGGCCGCCGCCCCCCACAAGGAGATTGCTTGATGTTTGGTCGTTTGCTCACCACCGGGCTCGTCGCCACGAGCCTTGCGCTGTCCGTTCCCGCCGCCTTCGCCAGCAAGGAGAACGACACACTCGTCGCCGCCTTCCAGGCACAACTGCCCAGCCTCGACCGCTATCACGCGCCGGGCCGCGAAGGCTTCCTGCTCGGCCTGCTGGCGTATGACGCACTCATCTACCGCGACCCCGTGTCGATGGAGGTCAAGCCGTTGCTCGCCACCGCCTGGCGCCAGCCCGACCCGATGACCTGGGAGTTCGATCTGCGCAAGGGCGTCAAATTCCACGACGGCACTGAAATGACGGCTGAAGACGTGGCCTATTCATTCCGCTATGCCGCCGACCCGAACAACCGCGTCTTCAACCGCATGACGGGTGGCTGGATCAAGAGTGTCGACGTGGTCAATCCGTACAAGGTGCGCGTGCATGCCGCCGCTGTGACGCCGCTGGCGCTGGAGTACATCGTGCAACTGCCGATCGTGCCGAAGAAGTATCGCGAGAAGGTCGGCCTGGAAGAATTCGGCCAGCACCCCATCGGCACCGGCCCGTACAAGATCACCGGCCGCAAGGGCAATGACATCGTCTTTACGCGCAACGACGACTACTTCGATGGCGGCGGCAAGAACAAGGCCAAGATCAAGACGTTCGTTTACCGCAATATTCCGGACGTGAATACGCAGGTGGCCGAACTCATCAGCGGCGGCATCGATTGGGCCTACTACATCCCCAACGATCAGGCCGCGCGGCTCGAAAAGATGCCGATGGTCACGGTAAAGAACGCAGATACCTTCCGCATCGGCTTCCTGACGCTGGATGCCGCAGGCCTGTCGGACGCCAACAGCCCGCTCAAGAACGTCAAGGTACGCCAGGCCATCGCCTACGCACTCAACCGCGACGCCATGGCGAAGACGCTGGTGGGCGGCTCGTCCAAGACCATCGCTGGCGCATGCACGCCGTCGCAGTTCGCCTGCACGCAGGACGTCGCAAGCTATTCGTATGACGTCGCCAAGGCCAAGGCGCTGATGGCCGAAGCGGGCTACAAAAGCGGCTTTGCCATCGACGTCTACGGCTATCGCAGCCGCCCCGTGGCCGAAGCAATCATCGGCAATCTCAATGCCATCGGCATCAAGGCCAATCTGCGCTGGCTGCAATACTCGGCGGTCATTCAGGCTCGACGCGACCACAAAACGCCGATCGTTATCGACGACTACGGCTCGGCCGGCGTGGCGGACGTGGGCGGCATTCTGCCCTTTTTCTTTGCCGAATCGCCCGACGACCAGTCACGCGACCCGGTGGTCACTAACGCCATCCGTGACGCTGGCGCCACGGCCGATCAGGGCAAGCGCAAAGCGCTGTATGCCACCGCGCTCAAGCGCATCGCCGATCAAGCCTACTGGGTGCCGCTATTCACCATGCCGGTGAACTACGTGATGGCCAAGGACGTGAACGTGCCGATCCCCGGCGACGAGAACGTCGAATTCTGGCGCGCTGAGTGGAAATGATGCCCCGCCCCGCCGCCACCCAACCCGGAGATAGATGACATGCGCTATTTCATCGCGCGCCGGATCGGCGTATCGGTCCTGGTCCTGCTGACCATCTCCACGTTGAGCTTCGTGTTGCTCAAGGCCTCGGGAGATCTCGCCATCTCAATGGCGGGCGAAGGCGGCGGGGCGGACTATGTGGAGTTTCTGCGCAAGACCTACGGCTGGGACCGTCCACTGCTCGTGCAGTACGGCGACTGGTTGTGGCGACTGCTGCGGGGTGATCTCGGCAACTCGTTCTACTACGGTACCTCGGTGGTCGACCTGATCGCCGAGCGCATGCCCGTCACGCTCAAGCTGGGGGCGATGGCCATCGCGCTGGCGCTGGGCACGGCGATTCCGCTCGGCGCGCTGGCGGGCCTGCGTCCGGGCGGCCTCATCGATCGCGCAGTGCAGTTCATCGCTATCGTCGGGCAAGCCACGCCGATCTTCTGGTTCAGCTTCGTGCTGATCCTGGTCCTCGGCCTCAACCTTGCACTGCTGCCCATCTCGGGGTCGGCCACGCTGGCGCATTTCGTCATGCCCGCCATCGCGCTGGCCTTCTACGCCATGCCCGCCATCATCCGCATCGTGCGCGGCGGCATGATCGAGGCCATGGCGTCGGACTACATCCGCACCGCGCGCGCCAAGGGCCTGACCGGGCTGGCAGTGGTCGGACGCCACGCCTTGCGCAACACGCTGGTGCCGGTAGTGGCCATCGCGTCCGTGCAGTTCGGCTTTCTGCTCGGTGGCTCGGTGGTGGTGGAAACCATCTTCGCGCTGCATGGCATCGGCTACCTGACGTGGGAAGCCATCAGCCAGAACGACTACCCCGTCGTGCAGGCCGCCGTGCTCGTCGTATCAGCCTGCTACGTGGTGCTCACGCTCGCCGCCGATCTGCTGAACATGCTCATCGACCCCCGTATCCGTCTGGATTGATCGCCATGACCGCAATGACCTCCACTGCCCCACTGTCGTCCGCACCGGCCCTGCCCGCTGCGCGCCCGGGCCGGCGTCTTGCCGACGCCAACTGGCAGCTCATCGTTGCCGCCACCGTCGTGCTGCTCATCCTGCTGTGCGCAGTGTTCGCGCCGTTGCTCGCGCCCCATTCGCCGTACGACCAATCGCTGACCGATCGCCTCCTCAAGCCGGTGTTCATGGGCGGCACCTGGGACCACCCGCTGGGCACCGACCACCTCGGGCGCGACTATCTGTCGCGCATGCTGTACGGCGCGCGCTTCTCGATGCTGGTGGGCTTCGGCACCATCGTCCTGTCGGCCATCGTCGGCATCGGGCTTGGCGTGGTGGGCGGCTATTACGCGGGGCGCGTCGACCTGGTGGTGATGTTCATCCTCACTGTGCGCCTGAGCCTGCCGATCATGCTGGCGGCCATCGCCATCGTCGGGCTGCTGGGCAACTCGTTGCCGTTGATGATGCTGGTGCTGGCGTGCTTTCTATGGGACCACTTTCTCGTCGTCGCGCGCTCGCTCACGCTGCGCATGCGCGAATCGGAATTCGTGCTGGCCGCCAAGGCCGCCGGGTATTCGGACCTGCGCATCATGCTCACCGAGATCATGCCCAACCTCGTCGGGCCGCTCGTGGTCGTGGCAACGCTCGAAATGGCGCACGCCGTGTTGCTTGAAGCGGCCTTCAGCTTTCTCGGCCTCGGCATCCGTCCGCCGGATGCGTCCTGGGGCCTGATGATCGCCGAGGCGAAGGACTTTGTGTTCTTCGAACCTTGGCTGGTGAATATCCCCGGTCTGGCGATCTTCGTCCTGATCGCGGCCATCAACCTGCTGGGCAACGGGCTGCAACGCACGCTCGCCAAAGCCTGATCGCTCGGGACGGCCACGCCGTCCCCTCCCCTTTCTTCACCGGAGAATCTCATGCCTGAGAAGGACCTCTATCGCTGTACCGTACGCGAGTTGGGTCGTCGCCTGCGCAACGGCACGCTGACCGCGACCGGCCTGCTCGACCACTACCTCGCGCGCATCGAACGCATCAATCCGTTGCTCAACGCCATCATTGCGCTCGACGTCACCGGCGCGCGCGCGGCCGCTGCCGCCGCAGACCAGCGCTTTGCGCACGGCACGCCGCTAGGGCCGCTCGATGGCATACCGATGGCGATCAAGGACAACATCCTCGTCAAAGGGCAACCGGCGGTGTGGGGCAGCAAACTCTTCCAGGGCAACGTGGCCGACCACGACGAATTGCCCATTGCGTTGCTACGCGATGCGGGCGCGGTGCTGATCGGCAAGACCAACGTGCCCGAGTTCACCATGCGCGGCTACACCGGCAATCCGGTATTCGGCAGCACCGGCAATCCGTGGAACCCGGCGCTCACGCCCGGTGGATCGAGCGGCGGCTCGGTCGCGGCCGTCGCGGCCGGATTGGTGCCTTTGTCACTGGGCACCGACGGCGGCGGCTCGATCCGTCGCCCCTCCGGGTATGCCGGCGTCGTGGGGCTCAAGCCCACCCTGTCGCGCATTCCACGGGCCCATGGCTTGCCGCAGGTGTTGTACGACTGCGAGATCGTCGGCCCCATCGGCCGCACCACCGACGACGTGCGACTGATGATGTCCGCCATCGCCCGCCCCGACCGGCGCGACCCGCGCTCGCGCGGCTTTGCCCCGGTCGCAGAATCCGCGACTGCGCCACGCCCCTTGCGCATTCTGTACGTGGCGCAGTTTGGCGACGCGCCGGTCGACCCGACGATTGCCGCACGCTGCGAAGAAGCCGCCGACCAGCTCGCCGCCCTCGGCCACACGGTGACGCGCGGTGCGTTGCCCTTCTCCATCGCCCGTGTGACCAGCGAGTGGGCCAAGATCGGCAACACAGGGCTGTCCATGATGGCGCAGCGCGACGCACGTCTCTACGATCTCGCCAGTCCGGCCTTTGCCGAGCAGGCCCGCATGGGCAACGAGATCAGCAGCGGAGAATTCCTCGATGTGCTCGAAATGCTGTTCGCATTCCGGAGTGAAGTCGGTGCAGCGTTCGCCGATGCGGACGTCATCATGACGCCCACCTCCGCCGCCAATCCGTGGCCGCGTGACGAGGCCTTTCCTCCCATCATCGACGGCAAGCCCGTCGGCCCGCGCGGCCATGCGGTGTTCACCAACTGGGTGAATGCCTGCGGCCACCCCGGCATTGCGCTGCCTGCCCGACAGACCGACGACGGCATGCCCGTGGGCTTTCAACTGGTCGGCGATTTCGGTGCCGACGACTTGCTGCTCGATCTCGCGGCGCAGTTTGAATCCGCCTGCGGCTGGGCCGAGCGCTGGCCCGAGGTGGCGGCACGCTGATGAAATTCCTCAACAAGAAAAACGCATGGCACGCCGGCAAGCCCGCCATCACCCTGTTCACTCTCATCGTCGGTGCCGCCGGTGGCGCTTTCCTCAACCTGCTGGGCATGCCCGCCGGCTGGCTGTGCGGCGCCATGCTGGCGGTGGCGGCTGTGTCGCTTGGCGGGCTGCCCACGCGCATGCCGCACGCCCTGCGCGACGCGACCTTCATCGTGCTCGGCACATCGATGGGCAGTTCGCTCACGCCGGACACGCTGCACGACATCCAGCTATGGCCGATGAGCCTGGTCATTCTCATGTGTTCGGTGGTGGCCAGCATGTTCATCGGCACGCAGTACCTGCGTCGCGTGTACGGCTGGGACCGTGCCACGGCACAACTGTCCGCCGTGCCCGGAGCGTTGTCGGCAGTGCTGGCGCTTGCCAGCGGCACCACCGCCAACCTGCCGGCCGTGGCCCTGTCGCAAACGCTGCGGCAACTGGTGCTGGTGTCGCTGATTCCGTTGATCCTGCTGTTCGGCCACAACGACCTGAAGCCCAGCACCATGCACATCGCCACGCTGACCGATGCCGCCATCATGCTGGCCTGCGGCGCGGCCGGGTCGATGTTGCTCACACGGCTGCGAGTGCCGGGTGCCAAGCTCGTCGGCGCGATGCTGGTGAGTAGCCTGCTGCATGCGGGCGGCTGGGTCAGCGGCCGCCTCGATCCGATGCTGCTCACCGCGGCGTTCGTGTGCACCGGGGCCGTCATCGGCAGCCGTTTCGCCGGGACGCGTATCGAGCTGCTACTGGCGACCATTCGGCCGGCGCTGGGCAGCATCTTCGCGGCGATCGGCATTTCGGCGATCTTCGCCGTGCTGTGCCAGATGTTGCTCGACCTGCCCTTCGCGGAGATCTGGCTGGCCTATGCGCCGGGTGGCGTCGAAGCGATGACCATCATGGCCTTCGCACTCAACCTCGACCCCTCCTACGTAAGCACGCACCACGTCATACGGTTGTTGCTGCTGATGCTTGCCAGCCCGCTGTGGACTTATGGACTGACCGACAAAGAGCAGAACACCTGACCCGCGCTGGGCGCACACACAAAAACAAGAAAGGGGGCACATGGCCCCCTTTCTTGTTTATTGCACGACGCGATGCTCAGAACTTGCCGAGGATATTCAAGAACCAGCCACGGCTGCGATAGCTCATGTCGGTCAGATCATCCGAATAGTCGGTGAAGTTGTAACCCACGCCGACCTTGGCGTTTTCGCTCACGTGGTAGTACAGCGCGGTGAGCCATCCGGTCTTGCGATCTTCCAGCTCCTTCGCACGCAGGCTGCGCAGTTCCACCATCCAGTCCCACTGGCGGATCACGTCCCAATCCACGCGCACGATCGCCAGTTCCGCCGAACTCTTGAACCACGGCGACGAACTGTCGCGGCTGGCACGCAACTCACCAAGCCGCCACGCGTACTTGCCGCCGATGGTCCAGCGCTGCGTCAGATCGTAGGTCGCGTCGACGGCGAACACATGGCTGCGCTGCTGGTAGTCGATGCTGGTGGTCGTGACCGTGTCGTTGCGCGTCTCGCCCGCCAGCACCTGCCCCGGCGAGGACAGATCGAACAGATAGGTGTACTTGAACAACAGGTTGAGCTTGTCGTTGAACACCGGGCGGTAGGCATAGCCCAACACCGCTTCGGTGTACTTGGCCGCCGCCCAACCGCCGCCACTGCTGTCGCTGTCGGCCCAGTTGAGCTTGCCCAGCCAGCGGGCGTCGGGGCTCACCTTGTACGTCCATGCGTTCTTCAGCAGCCAGCTCGTGCGGCGCTCGGTCGCGCTCACGTCGCGGCGATACTCCGCGCCCCCCGAATACTTGGTCTGCTCGGTCGAGTAACCGGCGCTCAGCGTCACGGCCTGGCGGTCGATGGCGCCCGTCGTTTCGGCATTGATGGTGCCGTTCTCGAAGCCCGCGCCCAAGGTCCAGCGCGTGTCGGGTGCGTATTGCACACCGTAGGCATGCGTCAGCCCGGCCTGCACGCCGGTGGTCTGGCGGTGTTCCGTGTAGACGTCCAACCCATCGGCGACACGCGACTTGAGCCCCGTGACGAGACTGCCGCCACGGCCGGTAACGTTCTCGTCGGTGCGGCCGGTGTCGAGCACATAGGTCATGTACACGCTGGAGCGGTCGTCGTATTGGTAGTCGACGCCCGCCTTGCCGCCGAAGCCGCCGTCGCCCGTCGATGCTTCGCCGTTCAGGCCAAGCTTGTCGTTGATGCGATATCGTCCCCCGGCGCCAATGCGGTCGTTGTCCAGGCGCGTGCCGGTGCGTTGCGCGGTTTTCTGCGCAAAGCCGTAGGCGCCCCAATTGTCAACACCGTAGTCGGCCTGCAGCGCGACGTCGGTACGCGAGCCCTCGACAGCCAGGCTGCTCGGGTAGCTCGTGCTGGTGTTGATGACGTCCGTGGTCTTGTCGTCGGCACGCACGGCGGCGCTGAACTTCCAGCGATCTGTCGCCTGCCAGCCGACCTGCGCTTCGCCCGACGACGTGTTGTAGCCGTCGGCCTCGTCACGACGGTCGGCCTTCAAGCGCACATCGGTCTTGTCGTTGATCGGCAGCGCCAGCGACGTGCCGTACTGGTCGAGCTGGTTGCTGGTGATCTGGCCGGGCGCTGAAAAACCGGCGTCGCGGCGCTGCGCATACACACCGACGCGCCCTGCCGAGTCGACCTCTACATCCTTCAGGTTGACCTGCCCTTCCACGCGCCACGCATTTGCGCGCGTGTCGTTGCTGATCGCGCCGTTGGTGGCGTTGAAGTTGTAGCCACCATCCAGCGAACTGAGCTGGCCGGTGCCCGGCCCCTTGCTGCGCGCGACTTCGGCCTTGAGGTAAGTGGCCTCGCTCTGGCGCAGCATGATGTCGGCGCCGGACAGATTCTGGTCGCCGCCGGTCTGCGTCTGCCGCGCAGCCGTGACACCGAGGCGCAGGTTGTCGTTGGCCCACCACGCGACGCGCCCGCCCGTGGCAAGCGTGTCGAGCGAACCCACCAGCGGCGTGTATTCGTAGTCGACCACCAAGAACACCGGCATGCCCACCAGCGCGCCCGCGCGCACCAGCGTGCCGTCATCCGACAGACTGGGCAGCGGCGAGGTCAGCACCACGCGACCTTGCAGATAGTCGATGTCGTAGTCGCTCGTCGGCACCAGTTGGCGGCGCACCAGCACGAAGCCCGAATCCTTGTCGCGGACTTCGACGAACACCTTCTCCGCGCCGCTGGTGACGTCCTGATTGCGCAGGTAGTACAGCGAGCCGCCCGTGCCACGGAATTCTTCGCGTGCAGCCAGCGTACCCGGCTCGGCCGCATAGGCCTGAACCTTCACGACGGGTTCGCCGAACGAAGTTGACGCGTCCCCCAGGTAACGCCCCTCGAAGCCGTACAGACCACGGCTGACCTGCGTGAGCGCGGTGTCGCCGAAGTTGAGCTTGTAGTTGCCCCACATCGCATGCGAACGACCATCGTCGACACGCAGGTAGAAGCGCCCTTGCGTCGGTGCATCTTCTATGGAGGTCGAATCATCGCCGAAGGTGGCCCACGTGTCCGACGGATCGATGCGGCGGAAGAGCGACGTGGCGTCCTTGCGGTCGAAGTTGCGGAACATGTCCTGCACCGCGCGTTCTTCGGTATCGACACTTCCCGTCAGCGTCCAGCGATCGTTCAGCAGCCCCTTGGTGTAGAACGCAAGGCGGCCATCGGTCCACAGGTCGCCGCTGTAGCGTTTGCTGTCGTCATTGGTGACCAGCTCGGCCGGTCCGCTGACGCGATTGCGGCCCACGGTCAGGTCGGCCTGGCCGACGAAGAACCAGTCATTGTTCGGCAGACGCAGGTCGCGGCGATAGACACGCTCGGTGCCGTCCGTGTTGTGCACGGCGATTTCGGCGGTCTGCACGCGACGCGGAGCGAGCTGCTGGAACACAAAGCGCCCGTCTTCATCGACCGGAACGTCAAAACCCAATGCGCGCACACGTTGCCCCGGTGCAATGTCCCGCCCGCTGGCGGTGATCGTGCCGGCCGCGAGCGGAATGTTGGCCACTGCCACCCGGCTCTGACCGTAGCCGCGCAACAGTTCCTTGTCGGCATCGGGCGGCGTGGCCTCGGGCACATGTCGCGCGGCCACCGTCAACGTGTAGTCGTCCGTCTCGTCAAAACGGCCTGCCTTGTCGTACACACGCACGCGGTAGTAGACCTTGCCGCCCGCCGCATCGGCGAAACGTTCGAGCAGCCCCGGCGGCACTTGCCATTGGCCGTGCCAATCGTCGTCGAGAGCGACCGTTGCCAGCGGCGTGGCCTGGCCGACATCGTTGGCGGTGAACAAGCGTAGCTCGGCACGCGCAACGAACAGGCGATAGTTGCTATAGCCGGCAAAGCGCACCGTATCGCCCGCCACGATGGTAGTCGGCCATGCGGAAGCCGACAGTCGACGCGGCATGGCCAGGTTGTCGTATTGCAGGCGCAGATCGTTGCGCTCAAGGCGCACGTCGATACAGCGCTGCCGGTCGGCACTGGACGAGTCCTTGCCCACCGTGGGCGCTCCGTCGACCGTTACGCGCACCGGACCGTCGCTCTCGGCATACGGCGTGAGCATGTTGCACTCGGACGGATCGCTTTGCGTGACGACGGTCTCGCGCGTGACGACCGGTGCGACCTCATCGCGCCAGTACACGCGGACTTCCACTCGGCGATTGGCCGCCCAGTTGGCGCGGTCCTCGCGCGGCGTCGCGACAGGCTGGTCTGGCCCCTTGCTGGCGGCGCTGTAGGCACTGGCCGGCAGGCCGAGCTGTTCAGTCAGATAGCGGCCAACGCGGTCGGCGCGCGCCATACCCAGCACGTAGTTGTCGGCAAACACCTTCTGCCGTTCGCGGCTCAAGCGCTGCACGTCGGTGTGGCCGATGATTTCAAAGCGCAGGCCGCTGTGTCCCTTGACCTGCGCAACGATCTCGTCGAGCCGCGCACGGTCAGCGGGCAACAGCACGTCCTCGCCAGAATCGAAATGCGGCGCGCTCACCGACGACCCGTCGCGCGCCTCACCCGGCGTGACGGTCTCGCGCACTTCGCGGTTCTCGCGCAGTGCGCGATCGTCGCCCAACACAAACGTCATGCGCGGCAATTCGCGCTCGGCGCTCGCCGGCAGATGGTCGGTGCCATCGATCTCCAGCGCGCGCGGGTCCGCCGTGCACCGGTCGGCCATGCGACCGCGTGCATCGCCCACGCACCACGGTGCGGTCGGGCCGGACTGCGCGGCGGCCATGCCGATGCCCAGGCACACGCTCGCCACCGCGCTGGACAGCGCCAGTCGGCGCGGAAATGTACTGCTCTTCTTGTTGCTCATACGGGGCTGCTCGTTCTTCATCCGGTTCGAAGTCGTGTCGTTGCTGCGTGCTTGGCGAGGGCTCATCACTGCTGCCCCCCGTGCGCTCGACTTCGATGTCCAGGTTGAAGAGCGGTCGTCCCGCTGCTTCGCAATACCGGCGCCAACGCGACAGGATGTCGCGCTTGAGTGCCGCGATACGCTTGTCTCCGAGCGAGGCGCTCTCGGACCCTTCGGCGACGTAGGCCAGCCGCAGGATCGAGGGCCGCTCCGCCAGGGCGGTGATGACGGTGTCGATGTGCTTGTCATACTCGCTGCGCAGTTCGACCTTGGCGGCTTCGAATGCCGCCGACTGCAGATCGAAACGCACCACGCGGTGAACCGTCGCGCCAAAGTTGATCTTCACCAGCTTGCCGCGCGTCACACGCTCGTCTGCCGGGTTTTCGGTGGTGACGCGATAGCCCGATGGCAGCGTGCGTTCGTCGAGCTTGAGCACGAAGTTGCTGCCCGTGCCCTCCTTCGGGATCGCCGCGCAAGCGATGTGGTAGCGCCCTTCAGCGTCGGTGGTGACCAACAGGCCGTTGACCGTCGCCACGCGCACGCCAGCAATGCCCGGCTCGTCTTCGTCCTGGTAGCCATTGGCGTTCTTGTCGTCGAACACCTTGCCGATGACATCGGTGCAATCGAACAAGGCGTCGGCCACGACACGCACGGTGGCACTGGCGACGTTGGACAACTGCTGCCCGCCGACACCCTGGTTGGCCACGACCTGGTTGACGTACTGCCCTTCGCCCACGCCGATGCCGACACCTGCCACCATCGAAATGCGCTTGCTCTCGCTGGCCGCGAAGGTCTGCGGCGGCAGCACGATCTGACGGCCATTCACCTGCGGCGTGATCGTCTGCACCACACCGTTGGGCAGGCTCTGGATCGTCAGAGAGCCGTCCATGTACTTGAAGCCCGGCGGCATGGTGTCGACCAGCACCACGTTGCCCACCGCCACGGCACGCGTATTGCGCGCAGTGATGACGTAGGGGACGAGTTCACCCTTCTTCACCGTCAGCTTGCCGCTGGTCTTGCGCAGTTCGATGACCGCGCCGGAACCCTGCGGATCGAGCGGAATGTGGTTGCTCACCACGTGCTGACCGCCACCCGTGGGCATGCGCCACGACAGGTAATACGGCGGAGCGGTGCCGGCCACCGGCTGCGACACGCTGCTGACCACGCACGGGGCGGTGGCGTTGGTGTCGACCAGCCCGCCCGGTGCCGAACAGGTACGCGTATCGAGCGGCCCTTGCGAGGCCGGATACGTCAGCGATTCGACATAGCCGGCAGGCGGCGCGACGGTGATCGTGTAGTCACCGGCCGGTGCGCCCGGCAGCAGGAAGAAGTCGTAATAGCCGTCGGTGCCCGTGGTGACTTGCGCCGAGCCGCCCAGCACGTGAGTGGCCGGGTCGAAGCCCGCTGGCCCGTGCAGCGTGACGACCGCGCCCGCCACCGGTTCGGCGTTGAGGCTGTCGTACACGATGCCGCCCGGGTCGAGCGGCAGATCCTGGTTGATGACGCGCGTCGATGCTGCGATACGCACCGAAATCAGTGCACGCGTCGCCTGGTCGCCCGCCGTCGGGTACGCACCGCTCGGCCCGTTCAGGACCGGGTCGGTCGGCCACACGCCGCCGATGATCTGGCCGGTAGGCGAGCGGAAGCGCACCAGGTATTCGCCCGGTACGAGGTTGTCGAACAGGTAGCCGCCATCGGCCGAGGTGACCGCGCTGTTGCGCAGCACCAGCGAGCTGTCGCTGCAGCCAGCCGTGCCATCGGCACAACCAAGCAGCTCCACGGTCCAGCCGGCAACCACGGGTTCATCACTACCGCGCACGCGGTCGTGGTTGGTGTCGCGCCACACGTTGCCCGACAGTGAAGCCGGTGCATTGCTGCGGTCGAAGAAGTCATACGCCGTGCCGTCGACGCCCGGTGTGTTGAACGGCACAACGATCTGGTTGGCGTTGGGTACGTTGCCGCCCAGCGAACCGGCCTTGGCGGCCACGTCGTCATAGCCGGCCGGCTGCGTCTCGGTCAGCGTGTAGCCGGCGCCATTGGGCATCGGCAGATCGACGAAGCGATAGCTGCCGTCAGCCGCTGTCTGCGTGGTACGCGTGACAGGCTGTCCGCTGGCGTCGGTGCCGGTCAGCGTGATGGTGACGCCCGCCAGCGGCAGGTCGCCCAGCTCGCGCACAGCGTTGCCATTGACGTCGTTGTAAACCAGACCCGCCAGTGAGGCGCCGCGCTCGCCGAAGTTGTAGTTGTCTCCTTCACCGCCCTTGTAGGTGATAGCGCGGATAACATCGTTGCCAAGCGTGCCGTTGGCCACGCCGCCGATCTGGCCGACCGCGTCAATACCATCGGCATACGTCACCGGTTGCGTTTCGGTGATGGTGTAGCCAGCGTCGTTGGCCGGCAGCACGTCGCTGAACACGTAGCGACCGTTGGCGTCGGTCGTGACCACCTGCTTGATCGCAAGACCACTCGCCGAAGTGCCCGTCAGCGTCACGGTGACGCCGGCGATACCCGGCTCGGTCGTCTGGCGCACGCCGTCGTTGTTGCTGTCAACGTACACGTAGCCGCCCAGTTGGCCACCACGTTCGCCAAAGTCATAGCGCACGCCCGCCTCTTCGGACACCAGCACGATGTCGCCGAAGCGGTCATTCACGCCGCCCGGGTTGGCAACGCCACGCACCGCACCGGCGACCGTGCCGAGCGCCTCCACGCCGTCAACCACGCCGTCCGGCTGCGTCTCGTCGATCTGGTAGGTGCCGGGCAGCAGGTCGGTGACGCTGTACTGGCCATCGGTATCGGTCGTCAGTACACGCTCGACCTTGTTGCCGTAGAAATCGGTGCCGCTGACCACCACGCGCACGCCAGCGATGCCGGGCTCGCCCGTATCGCGCACGCCGTTCGAAGGCGCCACGTCGGCATATACCGAACCCGACAGGCTGGCCGTGCGGATGGCCGAGAAGTTGTTGCCCAGGGAGCCCGCGCCCGGCGAACCGAGCACGATGTTCTCGATGCGGTTGGCATTCGATCCACGCGCACCGTTCAGTACGTCGGTGCCGCCTGCAGGCACCACGCCCGCCGTGCTGCCCGTGCCGGACACCGTACCGGCGTGCGTCAGCCCCGGCAGGTAGCCGGACGGACGCACTTCGGCCACGGTGTAAGTGCCCGGACCGATGTCGCTGAAGTTGTAGTTGCCGCTCGCGTCAGTGGTGGTCGTGCGCGTGACGGCATTGCCGTTCACACCCACGCCGGTCAGTTGCACGGTCACACCGGCAATGCCCGGCTCGCCCGAATCCTGAATGCCGCTGCCGTTGCGGTCGTAGAACACCCGCCCGCTGATACCGCCGAAGACGAGTTCGCCGAAGTAATACTCGCCCGTCACCAACGGCGCACTGCCCGCCGCAATGGTCACGTTGCGGATGATGTTGCCGTCGCCCGACGGGTCGACCACGCCGGGGTTGCCGTTGGCGTTGGCCTTGCCCGGCGCGTAGCCGGACGGTTGTGTTTCGGTAATGACGTAGCCACCCGCGCCCGACGGCGGCACGTTGCGGAATTCATAGTGCCCAGGCTGGCCACTGACCGCTGTGGCAACGATATCCACCGTGTTGCCTGCGGCGTCGGTGCCGGTCAGGCGCACGATCACGTTGGGAATACCGTTCTCGCCCGCTTGCGGAGAACCGTCGTTGTTGCCGTCTTCAAAGACGACCACCGGAATGCGCGTCAGTTGCTCGCCGAAGTAATACCCCGTTGCTTGCGTACCGGACGCGAGAGCAATCCCGCTGATGGCGTTCTTGGTCGACGTGCTGCCGCCAGCCGAACCCACGGTATCCACACCGTCAACATAATTGGTCGGCTGCGTTTCGGTCAGCGCATACGTACCCGGCCACAGCTGATCGAAAGTGAAGCTGCCGGTACTCGCCGCCGAGGCGCCCTGCTTGCTGACGGCATTGCCGAACATGTCGGTGCCGGTCAGATCGACGCGCACGTTGGCGATGCCCGGATCGGTGCTGCCCTGGCTGCCGCTGTAGTCGGCGTCGTGGTAGACGCGCCCCGTCACCGAGGCGAGCAGTACTTCGCCGAAGTTGTTGTTGGTGGACGTGCCGCCCACGCCGACAACGATGTTGGCGATGGTGTTGGCATTCGAGCCGAGCGGACCGCTGGTGACGCCCGCGCCAGTGGTGGGCACGGAACCAGCAACGCTGCCGCTGCCGGTCACCGTCCCAGCGCGCGTGATACCCGGCGCGTAGCCCGACGGTTGCGTCTCCGCCACCGTGTAGGTCCCCGCGGGCACCGCAAAGCTATAAACACCACCCGTTGCCGTGGTGGTCATCGACACGGCGTTGCCGTCCTGGTCGACGCCCGTGAGCGTGATCAGCGTAGCAATGCCGGACTCACCCGCGTCGGGCACACCGTTGCCATTGGCATCGGCGTACACGCGACCGCTGATGATCGACGTCTGCGCGACGATGCTGCCGCTATTGAAGTTGTTGCCGGCGTTCGGGTTGGCGCCGCCGTTGGTGTCGCCAGAACCGGTAGTGACGATCGTCGCAGTGTTGTTGAAGGTCGCACCATTGGTGGGCGAGCCGGTGAGCTGCACCGGAATGCGCACCGTTGCCGTACCCATCGCCGGCATGCTGACGATGGCGCACGTCACCGTGTTGCCGCTGACCGAACACGTGGGCGCAACCGGATCGAAAACGCCGCTCGTCACCGTCAGCACGGGCGTGCCCGCTACGGCCATACCGCTGGGAAGCGTGTCAGCGATGGTGGTCGTATCGGCGGCATCCGGGCCGTTGTTGCGCACCTGCAGCAGCCAGTCGAAAACCTGACCCGCTGCGGCTTGCGCCAGCGACGTGGAGGTGCCGCTACGCACGGCACGCTTGCTGACCATTTGCACGTCCGCCTTGAAGCGGAAGTAGGTCGACTCGCTGGTCGTGTTGTTGCCTTGCGGGTCGTACTGATTGAGCGTGCTGTCGCTGAACTCGACCGAAGCCTGGTTAGCGTACGAACCCTTCGACGCGCCGCGCAGCTTGACCTTGAACTGCATGGAGCTGGTTTCGCCGGTCGCGTTCGTGCCATTGCCGCCGAGCGCGGGAATGGCGAACACGATGCGCCCGCCAGCAGCGCCCACGTTGGCACCCGGCGTCGTGTAGGTCACGCCCGTCGGCACCGACACGACTTCGACGAAAGTCGGCGCACCGGTCCCCGTGGGCAGCGTGTCGGTAACAAGGATGTTCTCTGCCGTCAACGCGCCGTTGTTGGTGACGGTGATGGTGTAGGTCACGTCGTCGCCCACGTTCACCGGGTCGACGTCGTCGATCTTCTGGACCAACAAGTCGTACACGGCGGCGTCACCGGCGTGACGACCGCAGCCGTGTCATTGGCGGTGTTGGCCTGCGGCGTGGTTGTGCTGACCGTTACGTTATTGGTGACGCTGCTGTTCATCAGCATCGCCAGCGCGCGGGCGCGCACCGTTACGGTCTGCTGCGTACCGCGATCGATGGACGACCACGTACACACGAGCTGATTGTTGCCCGGCCCGGTCACCGAACCCACGCTCGGCGCGGTGGTGCATGAACCGCCGCCATTGGCGGTGGCTGACAGCAGCACCAGGTTGGACGGCAAGGTGTCCTGCACCGTCACGTTGTGCGCGCGGCTTGCCGCCGTGGCGGACGGATTGCTGGCGGTGATGGTGTAGGTCAGCAGCTGTCCAGCAGGCACCGACGTCGGGTTGGATGCCTTGGCAACGGCAACGTCGGCACGCGCCAGCAGATATGCCGTGGCCTTGCCAGTGTTGTCAGCCAGATTGGTGTCGGCCGGCGAATCGGCCAACGCGTACGCGCTGTTGTCAACGGATGCCGTGTTGTCGGTCGCGGATGCGCCATTGACATAGTGCGCGACACTCACCGTGATCACCGGGCAGTCGATACCCGGCTGGCACACCGGCAGCGAGCTGATCACGCAATTCGACAACGCGCTGCCCGACACACTGCAACTAGCGAACGTGCCCAGGCCGCCCACGGTCAACACCACCGACGGGCTACCCATGACGCTGGCGAATGTGTCGGTCACGCGCACGTTGGTGGCTGTGGCCGGGCCGTCGTTGATGACTTCGATCTGCCACGTCACCGGCTTGCCGGCTTCCTGGCGGTTGGCTGTCGAATTGCCGAGCCCCGACACGCGCTTGAGCACGCGTATGTTGGCCTGGTCCGGCGAGGCTTGCGCACCGACACCGACCGAGGCGCAGTTGTTGGAGCTGTCCTTGTCGGCAGGGCCGCCGCTGGTGGCCACGCACATGGTGTTGATGACGCTCGCCGCCTCGGCGGTCGCCTGGGCGTTGATCACCACATTCCCGCTGCTCGCGTTCACCGCAATCGAGCTTGCATTGCGCTGGCACACCACCGTTGCCGGGCCATCGATGCTGATCGCCGCACCCGACGCGACAGACGCGCCGTTGACCGTGCAAGTAAAGCCTGATGACGTCGTGATGCTGTTGACGCGCAGCCCGGCTGGCACGGTATCGGTCAGCGTGATGACGCCGGTGAAGACGGACGGCCCGAGGTTGGTCGTCGAGATCGTGTAGTCGAACGCCTGGTTGAGCGGCACCGTCGATTGCGGCCAGCTCTTGGTTTTGTTGGCGCGGAAGTCGGATGCCGGATCGATCACCGCGGTCGTGGCCGAACCCGTTGAACGGATCGACGCCGGGGGCACTGATGGTGGCCGTGTTGACCACGCTGCTCGCCGACGACAGTGCCTTGACCGGAATCGTGATGGTGCCGAGCGCCACGTTGTATCCGGCAGCACCGCTGCTCGCTGAATACGTACAGGTGATCGCCGGGCCGGGCGATGGATCGCTGCTCGATGCCGTGCACGTCCAGCCGTTGCTCGTGAACGGTGAAGTGCCGGCAAAGCTGAAGTTCGACGGCACGTTGTCGACGACCTGCACACCAACGGGGAAGTCACCGCTGTACGTGGGCGTCAGCACATAGTTGAACGTGTTGCCGGTAGTGATGTTGCCGGAGGGCGATTGCGCCTTCTGCACAAGCAGCGAACTGCCGGGCGTGACCGCCATGCTGATGGTGGCGGTGTTGTTGGTATCAACGCCATCGCCCACGCCACCGCCCGCCGCGATGTCGGACGTATGCGTGATGGTCGAGCCGCCGCCGACCGATATCACGCCAGGGATCGAGAACGTGCGGTTCGCGCCCACGGCGAGCGAACCCACACTACAGGTCAGCGTGCTGCCGCTGATCGAGCAACCACTGGGCAGCGATGAGCCGGGGACGAATCCAGGCGGAATGCTGTACGTCAGCGTCGACGCGGGCGAGGTGTTCGGCCCGTTGTTGGTCACGACAAGTTGCAGCGTCTGCGTGCTGCCTGCCGCGACCTGGGCCGGTGCGGTGGCAGTGACACCCAGATCGGCGCCGACGTTGACGGTGATGGTTTTGGTCTCGCCGGTCGCGTCCGGCGTGCGGGCGGAGACCTGCAATGTGCCGGACACCGTCGTGCGCAGCAGCACGTTCACGCTGATCGTTTGCGACGCTGCTAGCGTGATACCGCTGCACGTCAGTGTGCCGGGGCCAGCCTGCCCGGCCGTCATGCCGCTGCAGCTCAAGCCGGCAGGCAGCGTGCCGGTCCCTTGGTAGATGCTGTTGGCCGGGACTTCGAACGTGAACGAACCGGGCGTGGTGACCGGCAGGCTATCGGTGTCGGCAATGCGGACGGTATTGGTGACGGTGCCACCCGCGGGCACGGTTCGACGGCACGGGGTCGAGCTGCACGACGCGCAGTGCGGCAGAGGCGATGCCTGCCGAGACCCCCAGTACCGCCACAACGCCAAGCAACGCACCCCGCATTGCACGCTGCCACGATCGACCGCGCCCTGATGCTGGCGCCGCCGCAATGCTCATACCCTTGCCCATACCGATCTCGCATCCGCAAAGCGGGGGTGCCGCGGATCGGCGCCCCCGACGACCGCGTCTTATGCGCGCGGCCTTATGTCAGTGGGCTGCGAATCTAGGGGCGATAGGCGATGAGCTCCATGCTTTTGACAGTGATTGACAGAGGTGCCCCATCAATCGAGAAGTACGTCACAACATGCCATCGTCATTGTTAATTCGGCGATGACATTACCGTGATAAATCAGTCAACGAGCGGTGATTTTCGGATCAGGAAGACAGGTCTTGGATGGGCTATGCCGAGAGCGGAAAACGCAAAATGAATTCCGTGCCGACACCTGGCTGGCTGCGCACTTCGATCGTCGCGGCGTGACGCGAGAGCACCGCGTGCGCGAACGACAGTCCAAGGCCAAAACCGTCGGCGGCGCCCACGTCCCCGGCCCGCCCGAAGAGGTTGAAGATATACGGCAGGTCGGCTTTGTCGATCCCGGCGCCCTGGTCCGCAACCGAGATGACCACGTTCGCATCGTCGCGATGCATGGCACAGCGAACGATGCCGCCTTCCGGCCCGTACTTGATGGCGTTGTCGATGATGTTTGCCAACGCTCGCGTAATGAGCGCACCGTCACCGTCGATCGGGCAATCGTCGTCCGGTATGGCGGTATCGATGCGCGCGCGTCGCGCTTCGGCGCGGTCCCATAACTGGTCTGCGGCATCGAGCATTACGCCGCGCAGGTCGATGAGGTCCAGCACGTAATCGGACGACCGCGCGCGCGCCAGGTTCACAAAGCCATCGGCCAGCGAAAGCGTGCGCTGCGCGTGCTGCTCGATGCGTTCGAGCGTCTGGGTTTCGTCCATATGACCCGCGCGCCGCAGATCCACCAGCGAGATGATCGACGACTGCGGAGAGCGCATGTCGTGCGTCATGAAGCGCAGCGCCTCTTCGCGCTCGCGTTGTGCCTGTTCGAGCGTGGATACATCCACCACGGTGACGATCCACCCACCAAAGGCACCGCCTTCGCCAACGCGCGGCGCACCTTTGACGAGGCAGGCGCGTCCGTCGAGCTCTTCCACCGGCACATCGAACGCAACCGGCTCGTGCGGGTTCGACGCCGACAGCGCGCGCAGCGTCTCAGGCGGCAACAGCAAACGCCGCGTGAGCACGAAGTTGAGGCTCTCACCTTGCACCGCGACACCGTATCGCGCGAAGTATGTCTGCGCGATGCGATTGGCCATGCGCACGCGGCCGCTCTCGTCACTCACCAGCAAGGGATCGGTCATGCCGTCGATGCTTTGCCGCGTAAAGCGCTGCAATGCGCGGAGCTGTGCGCTGGCCCGCGAAAGTGCATCGATGCGTTGCCCAAGGGCATCGCGACGCGTGTTGGAGTTGGTGCCGGACAGACGCGCGCCGCCTTCGGCTTCCATGCGCTGGAACTCCTCGGCGAGATAACGTGTGGCCGCTTCGAGCCGTCGCCAGCTCCATACCGGATAGGCGAGGATCAGGCACGCCAGCGCCGCCGCTGGAGAAAATTGCACCAGTGCATAGCGCTGCGCGAGATACGCGCAGACAAGCGTCATGACGATCAGTGCCACCAGCGCACCCGCTGCCTGACGACTGCGCAGCCGCCGCAGCGCCAGCATCGCCAACAGCACCGGCAACAAGGTGAACAGCGCGTTCTGCCAGCGGCTGGCCGATCGCAATGTGGTGCCGTCGATGAGCCCCGCAAGAATGTTGGCCGAGATTTCCACCCCCGGCATGAGTCCGTCGCGACTGGCCATTGGCGTCGGGTAGGCGTCGCCCATGCCGACGGCTTGCGCGCCGACCAGGACGAGCTTGCCGCGAAGCATGTCGGCGGGCGCGTCGCCATTGAGCACATCAACGTACGACACGTAGCGGAAGTGGCCGGGCGGGCCGGCGTAGGGAATCGGCATGCCTTCGTCGCGCGACCACAAGCCGGCGGGCGTCGGACGGCCGGCCAGCACGTCCGGATGCCGGATGCCCGGACTCGAACGTGGCGCGGCGCTCATGCCGGCAGCATCGAGCATGGCCTGCGCGAAATGCGGCCACCATTGACCGTCTGTGCCTTCGCGCAGAAACACGCTGCGCGCGATGCCGTCGCGATCCAGGTCGATGTGGATGTGGCCGATGGCCCGTGCCGCACTGGATAGAGGGGGGACCGGCAAGGCGGGGCCGGGGTCGCCGTTGGCAAAGCGCTCCATGCGCATGGGCAGCACCACGTTGCCGCTGGCGGCAATGGCGTCTGCCAGGGCAAGGTCGTCTTCGGGGTGCCGCAGGTCGGGTTCGGAGAGGATGATGTCGAGCCCCACGGCACGCGGCCCGGCTTGCCTCAGGCGTTCGAGCAATTCGGCATGAACGCCTCGCCGCCACGGCCAGCGGCCAAGCTGCGCGAGACTACGATCGTCGATGCCGACGATGACGATGTCGTCTCTCACCGGGCGCTCTCCGAGCACCATGAACCAATCAGTCAGAAGGCGATCGGCACGCCCCAGGCCGTTGATGGCTCCGAGCGCTGTCACGCAGACCAGGATGAGGGCGAGAACCCCGCCATTGCGCCAGCGCGGAGCCTGCATCACGGATCGCGCGACAGAGGCCCGCCGGTGGTACTCACCGGCTCGCCGTCACCACTGCACACCACGGGCGGCGTGCGCAGGATGCGCGGCGGCGAAAAGTCCGAACGCAGCCCATCCGCAGAGACCGCCTGCAGACGCACGTAATACGGGGAGCAGCGCGGCGGCAGTTCCAGACGCGCTTGCGGCTCGGACACTTCCAGGCGCTTGATCGTCGGACCATCGCCCGGCGTGCCGCGTACTTCCAGCACGAATCGCTGACCCGGCTCGCCAGCCCAGTAGACGCGCACCGCACGGCCATCATGTTCGCTGTCGGGCTGCGGCATTGGCGGCCGCGTGCGCGAGACGAAATGCGCGCCGACACTGAACGGGCCGCGATCGCTCGTGCCCGCGCTGTCTTCCTCGGTTGCCGCGACGCGCCAGTAGTAGTCGCCCTCTTCCGCAGCCGTGATGTCGAATCGGCATGCAGGCCCGCGCTGGGTGGTCTGCCGTGCCTGCGCGAAGTCGCGCGTGTGCGACACCTGCAGTACATAACCCTGCACACCCGGCACGTCGGTGCATTGAAGCGGGACCTTGCCGCGTGCCACGACCACATCGCCAGCCGGCGATTGCAGCAGCGGCGGCACGGGCGTGGTCTTGACCAGCACCGTGCGCACGGTCGTGGGGCTGGCAAGTCCGTCGCCATCGACAGCACGCACGCCGACGTAGTAGCGGCCATCCGGCACACCGGCGATCATGGCGTGGGCTTCGTCAGCGGCCTGCACGATGCGGGAGAGATCAGCGTCCTCGGCGACGTTGACATGCCAGCGCACGACACCCGGTTGCGCCTGCATGGGGAGCGTGGCCGGGAACTGTTCGATACGCTCGGGCCAGTCGGCGGGTTCGGGCGCCGCAGGCAAGGCGCGCACGGATACTGCGCCCGTTGCCGAGATGACCGCGCCCTGCCCGGCGAATACGTCCGCGTCGTTCTTGTCGTGCGCATCGCTGACGACAACGTGGCCTTCAGTGACGTCGGAGACCATGGCCCCCGATTCCGGCAATGACACGCCAAAGCGGGTGCCGCGCACGCCGGCCGACGCCAGCGGCGTGATCACGTCGAAACGCGACCCCTTGCGTTGCGGCTGCACGCGCGAATCCACGCGCCCGCGTTCGAGGTACACCACGGTCTGCGACAGGTCCGCCGCACTCATCTCGCGCAGGCGTTGCAGGCGCAGTTGCGCGCCAGCCTGCAACTGGAGCGCGGAGCCATCGGGCAGACGCAAGCGCACATAGCTGGCCGGGCCGACTTCGAGCGTGTCGCCCTCGCCGGGCCGATCGTCGACAGCAAGTGCGCGCCGCGTGCCGCCCGAGGGGATCAACGTGACGTTGCCGCGCAGGTAATCGACGGCCACATTCACACGCGTGCTGCGCAGCGCGTCGAGCGGCAGCCGGATCGTCGTGCCCGGCGTAAGAAGGTCGGGATTGTTCAGCCTGTTGATGCGCGCCAGCAGCGGCCAGCGGGCGCTACCGTCGAGGTAACGCTCGGCGAGCGCATACAGGGTATCGCCGGGTCGTACCGTGTAGGGAAGAAAGTCTTGCGCAGCAGTCGATGCAGAAGCCGTGCCCGCGAGCGCGAAGAGCGCCGCCAGGCGAAAGAACGTTCGATTCATCCAGTATCCGTTTGCGAGCCCAGCGCTTCGAGCCGGTAGCCCTGTCCGTACACCGACACGAGCCGATAGCCATGTTCCGGACGCAGGCCGAGTTTGGAACGCAGCATCGACACGTGCGTATCGAGGCTGCGCGACGGGATATCCACTTCAGACCCCCAGACGGTCTGGCGCAGGTAGCTGCGCGTGAGCAGACGGCCGAGGTTGGAGAACATGCAGCAGGCGAGTTCGAACTCCTTGTTCTTGAGTTCGACGCCGACACCATTGACCGATGCCTTGCGCGCAACCATGTCGAATGCATAAGCGCCGTGCCGCTGGACGCCTTGTTGCTGCACCGGGTAGCTGCGGCGCAGTAGCGCCTGCACGCGTGCGGTCAGTTCCATGACGCGCAGCGGCTTGGTCATGTAGTCGTCCGCTCCGCTCGACAGGCCGGTGACCACGTCGCGCTCGTTCAACGCGATTGGTGACGATGATGATGGGCACCGGGTGTTCGATTTGCGCACGCACCCATTTGACGACGTTGACACCCGAGATATCGGGCAACTGCCAGTCGATGATGAGCAGGTCGATGCTCTCGCGACGCATCTGATGCATCAGCGTGCGACCACGCTCGAAGAGCAGGCATTCGTGCCCGAGCGATTCGGCGACGCGACGGATCAGGTCCAGGTGCGTGGGATCATCGTCGAGCGCGGCGACGCGCATGCGACGAGCGGGCGCGGACAGTTTCTTGGGGCTGTGACTGACGGCGGGGTTTGATAAGGGTGAATCGGCCTCGATCGTGTCTTGCATGCTTCGTATGTCCTTCGGCGCGGGGAGTACACACAACCGGTCCTGCGACAGTGCACCGCTGTACCGAGAGCTCTATACGATTATTCTTACAAAATTATCAGAAATTCACGCACACTCGATCACCAATCCTCACGGGATTGTCACGACAATGTTAGGCAGTCAGCAGAAATGGATCGGTCTCGCGCCAGGGCGACACACGCCGGATGCTGTTGCCATCGCATATTCAAGGGACGTTGGGCGAATGCCGGGCGACTCACCGAAGCTTGCAGCGGATATGCAAAAAAATGTCACGCACGGCTGGTCCGCGCGTTCTTGTCCATATCAGTGCAACGATCAATACACAGGGCTCGCCCGCTTTGCATCCCCGCGTCGCAGTTTTCGCTACGCAGGTGCGCGAGCGGAACGCGCGGCCAAGGCGCCTTCGGCGCCGTGCGCGTCACGGCATCAGAGCATCGCCGACACGAATAGATAGCCGACACCGCGAACCGCACGCACAGGCAACTCGGCCCCGCGCTCATTGAACTTGCGACGCAACCGACTGACCAGCGCTTCGAGCCGATGCAGATCGTAGTCGGCCACGTTGCCGTCGCCGACCAGACGTTCGGCCAGGTCTTCGCGCATGACGACCTGACCGGGCACTTCGGTCAGCGCCTGCATGAACAGGCTTTCGGTATGGGTCAGCGGCACGCGCGTGCCGAGAGAGGAATGCAGCGTCCAGCCGGAGTCGATGAGCGACCAGATCGCGTGCCGGATTTCGGGCGTGCCGTCGCCGCGTGGGGACTTCAGCGACAGGCGCCGGTCGAGGCTTTGCAGCACGGCGGCCAGTTCGCGCAGCTCGAAGGGACGGGGCAAGAAGAAGTCAGCGTCGCGCAAGCTGCGGATGCGCTCTTCTGCGTCATCGCGCGGCGTCAGCAACACAATGCCGATGTCACCGGACGCACGCAGATGACGTGCCACCGAATAGCCATCCTCGCCGGGCAGGTCGGCGTTGACGACCGCGATATGGCACGGCATGCCGATCAGCCCGCGATAGAACGCAGGGGCGTCGGGAAAGCCCTCAACTTCGAAGCCAAGCTCGGCGAGCCCGCTCACGGTCTGGTGGCGCAGATCGGCGTCATTCTCGATGAGATGCACGCGGGAATTTCGAAGTGCAGGTGGCATTCAGTGTGCCTTGTCGTCAGTTTGGTCGCCTCGGCGCTGCACCGAGGGTATCCGCACAAGGTACGGTGGCCGCGTCGCGCAGCCTACAAAGTTGACGTTGTTTGATCTTCTTGGCGGCGAATAAGCGGTGGCCGAAACAGACAACGACTCGACCGAGTATACGGCGGGCATGCCGGCTACCGGCGCGCGGCATCGCGCTGGCCGAGTTCGCGTAGCCAGCGCTTGAGTGTTTCGAGCGCGCGGCTCTGCCCCAACCCTTCGCTATCGGTCTCGAAGAGCTTGTCGCGCCGGTCGCCATCCACCCGCCATAGTTCGAGGCGCCCCTCGCGGCTGTTGCCGAAGACTTCCAGTTCATCGTGCGCACGGCGAATGCGCGCGTGCCAGCCGCCGAACACACGGGGCTGATCTTCCAGGGAGAGGTCGGCGAGACCTGCGCTGTCGAGCATGGCGTAGAGAGAAACCGGATTCATGAGGCACCATCCTGCAAGCCCGGGCCGGGCATGCCATGCGGATAAGAGGACAGTCCATCCGCGCCCGTGGCTGGCGACAAAGCGGCGACTCTAGAGACGCGGCGAACGACGCTCCACGCGGTTAACAGTCATTGACGAAAGACACACAAAGAGGCGGCACGGGCGTGCAAAAGGCGCTAGAAAATGTTGCGTGAATGCAACACTAGAGACGCCTCGTGGCGCCCAACGCGGGGTGCCTGCGGGTTTCGGGCCGCTGTGGCCGGAGATTCGGTCAGGGGAATGGTCTTAGAAAAAGTGCGGGGTGAAGCTGAACAAATGAAAACGGGCGCCGAAGCGCCCGTCTTTCGATTCGCGGCAAAAACGCGATTACTTCTTGCCTGCGGCAACCTTGGCCTTGAAGCCGGCGCCAGCGGAGAAACGCGGCACAACGGCAGCGGCGATCTTGATCTTTTCGCCGGTCTTCGGGTTCTTGCCTTCGCGAGCGGCGCGTTCAGCGGCCTTGAAGGTGCCGAAGCCGACCAGGGTCACGGCGTCGCCAGAAGCAACGGCCTCTTCGATCACAGCAATGGCGGCGTCCAGGAATTCACCCGTGGCGGCCTTGGATTGGTTGGTCTTGGCGGCAATCGCGGCCAGCAGGTCGGTCTTGTTCATGAGTTTCCCTTATCGTTTGAATTGCGGTGCAGCGCACCAAAAGCATGAGTCAAAACGCTCAACGCGAGAGCTTACCCGAAAATGCCGTGGCGCAAGGGCTTGCGAGCGATAGGGGTGACCGATATCCAACATCTGGCAGGCGGTGCCAGCGGCGTCCGATTACGGGTATCTGCGCCATGCACCGTGACCGTCGCAGGTCATTGGCCCCGTCTGCGCGCAGCGGCCACTGAAGCCGCAGGCCAGCGCCGCCACCATGGCGATGGTCGCTTTTCCCAGCGAGCAGGGGTAGGCGTTGCCATCGACAGTCGGCGCGGACTCGACCGTGATCAAGCGATCATCGGTGACGGACGGCATGCCGGCCGGGCCGTTACGCCAGTCAAGGTTAAGCGGCGCTTCGGCACGGAGAGGCACTTTGATGGACTCGGTCTGCTGGGCGACCGCCACGGCGCATGTCATGAACAGCGGCAAAGCCAGCATCGTATGGATGAAGGGCGACATGTTTCGATACTAGCAAGCGGGTAGGCGCGATGCGCCTGCCCACCTCAAGTCTGCATGCCGTGACGTGGTGTCATTCCTCGGCGTCGTCCGCCGAGATGTCAGTGCCGATCACCTTGCCGTGGGAATCAAGATCGACGTGCGCGACGGCGTTCGAGAAGTCGCCCGTATCGTCGGTCGTGTAGTACATCGTCTGCGTATGCGTGAGCGGCCAAGTCACGGTGCGTTCAGGCTGGCCGACCATTGCAACGACCTGGTCGCGGCTCTCGCCCGGCTGGATCTTGTTGAAGGCATTGGTACTGATGTACCCGGAGGACATCACCGCCGAGGCGGTCGAAGCGCCGACCAAAGCCGAGAATGCCAGCGCAGCGCCGGCGGCCAGTTGGATCGCGTGAGTCTTTTTCATGGCGAATCTCCTGCGAATGGATCATGGGGAGGGATGCCGACGCAGCGCGGAGACACTGCGTCGAACGTCCTTCTAGACCTGCCGGAAACCCGCTGTGTTTCACTGAAATTGTGTGGATATACGAGCGCCGATAACACTTCTGTTACCGCAGCAAATGTATCGCGCCGCGCTCACCGGCCGTTGTCGCTCCAGTTCGAATCCGGCCCGCTCTGTTGCACGTCCGTCCCGATCACCTTGTCGTCCGGCCCGATGTCAACGTGCAGGGTTGCATCGGTGTAGCCAGGCGAGGTGTCCGTGTCGTAGAACATGGTGCGCACGCCGGTGCGCCACTTCACCAGGCGGTTGGGTTCGCCGAATCGCGCAACCACATCGGCCATCGTCTGGCCGACCTTGATTTCATCGCGAGCGGCTTCCGACACGCGCCTGCCGAGCGCAGCCTCCGAGAACAGCAGGGCCGCGGTCGCCAGCGATACGCCCGCCAGGACGGCAATTGCATCACGTTTGTTCATGGCTCTCTCTCCTCACCGCACAACACCTGGCCTGTCATGGCGGGTGTCCACTCCAGTATGGAGCGTCAAAGCGGACCTTGCTGGCGCGAGGCGGTAGAATTGTGGCCCTTTTGAGTCGCCCGTGTCGTACTTGCCATGCCTTTGCTGACCCTCGAAAACGCCTCGCTCGCCTTCGGTGACGTCGCCCTGCTCGACCGCGCCGAACTGGTTCTGGAACCCGGAGAGAAAGTCGCGCTCATCGGCCGCAATGGCGCCGGCAAGTCGAGCTTGCTCAAGGTGCTGGCCGGCGTGGCGAAGCTCGACGACGGTACGGTGTGGCGCCAGCCCGGCCTGCGGGCAGCCTATGTCGCGCAGGAACCCGACTTCGATCTGGACCGCGACGTGTTCTCGACGGTCGCCGACGGCATCGGCGAGGCCGCGCGGCTGATCGCCGATTACCACCGCGCCGCACAATCCGTGGCGCAAGGCGACTCGGCCGCACTGGCGCAGCTCGAATCACTCCAGCATCAGCTCGAAGCCAACAACGGCTGGGCGCTGCACCACAAGGTCGAACAGGTGCTCGACCGTCTCAAGCTCGACGGTTCGGCAAAGGTCGCATCGCTGTCGGGCGGCGGCATCAAGCGCGTGGCACTGGCACGGGCGCTGGCCGGCGAGCCCGATCTGCTGTTGCTCGACGAACCCACCAACCACCTCGACATCGACGCCATCGGCTGGCTGGAAGAACTCATCCGTGCGTTCCGCGGCAGCGTGGTGGTGATCACCCACGACCGCGCGTTCATGGACAACGTCGCCACGCGCATCTGCGAACTGGACCGTGGCAACCTGGCAAGCTTCCCCGGCAGCTTCTCGCAATATCAGTCGCGCAAGGCCGACATGCTGACGATGGAGGCCAAGAGCAACGCGGAATTCGACAAGTTCCTGGCACAGGAAGAAGTCTGGATTCGCAAGGGCGTCGAAGCGCGCCGCACGCGCAATGAAGGCCGGGTCAAGCGGCTGGAAGATCTGCGCCGCCAGCGCTCGGCGCGACGCGATCGGGTGGGGAACGTGAGCTTCCAGCTCGAACGGGGCGAGTCTTCCGGCCAGATGATTGCCGAGCTGCATGACGTCGGCAAACGCTTTGGCGAACGCTGGGTGGTGCGCCAGTTTTCGTCGCGCATCCTGCGCGGAGATCGCATCGGCCTGATCGGCCCCAACGGCGCCGGCAAGACCACGCTGCTGCGGCTCATCCTGGGTGAGCTTGAACCCGATGAAGGCACCGTGCGCCGTGGCACGCGCCAGCAGGTCGCGTACTTTGACCAGTTCCGCAGCGTGCTCGACCCCGAGGCGGTGCTGACCGACGTCATCAGTCCAGGGTCGGACTTCGTGGAAATCGGCGGCACGCGCAAGCACGTCATCGGTTACCTCGGCGACTTTCTGTTCTCGCCGCAGCGCGCGCGCTCGCCGGTAAAGTCGCTATCCGGCGGGGAGCGCAACCGCCTGCTGCTGGCACGTCTGTTCGCGCGGCCGGCGAACATCCTCGTGCTCGACGAGCCCACCAACGATCTCGACATCGAAACACTGGAGTTGCTCGAAAACCTGCTGCAGGACTATGACGGCACGGTGTTCCTCGTCAGCCACGACCGTACCTTCCTCGACAACGTCGTGACGCAGACCATCGCGTCCGAAGGGGAAGGCCGCTGGGGCGAATACGCGGGTGGCTATGCGGACTGGCAGCGCGTCAAGAAAGACGAAGCCGCGCAGGCTGCCAAGGCAGCGCCGAAGGAAACCGCACCGCGCGCCGCTGAACCCGATCGCCGCACGGCCACTCGCGCGGTCAAGCTGTCGTTCAACGAAAAGCGCGAACTGGACCAGTTGCCGGGCAAGATTTCGGCGCTCGAAGCGGAACAGGCATCGATCCAGGCGCGCATGGCCGACCCCGCGCTCTACCGCGACGCACCGCAGGAAGTCACCGCGCTCAAGGCCCGGCTGGACACAATCGAGGAGCAGTTGCTCGAAATGCTGGAGCGCTGGGAACTGCTCGAAGCCAAATCACAAGGCTGATTCGCATTTCGACCTTGTCGTGAGCCCTTGTGGTCTCCGGGGCAGCACGATGTCATCGCCACGGCTTTGTGCGACGATGCGGAGCGCGCATACCGCGTGCCGTCGCCCCCAAGAAAACAGAGGCCCACCATGTTCGCCAAAAGAGCCGACCGCTGGATTGCCGCTATCGCCCTGATCGCCCTCGCGGCCGGCAGCATCATGGTGCTGTTGCCATTCCTGACCGCCATCATCTGGGCGGCCATCCTGACGCAGGCCGGTTGGCCTTTGCTGCAATGGATCGAGAACCGCACCGGCGGCCGTCGCGGCGTGGCGACCACATTGCTGACGCTCTTGATCGTGGTCGTGATGCTGGCGCCACTGATGATCGTCATCGCTAATCTCACCAGCAACTGGGAAGAACTCAGCGCCATGTGGGCGCAGTTCCGCACTAACCTGGACCAGCCGCCGAGCTGGCTGGTGAATATCCCCGTCGTCGGCCAACGACTGCAGGAAGCCTGGCTGCACGCGCTGCAGGACCGCTCGTGGTTCATGGCGCAACTTCAGGGCATCCGCGCGCCGGTCGGCCACTTCCTCCTGCGGCTGGCCAGCGTACTCGGCACCGGCATGCTCGAACTGGCACTGAGCATTTTCATCGCGTTCTTCATGTTCCTGCATGGCGAACACCTCGCCGGCCGACTGCGCGCAGTGTTCTGGCGACTGGGCGGCGAAGCCGGCGTACGGCTGACCGAACTGGCCGGCAACACAATTTCGGGCGTGGTGTACGGAATCATGGGCACGGCCGCCATCCAGGCCTTGCTGACGGGCATCGGGCTGGCCATCGCGGGCGTCCCCGGCGCCGCCTTGCTCGGGTTGATCACCTTCTTCGTGGCGGTGGTGCCCATCGGGCCGCCGATCATCTGGATTCCCGCCGCCATCTGGCTGTATATCAACCATGGCGTGGGCTGGACGGTCTTCATGGTCGTGTGGGGCGTGGTGCTGGTCGGCAGCGTCGACAACTTCCTCAAGCCGTTGTTGATCAGCCGTGGTTCTGCGATGCCGTTCGTGCTGGTGCTAATGGGCGTGATGGGCGGCGTCATCGCCTTTGGCTTTATTGGCATCTTCCTCGGGCCGACCTTGCTCGCCGTGGTGTACCGGCTGCTGCAGGAATGGACGCGCATGCGGGTCGAGTCGATCGTGCCGGCGCGCGACCTGCCGCCGCCCGAAGTGGTCGCCGCCGCCAGCCAGCCTGAAGACCCGGTCTGACACTTGCCGCCAGACGGAAACAGTTACGAATCCGCCCCGGACGGGCGCCGTCGGGGCGCAGGGGTAAGCGTATAATCCGTTCCCATCGATCGCCGGCCTGAACAGGGTCGGCGATTGTTCTGCGTGCCCCTCACACCCCCTTCCGGTCACCGCGTTCGCGGTGAAAGAACATGAAGACTGTCTCAGGCGAAGACGAATTTCGCGCGCTCGATCTGCCGCGCGCCATCTGGTATTTCCTTGGTGAAGAACGCAAGAAGTACCTGTTCTTCTGGGGCGTGCTCCTGATGGTGCTGTGCTTCAACATGGTGCCGCCCTACTTCATCGGCTTGATCGCCAACTTCCTGATCGACTACATCGGTCACGTCGGCGACAAGCCCAGCTTCGTCCCGCTCTTCTGGTTTGTCGGCATGCTGGCCGTGGCCAACGCCATCGTGGCGCTGGTACGCCTGTCGAGCAAACGCATGCTCGGCCGCATGAGCCTGAACGCGCGCTACCGCGCCAAGGTGCAGGGCTTCGAGCGATTGCTTGATTTTTCGCTGTCGTGGCACCAGCAGGAATCCACCGGCAACAAGGCACAGCGCATCATCACTGGCTCCGAAGCCATCCGCGAGTGGACCAGCGACATCATCACGCAGGCCTCGACCGCGCTGGTGGTCGTCATCGGCTCGCTCGTCGCGGGTTTGCTGCTGAGCCCGTGGTTCGGCTTTTTCTTCCTGTACTACCTCGGCGTGCTGTTCGGCATCGAACGCTATTTCGACTACCGCATCTCGCGCCTGTCCGACCGCATCAACCGGTCGATCGAAAACGCCAGCGGCAGCTTCGTGGAGAGCGCCGCCAACATCCTGGCCGTCAAGGCAATGGGCGCGGCCGACGGCATGACGGGCAACGTCGCGCAGCGCGAAGAACTGGCGCGCAAGCTGTCGTATGAACGCCTGCGTCTGTCGAACACCAAATGGATGTGCTACCAGATCCACAACAGCATGTGCTGGGCGGCCTACCTGATCATCGTAGGTTTCATGGTCATGAACGGACATCTGGCGGCGGGCTTCTTCGTCACCTACGCGGCGTACTTCGACAAGCTGCGCGATGCGTTCAACCGACTTTGCCGACCGCATCCAGACGATGATTGAACGCAAGTCCAACCTCGGCCGCATGATGCCGATCTTCTGGGGCAACCACAGCCTGAGCAAGGGCGACCGCAAGTTCCCCGCGAACTGGCAGCGCATCAGCATCGACAAGGCAGTGTTCCGCTACGGGGACAGGCCCGCCATCGGCCCGCTCACCGTCACCGTCCAGCGCGGCGAGATCGTCGGCGTGGCGGGGCATTCTGGCTCGGGCAAGTTGACGCTCATCAAGCTGCTGCTGGGGCTGTATCACCTCGAATCGGGCAGCATCCGCATCGGCGAGGAATCGATCCCCGACATCCGCCACGAAGAACTCACCTCGCATGTGGCCGTGGTCCTGCAAGAGACCGAACTCTTCAACTTCACCCTGCGCGAAAACCTGACGATGATGCGCGACGTGCCCGCCGAACTGGTCGAGCGCGCCTGCCACATCGCCTGCCTGCAAGACCTCATCGCGCGCCTGCCGGAAGGGCTCGACACGGTCGTGGGCGAGCGTGGTTATTCGCTCTCCGGCGGCGAGCGCCAGCGGGTAGGCATCGCCCGCGCGGTATGCCGCAACGCGCCGATCCTGTTGCTGGACGAAGCGACCTCGGCGCTGGATTCCGCGACCGAGCAGCGTGTGATGGATGGCCTGCTGCGTCATCGTGGCGAGGATCAGACGATGATCATCGTCGCGCATCGGATCAGTACGCTGAAGGAAGCGGACAAGATTCTGGTGTTTGAACGTGGACAGTTGGTGGAAGAAGGCACCTTCCATGGGCTTTCGCATGATGCGAGCACCCGGTTTGGGGGGATGTACGCTATTCAACAGGCATAGCGTGCGGAGTGGCGGAAGGGCGTCCTTTCCTGCATCGACCGATTTGCTTGTTCCCGATGCATGGACCGGAGACGTGGGCAACAAGCGTGCGAGGACGTAGGTAACACCATGCGGCCGGAGCGAACTCGGGGCAGCAATTGCCCGCGATTTCGCCCATGGCAAAGGGCGTCCGGTCGCCCCATGCGTCCCTTCGCTTCTTGCCGCGCCTCTCGGGACGAACCTCTCAAAACCGATCCATGACCGGCTATCGGGCGATGACGGAGTCTCGAACGATCAGCTTGGGCGGGAGCAGAAACTCCCGCGCAGGAATCGATGGATCGGCGATACGCGAGATCAGCCGATCCACCATCAGTTGTGCCATTTTCGGTAGCGGCGGAGAGACTGACGAGATCGCTGGTGCAACCAGTGAGGACAGCAGTATGTCGTCGATGCCGACAATGGAAATGTCCTCTGGCACGCGTACGCCGCAACTGCGAAAACCTGCAAGCATGCCAATGGCCAGCATGTCGTTGACGGCAACGATTCCATCAGGGCTTTGGGACATGCTGCTGATGCGCTCGGCCAAAGAACGGCCCAGCTCCGCCATTTCGGAATCGCCGTATTCGGCGAGCGCTCTGTCTTCGATGACGGCGCTCGTCACGCCCTCTGCGTCGGCCACGGCCGAGAAGAACCCTTCGATCTTGTCGGTACGCGAATTGGTACGGGCGGATTCCGTGACGAAGGCGATGTTGCGGCAACCTCTGTCGATAAGGTGTTGTGCCGCGAGGCGGCCGGCTTCCACATTGTTCATGGACACACTGTCCATGGCCAGTTCGCTCGGGGACGAGCGCAAGGTGCTGCGGCCGTCGTAGTTGACCATTGCCACGCCTTTGCGTAGCGCCTCCCTGAAGTGCTCCTGCTCCACCTGGGCCGACACCACGATTACGCCGCGCACCCCTTGAGCGAGCAAATCGTCAATGAAGCTCTCCTCGTTTTCCAACTGCCTGTAGGTGTTGCCCAGGAAGACGCGGTAGCCATAGCTTTTCTGGGCCGCCACGTCGACAGCCCGCGCCAGTGCGGCAAAGCTCGGGTTGGCGATCGAGGGGACAAGCAAGCCCAGCATCGCCGTATGTCCGGTCTTGAGCTGGCGGGCCGCATGGCTGGGTCGAAAGCCGAGCTCCGCGATCGCGGCCTCAATACGCTCCAGCGTCTCTTTGCGCATCTGGTCGGTACGGCCATTGATGGCGTTGGAGACGCTGGTCACAGATACTGCCGCACGGCGCGCGACATCCTGAATTCTCGTCATCGTTTTCTTTAGGATTGCCCATGCCGATTGGGCGGTGTTTGAGTGCGCTTCATTAGCGAAACGCGATGACGCCCACGTCTGTTCTAGCAGTTGCCTGCGGTTTTCGCTCGGACAGCCGAAGGGGAACTGCAGAAGAGAGTGGCGCGTGGATTCATTCTACGATCTTCCGTCGAGGCCGCGCATTGTTGGATCATACAGATGCGGTCAGCCTCAGCGCCGGTTTACATGCTCTGCGCGGGGTCGGGAATGGGCGTGCGTGGCATGCGCTAGTACCGCTCGTCCTTTTCCAGCTTGACGACCCCGATTGACAGCAGAAGATTCGCAAAGCGACGCGTCTCCCCTGTGGCGACCACGAGCGAGGTCAGTGGCGAGCAGACCGCATCGTAGAAGGCATACCGCTCGAGCCGGTCGATGGTGACGGCTCCCGCCAGCATCGACGCATATTCGTCGTGAATGGCCGGCCGCTCGCCATTTGGGGTCTCCATGACCGTCGCTCCCTGGACGGGAACGGTGTCGAGGATGGCCGCCAACACGTCTGTTGCTTTGGGAATCCCTGGCGTGAGATTCAGATACACGATCGCGGCATTGGGTCCCGAACGGGAGACGAACGGATAGTTTCCATCCGCGATGAGGATGCGGGAGAAATGCCCCGATGAAGCCAGGCATCTGAGCATTTCGGGGTGCAGCAACTTGGATTTGAGCATCGGGTCCTCTTCCTGAGGTTCAACAAGGCACCGTCTGGCCAGGACAGAGCCCGACGGTGCGTGCTTTGTCAGGCGCAGTAGACGCCGCCGTTGATGTCGATGGTTTCGCCCGTCACGAATCCGTCGTATTCCGAGGCAAGAAAGACGATTGGGCGCGCAACGTCCTGCACATCGCCAGCCCGGCCGAGCGGAATGCCACGGATCGTCTCGTCGGCGGACTCCCTGGTGGTGTGAACGTTGTGGAAACGCGTGCCAAGAATCAGGCCCGGTGCGACGGCATTGACACGGATGCCTTGCGGGCCCAGTTCCGCCGACAGCGCTCGGGTCAGGGTCAATACGGCGCCCTTGGTCATCGAGTAGACCAGCGAGCCGCCGTGTCCGCCCTTGCGACCGGCGAGCGATGCGAGGTTGACGATGGATGCACCGCCGGACTTCGCCAGATGGGGCACAGCCTCGCGCGTCACCAGCATCATGGTGGTGAGATTGATGTCGATGACTTTCTTCCAGAAACTCATGTCGACGGCTTCGAGGTGCCGCCTCTCCACCAGACCACCCACGTTGTTGACCAGTACGTCGAGCCCGCCGAGGAACGAGACTGCGCGGTGGACCATCTCCACGGCCGCCGCTTCATGCGTCAAATCGGCCTGGAAGTGCTGAGCCCTGCGCCCCAGCGATTGGGCCAGGGCCACCAGCTCCTGTGGGCCTTCCTCCCCGGAAAAATAGTGAATGGCAATGTCGCAGCCGGCCTTGAGCAACCCTTCGGCCACGGCCTTGCCTATGCCTTGTTCCGCGCCGGTGACCAATGCGCGCTTGCCTGTCAAACGAGCCCATCTGTTTCCCTTTCTCTGACGTTCAAAAAAATGCATATCGAATCAACGCGTGGAGGTGCATCAGGTGACGTAACCCATCAGTTTCGGCAGCCAGGTGGTGAGCGACGGCACCAGCGCCAGAACCAGGAGACCCGCAATGAGAATGACCCAGTACTTGGCCATTGGCCTGATCACGTCTTTCATGGAGACGCCGCAGATGCCGCACGTGGCGTAGAGCCCCAGCCCGATAGGGGGCGAGAACAGGCCCAGGCCCATCGAGAGCACGACGAGAATGCCGTAGTGCAGCGGGTTGTAGCCCAACTGCAAAGCGATGGGCACGAGGATCGGGGCGAAGATGATCAGTGCCGGGGCGCCTTCGAGCACAGCACCGAAGAGGGTCACGATGACGATGGTCAGCAACATGAACAGCCACGAGCCATGACTGGACCCGATGCTGCCCAGGAGGTGCGCGATCTGCTGCGGAATCATCTCGATGGTCAGGGCATAGGACAGACTGCCCGCCGCGGCCACGATGAACAGCAGCATGCCCGACTTTGCGGCCACGTCCACGAAGAGCTTGATCGTCGCTTTGAACGTCAGCTCGCGGAAGGCCAGGCGCCCGACGATGATCGCGTATACGACGGCAAAGGCCGATATTTCGGTAGACGTTGCGATGCCTGCCATGACGCCGCGACCGATCATGAGCACCATGATCAAACCAACGGCCGCGCCGATGATGAGTTGCCTCATCGGCATGAGGACCGGATAGGCATCCTTGACGTTGACGCGCTGACCGAAGACTGCGGCGGCCACAAGCAGGCACAGCATGAGAAACGCGGCCGGAACGAGCCCGGCCACAAAGAGCGCGCCAATCGAGATGTTGGCCACGAAGCCCATGACGATCAGATTGACGCACGGCGGGATCGCTTCGGCCATGACGGCCGAGGCGGCAAACAGCCCCGCCATGTCTTCGCTGCTTTGTTTTGCGCGACGCACGGCTGGCATGAGCACACCACCGACGGCGGCCACGTCAGCCAGCTTCGAACCCGAGATGCCGGAGAAGAAGGCCATGGATAGTACGGTTGTGATTCCCATGCCGCCGCGCACCCTGCCCATGCCGCGAACGATGAGTTCGACCAGGCGGGAGGACATGCCATTTACCTCCATGGCAGCCCCTGCCAGCAGAAAGAACGGAATCGCCAGCAGGACGAAGTGATCGACGCCCGCAGCCACCTGTTGTGCAAAAAACGCAAACGGAAGCGAAGGCTGACTGGTGAAGAACACCATCGCAGAGATTGCGAGCGTGAAGGCAATCGGTACGCCGGCGAAAATCCCGAGCGCAAAACAGGCGAGCATCAATAGCGCGGGCGCACTTGCCGGATCGGGCGCCGTTTGAAGAAAGACGTAGCCCGCCAATGCCAGCACGCCGACAGCCACAGCCGCGCCGATCACCAAGCGCGGACGGGCCTCCAGCGCGTGCTGGAGCGAGGCGACCATCATCACGATCGCACCGAGAAGTACCGGCGCAACGTAGATGACTTGCGGCAATCCGGTCTCGGTCGTCTGAGCGAGGGCAGCCTCCACCAGTAGAAGGCTCGACCAGCTAAGGCCCACCGAGACGATGAACAACACCCAACGGCTCATGTGCGAGATGTACTCGCGCACACCCGCTGGTAGCCAACCGAGAAACAGGTCGATGCCGAGATGGCCGCCGCGCCCCGTCGAGGTCGCCACCCCGCAGAAGACCAGCGTGACCATCAGCGCCCGAGCGACTTCTTCAGCCCATTCGATGGGGGTATGGAGCATGTAGCGCCATATGACCGACATGAAAACGACGATGACGTCTGCAAACAGAGCGACGGCGCCGATGACGGCAGTCAGTGCCGTCAGTGAACGGCTCAGACTGTGAAGGACAGTGAGCCCGGGTATCAGGTTTTCTGTCCGGGAATCGATAGACATGATGCATCCCATGCAGGAGGACCAATCGGAGGCCGATGAGGCTCATCAGCCGCGAGGCATTGCGCGGCGTCGGACCGGGGCGAAGTGCGCCTCCTCCCGGTCGCGATTGCCAGAACAACGTCCTATTTGTTTTCGGCGGCTTGAATGGCTTCGAGGATGGGAACCGTCGAGGGATTCTGTTGCGAGAAAGTCGCCCAGACGGGCTTGACGGCCTGCCGGAAGAACGCACGATCGGTCTTTTGGACCGTCACGCCACGCGCCTTCAACTCGTCGAAGGCTTTGGCTTCTGCAGTGTTGGCGAGCTTGCGCTCGTAGGCAGTGGCTTCAGCAGCGGCTTCGAGGAAACCTGCCCGCATGTTCTGAGGAATGCGCTCGAACGAGGCGCTGTTGATGTTCACCACGATCGGGTTGTAGATATGCTGGGTCAGCGTGCAGTACTTCGCGATCTCGTAGAACTTGCTCGAAAGAACCGTTGCCGAGTCATGTTCGAGCCCGTCGATGACGCCCATCTGCAGGCCCGAATACACTTCACCGCCCGGCATTGGAATGGGCGTCGCCCCCATGGCCTTGAGCGTGGCAATGAAGTTGGGCACAGGCAGCACGCGGATCTTCACGTTTTTCAGATCGGCCGGAGCGTTGATCGGTTTGCGCGTGTAGACATTGCGCGCGCCAAGGCTGTAACCAAAGCCCAGCGGCTTTACGTTGGCCTTCTTCATCATCAGCTCGGAGATCAGTTCCCCCGCCTTGCCGTCGAGGGCGCGTCCCACGTGGTCCGAGTCCTCAAACAGATAGCCCAGATCCAGTACGCCGATTTCCGGCGCCAAGGTAGACCAGATGGAAGTGCCGGACGCCATCATGTCGATGGCGCCTAGCCGCACTTGCTGAACCGCGTCGGCCTCTTTCCCCAGCATTGCATTGGGAAAGTAATTCACTTTGATGGCGTCCTTGAATCTGCTCTGCAGATTGGATTGAAACCGCTCGAACCACACGTAGTGAGCGGAGTTGGCATCTGCAGGCAGCGAGGAATACATACGCAGCGTCACTACCGGGGCGGCCTGAGCCCCATGTAGACCGAACGCGAACACCATCGCCGCTGCGCACGCGTTCACGACGCCACGAATCGACCGCTTGTTTGTGGATTTGATCATGGGACCCTCCTCCTGTTTTTCACTGAGACATGACGACATAAGCTGCCCACGGCGGTGTGCGCCGGGTTCGAACTTGAGTCCACTGTAGCGTTTCAGTGAAACGTTACAGAAGGATTTTGTCGGATGTTCGACGTAAACTAAGTCCGCTGCAGGCGGGGGTTTTCGGCCGCTTGAGAGGCATTGAAATTGCGTGCGGAGACGCCCCGATTGACCCGACATTGCCCCGTCAGCCGGGCTCACGGGGGACAAAGCGGCGGATCCGACCAGGGGACATTCAGGCGGAAAACGATGTGCGCACATCGAGCGTCAGGGCGATGCGAGCCTGAGAGATTTCATAGCGCTGCGAGTCCTGCGACAGCGCAAAGGGATGGTTGGGCTACTGCTTGCGACGGTGCGTCACGAATCGCGGCCTCGCCCACTTTGCAGCGAATGTAACGCATGCAGGCGAATGCTGCGGTATTGCTCCCCGCCGACGATCGCACGACTGGAGATTCATGAACGTCGGCCTTCTGCACAGGCCGAATATGCGTTGCGGGCGAGCTCCCGGCCGTCGAGCATCAGCAGTCAGGGCGGCCGCCGTGCCCCAAGCCAAAGCACAAAAGCGCCTTCAAAAAAGCCGCCACAAGCCGGCAACTAAGGCTTGGCCCCCGCCTCCACCCATGCCGCCACCTTCGCCCGCTCTTCATCCGTCATCCCCGTGACATTCGCCAACGGCATGGCCTTGAGCTTCACCACTTGCGCATACATCCGCTGCGCCTGAGAAGTGATCCGCTCCGGCGTATCGAGCATCACACCGGCCGGCGCCGAAGGCATCATCGTCGGCTTGGCGGCGTGGCAGGCGACGCATCGCTGCTGCATGATCGTCGTCACCTCGGCCATCGTCACCGGCGCGACGGGTGCCACTGCCGCCGCGCTGCTCACGGCTGAGGGCGCCGCAACGGGGCGCGGCGAGATCCATGCGAACACACCCAGCAGGATGACTCCGCCCACGATCGGGTACGCGAGCTTCACCTCGCCACGGTGACGCAGATTGAAGAAATGACGGATCAGCACGGCCGCGATCATGATCAGCGATAGCACCAGCCACGACTGCGGATGCGTGTAGGTAAAGGCGTAGTGGTTGCTGATCATGCAGAACAGCACCGGCAACGTCAGATAGTTGTTGTGAACGCTGCGCTGCTTGCCGCGCTTGCCGTGGATGGCTTCGGGCAGCTCGCCTTTCTGCATGGCGGTGACCATCTTCTTCTGGCCGGGAATGATCCAGAAGAACACGTTGGCTGCCATCGTCGTGCCAAGCATGGCGCCCACGTGGATGAACGCCGCACGGCCCGACAGAAAGTGCGTGAGCACGTAAGTGACGGCCACGACAAAGGCGCCGTAGATGATGCCGAACAGCAACTGACTGCGTTCGATGAGCAGGCGCGCGAGTACGTCGTAGACGATGTAGCCGACAATCAATGTGCCCAGGCCGATGTCGACGGCATCCGCCGCCGAGATCGACGACACGGCCGGGTCGACCATGTACACGCTGGCCTGAAAGTAGTACAGCACCGTGATGAGCAGGAAGCCGGTGATGAAGGTTGAGTACGCCTCCCACTTGAACCAGTGCAGATCCTCCGGCAGCGTCTTGGGCGCGACAAGGTACTTTTGCGGGTTGTAGAAGCCGCCGCCGTGCACGGCCCACAGTTCGCCGCCCACCCCTTTTTCCTTCAGTACCGGATCGGTCGGCGGCGTGAGGTGATTGTCGAGCCACACGAAATAAAACGACGCGCCGATCCATGCGATGCCAACAATCAGATGCAGCCAGCGCAGGCACAGGCTGGCGACTTCAATCAGATACCCGGTGTCCATCAACTTCCCCTGTACGTGCTATAGCTCCATGGCGAGACCAGGAGCGGGACGTGGTAATGCGCGCTGACATCGGCCACGGCAAAGCGCAGCACGACCACGTCGAGGAACGGCGGCTGCGGCAGTGCCGAGCCCTGCGCAAGAAAGTACGTCCCGGCGTCGAAGAGAAGTTCGTAGAACCCGGCCTGCAACGCATCGCTGGCGAGCAATGGCGCGTCCGTGCGACCGTCGGCGTTGGTCATGCCTTCGCGCAGCAGCGTGCGCGCGCTGGCTTCCGCATCGGCAAGCCGATAGAGCCGGTAGCGCATGCCGGCGGCCGGCCGGCCGTGAGCGGTATCGAGCACGTGGGTGGAGAGTCCCATGACAAAGTCCTGTTGCAAGGCTTGAGACGATTATAGGAGCGAGCCCCCCGCTGCCCGCGAATACCGGGTATGCGCGCGGGCACATGTCACGGGCGGCACCAGGCGCAGGGCTCATCATGCGCGCCAGATAAGTTCGATATAGGTGACGACGGATTGCCCGCACGGCGGGCTGTCACTACGCTGCCGTCAAGACAATAAGAATCGAAGACAGGCCTCATCCTCCATGACGACCCTGCAGACACTCTCCGCCTTCGACCGTGACGCCTTCATTGCTGCGCTCGACGGCATCTTTGAGCATTCTCCCTGGGTCGCTGGCGCTGCATGGGAGAAACGCCCCTTTACCTCGTTCGATGCGCTGCACGATGCGTTGGTGCAGGCCATGTGGAACGCCAGCCACGCGCAACAATTGGCGCTGGTGCGCGCCCACCCGGAACTGGCCGGCCGTGCTGCCGTGCGGGGCGAGTTTGACCGCAGAATCCACCCGCGAACAGGCTGGCGCGCGGCTCGACGCCTGCACGCCCGAGGAATTCGCCCAACTGCAATCCCTCAATTCCGCCTATAACGCCAGGTTTGGCTTTCCGTTCATCCTGGCGGTGCGGGGCTTCGACCGGCGGCAGATCATAGAACGCTTCAGCCAGCGTCTGGCCAATGAGCCCGAGATAGAGTTCGTCGAGGCGCTGCGCCAGATCGAGCGCATTGCCACCTTGCGACTGACCGATCTGGTGCAATAGCGCAGAACCCAGCCTCACCCGCTTGCAGGGGAATGCGCGGAGCTGCAACAAAAAGGCGTTAGGCTGCGCCTGCCCGATGGTCCAGCGTCCATCGCATGCATCTTGCTTTGAAAATGACACCCAACCTTGGCCTGCTGCGGAGAGCGCATCGTGTCGATTCACGTCAAGCTGAACCACGTCACCCACTATCGCTATGACCGGCTGGTCGGGCTGTCGCCCCAGGTGGTGCGCCTGCGCCCCGCGCCCCATTGCCGCACGCCGATTCTGGCGTATTCACAGCGCGTCACGCCGGCCGAGCACTTCATCAACTGGCAGCAAGACCCACAAAGCAACTACCTCGCACGGCTGGTGATCCCCGAAAAGACGCGCGAATTCCGCGTCGAGGTCGATCTGGTCGCGGAACTGTCGGTCATCAACCCGTTCGACTTCTTCCTCGAACCCTACGCGGAGAAGATCCCCTTCGAGTACAACGCCGAGCAACTGCGCGAATTGCAGCCTTATCTGGTGCGCCAACCACTCACGCCGCTGTTTTCGAAGTACCTCGGCGGCATATCGCGCAGTGCGCGGCCGAGCGTGGAGTTTCTCGTTGAACTCAACCAGCGGCTGCAAGGCGACATCCGCTACCTCATCCGCATGGAGCCGGGCGTGCAGACGCCGGAGGAAACGCTCCAACGCGCGTCCGGCTCCTGCCGCGACTCAGGCTGGCTGCTGGTGCAACTGCTGCGCCATCTCGGACTGGCAGCGCGATTCGTTTCGGGCTACCTCATCCAACTGACGCCCGACGTCAAATCGCTCGACGGCCCGAGCGGCCCCGAGGCCGACTTCACCGACCTGCACGCGTGGTGCGAGGTCTACCTGCCGGGTGCCGGCTGGATCGGGCTCGACCCGACCTCCGGCCTGTTCGCGGGTGAAGGCCACATTCCGCTCGCCTGCACGCCGGAGCCGTCTTCTGCCGCGCCGGTGTTCGGTTACGCGGATGAGGCCGACTGCGAGTTCGAGCACACCATGCGCATCGAGCGCGTATGGGAGGCGCCGCGCGTCACCAAGCCCTACTCCGAAGAGCAATGGATCGACATCGATTCGCTGGGCCGCCGCGTCAACGCCGACCTGTCGACCTATGACGTGCGCCTGACGATGGGCGGAGAACCCACCTTCGTGTCGGTCGATGACCGCGATGGCGGCGAGTGGAACACCGAAGCCATGGGGCCCACCAAACGCCTGCTCGGCACCGATCTGTTGCTGCGGCTCAAGGATCGCTACGCGTCGCAGGGGCTGCTCCACTTCGGACAAGGCAAATGGTATCCAGGCGAGCAGTTGCCGCGCTGGTCGCTCAATTGCTTCTGGCGGGCTGACGGCGAACCGATCTGGCGCAATCCCGAACTGCTTGCCAACGAGCGCGGCGAATATGGCGCGGACGCCGCGCTGGCCGCACGCTTTCTGCGCGAAGTCGCCGCCACCCTCCAGGTGAACGCGGACTACGTCTTCCCAGCCTTTGAAGATGCCTGGTACTACCTCTGGCGCGAGCGCCGCCTGCCGACCAACGTCAACCCATTTGACGCGCGGCTGGACGACCCGATCGAACGTGACCGCCTGCGCCACGTGTTTGATGCCGGACTCTCGGCGGAGGTCGGCAGCGTGCTACCCATCGGCCGCCAGCCGTCTGGCCCGGCACGCTGGCAGACGGGGCCGTGGTTCCTGCGCGGCGAACGCTGCTATCTGGTGCCGGGCGACTCGCCCTTGGGCTATCGCCTGCCGCTGGACTCACAACCGTGGGTGAGCGCCGCCGACTACCCGTGGGTTCATGCCCCGGATCAGACTCAGGCATTCCCGCCCCTGCCAGCGTACACGAGCATCCGCGAACAACTGCGGGACGCTGCGGCGCGCGACGGCGCGCGCGCCTCCGTCACCGGCCAGCTCCGGGGCGCCTCGACACGCCAGCCCGCTGCATTCGAGTCTGCCGGGTGGATCACCCGTACCGCGATGTGCGCGCAGGCGCGCGACGGTCGCCTGTACATCTTCATGCCGCCGCTGGCAGCACTCGAAGACTATCTGGAACTCGTCAGCGCCGTGGAGAGCGTAGCCGATCGACTCAGTGCACCGGTCATCCTCGAAGGCTACGAGCCGCCCAAGGACGGACGACTCCAGAGCTTCCGCATCACGCCCGACCCGGGTGTGCTGGAAGTGAACATCCATCCGTCATCATCGTGGAACGAACTCGTCGAGCGCACGACCCATCTGTATGACCAGGCACACCAGTCACGCCTGACCACGGAGAAGTTCGCGCTCGATGGCAAACACGGCGGCACCGGCGGCGGCAATCACTTCGTGCTGGGCGGCGCGTCGGTGGCGGATTCACCGTTCCTGCGGCGGCCCGATCTGCTGGCGAGCCTGATCGCGTATTGGCACAACCATCCGGCATTGTCGTATCTGTTCTCTGGCCAGTTCATCGGACCGACTTCGCAAGCGCCGCGCGTCGACGAGGCACGCAACGATTCGGTGTACGAACTGGAGATCGCCTTCCGCGAAATCGCCCGCACCGAAGGGCTGGCATCGACTCCGCCCTGGCTCGTCAACCGCATTCTGCGCAATCTGTTGATCGACGCTACCGGCAATACGCACCGCGCTGAATTCTGCATCGACAAGCTCTATTCGCCTGACGGCCCGACCGGCCGGCTGGGTCTGCTGGAACTGCGTGCGTTCGAAATGCCGCCGCATGCACGCATGAGCCTTACGCAGCAATTACTGCTGCGCGCCTTGGTCTCGCGCTTCTGGCAGGAACCCTATGAGCCGCAGCGCCTCACGCGCTGGGGAACTGAGCTGCACGACCGCTTCATGCTGCCGTACTTCGTGCAGCAGGACCTCGACGACGTCATGACCGAGCTGCGCGCGTTCGGCTATCAGTTTGAGTCGGCGTGGTTCGCGCCGCACATGGAGTTTCGCTTTCCCAAGTACGGCAGCTTCGCTTCTCGCGGCGCCAAGGTTGAATTGCGCGCGGCGCTCGAACCGTGGAATGTCATGGGTGAAGAAGGCGCCGTCGGCGGCACCGTGCGCTATGTCAACTCATCCGTCGAACGGCTGCAAGTGCATGTACGAGGCTTGGCGTCCGACCGTTACGTGCTCACCTGCAACGGTCGTGAAGTGCCGCTTGCCGCCACCGGCAACGCAGGGGAGTTCATCGCTGGCGTGCGCTACAAGGCATGGGCGCCAGCTTCGTCGCTGCACCCCACCATCGGCGCGCACGGGCCCCTGGTGTTCGATCTGGTCAACACATGGATGAACCGTTCGATGGGCGGCTGCACCTACTACGTGGCGCACCCGGGCGGACGCAACTTCGAGCAGTATCCGATCAATGCCTACGAAGCCGAAGGCCGACGATTGGCCCGTTTCGCGGCGATGGGTTACACGCCCGGCAAGATCGAAGTCGCGCGCGAAGCCGCGAATCCCAACTTCCCCTTCACGCTTGATCTGCGACGCTAGGCCGCAGTACGACCGCCGCCACCAATCCGTGTGGCGTGCGGTTGTCCAGCCGCAGGTGCATGCCATGGAGCGCTGCGATGCGTTCGACGATCGACAGCCCGAGCCCGCTGCCGGTTTCGTCCTGCCCCGGCGGCCGGAAAAAGCGCTCGCGGATGCGCGACATATAGGCCTCCGGCACCCCCGGCCCATCGTCGATCACACGAATGCCATCGGCATTCAAAACCAATTCAACGTGCCCACCACTTGGCGTGTAGCGCAGCGCATTGTCGAGCAGATTGCGCAGCATGAGCCCGAGCAGCATCGCATCGCCGCGCGTGTCCGGTGGCAACGCATCGGCCTGAACCGACAACGCGATGTCGCGTGATGTGGCCATCGGCGACATCTCATTCTTGATGGATTCGGCCAGCGCGCGCCAGTCAACATGCCTGGCGTCAGGCGGCAATTGCATGGGCCCGAGCCGTGATAGCGACAGGAGCTGATCAACCAGGCGAGAGGCCCGCTCCACACCTTCGTTGAGGTTGTCGAGCGCTTGCGTGCGTACGGTCGTGTCCTGAGCGATCTGTGCCACTTCAGCCTGAACGCGTAGCGCTGCCAGCGGCGAGCGCAGCTCATGCGCGGCGTCGGCGATGAAGCGCCGCTCACGCGTGAGCGTGTCGGCCACGCGGGTGAACAGTGCATTGAGGGCATCGATGAGCGGGCGCACTTCGCTGGGCAATCCAGCCAAGGCAATCGGAGCAGCGTCGCCCGGCGCGCGCAGACGTAGATCGCGCGCCACCCTTTCGAGCGGCGCCAGCATGCGGCCGATGCCCCACCACGTCAGAACGAGCAGCACCGGCAAGGCAATCGCCCACGGCACGAACTGGCTGCGCACAATGCTAAGCACAGTGCTGCGCCGATACGCGATCTCCTGACCGACCACGACATATAGCGAACGATCGGCGTTGGCGGCGTAGTAGAGACGCCACGCATTGTGGCGGCCGCCCAATGGCTGCGTCATAAAGCCCTGTCGCCCCGCATCGAAGGCATAGCGCCCGCCGCTGCGCCCGTCGCTGAACAGACGTGTTCCCTGTGCATCGAAAATGGCAAAGCCCATGGCATCGTCGGGTGTGTCGTCATCGTCGCGCTCGGCCCCGCGACGGCGCAGCCGCTGCGGCCCCTGACCACGTCCATTGGCATCGCGCGCGAACAGGTTCTGGATATCCGCGTCGAGCAACTGTTGCGCAAGCAATACCTGCTGGTGATCGAACAACTCCGAGACACGTTCGCGCGTATCGCGATAAGCGACAGTGGATGCGATGGCCCACGCCACGGTGAGCACGGCCGTGATGAGCAGCGACAGACAAACACGCAGGCTGGCCGGTCTCACGACGCGTCCCCCAGCCGATAGCCGAAACCTCGGACTGTCGTGACAAAATCGCGCCCCAGCTTGCGGCGCAGATGGTGGACGTAGAACTTCGATGGTATTGCTGCCCACCGCCTCGCCCCACGCGTAGAGCTTCTCCTCGATCTGCTCGCGCGAGAGCACGCGCGTGCCGGCGTTGAGGAACAGCTCAGCCAGTGCGAGTTCGCGCGCAGTGAGCTCAACCGGCTTGCCGTCGAGCGTGACGCTGCGGGCGGCAACGTCGAGTGTCACGGCCCCGTGCTGCAGGGTCGATTCGCTGTGGCCGTGGCGTCGACGGATCAGCGCACGCAATCGCGCAGCCACTTCGGTCAGAGCAAACGGCTTGGCGAGGTAATCGTCGGCGCCCGCATCGAGACCACGGATGCGATCGTCGAGCGTCCCCCGCGCAGTCAGGATCAGCACGGGCACGTCACGCCCCTGCCTGCGCCAACTGGCGAGCACGTCCATGCCGTCGACGTTGGGCAAGCCAAGGTCGAGTATCGCTGCGTCATAGTCCGCAGTCGACAGTGCAGCCATGCCTTCGGCCCCATCCTTGAACCAGTCGACCGTGAAGCCCAACTGGCTCAATCCTGCGCGGAGCCCGTCGCCGATCAGGCGATCGTCTTCCAGCACCAATATGCGCATGCGTCCCCCGTCCTGTCGGGCCTGATCACCCGCCGCCATCACAACCCGTCCAGCTTAACGCAGCCTTAAGGACCGGGCTCCGCCAGGCCCACGGCGGCCAGCTTCTACATATCGAAACACTCCCGCAACACTTCCTGTGCCGCGCTTAAGTGGAGCTTAAGACTGGCTCGGGACAATTTGGTCATTCCCATCGACGCGAGGAGATAACAATGAAACGCTGGGTACTCCCTGCCCTCGTCCTTGGCGTGCTGGCCTGGATGGTCAGCCTGCCCGCCGAAGGGCTCGGCGGCACAGGGTTCTGGGCGATCCGCCGCGAAGGCCTCCTGATGACCGGCATCCTGGCCTACCTGCTCATGGCTGCCACGATGGTACTGGCCTTGCGCCTGTCGTGGATCGAACAGCGTCTCGGCGGCCTCGACCGGAATTACGGTCTGCACAAATGGCTGGGCATCACTGCTGGCGTACTGGTGGTCGGCCACTGGCTGTGCGAGCGCGGAGCACGCTGGCTGGTACAGGCCGGCTGGGTCGAACGCCCGGTTCGAGGCGGCGCACGTCACGGGGCCGAGTGGTTTCTCGCGCAGTTCAACGGACCGGCTCGCGAGGTTGGCGAAATACTGCTGTATGTCCTCGTTGCGATGCTCATCATTGCACTCGTCCGGCTGGTGCCTTATCACTGGTTCCGCCGTTTGCACAAAGTGTTTCCGGTGCTGTTTCTCGTTGCGACCTTCCACAGCGTGGTACTGATGCCGCCCGTTCTGTGGCCGACCGTCATCGGTGCGCTGACGGCTGTCGCTGCGCTGGCTGGCTCCGTCGCAGCGGTGTTGTCGCTCGTCGGGTGGATCGGCAAGGCACGCAGACATGAGGCCGCCGTCACCGATATTCGTCGGCTGGATGGCAATGTCATCGAACTGCATTGCAAGATCGAAGGCGTCGGAATGGCCCATCGACCAGGGCAGTTCGCCTTCGTGACACTGGAGGGTCTGCGCGATCCGCATCCTTTCACCGTGAGTTCATCGGGGCGTGACCCACGTTCGGTGAACTTCATCGTCAAGACACTGGGCGACGACACGCAGCGCATGATGCAGCAGCTTCAAGCCGGCACACGGGCCAGCATCGAAGGCCCCTATGGCGCATTCGACTTCCGGGGAGAGGCGAACGGACAAATATGGGTCGGGGCCGGTATTGGCGTCACGCCGTTCCTGTCGCGGCTCGAACACCTCGCCGAAAACCCCGCCAATGCAGCGCGTCCGGTGCATTTCTTCTGCTGCGCGCCAGTCGCTTCGCCACTCGCAGCACGCATCCGGTCACTATGCCAGCGCGCTGGCGTCACCCTGCACTGGATCGACGAGGCACGCGACGGTTCGCTCGACATGCAGCGCATCGAACGCACCGTCGGCAACACCTCGCGGAATTCGCTATGGTTTTGCGGCCCCGGCGCGTTCGGCCAGTTGCTCGCCCGAGGCTGGGCACGGCTCGGCCGCCGCAGCGCGGACTTTCATTGGGAGCGGTTTGCGATACGCTAGGCCACACTGACCGCCGAATTCGCGCCATACGCGTACTGCATCTTCGGGCATGGCGAAAAGGTGATTGAGTACGGACAGCTACACTGCGGGCGGGCTCAATTCCGGGCCCGTCCTTTCGTCTCGAAACGTGTTCTCAATGCACACGCTGCGCCGCGTACTGCAAGTCGCCATTGTCATCGCAACTGCGCTACTCATTGTCTTCCTCCACCAGTCTCCGTCAGGTCTCGGAGCAGAGCTCGACATCATTTTGTTCGGGGCCGTCATGCTGCTCGTGGCTACCCTGTTCCTGCGCGGCGACGACGACATTCGCCACGATGCACCAACTGAGGTAGAGCATAGGGAACGGATAAGCCAGGCTGGATTGTGGGCCTGCGGCGCAGCAGCGGCGTTCTTACTGGCGTGGCAAATCTTCGATCATTTCGAAGCTGTTGCCTCGGGACGAGGCATGCGAGGAATGCGGGCAATCGGTGAGATTGTCGGGCCGAGAGGATTGGCATCACTTGTGGCAGCGTGGGGCGTTTATGCGCTCTGGCGGTCGTATCGCTTCGTTTGGCGGCACAAAGGTTAGGGACGCGTGCCGACTCTACGGAAAATCTTGCAGGCGATGATCATCATTGCGACCGCCGTCATGATGATTCTGTTGGCCTTCATGCCGCGCGGCTGGCTTGGAATGCTGCCCTTACTCGGGTTAGCTGCCGTGATGTTGCTTCTGACCTTGCTGCTGCCTTCGGCACGACGGGAAGTCGTGCTTCCGGATCCTCGACAGCAGCGACGTACAGCGATTGCACTTCTATGCCTTATCGCACTGGCCTGCTTCGGCCACGCATGGGCATTGTTGGATGGTTATGTTCCGCATGGACGGAGAGGCCATCTGATGGAGTGGCTCGTCATCACTTTCGGACCTTGGCCGTTGGCGATTGCCAGCATCACGGGCGGCCTGTTGTGCATCCGAAAAGCTTGGTGGAACTTGGCGGCAGTACTTCTACTTTTGATGACTAACGGGTGGGCAACGGACAGAAACCCACCCGCCCTGTGGTCAGGCTGTGAGTGCGTGCGCCCCTTGTGCATACACCGGCCGAATAGCCGGCGGCGGTGCTACGACGCCGAGCGCGGCCTGACGTGTGGCTTGCACGATCTGGTCGCGGAACCAGCGGCATTCGTCCGAGTAGTGTTTGCGGTCGTGCCACAGCAGGTAAAAGCTCATCTTGGGGAATTCCACCGGCACCTTGGAAACCGTCAGTGGCAACAGGCGCGAGAAGTGGTCGGCGAACACGCGTGGGCCGGTGAAGATCATGTCCGTCTGCATGAGCATGTACGGCGCCAACCCGAAGTACGGCACGTAAGCGACGACGTTGCGCTTGAGCCGTTCGCGCGCAAGGTGCAGGTCGATGACGCCGCGCTGGCCGACGGCATAAGGCGTGGGCACGATATGTTCGGCGGCCAGGTACTCTTCGGGCGAAATACGCCGCTCGGAAAGCGGATGCCCCTTGCGGGTGAGAAAGACGATTTCGTCTTCGAACAAGGGCTGGATGCGCAGATGGTCGGGTGGCTGCGGCCAGTTGCCGATGACGACGTCCAGGTCGCCGCTTTCCAGGTCGCGCGCGTAGTCGTGGTCGGGCCCGAGCGAATGGAACATCACTTGCGAATGCGGTGCGAGCTTGCGCAGGCGGGCAACGATGTCACCCAGCAGCACGGCGTTCAGGTAGTCGGGCGTGGCGATGTTGAACACGCGGCGCGACTGCTGCGGGTCGAAGCGCACCTGCTTCACGGCGATCGATTCGATCTGCTGCAACGCGATCTTCACAGGTTCGAGCAGACCGGCGCCGCGCTCGGTCGGCGTCATGCCATTGCGGCTGCGCACCAGCAACTGGTCGCCCGTGATGTCGCGCAGGCGACGTAGTGCGGTGCTGACGGCGGGCTGGGACTGATTCAGGCGCCGTGCTGCGCGCGACACGCTGCATTCGGTCAGCAGCGCATGCAGGACACGCAACAGATGCACATCGATCGATTCCCACGAACAGCCGCTTGCCATGATGACCTCCTTGATTGGTTAGCCATCTAATGCAAAAGGTGTTCCAAGTCGCCAGAACGCCCGTGCGCCTTGCCCTGCGCCGCACGCAAGCTCACCGTGAGAGTGCAGGCCGTGAACGCGCGCCCCTTATTGGGGCATGAGGCCGGAGGCTGCGCGCACAGTCAGCGCAATCTCATCGAGCGCGTCGGAAGTGGCGGTAAACAGTCTGGCCATCGACAGAAACCCGTGGATCATGCCGTGGTAGCACACGTGGCGCACCGGTACGCCAGCGGCCTGCAACTGGTTGCCGTAGGCAATGACGTCGTCAACCAGCGGATCGCATTCGGCGGAGATCAGCAATGCAGGTGCGAGGCTGCGATGATCGCTCGCGCGCCGGGGTGATGCGCGCCAATCGAGGTAGTCCGCGCTGGATGGCAGATAGTTGCGCTGAAACCATGCGATCGAGTCGCGGTCCAGAAAGTGGCCCTCGCCCCATTGCTGATATGAAGGCGCTTCGCTCAACTGGTCGGTCGACGGATACACCAGCACTTGCAGGCACGGCTGCATGCCGCCTGCGTCGCGCGTCATGAGGTTGAGCACGGCGGAGAGATTGCCGCCGGCAGAGTCGCCCGCCACCGTCACGCGCGCAGCATCCAGTCCGTGCTCGGCACCGTATTGCTGCACCCAGCGCCACGCCATCCATGCGTCATCAACGGCTGCCGGGAAGGCATTCTCGGGGGCCAATCGGTAGTCCACCGCCAGCACTGCGCAGTCGGCCCTGTGCGCGATGGAACGGCACACACCGTCATAGCCCGCCACGTCGCCCAGCGTCCAGCCACCGCCGTGAAACCACAGCACGACCGGCTGCAACGCTTGCGGACGGGTGCGATAGAGCCGCGCCACCAGCGGCCCGCCGGCCAGCTCACGGCGTGGCAACTCCACATCCGTCACGGAGGCGACGTGCTCAAGTTCGCCGCGATAGGCGTAGAGCAGCTTGTGATAGTTATGACGGGCGATGTCGAGGGGTTGCTCAAAGAGTCGTGGCGCCTCGATGCGGTGAAGCATGTCGAGCAATTGGCGCGCTTTGGGGTGTACCGGCATGCCGCGCAGTGTGCCCGCACCCAGCGCCGCCCGCAAACGCGCCACCGCCCCATTTGTCCGCATCCGGACACGGGGGCGATGTCCCCTTTACAATTCTTTCCTTTTGGCTTGCCGATCATGGCCCAGGACGCTCTCGACGCTTTGCGCATCGACCGCAGCAAGACGCCTCGCAAACGCCGTTTGCGCAAATGGTGGTGGATCGCTGCCGTCGCGGTGCTGGTGGCCGCCGCAGCGGCCGTTGCTCAACGCAACCGCCCGATTGAGGTCGACACCACGCGGGTGACACAAGCGTGGCCGGCGCAGGCAATCACGCAGCTCAATGCCACCGGCTACGTGGTGGCCGATACCAAAGCGGCGGTGGCCTCCAAAGGCGCCGGCCGACTCGAATGGCTGGGCGTGCGCGAAGGCAGCGCCGTCAAGGCGGGCGAGATCATCGCGCGGCTTGAGAATTCCGACATCCGCGCACAGATCGCGCAGGCGCAGGCCAATGTCGAAGCGGCCCGCGCGCGGCAAACACAGGCCGAGGCCGAACTGGTCGACGCCAACTTCAATCTCAAGCGCCAGCAAGACCTGCTGGCCCGCAATTTCGTCTCGCAATCGGTGGTCGACGCCGCAGTCAATCGCGCGCATCAGGCACGGGCGACGGTCGGTGCGCAGGCTGCCGCCGTGCGCGCAGCACAAGCGGCAGTGCGCGAAGCGCAGGTGGCGCTGGACAACACCATCATCCGCGCACCGTTCGCCGGGGTGGTGCTGACCAAGCAGGCCGACGTAGGCGACGTGGTTGCCCCTTTCAACGCCAGCGCCGATTCAAAGGGCGCGGTGGTGACGATGGCCGACCTCGACACGCTGGAGATCGAAGCCGACGTGTCGGAAACGAGTCTTTCCAAGGCCCGCTTGGACCAGCCCTGCGAAATCCAGCTCGACGCCCTGCCCGACCTGCGACTGGCTGGCCACGTGTCGCGCATCGTGCCGACCGTCGACCGCACCAAGGCCACGGTCAAGTTCAAGATTCAGTTCGACGAGCATGACAAACGCGTGCTACCCGACATGAGCGCCAAGGTGGCATTCCTCGAACGTCCGTTGCAGCCGGACGAGCGCACGCCACGCGTGGCCGTGGCGGCGGATGCTGTGGCGGACGGCAAGGTATTCGTGATGAGCGACGGCGTCGTGCACGCGGTGTCGGTGAAAACCGGCCGCAAAATGGCTGACCTCGTGGAGATCTCCGGCGTGAAGACCGGCGACGTGGTGGTGCTCAAGCCCGTGCCGACGCTGCGCGACGGCGCCAAGGTCGTGGAGAAGAAGTCTTGAGCGACGTGACGGGCAGCGGCGACGAAGTCGTCATTCATCTGAACCACGTCGGCAAGCATTATGTTCGCGGGGGAGAGATCGTCCCTGTGCTGGCGGATATCCACTTCGACATTCTGCGCGGGGATTTTCTGGCGCTGATGGGGCCATCGGGTTCGGGCAAGTTGACGCTGCTCAACCTCATCGCCGGACTGGATCAACCCAGTTCGGGGCAAGTCATCATCGATGGTGTTGACATCGGAGAACTGAATGACACCGCGCTGGCCGACTGGCGTGCGGCGAACATCGGCTTCATCTTTCAGTTCTACAACCTGATGCCGGTGCTCTCCGCGCTGGAAAACGTGGAACTGCCGCTGCAACTGACCAACCTGCCCTCGCGCGAACGCCGCGAACGTGCGCTCACTGCGCTCGAACTGGTCGGCCTGGCCGACCGCGTGAAGCACTACCCCTCCGAGCTTTCCGGCGGGCAGTTGCAGCGCGTGGCAATCGCCCGTGCCATCGTCAGCGACCCCACGCTGTTGGTGGCCGATGAGCCCACGGGCGATCTCGACCGCAAGTCCGGCGAAGAAGTCCTGGCGCTGATGCAACGACTCAACGAGACATTGGGCAAGACCGTCATCATGGTCACGCACGACCAAAAGGCAGCCGATGCCGCCCACGCGGTGCGCCATCTCGAAAAAGGCGAACTGTCGGCGCTGGTCATCAACCGGCGATGAACACGGAAACCTGACGTGTTCGCCCTCATCCTCCGCTGCGCACTGCGCAACCCGCTCCGCCACCGCCTGCGTACCACGCTGACGGTGGCTGGCATCGTAGTAGCGATCCTGGCTTTCGGACTGCTGCGCACGGTGGTGTCGGCGTGGTACGCAGGGGCGGACGCCGCATCGGACAAGCGGCTCATCACGCGCAATGCGATCTCGCTGGCGTTTTCCATGCCGCTGGCCTACGCCGAACGTATCCGCGGCATCGAAGGCGTGACGGGAGTTTCGTGGGCCAACTGGTTTGGCGGCGTGTATATCGACCCGCGCAATTTCTTCCCGCAGTCCGCAGTCGATGCCGATACGTATTTCGCGCTGTACCCGGAATTCGTGTTGCCCGCCGACCAACTCACCGCGTTCCGCCGTGACCGACGCGGCGCGGTGGCCGGGGCCAAGCTCGCGGCCCGTTATGGCTGGAAGGTGGGCGATGTCATTCCGCTCAAGGGCACCATCTACCCCGGCAACTATGAATTCGTGCTGCGTGGCATCTACCACGGAGCGCGTAGCAGCACCGACGAAAACCAGTTTCTCTTCCAGTGGGATTTTCTGAACGAGCGCGTCAAGCAATTGTCGATGGCCCGTGTGAACCAGATCGGCGTGTTCCTGGTGGGCATCGATGAGCCTTCGCACGCAGCGGCGGTCTCGAAGCGCATCGACGAAACCTTCCGCAACTCGCTGGCCGAAACGCTGACCGAAACCGAGAAGGCATTCCAGCTCTCGTTCGTCGCGATGACGGGCACCATCGTGAATGCCATCCAGTTGGTGTCGTACGTGATCATCCTCATCATCATGGCGGTGATGGCCAACACCATGGCGATGTCTGCACGCGAGCGCACGCGCGAATACGCCACGCTCAAGGCGTTGGGATTTCGTGGCTGGGTGGTGGCAAGCCTGATCTATGCCGAATCGATGGCGCTGGCGTTGGTGGCCGGCGGCATCGGCATCGCCGCGACGGGGCCCGCAGCGCGCTTCGTGGGCAGCAAGCTGGATGCGATCTTCCCCATCTTCAATGTGTCGGCCGACACCATTCAGCAGCAGTGGGCCGCAGCGCTGGTAATCGGCATTACCTCGGCTCTGATCCCCGCGCGACGCGCAGTGCGCGTGAAGATCGTCGACGGCTTGCGGCAGGTGTTGTGATGAAGCGCGTGCCGCTCTCGTACATCTGGCGCAACCTCGCCACGCGCAAGCTGACGACGGCGTTTACCGCTGGCGGCATGGCGCTGGTCGTGTTTGTCTTCACGGCCGTATTGATGCTCGAAGCCGGGCTGCGTTCGACGCTGGTCGACACGGGTCGCGCGGATAACGTCATGGTGATCCGTGCCGCGTCGGAAACCGAAATCCAGAGCGTGCTGGACCTCACACAGTCGGCCATCATCAGCACGCAACCGCATATTGCACGCGACGAAGCCGGCCGGGCGTTGTTGTCGAAAGAGAGCGTGGTGCTCATCTCGCTCACCAAGAAAGGCGGCGGTCCGGCCAATGTGTCGATCCGAGGTACGCATGAAATCGGCCTGTCGCTGCGGCCACAGGTAAAGATAATCGAAGGCCGCATGTTCCGCCCAGGGAGCAGCGAAATCGTCGTTGGCCGGAGTATTCGCGATGGTTTCGAAGGCGTGGCGCTTGGGCAATCGCTGCGTTTTGCGCGGCGCGACTGGCAGGTGGTGGGTATCTTCGATGCTGGCAAGACCGGCTTCAATTCCGAACTGTGGGGCGACGCCGAGCAGATGATGCAGTCGTTCCGCCGCACGGCGTACTCGTCGATTCTCTTCCAACTCGACTCAGCCAGCGCGTTCGACACCGTTAAGAAGTCCCTGCAGGACGATCGCCGTCTGACCGTTGACGTCAAACGCGAAAACCAGTTCTACGCCGATCAATCGAAAGTCATGGCTGGCTTCATCAGCATCCTGGGCATGACGCTGTCGATCATCTTTTCTATCGGCGCCGTCATCGGGGCGATGATCACCATGTATGCCGCAGTCGCCAGCCGCACCGCCGAGATCGGCACGTTGCGCGCCATCGGTTTCCGGCGCGGCAACATCCTCTTGGCATTTCTGATCGAATCGCTGCTGCTGTCGTTGTGCGGGGGACTTGCCGGATTGTTGGCGGCGTCTGCCATGCAACTCGTATCGGTCTCGACCATGAACTGGCAGACGTTCTCTGAGCTGGCCTTCTCGTTCACGCTCACGCCACGCATTGTCATCACGAGCCTGGCGTTTTCGCTCTTCATGGGTTTTCTCGGCGGCGTACTGCCGGCATGGCGTGCCGCGCGGTTGAAGATCGTGGACGCCTTGCGGTCAAACTGACGCTGCGTGCGAGCGTTGACGCCGTCAAGGACGCGTTCCTCGTTACCGCCCATGACAATGCGGTCATTCTGATCGGCAAATTTGACGGAAGATCGATCCGTCCGTATCGGCTACGCCTTGCGAGAACAAGGCCCGCACAATCGGCCCGCCCCATCGAACGTGCGAACGTGGTGAAGCGCGCCACGACGATAGGTGACATGGCAGACCTCTTCGTGGCCGGTCTCAGCTTGAACGCTGCATGATGCGTTCCTACCGTCCACGAAAAAGGCCGGCATGTGCCGGCCTTGGTTTGCTGCGACGCGTTGTCGGTCAGACGACCGCTTCTTGCTTGACCTTGGGCTGCTTGACGAACTGTTCGCGCGATACACCCAGCCACATGACCAGCGGACAGGCCACCAGCACGGACGAGTAAATGCCGAAGCAGATACCGATGGTCAGCGCCATCGAGAAGTAATGCAGCGTCGGGCCGCCGAAGGCCAGCATCGACAGCACCATCATCTGCGTGCTGCCGTGGGTGATAACCGTACGCGAGATCGTGCTGGTGATGGAGTGGTCGAGCACTTCCGGCACCGACAGATGACGCATGCGGCTGTTGCGGAAGGTTTCACGCACGCGGTCGAACACCACCACGGATTCGTTCACCGAGTAACCCAGCACCGCCAGCACCGCCGCCAGCACGGGCAGCGAGAACTCCCACTGGAAGAAGGCGAAGAAGCCCAGAATGATGATGATGTCGTGCATGTTGGCGAGAATCGCCGACACCGCGAAACGCCACTCGAAGCGCACCGCGAGATAAATCACGATCCCCAGGAGCACCAGCAGCAGCGCCAGCGAGCCGTCTTCGAGCAGTTCCTTGCCCACTTGCGGGCCGACGAATTCCACGCGGCGCAGTTCGGGCTGAGGGCCGGACAGGGTCTTGAGCGTTTCCACGACCTTGGCGGAAATCTGCGCGGAGGTCTCATTGGCACGCGTCGGGACACGGACCATCACGTCGCGCGAGGTGCCGAAATTCTGCACCGCCACGTCCTGGTAGCCGGCCTTGGTCAATACGTCCCGGATTGGTTCTAGCTGCGGAGCCTCGGCGTAGTTCAGCTCCATCACCGTACCGCCGGTGAACTCCACCGACAGATGCAGGCCGCGGTGGAACAGGAAGAACACCGCCAGGAGGAAGGTAACCACCGAGATCGCGTTGAAGACCAACGCGCGCCGCATGAACGGGATGTCTTTCTTGATGCGGAAAAATTCCATTTTTTCGTCTCTTCATCTGCGGGCGCCGGTCTTGCCGGCGCCCATCGAGTCAGTTGTGCGTCTCGTCGGCGAATCAGGTCTGGGGCTTCCACACCTGACCGATCGACAGCTTGTCGAGTTTGCGACGACGGCCGTAGACCAGGTTGGTGATGGCACGCGAGATCACCACGGCGCTGAACATCGAAGTCAGGATACCCAGACAGTGGACCACTGCGAAGCCACGCACGGGGCCCGAACCAAAGGCCAGCAGTGCGACACCGGCGATCAGCGTGGTCACGTTGGAGTCGAGAATCGTGCGGAACGCGTTGTGGTAACCGGCGTTGATGGCGGCCTGCGGACTGGCGCCAGCACGGAGTTCTTCGCGGATGCGTTCGTTAATCAGCACGTTGGCGTCAATGGCCATACCAAGCGTCAGCGCGATAGCGGCGATACCCGGCAGCGTCAGCGTGGCCTGCAGCAACGACAGCAGGGCGACCAACAACAGCAGGTTGGCCGACAGCGCCACCGCCGAGATCAGGCCAAACAGTTGGTAATACACGCACATGAACGCGACGATCGCCAGGAAGCCCCACAGCACGGAGTGGAAACCCTTGTTGATGTTGTCGGCGCCAAGGCTCGGGCCGATGGTGCGCTCTTCGATGATGTCCATCGGCGCCGCCAGCGAGCCGGAACGGATCAGGATCGACAGGCGGTTGGTCTCTTCCGTCGAGAACTGGCCGGTGATCTGGAATTGATTGGAGAACTCACCCTGGATGCGGGCCAGCGAGATGATCTCGCCCTTGCCCTTTTCGAACAGGATGATGGCCATCATCTTGCCGATGTTCTCGCGCGTGATGTCTTTCATGATGCGGCCGCCAGCGGCGTCCAGTCGCACGGCCACGGCCGGCTGGTGGTTGCTGTCGAACGCGGCCTGCGCGCCGACGAAACGGTCGCCGGTCAGCACGACTTGTTTCTTGACGAAGCGCGGCACGATCATGCCTTCGCGCGGCTCGCCGAACATTTCGGTACCCGGGGGCGGTTCGTTCGGGTTGACCACGTTTTCAGCGGCCATGCGCACTTCGAGCGTGGCGGTACGACCGATCAGGTCCTTGGCCTTGCCCACGTCCTGCACGCCGGGCAGTTGCACGACGATGCGGTCCGCGCCCTGCTGCTGGATGACCGGCTCGGCCACGCCGAGTTCGTTCACGCGGTTATGCAGGGTGGTGATGTTCTGCTTGATCGCTTCGTCCTGAATGGTCTTTTGCGCTTGCAGGGTCAGCGTGCCGACCAGAAGCGACTCGCCGTTCTCGCTGCGTTGCGTGAACTGCAGGTCGTTGCGCATGTCGCGGATGTAGTTCAGGCCGTTCTGGCGAGCTTCGTCGTCGCGGAAGCGGATCGTCAGGTTGGTGCCGTCACGGTTGATGCCGCTGTAGCTGACCTTCTTGTCGCGCAGCAGCGAACGCAGGTCGCCAGCGGTGGCGTCCAGGCTCTTGGTGATGGCACCGTTCATGTTGACCTGCAGCAGAAAGTGCACACCGCCGCGCAGGTCGAGACCGAGGTACATCGGCAGCGCGCCGATCTTCGACAGCCATTGCGGGCTTGCCGACAACAGGTTCAGCGCAACCACGTAGCCGGGGTCGGAGGGATCGGTATTGAGGGCGTGCTCGATAGCGTCCTTGGCCTTGAGCTGCGTGTCGGTGTCGTTCAGACGCACACGCAGGCTGCCCTGGTCACGCAGGAAGCCCGTGTTCTTAATGCCGGCGGCATTGAGCGTGTCGAGCACGCGTTGTTCGAGCGCCGCATCTACCTTGAGCGTGGAGCGGGCGGCCGATACCTGCACGGCGGGTACTTCGCCGTAGAAGTTCGGCAGCGTGTAGATCAGACCAAGGATCAACGCGATGACGACCAGCAGGTTTTTCCAGAGCGGATAACGATTCATTGTTCGGAATGACTGGGCTGATATTGGAACGAAGCCCCGCCGGTCAGTGACGGGCGGGGCTTCGGGCAAGTCTTACGAGTTCTTCAGCGTGCCCTTCGGCAGCACGGTGCCGATGGAGCCTTTCTGGACCGTGACTTCGACGCCGCTGGCGATCTCGACCTTCACAAAGCTTTCCTGCACCTGGACGATGCGACCGGCGATTCCGCCGGCGGTGATCACTTCATCACCCTTGGTCAGCGCTGCGAGCAGGTTCTTGTGTTCCTTCGCGCGCTTCATTTGCGGACGGATCATGATGAAGTACATCACCACGAAGATCAGCACCATGGGCAGAAGGCTCAGCAGGCTGCCCCCCGGGGCCTCAGCAGCGGCGGCGGTTTGCGCGTAAGCGTTGGAAATGAACACGTTGCTCTCCAGAATCGATTAAGGCGGAAAAAAGATTAACGAATGAGTATATATCAGCCACTATCGGATAAAACCGTGACTGGTCATGTCCGCAGTGGTCTTCAGGCGCCGCGTTGCCGCTTTGCCGCGAATTCGACCATGAAGTCGCCAAAACGATCCGCATCGATGGCGGCACGCATCTCGCGCATCAACTGCTGATAGTAGTGCAGGTTGTGGATGGTCATCAGGCGCGGCCCGAGCATTTCCGCCGCGCGGTCGAGGTGGTGCAGGTAGGCGCGCGAGAAATTACGGCAGGTATAGCAGGTGCAATCGACGTCGATCGGCCCGGTATCGGTCTTGTGGCGGGCGTTGCGGATCTTGAGATCGCCCCACTGCGTGAATAGCCAGCCGTTGCGGGCGTTGCGGGTGGGCATGACGCAATCGAACATGTCCACACCCTGCGAGACGCCGTAGACGAGGTCTTCGGGCGTGCCCACGCCCATAAGGTAGCGCGGTTTCTGCTGCGGCAGACGCGGCGCGGTATGCGCCAGCACACGGTGGAATTCTTCCTTGGGTTCGCCCACCGACAGGCCGCCGATGGCGAAACCTTCAAAACCGATGTCGCTCAACCCGGCCAGCGACTCTTCGCGCAGGTCTTCGTGCATGCCGCCCTGGACGATCCCAAACTGGGCGTTGCGGTTTTCCAGCCGCAGGAATTCGTCACGCGAGCGACGCGCCCAACGCATCGACAGACGCATTGAAGTCGCCGCCTGGACGTGGTCAGCGGGATACGGCGTGCATTCGTCGAAGATCATCACGACGTCGGAGTTGAGCACGTGCTGGATGCGCATCGACTCTTCCGGCGTCAGAAACAGCTTGTCGCCATTGACCGGCGAGGAGAACTTGACGCCCTCTTCCGTGATCTTGCGCAGCGCGCCAAGCGAAAACACCTGAAAACCGCCCGAATCGGTGAGGATCGGCTTGTCCCAGCCCATGAACGCGTGCAGCCCGCCGAAGCGGCCAATCACATCCAGACCAGGGCGCAGCCACAGGTGGAAAGTATTGCCCAGGCAGATCTGCGCTCCAATGTCGTGGAGCTCGGTCGGGCTCATCGCCTTGACCGTGCCGTAAGTGCCGACCGGCATGAAGGTGGGCGTATCGATGACACCGTGGTTCAGGTGCAGGCGCCCACGGCGCGCGGCGCCGGAGGTATTGAGCAGATCGAATTTCATGATGTGTGTTCAGTTGCGCGCTCGAGGAACATAGCGTCCCCGTAGCTGAAGAAACGGTAACGCTGGGCCACGGCGTGGGCGTAAGCGCGACGGATGGGTTCCATGCCGGCCAGCGCGGACACCAGCATCAACAAGGTGGAGCGCGGCAGATGGAAGTTGGTGACCAGCGCGTCGGCCACACGAAAACGGTAGCCGGGGGTAATGAAGATGCCGGTTTCGGCACTGCCTGCGACCAGCGTGCCAGACTGTGCTGCGCTTTCCAGCGTGCGCATGCTGGTCGTACCGACGCAGACAACCCGCCCACCCGCGGCGCGCGTGCGCGCAATCGCGTTGACCGTGGCCTGCGGCACGCTGTACCACTCACGGTGCATGACGTGCTCGGCCAGCTTGTGCGCGCGCACCGGCTGAAAGGTGCCCGCGCCGACGTGCAAGGTGACAAAGGCACGACCAACGCCGCGAGCGTTCAGCTCAGCAAAAAGAGCGTCGTCAAAATGCAGACCGGCCGTCGGCGCGGCAACGCTGCCGAGTTCACGCGCATAGACGGTCTGGTAACGCGCCTCGTCGGCGTCTTGCGCGCTGCGCTCGATGTACGGCGGCAAAGGCAGACGGCCGAAGCGTTCGATGTAATCGACAGCAGGCGCATCGGACGGAAAGCGCAGATGGAAGAATTCGCCGACCCGCCCCATCACTTCGACGTCGAACGCGTCGGCCAGCCGGATCATCGAGCCAGCCTTGGGCGTTTTGCTCGCCCGCACCATGGCAATGGCTTCGTGCTCGCCCAACGGGCGTTCGATCATGACTTCGACCTGGCCGCCGGTGGTTTTGACACCGAACAGACGCGCATGCAGAACGCGGCTGTCATTGAAGACGAGCAGATCGCCTTCGCGAAGCAGGCCCGGCAGATCGCGGAAGCTGCGGTCGGTGAGCGAATCGCCCTTTACTTCGAGCAACCGGCTGCCGGAACGATCGGCCAGCGGCGCCTGCGCGATGAGTTCAGGAGGGAGTTCGTAGTCGAAATCGTCGAGGGTGAGAGTTGTACTTACGTCTGACACGGGTCGTATTTGATCGCAAAACTTGCTGGCCGGCGCCGCTTGAATCATAATCCGCGCTCCTCAGCCGAGGTGGCGGAATCGGTAGACGCAGCGGATTCAAAATCCGCCGCCGCAAGGTGTAAGGGTTCGAGTCCCTTCCTCGGCACCAAAATTCAAGGTTAGCAGCCCCAATTGGCTGCCAATCGCGGCAAACCGGCGATTATATCGCATCAAGCACCCGCCCTGCTCTACGGGCGTTACGCGGTGCAAATTTCGTGGATAGCAAAAAAACGGGGTGATCGATGTCATCCCGCCAAGAGCGACAGCTTGTGCAGATTGCGCAACGTGTTGTTCGACGTGTTCTTGCGCACAACGCGCGATGTCGGCGTCAGCCGTCACCCGCACGCCATCACGCGTGAAGCGCAGCAAGCCCTTCGCTTCGTCCTCAACCAGCGCCGAGCACAACGCGGCGCGATCATGCGAGCCGTCAAGACGCGGAATAAGGCGCTGCGAAACCACATCCAGCGAAACGGCTTCATGCCATGCATTGAACGGCTGCACCAGCGTTTGCCCGCCACCCGAGGCCGTGACGAGCTTCGCCATGCCTGCAACGACGCGCGGATGCGTCGCCTCGGCAGCGCCAATCGTGACCGGATTGCGGCGCGCGCGCAGTGCGCCATGCAAGAACACCATGCGCAAGGATTGCAGCGCCATACTGGCGATTTCGGCCGGATCGTGCGCAGCGAACTCTTGCTGAGCGGCAGCGATCAGTTCGTTGACCGGCACGGTTGACGGCCACGCCGCCAAGAGGCGGTCCATCACAAAGTTATGGATGCTCACGCCCGGCTCGCCACCGTTCGGCTTACCTGGACTGCGACTGGCCGCAACATGGCCGCCGCGGAATCCGTTGACCGGCACTGCATAGGTCACCTTGTCCATGCGCTCCTTACGGGCCAGAACGGTCATGCGGAACGCGGAGTCCTGAATGAAATCGAGGTACTGCTCAATGTCGATCTGGTCCTTCAGCTCGGCCAGCAAGGCGCGCTCGACTTCAGCGCCGTGATGCGACACCACCATGCGCGCAGCATTCGATTCGGCGACATAGCCCAGACCGTGCTTACCGGCCGCAGCGATGAAGTCCTTGAAGTAGCACGGCGCGTTACAGGCCTCCAGGTATTCATGCAGCAGGTAATGCGGAGAGCCTTTGCGGATCATCTCGGCATGCCCCGACAAGGCGGTCGCCAACATCGACCCCGGCTTGGCCCATTTTTCTAGGAAATCGATCATGCCCCGTGCATATGACAGGCGCTCACTCGCCGTGGCGCGATGTCCACCGCGCAGCATCATCGCGTCACGCAGAATTTCTTTGCCCTTCCAGCCCGGATACGTGTTGTAGCTGACGTACGCAAGCCCTTCAGGCGCGAGGTTTTCCGAGCAGATACGCAGGATGGCGTCCTGCACGCCAGGCGGCACCCAACTGTAGACGCCATGGCAGATGATGTAGTCGAACTGACCGAGAGCCGGGGTCACGTCCATCAGGTTCATCTGGTGCAGCGCGATGTTGGTCAGCCCCAGCGCTTCAATGACGCGCTGTCCGTTGGCGATCTGCGTGGGCGACAGATCCAGCCCGACCACTTTCGCCTGCGGCCAGCGCGCCGCAAACGGAATGATGTTGCCGCCCATCGCGCAGCCAAGTTCGAGCACGCGGGCGCGATCCATGTCCGCGCCCGGGGCGTTGAACAAATGCCCCAGTCCCTGCAGATGCTCGGGGCACGATGCCGGAAAGGCCGAAGACAGGTACGGCACCTCTTCGTACTCATCCGCAATCTTGGCGATGATGTCGGACATAAGAATCTCCAGAAGGGAACCCGGCTATTCCGACACAACAGGAATAGATCAGTTTGCGCCTGACCAATATCCGAGGACGATCAGGCAGCAAGGGCATATTTGTTTATCGTTTTTAGGGTGCGTAGTACCGGTTTTTCTGACACCAGACCCAGAATTCGCATCGGCACCGATGGGACTTTCTAGCGCCGCCGGGCAATGCGCAGTGCATTGAGCACCACCAGCAAGGAACTTGCCCCCATGCCGATGCCAGCCATCCATGGCGTCACCCAACCCAGCATTGCAGCCGGTACTGACAGAATGTTGTAGGCGAACGCCCAGCCGAGGTTCTGGCGCACGATGCCAAGCGTGCGGCGCGCCAGTCTGCGCCCGGACAAAATGCGCGAGAGCGCATCGTTGAGCAGCAGGATATCGGCCTGATTGCGCGCCAGTTCCGTGCCGCCCCCCATGGCAATCGACACATGCGCGCCAGCAAGCACGGGCGCATCGTTGATACCGTCGCCGACCATCGCAATCGTGTGGCCCTGCGCCTGCAGAGCACGCAGTGCCTCGTGCTTGGCTTCGGGCGTCATGCCGGCGCGGGCGTCTTCAATGCCAAGTTCGTCCGCCACCTTGCGCACGGCGCCTTCTGCATCGCCACTGAACAGGCTCACGCCGCATCCCTGCGCGCGCAACCCGCGCACCGTTTCCAGCGCATCGGCGCGCACGGCATCGTTGACGATGAACGAGGCCAGCCATTGACCCTCGCGCACGAGGACGACTTCGCTCGTCCGATCCGCGAGCAAATGCTGAGGGATGGGAATACTTGTCCGCGAAGCGACGAATGCATGGCGCCCGATTGTGCACATCGCGCCGTTGACACGCCCTTCCACACCTTGCCCGGCGACGACATGAACCTCCGTCGCCGCCAGCGACGACGCATCCGCCGCGACAATGGCCTGCGCGATGGCATGCTCGGACTGGCGCTCCAGCGCTGCCGCCACGGCCAATGCGTCAGCACGATCGACAGCCGGCGCGGTGCGCACCTCGCGCAGACGAAGGCGCCCTTCGGTCAGCGTGCCGGTCTTGTCGAACACGAACCAATCCGTACGCGCCAGCGTTTCGATCGCATGCGCACGTGTCACGAGCAAACCCAGCCTGCCGAACACGTCGGTCGCCACCGTCAGCGCAGCAGGCGTTGCCAATGACAACGCGCAGGGACAACTGACGACCAACACCGAGACGAAAATCCAGAATGCATGCGCGGGATCGGCTTGCCACCAGTAGAGCCCCGTCGCCACCGCCAGCAACAAGAGCACGGCAATGAAGCGCCCGGCCACGCGATCGGCCTGTTCCACGACGCGCGGCCGCTCGCTTGCGGCACGCTCCATCAGGCGTCGCAGCGCCGAGAAACGCGTTGCCTCGGCAACCTGCCGGGCACGGAATACGAGCGGGCTGGCCGCATTGATGCTGCCCGCAAAAACTTCATCGGTCGCGGCCTTGGCCACTGGCAAGCTCTCGCCGGTCAGCCAGGACTCGTCCACCTCGCTTCGCCCATCGACCACCACGCCATCGGCCACGATGACTTCGCCCGGCAAGACACGTAGCAAGTCGCCTTCGGCCAGCGATGCCACCGGCACGCGCTCTGCCACATCGCCGTTGACCCGACGTGCATAGGCGGGAATCAGGCGGGTGACTGCCTCGACACCGCGCGACGCACGCTGGCGGGCGAGCATTTCGAGGTAACGCCCCGCCAGCAGAAAGAACACGAACATTGTGACCGAGTCGAAGTAGACCTCACCGGACCCCGACAAGGTTGCCCACATGCTCGCCAGGAAAGCGCTGCCGATACCCAGGGCCACCGGCACGTCCATCCCGAGCCGTCGCATTGATAGATCACGCCAGGCACGGCGGAAGAACGGCGCCGCCGAATACAGCACCACGGGCAACGTCAGGATGAGGCTCGCCCAGCGCATGATGCCGATCACCGCAGGTGTCATGTCACCGGGGCGCGCAATGTAGGCCGGGTAGGCGTACATCATCACCTGCATCATGCCGAAGCCGGCCACGAACAAACGCCACAAGGCCGAACGGCGTTCGCGCTGGGCGATCTCCTCGGAGCGCTGCGGGTCGAACGGATGGGCGCGATAGCCCAACTCGGCGACGCCAGCGAGAATGTCGGAAAGCCGGATGCGTTGTTCGTCCCAGCGTACGCGCGCGCGACGCGTGGTGTAGTTCACCTGCACGGCGGTGACGCCCCGGAGCTGCCCCAGATGCCGTTCGTTGAGCCAGATGCAGGCAGCGCAGGTGATGCCTTCGAGAATCAGGTCCGCCTCGCGCTCATGCTCGCCAGCGGCACGCACGAAGCCTTCCTGAAAGGCCGGCATGTCAAAGAGTTCAAGCTCGGCCGGCACGAGTGCAGCCGCGTCGCGAGGTGACTCGGGCAATGCGTCACGATGGCGGTAGTAGTCGGCGAGCCCGTTGTCGACAATCGCCTGCGCCACTGCCTGGCACCCGGCACAGCACATGGCGCGCGACTCGCCATCCACGCGCACGTCAAAGCGGACACCGGCCGGAACGGGAAGGCCGCAGTGATAGCAGGCCACGACGTCTGCCGGCGCGTTCATATCTGCCGCCAGGCAAAGCCGTCGTCCTGCCCGGCGATGCACACCCAATCGCCATGGCAGCCGAGAGCGTCGGCAAGCGCCGTGCGCGCGTGCTGCGGCGTGTTGTTCTTTTCAGAAAGATGTGCGGCAACGACATGCCGAAGGCGCGTTCGATCGATGCCCTGCAGGATCTGTGCAGCCTGCGCATTGGCGAGATGGCCGTTTTCGCCCCCCACGCGCGCCTTGAGAAAACGCGGATACGGACCATCGCGCAGCATGTCTGCGTCATGGTTGCATTCGAGCACCAGCGCTTCGAGTCCAGACAGGCGAGCCATCATCGCGTCAGTCGCGTGGCCCGCGTCGGTCAGCACGCCAAGGCTGACGGCACCATCCGAAAATACGTACTGCACCGGTTCGCGCGCATCGTGCGGCACGGCATAGGGCATGACGTGAAGATCGCCGATGGCGAAAGCAGCGCCGCCCTCGACGACATGGACGTGTCGCTGAGCATGCAATGCTGCGCACGCCTCGTGCGTGCCGTTCGTGAGATAGACGGGAATGCCGAAACGCGCGGCAAGGCGCGCAACACCGCCGACGTGGTCACCGTGTTCGTGGGTGACGACAATGGCGTCGAGCCCTTCGGCGATCAGGCCGAGGCGGCCGAGCCGCGCGATGGTCTCGCGCAGCCCGAATCCACAATCGAGGAGAACTCGCGTACCCCCGGCTTCGACAACCAGGGCGTTGCCCCGACTGCCGCTGCCAAGGGATGCGAAGCGGATCACTTCAGCTCGTTGAACAAGAGCGTCAGGATCTGGCGGGACGATTCAGAAGAGACGGTGGCGCCGTCCTTATCCTGCACACGCACCATGGTCTTGTTGCCAGCCGGTGCGGCCACGATGCGGTACTGGTTGGTACCCGGCGTCGGCTTGCTGGAGAACATGGAGGTGAACCAGTTGCCCGAATCCTTCTGCTTGAGGTCTTCGGCCGAGACGTAACGCACGAAGTAGGTGTTCTTCGCGCGGTCGCGGTCCTCCACCACCAGACCGACGCGGTCCAGCGCCGAACCAAGCTGGCGCCACACGCGATCGATTTCGCCGTTGACGGCCAGTTGCATGTCGCTGCCGGCACCAGTCAGTGCAGCGCGAGCCGGCTGCGAGCTGGGTTGGTTGGCGATCTGCTCGACCTTCTTTTCGTCACCGCCCGCCAGCTTGACCATGAAGAGACGCACCATCTCTTCTTCCAGGCCCGGGTCGGGACGGCGCGGCTGCCATTGCAGGAACATGCAACGGTCATCCGAGCAGACCTGCTGGATACCACGGTGGGTGATGATCACGTCGATCGTGCCGGCTTCCTTGCCCGGTTCGATGCGGGTGCGGAATTTGTCGCGCATGCCTGTATCGGACACCGGCGAGACGATCGAGCCGAAGTTACGGCGCAGCCAGTCCTGCGGCAGCTTGGCGCGGTTCTCGAGCCAATCGGTTTCCATCACGCCCGTCTGCGGGCTATCGGTGGTCAGCGTAAAGCCGTTGTCTTCCCAGAAAGCGCGCAGTTGCGGCCAGACTCCCGCCTGCGTGCCCTTGATGACCAGCCAACGCTCGTCGCCCACGCGTTCAATGTGCATGGTGTCGGATTGCAACGGTTGCAGCTTGGCCGATTCGACCGGCGAAGCTGCCTGACCTGCGGCGTAAGTTCGACAACGATGCCGAGCCGCGTTGGGCGGTGCTGGCGTCGGGAATGGCGAAACGGTCGTCGCGCGTCGGCGCGATCAGGTCGGGCGGGACTTCAAGCGTATTACGGCTGGCTGGCGCGCCGCTCTTGTAGTTGACGCTGTTGGGTTTGGTATTGGCGCTGCCGCCGCAGGCGCTAAGCGTCAATGCAGCCAACACGGACAGTGCGGCTGCACCCGCTGTACTCCGGTTCATCATCACTTCCCTTTCACTTCAGGCAGCCGGCGGCTTGGAGCGCGGCGCGGACTTTCTCGTGGAACTGTGCGGACAGTTCCGTGAGTGGCAGACGGATGCCCGGCTGGCACAGCCCCATTTGTTGGGCAGCCCACTTGACCGGGATCGGGTTGGCTTCGCAGAACAGGTCACGATTCAGGAGATAAAGCTGGTTGTTGATCTCCCGAGCGCGAGCAAGGTTCCCCTCGCGAGCCGCGACGCACAGTTCGTGCATCAGGCGCGGAGCGACGTTGGCGGTGACCGAGATCACGCCATGCCCGCCCAGCAGCATGAACGCCAGGCCGGTCATGTCGTCGCCACTGTAGAGCGCAAAGTCGGCCGGCGCGCGACGCACGAGGTCGGTGATGCGCTCGATGTTGCCGGTGGCGTCCTTGATGCCCACGATGTTGTCGATCTGCGCCAGACGCAGCGTCGTGTCGTTGGCCAGATCGGCCACAGTACGGCCCGGTACGTTGTACAAGATGACGGGGATGTCTTCGCCTTCAGCGATGGAGCGGAAGTGCTGGTACAGGCCTTCTTGCGTCGGGCGGTTGTAGTACGGCACCACCGACAGCACGGCCGCGGCACCGACTTTCTTGGCAAAGCGCGTCAGCTCGATGGCCTCGCGCGTCGAGTTCGCGCCGGCACCGGCGATGATCGGCAGGCGACTGGCAGCGTGTTCGACCGAAGCGCGGATCAGTTCGCAGTGCTCCTCGACGCTGACCGTCGGGGACTCACCCGTGGTGCCGACGATCACCAGACCGTCCGAACCTTCGCTGACGTGGAAATCGATGAGCTCTCTGAGGCGGGAGAAATCCAGTTGGCCATCCGGCGTCATCGGTGTGATGAGCGCGACAAGGGAACCCGTAATCATGTGCTAGTGAGCGCTGAGGTTAATCACGCGATTGTACCTGAAGCCCGTCGGGCGACACGTCCGCCCGCAACGGGAGCCCCCACAAATCGTTACAAGACTTTGGAGCGTGTCAGCCGATCAGGGAACGAACATGGGCGGCCACGCTGCGCCCCAATGCCGACAGGTCATAACCGCCTTCGAGCATGGACACAATGCGCCCGTCGCAGTGACGGTCGGCGAATTCGCACAATCGTTCAGTCATCCATGCGTAGTCCGCCTCCACCAGCGCCATGGACGCCATGTCGTCCTCGCGATGGGCGTCAAACCCTGCCGAAACGAACAGCATCTCGGGCGCGTGCGCTGCCAGCGCTGGCAGCCAGGTGCTTTCCAGCAATTCACGCACGACCTTGCCGTTGGTCGCGGCCGGCAGCGGCGTGTTGAGCATATTGGGGCCGGCCGGCTCGGTGCCACAGTACGGATACAGCGGCGACTGGAAGAAGCTGACCATCAGCACGCGCGGATCGGCAGCAAAGATCTGCTCGGTTCCGTTGCCATGGTGCACGTCGAAATCCACCACCGCGACGCGCGACAGACCGCGCGTGTCCAATGCATGCCGGGCGGCGATTGCAAGATTGTTGAAGAAGCAGAAGCCCATCGCCCGCATGGATTCGGCGTGATGCCCGGGCGGTCGCACGGCGCAAAAGGCGTTGCGCGCTGCGCCGTCCAGCACGAGATCGGTCGCCATGATGCCCGCCCCGGCCGCTCGCCGCGCGGCACGCAGCGTGTCGGAGCACATGGCGGTGTCGGGGTCGAGGTGGACGATGCCACGCTCGGGCAAAAGCTCGGTGAGCTGCGAGATATAGAGAGAGGAATGGGCGAGCGCCAGTTGCTCGTCGGTCGCAGCAGGCGCGTCGTACTGCTCGACGAGCGTACCGAGCCCGGAGGCGATCATCTGATCGGCGATGGCGGATAGCCGGTCGGGCGACTCGGGGTGCATGTCGCCCATGGTGTGCAGCCAGCAATCCGGATGGGTGATGAATGCGGTCGTCGCGCTCACAACAACCTCCGGCAAGGTGCAGCATACGGCGCCACCTTCGGCACCGGGATGCCCGCCCCGGCCGGGGCGGGCGCACGAAGCTCAGCCTATCACGTGCGACAGCAGGCCGTCGGCCAGTTTCGGTTCGAACCACGTCGACTTCGGCGGCATGATCTGGTCTGCGTCGGCCACGGCCATCAGGTCGGCCAGTGTCGTCGGGAACATGCTGAAAGCGACCTTCATCTCGCCGCTATTCACACGCTTTTCGAGTTCAGGCAGGCCGCGAATGCCGCCGACGAAATCGATGCGCTTGTCGCGACGAAGGTCGGCGATGCCCAGAATCGGCGTCAGCAGGTGGTCCGACAGCAGGCTGACATCCAGGCGTGCCACCGGATCTTGCGGTACAAGGCCCGGCTTGATCGCCAGGCGATACCACTTGCCGGACAGGAACATGCCGAATTCGCCATGACGCGCAGGCTTGACCGGGCTGGCGCTCGGCTCGACGGTAAACGCCGTTGCCAGGCTGGCAAGGAAGGCGTCTTCCGACAGGCCGTTCAGGTCAGTCACGACACGGTTGTAGTCGAGAATCTTGAGCTGGTGTTCGGGAAAAATCACCGACAGAAAGTAGTTGTACGACTCGTTGCCGGTATGTGCCGGGTTGGCAGCGCGACGCGCAGCGCAAACGCGCGAGGCGGCGGCCGAACGATGGTGGCCATCAGCGATATACAGCGCGGGCAGCGCGTCGAACGCGGCGGTCAGCGCAGCAATCGCGGCGGCATCGGTAATCGCCCAGACCGTATGGCGCACACCGTCGTCGGCCACGGCGTCGGCAATCGGTTCGCCCTGGCTGGCTTGCGCCAGGATGCGGTCGACATCGGGCACGGGAGGATAGGCAAGCAGCACCGGCCCCGTCTGAGCATCCAGCGCTTCGACCTGACGGACGCGGTCATCCTCTTTGTCCGGGCGGGTCAGTTCGTGGCGGCGGATGCGATTCTTGTCGTAGTCAGCGACAGAAGCCGCCGCAACCAATCCAGTCTGCACGTGCTCGCCCATGATGATGCGGTAGGCGTAATACAGGGGCGAGGCATCCTGCACCAGCACGCCGGCTTCGCGCATGCGCGCGAGGTTTTCGGCGGCCTTGCTGTAGACCTCAGGCGAATACAGATCGGTGCCTGCGGGCAGATCGATTTCGGGCTTGGAGATGTGCAGGAAGCTCCACGGCTTGCCATTGGCACGCACACGCGCTTCGTCACTGGAGAGCACGTCGTACGGCGGCGCGACGATTTCGGCGGCGCGACCGGCTGCCGGACGCAGGCCGGCGAAAGGCTGGATCAAGTGCATGTAGGTCTTTCAGTGAAAGGCGGCGCGCCACGAATGCGGCACGCCGCGAAATCAGGCTGCCGCGCGCTGGAGAACGACGTCGCTCAGAATGCGCGCGGAGTCACGCAGCATTTCGGCCGTGGTGTCCCAGCTGATGCAGGCGTCGGTCACCGAACAGCCGTAGCGCAACTGTGACAGGTCTTCCGGAATGCTCTGGTTGCCGGCCTCTATGAAGCTCTCGATCATCACGCCGACAATCGAACGATTACCGTCGCGGATCTGCCCCACCACGTCACGCATGACGAGCGGCTGGAGTTCGGGCTTCTTCCAGGAATTGCCGTGCGAGCAGTCCACGAAGATGTTCTGCGGCAGCTTGGCCTTGCCCAGTGCCTGCTCGGCCAACGAAATCGACACCGTGTCGTAGTTCGGGCGACCGCCACCACCGCGCAACACGAGGTGACCATATTTGTTGCCACGCGTGCGGATAATGGCCGATTCGCCCTGCTCGCTCAGACCAAGAAAGCTGTGAGGATGCGATGCCGAGAGCACACCATTGACGGCCGCTTCGAGCGAACCATCGGTGCCGTTCTTGAAGCCCACCGGCGTCGACAGGCCCGAGGCCATTTCGCGGTGAGTCTGCGATTCAGCAGTACGGGCGCCAATGGCCGTCCAGCTCACGAGGTCGCCGTAGTATTGCGGCGCAATCGGATCGAGCGCTTCAGTGGCAGCCGGCAGGCCCATTTCGGCCACATCCAGCAGAAAGCGGCGGCCGCGCTGCATGCCTTCATCGATGCGGAAGGAGTCATCCATGTACGGATCATTGATGAAGCCCTTCCAGCCCGTCGAGGTGCGCGGCTTTTCAAAATAGACGCGCATGACGATGTACAGCGTATCCGACAGCTCGTCGGCCAACTCACGCAGGCGGCGCGCATAGTCGAGACCGGCAACGGGGTCATGGATCGAGCACGGCCCGACGATCACCACGGGGCGGGGATCGAGTCGGTCGAGAATACGGGTGATGGTACGGCGGCCATTGAGGACAGTCTGGGCGGCCGCATCGGACAACGGCAGTCCTGCCTTGACCTCTGCCGGCGACGGCATGTGATCGAAGGAGACGACGTTGAGGTTTTCTGTACTCGGATGCGTCATGGTGCCAACACTTCTCTGGGGGATCGCGGAAACCAGACAGTATACGTCTTCCGCGCCGAGCTTGCCCCATCGGCACCGGGCCAAAACCAGGTACAACCGGTATCGGAAACGAAAAAACCCGCCATGAGCGGGTTTTCCCTTGCGCGTCGGAACCAACCGTTCGCGTGGCAGGGGCTTGCGCCCATGCCTTACCGGAGAGGTATTACTTCAGCTTGGTTTCCTTGTACGCCACGTGCTTGCGAGCGACGGGGTCGTACTTCATGAACTCAAGCTTTTCCGGGGTGGTGCGCTTGTTCTTGTTGGTGGTGTAGAAATGGCCGGTGCCCGCGGAGGACTCCAGCTTGATCTTTTCACGGCCGCCTTTTGCCATTGCAATCTCCTGATCAGCGAGGCGCAGCGCCTGGCTGAGTTAAATTCAGCTGTTAGACCTTCTCGCCGCGAGCACGCAGCTCGGCCAGAACGACTTCGATGCCCTTCTTGTCGATCGTGCGCAGACCGGCGTTGGACACGCGCAGGTGCACGAAGCGCTTTTCAGACTCCAGCCAGAAACGGCGTTGCTGGAGGTTCGGCAGGAAACGACGCTTGGTCTTGTTGTTGGCGTGGGAAACGTTGTTCCCCACCATCGGGCCCTTGCCCGTAACTTGGCATACTCGAGACATGTTCTCGCTCCGAGGATTGGTTCCGGAAAGCCGGCGATTATATACACTTTTGCAGGCGCAAGGCAAGGCGCGTGCAAAACACACCCAAACCCTTGCCACGGGCCGCTTTCGGGTCGGCGAGGATAGCATGCCTGACTGTGACCCTGCCACGTCTCACAACAATCCGCGCTCGGCAAACGACAGTGGTTGGGCGTTGCCGGCCACGATGAAATGATCCAGCACCCGTACGTCCACCAGCGCCAGGGCCGCAGCCAGCGCTCGTGTGAGCACTTCGTCCGACTGACTGGGCTCAACGGAGCCAGAGGGATGGTTATGGGCCAGGATCACGCCTGCCGCGTTGTGCGAGAGCGCGAGCTTGACCACTTCACGCGGATAGACACTCGTCTGCGTCAATGTGCCGCGAAACAGCTCGACGGCTTCGATCAGGTGATTCTGCGAATCGAGCATCAGTACCATGAACACTTCATGCGGCAGGGTCGCCAACCGCAGGCGCAGCCAGTCACGCACCGCACCGGGTGAAGACAGCGCGTCTCGCGTTCGCAGTCCTTCACTCAGTGCCCGCCGCGACATTTCGATGATCGCCTGCAACTGCACGTATTTGGCGGGCCCCATGCCCGGCAAGCTCGAAAATTCTTCGACGCTGGCCTCGAACAGACGCTCCAGGCTGCCAAAGTGCAAAAGCAGACCACGCGCAAGGTCGACCGCCGTCTGACCGCGCGTCCCAACACGCAAGAAGATCGCCAGCAATTCCGCATCGGACAAGGGCGCAGCCCCCAACCTCAGCAGGCGTTCGCGTGGACGCTGGTCCACCGGCCAGTCAGTGATCGCCACCGCACGCTCCCCGGGAGATAATATCGATGGCACATTGTGTGCCGGTGGACGGAAGATATGACTTCATCATTATCAAAGCGGAAGATCGTTGTCGGCGTCACAGGCGGCATCGCCGCCTACAAAACGGCCGAACTCGTCCGCCTGCTGGTCAAGGCAGGGGCGGATGTCCATGTCGTGCTGACCGAAGGCGGTGCCCATTTCGTCACCGCCGTTACATTCCAGGCGTTGTCGGGCAACCGGGTATGGACCGATGCGTGGGACACGCGCATGGATAACAACATGGCGCACATCGATCTGACGCGGGGCGCGGATGCCGTCCTCGTCGCCCCGGCCAGTGCGGACTTCATGTCCAAGCTTGCCCATGGCATGGCCAACGATCTGCTCAGTACGCTGTGCCTGGCGCGCGACTGCCCGTTGCTGATCGCCCCGGCCATGAACCGCCAGATGTGGGAGAACCCAGCCACTCAGCGCAACGTCCGCCTGCTGCGCGACGACGGTATTACATTGCTTGGCCCGGACTCCGGCGATCAAGCCTGCGGCGAGGTAGGCAACGGGCGCATGCTCGAGCCGGCGGACATCTTTGAAGGATTGATCGCATTTCTCTCGCCCAAGCTGCTCGCGGGGCGTCGCGTATTGATGACAGCCGGGCCCACGTTTGAAGCCATCGACCCGGTGCGCGGCATCACTAACGTCAGCTCGGGCAAAATGGGCTACGCGTTGGCGCAAGCCTGTGCGCGGGCGGGTGCAGAGGTCATGCTGGTGAGCGGCCCGGTTGCGCTGGATACGCCTTACGGTGTGTCGCGCATCGACGTCCATTCCGCCAGCCAGATGCATCAGGCCGTCATGCATCACGTAGCCGCCCATGACATTTTCATTGGCGTGGCAGCCGTGGCGGATTACCGCCCGGTCGACGTCGCGACCGACAAGATCAAGAAGACAGGCGCAGAAATGTCAGTGGCGCTCACGCGCAACCCGGATATCCTCGCGGACGTTGCCGCCCTGCCCTCGCCACCTTTCTGCGTGGGCTTTGCCGCAGAAAGCCGGGCGCTGGATGAGTACGCCGAAGGCAAGCGCGCCACCAAGAAGCTGCAACTGGTCGTAGGCAATCTGGTGCAGGACGGGATGGGGGGCGATGACAATCGCGTCACCCTGTACGATGCCGCCGGGCGTCATCCGCTGCCGGCAGCCAGCAAGGGCGAAGTCGCGCAGGGCATCGTGGAACATCTCGCGCGCATGTTGCCCGCCCGTGCGCCACACTGAATAACACACGCATCTCAACGCAATCACTCAACGCGAATCGACACTGCCATGAAGAAAATCGACGTCAAGATCCTCGACCCGCGCCTGAAAGAAGCGCCGCCGCACTACGCTAGCGCCGGCTCGGCCGGCCTCGACCTGCGTGCGTGCATTGAACACCCGATCACCTTTCGGCCCGGCGACACGCACCTGATCCCTTCCGGCATCGCCATTCACCTGGACGACCCGACCATGGCTGCGCTGATCCTTCCGCGTTCGGGTTTGGGCCACAAGCATGGCATCGTGCTCGGCAACCTTGTCGGCCTGATCGACTCGGATTACCAGGGGCAGATCTTCATTTCCACCTGGAACCGTGGCAAAGACTCGTTCGTTGTCCAACCGATGGAACGCATCGCACAGTTGGTGATCGTCCCCGTCCTGCAAGTGGGCTTCAACGTGGTCGATGAGTTTGTCGCATCCGAACGCGGCGAAGGCGGCTTCGGCAGTACCGGCAAGCACTGACAGGTCTCGACACCAATGAAAAAAGGCCGCATGACTGCGGCCTTTTTGTTGTCCCGTCCGCTGCCTCATTTGACGCGGCGAAGGGTGAATTCCTCTTCGATGTTGTCCTTGTAGTAGCTCATCGGCGACGCGCTGGACAGAAACCGCCGCCCCACTTCGTCGCCCACGCCGCTGTGCTGGACCACCGAGCCATTGTCGAACTCAACTTCGAGCACGCGAGTGCCTCGATCGTAGCCTGCCGAGCGGATGCCGCCACGACGGATCTGTTTACGTTCGATAGCCATGGCAGAGCCCTCTTTCATGAAGGAGGCACGACTGTAGCGCAAAGGGCGCCGAATGCATCTGGCGCGCGAGTTATCCGCTTGATCTACACCCTACTCGTACTGCTGAAAACCCGCATTTGAAGGCTTATCAAACGTTTTACTATGAGACGTTCCGCCAGCGGGGCGGAAGCAGAAACAGCGAGGAGACAGAAGCAATGTTGAGCAAGACCTTCCTGGCGGCCTGCGTCGCCGCCCTGGGTTGCGTTGCCACGGCGCAAGCGGCAGAACCCCTGCAGGTTTGGATCCGCGCCAGTAACGATTCGCGCGTCATCTACGAAAAGATCGGTGCCGCATTCGAAAAGAAGACTGGCATTCCCGTCGAGTACTTCAACGCCACCACCGACTTCGAACAACGTCTGGCGCGTGCCGCCACCGGCAACCAACTGCCTGACCTGATTTTCGATGACGCCGCGCTCATGGGCCATCTGGTGCAGATGGGCATCGTCGATGAGATCGACCGCAAGGGCATCAAGGGCGGCGCCGACCTCTACGACGCGGCCTGGGAAAGCGCACGCGCCTTCAACGGCAAGTACTACGCTGTACCAACGTCGGCACAATCGTTCGCGCTGTTCATCCGTAAGGACTGGCGAGTCAAGCTCGGCCTGCCGCAACCCAAGACGTGGAAGGACATCGAAACGCTGGCCAAGGCCTTTACCGAGAAAGACCCGGACGGCAACGGCAAGGCCGACACCTATGGCTTCATCTTTCCAGGCTCGGTCACACGCGGCTACACGAGCTGGTTCCTGAGTTCGTTCCTGTGGCAGGCCGGCGGTGACTTCATCCGCAAGTCGGGTGACGGCTACAAGCCTTCGTTGGATGAGCCCGCGGCAGCCGAAACACTGCGCTTCATGCGTGGGCTGGTCTGCAACAAATACACGCAGCCCGGCGCGATCAACGCCACCACGGCCGACGCCATCCCGTCCTTCCGTTCGGGGCAGACCGGCATGTTCTTCTCCGGCCCTTACCACATCGCGCTATTCGACAAGGACCCGGGCAAGGACACGATCGAAGTGGTCGTGCCGCCGGCCGGCCCGAAGGGCGTGGCGACGCTGGCTGAAGGCACCTCGGCATTCATGATGAAGACCAGCCGCAACAAGGCCAGCGCCAAGGCGTTCATGGAGTACATGATCTCGCCCGAAGCGCAGGAAACCGGCATGGCGGTGGGCACCACCAACATCCCGGCTGTGCGTCTGTCCGTCAACAAGAACGTGGATACCAAGAAGGTCTACAACGACGAGCGCTGGGCACTGTTCGCCGACCTCTATGGTAAGAGCGCGCACTACGTGCCGCAGGTGCCGAACTGGCAACCGATCCGCCAGACTGCGGCCGACGGCTTCAACCGCATTCTGGCCGACTGCAATTCCAACGTCGAAGCCGAGTTGAAGACGCTCAACGCCAAGGTCGGCGAAGAGCTGGCCAAGCAGAACGTGCTGGCCAAGTAATCAACGCCAAACCGTCGCAACGAGGCGCGCGCACCGCAAGGTGCCGCGCCTTTTTTGTCACGGCTCGATCGGTTTTTTCGGTTCGCGCGGCGGCCAGAAAAAATCGCGCGGACGTTCGCGAAATCGTGCCAGCAACAACCCCAACAAGCGCCTGCGCTCGGCAAAGCGCACGCCTCGCGACTTGAGCGCCACACGCAGCGCAAGCGTGAAGCTCACCGCAAGGTTTACCGCTGCAATGAGCACCACTCCCGCACCCAGCACGACGGCCTCGCGCCAACCGATCGCAAAGCCAGTGGCGTCTGCACCGTAAGCGAAGTTGGCCGCAGCGAAAGTGACATGCCGAATGTCGAGCGGCAGGCCGAGCAAGAACCCGATCGTCCCCATGCTGCCCAGCATGCAACCGAAAAGGAAATTCCCCGCCAACGCGCCGAGGTTGTGTTCGACGTAATCCGCCAGCTTCGCAAGGCGTTCCTCGCCCAGCAATGATCGCAGACCGCGCACACGCAGAAGGCGTTCAGGCACGCGGTTGTAGATCGCCTTGTTGTCGTAGTAGCCCGAAATCAGCCCCGACAGGAACAGACAGCACCCGGCAATCGCCGCATGGAATAGCGACAGGCTGCGCCATGGATGCAGGTCGTGCAGCAGATGTTCAGCCTTCTCCGTCCCCACAGGCGGACTACCGAACATGCGTGACCACGCCAACGCCACCAGCAGCGATATCGCCAGCGCAACGATCACGTTGCCGACGATGGCAATGAACTGCGAACGGACCACCTGCACGATGAGTTCGGTCAGCTCCTGCATGGGCGAGCGCCCACCCTGCGCCTGTCGCGGATCGAGCGCCACGGCCAATGTGGCGGCCGTCATGGCAGGCTGCTTGGTCGCAACGGTGAAACCCAGCACGTGGATGAACACAAAACCCAACCCGTAGTTGAGACTGAAGCACACCGCCTCCCAGATTGGCGCGAGGTGCAGGTTGCCGATGAATACCTTGATGAGCGCCATGAACGCCACGATGAATCCTGCACCTGCTGCAGCCCGAAACATCTGCCAGAACTCTCCGCGATCGCGCGTCACGTAATGCTCGCCCGTCTTGCTGGCGTGCTCTGTCACTTGCAGGGCCAGCAGCTGGAAGAGGTTTCCGACCAGATCGCCCACGCTATTCCGACGGCATTCGTTACGCACAAGCATGAGGAAGAAGTCGCGCGCACGCGTGCGCCGCGCCACATCTTCACCGGGACGCAACAGGCTCATGAGCAAGGTGCCGCGCTCGATCATCTGCTCTGCTCGCGTAAGATGCCAGCTCAGCTTGACCGCCGCGCCCGACTCGCGCGACTGGCGGCGGATACGGTCGAGTGCGTCAGCGCATTGCTCGACCAGCACATTGGCATGCGACAGATCGGGCCACGCCTGCGGGTCGCCCGACGCGATGGCGGCTTGGATCGGCTCGAGCAACGCGTCGATCTCGCGCTGCAAAGCCAGGAAGGGCGATTCGTATTGCGCCAGCGGCGCGTGGTAACGGACGAGATCCGGCTCCAGACCGAGCGCAGCCAGTCGGCACGCCAGGATGCGCACGGCGTCGAGCATTTCATTCGCAGCGTGCTTCTGGCCTGCACTGAGCGCGTCCTCGCTGCCAAAGCCGAGCAAGTTGACCAGCTCATCCCACAGGTGATCATCGATGCGCGACAACCATTCGGAGTCATTCGGCTCGGTGAATATCTCTTCGAGCATGTCACCGAGAAAGCGCGCATCGAGCGCGGGCGGCAATACGCGGTCGCTCAGCCGGTGGCGCAGCTCGGTAAAGAACCCCGTGTTGCCAAGAATGCCGCTGCCCGCATAAAGAAAGCGATGGCGGCGCTGCGCGAGCTGCATCGACACGTAATCGCGCAACCCACCGGCAAGGTCGGGACGGCCACGCAACACCTGCAGCACGGAACCCAGCCGCGCATTGACTGCCTCGATACGCTCGCCGCGCGAGGGACGTAGCCACGCAACCAGGCTGGCAAGCAACGAGGCGTCTTCGCACGAAGAGGCATCGGCAATACGTTCAAGCAGCGAGATGTCGCCGTCAGTCGAAGAGGTTCGAGTCACGAATAAGGTCTGGCGTGGGGGAATGATCCTGGATTATGACCAATCCACTGCCGGCGCGAATACGGCAGCCATGCATCGGCCTAGTCCTCCGGCTGAGCACCGGCCCACACCGGGCTCCAGTCGGGCTCCTCGGGCATCTTGTCGTCGCCGAACATGTGGCAGAAGCGCAGCGCCTGCGGGTAAGGGTAGAAATCTTCCACGCGCCCGTCGCGAATGCCTTGTTGCGCGGCTTGCCAGAACGGAGCCTGCAACAGGTCGGCATGATGTGCCATGAAGGCCCGTCGCACCGGTTCGCGTCCGAGCAGAAAGGCGCCGAACTCTTCAGGAAAGACATCGTTACGCGTCACCGGATACCACGCCTCACCCGACATTTCGGCTTCGGGATTGGGTGGCGGAGGAATCGGACGAAAGTGGCAATCGGTCATGAATTCGATTTCGTCGTAGTCGTAGAAGACCACGCGCCCATAGCGCGTCACGCCGAAGTTCTTCCACAACATGTCGCCGGGGAAAATATTCGCCTGCGCCATTTCTCGGATCGCCTGCCCGTACTCGCGCACGACGTAGTCGGTCTGTGCGTCATCCGCACGATCGAGGAACAGGTTCAGCGGCATGAGCCGCCGTTCGATGTACACGTGCCGGATGACGACCGACTGGCCGTCCTCTTCCACGCTGTCGCCAGCCACCTCGCGAAGCTCGCGCAGCAAGTCAACGTCGAAGCGCTGGCGCGGCAATGCGACGTTGGAAAACTCCAGTGTGTCGGCCATGCGCCCCACGCGGTCGACCTGCTTCACCATAAGGTACTTGCGCTTCACGGTGGCCGGGTCCATGTCCTTCTGGATCGCGCCCTGGTCCTTGATGACCTTGAACACATAGGGGAACGACGGCAGCGTGAACACCATCATCACCATGCCGCGAATACCAGGCGCCACCACGAATTGATCATTCGACTGCGCAAGGTGACTGATGAGGTCGCGGTAGAACATCGTCTTGCCCTGCTTGCCCAGCCCGAGCATGGTGTAGATCTCGCTTTCAGGCTTGCGCGGCATGATCGATTTGAGAAATCGCACGTACGCCGAAGGCACTTCCATGTCGACCATGAAATACGCGCGCGACAACGAGAACAACAGCGAGATACGCCACGCGTCCATGATCACCGTGTCGATGAAAAGCCCTTCGTCATTGGTGCGGATGACGATGGCGAAAGGATATTCCTGATATCCGTTGATGACCTTGCCGATGATGTAGCTCGCCTTGTTGCGGTAGAACGGCGAATACAGCACTTGAATCTGCAGGTTGAAGTCCTGCTTGGGCCAGCGGCCGACGTGCGCCCTGGCCGCAAGCACAACATAGTTGACGTCACGGTCGAGATCGGCAAAGGGCAGTTCCCACCCGAAATCGGTCACGATGCGTCGCACCGTCGCGCGCATGCCTTCCTGTTGTGGGTAATAACTCGACCAGGTCGGCGGGTAGGACTGGATGAACTCCGTCGATATGCCCGGCCGCTGGAAAATGTAATCGTTATGGAAGTACGTGCGGTGCAGGATCTTGCAGCACACCGAATTGAAAAACGTCTCGGCCAGTTCCGGCTGCTTGTGGTTGATGAGATGGCCGATGAAGGCCAGCTTTGCTTGCTGCCACGTGGCGTCGGCGAGTTGTTCGGCATTGAATTCGCGCCGAAGGCGCAACACCGTTTCTTCCACGCGCTCGTCGTAGAACTGCACACGCGCCGTCACGGCGTGCAGTTGGCCGACCCAGTCGCCCGCCTCGAAACGCGCTTTTGCCCGTCGTGTGGTTTCGCCAAAGATGCGGTAGTGGCGATCAAATCCGTCGATAAGCACGCGCGCGATCGCGGCGGCAGTCGTCGGCGGGCTGCGCGGGGTATCCTTCTCCGCCATCATAATTCACGGCTCACGGCCAGATCCTCGACATCGACGATACCTCCTTGCAAGGGACCGCTGCGCATACGCCCTTCCATCGGAAACCGCAGAACATGCGCGAACCGTTTTGATACCGTCAGCCTACCGCGCTGCAACAGCGGCGTCAGCCCCGGGACTCCCGCAAGGCTTGCTCGTGCCCGTTCGGCCAGTTTTTCCGCACGGGGCAAGATCGCAATCGCGATCAGGACTAACACCGTACCGCCGCCTACATTGAATCGCCCCCACCAATACACACATCGGAGACCCGCATGAACGCGCTCGCCTGGCGCCACCCAGTCCGCAATCTCGCATTTGCCACCACCGCCGCGCTCGCCTTGCTAGGCGGCACCGCCGTTGAGGCAGCAACCCGCATTCAAGGCGTGGTCACATCAGACGTGCCATTGGCCGGCGCAGCCGTCACCATCGCTGACGCCAACGGCAAGCGCGTGATTGCCACGGCTGACGGCGAAGGGCGTTTTGCAGTCGATATCGACGGACTGGCCGCCCCGCTGCTGCTGTCAGCCATCGAAGCCGGCAACAACACCAACTGCCGCTACAACGACCGGCCGCGTGCGCGTTGCATGGCAGCCTACCTGCCGTCGCTGAAGGCCGACGCCGACAACACCGCCAATATCAATCCGCTGACCGACCGCGTGGCATCCGATATTGCTGTCTCGCTCAAATACATCGGCCCGCAGCAGATGGTCGACAGTGGCAAGGCGCCGGCAGCCGACCCGGCCTTGGTGAAGCGAGCACTCGACCAGATGCGCGCGGGATTCTCCGCCGCGCTCGACGCCAACGGGGTTCCCAACCTGGCGGATTTCGACCCTGTCACGCGCCCCATGCGAGCCAACGAACAAGGCGTGAGCGCCGTGCTGGCGGTGATAAACCAAACGCGCAACTACGACAACAATACCGGCGAATCCAGTTACACCGTGCTCACCGACGTGGGCTTCCGCCCCATCGTCGGCCTGCTCGGCACCGGCGCCTACGAACCGTTGGACTATCCGCGCGCAGCGCGAGAACTCAATGACATCCGCCGTGCACACACGCGGATTCTGGTGGTGGGCGACTCGACGGCCGCAACGTATGAGCGCGAGCGCATGCCGCGCATGGGGTGGGGGCAGGTATTCCAGGGGCAATTCAAGCCAGACAGTGGCGTGAAAGTCATCAATGGCGCGCGGGCAGGCCGCTCGGCGCGCGACTTTTACAACAGCGGTTGGTACGCTCAGATGGCACGCTTCCTGCGCCCGGGGGACTACGTGATCATCCATCACGCACACAACGACGAAAACTGCGACAGCAGCAAACCGGTGCGCGGCCCGGCAGATGTCACCAACCTGTGCGCCTACCCGAACGACGCCAGCGGCAAGCGCCAGTACCCGGCCGACCACCCGGAACTGTCATTCCAGACCGCGCTGGAAAAGTACATCGCACTGGCCCGGATGGCAGGCGCCACGCCGATCATCATGACCCCGACGACACGCTTCTGGAACGCTGACCGCAAGACGGCTTTTGAGGGTGGCGACACGCGCCCCGTCGTGCCCAATCACATCACCGAGCAGAACGCTGCCGGAGGGTTCGCTTTTGTCGGCGACTATTCGCAGACGGTGCGCGACACAGCTCGTGCCAATGACGTACCGCTGATCGATATCGACGCCAAAACCATCGCCTTCGCCAACGAGCATGCCAATGACTGGAAGCAGTACTGGCTTGCCATCGACCCGAAAGATGCGCGCTATCCGTACTATGCGACGCAGAGTATCGGCACGCTTGCCAACCCGGACACCACTCACTTCCAGCAACCGGGGGCAGAGGCCATCGCAGGCATGGTGGCTGATGGTATCCGTGATACGCCCGCACTCAAGGAACTGGCCGCGGCGCTGAAGTAACCACCCGACGCAAACGCCGCCGCGTGGCATCGGCGGATCACACGTTGTGGATTGGTTGGATGACCGGCTGCTCGACGCGCAGATAACGCGCTAGGCGCCGGTCTTCTTGCTTGGTTTGCTGCGGGCCGACGACGTATTCAGCTCAACGGCCGCGCGGACGAGCGCCTTCAGCGCGGCTCCGTCAATCTTGTCACCTTCGTGGAAATCGATGGCACGGCGCACGTTGCCGTCGAGGCTGGCGTTGAACAAGCCCGACGGGTCCGGCAAAGACGCCCCCTTGGCAAAGGTCATCTTCACTGCGCTCTTGTAGCTCTCGCCAGTGGAGATGATCCCGTCGTGTTCCCAGACGGGAGTGCCCCGCCACTTCCAAGTTTCCACCACCTCCGGGTCAGCAGCTTTCACCAGTGCGCGTATCTGGGCCAGCATCTCGCCGCGCCAATCGCCCAACTCTTTAATGCGCGCATCGATCTGCGCCGAGGGCGATTCCGCGTTTTCCACCTGTGCGTTCCTCATCGTGTTCTCCTCTCGTTGGGTGTCGCCCGCTGGCACGATTCTCCCTCAGAATCGGCCATCTCCGCAGGCGCCAACCACGCGTTCAACTCGCAATGATGCGGGCATCCGATGCGCTACCATCGCGCGGAGCCCGTCGAGGGCGGCTATTGCGTCACTGAATCTGCATGCCGAGAGGCGACTTTCATCGCGAGGAGCAGGACGAGGATGCTGGAAATCGATAGAAACTGGATCGGCTGGCTGCTCCACTACACGCGCAAGCAGACCGCTCCCGAAGTGCTGATCAAGGCGCTGGTCAATCTTGGTTTCGATACAGCAACCGCACGCTATCTGGTCGCACAGGCTGCATCTGGCGGACAGCAGACCACCGTCGCGCAACCGTCGCGCCCGGTAGTACCGCCCTACCCTTTCAACGATGGCGGCGCGGCGTACTGCAACGATGCTTGCCCCGTGTCATTGAGCGACCGCATCGACGCGGGTGATCGCATTGTTAACGTGTCGTCGCGCTTCGATCGGCCCTGCATCGTCACTTTCGACAACGTCGTGTCGGATGAAGAATGCACAGCCGTCATCGAATTGGCGCGTCCGCGACTCAAGCCGTCGACCACCATCGACCCGGTCACCGGCCGTTCGCGCCCGAGCGACTTGCGGGTCAGTGAAGGCATGAACTTCCTGCGCAACGAGACGCCCCTGCTGACCATGCTGGAGAAACGCATCGCGCGGCTACTCAACTGGCCGATGGAAAACGGTGAAGGCTTCGCTGTACTGCGCTATGGCGTCGGCGACGAATATCGCCCGCATTTTGATTACTTTCCGCCTCAGAATCCGGGCAGCCATTTGCTCATGGAAAAGGGCGGCCAGCGTTTCAGTACGCTGATTGTCTATCTGAACGACGTCGAAGCCGGCGGCGAGACCCACTTCCCCGACGTCAGCATTAGTATTCGCCCGCAAAAAGGTAGCGCGGTGTACTTTCAATACGCCAACGCCAAAGGACATGTCAACCCGCTGAGCCTGCACGCGGGCAAGCCGGTGCAGGCAGGCGAAAAGTGGATCATGACCAAGTGGTCACGGCAGAGAAAATATGGGGCGATGGGAGTGCAGTGAGCCAAGGACCATTGGCCCGACGTTGCGGGCCGGCTCACGTGTCTTGAGGTCAATCGAACGTGCGGGAAAAATGTCTTTCGACTGCAGCTTTGACGGCAGTCACCGCCTCTGAGAAGCGACCCGGTGCCGAGAGCTTCTGGACATAAAGCGGCACAGTGGATTGGTTGGCGATCGTGACACGAATGCGATTGTCATCGATGAGAAACTCCACAGGCACGTTCACGTCGAGCTTTGGATGGAGATTTGGTCCCTTTTCGAGCGTGAGCTGGATTGCGAATCGCAGGACGTCATCGTGACCGATAAGCTGCAGAGGTTGGCGCGGCACGAATGCACCGCCCTCGACCTCACCGAGCTGAACGTAGCGATGGGTTTTGAGGTTGCGGTCTTGCCAGGTAGAGGCGGCCAGATCCAGGGAGGCTTCGAACTCGTCGACCATCTGCTGCGCTGAATCCTGAAGGATGGTGCGCCAGTGGTCTGCGCGACGTTTGCAGAATAGCGTGTAGGTCTTTGTGAGGTCCGCGTAGTTCACTTTGGGCTCCATGGGATTTCGGGTGGGGCCAATAGTAGCGACGCTCATTACGCAAACATTGATACGTTGCAGGTGGCGACACGCAGATCGAGGCGACACCTTCTCTTTTGCGACTCACCTGACTCAGCGCGTCCAAATACCTACAAAACGCCACGCACCGATCCAGTCAATGGCGCAATCGTTGGGTCTTTTCGTCGATCTGACTCAGTGGTCGAAATGTGGGAGCGACCGCATTATCGGCAAGCGAACCACCTCCATTGCGAGCCCGTCTCTGCGACGACGTTCAATCGAAGTCGGTGGGCAGCGCAGGCTGACGCAAATGCTCGAACATGCGCTGAATTTGCCCCGGCAGCACGCGCCCCAGCGACAGGTCGTCCGGTAGATCACGCTCGTCGAACCATCGTACTTCGGACGTTTCCAGGCTCGTCGTCGCAGCACCGCCCACAGGCCGGCACACGAAGAACATCTTGCAGCACGAGAACACACCCGCCGGATGCGCCTGACGCGTACGGTCCCACACTGCCGCCAATTTTGTGACGACGACCTCGTAGCCACTTTCTTCGCGCACTTCTTTCACCACGTTCTCAGCGGGCGTGAAGTTCACATCCGCCCATCCACCCGGCAGGGTCCAGCGCCCATTGTCGGCGGTCTCTCGCACCATCAGCACTCGACCGCCTTCGTCGAAGACGGCGGCGCGCACATCGACCTTGGGTGTCGCGTAGCCAGTCTGTCCAGCGAAGAGCGACAGGATGGATTCGATCGGCTCATCCGTCTGGGCGTGGAAAATCTCCGCCGACAGTTCGCGCAAACGCTCGTACCGTTCACGGTCATACGGGTCGCGCGTAAAAGTCAGGCCGGATTGCGCAAGCGCCTGCATCTCTCGCGCCCACGTCAGCCACTTCGGTTCGATGTCGGTCATTCGGCGATGATACAGCCACGCTCGGCCGCGTCCGTTGTCCATCCGAATGCCCAATCACCCAACACTCCGCGGCAAACCAAAATGCCCCCTCGGTGGCAGGCCATACACGGTGCCGCGACGGCACGCGCCTACAATGTGGGCTTGTATCCGCGACAGATTGGTCACCGCCAGGCGGCGCGTGGTTCAATAATGCGTAACGCCGCCCGACATATCGGCGGCAGTTTCATAGAAGGTCATCATGAAAGTCTCGCAACGCGCGCAAAGCGTCGCGCCGTTCTACGCAATGGAGTTCGGCAAGCGCGCCGCCGCCCTCGAAGCAGAGGGACACACTCTCATCAAACTCAACATCGGCGAGCCGGATTTCGGTGCTCCGCCTGCCGTGATCGAAGCCATGCGCACGATCATGGACGGTCGCCCATTGGCCTACACCGCAGCACTCGGACTGCCACAACTGCGCAGTGCCATCGCCGGCTTCTATCAACAGATGCACGGCGTGGAGATCAATCCCGAACGCGTAGTCGTCACCGCTGGCGCCTCCGGCGCCTTGCTGCTTGCGGCAGCGGCTCTGGTCGATGAAGGCGACGAGGTCATCGTGGGCGACCCCTCATACCCGTGCAATCGGCAGTTCCTCACCAGCTTCGGGGCTGACGTCAAGCTGCTGCCGACGGATGCGTCCACACGCTACCAGCTGAGCCTCGAAGCGGTGCGCACGCATTGGAGTGCGCGTACGCGCGGACTCATGATCGCGACGCCCTCAAACCCGACCGGCACGTCGATATTGCCTGCCGAGTTGGCCGCCATCTGCGACTGGGCGCGCACGCACGACGCCTTTCGCATCGTCGATGAGATCTACCTCAACCTGGGCGACCATGACGCCGAGGGGAGCCCTCCGCAGACGGTGCTCAACGTTGACAATGATGCAATTGTCATCAATAGTTTTTCCAAGTACTTCGGCATGACAGGCTGGCGCCTGGGGTGGTGTGTCATGCCCGAAGCGCTGGTGCCGGTCATGGAACGGTTGGCGCAGAACTACTTCATCTGCCCGTCGACGCTCGCACAAATGGCCGCGCTGACGTGTTTCACGCCTGAATCTCTGGCTGTGTGCGAAGCGCGCCGTCAGGAGTTCGCTCGTCGTCGCGCACTAGTGCTGGAAGGGCTAGCACGCATCGGTCTGCCGGTGCCCGTGCCGCCCGACGGCGCCTTCTATGTGTACTTCGATGTGCGCGATACGGGCCTGACCGCATGGCAATTCTGTGAACGCGCACTGCAAGAGGCACACGTAGCGCTCACGCCGGGGCGCGATTTTGGCGACTGCGGAGCCGATGCGTACGTACGTTTGTCGTACGCGGCGTCCACCGCACAATTGAGCGAAGCCATCGAACGCCTCGGGCACTTCGTGCGCCGTCTGCGAGAGACGCGCATCGCCTAGATCCGCAAGGAGCCCGCTTGCTTGGTCGATCGGCACGCGGACTCGCTGCGACAGTCAACCGGATCAACCAAGCAGGTGAGCCGTTCATGTGCCGCAGGGACAACGACCTTCGTCAAGCGCGTACGTCCTAGCGGTGCCCACCGTGAATAGCGATGTCTGACGCACGCGCGGTTCGTGGCGGCCAAGCCGTCAATTCGGACGCTGTTCCTCGGGACGCGACATCAATACTCGAACGCGGTTTCGCGTAACGGTTAGCCGCCCTGTCCACGTGCGTGCCGTGTCTCGCAAGTCAATTGGCTTGGCAGACGTTTTTGATAGGGCGAAAAACAAAAAACCCGCAAAGCCAGTAGCCGTGCGGGTCTTCAGTCATTCCGTGGCGGAAGGGGTGGGATTCGAACCCACGGATGGTCACCCATCGCCGGTTTTCAAGACCGGTGCATTAAACCGCTCTGCCACCCTTCCGAGGTTGCGCGCCAAGGATGGCGTTTCGCGGAGAGCCGTGATTATAGCGGCGCGTGGCAATAAGTGGTGACAGACATCTCGCGTGCGCTGAGGGATTCCGCGCGCACTTGATGCGCAGCGCATTCCCGGTAGGGGTCTGCGCCGCGACGGAGGCGAGTTACTTTGCGCGACGGCGGCGGGACAGCGACAGCGCAAAGAGCCCCATACCTGCCAAGGCCAGGGTCGCGGGCTCGGGAACTGCACTAGCGTTGGGCGCGGCGATCGCACCGTTTACATTCAGTGCGTTCACGTACAGGTCGGTGCTCGTGCCGAGCGTGGTGATCTGGAACCAATCGCCACTCACGAGCGATGCGGGGATGAAAGTGAGTGGATTGGAGCCCGTGTAGGCCACCGGGTTCTGGGTGATAGAGCCGGTCTGCGTGGCCCCCGTCCCCCACGTCAGCACGAATGCGTCGTTAGCGTCGGCACTATTGAAGATGATGCTATCCAGGGTCAGCAACTGGCTGAAGCTGAAGAGAATGAACTCTTGCTGCGAGGGATTGCTGCTCAGTTGGTTACCGCCCGCCCCGCTCACGCCAAGACCGGCCGAATTCTGGACGATGTCAGCGTTGTTGTGACCACCGGACGAGACCGTCACGGTGACCCCATTGACCGTCTTCTGATTACTCGCGGTCAGCGCACTGGTGGAATCGAAGACGTATGAGATAGGGACAGCTTGAGCTGCGCTGATGCCGGACAGGGTCAGGACGACGGGCAGCAGAAACTTGGTCAGGGTGGCGCGCATTGTGATCTCCGGAAAGGACTGCGGAGACAAAAGCAGCAAATGCGCCAATTTTGATGATTTATTTCAAATCAAAGGCTTAACAACAGATATATTGGTCGCAACGCCACAACTGTAAAAATCATCGACATCTTTAGGTTGACTTGGAGATTTTGCGGATTTGATCGAGTTGCAGACGTCGAATGGTGAGCAGATTGGTCGCCAGCACCGTCGCTTCGAGCATGGTGCCGCCAATCGAGCCGGAGAGGATGTTGTTGAGCAGCCACAGGCACGTGCCGATGAGCATGAAGCATCGCATGCGGATGCCCTGGAGCAGGAACAAAGACAAAGTCCCCACGCAAGAGGCAATGATTGGCAGGAACGACAGCCACGAGGTCGCCAACCAAATGCCGCAGCCCAAGCTTAGCGCAACGAAAAACAGCGCTACCCAGATCGAACGCGTATGGATCGCTGCGACCGACCGGCCGACCGATACCGCCGAACTCGCCACCGCGGTGTAGTTACCGAGCAGCCAGAAATGAATGACGTAGCTCACGCACTCGGCCGCCATGAAGATCTTGAAGCGCAGGTCACTCTTTTGCAGAAATGACGACACCCCCATCGCAAAAGCGATGTAACCGAAGATCTGCGTGACGGACAGGGCCTGATCGAGCTGCACAGGAAGGCGTGGGGAGAACAAAAACGGGCGGCACTCGCGCCGCCCGCATGGGTCAATCAGCTACGGTAGTCGGCGTTGATCTTGACGTAGTCGTATGAGAAATCGCAGGTCCACACCGTGGCTGCAGCCTGACCGCGCGCAAGATCGATACGCACCGTGATCTCGGCGTTTTTCATGATGCGAGCCCCTGCGTCTTCCTGATAGCTGACGGCACGACCGCCCTTTTCTGCCACCAGCACTTCTTCGCCGCCTCCGGCGAGCCAGACGCGCAATTTGTTGACGTCCAGATCATTGACGCCCGCATAGCCAATCGCGGCCAGAATGCGGCCCAGATTGGGGTCGGAAGCGAAGAATGCCGTCTTGACCAACGGCGAGTGCGCCACGGCATAGGCCACCTGACGACATTCATCTCGGCTGGCGCCACCTTCGACCGCGATGCTCATCAACTTGGTGGCGCCCTCGCCGTCGCGCACGATGGCCTGTGCCAGCCACTGAGCAACTTCAATCACGGCTGCACGCACGGCGGCGTACTGTGCCGAACCCGCGTCGGCGATGGGCTGGCCGACCTGGCCAGTGGCGATCAGGATGAAAGAATCATTGGTGGAGGTATCGCCATCCACCGTAATGCTGTTGAACGACACATCGGCCGCCTCTCGCACCAGCTTGTCGAGCAAGGGCTGAGCGAGATTAGCGTCGGTGGCGACATAACCCAGCATGGTCGCCATATTGGGGCGGATCATGCCGGCCCCCTTGCTCATGCCGGTAACGGTGACCGTCTGGCCGTTGACAGTCACGCGACGCGAAGTCGCCTTGGCAATCGTATCGGTCGTCATGATGGCGTGCGCAGCCGCGTGCCAACCATCGTCGGCAAGTGCTGCGCGCGCGGCAGGCAAGCCAGCGACGATGCGGTTGACCGGCAAATGTTCAAGGATCACGCCAGTGGAAAACGGCAGCACGGCGCTAGCGGCAATCCCAGCTTGAGCGGCGACGGCCTCGCACGTAGCGCGTGCGGCGGCAAGGCCTTGTTCGCCGGTGCCGGCATTGGCGATACCGGTGTTGATGACCAGCGCGCGGATTTCACCGCTTGCCAGATGTTCGCGGCACACTTGCACGGGCGCAGCGCAGAAGCGGTTCTGCGTAAACACGCCCGCAGCGCGGCTCCCGGCAGCCAGTTCGATGACGGTAAGGTCACGTCGGTTGGCCTTGCGAACGTTCGCCTCCGCCGTACCCAGGCGAACGCCTTTGACGGGAAAGAGTTGATCGGCAATGGGCGGCAACAGATTGACCGGCATGGAACTGTCCTCGAGCGGGCAAAGATGCGCATTTTATCGCCTTGCCCGCCATGTGCCAGATTTAGTTCGCAACCGTAGGTAAGCGAATGGGCATCGCTGCGCGAGCCCACCCCGTCGAGCGCTTACGCGGGCTTGGACAGGCGTACCTGCAAGCGGCGCATATCAACGTGAATGGTGCCATCCTCGTCCGCAGGATTCGCGGCCAGGTAGGCATCGGCGACCGCTTCGAGGTACGCCTCGCGCTCCGCCGTCGGGACGGGCTCCACGAAGGGCAGCCATGCGGTACGCAACCACCCGATGAAGGCGTCACGGCTGTCGTACGTCATGTCCTTGGCGATGATTTGCGCGTCTTCAACATTGAGTCCCGCGCGCTCCGCCCAGCGTTGATAAAGCGCTGGCGTATGAAAGCCGTAGGGGAATGAAAACCCATCGAAATACGCCGCCCATGCAGGGCGCGAGCGAACGGCATCGAACGCGGCGATGATGCCAGCGCCGTTGCCTTCTCCTCCCATCTGCAAGAGTGCCCGAGCACCCGGCCGCATGGCCCGTGCGATCCCGGCGACGACCGGACTGTGGCAGCCGGCAACCCAATGCAGGGCTGCGTTGGAGAAGATCAGCGAGAAAGCGCCGTCGAAGGTCAGCGCAGCAGCGTCGCCCTCTTCGTAGCGCAGGCGGCTGGATGCGTGATTCTCGTTGGCATGTCGCACCATGTCGCTCGAACTGTTGACTCCCACGACCACGCCGGACGTGAGTTCAGCAATCGCAGCCGTCAGTTGACCGTCGCCACAACCAATGTCGAGTACGTCGTCGTCATCGCGCACGCCAAGTTGTTCGATCAGTTCGCGGCCCCAACGCTCTTGTCCTTTGGAGTTGCGTGCGTAGTCGGCGGCGTTCCACTGGCTCATGTCGATTCCTTTTCTGTTTGGCTGGAAGACGACAGATTGGAGCAACTCAGCGGGGCGTGCGCTGAAGTTTGGCGATGCCACCATCGCCGGTGGCGATGACCACAGTCAGGCGATCGTTTGCAGGTGTTCGAACAACAACTGCGTACCTGGCGACAGGGGCTCGTCACGCATACACAGGTAGAGCTGGCGGTCCGCCCACGGCTCGGCAATGGGCAATCCAACGAGATCAAGTTCGGCAACATGGGCCACGCTGGCCGCGCGCGGCACGATGCCAACGCCGAGCCCGGTGGCGACCATGGCGCATACGGCGTCGAAACTGGTCACCTGCATTGCAAGACGCAACTCTCGTCCAAGTGCGGCGGCCGCGCGCAAAAGCTGCCCGTGCAACGCGCTGCCGGCATGCAAGCCGATGAACGGATGATCGAGTACGTCAGCCAGGCGGACTTCAGCAGCCTCCGCTAACGCATGACCGCGCGGCACGACAAGTTGTAGCTGGTCGCGGCGAAAGGGAAAGAAGGAGATCCCATCGCGCGCCAGTCGTTCGCTGACCACGCCCAAGTCACCCACGTGCTCCGCGACGGCCTGCACCACACGCTCACTGATCGCCTCTTCGAGCTGAACACGGATGTCGGGATGCCGCTGTGCAAAGCTCGCTAATGCGGCAGGCAGGAATTCGACGATGGATGAGATGTTGGCGAACAAGCGTACGTTGCCACGCATGCCCGAGGCATAACCGGCAATCTCACCTTGCACCTGCAAGGCCTGTTCAATGAGCCCTCTTGCGCGTCGCGCCAGCGCCTCACCAGCGGCGGTAAGCGCCACACCACGACTGCTGCGTTCGAGCAGCGCGGCGCCCAGGGCGCCTTCAAGATCAGACAGACGCTTGCTGGCTGCGGACGCCACCGTATTGCAGCGCTCGGCGGCGCCAGCGATGCTGCCTGTCTCGCCAGCGGCGATGAGCAGTTGCAGATCCTGCCAGTCGAAACGGATCGAGCTGCTCATCGCGCGCCTCGCTGGCTAAATCGCGATGCGACTGCCCAGCTCCACCACCCGGTTGGTCGGCAAGTTGAAAAAGCTCGCCGCGTTAGTGGCGTTGCGGAACATGAATTCGAACAGGCGTTCGCGCCATAGCGCCATGCCCTCGCCCGGCGTGGGCAGCAGCGTTTCACGCGAGAGGAAGTACGACGCCATCTGCGGCTGGATCGACAGCCCCTGCTCCTCCGTCCATTCAAGCGCAGCGGCCACGTCGGGCTCTTCCATGAATCCGAAGAAGATCTTCACTCGGTGGAAGTTGCTGCCGATGCGTTCGACCAGTACACGCTGCGAATCGACTACGCGTGGCACCGACAGGAACACGATGCTGACGAAGATCGTGTTCTCGTGCAGAACGAAGTTGTGCTTGAGGTTATGCAGCAGCGCGTTGGGCACGCTGTCGGTGCGCGGCGAAAGGAAGATCGCCGTGTGCGGCACGCGCGGCATCTCTTCCTTCGCAAGCATGTCAATGAACGGCTCTAGCGCGATCTCTTCGGCCTTTAGGCGCTCGTTGAGCTGCTCGCGGCCACGCCTCCATGTCGTCAGCACGGTAAACACGCATGCGCCAAAGACGAGCGGGAACCAGCCGCCCTCGACGATCTTGACGGCGTTGGCGGTGAGGAATGAAGCCTCGATGATGAACAGCGGCCCGAACACAAGCAGCGCCACCCACGTAGGCCATTTCCAATCGCGTCGCGCGAGCGAGAAGACGAGGATCGTCGTCACCAGCATGGTCAGTGTGACGGCAATACCGTAAGCCGAAGCAAGGTTCGACGAGGTCTTGAAGCCGATCACGGTAGCCAGCACAAGGAACAGCAACAGCCAGTTTACGAACGGCACATAGATCTGCCCCATCTGCGCACCAGAGGTATGACGGATGGCAACGCGCGGGCAGAAGCCCAATTGCGACAGCTCGCGCGTAATCGAATAAGCCCCTGTGATGAGTGCCTGCGAGGCGATGACCGTTGCCATGGTCGCCAGACACACCATCGGAATCAGCGCCCACTGCGGCACGGCCAAGAAGAATGGGTTGGCCGACGCCTCTGGGTGCGTGATCAACAGAGCCCCTTGCCCAAAATAGTTGAGCAGCAGGCACGGCAGCACCAACCCCATCCAGGCCAGACGGATCGGGCGCGCGCCGAAGTGGCCCATGTCTGCGTACAGCGCCTCGCCGCCCGTCACGGTCAGGAACACCGCCCCCAAGGCAAAGAAGCCCACCGCTTGGTTGTCGATGAAGAAGCGCACCGCATGGTGTGGCGACAGTGCCAGCAGCACTTGCGGATACGCCGAAATGTTGTAGATGCCGATCGCCGCGAGCGCCACGAACCACACGCACAACACCGGACCAAAGAAACCGCCGACGCGCGCAGTGCCATGGTGCTGGACGAGGAACAGCCCGATCAGAATACCGAGCGTCAGTGGCACCACGAAGGGCTTGAGTGTGGGCGTGATGATCTCGAGACCTTCCACAGCCGACAGCACTGAGATCGCTGGCGTGATGACGCCGTCGCCATAGAACAACGCGGCGCCGAACATGCCGAGCATGATGAACACAGCGCGTTTGCGCGGGTGTTCGCGCGTGCCCTCCAACACCCGCGCGAGCAACGCCACCACACCGCCTTCGCCGTGGTTGTCGGCGCGCAGCATGATGAAGACGTACTTGATCGTGACGACGACGATCAGCGTCCACACGATAAGAGACAGCACGCCGAGAATGTTCGACTCCACAACCGCCAACGGATGGTGGGTGGAGTCGAAAGCTTCTTTGAAGGAATACAGCGGGCTGGTGCCGATGTCACCGAATACGACGCCAAGCGCCGCCAGCGTCAGCGTGCGCAGACTTTGCGATTCGGAATGGTTGCTGCTCATGAGTTGACTCCCCTGAAGGCGGCGAGCGATGAATGATGATCACATATACGAAAGGCCGACCCACAAGGCCGGCCTTTTAATGCGTGCCGCATCAGCGCCTATCCCGCCCCAAGGGCGTGGAAAGGCGCTGCGACTATCAGGCGAGCTGCCCGTGGCAATGCTTGTACTTCTTGCCCGAGCCACAGGGGCACGGATCGTTGCGCCCCACGCGCGGCACGAAGTTCTGCACCGGCGCCGGCTTGGCGGTCGCGACATCCGCCAGGGCTTCGTCGTAGTCGGCGTGATGGTACTGCACGTTGTCGACGGCGGGGCGGTCTTCGGCCACTTCATCGATCTGCTCTTGCGAGCGGATCTGGACCGTCATGAGCAGGCGCGTTACATCAACGCGGATGGTATCGAGCAGCGACTCGAACAGCTCGAAGGCTTCGCGCTTGTATTCCTGCTTGGGGTTCTTCTGCGCATAGCCGCGCAGATGGATGCCCTGACGCAGGTGGTCGAGCGACGCCAAGTGCTCACGCCAATGCGTGTCCAGGCTGTTGAGCATGACATTGCGCTCGAAGCCTTGCCATGCGGCCTTATCGACGTTGACGATCTTGTCGGCATAGGCCTTGTCAGCGGCTTCCAGCACGCGTCCGAGAATGTCCGAATCCGACAGACCCGATTCCGACGCAGCCCATTCGGTCAGCGGCAGGTCGAGCTGGTAGTCGGCGCGCAGCGCTTGCGCCAGCGCGGGGATTTCCCACTGCTCTTCCACGGAGTCAGCCGGCACGAAGGTGCGGAACAGCTCGGTCAACGTGCCATGGCGCATGGCCGTGATGGTTTCGGCGATGTTGACGGTCTCGAGCAGTTCGTTACGCTGCTGGTAGATGACCTTGCGCTGGTCGTTGGCAACGTCGTCGTATTCGAGCAGTTGCTTGCGGATGTCGAAGTTGCGCTGTTCCACCTTGCGCTGAGCGGACTCCAGCGAACGGTTGACCATGCCTGCTTCGATCGGCTCGCCTTCGGGCATCTTCAGGCGGACCATGATGGCATTGAGGCGATCGCCACCGAAGATCTTCATCAGCGGATCTTCGAGCGACAGATAGAAGCGCGAAGCACCCGGGTCACCCTGGCGGCCGGCACGGCCGCGCAGCTGGTTGTCGATACGACGGGATTCGTGGCGCTCGGTGCCGATGATCTTCAGGCCACCTGCCTCGATCACCAGGTTGTGCAGCGCCTTCCACTCGCCGCGCAGCTTGGCTGCACTGGCGGCCTTTTCTTCTTCCGGCAGCGACTCGTTATCGCGCAGCGCAACCAGTTCCTTGTCGATATTGCCACCCAGCACGATGTCGGTACCGCGACCGGCCATGTTGGTGGCGATGGTGATCACGCCCGGGCGACCGGCCTGGGCAACAATCACGGCTTCACGGTCGTGCTGCTTGGCGTTGAGCACCTGGTGCGGCAGGCCTGCCTTGGTCAGGACGCCCGACAGCAGTTCAGAGCTTTCGATCGAGGTCGTGCCGACCAACACCGGCTGGCCGCGCTCATGGCAGTCCTTGATGTCGGCCACGATGGCGTTGTACTTCTCTTGCGCCGTGCGATAGACCTGATCGTTGGAGTCGATCCGGATCATCGGCTTGTTGGTCGGGATGATGACCGTTTCGAGACTGTAGATCTGGTGGAATTCGTAGGCTTCCGTGTCGGCCGTGCCGGTCATGCCGGCCAGCTTGCCGTACATGCGGAAGTAGTTCTGGAAGGTGATCGAGGCGAGCGTCTGGTTCTCGGACTTGATCTCCACGCCTTCCTTGGCTTCGACGGCCTGGTGCAGACCATCGGACCAACGGCGGCCGGCCATCAGGCGACCAGTGAATTCGTTGACGATGATCACTTCGCCGTTCTGCACCACGTACTGCTGGTCGAGGTGGTAGAGCGCGTGAGCGCGCAACGCGGCATACAGATGGTGGATCAGCAGAATGTTTGCCGGGTCATACAGGCTGGTGCCTTCGGCCAGCAAGCCCACGCGGGCGAGGATTTCTTCAGCGTGCTCGTGGCCCTGCTCGGTCAGCAGAACCTGGTTGGCCTTGAGGTTGACCGTGTAGTCGCCCGGCACGGTGATGTTGTCGCCTTCGCCTTCCTGTACGGTCAGCAGCGCCGGCACGGCATTCATCTTGACGTACAGCTCGGTGTGATCTTCGGCCTGGCCAGAGATGATCAGCGGCGTACGCGCTTCATCGATGAGAATCGAGTCGAACTTCGTCGACGATGGCGAAGTTCAGGCCTCGCTGCACGCGCTCGCCGGTCGAATAGACCATGTTGTCGCGCAGGTAATCGAAGCCGAATTCGTTGTTGGTGCCGTAGGTGATATCTGATGCGTAGGCGACCTGCTTTTGGTCATGCGGCATCTGCGACAGATTGCAGCCGACGGTCAGCCCCAGGAACTTGTACAGGCGCCCCATCGATTCGGCGTCGCGGGAGGCGAGGTAGTCGTTCACCGTCACCACGTGCACGCCCTTGCCCGTAAGCGCATTCAGATACACAGGCAGCGTGGCGGTCAGCGTCTTGCCTTCGCCGGTACGCATTTCGGCGATCTTGCCGTCATGCAGCACCATGCCGCCAACCATCTGCACGTCGAAGTGGCGCATGCCATGCACGCGTTTGCCGGCCTCGCGCACAACCGCAAAGGCTTCAGGCAGCAGGCCATCAAGGCTCTCGCCCTGAGCCAGCCGCTGGCGGAACTCTTCGGTCTTGCCGCGCAACGCCTCGTCGGAGAGCTCCTGCATCTTTGGTTCAAGGTCATTGATGGCCTGAACTTTCTGCATGTATTGGCGGACCAGCCGGTCATTGCGGCTGCCGAAAACCTTCTTGAGTAGGCCTGCGATCATGAGAATCTATTGAGGAAACGCGGCAAAACGGGCATTCTAACACGCACTTCGACCGCTCTTTGCGAGCCGTCTCAGTACTGTCTGACGGACGACAGAAAGCCATCACAAGCCGGCTTTGCCGTTGTCCGCCCCCCGATTCCCGAACACCATGCGCTCATCGACAACTCCGCTCGGCGACCTCCTCGGTAGTAGCGAAGCGCTCTCGCGCCTGCAGGAGCACGCCGGTCTGCTGGTTCGCATCCAGCGCATCGTCGATCAGCAGATCCCCCGCGCCATGCGCGGCGCGGTGGCGGTGGCGAATTGCCGCGAAGGCACGCTCGCCCTGCATGTTCCCACGCCGTCTCTGGCGTCGCGCCTGAACATGGGTATGGACAGCCTGCGCGCCGCCCTGCGCGATGCGGGCCTAGCCGTTGAAGAGATCAAGGTGCGCGTCCGGCCGGTCCAGATGGCGCCTGACACCCACCTCTACGCAAGGGAAGGCCGCCGTATCGGCAACCAAGGACGCGCCGCGTTTGGAGAACTCAGCGGCCGGCTGGACGCCGATTCGCCGCTCGGTCAGGCAGTGGCCCGCTTGCTCAAGCACACCGGCTGATCATCCGCTTGGCGGCGCTACGGTCGCCAGGGCTGCAGCAGCTCTGCCACACCCTCCCACGCGATCTGCACACCGATACACAACAGAATGAAAGCGGCAAACCGCAGCATGACGTTGGTGCCGGTTTCGCCCAGACGCCCGAGCACCGTGCGCGCCGAACGGAAGCACGCGTAGACCACCAAGGCAACGATGATCACACCGACGATGGCGCCAAGACCGGCCAGAAGGCGATCCGGCAGTTTGTGGTGAGTGTCGCCCCATATCCGCGCGCCCAGCGTGACTGCGACGGAAAGGGAACCGGGGCCGACGGTGAACGGAAAGGTCAGCGGATAAAAGGCGCGCTGCTCCACCATCCGCTCATTCCACTCGTGCGCAGTGGCCGCCTCGGCGTCGGTCGACGAAGATTCCGCATTCAGGAGTCGCCAACCCATGACCATCACCAATATCCCGCCGCCGACACGCACCGCGGCTGTCGAGATACCGAAGAACTCAAGCACGTACGAACCCAGCAACAGGGCGATGAAGGTGACGATCGCCACATTGACGGCAATCCGCGAAGCGAGGCGCTGGCGTTGCGCATCCGTCGCCCCCCGACTCAAAGTCAGGAAGATCGGCATCGACCCCAAGGGATTCATGATCGGCAACATGGCGCCGGCAACGATGGCCGCGTTCTTTACGACGAACAACAGCACTTCCAGCATGAGCGCTCCTGTGACGCAAAAAAAAAGGGGACGGACTTTAGCCCGGGGCGGGCAACTCGCAGCCGATTTCGCTCAAAGGCCAACCAGCCAGAATCAGAGAATCGGGGCCAGCAGGCGCTCGAACAACATGAGCGCCATGAACACTAGCGCTACCGACACGCCAATGCGCAGCAGCAACTTGGTCCAGCGCAGATACTCACCCCGCCCCGTCAGCAACCACGCCCCCACGCAAAGGGCCACGGCGACCAGCAGCAACAGGCCGACAGCACGCAGGATCAGCATGCGTCAGGAAAACTGGAGTGCCAACTGCCCTTGCAGCGCTGGCGGCACCGACTCGGGCGACTCAAAGCTGACCACCTCCCAGGCTTCATCGTCGGCCAACAGGGTTCGCAGAATCTGGTTGTTGAGTGCGTGGCCGGATTTATAGGCCGAGTACGCAGCCAACAACGGTTTGCCAATGATGTACAGGTCGCCGATTGCGTCGAGCACCTTATGCTTGACGAATTCGTCTGCATACCTCAGGCCGTCGGCATTGAGCACGCGGTACTCATCCATGACGATCGCGTTATCCAGGCTACCGCCCAGACCCAGGCCGCTGTTACGCATGGCCTCGACCTCTTGCATAAAGCCGAAGGTGCGCGCACGTGCAACGTCCCGCGCGTACTCGTGCTTGGCGAAGTCCACGGTGACTTCAGTCACAGTACGGTCGATGGCCGGATGATTGAAATGAATGGCGAACGAGAGCTTGAAGCCGTCATGCGGTTCGAGCTTCACCCACTTATCGCCTTCGCGGTATTCGACCGGCTTCTTCACGCGAATGAAGCGCTTGGGTGCGTTCTGAACTTCAACGCCCGCCGACTGGATCAAGAATACGAACGGGGCTGCGCTGCCATCAAGAATGGGAATCTCGGGCGCATCGACGTCCACGTAGCAATTGTCGATCCCCAGGCCGGCAAGCGCCGACATCAGATGCTCGATGGTGCCGACCTTGGCCTTGCCCTGCTGCAGGCCGGAACACATGCGTGTATCGACCACCGAATAGGGATCACACGGCAGATCAACAGGGGGATCGAGGTCTACGCGACGGAAAACGATACCCGTATCCGGCGCGGCCGGGCGCAAGGACAGGTCGACTCGCACGCCTCCGTGCAGACCGACGCCGGTTGCCTTCACCACGGATTTGAGGGTGCGCTGCCTGACCATGCTTTGTTCTTTCAACTGACTGATTTCAAAAAGTATACACCGCGCGTTGCGCGCTCGCTGCCAGCGTCGCGTTCGGGAGCGTTTCAAATCGTGACAAGGCGCTCGAGACAAGCGTCGCCATCTCTTCCCGCGGCCCCCGCCGATTCAAACGCCCTCAATGCAAACAGGCCGTGGGAGCTTGCGCCCTCACAGCCTGTCGATTTGCTTAACAGCCCGAATGGGCCGGCAAGCGCGATCAGTCCGCCTGCTTGCGCAGGAAAGCCGGAATGTCGTAGGTACCGTACCCGTTGGCGCTCATCGCCTCGGCGGTGGTGCGCTGTTGGCGACGGAACACGGCCGGCACGTCGCGGTCAGCGTAGTCGACTTCGATGCCGATATCATCCGTGCCGGTCTTGACAACCTGCACCACCGGCTGACGCGCCACGGCACGACGGGCACCCAGGCCGGTCGCCAGGACGGTCACGCGGATACGATCTTCCATGCTCTCGTCGAACACGGTGCCGTAGAACACGGTCGCCTCTTCCATCGCGAAAGCACGCACGGTCTGCACGGCGTCTTTCACTTCCGACATCTTGAGCGAACGGCTAGCGGTGATGTTGATCAGCACGCCGCGTGCGCCAGAGAGTTCCACACCTTCCAGCAACGGGCTGGCAGCGGCTTGTTCAGCAGCGATGCGAGCGCGATCCATGCCGGCAGCTTCAGCCGAACCCATCATGGCACGACCCATCTCGGCCATCAGCGTACGCACATCCTGGAAGTCAACGTTCACCAGACCCGGCACATTGATGATTTCGGCGATGCCGCCGACAGCCTTGCGCAGCACGTCGTCGGCGCTGCGGAAGCACTCTTCCATGCTGGCGTCTTCGCCGTAGACTTCCATCAGCTTGTCGTTGAGAACAACGATCAGCGAGTCGACATGCTTGGAGAGTTCTTCGATACCGCTGTCGGCCACGCGATAGCGGTTCTCGAAATCGAACGGCTTGGTGACCACGGCAACGGTCAGAATATTGAGTTCGCGAGCGACTTCGGCGACCACCGGAGCAGCACCAGTACCCGTACCGCCGCCCATGCCAGCGGTAATGAACACCATGTGCGCGCCAGCCAGCGCCTCGGCGATTTCTTCACGGCACTCCAGCGCCGCAGCGCGAGCCGCTTCGGGCTTGGCGCCCGCACCGAGTCCAGAGCTGCCCAGTTGCAGCTTGGCGGGTGCCAGCGAACGGTTCAGCGCCTGGGCGTCGGTGTTGGCGCTGACAAACTCAACGCCCTGCACGCCCTCTCGAATCATGTGATCGACCGCGTTACCACCAGCGCCACCGACGCCGATGACTTTGATCACTGTCCCTACCGGTTCCATTTCAACGATTTCGATCATGCTCATCGCTCCTGTATGCCACTTAGGAAAACGGCCCCCGAAGGCTGAACCGAGATACCCTAAATCTAGTATTAGCGCGCGAGTGTACTACTAAATATCGGCCGCGCGCACAAGCTTTTTCAGACAAATCAAGCGTCATGCGCTAAGTGCATGACGCATCACAAAAAAATTCTCGACCCCGTCAGAAGTTCTTCTCCAGCCATGACTTCATGCGCTGGAAAATCTGCCGCACATTACGCGTCTCGCGTGCCTGGATACCGCGTCAACGTTGTGCCGCGCCTTCGAGAATGAGGCCCATCACGTTGGCGTACTGCGGGTGACAGACCACATCGGCCAGACCGCCTTGGTACACCGGAACGCCTACACGTACCGGCAAGTGAAAGACCTCTTCACCCAATTCACAGATGCCCGACAGTTGCGCCGACCCACCCGCAAGAACCAGACCGGATGACAGCAGTTGCTCGTAACCGCTGCGGCGCAGTTCGACCTGCACCAGTTCAAACAGCTCTTGCACACGCGGCTGCACGACGGCGGCAAGGCTCTCGCGCGACAACTTGCGCGGGGGACGATCACCCACGCTGGGCACCTCGATCATGTCCGCCGGGTCAACCAACGTCTGAAGCGCCACGCCATGACGCAGCTTGATCTCTTCGGCTTCAGCGGTAGGCGTACGCAGCGCCATCGCAATGTCGTTAGTGATCTGATCGCCAGCAATTGGGATGACTGCCGTGTGATGGATCGCGCCCTGCGTGAACACGGCCAGATCGGTCGTGCCGCCACCCATATCGACGAGACATACGCCCAGTTCTTTTTCGTCTTCGGACAGCGTGGCGAAACTCGATGCCAGCGGTTGCAGCACGAGGTCGACCACTTCAAGCCCACAACGCCGCACGCACTTCACGAGGTTCTGCGCCGCGGACACCGCGCCAGTGATGATGTGCACCTTCACTTCGAGCTTCACGCCGCTCATGCCGATCGGCTCGCGCACACCGTCCTGACCGTCGATGATGAATTCCTGAGTGAGGATGTGAAGGATCTGTTGGTCAGCCGGAATCGGCATCGCACGAGCGACTTCAATCACACGCTCCACGTCGAGCGGCGAGACTTCCTTGTCCTTGATCGCCACCATGCCGTTGGAGTTGAAGCTGCGAATGTGGCTGCCGGCAATACCGGTGTAGACATCGCGCACCTTGCAGTCGGCCATCAGCTCGACTTCCTGCACCACGCGCGAAATGGCGTCCACGGTGGCCTCGATGTTGACCACCACGCCTTTCTTCAGCCCGCTGGAAGGCTGCGTGGCGACACCGAGCACTTCGACGCGCCCATCGGGCTTCATCTCGGCGACCATGGCAGTGATCTTGGACGTGCCGATGTCCAGGCCGACGATGATGTCCTTGTTGTCCTTGCTCATTGCTTACCTTTTTCCTGTTTTTTCGGCGGAGCGCGCCGTCGGTTCCAGCTTGACGGCAAAGCCGCCGGGGTAGCGCAGATCCGCCACCAGAATTTTTGAGCCGAGACGATTCTCGGCTTGACCGTAAATCGCCAGAAAACGATCCAGCCGTGTATCGATGGGCGCTTGCTGCTGATCACGCCCGAGTTCTATCGTCAGCCCGTTGTCCAGCTTGAGCTGCCACGCCATACGATTCGACAGGGTAAGCGCGTCAACTCGGCGCCCCAGCGGCTTGAGCTTGGCGTCGAACTGGCGATCGCGGTCGAGCATCAGGCGCGCGTTTTCGGGCGAACCGGAAAACGTAGGCATGGTCGCATTGCTCGCAGCGTCGAATACTTCGCCATTGGTGTTGATGAGCTGCACGTCCGAGCTGTCCACGCCCCGCCAATAAGCCGCCGCAACGTGTTCTTCAAGACTGACTTCCACCGTCGCCGGCCAGACGCGGCGCAGTTGTGCGTGTCGCACCCAGGGTAGCTTTTCGAACGCCTGACGTGCGGCGTCGAGATCGACGGTAAAGAAATTGCCGCGCAGCGAACTGGCGGCTGCATATTCCAGCTGCGCCGGCGTCACCTGACTCAACGGTGAAGTCACCACCACCTGATTGAGTCCGAACCATGGCGCACGCATTGCTGCTTTGACAGCGGCATAACCGAGCGCGACCGACGCAACCAGCATGAGCACATCCGACACCAGGTTCATCAGCTCCGGACGATGCCAGAAGCCGGCCGGCCGCGACTTGGCCTGACGGGCAGCCCCGCCCGCGCCGCGCGTTGCGGCGGCGGGAGACTTACCGAACGAAGGGGTCGGATGCGATTCAGCCAATGCTCGCCATCTCAAGAATGCGCACGCACAACGTCGCGTAATCGATGCCCGCCGCGCGTGCGGCGATCGGCACCAGCGAATGACTGGTCATGCCCGGCGCGGTGTTCATTTCGAGGAATGCAAAGCTGCCGTCTTCACGCAGGATAACGTCAGCACGTGCCCAGCCCTTGCAGTCCAGCACCTTGAAAGCGCGCAGGGCCGACTCCTGAATGGCGGCCTCGACATCCGGCGCCACGCCCGCCGGGCAGTGGTAGCTCACCACGTCGGTGAAGTACTTATTCTGGTAGTCGTACTTGCCTTCCGGTGCATCGATGCGCACCAGAGGTAGGGCAACGTCGCCCAGAACGGCAGCGGTCAGTTCGCGTCCCGAGACGAACTCTTCGGCAATCACCAGCGGATCGCATCGACGTGCAGCCTCGAACGCCGGTGCAAATTCGGCCGGGGAGTTCACCTTGGTCACGCCGATCGACGAGCCTTCGCGTGCCGGCTTGATGATGAGCGGCAAACCCAACTCATCGATCACGTCGGACGGGCTTGCGTTGGGCGTGAGCAGGCGATAACGCGGCGTCGGCACGCCCGCCGCCTGCCACACCAGCTTGGTGCGCCACTTGTCCATCGACAGCGCCGATGCCATCACGCCGCTCCCGGTATAGGGAACGCCGAGCGCTTCGAGCGCCCCCTGGATCGTGCCGTCTTCGCCGAAACGACCGTGCAACGCAATGAAGGCTCGCTCATAGCCGCGAGCCTTGAGCTCCCACACAGGAATCTCGGCCGGATCGAACGCATGCGCGTCAACGCCCGCCGAACGCAGTGCTTCGAGCACACCGTTGCCCGAGATGAGCGAAATCTCGCGCTCGGCGGAGTTGCCCCCCATCAACACTGCGACCTTGCCGAAGTTCTGAGTATCAGTCATTGAATCTGCCACTTCTCTCTGTCTGCGCCACGCGCCTTACGAAGGCGTTGCCAGCTTGCCGGGAACGGCGCCGATCGAACCCGCCCCCATCGTCAGAACCACGTCGCCGTCCTGCGCCACTTCAAGGATGCGTGCCGGCATATCGGCGATCTCCTCGACGAACACCGGCTCGATCTTGCCCGCCACGCGCAACGCACGCGACAGCGCTCGGCCGTCGGCAGCCACCAGAGGCGCCTCGCCCGCGGCATAGACATCGGCGAGCAACAACGCATCGACCGTACCCAGCACGCGCACGAAATCTTCAAAACAGTCACGCGTACGCGTGTAGCGGTGCGGCTGGAAAGCCAGCACCAAGCGACGCCCGGGAAAAGCTCCACGAGCGGCCGCCAGCGTGGCCGCCATTTCGACCGGGTGATGACCGTAGTCGTCGACCAGCGTGAACGCCCCGCCCTGCGGCAGGGCCACTTCGCCATACCGCTGGAAGCGGCGGCCGACACCGTTGAATTCCGCCAAAGCACGCAGGATTGCCGCGTCGTCGATACCCAATTCGGTCGCGATCGAAATCGCCGCCAACGCATTGAGCACGTTGTGCATGCCCGGCAGGTTGAGCACGACGCGCATGCGCGAGTCTTCGCCGTTGCGACGCACGCAGTCGAAGTGCATTTGCGCGCCGACCGCCTCAATGTTCTCGGCGCGCACTTGCGCATCCTCGGACAAGCCGTAGCGCACGATCTGCTTCGACACGAACGGCATGATCTCGCGCACGTGCGGATCATCCGCACACAGTACGGCCACGCCGTAGAACGGCAGACGATGGAGGAAATCAACGAAGGCCTGACGCAGACGCGCGAAATCGTGCCCGTAGGTTTCCATGTGATCCGCGTCGATGTTGGTGACGACTGAGATCACTGGGTTCAGGAACAGGAACGATGCGTCCGACTCGTCAGCCTCGGCCACGAGAAAATCACCGCTGCCAAGCTTGGCATTGGCGCCAGCGGAATTGAGTCGCCCGCCGATCACGAAAGTCGGGTCGAGCTTGCCTTCGGCCAGGACACTGGCGACGAGGCTGGTCGTCGTGGTCTTGCCATGCGTGCCGGCGATGGCGATGCCCTGCTTCAGACGCATCAACTCAGCAAGCATCTGGGCGCGCGGTACCACCGGAATCTGGCGCGCACGCGCCTGCAAGACTTCGGGATTGTCGCCGCGCACAGCGGTGGACGTCACGATGGCATCGGCCTCGGCCACGTTGTCGGCGGCATGGCCGATCATTACGTGCACGCCCTTCGACTGGAGCCGGCGCGTCGTTGCGCTTTCGGTCAAATCAGAACCACTGACCTTGAACCCCAGGTTGGCGAGGACCTCGGCGATGCCGCTCATTCCCGAGCCGCCGACGCCGACGAAGTGAATGTGTTTGACCTTGTGTTTCATGCGCGCACCTCCAGGAAAGTCGGTGTCGCACGCATGGCGAAGACGGAAAAAACGGCAGAAATACTCATGAAGCTATGCGAACCTCCGGACAAGCCCGCACAAGCATGCGAGCGGCGCGGAGTGTTGCAGAAATCGCGCTTTACTTCATGTCTTGACGACCGCGCGGGAATGCTCTCCCCCGCGCCAGCACTGGCATTGGCCATTTCGACCCTTTTGCAGCAATTGATCGAAAACAAGGCAAAGGTGCTCATGTGCGCACCAATCCCTGGCAGACATCGGCCACCGCGTCGGCAGCATCCGGCCGCGCCAGCGCCCGGGCGGCTTCGGCCATCGCCAGCAGACGCCCACGATCGAGCCCAGCCAGCAAAGCGGCCAGCCCTTCGGCCGTAAGCTGCGGCTGCGGCACCAGTTCGGCGGCACCATGGCTGGCCAGAAACCGGGCGTTGCCCGTCTGATGGTCATCCACGGCATGCGGGAACGGCACCAATACGCTGGCCACGCCAGCGGCTGCCAATTCCGCCACCGTCAAGGCGCCAGAACGGCAGATCACCAGATCGGCCCAGCCGTAGCGGGCCGCCATGTCATCGATGAAGGGCAGCAGTTCGCCTTCGACGCCCGCCTCGGCGTAGGCAGCGCGCAGTGCGTCGATCTGTTTGGCGCCCGATTGATGCGCAACCACTGGACGGCGATCCGCCGGGATCAGGGCCAGCGCCTTCGGCACCGTAGTGTTGAGCGCCTGCGCGCCCAGCGACCCGCCGACGACCAGCACGCGCAGCGGCCCTTGTCTGTCGGCAAAGCGCTCTGCCGGCGCGGGCACGGCCGCAATGTCGGCGCGCACCGGATTGCCCAGCCATTGACCACGCTTGATCACGTCGGGAAAGCCGCTCACCACACGGTCAGCGACGGCAGCGAGCACACGGTTGGCGAGCCCCGCGACCGAATTCTGCTCATGGACCACCAGGGGGCGTCCGAGCAGCGTCGCCATCATGCCGCCCGGGAACGTGACATAGCCTCCCATGCCCAGCACCACATCCGGGCGCACGCGCCGGATTGCGGAGAGCGCTTGCCAGAAGCCGCGCAGCAGATTGACCGGCAACATCAGCGCACGCACGAGGCCTTTGCCACGCAGCGCGCCAAACCGGATCCACGCCAGTTCATAGCCTTTGGCCGGGACGATGCGCCCTTCCATGCCATCGGCATTACCCATCCAGGCCACGGACCAGCCACGTTCGCGCAATGCGTCGGCCACGGCGATGCCGGGATAGATATGCCCGCCCGTGCCGCCGGCCATGACGAGAATCTTCGGCATCAGCAACACCCTCGTGCGCTCATCGCGACGCTGCCGCTCATGCCACGCCTCTCATGACCTGACGATTCTCCCAGTCGATACGCAGCAGGATGCCGACCGCCAGACAATTGGCGACGATGCCGGAGCCGCCGAAGCTCATCAGCGGCAAGGTCAGCCCCTTGGTCGGCAGCAGACCCATGTTCACACCCATGTTGATGAACGACTGCACGCCCAACCATAGGCCGATGCCTTGAGCGACCAGGCCGGAGTAATAACGATCCATCAGCAACGCGCGACGCCCGATGGCGAAGGCGCGCTGGACGATGATGGCAAACAGCGCGATGACGACCATTACGCCAATGAAGCCGAGTTCTTCGGCGATCACTGCGAGCAGAAAGTCGGTGTGCGCTTCGGGCAGGTAGAAGAGCTTTTCGACGCTGGCGCCAAGCCCGACGCCGAACCACTCGCCACGACCGAACGCGATCAGCGCATGCGACAGTTGATAGCCGCTACCGTAGGCGTCATTCCACGGGTCGATGAAGTTGAACAGACGCTCGCGGCGGTACGGCGACAACCACACCAGCAGCGCGAAGCCGATCGCGGCGACCACAGTGAGCAGCGCGAAGATGCGTGCATTCAGGCCGCCAAGGAACAGGATGCCGAACGCGATCGAACACACCACCACGAAAGCGCCGAAGTCCGGCTCGCGCAACAGCAGGAAGCCGACACCGAGAATCACCATGGCCATCGGCAGGAAGGCACGTTTAAAGCTCGACATGTGGTGCAGCTTGCGCACGGTGTAGTCAGCCGCGTACATCGCCACCAGCAGCTTCATGAATTCCGAAGGTTGCAGGTTGATGAGCCCCAGCGGAATCCAGCGCCGCGAACCGTTGACCTCACGCCCGATGTGCGGGATCAGTACCGCGACCAGCAGCACCACGCCTCCGACGAAGAGGTAGGGCGAGATCTGCTGCCAGATACGCATGGGCACCTGGAAGGCCATCATCGCTGCAACCAGTCCGACGGAAAGGAACACCGCGTGGCGCATCAGGAAGAACGTCGAACTGGTGGCCCGAAACACGATTGCCTTCGGCATAGGCGATCGACGACGAGTACACCATCACGAGACCGAAAAACAGCAGGCCAAGTGCCGACCACAGCAATAAGGGATCGAGTTCGCGCGGCTGCGTCACGCTGCCGCCCAGACGACCGACGGCCGTGGCGCGCGGACTGAAACCGCCAGCGTCCTGGCGAGCAAACCAACCGGAGAGAGCGGAGACGACTTTCATACCGGAGTCACCTCAGGCAATTGGCGCACGGCGTCGACGAACACCTGCGCGCGATGTGCATAATTTTTGAACATGTCGAGGCTGGCGCACGCTGGCGACAGCACCAGCGCGTCGCCCGCCAACGCGAGACGATTGGCTTCGACCACGGCGGCTTCAAGCGTGTCGACGTGAATCAGTGGAATGCCGCTATCGGCGACCTCGTCGGCAAAGCGACGGGCGTCGCGGCCGATCAACACGGCTGCGCGCACGTGGGCTCGCAGCACTGGCGAGAGCGGACGGAAGTCCTGCCCCTTGCCGTCACCGCCTGCAATCAGCACGACGGTACGGCCCAGCCCCTGGAGTGCCGCGATGGTGGCGCCGACGTTGGTGCCCTTCGAGTCGTCGTAGTAATCAACACCATCGGCTCGACGAGCCACGCGTTCAACGCGGTGCGGCAAACCACGGAAATTGCGCAGCGCTTCGAGCATCCGCTCAAGGTCGCCACCGACCGCTTCGCACAGCGCAAGCGCGGCCAGCGCATTGGAGACGTTGTGAGCGCCCGCCAACTGGAGCTGATCGGCAGCCATCAGCGCAGTGGTGCCACGCGCTAGCCAACGACGACCATCGCGCTCCACTACCCCCCAATCGGCGGCCGTCGCCGGTGCATCGAGCCCAAACGTCACCTGCCGGCGGCCCGCGCGGGCCATGCCGATCGAATAAACGTCATCACGATTCAGCACCTGCGTGCCCTGCCCGTCGAAGACGCGCGCCTTCATCGCCGCGTAGTCCGCCATGGTGCCGTGGCGATCCAGGTGGTCATCGGTCACGTTGAGCACGGTCGCCGCGTCCGCCTGAAGGCTGTCGGTGGTTTCCATCTGAAAGCTGGAGAGTTCCAGCACCCAGGCGTCGGCGACGTCATTGGCATCAACACGACGCATGAGTTCGGTCAGCGCCGACGGCGATATATTGCCGGCGATGGCGGTGTTCCATCCGCAGGCACGGCACAGCTCGCCCGCCAACGTGGTGGTCGTGGTCTTGCCATTGGTGCCGGTGATGGCGATCACGCGTGCGCGGCTGCGCAGATCAAGCGCCGCGAGAGCATGTGAGAAAAGTTCGATTTCTCCCGTCACCGCGATACCGCGCGCGCGCGCCGCCTGCAATAGCGGCGCATCGATCGACAGCCCCGGGCTGATGGCGACAAGGCTGATGCCATCGAGCAAGGCATCGGTAAATGCGCCCGTAACAATCTCGGCATGCGGCACGTCGCGGCGCAGCTCGTCCAGACCCGGCGGCGGCGTGCGCGAGTCGGCCACACGCAGGCGGGCACCACCGCGCGCCAGCCAGCGCGCCATGGCGATGCCAGATTCACCCAGCCCGAGTACGAGAATGTGCTGATCGAGATACGACATTGTCCTGACAGTACGTGCTAAACGGCGGACCTCAGTCCGCCGTTCGTTTGTTTCATCTGATTTTGAGGGAGGAGAGTCCGAACAACACCAGCATCAAGGTGATGATCCAGAATCGGACCACCACCTGCGTCTCTTTCCACCCACCCAATTCGTAGTGGTGGTGCAATGGCGCCATCCGGAAGATGCGCTTGCCTCCGCTCCACTTGAAATACGACACCTGCAGCATCACCGACAGGGTTTCAGCCACGAAGAGACCGCCCATGATGAAGAGCACGATTTCCTGGCGCACGATCACGGCCACCGTGCCCATCGCAGCGCCCAGCGCCAGCGCGCCCACGTCACCCATGAAGACTTCGGCCGGATAAGCGTTGAACCACAGAAAACCGAGCCCCGCGCCAGCAATCGCACCGCAAAAAACGGCCAGTTCGCCCGCACCGGCGATGTAGGGCAATCCAAGGTACTTCGAGAAACCCGCATGGCCCGCGACGTAGGCAAAGATCGCCAGCGCCGCCGACACCATGACGGTCGGCATGATTGCCAGTCCGTCGAGTCCGTCGGTCAGGTTGACGGCGTGGCTCGTACCGTTGATGACGAAGTAGCTCATCGCCACAAAACCGACCACGCCCAGGGGCAACGCCACGGTCTTGAAGAACGGCACGATGAGTTCGGTCTGCGCCGGTTCGTTGGCCATCAATGCAAGATAGAGCGCCGCAGCGCCGGCGATTGCCGAAGTCCAGAAGTACTTCCAGCGACTGGCGAGGCCCTTCGGGTCGCGATGCACGACCTTGCGCCAGTCGTCGACCCAACCGACCGCGCCAAAGCCCAGGGTCACGAACAGCACCACCCAGACGTAACGATTCTTGAGGTCACCCCAAAGCAGGACGGTGACCGCGATGGCGATGAGAATCAGCGCACCGCCCATGGTGGGCGTACCGGCCTTGACGAGGTGCGTCTGCGGACCGTCGTCGCGCACCGCCTGACCGATTTTCTTGGTGGTCAGCCACCGGATCACACCGGGGCCGAAAATGAAGGAGATCACCAGCGCGGTCAGCGCAGCCAGCATGGTGCGCAGCGTGATGTAGCCGAAGACGTTGAAGCCACGAATGTCTTCGCCGAGCCAGAGAGCAAGTTCAAGCAGCATGATGAGTCAAAGTAATTCGAAGGGACATTGCACGGTCGGAACAACACGATTGCGTGCTCATGGCCCCTCCTGTGCAATAGCGTCGGACACGCGCTCCATCTTCATGAAGCGAGAGCCCTTGACGAGGACGACGGCATTGGGCGCGAGCAGTTTCTCGAGCGCCTTGACGAGATCGTCGATGCGTTCGAAGTGCTGGCCGCCGCTGCCGAAATTGTTCACGGCGACCTCACTGTTCTCGCCGAGTGCGAGCAGGTGATCCACGCCCTGGCTCTTGGCGTAACCACCGACTTCGTCGTGCAGTTGGGCGCTCATGTCGCCGATCTCGCCCATGTCGCCGAGCACGAGGATTTTCTTCCCCGGCGTGGCGGCGAGCACGTCGATACCAGCGCGAACGGAATCCGGATTGGCGTTATAGGTGTCATCGAGCAGCACCGCGCCCCCCTTGGCACGACGCACTTGCAGCCGCCCCTTGGTGCCAGAGAAGCCCGACAGCCCAACCACCACCGCATCCAGCGAAACACCCGCCGACAGCGTGGCCGCTGCGGCAGCCATGGCGTTGCGCACGTTGTGGATACCAGGGACCGGAAGCTCGAAGCGCGCGTCGTGCCCCAGCGCGCGCATGGCAATGCGACTGCCAAACGCCAGTTGCGAAGCTGTCGCGCATACATCGGCGGCGTGCGACAGGCCGAAGGTGACGACGCGACGGCCCGCGTTTTGTGTGCGCCACATTTCGGCATGCGGATCGTCGAGATTGACGATCGCAACGCCGTTCTCGGGCAGTGCGCCGTAGATCGAGCCTTTCTCGCGCGCCACCGCATCCAGTTCGCCCATACCTTCAAGATGAGCGCGCTGCGCGTTGGTGACGACAGACACTGTCGGACGCGCGATGGCGGCAAGGTATGCGATTTCGCCAGGATGGTTCATGCCCATCTCGAGCACGGCCGCGCGATGAGCAGGTGTCAGCCGCAGCAGCATCTGTGGCATACCGATGTCATTGTTCAGGTTGCCTTGCGTAGCCAGTACGACGTCGTCGCCAAACTCTGCACGCAGGATCGCGGCGATCATTTCCTTGACGGTCGTCTTGCCATTGCTGCCCGTCACGCCGATCAACGGGATTTCGAACTTGTTGCGCCAGTAGCCAGCCAGATCGCCGAGCCCGAGTCGCGTGTCGTCGACTTCGAGCAGCGGCAGGTCGGCCGGGGCGTTACGCGCGGCACCATGCGCCACCATCGCTGCGACCGCGCCTTGCGACGCAGCCTGGTCGATGTAGTCGTGCCCGTCGAAACGCTCGCCGCGCAAGGCCACGAACAGTGCCGACGACATCGCTTTGCGGGTGTCCGTGCCAATGCCGTCGAATTCAATATCGTCGCCGACGACCCGGCCACGCGTTGCCACTGCCGCTTCGGACAGTTTCATCATGCGTCGCTCTCCTGCACGCCTGCTACGTGCGCACGATTCCATGCCAACAGCGCCGCACGCGCCTGTTCAACATCGGAGAAATGCGTGCGCTCCTTACCGATCTCCTGGTAGTTCTCGTGCCCCTTGCCGGCAATCAGCACCACGTCGTCGGGCGCTGCATTTTCAACGGCCTGACGAATGGCTAACGCGCGGTCAGGCGTCACGCGTGCTTGCGGCGCGCCCTTGACGATGTCTGCGATGATCGCAGCCGGGTCTTCAGTGCGCGGGTTGTCGCTGGTAATGATGACGCGCTGAGCAAGGCGCTGTGCCACTTCACCCATCATCGGACGCTTGCCCGGATCGCGGTCGCCGCCGCAGCCGAACACGCACGTCAGCTCACCGCCGCGTGACGTGACCGTGCTGCGCAAAGCCAGCAATGCCTGCTCCATTGCGTCGGGCGTATGGGCGTAGTCAACCACGACCAGAGGCTCGCCAATGCCGCCGACGGTCTGCATGCGCCCTTCGGGCGGCGTCAGCGCGCGCGCGGCTTCCACCGCCTCGCTCATTGAGTAGCCACCCTGCATGAGCACGGCGATCACCGCGAGCAGATTGGATACGTTGAACTGCCCGACCAGCCCGACCGACATTTCGGCGCGCTGACCTTCGCAATCAATGATGAAGCGCATCCCATTGGGTGTATTGCGCAACTGGTCGGCCACCAGCACACGGCGCGCCGGCGCCACATGCGCATTGTCGGGCACCAGCGTGTAGCCGATGACCTCAAGACCACTGCCCTGCAGGCGACGTGCTTGCGCCACCCCCATGAGGTCATCGAAATTGAGCACGACGGAGTGCAGCCCCGGCTGGTCGAACAGCTTGGCCTTGGCCGCCGCATAGGCTTCCATCGTGTGGTGGTAATCGAGATGGTCGCGGGTCAGATTGGTGAGCACCGCAATGTTGATGCGACAGCCGTTCACGCGCCCTTGGTCCAGCCCGATGGAAGACACTTCCATCGCCACCGCCTCCGCGCCCTGCTGCACGAACTGCGCGAGCTTTTCTTGCAGCACGATGGCATCCGGCGTGGTGTTGGCAGTCGGATCGAGCTGGCCGGGGAACCCCATGCCGAGCGTGCCGACAACCGCACAGCGCTTGCCCATATCGTTGAAAGCACGGGCCAGCCATTGCGAGATCGACGTCTTGCCGTTGGTGCCGGTAATACCGATCGTCAGCAGCTTGGCCGACGGCCGACCGAAGACTTCGTCGGCGATATCCCCCGCCATGTGACGCAGATGGTCGACAGGCACGTTGGGCACGACCAGCGCCGGGTCCCACTCGTAGCCGTCTCGCTCCCACACCACGGCGACCGCTCCGCGCTCGATGGCGTTGCGGATGTACTGACGGCCATCGCTGGCGTGCCCTGGGTAAGCCAGGAACACGTCGCCCGGTCGCACCTGACGGGAATCGGCACAGACGCGCGTCGGCTCGATGCCTTCGGCGCGCAGGAGCGAGAACAGCGCGGCAGCCAGATCGGAGGTCACATTGCGTCTCCCGGCTTGGTCGTCACGTTCTGACGCGCCACCTGAACCGGCGCGATGGGCGCATCCGGGCGAACGCCCAGTGCGCGCAGCGAGCCACCCATGATCTGGGCAAAGGTCGGCCCTGCGACGCTGCCGCCGTAGTAGCTGCCCTTGGTCGGCTCGTCGATCATGACGGCGACGATGAGGCGAGGATCGGACACCGGCGCAAAGCCGATGAACGAACCGATGTATTTTTTGGCATAGCGCCCACCTTCGAGCTTGAGCGCGGTCCCCGTCTTGCCGGCTACGCGGTAGCCGGGCACGTGTGCTTCAGGCGCGGTCCCGCCGGGAGCCACCACACTTTCAAGCATAGTCCGCACTTGGCGCGCCACTTCGGGGCTGAAAACCTGCTGCCCGTGCAAAGGTGCCGCATCGAGCTTGGTCAGCGACAACGGCAACAGTTCGCCGTCGCGAGCCAGCGCAAGGTAAGCGTGCGCCATCTGCATGAGCGTTACGGACACGCCGTGGCCGTACGCCATGGTGGCCTGCTCGATCGGGCGCCAAGTGTTGTAGGGGCGCAGGCGGCCGCCAACTTCGCCCGGGAAGCCAAGCTTGAGCGGCTGACCGAATCCGAGGCCGTCGTACAGCTCCCACATGTGCTTAGGCGGGAAGGTCAGCGCGATCTTGGCGACACCGATGTTCGACGACTTCTGAATGACTTGTGACAGCGTCACCAGACCAATGCGGTGCGAATCGTGAATGGTCGCGCCATCGATGGTCATCGCACCATTCTGCGTATCGACCATGGTCTCGGGACGGAAGCGCCCGCTCTCCAGCGCCATGGCCGCCACGAACGGCTTCATCGTCGAACCCGGCTCGTACTGGTCGGTCAGCACGCGATTGCGCAATTGCGCGCCCGACAAACGGCCCCGGTTATTGGGGTTGTAGGTCGGGTTGTTAACGAGCGCCAGAACTTCACCCGTCTTGACATCAAGCACCACGACGCCGCCAGCCTTGGCCTGCGACTTTTCGACCACTTCCTTGAGTGCGCTGTAAGCCAGGTACTGGATCTTGGAATCGATCGCCAGCGTGATGTCGTCGCCATCCTGCGGGCGCTTGATCGATTCCACGTCCTCGACGATGGCGCCGCGACGGTCCTTGATGACGCGACGCGAACCGGCCTTGCCGCCGAGGTTTTTGTTGAAGGCCAGTTCCACGCCTTCTTGCCCGCGGTCGTCCACGTTGGTAAAGCCCACAACGTGGCTGGTCACGTCGCCCACCGGGTAGTAGCGACGGTATTCGTCTTCGGAGCGGATGCCCGGCAGCTTGAGCGCGGCCACGCGGGCAGCGGCATCCGGCGGTACTTCGCGCTTGATGAAGACAAAGTCCTTGTCGCTGGCGAGCTTGCGATTGACCTCGCGCACGTCCATGTCGAGCGCCTGCGCCAGTTGCGCGGTCTGCCCGGGGGTGAGCTGGGCGACGTCGGGAATGGCAGCAATGCCCTTCATCGGCGTGCTCATGGCGAGCGTCTCGCCGTGGCGGTCGAGAATGCGGCCGCGTGTGGCCGATAGCGTCAGCGTGCGCGCGTAGCGCGATTCGCCCTGCGCCTGGAGGAATTCTTTGTTCGACACCCTGCAGGTACATGGCGCGACCGACAAGCGCCAATGACCCGACAAGCAGGCCGATCAGAACGAAACGCGCCCGCCACACGGGCAGGCGTTCGGAGAGCAGCGGGTTGTGGTTGAAGGTGAAGTTTTTTTTCATTATTGCGACACCACCGGGTCGAGGGCCACCAGTGCGTTCTTGTCCGGCGTCACCATGCCGAGCCGATCGCGGGCGATCTTTTCAACCCGCGCGTGTGCGGCCCAAGTGCCGCTTTCCAACTGCAATTGACCCCATTCGACGTCGAGTGCGCGACCACGGGCTTGTTCACGCTCGATGGCCGTCACGAGCTTGCGGGACTGGTATTGAATGTTGACCACGCCGAGGGCGCTGAAGATGGTGTGCGCGAGCAGGATGATGCTGATGCGCGTCATGACCGGCGCTCCACGGCAGGCGCAAACGGCGCAGCGGTACGCTGAGCCGTACGCATGATGGCGCTACGGGCGCGCGGATTGGCGGCGACCTCCTCTGCGGACGGACGCACTGCATCACCGATCAGGGACAAAGCAGGACGCGGCCGGTCGGCTTCGCGCACGGGCAGGCCGCGCGGCAATGCGGGCGGGCGCGCATGGTCGCGCATGAAGCGCTTGACGATGCGATCTTCGAGGGAATGGAACGCGATCACCACGAGGCGTCCTCCTTCGGCCAGCCGCGACACTGCCTGAGGCAGCGTCAGCGACAGCTCCTCAAGCTCCCGGTTAACGCAAATCCGTAGAGCCTGGAAGGTGCGCGTCGCCGGGTGCTGGCCCGGCTCGCGTGTACGGACGGCCGCTTCCACGAGCGCGGAAAGTTGCCCTGTGGTTGCGATATCCCCGCCTTGCCGAGCAGCATCAATCGCCTTTGCAATCGCATGAGCATACCGTTCTTCACCGTAGTCCCTCAGTACAGTCGTGATCTCGGCAACGGTCGCCCGTGCCAGCCATTGCGCGGCAGATTCGCCACGCGTCGTATCCATGCGCATGTCCAGCGGCGCATCGAAACGAAAACTCATTCCCCGATCGGCTTCGTCCAGTTGCGGCGACGACACTCCCAGGTCCATCAGCACACCGTCCAGGTGTGCCACCCCTTGCTCGGCGAGCACTTCGCCAAGCATCGAAAACGGTTCGTGCACCAACACAAAGCGTGAGTCCTGCGCTGCCAGCGCCTGCCCGGCTTCAATCGCACGCGGGTCGCGATCGAAGGCGATCAACCGCCCTTGCGGACCCAGCGCGGCGAGAATCGCCCGGCTGTGACCGCCGCGCCCGAAGGTGGCGTTCTACGTAGACGCCGTCAGGGCGAATCGCCAACGCGTCCACCGCCTCCTTCAAGAGCACCGTGATGTGGGCAGCAACAGCGCTCAAAACGCCAACGCTCCCAGATCGCCCGGCAGGTCGGCCATGTTCGGCAAGCTCAGCGCACGCATCTGTTCTTGCTGACGCTGCCAATCGGCGTCCGACCACAACTCGAAATTCTTGCCCTGCCCCACCAACCACACCTGTTTGTCCAGATTGGCGAACTGGCGCAGCTCGGGCGCGACCAGCACGCGGCCGGAGCCATCCATCTCCTCGTCACGGGCATGACCGACCAGCAGCCGCTTGATCAACGCGGAACGCGGATCAAGGCTGGGCGCGGCGAGCACTTGCGCGCGGATGGGTTCCCAGTAAGGCAGGGGATAGATCAGGAGGCAGCCATGGGGATGGGCCGTAATGACGAGGTTGCCGGCGCACAGCTCGGCCAGGGCGTCACGATGCCGCGCCGGGATCGCAAGGCGACCCTTCGCATCGAGATTCAGCGCTGCTGCGCCCTGGAACATGTCTTTTTCGACCCCTCGTCGAAAAACCGGGCCTTCGCCCCGCTTTGCCATTTCATGCCACGTCGGCGGGATTTTGAGCCACTTTCACCCATTTCCTCCCACTTAGCTCCACTGTAGATAAAAGGCCAACACCGGTCAAGATCGATTCGGCCGGTTTTTCGCCATGGGGACAGACACTTACGGACGAATTGCCTACAGATTGAGCTGCCGATTTCGTCGGCATTTGGCGACAGGTGCGTCAGAGCGTTCCTAGAAGCGCTGCACTGCAGCAGCGCGACGCTGGCCGGAAGAGGCTGGCGATCGCGTCTTTACCGTTTCTTTACGGGCTCCTACGGCCTTTTGACGCCGACTTTACGGCCCTCTCCCTAGAGTGACGCCATGCAGCAACGACGCTGCACAACCTGGGAGAAAACCATGGCTGATGTCCTGCAACTGCTGCTCATCGCCGCGCTGACGGTGTGCGCAGTGCTGTTGTTGGCGGCCTGCCGCCGACTGGAGGCGCGCCGATGAACGCGGACCTTTGGCTGGCCGGCGGAATGGCCGCGCTGGTATTCGTCTATCTGCTGATTGCGCTTTTCAGGGCCGAGGAGATGTCATGAATGACTCGGCCCCCATGCAGATCGGCCTGTTTCTGGTTGTTCTGTTCGTACTGGCGTGGCCGCTGGGCCGCTATATGGCATTCCTGTTCGACGGCGGTATCGCAGCGCGCTGCCCACGGATGGCCGCATGCGCGGGCCGTCTCTACCGCATTTGCGGCGTGCGGCCCGATCAGGACATGAATGCCTGGCGCTACGGCGCCGCGCTGCTGGTGTTCAACATCGTCGGTGTTCTGGTGGTCTATGCCCTGCAACGACTGCAGGCCGGGCTGCCGCTCAACCCGACCGACATGCCGGCAATAGAGCCAGGCTCCGCATTCAATACGGCGATCAGCTTCGTCACCAACACCAACTGGCAGGGCTATTCGGGCGAGGCGACGATGAGCCACCTCACCCAGATGCTGGCGCTGGCGGTACAGAACTTCCTGTCCGCCGCCACGGGCATGGCAGTCGCGGTGGCGCTGATCCGGGGTTTTGCGCGCAAGTCAGCGTCAGGGATCGGCAATGCATGGGTGGATCTGATATGCGGCACCGTGGGCGTGCTGTTACCACTGAGCGTGGTACTGGCGATTTTCTTCGTGGCGCAAGGTGTCGTGCAGAACTTCGACGCCCCTCGCGAAGCCGCGTTGATCGAACCCGTCGTGTATCAGCAAGCCGTGCTGGACGCCACGGGCAATCCCGCCAAAGACGCTGCCGGCCAACCGCCCAGCACGACCGTCACCGCCACGACGCAGTCCTTGCCGATGGGTCCGGTGGCCTCGCAAGAAGCCATCAAGATGCTGGGCACCAACGGCGGCGGCTTTTTCAACGCCAACTCGGCACATCCGTTCGAGAACCCCACGCCGCTGACCAACTTTGCGCAGATGTTGGCGATCTTCCTGATCCCCGCCGCCTTGTGTCTGGCCTTCGGCCGTATGGTTGGCGACACACGTCAGGGCCTGGCGATCCTGGCCGCCATGACAGCGATATTCATCGTGATGGCCGCAGTGGCGATCAATGCGGAAGGCCATGCCAATCCGCTCCTGACGGCACTGGGCATGGATGGCAGCGGCGGCAACCTCGAAGGCAAGGACGTGCGCTTTGGCAGCGTAGCCTCGGCCCTCTTCGCCGTTGTGACCACGGCCGCCTCGTGCGGTGCGGTCAACGCCATGCATGACAGTTTCATGCCACTTGGCGGACTGGTGCCAATGTGGTTGATCCAGCTCGGCGAGGTCGTCTTCGGCGGTGTCGGTGCAGGCCTGTACGGCATGCTGGTGTTCGCCATCGAAGCTGTGTTCCTTGCCGGACTGATGATCGGCCGCACGCCGGAATACCTTGGCAAGAAACTCGAATCGTTCGAGATGAAAATGGTGTCGGTGGCGATACTCGCCACACCGTTGTTGATTCTCGGCGGGACAGCACTCGCCGTCACCGTTGCCAACGGCCTGTCCGGTCTCGCCAATCCTGGCGCGCACGGTTTCTCTGAAGCGCTGTACGCGTTCTCTTCCGCAGCCAACAACAACGGCTCGGCCTTCGCCGGTCTGTCGGCCAACACGCCCTTCTACAACACGCTATTGGGCGTGGCGATGTGGTTTGGCCGCTTCACGGTGATCGTGCCTGTGCTGGCCATCGCCGGCCACCTCGCCGCCAAACCTCGACTGGCGGAATCGGCCGGCACTTTCCCGACGCATGGCCCACTGTTTGTCGTGCTGCTGGTCGGCACGGTCGTACTGGTCGGCGCGCTGACTTACCTGCCCGCGCTCGCCCTCGGTCCGATCGTCGAACACCTGCAACTGTTCCATTGATAGGGACATCCATGAGCAAGACTCAATCCATCGCCCTGTTCGATCCAAAGCTGGTGCGCCCCGCGCTGCTCGATGCGCTGCGCAAGCTATCGCCCGCCACGCAATGGCGCAATCCGGTGATGTTCGTCGTGTGGGTGGGCAGTGTGCTCACCACGCTGCTCGCGATTCGGGCGAGCGTCGGTCACGACACCCATGCCGCCTTCGTGTGGGCCGTTGCAGCATGGCTGTGGTTCACCGTGCTGTTCGCCAACCTGGCAGAGGCGCTTGCCGAAGGGCGAGGCAAGGCGCAGGCCGACGCGTTGCGTGCGCTGGGACGCATCACCCAAGCAAAAGTACTGACCGAGCCGCGTCACGGTGCTGAGTGGGCGCAGCGCCCGTTGACAACACTGCGCGCGCAGGACGTCGTGCTGATCGAAGCCGGCGACACCGTACCCGGCGACGGCGAGGTCATCGAAGGCGTGGCATCCGTCGATGAGTCGGCCATCACGGGTGAATCCGCTCCAGTGATCCGCGAGGCAGGCGGCGACTTCTGCTCCGTCACCGGCGGCACCCGCGTGCTGTCGGACTGGCTGGTGGTGCGCATCACCGCCAACCCGGGCGATGCATTCCTCGACCGCATGATCGCCATGGTCGAAAGCGCCAAGCGCGGGCGCACACCGAACGAGATCGCGCTGACCATCCTGCTGGTGGCAATGACACTGGTGTTTCTCTTTGTGTGCGTCAGCCTGCTGCCCTTTTCGATTTACAGCGCGAGCGCTGCCGAACAAGGCGCACCGATCAGCATCACCGCGCTGGTCGCGCTGCTGGTGTGTCTGATTCCGACGACCATCGCCGGACTGCTATCCGCCATCGGTGTTGCCGGCATGAGCCGCATGATGCAGGCCAATGTCATCGCCACATCGGGGCGCGCAGTCGAGGCTGCAGGCGACGTTGACGTACTGCTGCTCGACAAGACCGGCACCATCACGCTCGGTAACCGGCAGGCCAGCGCATTCATCCCGGCCAGCGGCGTCACCGAGCGCGAACTGGCCGACGCCGCGCAACTGGCGTCGCTCGCCGATGAGACGCCCGAGGGGCGCAGCATCGTTGTCCTGGCCAAGGACCGCTTCCAGTTGCGGGGACGCGAACTGTTCGAAGCGAGCTTCGTCCCCTTCACCGCACAAACGCGCATGAGCGGCGTTGACATCGCCGGGCAGGACGCGCAACAACACGGCAAGCGCCATATCCGCAAAGGCGCTGCGGACGCAGTTCGCGCATGGGTGGAAGAACAGGGCGCCGCGTTCCCGCGTGACGTGAATGACTCGGTAGACGCCGTCGCCAAACGTGGCAGCACGCCCCTGGTGGTGGCCGACGGACGCCGCGTGCTCGGCGTCATCGAACTCAAGGACATCGTCAAGGGAGGGATCGCGGAGCGCTTTGCCTCGTTGCGCCGCATGGGCATCCGCACGGTGATGATCACCGGCGACAACCGCTTGACCGCCGCCGCCATCGCCGCCGAAGCTGGGGTGGATGACTTCCTCGCGGAAGCACGCCCCGAAGACAAGCTGCGCCTGATCCGCGACTACCAATCAAAGGGGCATCTGGTCGCCATGACCGGCGACGGCACCAACGACGCGCCGGCATTGGCGCAAGCCGATGTGGCCGTGGCCATGAACTCGGGTACGCAGGCCGCCAAGGAAGCCGGCAACATGGTCGACCTCGACTCGAACCCGACCAAGCTCATCGAGATCGTCGAAACCGGCAAGCAGATGCTGATGACGCGCGGCGCGTTGACGACCTTTTCGGTCGCCAACGATGTCGCCAAGTACTTCGCCATCCTGCCAGCGGTGTTCGTCGGCACCTATCCGCAACTGGCGCGGCTGGACGTGATGCAGCTCGGTAGTCCGACCTCGGCGATTTTGTCGGCGGTGATTTTCAACGCGCTGATCATCGTCGCACTCATCCCCCTGGCACTGCGCGGCGTGCGCTATCGCCCGCTCGGCGCCGCGCGCCTGCTGCGACGCAACCTCCTCATCTACGGCCTGGGTGGCGTACTGCTGCCCTTCCCCGGAATCAAGCTGATCGACCTCGTACTCAATGCCATGGGAGTGGCGTGATGAAAGACCTCCACAACGAAAGCGAAAACACATCCGTCTGGCGCAACCTCATCGAAGAGCTGCGCCCGGCCGTCTCCGTCTTTATCTTGCTCACGCTTGTCACAGGCGTGCTCTACCCGGCTGGCATCACGGCAATCGCTCAGACCATATTCCCAAAGCAGGCCAACGGCAGCGTGATCGAACGCGACGGCAAAGTGGTCGGTTCATCACTCATCGGGCAATCGTTCAGCGATACCAGATACTTGTGGGGTCGGCCTTCGGCCACCGCACCGCAACCGTATAACGGGCTTGCCTCATCCGGCTCCAATCTCGGACCGCTCAACCCGGTTCTCGCCGAAACCGTGGCGGCGCGCATCGAAGCCCTGCGCAAAGCGAACCCCACGCAGCAAGGGCCAGTGCCGCAGGAGCTGGTCACCGCGTCGGCTTCGGGGCTCGATCCACACATCTCGCCCGCTGCAGCCCACTGGCAGGTCCCGCGTATCGCCAGCGCTCGCGGACTGCCAGCCGAGCGTGTTGCGGCTATCATCGATGCCGAGACCGAGCGCCCCACTTTGGGGCTGTTCGGCGAAGCCCGCGTGAATGTGCTGCGCGTCAATCTGGCGCTGGATGACATGAAGTGAGTGACGCACGCCCCGACCCGGATCGTCTGCTGGCCGCCATCGAACGCGAAGCGACCGAAGCGGCGCACGGGCGCCTGAAGATCTTCTTTGGCGCCTGCGCGGGCGTGGGCAAGACTTACGCCATGTTGAGCGCAGCGCGCCAACGGCTTGCCGATGGCGACGATATCGTCATCGGCGTGGTCGACACCCACGGGCGCATTGAGACCGAAGCGCTGCTCGATGGTCTGCCGCTCTTGCCACGACGTCAGGTGGAATACCGGGGCAGAACGCTCACTGAATTCGATCTCGATGCTGCGCTCGCGCGTCGCCCGCGCGTAATCGTCGTCGATGAACTGGCCCACACCAACATCGACGGTAGCCGCCACCGCAAGCGCTGGCAGGACGTGCAGGAACTGCTCGATGCCGGCATCGATGTGTGGACGGCGCTCAACGTCCAGCACATCGAGAGCCTCAACGACATCATCGGCGGCATCACCGGCATTCGCATCCGCGAAACCGTCCCCGATCGCATCTTTGAACAGGCGGACGAAGTGTCGCTCGTCGACCTGCCGCCGGAAGAACTCCTGGCACGACTCAAAGCCGGCAAGGTCTATCTGGGCGATGCGGCGGCACACGCTGCCGACAATTTCTTCCGCACAGGCAATCTGATCGCGCTGCGCGAACTGGCACTGCGCCGGACTGCCGATCGCGTTGACGCACAGATGCGCGCATGGCGCGCGGATCGTGCGATCGAACATGTGTGGCCCACCCGCGACCGCTTCATCGTCTGCATTGGGCCGCACGGCAACGGCGAAGCGTTGGTGCGTAATGCCGCGCGCACGGCGGGACGACAGCAGGCGGAATGGATCGCGCTGAGCGTCGAGACGCCCGACATGGCTGGCGAGCCCGAGGCCCGCCGCGCGGCACGCATGCGTGCGCTCAAGCTGGCGGCATCGCTCGGTGCCGAGGTGTGCTCCGTGAGCGCAGGCGACGTGGCGGAAGCCATTGCGCGTTTCGCCAACAGTCGCAATGCCGCACGACTGATCGTCGGCAGCGCGCATGCGCCATTGTGGCAACGCCTGATGCGCCCATCGATGCTCGATCGATTGACGGCCATCGGGCGCGATCTGGAAATCACCGTCGTCGCGCTGCCGAAAGCCGAGCGCATGCCAGCCTCGCGCCCCGCCCTCGCGGTTCGTTGGCAAGGCTATCTGTGGGCGCTCGTTGCGTGCGGCGTGACATGCGTCGTGGCGGCCTTGCTCGGATCATTCTTCGACCCGCCCAACGTGGTGATGGTGTTCCTGCTCACCGTGGTCGGCGTAGCGCTGCGGTTCGGACGCGGGCCCGGCGCATTCGCGGCATGCGTGTCCGTTGCGGCCTTCGACTATTTCTTCGTGCCGCCGAGGCTGGAGTTTTCGGTCAACGACACGCAGTACGTCTTTACCTTTGTGCTGATGCTGGTGGTCGCGCTGATCATCGGGCAGCTCGCCGCCAAGCTCAAATTCGAAGCGGTCACGGCGAGCCGGCGCGAGCATCGTTCGGCCCAGCAGGCGGAGTTGTCGCGTGCGCTCTCTGGGGCGCTGTCGACTGAGCAGATCGTGGAAGTCGCCATGCTTCGACTAACCGGCATGCTGCAAGCGCACGTTGCGGTGCTGCTGCCCGATGCACGAGGGCGCATGCACGCGAGCGCGGGAACAGAGCCATCGCTTGCCGATCTGGCCGTTGCGCAATGGGTGTTCGACCACGAGCGCAGCGCCGGACGAGGCACAGCGACACTGCCCTCCGCAGCCGCCTGCTACCTGCCCCTGCGTGCGCCGATGCGCGTACGTGGCGTGGTAGCGGTCATACCACCGGACGACGACACCCTGAATGACCCGGATGCCGCTCGCATGCTGGACAGCGCGCTTGGCCAGATTGCCCAGGCACTGGAGCGCGTTCACTACGCGGAGGTGGCGCAGGATGCACTGGTCACGATGGAGTCCGAACGCTTGCGTAATTCGCTGCTCGCTGCGGTGTCGCACGATCTGCGAACACCGCTGACGGGCCTGGTCGGCATGGCCGACACACTCGCGGCGCGCGAAGGCCGGTCGGCAGAAGAGCAGACGATGATCGCGGACATGCGCCAGACCGCGCACCGGTTGGCTGCTTTGGTGACCAACCTGCTCGACATGGCACGCTTGCAGACGGGCCGCGTCGCGCTGCGCCGCGATTGGTGCGCCATTGAAGAAGTGATCGAGACCGCGACGCGCCAGCTCGCCCCTGCGTTAGCCCGGCACGTTGTGCGGATCGACGTCGCGCCAGACCTGCCGTTGTGCGAATTCGACCCGACATTGATCGAGCGCGTGCTGGCCAACTTGCTCGACAACGCCGCCAAGTACACGCCAGACGGTTCGCATATCGACATCGCCGCGCGCATTGACGACGACATGCTCGAAGTGCGCGTTACTGACGACGGCCCGGGTCTGCCACGTGGCGCGAGCGAGAGAGTGTTTGGCATGTTCGAGCGCGGCGCAGCCGAGTCCTCGCAGCCGGGGGTCGGGTTGGGGCTGGCGATCTGCCGTGCCATCGTCGAGGCACATGGTGGCACCATCGATGCCGATGCAAGCGCCACGGGTGGCGCGAGTTTTCGCTTCCGCCTGCCACAGGGCACGCCGCCGTCGTTAGATGAGGAGGACAGGGTATGAACACCGGCCATCGCATCCTTGTCATTGAGGATGACGAAGTCATTCGTCGCTTCGTGCGTACGTCGCTGGAAGGTGAAGGCTGCCAGGTATTCGAGGCCGACACGGCTGCGCGTGGACTGGTGGAGACCGGCACGCGCCAACCTGCGCTGGTCATTCTGGACCTTGGCCTGCCCGACCGTGACGGCCAGGAGGTCATCCGCGATCTGCGTGGGTGGTCGCAAGTGCCGATCGTCGTGCTGTCGGCGCGCACGGATGAAGCGGAGAAGGTAGCCGCGCTCGATGCCGGCGCCGACGATTACCTCGTCAAACCCTTCGGCGTGCCCGAGTTGCTCGCACGAGTGCGCGCGCAGTTGCGGCGCGGCGCGCAGTCCTCGCGAGAGCACGATCCGGTATTCCGCTTTGGCGACGTGGTCGTGGATTCCATCGGCAGGCACGTCACACGTGAGGGGGAGAACATCCACCTCACCCCCATCGAATACCGGCTGCTGATGGCGTTGATCCGCGGTCAAGGCCGCGTGCTGACGCACAGACAGTTGATGATCGATGCGTGGGGCCCTGGCTACGCCGAGCGCACGCATTACCTGCGCATCTACATGAAGCAGCTGCGCGACAAGCTCGAGCGCGAGCCCATGGCACCACGCCATCTGCTCACCGAAACCGGCGTGGGATATCGCTTGCTGGGGCTGGAGACCAACAAGCATGGAGAAGTGGAAGTCCGTCGATAAGCCGGGTTCTGTCGCGCCGTCTTGCAACGGCGGGGCAGTCATTCCTCTGGACGTCACGTTACCGTGACGCTCTAGCAGCCTACCCGGGAGCAACGCGAGCCACGTTAGCGCTCCCCTATTTGGCCTTGCCCCGGATGGGGTTTACCGTGCCGGTCCTGTTGCCAGTCCCGCGGTGGGCTCTTACCCCACCGTTTCACCCTTACCTGTGCCCGAAGGCCATCGGCGGTTCTACTCTCTGTTGCACTTTCCGTCGCCTTGGGTCTTTCGACTTATAGCGCCCGGCCGTTAGCCGGCATCCTGCTCCACGGGGCCCGGACTTTCCTCCACGCGCTTGCGCGCGCAGCGACTGCCTGACGAACTTCCGGCGTGGATTATACGGGAGGACACGCTATCCGCTCGATGTGTCATTGTGTGTCGAAAAAATGCAACGCTTCAGATTTTGCGGCAGTGGTCGTCAACGATATTGGAGACGCCCTTCACTGCAGCAATCGGAATGATCAAGAAAATATCGGTGTCCGCCCTCCGGGTCGGCATGCATATAGAAGAACTGGGTTGCGACTGGCTTTCGCACCCGTTCTTCCGCAGCAGCTTCAAAGTCACCGCAGAAGACCAGATCAGCAAGATCGTGGAAGCCGGCATCCACGATGTTCTACATCGATACCGATCGCGGGCTGGATGTGCCCGACGCTCCGACCGCCCAGGAAGTCCGCGACACGCTCCAGCAGCAGATCGTCGAGATCGCCTCGCACCCCGTGGCACCGATCCGTGTGTCGGTCGCAGAGGAATACCATCGCGCCAACGCCGTACGCAGCAGCGCACAACGGCTGGTCAGGGATGTGATGCGCGACGCGCGCCTGGGCCGGGCAGTGGAACTGGATCGGGTCGAACCGCTGGTCGAGCAGATCACCGACTCGATCCTGCGCAACGACAGCGCACTGGTCGGCCTGCTGACCATCAAGAACAAGGACGATTACACCTTTCTGCACTCGGTGAGCGTGTGCACGCTGCTGGTGGCGTTTTGCCGAACGCTTGGCGTGGATTCGGAGACGACCCGGCTCGCGGGCATCGGAGGCCTGCTGCATGACACGGGCAAGGCGTTCATCCCGGACGAGGTACTCAACAAGCCGGGGCGACTGACCGAAGAGGAATTCGACATCATCCGCCGCCACCCGAAGCTGGGTTACGACGTGCTGGTGCAGACCAAGGGAATCCACCAGATTCCGCTCGACATCACGCTGCATCACCATGAGCGGCTCGATGGACAGGGCTACCCCGACAAACTCGCCGCCGATCGCATCGGCCAGCTCGTGCGCATGGCGTCGATCGTTGACGTTTACGACGCCATCACCTCCGACCGCTGTTATCACCAAGGCATGCCGGCGACCGATGCGCTGCGCAAGCTGCATGAATGGAGCGCGCATCACTTCGACCCGATGCTGGTGCAAGCCTTCATTCGTTGCGTGGGGATTTACCCGGTAGGTGCGCTGGTACGGCTCGAATCGGGCCGACTCGGCATCGTGACCGAGCAGAACGAACAAAGCCTGCTCACACCCCGCCTGAAAGTCGTCTTCAGCACGCGTAGCAATATGCGCGTAGAACCGTATGACCTGGATCTTTCGCGCCCGCTGGGCTCAGGCGGCGGGGACCGCATCGTGAATCACGAAGACCCCGCCAAGTGGGGACTGGACGTCACCCCGTTCATTCAGTGATGAGTTTTGCGCGATCTGGCGCGAGAGACCGTCAGCAAGAAGCTGAACCGCGCGAGCCCTGACCACGACCGAGTGAGACGATCAGGACAAGGCTCCGCGTGACACGGCGCTCACGGCGCCGTGGTGACCTCGAAGGCGAGCTTGCCGTCGCGCAGCGCGAATCCGCCCACCTTGTGCCCCATTTCCTGCGGCGCCTGCTGCAGCACCTGCACTGAACATCCACTCATCGTCACCGCGTACCAGTGCGAACCTTGCTGGACGACGAAATCACCCGCTGGCGTGGCAAAGACATCCATCGGCGTCATCGCCTTGGTGTCGTCCGGCAACGCGTAGCGGCGCTGGCAATCCGGCAGATTGGCCGGCACCAACGCCTGCTGCACGGTGTCGCTCCAGAAGAACGCCTGCTCGCGCAGCAGTGAGATGGTGTGATCGGCGCTGCCCCCAATTTGATATGACGCACCGCTGTTCTCACAGGCGGCGAGCACAGCAGGCAGGGCGAGCAGCAGGACGGTACGCGCAGGTTTCATGTGGCGTCGATTCGATCAGTCTTCCAGACGCCAGGCGCAGGTCTCGCCAGCGCGCAGCGGAACCAACGGGTCGTCGGCCAGATACGGCAGCGTGGCAGGCACGTTCCAGGCATCCTTCACCAGAGTGATGGTGTCGGCATTGCGGGGCAAGCCGTACCAGTCCGGGCCATTGAAGCTCGCAAAGGCCTCCAGCTTGTCGAGAGCCCCCGCCGCATCGAACGCTTCGGCGTACAGCTCGATCCCCGCGTGCGACGTGTAGCAGCCCGCGCAACCGCAGGCGGATTCCTTGGTGCTTTTGCCGTGCGGGGCCGAATCGGTGCCGAGGAAGAAGCGCCCGTTACCCGAAATCGCCACATCGACCAGCGCCGCGCGATGCGTTTCGCGCTTAAGCACGGGCAGGCAATAGTGATGCGGGCGGATGCCGCCTACGAAGATGGCGTTGCGGTTGAGCAGCAGATGGTGAGCCGTGATGGTCGCCGCCACGTGCTCGCCCGCCTCCATCACATACTGCGCCGCGTCACGTGTCGTGATGTGCTCGAAGACCGTACGCAAGCGCGGGAATTTCGCCGCAAGCGGCGCCAGCACGCGATCGATAAACACGCGCTCGCGATCAAAGACGTCAACATCAGCATGTGTCACCTCCCCATGTACACAAAGGACAAGACCCAGCGCTTCCATGCGTTCCAGCACCGGGTACACCTTCTCGATTGACGTCACGCCCGCGTCAGAGTTCGTCGTCGCACCTGCCGGATACAACTTGACACTTTTGACGAAGCCCGCAGCCACCGCGCGGTCGATCTCATCGGGCGACGTGTTATCTGTCAGGTACAACGTCATCAAGGGTTCGAACTTGAGCCCCGCCGGCACCGCTTGCACGATCCGTTCCCGGTACTGCGCGGCCAATTCCACGGTAGTCACCGGCGGACGCAGGTTGGGCATGATGATTGCGCGGCCGAAGCGGCGTGCGCTGTCGGCGACGACCGCCGCCAAGGCAGCGCCATCGCGCAGGTGTAGATGCCAGTCGTCGGGGCGCGTGAGAGTGATCTTTTGCATGTCGTGAAACGAAACGGATTCGCCAATGGGGTTTGGAATGGCGATTTTAATCGAATCCGCAGCGGAACCTTTCTGTAACAAGAAGTGACGAACCTTGAGCCCGGCGCCGATCATTTCCAGCGCGCCGGCCTTCCTGACCGGGAACAGGCCAATCGGCCGCCCCGGACGAGCGCTCGGGGGAGCGCTCCAGCACTTGCCCTGATCCGCGCTGCGACGCGGAGCGGCAGCGCGGCGAACCACCGTTTGCCCGCGCGCCGGCCGCCTTGCGGCCCCTTCCCCCGACACGGCCACCCGGCCTCAACGATCGCGGCGCACCCGCCCGCCATCACGCATCGGTCACGCGGTGGCCACGTTTTTTTCAGATTCAGGGACGACAACGATGGAGACACTCTTCTTCCTGCCAAATTGGCCCCCTGCAGCCACCGACCTGTCGTGGTTCGGTGTAATGCTGCTCTGTGCAGTGGTACTGGGGGAGCTTGGCCACAGTCTGCTGCGCCTGCCGCGCATCACCGGCTACGTGCTCGCTGGCGTCATCCTGAGCCCCGGCGTGGCCGGTTTCTGGTCGCCGGAAATGCTCGCGCGCATGCAGCCTTTCTACGACGTGGCTTTTGGCATCGTGCTGTTCGAACTCGGGCAACGCATCGACCTTGGCTGGTTACGGCGCAATCCGTGGTTGCTGGCCACCAGCATCGCCGAATCGCTACTTGCCTTCGCTTTCGTGGGCGCGCTGCTGATGCTGCTCGACGTCCCCCCGCTGGTCAGCGTGCTGGCTGCGGGTCTTGCCTCGGCCACCGGCCCGGCGGTTGTGCTCGGCGTGTGCGGGGACACCGCTGCACGCGGCCAGGTCACCGAACGCCTGCATCTGCTGTGCGCATTGTCGAGCTGCTATAGCTTCGTCGCGCTCGGCGTGGCCTACGCGTGGCAGCACCAGGAACATGCGTTGACGCTGGTGGTCACGGCGCTGCACCCGATGTATCTCATCGTTGGTTCGATCATTCTGGGCGCGGTGATCGCAGCACTCATGCTGGCTTTGCTGGCACGCATGCGCCCGGAACAGAACGGCCAGACCATCGGCGCCATCGCGTTGATCATCGCCGCCGTGGCGATCGTGGATGAAATGCAGTTGTCGGTGGTCGTCACACTGCTCGTCGCGGGCGTGCTGTGTCGCTCGCTCGACAAGCGCCGTCGCATGCAGCCGATGGACTTCGGCCTTATCGGCAGACTGGCCTTGATCGTGGTGTTCGTGTCGACCGGCGCACTGCTGCGGCCGGATGACTTTGTGACGGCCATCGTCCCGGCATTCGGCCTGCTGGCCGCCCGGGCGTTCGGCAAGATCATCGGCGTGTTCATTTTCGCTCGCCCCTCGGGGCTGCCCATGCGCAAGGCTTCGCTGCTGTCCATCAGCCTGTTGCCGATGTCGGGCGCAGCACTTCTGTGGGTCGAGCGCACCACGGCCATCTGGCCCGAGCTGGGCTCGCAACTGGCGGCGATCGTGCTCACGGCGCTGGTGATCATGGAACTGCTGGGGCCGCCAGCGCTGCAATTCGCCTTGCGACGTGCCGATGAAACCACCCGCGACTGAGGCCTACGACATGACGACCGAAGACATCACCACCCCGATCGCACAAGTGCCCGCGCCCACCGAGCTGGAGTTTTCGCGATCGGACACGCTCACCCTGGGCGTGGAGCTCGAACTGCAGTTGGTCAGCCGCATGGACGGCGACCTGCAGCGCGGCGCCACCGAGCTGCTCGCGCTCATTGAGCGCCGTGAACATCGCGGTGACTTCAAGCCCGAGATCACCGAGAGCATGATCGAAGTGAGTACCGGCATCCATCATCGATGCGACACGCTGATCGACGAGCTGAACGCCGCGCGCGCCACGCTCATCGAGCAGGCGGATCGGCTCAACCTGCTGGTGTGCGGCGGTGGCGCGCACCCGTTCCAGCACTGGGCGGACCGCAAGATTTTCGACACCCCACGCTTCCACCAACTCAACTCGCTGTACGGTTATCTCGCCAAGCAGTTCACCGTATTCGGACAGCATATCCACGTCGGTTGCCCGTCCGGCGACGAAGCGCTGTTCCTGCTGCATGGATTGTCGCGCTTCATTCCGCACTTCATCACGTTGTCAGCGGCCTCCCCTTACTACCAGGGCGTGGATACGGCATTCGACACTTCGCGCCTGAATGCGATCTCGGCCTTCCCGCTGTCGGGGCGCGCGCCAATGATCAAGCGCTGGAACGACTTCATCGCCTATTACGACAACATGAAGAGCTACGGCGTCATCGGCAGCATGAAGGACTTTTACTGGGACATCCGGCCCAAGCCCGAATTCGGCACGGTGGAAATCCGCATCTGCGACACGCCGCTGACCATTGAACGCGCCGCCGCGTTGGCTGCGCTTGCGCAGACGGTGTGCCGGTATCTGTTGATCGAGCGGCCATTCGTCATCGATGAATCTCTCTACGCGGTCTACACGTACAACCGTTTTCAGGCGGCACGTTTCGGTTTCGACGGGTGCATCATCGATCCGCAGACCAAGGAACGCCGCAGCCTGCGCGACGATCTCGCCGACACGCTCGAAAAGCTCGCGCCGCACGCCGCGGAACTCGACACCACCGATCTGCTCAAGTCGTTGTGGCAATCGGTCGACACCGGCAACCATGCGCAATGGATGCGCAACGCCTACCAGCGCAACCGTTCGTTCGGTGATCTGGTGTGGGAGCAAGCCCAACTATGGCGCGGTCCCCACTGAGTACGTCAACGCCGCCTCTCAGCGGCCCGCGAACGCCACCATTGCGCATTGGCGTGTCCGCGCGGCTGATGCACCAGCCGCCGATGGAGCTGGGATTCCGCGGGAAGAAGTTGCAGTACATCGAACAGTCCATCGCGCACTGGATCATTTCCGAAGGCGCGCTGGCGTTGATGATCCCGACGCTGGAGAGCGAAGGCAGCCTGCGCCGCGCCGCCGTGCACGTGGGCGACTACGTACGCGCCATTGACGGACTCGTGCTGCAAGGCGGCGCGGACGTGTCGCCGCAGAGCTATGGCGAGGACGCGATGCGCCCGGAATGGCGAGGTGACCGCGTGCGCGATCTGTATGAACTCGACCTGCTGTGGGAGTGCATCATCCAGAACAAGCCGGTGCTGGGCATCTGCCGTGGGTGCCAGCTCATCAACGTGGCCTTCGGCGGTTCGCTCTATCAGGACGTCGCCACGCAATTGAGCAGCGCCTTCCTGCACGTGGACCACGATGCGTACGACCAGCATGCGCACGGCGTACGCTTCACGAAGGACTCATTGCTTGAACGCCTTTATCCGACCGACGATGAACCGCTGGTCACCAGCATCCATCACCAAGCGGTCAAGCAGCTCGGCAATGGATTGGTGGTAGAGGCGCAATCGATTCACGACAACGTGGTGGAAGCCATCCGCTGGACAGGCAATGGCTTTGTCTATGGCGTGCAATGGCATCCGGAATTCCACCCGGCCCACAACAGCCATCTGCTCGACGGCGCACCGCTGCTGGGTGAATTTCTGCGCGCGGCAAAGAAGCGGGCCGGGACGGCGGGTTGAGCTACGCCCGCCATGTGCGCCAGCGTCTTTCGCCACAACATGCCCGATGGTCGAAGCGCGTTGTAGTTGCGTTACTGAGGCTCTCTGGTGTCGGGCGTTTGCTCAGCGCTCTCGATGCCGTCCAGTGAGGCGTCCTGCTCCCGATCAGGCGCCGCATCGTCATCCGACGCGCCGCCGGCCGCAGCGGTCTCGGCCGCCTTGGCGCCCTGCAATTGCAGTTGGGCGAGCGAGTGATAAAGCGGCGGCGAAATCAGCCGCGAAATGAGCGATGCAACGAGCGCGGTCGCCATCAGGCTGAGCACCATGGTGTGGCCGTCGATCATCTCCATCACGATGATGAAGGACGTGATCGGCGCCTGCGTGACGGCGGCGAGAAAGCCGACCATGCCCAATGCCACCAACGGCATCATCAGCTCCGAATGCGTGAGCATGGCGATGTCATAGCCAATACCCGCACCTACCGACAGCGCCGGCGCGAAGATGCCGCCGGGAATACCGCTCCAGTACGAGACCCACGTCGCAATGAACTTGACGCCCGCGTACAGGAAAGGCACCGACTCTTCATGCGCGAGCAGACCGCGCGTCAGCTCGTATCCGCTGCCATGCGCCGAACCTCCGCTGACAAGGCCAAGTATGGCGACAACGAGGCCGCAAGCGCCGGCAAACCAGATGGGATGCGCAACACGAAATGCCGTGATGCGATCCTTGCCCCCCGCCGAGGACACGATCAGCAGCCGCGAGAACAAGCCGCCCAGCACCCCGCTCACCAACGCGCAGACGATCGCCGGCAGCAGAAGTGCCAGGCGCGTTTCTTCGATCGTCAGACGACCAAAGTAATTGAGATTGCCGAACACCGAGACCGACACCAGCCCGGCAATGATGATGGCGGTGACGATCACACCGCTGGAGCGCTGCTCGAAACGGCGGGAGAGTTCTTCGATGGCAAACATCACGCCCGCCAGCGGCGTGTTGAACGCGGCGGCAATGCCAGCGGCACCGCCCGCCAGCATCAGGTCGTTGGGCTGGATGCGCGAATCGGGTCCGAGAAAACGGCGAAAGCCATGCATGATGCCGGCGGCGATCTGTACCGACGGCCCTTCTCGGCCACTCGAAAAACCCACGCTCAGCGCCAGCGCGCCGCATACGCTCTTGACGATCGAAAGCCGCGTCGAACACGAAATGCCGGATGCGAGAAGGCGGCACGCTCGGGTCCAGACACACCATGACCTGCGGAATGCCACTGCCTGCACTGCCCGGCGCCCACTTGCGCGCGATCCACACCGCCAACATGCCACCCAAGGGCGTCAGCAGCAACGGCCAGGCAACACCGTGCGCGCGGATCGTCTGGAACAGGTTGGCCGCGAACTCCGTCATCTTGGTGAACGCCACCACGCACAGGCCCGCCACGATTGCCGCCAACCAGACGACGATGCGCTCCCGCCAGGCACGCCAGTCCGACAGGCGACTGGCGAGCGCACTGGCGCGGAGGGATGGCAGATCACTCATAGCGTGAGATCACGGTAACGAAGAGATGGCTGCGGCTCGTGGACAGGGTTTCGCGCTCTGGTCGCGAGCAGCAGGTTCCGAAACAAAACGACCCGCACGCCGGGTGGCGAGCAGGTCGTCTGGTTACGGCGCATGCGAAGGGGCGCGCTCACTTCAACTGGCAGATGTCCAGCACGTTCATGTCGGTGTAATCGAGATTCTCGCCCCCCATCGCCCAGATGAACGTGTAGTTGCTCGTACCCGATCCCATGTGGATCGACCACGGCGGCGAGATGACGGCTTCGTCCTTGGCCATGGTGATCTGGCGCACATCGTCCGGTTCGCCCATGAAGTGCATGATGCGTTGATCTTCAGCGAGGTCGAAGTAGAAATACGCCTCAGAACGGCGGTCGTGCAGGTGCGGCGGACAGGTGTTCCATACGCTGCCCGGCTTGAGCGCGGTAAGCCCCAGCAGCAACTGGCACGACTTCACGGTTTGCGGAACGATGTACTGGTAGATGGTGCGCTCGTTGGAGGTCTCCAGCGCACCGCGCTCCAGCGGCACCGCCTTGTCGATCGAAATGTGCGTGGTCTCGTACGCGGCATGCGCTGGCGTCAACACCAGATAGAACTTGGCGGGGTTGCCGGCATCGGCCGACTCGAACGTCACGTCCGCCGCGCCCATGGCCACATACAAACCGTCCTTGGGCTTCATCTCGAAACGCTTGCCGTCGACAGTCACGGCCCCCTGGCCGGCGCCGACGTTGACCACGCCAAGTTCACGGCGCTCCAGGAAAGGCTTGTCCTTGGCGGATGCAGGCTCGGTCTGCACCGGCAGCGACACCTTCTTCGATACGGGTGCGGCACCGCCGATGACCATGCGTTCGAAGTGGGTGTAGTTCAGGCGGACTTCATCCGCAGCGAACAGATCGGTGATCAGGTAACGATTACGCAATTGATCGTTGGTCGCGCCCGGCATGGAGTCGGGGTGCGTGGCGTAATACGTCTTGCGATAGAGGGTCATGGACAGAAGCTCCGATCACTCATCGCGTGCGGGGTCGAGGCACGCGGGGGTTAGGGAACGGCCGCATCGCCATGAGTGATACGTGAGCGAAGCGTCCGACGAAAGTGCGGCAACCCATCAACTCGTTGCAACCGCCTTGTGCATGACACATCGGGCTGCAACGAACATTGTACTCATCGCAGCGCGTTCAGTCGTCCTGATCCGCTGCTTTGAACGAGAGCCCCAGCTCGTAGAGCGCATTGCGCGGCACACCGGTGAGTTCGGCTGCCAGCCGCGCTGCAGATTTGAGCGGCAGTTCATCGACCAGCAGGCGCAGCATGCGTTCGGCTTCGGCAGGCACGCCCTCGCGCGGCGGCGGCGCGGATACCAGCAGCACGAATTCGCCGCGCAAGCGATTCGAGTCGGCGGCGAGCCACGCTGGTGCTTCCGCCAGCGGCAGGCGCTGTACCTGCTCGAACATCTTGGTCAGCTCGCGCCCCACCACCAGTTCTCGCTCGCCCCCCAACACGGCCAGCAGATCATCCACGCATTCGACGATGCGGTGCGGTGCCTCATAGAACACCAGCGTGGCGCCCACCGATGCCAGTGCTTCGAGCGCCGTGCGACGCGCGGTCGGCTTGGGTGGCAGAAAGCCCACGAACTGGAACGCCCCATCCGCCAACCCTGATACGGACAACGCTGCGATGGCCGCGCACGGGCCCGGCACCGGTACGACACGATGCCCGGCAGCCTGCACTCGCGCGACCAGCCGCGCACCGGGGTCGGACACCGCCGGCGTACCGGCGTCGGTTACCAACGCCACGTGACGCCCCTCTTCCAGCATGGCGATGACACGCGTGGCGCCGGCCTGTTCGTTGTGTTCGTGCAGGGCCAGCAGATTGGCGCGAATGCCATGTGCATCAAGGAGTCGCTGACTGTGGCGGGTATCCTCGGCTGCCACCACGTCAACCGCGCGCAGCACATCCAGCGCGCGCAGCGTGATGTCGCGGACGTTTCCCAAAGGCGTGGCGACGATGTAGAGGCTGGCCTCTGAGGCAAGCGGAGAAGCGGATTCGTTCATGTCGTAATCGTGGGCGCCGGCACCCGCCAGCGCAATGGAATCGGGGAATTGTGGAATGTGGTGGAGAAAGCGGCAAGCCGATGCGCAATTAGGCACGCAGGCACGGGGCGCGTCGGCCGAAGCGTTGGCGGCGGATTTCCTCGTCGCGCAGGGCGCCCGGATACTTGAGCGAAACGTACATTGCCGCGGCGGCGAGGTGGACCTGATCGCCCGCATCGACGGCGTCATCGTCTTTGTGGAGGTGCGCCTGCGCCGCCATGCCGCGTTCGGCGGCGCCGCCGCGAGCATCACCGCTGCCAAGCAACGACGCGTCGTGCTCGCCGCCCAGCATTGGCTCAATGGCACCGGCCGGACGTACGCGACGGCGCCCTGCCGCTTCGATGCGATATTGCTCGACCGGCTCGACGCCGCCGCCATCCAGTGGATCCCCGGCGCTTTCGACGCTGGCGGCGTGGGCTGATCGGACCACGCGATGCCGCATTTTCCGACAAACGACCGGCCGCATTTGATCGTACTCAAACGACACTGCGACGCCAGCGCCCATCAAACATATACGGGAAAGCCCTCCATCGGCTAAAATCCCATGGTTGCGCCACGCGCGCCGCGTTAAACGGCACGACGTTTTTTCAGGATGGGCAACCATCCGAGGACAACGAGGAGCATCCCCATGACCACGCTCGAAAAACCCGAATGGCAAGAGCTCGGAGGCGGCGTCAAGCGACGCATCATCGCCGACGGCGAAATGCTCATGCAGGTGGAAGTCCGACTTTCAGCCCGGGGCCGAAGGCTACATGCACAGCCATCCGCACGAGCAGACGACTTTCGTGGTCTATGGTGGCGGCACCTACACGATCGTCAACAAAGCCTACGAAATGAAGGCCGGCGACATGATCCTCGTGCCGAGCGGGTTGATGCACGGATTCCTGGCCAAACAAGGCGAAGAAACCCTGCTGCTGGATACGTTCAGCCCTCCACGCAAGGATTTCCGTAAGTAGTTCCTGCGAACCTGTTCACGATCTTCAGCGAGAGTTCGTCAGCGGGGCGAATGACGCCGACAAGGCGGCCGAAAGCCGGAGTTTATGAGTCATAAACGACGATTTCGGGCAGCACATGAGCCCCGATCACGGCATCGCAGCAAGAGCGGGAAGAGGTTCCAAGACGGCGGCATGATCCGCCGACCTGCTTGAACCGCCCTCCGGCACCTCCGCCCGACCCCTCGGGCGGCATTAACGTTACAACACGGGAGAGTCACCACAATGAGCAATCCTTTTGATCTGTCGGGCAAGGTTGCCCTGATTACCGGTGCGGCACAGGGCATCGGCGCAGCTATCGCCATCAAGATGGCCGAAGCGGGCGCTTCCGTCATCGCCGCCGACTTTGCGCCGATGTCCGACGAAACCAAGGCTGGCCTGGAAGCCGCCGTCGCCAAGACCGGCGGCAAGTTCTGGTACCTCAAGGCCAACCTGACCGAAGCGGGCGCTCCGCAACGCGTCATCGACGAAGCCGTCAAGCTGGCGGGTCAGGTTGACATCCTGGGCAACGTCGCCGGCACCATCCGCCGCGCACCGTTCCTGGAGCACACCGAAGAGGACTTTGACTTCGTCATGAAGATCAACCTCTACGCACCGGTTTACCTGTCGCAGGCATTCTGCCGCCACGTCGTTGGCCGCAACGGCAAGGGCAAAATCATCAACATCTGCTCGATGCTGTCGTACCAAGGCGGCATCCTGGTGCCGGGCTACACCGCTTCCAAGCACGGCATCGCTGGTATCACCAAGCTGATCGCCAACGAAATGGCCTCCAAGGGCATCAACTGCAACGGTATCGCCCCGGGGTACATCGCCACGGCCAACACCGCACCGATCCGCGCAGACGAAGCCCGCAACAAGGCGATCCTGGACCGCATCCCCGCCGGTCGCTGGGGCCAGCCGGAAGATCTGGCCGGCACCGCCGTGTTCCTGGCAGCCGAAGCTTCGGACTACCTGAACGGCACAATCATCAACGTCGACGGCGGCTGGCAAGCCCGCTAAGACTCGACACGGTGTCGTAACACCAGACACCGCACATCGGGTTACAAACCCCCGACCGCGCAAGCGGCGGGGGTTTTTCTTTTGCACGCTACAATACTGGTTTGGCGATTCGCGCCGGACAGCCCCACAGGTTCGACCATGACGTACAAGGTTTTCATCGACGGCCGCCACGGCACCACTGGTCTGAAGATCGACGAACGCCTCGCGCAGCGCGAGGAGATCGAAATCCTCACGATCCCCGAAGACAAGCGCAAAGACGCGGCGGTCAAGGCTGAGTACATCAACAACGCCGACGTGGTGTTCCTGTGCCTGCCCGATGCCGCGTCGAAGGAATCGGTGGCCCTGCTTGCACCGGGCAACACGCGCACGCGCTTCCTCGATGCCAGCACCGCGCATCGCACCAATCCCGACTGGGTCTACGGCCTGCCTGAACTCAACGCCGGCCAGCGCGACCGCATCCGCAATGCGCAGAAAGTGGCCGTGCCGGGTTGCCACGCCAGTGGCTTCATCCTGCTGGCGCAACCGCTGGTGGCAGGCGGCATCGTGAATGCCGACCACCCTTTCACCACGTATTCGGTGACCGGCTACAGCGGCGGCGGCAAAGAGATGATCGCCAGCTACGAAGAACCCGCAGAACTGCCCGACAGCATGAAGAGCCCGCGCTTCTACGCGCTCGGCCTGCAGCACAAGCACCTGCCCGAGATGAAGACCATCTCCGGTCTGACGAATGCGCCGCTGTTCACGCCCATCGTCGGCAACTTCGCACAAGGTCTGGTCGTGTCGGTGCCGCTGCTGAGCCGCACGCTTGCCAAACAGACTGACCCGCAGTCGCTGCACGCCTACTTCGCCGACTACTACAAGGGCGAGATCTTCGTGCGTGTGCAGCCTTTCGGCGACGCATCGGTACTCGACAACGGTTTCCTGCCGGCCACCGCGTGCAACGATACCAATCGCGCCGAACTGTTCGTCTTCGGCCATGCCGACCAGATTCTGCTGGCAGCGCGATTCGACAATCTCGGCAAGGGCGCTTCGGGTGCCGCCATCCAATGCATGAACATCATGCTCGGCCTGGAAGAAACCCGCGGACTGGCCGCCTGAACTCCAACCCAACCTTTTATCGCGCGCAGCGTTGGTGCTTGCGCGCGTGTCACTGACTCATGGATCTTTTCGCCCGCATATCGCAGCACTTCCAGGACAGCGTGCAGGTCAAGATCGATGCCGCCGAGCTGCTCGCAGGCCCTATCCTGGAAGCCACCGACCTGATGGTCCAGAGCCTGCTCGGCAATGGCAAGATCCTCGCCTGCGGCAACGGTGGCTCGGCCGCCGACGCACAACGCTTCGCCGCACGCCTGTCCGGCCGTTTCGAGCGCGAACGCCCCGAACTGGCCGCCGTGGCACTCGGCGCCGACAGTGCGCTGCTCACGTCGTTGTCGTGTGACCACGATTTCTCGCAAGTCTTCGCCAAACAGATCCGTGCATTGGGCCAGCCGCACGACATCCTGCTCGTGCTGTGCACCAGTGGCGAATCGCCCAATGTCCTCGAAGCCGTCAATGCCGCACACGAACGCGACATGCGCGTAGTGGCCCTCACCGGCAAGGGTGGCGGCGAGCTTGCGCAACGTTTGCGCGATACCGATGTCCATGTGTGCGTGCCGAGCGATCGCGCGGCGCGCATCGAAGAAACGCATGTCCTTGCCATCCACTGCCTGTGCGACGGCATCGACTGCATGTTGATGGGAGAAGAAATTTGAAGCGCCAATTGATCAGCCCGAACCTCAAGCTCATCGCTGCAACCGCTTCGCTCGCAGTGCTCGTCCTGCAAGGCTGCGTGCCGATCGTCGCAGCAGGTGTGGGCACTGGCGTTGCCGCCACCATCGATCGCCGCCCCTATGGCACGCAGGTCACCGACAACGAAATCGAAATCAAGCTCGGCAACCAGATCAGCAGCAAGTTCGGCGACACGCGCGCCCGCGTGATCGTGACCTCGTTCAACCGCTGGGTGCTGCTCACCGGGCAGACCGCCGATGACGCCAGCAAGGCCGAAGCCGAGCGCATGGCGCGCGCGTATCCCAACGTCGCCCAGGTATTCAACGAACTGACCGTGGGCTGGCCGGCTTCGCTGACGACGCGCTCGAACGACACGCTGATCACGTCGAACCTCAAGGCACGCCTGATCAATACCGAAGGCATTTCGGCCAACGACATCAAGGTCGTCACCGAACGCAACACGGCCTTCCTCATGGGCCTGGTCACGCAACGCGAATCCAGCATCGCGGTAGACGTGGCCCGCACCACCAAGGGCGTAGAGCGCGTAGTGCAGGTATTCCAGGTCATCAGCGACGAAGAAGCCAAGCGTCTGTCGCCGCCGCCGTCAGGCGATCAGTCTGCCCCTGCCTCCAACCCACGCTAAACCCCTCCCGCGGACAAGGCCTCCGGGCCGTGTCCGCGCTAGGCCGGCGCGCGCCGCACGGCCAACGTACGCGCCGCCACCATACACGTCACCCGCCGCGCCCCCGCACGCTTGAGCACGCGCGCCAGTTCATCGCATGACGTACCGCTGGTCATCACGTCGTCCACCACCACGACATGCAGTCCGTCGAAACGACGCGTGCAGGCAAAAGCCCCGCGCAGGTTGTTTCGGCGCCCTCGCAAACGTAGCCCGGTCTGATGTGGCGTGTCGCGCACGCGTTCGACTGCATGCATCCACACCGGCACGCCGACGGACCGCCCGATACGTCGAGCCAGTTCCATCGACTGATTGAAACCACGTTCACGCAAGCGACGTCGGTGCAGCGGCATGGCGACAATGGCGTTAACCCGCTCGGTCGGCCACGCATGCGCCATGTGCGCCGCAAACCACCCTGCCAGTTCAAAGCCGTGGCCGGCCTTCAGCGACAACAACAATTCACGCACCGGGAAGGCGTAGACGAACGCAGCACAGGTTGCGTCAAAGTGCGGCAAGCGATGCAGGCAACGACCACAGGTTGCGCCGCGCACTGTGGGCAGGCCGCAGAGTGCACAACGTTGGGCGGGCAGCTCGGGCACGTCAGCCACACACATGTCGCACACGGGCGCCTCGCCGGAGCGCGCCCCGCACACGTGGCATCGCGCGGGCCATATCTTCGTCAGGGCACGGATCAGGAATTGCAGGGACGGCCGGACAGAAGGCATCTTGAAGGCGGGGGAAGTAGTCGGCGCGACGGTATAATGCGCCGCGACCCGCTTGCCCCGCCCGCCGTGCGTCAAGCATCGGCCGCGCAGGCCCCATGAATACACCATCGAAGGCTGTGCCATGACCACCACGCCCCCCGTCGCCGCGAGCGAGATCAAGATCCACCGCAAGCCCACCGAACCGCAAGCGCCGCAGCGCTGGTCGGTGGACGAAGTGCAGACACTGCTCGACCTGCCGCTGATGGACCTGATCTTCCGCGCACAGCAAGTGCACCGCGAGAACTTCGACCCCAACGCTGTTCAGCGCAGCACGCTGCTGTCGATCAAGACCGGAGGCTGCTCAGAAGACTGCGGTTATTGCTCGCAATCCAAGCGCTACCAGACCGGCGTTGAAAAAGAAGAAATGCTCTCGCTCGGCGATGTCGTCGAGAAAGCCCGCCAAGCGAAGGAAGCCGGTTCGTCCCGCTTCTGCATGGGCGCGGCCTGGCGCGGCCCCAAGGACAAGGATCTCGAACCCGTGCTCGACATGGTCCGCGAGGTCAAGGCGCTGGGGCTGGAAACCTGCGTGACGCTCGGCATGCTGCGCGACGGCCAGGCCGAAAAACTCAAGGCAGCGGGTCTGGACTACTACAACCACAACATCGACACGGCACCGGAGCTGTACGGCGACATCATCACCACGCACTCGCAGGCCGATCGCTTCGACACACTCGACCGCGTGCGCGATGCCGGCATCAACGTGTGCTCCGGCGGCATCATCGGTATGGGCGAATCGCGCCGTGGCCGTGCAGCGATGATCGCCCAGCTCGCCAACATGGAAACGCCGCCCGAATCGGTGCCCATCAACAGCCTCGTCGCTGTCGAAGGCACGCCGCTGGCCGACATGCCGCGCATCGATCCGTTCGAATTCGTACGCACCATTGCCGCTGCGCGCATCGCAATGCCGACGAGCTACGTGCGCCTGTCCGCCGGCCGTCGCGAACTCACCGATGAAGCGCAGGCGCTGTGCTTCCTCGCCGGTGCGAACTCCATGTTCTATGGCGACAAGCTGCTCACCACCGGCAACCCGGACGTTGACGGCGACAATGCACTGCTCGGCCGACTCGGCATGAAAACTGTCTGACGCGTCAGCCCCGCGCACAACAAAAAGCCCGCACGATGCGGGCTTTTTGTTGGTTGAACGTTAACGAAAAAGGCCCGGCACATGGCCGGGCCCGCTCCTCTACCGCTCCAGCCTAGAGGCCGTGCGCGGACTTGTAGTTCAGTGTGTAGGCGATCTTGCCCGGCTTGGTGTCGGACATGGTCTTCAGCAGATCGCCGAAAGTGCCCTTGTTGTAAGCCTTGCCGCCGTTGATGGGCGACAGCTTGCCCAGATCGGTGCCGGTCTTGCCCGCGATGATCGGATCGGTCGCGTTCGACATCAGCGTCAACGCATTCCACACCGCCCCCAGGTAGCCCGTGTCGGTCGACGGATCGGTGATGCCGGTGTTCAGCTTGGTCAGATCATAGCTGGCGAGGTTAAAGCTCGCGTTGCTGCGCAGCCACTCGGCCCAGTAAAACTCCAGGTAATCAGGCGAAGACGCCGGCTTGCTGTAACCCACGTCACGCGTGAAGTACACCAGCGAACGGAACACATCGTTGGTCATGCCGTTCTTGAAGCCCAGGCCCGTCGGCAGTTGCGCGGTGGTGATCGTCTGATCGCTACCGTTCTTCAACCACAGATAGTTGTTGTTCTGCATCTGCGTCCAGAACGCCGTGCCCGAGTACGCCGACAGGTTGTTGCGCACCAGCACGTGCACCACCAGATCGGGACCACCGTCCGGCACCTCGTAATACGTCAACAGCCCGTGATGACCATCGGTGAGGTAGAGCGAATCGCCGTTCGGCCCAACCACCACCGTGCCCAGCACCGACGTGTCGCGCAGCTTGGTGTCGGTCACGGTGCAGACAAAGCTGGTCGAATCCTTGATGGTCGAGGTGGCCGACCACGTCGTAACACCCGTCATGCCTTCATCGGCACAGAAGTCATCGAACTTCTTGGCAACGTCCACTTCGTAGCGGCCGAGCTTGTAGTAGAACCTGATCGAAGCCCAGGCCTCCCTGCGTCGGTTTGAGCGTCGACAGCTTGACCGCCAGCACGTCACCCGCCACGGCACTCGCCCACACACCCGGCGCGACGGAAGACGAGGACGACGACGCGACGCTTGAAGACGAAGAGGACGCTGCGCTCGACGACGCGCTGGAGGCAGCCGACGAACTCACGGACGAAGTGGAGCTTGAGCTGCGCGACGACGACGTAGAAGACGTTGACGACGAACTCACACCGCTCGGGCTGCTGGTGTCGTTGTTGTCGTCGTCACCGCCGCATGCCGTCAGCATGCCAAGCATCATCACAACCAGCGCCGAGCCGGCAACCGAACGTGCAAACCTCTTCATCGCGACATCCTTTGTTCAAAACAAAGGGCGTCACGCTACCGAGGCGATATGACGACGCCGTGACAGAGATATGACAGACGCAGACAGTGCGGATTTATCAGCCGCGCGCGGATGCGGCCGAAGCCATCAGGCGTTGGCGCAACGCGTTGCCGTTGATGACACGGGCGAGCTTGTCCGCATATGACGGATCGGTCGCGTAGCCGCCTTCTTGCAGCGCGCGTGCAAAGGCGTGGCCGTCGGTCTTGCCGGCGACCTTGGCATAGCGCGGCGAGTTGCCGACGAGATCGGCGTAATCCTGAAACGCCTGCTCATACGAATCGTAGGCACGGAAGCGCTCTACACGCACTTTGCGCTGGCCGTTTTCGTATTCGACCGTGCGCGCCTCGACCACCTTGCCGGTCCAGTTGCTGCCCGCCTTGATGTTGAAAAGGTTGTAGCTCGGCGTGCCGTCCTTGTTCCGGATCTGAGACTTGCCCCAGCCCGTCTCAAGCGCTGCCTGCGCCACCAGAAAGTGTGCGGGCACACCGAGCGATTGAGCCGCCTTCGCGGCCTGCGGCCAGGTTGCGTCAACGAACGCCTGTGGCGTGGTCGGCACTTTGTCGCCAGAGGCGGTATGCGCAGCGGCCGCGCGTGCGGCGTCGAGCGACAACGGCACGTTGCCGGCTGACGACGCCCCCGCCGCCGCAGCGTTCTGTGCGGACGCCGCCTGCGCGCCCATCTGCTTTTCCATCACGTCGGCCAGGCCGATGCCGCCACGCTGCGCCATCATCGCGGCCAGTTGCTGGTCGTACAGGCCTTGGTAGAAGCGTGTCGTCTCGCTACCCATCGCGTCGGACGTGACGGTGGCATCGCGCATCGACTTGAGCATGTTTTGCAGGAACAACGCCTCGAACTGTTGCGCCGCGCCCTTGATGGCTGCCGGCGAATTGTCTTTCGACATGCGCTTGAGCGCTGTCAGGCTGTTCGGATCGAGTGTGTTGATCTGGTCAAGCATGGTGCGGCGCTCGTCAGATGACTTCCAGCTCGGCGCGCAATGCACCGGCCGACTTCATTGCCTGCAGGATGTTGATCAGATCCAGCGGCGTAGCGCCGACGGCGTTCAGCGCCTTCACCACGTCAGCAAGGTTGGCACCGGCGCGCATGCGTACCAGATTGCCGCTGCCCTGCTTCAAGTCGATCTGCGCGTTCTCCGTGACCACGGTGCGCCCACCCGCGAATGCGTTGGGCTGGCTGACTTGTTGTTCGGAGTCGATCGACACAGAGAGATTGCCATGCGCCACCGCGCATTCCTGGATCGTCACCGCCTGGTTCATCACCACCGAACCCGAGCGCGAATTGACGATCACCTTCGCCGCGCCAATCAACGGTGTGACCTCGATGTTCTCCACGCGGCCAAGAAACGCCACGCGTTCGTTGGGCGCGGCGGGTGCGCGCACCTGGATGCGGCGTGCATCGAGCGCCCACGCGGTGTCCGGCCCGGTCGCGCGGTTGATCGCATCGACCACACGCTGCGCAGTGCCAAAGTCAGCGGCGGCCAACTCGTACGAGATCGTGTCGGCATCGCCCACCGGCATCGGCACGGCGCGCTCGACCGTTGCGCCAGCCGGAATACGCCCCGCTGCCAGATGGTTGATCGTCACGCTAGAGCCGCCCGCCTGCGCGCCCGCGCCACCCACGATGAGGTTGCCCTGTGCAATGGCATACACCTGACCATCGACGCCCTTGAGCGGCGTCATCAGCAGTGTGCCTCCGCGCAGACTCTTGGCGTTGCCGAGCGAAGAAACGGTCACGTCGAATTGTTGCCCCGGCTGCGCGAACGGCGGCAGCGACATCGTGACCATGACGGCCGCAACGTTCTTGAGCTGCATGTTGGTGCCCTGCGGCACGGTCACGCCGAGGTTGCCGAGCATGTTGGTCAAGCTCTGAACCGTGAACGGTGCCTGGGAGGTCTGGTCGCCCGTACCGTCCAGGCCGACGACGAGGCTGTAGCCGACAAGCTGGTTGGTGCGCACGCCAGCGATGCTCGCAAGATCCTTGATGCGCTCTGCCTGGGCAGTCGGGGCAAGCACCAATGCTGCAACCGCCACGATGGCAGACAGCATCCGGGTCATGCACTTGCTCATGGCATGAAGCAGAGTCGTCGGTGTCAGTTGTGGGGTCATGGCATACATCCCTTGGTCAAACCTGCGTCGAGCGCGAATGTGCGGGCGACGCGACTGCATTCAGAGTCCCAATAAGAGCGTCGTCAGAACGGCAGTACGTTCATAAAGAAGCGCTGCATCCAACCCATGGTCTGCGCTTCGTCGATGTAACCCGTGGCCTTGTATTCGATGCGCGCGTCGGCCACCTGCGTTGACTGCACAGTGTTGGCCGTGGTGACGTTGGAAGGATTGACCACGCCCGAGAAACGAATGAACTCATTGCCCTGGTTGATGGCGACCTGCTTCTCGCCGGCCACCACCAGATTGCCATTGGGATACACGTCCACCACCGTCACGGTAATGGTGCCGGTGAAGTCGTTCTTGGCTGCCGCCGCGCCCTTGCCGGAAAAACTGTTGTCGCCGCTCGCATCCACGCCCATGCCCGCGAGGAACTTGCCGGGCACGCCGGTAATGTTGGGAATCGATGCCGACAACGTCGAGCTTTTGCCCGCCGAGGCGTTTGAGTTCTTGCTGGCACTCGTCTTCTCGACGAGATTCACCGTGATGATGTCGCCAACCATGCGCGCCCGGCGATCTTCGAACAGCGGGCGAATCGCAACCTGCTGGTAGATGGCGCCGTTGTTCGGGCCGGTTGACAGCGGTGCGGGGCGCGCCGTCATCGGTTGTTCGATGTTGGTGGCCGGCACCGTCATGCAGGCGGACAGCGACAGCACCGCCACGAACCCGCCCATCAGTCGCAGGATGCTCATCGCTCTCTCCTTAGAGTTGCGTGAGGCGGCCGAGCATCGAGTCGGCCGTCTGGACCACGCGCGAATTCAACTCGTACGCGCGTTGCGTCTGAATCATGCTGACAAGCTCTTCCGCCACGTTGACGTTGGACGTTTCGACGTAGCTCTGGTTGAGCACACCGGCACCGTTCAGGCCCGGCGTGCTCGCCGTCGGCGTGCCACTGGATGCGGTTTCCAGATACAGGTTCTCGCCGATGCTCTGCAAACCGCCGTTATTGATGAAGGTGGCGATCTGGATGGTGCCGACCTGTGACGCGGCCGTCTGGCCCGGCTGCGTCACGCTCACGGTACCGTCCTTGCCGATGGTCACCGACAGGGCATCGGCCGGGATGGTGATGGCCGGTTGCAGCGCATAGCCGCTGGCGGTCACCAATTGGCCATTGGAGTCCTTCTGGAAAGAACCATCACGCGTGTAAGCGGTGGTGCCATCCGGGAGCTGTACCTGGAAGAAGCCTTCCCCATTGATCGCCACGTCCAGCGGATTGCCGGTCTGTTGCAGGTTGCCCTGCGTGTGGATCTTCTCGGTCGCCACGGGGCGCACGCCAGTACCCAATTGCAGGCTCGACGGAATCGTCGTCTGCTGCGTGGAATTGGCGCCAGCCTGGCGGAAGGTCTGGTACAGCATGTCTTCGAACACGGCGCGCGCACGCTTGAAGCCATTGGTGCTGACGTTGGCCAGGTTGTTCGAGATGGTGTCCAGTTGCGTCTGCTGCGCATCGAGGCCCGTACGGGCGATCCACAGTGCTCTGATCATGGGGAATGTCCTCCTGCAGTGGTGCCAGATTAGCGTCCGCCCTGGCGCTCCGTTGCGCCGATTAGGGGGCGGTTTTCCGCTCAATCCTCGCCAGGCCGCGCCACGCCGCCGCAAAGCGCGGAGTGTGTGCGGGTGTTACGTGCGCGACAGAATCTGCGTCGCAGCACGGTCGTCTTCCTGCGCGGTCTGCAGGAGCTTGGTGTGCATTTCGTAGTGACGTTGCAGCGAGATCATCTGCACCATCTGGTTGACCATGCTGACGTTGCTGCCTTCGAGCGCACCGCCCAGAGCCTTGACGTTGTCGTCCGCCGCGGCGGGCTGATTGCCTGCCGTGCGGAACAGTCCGTCGTCACGCCGCTGCATGGTGGCCGGGTCAGGATTGACGAGCTTGAGGCGCGCTACCGGATTGGCTGCGTTGAGCGTGCCGTCGCGCGGTGTCGCCGTGAGCGTGCCGTCGCCGCCCAGTTCGATGCTGTTGTCGGGCGGCAGCGTGATGGGGTTGCCGCCGTCGTCGAGCACCTCCAGCCCGCTGCGCGTGCGCAGCATGCCGTTGGCATCCACGGTGAAACTGCCGTCGCGCGTATAGGCCTCGCTGCCATCGGCGGCACGGACCGCAAACCAGCCTTCGCCCTGGATCGCCATGTCGAGCGATCGACCGGTCTGCATGATGGCGCCAGCGCGCATGTCGGCGCCGAGCGTGGCTTCGACGACGTGCGCGCGCGAAGGCAGCGCTTCGCTTTGCACCGGCACCGCGCGCAAGCGGTTCATCTCGGCGCGAAAACCGGTGGTCGACACGTTGGCCAGATTGTTGGCCACCGACGCCTGCCGGCTCATGGTGGCCTTGGCGCCACTCATGGCGGTGTAGATGAGCTTATCCATGCCGGCCCCTTATCTGCTTTGGTTAGCGCAGGTTGACCAGCGTCTGCATCACCTGATCTTGCGTCTTGATGGACTGAGCGTTGGCCTGGTAGTTGCGCTGTTGCGTGATCATGTTGACCAGCTCGGCGGTGAGGTCGACGTTGGACTCTTCCACCGCGCCAGCCTGCAACTTGCCCATGCTGCCGGTGTTGGGCGCCCCGACCAGCGGCTGACCCGAATCAGGCGACTCGGCCCAGTTGTTGTTACCGAGCGAGATCAGGCCGTTGGAGTTCGCGAAATTGGCGAGCACGACCTGGCCGAGGTTGCGCGACTGACCGTTGCTGTAGCGGCCCTGCACGGTGCCGTCAGAACCGATGGTGATGCCCGACAGGCGACCCGAGGCATAGCCGTCCTGCACTTGACGGTTAACCGAGAACGAGCTGCCGTACTGCGTACTGCCGGTCAGGTCGAGCTGCACGCCACCGGCGCCACCCATCGGCGACTGCGCGCCCGTCGAAACCGTCAGCCCGTTGAGCGTGATCGGCATCCCGGAGGTGAGCTGGCCGGCCGTGTCGAAGGCCAGGGTGCCGTTGGCAGAGGTCGCACCGCCGTCGAGCTGCGTATACATGTCCCACGTCGCGCTGGCCGTTTTGGCGAAGTACATGGTCAGGATGTGCGAGTTGCCCAGACTGTCGTAGATGCTGACCGAAGTCGATGAGTTGTACGTGGTCGGGTCGTTGACGTCGAAGGCGATGGCGATCGGGTCCTTGGTCGAATCCAGGTTCAGGCCCATCTCGACCTTGGCAGTCTCTTGCGGCAGCAAGTCGGCAGTATCGACGTACAGCGGCTGCGGTGTGGCCGGCAGGATGTTGCCCAGCGCATCGGCCGGATAACCCGTGAGCTTATAGCCCTGCGCGTTCGACGATGTAGCCGCTCTTGTCGATTTCGAACTGACCGTTGCGCGTGTAGACCAGCGAGCCTTCGTTCGACATGCGAAAGAAACCTGCGCCGTTGATGGCAACGTCCAGCGGATTGTCAGTCGGCGTAATGTTGCCTTGCGTGAATTGCTGCGTGACCGCCGCCACAGCCGTGCCGATACCGATCTGCACGCCCGCCGCCGCACCGTTGAGCGCAGCCGCATAGACGTCCGAGAACTGCGCGTTGGACTGTTTGAAGCCAACGTTGCTCGCGTTCGAGACGTTGTTGCTGATGACGTCGAGCGCTTTCGACGCTGCGTTGAGTCCGCTAAGACCTTGCTGGAATGCCATTGTCGTGACCTCTGTATCAGAGAATGCGCTTGATGTCGCTCATGGAGAGCTGGCCGAAGCGGCCCACTTCCAGTTCGATGCTGCCGTCGGTCTTCTTGCCGACCGAGAATACTGAGGCCAGTTCGAGCGATTTCGGCGTGACCTTGGTGCCGTCTTCGTTGCTGGCCGAAACCTTGATGGTGTAGGTGCCGTCTTCGAGCTGAGTGCCGTCGGCGGTCTTGCCGTCCCACACGAATTCATTGGCGCCCGCGTCGAGCTTGCCCAACGACAGTTCGGCGACCTTGGTGCCGTCCTTGTTGTACACAGTGACGAAAGCCTTGTCGGCCGCTGCCGGCATCTCGATGCCGCCGACCGCCACACCTTCGGTGAGCTTGAGCTGGTTGCCTTCCACCAGCACTTGGTGGCCGATGAGCGCTGCCGCCTGATACGTCTCGTTGGCCTGAAAGGACGAGAACATTGTTGACAACTGGGTGTTGAGCTTTTCAATGCCGTTGACGGTGCTGATCTGCGCGAGCTGCGAAGTGGTCTGCGCGTTGTCGAGCGGGTTGAGCGGGTCCTGGTTCTTGAGCTGCGCCGTCAACAGCGACAGAAAGTCCATCTTGATACGGTCCGAAGAACTGCTCGTACTGGACGTATCGGACGTCGTGCTCTTGGTGCCGTTGAGCTGATCGTAGACGCTCTGCGCGGCGGCGTTGTTGTTGACGGAGGAAGTAGCCATGGTCGGTACCCGTGGTGGTTAGGATGCTCAGACCTGACCGATGGTCAGCGTCTTCTGCATCAGCGTCTTGGCGGTGTTCATCACCTCGACGTTGTTCTGGTAATTGCGCGAGGCGGAGATCATGTTGGTCATCTCTTCCACCACGTTGACATTGGGCATGGCCACGTAGCCGTTGGCATCGGCAGCCGGATTGCTCGGGTCGTAGTTCATGCGCAACGGGGCAGCACTTTCGACCACGCCGTTGACCTTGACGCCCTGCGAGTAACCGTCGCCCATCTGCGTGGCCTGGAAGACGACTTCCTTGGCGCGATAGGGCTGACCGTCGGGGCCCGCCACGCTGTCAGCGTTGGCGAGGTTGCTGGCGGTGGTGTTCAGGCGCACCGATTGGGCGGTGAGCGCGGAGCCGGCGATCTGGAAAACCTTCATCATGCTCATGGTGTATCTCCTGCGCTTACTGGCCCGACACGGCCTGTCCCATTGTCTTGAACAGGTTGTTCATGAACGTGACGTTGGCCTCGTACTGCGTGGCGTTCTCGGTGAAGTTGGCGCGCTCCACGTCCATGTCCACCGTGTTGCCGTCAAGACTCGACTGCGTTTCGGTGCGGTACATGACGTTAGGGTCCGCCCCCGCCGCCGTGCCGCCGATGTGCGCCGCCGAAGTGGTCGCCATCTGCAGCGGCTGCGTCTGCCCTTGCAGCGCACGCCCGAGCGTCGATGCAAAGTCAATGTCGCGAGCCTTGTAGTTGGGCGTGTCGGCATTGGCGATGTTGGAGGCGAGCAGCTCCTGACGCTTGGCGCGCAGGTTGAGTGCGGTCTGCTGAAAGCGCAGCGCATCGTCCAGTCTGTTCATGTTCATCTCTCCCCAGGCTCGTCGCCCACCCATGTCGCACATCGCGACCTTGCGGCGGACGTAGTGCAGCTTCCGTGCCAGCATCGTAGCGACGCGCCCGCAACCTCATTCGGCCGATAAGACGGCAAAAAAGGCGGCTAAAGAGGGATCGCTGCGGCAGTGCAGGCGGCAGCCACCGGCAATCCTTGCCGCTCGATCATGCGGCGCAAAGCGAAGAAAGAGCCGTCTATCCGCCCTTGCTCGGGCGATGCCGCACGCGTGCGATGCGGTTCAATGCTGTCATTGCCAGACCGGAGTCCTCCACCATGTCCCCTCGCCTGCTGCTCGCCGCCCTGCTGTTGCCGTCGGCCGTGCTGGCCCAAACGACGGGTACAGACGCCATCCGCCGCACCGTCGAACAGTTCGTCATCCGCCAGACGGCGGACGTGCAGGGCAGCGTGACGGTCGATGTCGGCCGCGTTGTCGAAAGTGCGGCCACGCAGTCGTGCACGGCGTGGGAAGCCTTTCTGCCCCCAGGCGCACGCGTGTGGAAAGCCGTGACGGTGGGCGTGCGTTGCACGCAGGGCGCGAACGCGTCGCTGTACGTGCCGACACGCGTGCGCATCGATGGCCCCTACGTCGTGATGGCGCGCCCGGTGTCGGGCGGCCAGGTGTTGACGGCCCAGGACATGGCCGTGGTGCAAGGCGAAGTCACTGCACAGCCGAATGACGTGATCACGCGCGTTGACCAGGCCGTGGGTCAGTCGGTGCGGCAGGCGTTGTCGGACAAACAGGCGCTACGTGGCGTCTATCTGAAGACCGACGCCGCGATACAGGCAGGACAGACAGTGAAGATCATCACCGAAGGCGACGGTTTTTCGGTCGTCAATGAAGGCCGTGCGCTGAACACCGCCGCACGCGGCCAGGTGGTGCGCGTGAAACTGACGAACAATCGCGTGCTCAACGGCATTGCCCGCGACGCTGGCGTGGTCGCCGTGGCGCTGGAATAGTCGTCACGCGCTGCGACCTCGTCGGCCACTTTTGTTATCGTGCGGGACTGGAATCCACTCGCACCTGCCATGAAGCCCTCGCTCACGCTACGCCTGATTGCGCTCTTCGAAGCCGCCAAGGGTGGCATCGTGCTGGTGGCCGGGTTTGGCCTGCTGACACTGATCCATGCCGATCTGCAGACGGTGGCGGAAAACCTTGTCCGCCATTCGCACCTCAATCCGGCCAGCCACTACCCGCGCATCTTCATCGACACCGCAGCTCATACATCGAACAGCAGTCTCTGGCTGCTGGCCTTGCTCGCGGCGATGTACTCGATCATGCGCCTCGTCGAGGCGTACGGATTGTGGTTCGCCCGCCGCTGGGCCGAGTGGTTCGCGGTCCTCAGTGCCGGCACCTTCATTCCGGTGGAAATCTATGAACTCAGTCGGCACGCCAGCGCGATTCGCGGCGGCGTCCTTGCGCTGAACATCCTGATCGTCATCTATCTGTCGCGCTCGTTGTGGGGCGAACGCGACACTTAGACGCCAACGCTCATTCGCCGACGAGACTGCGCTGCATGAGCGCTTCAGTCTCGAATTGGGAGTGGCCCAGGGCACACAGCACCCACAGCTTGGCGCACGCAGCCACGGGCGACAGCTCGCCGCCGCTCACCGCCCCTGCAGCCGCCAGCCCGGCCCCGGTCTGGTATTCGCCCAGGCGAACGGCGCCGCACAAAGCCTGTGTCACAACCACGATGACCACGCCACGCTCATGCGCCCGACGCAGCGTGGCGAGAAAAGCCTCGTCGCTCGGCGCGTTGCCCGCGCCGTAGGCGGCCACCACCAGGCCCGAGACCGGCTGCGCCAGCACGGCACCGAGCGTTGCGGCGTCGATGCCGGGGTACAGGGCCAGGCAGGCGACTCGCACGGCGGGGTCGATCCGTACCAAACGCCCGGAGGGAGCCGAGTCGGTCCAATCGCCAGCGGACGACTGACGACCGCGCGGCGCATCGAACGCAGCGTCCGCCGCCGCGTCGACCTTGAGCACGCCAGTCGCCGGCAATACCTGCCCGCCAAATGCCACCCGCACACCCGGCCGGCCACCAGCCGCCTCGCGCAGCGCGAGCCTGAGGTTGTCGATTGCGTCCGTGCCGGCAGCGGCCAGCGGGCGCTGGGAGCCGGTCAGCACCACCGGTATTTGCATCCCGGCGAGAAGGAACGACAATGCGGCAGCCGTCCAGGCCAGCGTGTCGGTGCCGTGCAGGATCACCACGCCGTCGCAGCCGACGCTGCGTTCCAGCGTGGCGCGCGCGATGCGAAGCCAGTCAGGCGGCGCCATATCGGCGCTGTCGAGTGGCGGTTCAAGGCAGCTCAGCGTCCAGGCTACCTCGCCGCCATCGAGGCAATGCCCGGCAAAACCGGGCACGCCGTCGAGCAGGCGGGAGAATTCGTCGCCTGCCATGGGCTTCAAGGGCTGGCCTGCGCTGCCGATGGTGCCACCGGTGTAGAGTACGTGGAGTGTTGGCATTTCATTGTCCGGACGTAAGATGCCCACACGAGATTGCCGTGCGCGTCAAGTCGGAAGAATTCTAAAGTTTTGTATCGGTCGGCCGTTACAGCTGCTGTGCAGCCGGGAATGGCTGACCATATCGGGTGGGCTTAAGCCCGAACATACAAGAAGGGAATCGACGTGAAAATCGATAACTCCGTCAAGACGACGGGAGCCTCCGCCAGCGAGAGCAGCGGTAAGGCACGCGGCGGCCGCGAAGCCGCAGCGCCGGCCCCGGCAGCCAGTGCAGGGACGACCGTGCAGCTGTCGTCGCTGTCCGGCAACCTCGCCAAGATCGAAGCCACCATCGGCCAGACGCCGGAGGTGGATAGCGCGCGCGTCAGCGAAATCAAGCAAGCCATTTCGGAAGGCCGCTTCTCGGTCGACTCTGAAAAGGTCGCCGATGGCCTGATCGAAAGCGTGCGCCAGATGCTGGCCGCGCAACCCCGCTCGGCCTGATGAGCAACGACCTGGCGATGCTGCGCGCACGACTCGGCTCGCTGGTAGCCGCCGAGACAGCGCAGATGCGCGACTTTCTTGCGGTGCTCGAACAGGAGCGCGACGTACTCGGCCAGGCCGACGTCGAGCCGCTGTTCGCGCTGGCCGAACGGAAGACGCAGATCGCACGCCAGTTGCAGCAGTTTTCCGCCGCCCGTGCCGCCTTGCTGGCACAGGCGGGCTTGCCGCACAACCGACAAGGCATCGAGACCTTGCTCGGGGAATCGTCTCACGCTGCGTGGGATGACTTCGTGACCGTGGCCGAAACGGCCCAGACCCTCAATGCCGACAACGGCATCCGCATTACGGAACGGCTCAAGAGCAACCATCAGGCGCTGGCGATCCTGATGTCGGCGTCGGATCAGCCAACGGTGTACGGCCCGGACGGACACGCCCGTACGCGGCCCGGCTCCCGCCTCTTTGGAAGTTTCTGACGCAGCTCGTCGGACAAGCGTGACGCTGGCGCGACCGCCGCGCTACACTTCTGCCGCTTCGGAGACCCGAATTTCGGCATGCAAAAGATCCTTCTGTTCCTGCTCCTGCTGGCCGCCATTTATTACTGGCGCAAGCTGCTGGTGAGCGACAAAAAGAAAGCCCGACCGACTGAGCCGCCTGCGCAGCAGGACGCGCCGCGCATCGAGACGATGCAGCCTTGCGCCCATTGCGGCGTGCTGGTGCCGCAGAGCGAAGGCACAACCATCGGATCGCACTTCTACTGTTCGCAGGAACACGCACGCCTGGGTCCGGCTTCGCACCCATGACCCCGGCCGACGCGCTGCCGCAGGAGTCGTCGCGGTCGGTTTCGATCCGCTACTTCAACCTCTACCGCGTCGTCCTCGCCAGCGCGTTCGCCATCTTCGGCAGCATCTTCGCCTTGGGCGAAATCTCGCCGCATATTTTCTTTGCGCTGGTCGCCGTCTATTGGCTGCTGGCGGTGGCCTTCGTCGCATTGCCGGCAGAACGACAGGCAAGCAACGTGATGCTGGCGCTGCAGGTTGCGGCCGACATCTTCGTGCTGACGCTGTTGATGTTCCTGTCGGGCGGCGCGCGCACCGGCATTCCATATCTGATGATGGTGACCGTGGCTGGCGCCGGGCTGGTCAGTGAAGGCCGCATGGTGCTGGGCTTTGCCGCCCTGGCGACGATCGCCGTGCTATTCGAGCAGTTGGTACGCGTACTGGTCGGGCTTGGGCAGATAACGGACTTCACCCGCGTAGGCATGAGCTGCGTAGGCTTTTTCGCCGTCGCTCTGCTCTCTCGGATGCTGGCGCGGCGGGCGCTGGCCAATGAAGAGCTCGCGCTGCGCCGTGGGCTGGACCTCGAACGGCAGATGCGCGTGAATGCCCGCATCATCGAAGACATGCAGGACGGCGTCGTGGTGATCGACGGCGAAGGTGCGATCCGCCAACGCAATCCGAGTGCGATCGACCTGCTCGGCCGCGACATGCGTCCAGGTACATTGCTGGTGGACTTTTCACCCATTCTGGCCGACCTGGCCGCACGCCACGACCAAGGCCTGGAGCGCGCCACGTTCCGTTCGCCCGCCAGCGGCCGCACGCTGCGCCTGCGCGTGGCAGAAGCCGGCGGCGACCACGTGCTATACCTCGAAGACCTGGATCGCATCCAGGCACAAGCACAGCAGATCAAGCTCGCGGCACTGGGACGGCTGACGGCAAATATTGCGCACGAGATCCGTAATCCACTGTCGTCCATCACGCATGCGTCGGATCTGCTGGTGGAAGAGAAACGGGGCGACCTGCAATTGCGCCTGCTGCGTATCGTTCAGGACAATGCGGCGCGCATCGAACGCATGGTCAAGGATGTCCTGGAACTGGGGCGGCGCGATCACATCACGACGGAGTCGCTGGAGCTTACGACCTTCCTGCGCACCTTCATCGATGAGCTTGAGCTGCACACGCCGCAGGCCAGCGCGAGTGTGCAACTGAATTGCGCACCGGGTCTGCGCGTCAGCTTCGATCGCGTACATCTGCATCAGATCCTGACCAACCTCGTCAGCAACGCACTGCGACATTGCCGTGGCAACGCCGATTCTGTGCGGCTGGAAGCATTCAGTACCGACGGTGCGATCACGATCCAGGTGCAGGACGATGGCCCGGGCGTGCCGGCACCAGACCGCAACAAGGTTTTTGAGCCGTTCTTTACCTCCGACCCCAAGGGGACGGGGCTTGGCCTGTATATCGCTCGCGAACTGGCCGAGGCCAACGACGCGCATCTGCGCCTGATGGACAGCACCATCGGCGCCCTCTTCCGGATTACCGCCAGGAGTGCCGCATGACGACACAACCCGACACCGACCGCCGCACCCGCAGCCGCGGGGCAGACATCCTGGTCATCGATGATGAGGACGACATCCGCGAGCTGATCGAGCTTTCGCTCTCGCGCATGGGACTCGGCGCCGACACGGCCGGATCGGTCAGCGAGGCAATGGAGTTGCTATCGCAGAAGCGCTACCGCCTTTGCCTGACGGACATGCGCCTGCCTGACGGCGACGGCCTGCAAGTGGTGCGTCATATCACCACGCACGGCATGGACCTGCCAGTGGCGGTGATCACGGCGCACGGCAGCACGGACAACGCGGTGGCGGCGCTCAAGGCAGGCGCATTCGACTACTTGTCGAAGCCGGTGTCACTCGAACAACTGCGCGCTTTGGTGAAGTCGGCGCTGGATGTACCGCACGGCGAAGCCGAAACACCGCCCGACACACAACAGATGATCGGCGAATCGGCCGCCATGCAGCAGGTGCGCGGCATGGTCGAGCGATTGGCGCGCAGCCAGGCGCCAGTCTATGTGTCGGGGGAATCCGGCAGCGGCAAAGAGCGCGCCGCGCGCATGATCCACCAGCTCGGTCCACGCGCGGACAAGCCATTCGTGGCGGTCAACTGCGGTGCGATCCCCGAGACCTTGATGGAATCGGAATTTTTTGGCTACCGCAAAGGCGCATTCACAGGCGCCGAATCGGATCGCGACGGCTTCTTCCAGGCCGCCAATGGCGGCACGCTGTTTCTTGATGAGGTGGCGGACCTTCCGTTGGCTATGCAGGTGAAGCTGCTGCGCGTCATCCAGGAACGCCGTGTGCGCCGCATCGGCGAGACGCAGGAACAACCCGTTGAACGTTCGCATCATCAGCGCGACGCACCAGAATCTGCGCGAACGCGTCGAGCAGAACCGCTTCCGGCAGGACTTGTTCTATCGCCTCAACGTGATCGAGCTTCCCATGCCTTCGCTGCGCGAGCGGCGCGAAGACGTTCCCTTGCTGGCCCACGCGATTCTGCAACGCCTGGCGCGCGACGCCGGCCTCGACGCCCCTGTGCTGACACCCTCGGCCCTGCGCGCGCTGGAGCAATATGGTTTCCCCGGCAACGTGCGCGAACTGGAGAACATTCTCGAACGCGCATTGGCATTGGCGACAGGCCCGCGCATCGACGCCGACGATCTACGCCTGGACCCGCCGCATGAAGAAAGTGTCGGTACCGAAGCCCCCGCGCCGGGCGGCGCGTTGCAGGACTATCTCGATCGCGTCGAACGCCAGGCCATTCTGGATGCGCTGGGTCGCACCGAGGGCAATCGAACGGCGGCCGCACGACAGTTGGGCGTGACATTCCGCTCGCTGCGGTATCGCATGGAGCGCCTTGGACTCAAGGGTGACAAGGACGACCGCGAGCAGTAATCGCGATCAGTCTGGGGTTGAACGGCTGGCCACGGATTCGGCGGCTACGGCTTCGTCATCCAGCGCATCCATGCGATGCGCGTAGAACCAGACGATGACGAGGTAGCCGATCAGCACACCCTGCGCGCTCAGGTAGAAGCCGAAGGGAAAGCCGAGAAAGCTCCATGCATTGAAGCTGCGCGCAAAAAAACTGGCGGCGAAGGTGGCGATGAACCACAGCACCAACAGCGCAACAGAGAGGCGCCGCGTGCGTGACCAGTAGATAGCCTTGAGCATGTCGGCATGTTAAGTACGCCGACACTGCGGGCAAGGCTGGCTTTCCCTCATGGGCGCTGCAACATTCCAGTCACGGGCGCTCGCTACAGTCGCCGGACCTTATCTCCTGTCAGGCGCCTTCCATGCACGTGCTGATGATCTCGGATGTTTTCTTTCCGCGCATCAACGGCGTTTCGACTTCGATCGAAACCTTCCGGGCCGAACTCCACGCCCAGGGTGTCAGGACATCGCTGCTCGCGCCTGCCTACCCAGCCGAAGACGACCATGACGATGTGATCCGTATCGAATCACGTTATCTTCCAATGGACCCGGAAGACCGCATGATGAAGCGCGGCGCAATCCGGCATTGGCTGGCGACCCAGCGTAACAGCGCGGAGCGCTTCGATCTGGTCCACATCCAGACGCCCTTCGTGGCGCACTACGCTGGGCTGGAGATCGCGCGCATGCTGGGCGTTCCGGCGGTCGCCACGTACCACACGTATTTCGAGGAATACCTGCACCACTACGTGCCATTCCTGCCGGAAGGCTGGATGCGCGGCGCAGCACGCCGCTTTTCGCGTTCGCAATGCAATGCGCTGGATGCGGTCATCGTACCGTCGCACGCGATGGCGGCGACGCTGTCGGCATACGGGGTGGAACGCCCCGTGCACATTTTGCCGACCGGCTTGCCGACCGATCGCTTCGGGGGCGGTGACGGTGACGACTTCCGCACCCGCTATCGCATTGAGCCAGGTCGCCCGCTGCTGCTCTTCGTCGGACGCGTCGCGCACGAGAAGAACATCGCTTTCCTGATCGACATGATGGGACAGTTGCGCGTGTCGCACCCAGAGGCGCTGCTGCTCGTTACCGGCGAAGGGCCGGCACTGGGCGCACTGCGCGAGCACGTTGCAGATGCGGGCCTGACTGCACAGGTGCGCTTTTTGGGGTATCTCGATCGGCGGCACGAACTGGCCGACTGCTACCGGGCGGCCGACGTGTTCGTCTTCGCCTCACGCACCGAAACGCAGGGGCTGGTACTGCTGGAGGCCATGGCACAAGGCAAGCCGGTTGTCGCGCTGTCCGTGATGGGCACGCGCGACATCCTCGAAGGCGCACCAGGCGCACTGGTGGCACCGGATGACGTGGGAGGCTTTGCCGAATGCGTGCGTGGACTGCTCGAATCACCCGCGCGTCGCCACGAAATGGGCGACCAGGCGCGGCAGTACGCCCACCGCTGGCGTGCCGACGAAATGGCACGCCGCATGGCGCAGCTATATGAATCGGTGGTGGCTGGGCACGCTCAGGCCAGAGCCAAGAAGGACAACGGGTCTGCTCGCGCGCTCAAGGCAGGCTAGTCTGCCTGCGCCGGAGTAGTCCCCGACGAGCTCAGCCGACGTGGAAGCAAGGCAACAACGCATGCAGCCGGCCATTCGGGACGTTGTGAGCGCCCCGATGGGACTGCTAGCGAGCCCCGTTCAAAGTGCCTATTTGATGACGCGAAGATGTGCGCCGCGACCGCCTGCAGGCGTCGGCTTGTCACCGGACGGATCGGGGTCGTCTTCTTGCTTCTCCGCCACGACAGGGGCCGCCGGTGCATGCGGAGGCTGGGCGCCAGCCATTTCGATGCCCGGACCAACATGGTCGCCCGGCTCGAAGGCCATGCCCTGCCCGTTCTCACGAGCGTAGATGGCAACGATGTTGCCCATCGGCACGTACAGCGAATGTGCCACCCCGCCGAAGCGCGCCTGACAGGTCACGTCGTCATTGGTGATGGACAATTGGTGCGTGGCGAAAGGCGCGATGTTCAGCACGATCTGGCCGTCGCGGACAAACGCCGCGGGGACACGCGTCGAACCGTCCACAGCCACCACGATGTGAGGCGTGAAACCGTTGTCAACGCACCAGTCGAAGAGCGCACGCACAAGATAGGGCTTGGTGGACGTTTGGCTCATGGTTGGATCGGCGAGGAGTGTCTGGACATTGTGTCACGCCGCGCACACCGGGAACATGCCCGACCTGCGTGGCGCAACACCGCCACCCGAGGGTGGCGGCAGCAATGTCAGCGGCGCATGGCGCGCTCGGACGGCGTCAGGGCATCGATGAAGCCCTGACGGGTGAAGATGCGCTCGGCGTACTTCATGAGCGGAGCAGCCGTCTTGCCCAGATCGATGCCGTAGTGCTCAAGGCGCCACAGCAACGGGGCGATGGCCACGTCGAGCATGGAGAACTCATCGCCCAGCATGTACTTTTGCTTGACGAACATCGGCACCAGTTGGAGCAGTTGGTCACGCACGTGGGCGCGCGCCTTGTCTGCCGTCTTCTGGTTCTTTTCCAGCGCCTCGATATGCGAGAAGAGCTCGTTTTCCAGCGTATGCAGCAGCTGACGGGCACGGGCACGCATGATCGGGTCGGGCGGCATCAATTGCGGATGCGGGAACCGTTCGTCGATGTACTCGTTGATGATGTTCGACTCGTAGAGCACCAGATCACGGTCAACCAGCACCGGCACGCGGTTGTACGGGTTGATGACGGCGATGTCTTCAGGCTTGTTGAACAGGTCAACGTCGATCACCTGAAAGTCCATTCCCTTTTCGAACAGCACGATCCGGCAACGGTGGCTGAAGGGGTCCGTGGTGCCGGAATAAAGATTCATCATTGCGGAATTACTCCAGGAATACTCATTGTCGCGAACGATGCGTCGCGCGGGCGGCGCATCGCTGTCGCGACGGGCTAACAACATCATTTCGGTGGCACATCCGGTCAATGCACGTCTTTCCAGAAGGCGCGCTTTAACAGATAGGTCAGCACCGCCAGCACGGCCAGCACGGCCAGAACAAACCAGCCGATGGTCTTGCGTGTCTCCTGTGCGGGTTCGCCCATCCAGGTGATGAAAGACACCAGGTCCGCGATGTTTTCATCGTATTCGTCCTTGGACATCTTGCCCGGAACTGCAACATCCAGGCCTTCGATGACGGAGGTCTTGTTGCCGTGTCCGTCGTCCTCGGTGACGATCTTGGGTACCTGCTCGCCTTGGAGTTCCCACAGAACATGCGGCATGCCGACATTCGGGAAGACCAGGTTGTTCCAGCCGGTCGGACGTGAATCGTCGCGGTAGAACTTCCGCAGGTAGGTGTACAGCCAGTCCGGGCCGCTGCCGGCTTCGGACGCGCGCGCGCGGGCGATGAGCGTCAGGTCGGGCGGTGCGGCCCCGAACCAGGCCTTGCCGTCCTCGTGGCGCAGGGCCACTTTCATCTGCTCACCGACCTTATCGGCGGTGAACAGCAAATTATCCTTGATTTGATCGTCGTTGAGTCCGATCTGCTCAAGTTTGTTGTAACGAAAGTTGCTCGCGGCGTGGCAGTTCAGGCAATAGTTGATGAACAGCTTGGCGCCATTTTGCAGCGATGCATTGTCGAATTGAAGCGGAGCCTTATCCAGATGCAGCTCGCCGCCGTCGGCATGAACCGCCGCCGGAGCCAGCATCACGGAGCCGGCCAGCGCCAGCGAACGCAGGATCTTGGTCATAGTGCGCATCAGGCGGTCACCCTTTCCGGCTCCGGCAGCGTCTTGTCCAGACGTGTATACCAGGGCATGAAGGCGAAGAAACTGAGATAGAGGATCGAGCAAATCTGCGAAACCAGCCCACCGATCGGCGACGGCGGCTGGATACCGAGGTAGCCGAGGATGATGAACGAGACGACGAAGATGCCCAGAATCGTCTTGAACAGCGGCCCCTTATAGCGAATCGACCTGACTGGGCTGCGGTCCAGCCACGGCAGGAAGGCAAACAGCATCACCGAGCCGCCCATCAGCACCACGCCCCAGACCTTGGCCTCTAGCAGGAACAGCACGGCCACCACGACGGCGGTGATGATGAGCGATGCGGTCTTGCCAGGCTTTTGCTTGGCACTCATAAAGCTCAGCAGTCCCACGACGATCGCCAGGATTGCCAGCCACCAGATGAAGTCGGAGGTGGTTGCACGCAGGATCGAGTAGAACGGTGTGAAGTACCACACCGGCGCAATGTGCGGCGGCGTTTTGAGCGGGTCAGCCGGCAAGAAGTTGTTGGCTTCAAGGAAGTAGCCGCCGCCTTCTGGCATGAAGAACACGATCACGGCGAAGACCATCAGGAAGATGACCGAGCCGAAGATGTCCTTGACCGTGTAGTACGGGTGGAACGGGATACCGTCCAGCGGGATACCGTTGGCGTCCTTGTGCTTCTTGATTTCCACGCCGTCGGGGTTGTTCGAACCCACCTCGTGCAGCGCGATCAGGTGTGCGGCAACCAGGCCGACGAGCACCAGCGGAATGGCAATGACGTGGAAGCTGAAGAAGCGGTTCAGCGTTGCGTCAGAAACCACGAAGTCCCCGCGGATGAACACCGACAGGTCCGGCCCGATCAGCGGAATCGCCGAGAACAGGTTGACGATCACCTGCGCACCCCAGAACGACATCTGTCCCCAAGGCAGCAAGTAACCGAAGAAGGCCTCGGCCATCAGGCACAGGAAGATCGCCACGCCAAACAGCCATACCAGTTCGCGTGGCTTGCGGTACGAGCCATACAGCAGCCCACGAAACATGTGCAGGTACACGACAATGAAGAACGCCGAAGCGCCCGTTGAGTGCAGGTAGCGGATGATCCAGCCACCTGGCACGTCGCGCATGATGTACTCGACGCTGGCGAAAGCCACCGGGATGCCGGAAGCGTTGAGCGAGGCGTCCGGCTTGTAGTGCATCACCAGGAAAATGCCGGTGACGATCTGCATAACCAGCACCAGCAGAGCCAGCGAGCCGAAGAAATACCAGAAGTTGAAGTTCTTGGGCGCGTAGTACTCCGCCATGTGCTCCTTGTAGAGCTTGGTGGCAGGAAAGCGCGCATCGACCCAGCCGAGAAGCTGCTGGGCATACTGTTGAGCATTGCCCTTCATCGATTAAGCCCCTTTTCCGTCTTCGCCAATCAGGATGCGCGTATCCGACAAGTAGTAATGCGGCGGAATCGGCAGATTGTCCGGCGCCGGCTTGTTCTTGAATACGCGGGCAGCCAGGTCGAACGTCGAACCGTGGCACGGGCACAGAAAGCCCCCCGGCCAGTCGCCGCCCATGGTCGGATCGGCCACGACGAACTTGGGCGACGGCGAGCAACCCAGGTGCGTGCAGATGCCGATGCAGACCAGGTATTCAGGCTTGATCGAACGATAGGCACCCTTGATGTAGGGGGGCTGATCTGCGTGAGTCGATTCCGGATCGGCGAGCAGAGCGGTATCTTTTTCCAGCTCGGCCAGTTGGTCCTTGGTACGGCGGATGATCCAGACGGGCTTGCCGCGCCATTCCACGGTCATCATTTCGCCCGGTTGCAGCTTGCTGATATCGGCCTCGACCGGCGCGCCGGCCGCCTTGGCCCGTTCGGACGGCGTAAAGCTCGCCACGAAAGGAACCGCCGCACCTACCCCCGCTGCTCCACCAACGACAGCAGTGGCAACCAGCAGGTTACGGCGGCTGCAGTCGGTACAACCGGCACTGGCTTCGGCGCCGGTCGTATTCGACCCAGTGTTATTGTCGTCGCTCATTGAAAGCCCCGGAAAAGAGTCACGAAATGCAAAAACTCGGGAAGTATAACGAAAGACCCTAGCGCGATTAAAGTCTTGTGGTGGATCAACCCGCCGAAAGGCGCTTGGTTGCTGGATTTGGCGGCATTCCGGGACGAATCCTGTCAAACTCTTGGCATAACTCGCTAGACTTTCTTCTCCACCCTCACCAAGCCGCAGACAACAATGGTCAAAAGCGTCATTTGCGATATGGACGGCGTGATTTACCGGGGCAAGCAACTGATCCCGGGCGCCAATGAATTCGTACAGCGCCTCCTCGCTGCCCAAACGCCCTTTCTGTTCCTCACCAACAACGCCGAACAAACCCCGCTCGATCTGAAGATCAAGCTTGAGCAGCTCGGCATCGAGGGCGTCACAACGGACAATTTCATCACCAGCGCCATGGCGACGGCCATGTTCCTCAAGCAACAAAAGGAACACGCATCGGCCTACGTGCTGGGCGGCGGCGGGCTGATCAGCGCCCTGTACAACGTGGGCTTTTCGATGTCGGAATCGAACCCCGACTACGTCGTGGTCGCCAAGAGCACCACGTTCAATTTCGACCAGTTGAAGAAAGCGGTACGCCTGATCGACAACGGCGCCAAGTTCATCGGCACCAACCCAGACATGATCGACCCCATCGAAGGCGGCAATGAACCCGCAGCGGGGACGATCCTGGCCGCCATTTCAGCCGCCACGGGCAAAAAGCCGTATATCGTCGGCAAGCCCAACGCGCTGATGATGACGCTGGCCACCCGCAAGCTCGGCGTGCACGCCGAAGAAGCAGTGATGATTGGCGACCGCATGGACACCGACATCGTCGGGGGCCTTGAAGCCGGCATGAAGACAGCGCTCGTGCTGTCGGGCGTGACCACGCCTGAAATCATGTCGCACTTCCCCTACAAGCCCGATTACGTGTTCAACAACGTCGGCGAAATCGATCCGGCAGTCCTGTAAGCCCTTATGGCGCGGGCGCCGACAAGCGTCCGCCGCATTCCCCTTGCATCAAGACTGCTCCGGCCAGCAGGCTCTTCGCTGCGGCGCAGCATTCCTTGATCAAAACAGAGAAATCCTACGAATTTCCGTCTATCTTTGTTGCAGGCGCACATAAAGGGAAACGGCATGTTCGATCTCACTGGCAAGCACGGACTGGTCGTCGGCATCGCCAACGACCACAGCATCGCGTACGGCTGTGCGAAGGCATTCCAGCGTGGAGGAGCAAAGCTCGCAGCCACCTACCTCAACGCCAAGGCCGAACCTTACGTGCGGCCTCTGGCGGAGGAAGTCGGCGCGGAACTGATCCTGCCGATGGACGTTGAGCACGACGGTGAAATGGAAGCCGTTTTCGACGCCATCAACCAGCAGTGGGGCAAGCTCGACTTTCTTGTCCATTCCATCGCCTTCGCCCCGAAAGACGACCTCCATGGCCGCGTGGTCAACAGCTCCCGCGAGGGTTTCATGCGGGCCATGGACATTTCCTGCCACTCCTTCATGCGCATGGCCAAGCTGGCCGAACCGCTGATGCATAACGGCGGTTGCATGCTTACGATGAGCTATCACGGCGCCGATGAAGTGGTCTCGAACTACGGCATCATGGGCCCGGTCAAGGCAGCGCTGCAGTCGGCGTCACGCTACCTGGCCGCCGAACTGGGGCCGCGCGGCATCCGTGTTCACGCGATCTCGCCGGGGCCGCTGGCTACGCGCGCCGCGTCAGGCATCCGCGACTTCGACCAGCTCATGGAAACGGCCATCGAACGCTCTCCTCTGCATCGGCTGGTGGACATCGACGATGTTGGCGCGCTGTGTGCCTACCTCGTCAGCGACGGCGCACGCTCGCTCACTGGCGGCACGATCCATATCGACGGCGGTTACAACATCGTCGGGGGTTAAGGATGATTCTTGAGAATCGCACCTACGACGAAATCGCCGTGGGCGAAGCCGCCACGCTCACCCGCACCATCACCGAAGCCGACGTGCAACTGTTCGCGGCGTTTTCGGGCGACGTCAATCCGGCTCACCTCGACTCGGAATACGCCACCGCCACGCCGTTCAAGGGATTGATCGCGCACGGCATGATCACCGGCTCGCTCATTTCGACCGTACTGGGTACTCAGTTGCCCGGCCCGGGCACTATCTACGTCGAACAGCAACTACGCTTTCGCCGTCCGGTGCACTTTGGCGACAAGCTCACCGTCACGCTGCGCTGCACCGAGAAAGTAAACGCCAAGAAGCGCGTCCGCTTCGATTGCGAGTGCGTTAACCAGAACGGGGAGATCGTCACCTCGGGCGTTGCCGAAGTGATCGCCCCGACCGAAAAGATCCGGCGCGAGGCGCATGCGACGCCGCAAGTAAGCCTGGGCGGCCTACCCTACGCGGTGCGCGGCTGACTTCGTTTACAAGGATCGACGCTCAAAGAGCGCCTGTGCCAGCGTGCCGATATCCGTGTGCTCCAGCTCTCCGCCAACCGGCACGCCGCGAGCGATCCGGCTGACCTTGAGTCCACGGGCGCGCAGCATCTCGCCAACGTAGTGAGCCGTGGCTTCGCCTTCGTTGGTGAAGTTGGTGGCGACGATGACTTCCTGAACCGTGCCGTCACTGGCGCGATTGATGAGCTTGTCCAGCTTGAGCTCGCGCGGGCCGATACCGTCAAGCGGCGAGATGCGCCCCATCAGCACGTAGTACAGCCCCTTGTAGGCAAGCGTCTGCTCCATGATGGCGAGGTCCGATGGCATTTCGACCACGCACAGCACGCTGCCGTCGCGCTGAGGGCTGGCGCAGCGTTCGCAGACATCCGTTTCCGAAAACGTATTGCAGCGCGAGCAATGCCCGACCTGCCCGAGCGCCGCGGTCAATGCAGCCGCCAATCGCGCGGCGCCGTCACGGTCACGTTGCAGCAGGTGATAGACCATGCGCTGGGCCGACTTGGGGCCGACCCCAGGCAGGATGCGCAAGGCATCGGTCAGTTGTTCAAGCAGGGACATCGTGAGAATCGGCAAATAAAAAGGGGCGGAGAGAAGTCCGCCCCAGGCAATCAGAACGGCAGCTTGAAGCCGGGCGGCAAGTTGAGGCCAGCGGAGAAACCGGCCATTTTTTCTTGCGTCGTGCTCTCGACCTTGCGCACGGCGTCGTTGAGGGCGGCGGCAACGAGGTCTTCCAGCATTTCCTTGTCGTCCATGACGGATTCGTCGATGTTGACACGCTTGACGTCGTACTTGCAGGTCATCAGCACTTTCACGGCGCCAGCGCCAGACTGGCCTTCAACCTCAATGGTCGCAAGGCTGTCCTGCACCTTCTTCATGTTGTCCTGCATTTGCTGGGCCTGCTTCATCAGGCCGGCGATTCCGCCCTTCATCATTTCGATCTGCTCCTAAATGGGTTTCACACTGGCTTCGACAAGCGTTGCATCGAAGCGCTCAATCATTTCCTGGACAAACGGGTCACCTTCGAGTGCGGCCACGGCCTCGACGTGGCGCTGACGCCGTTCAGCGTCGTTGCGCTGGGCTGGTGTCTCGCTGGCGACCTCCCCCACTTCGATGGCCGCACGGATGGGACGACCAAAGTACTGGCTGAGCCCTTCCTGAAGTTTGGTCACCGATGACGGCATTGCCATCAAATGTTTGTGCGATGGCGCCAAACGCAGGCGCACCGCACCTTCAGTCACATTCAACAGCTCACAGTTCTGGGCCAACTCACGCACCATGCCGCCCAACGACATAAGTCCGATGATGCCGTGCCAGTCGTCGGCCTGCGGTGCGGCGGCGGCATATTCCGCAGGCACAGCTTCGGACACCGCGATCTGCGCAGCGGGCACGTCTTGGGCTGCTTCCAACACCGATTCGACAACGGGAGAGGCATCCGCCACAGACGGCACTGAAGCCGGCGCATCGTCCTCCCACGGCAAAGGGCGCGACGGCGCACGTTGCGCGGGAGCTTCTACCACGGCCGCCGCAGGTTCGGCCGCACGCGGCTGCGCGCGCGGCGTCGCCACAGGTTCGATACGAGCGGGTGCCGGGCGCGGAGGGATGGCTCTCGCCTGCCCACCACCAGCCTGACCTTGCGTTGGTGCGCTGCCCGCCCCGCCCGCATCGGGGCGGAACGCGTGCAACCGTAACAGCGCCATGGTGAAGCCGGTATAGGCGTCGGGCGCCAATGGCAATTCTTCGCGGGCGTGCACCGCGATCTGGTAGGCCAACTGGAGGAATTCAGCGTCGAACAGCGCACCGTAGTGCTGCAGTTGCTCGCGCTCGAAATTATCGACGATCGCCTGGGGTGCAAACTGCGCCAGCGCGATGCGATGCAGCAGGCTCGCCAGTGACTGCAGGGCCACATCGAACGACAGACTGCGCGCATCCATGGCGTCGGCCACGCTCAACAGCGCGCTGATGTCCTGCGCATGGAGCGCGTCGAGCAACTCAAACAGATGCTCGTCGCCAACCGTGCCCAGCATTTCGATGACTTGCGCTTCTTCGACCTTGCCCGCGCCGTGAGCGATGGCCTGATCGAGCAGCGACAATGCGTCGCGCATCGAACCGTTGGCGCCTCGCGCAAGATGGCGCAGCGCGCCCGCCTCGAACGGCACGGCCTCGCTCGTCAGCACGTTGGTCAGATGGTCAACGATATGTGTCTGCGGCATCTGCTTGAGATTGAATTGCAGACAGCGCGACAGCACAGTCACCGGGATTTTCTGCGGATCGGTCGTCGCCAGGATGAACTTCATGTGCTCCGGCGGCTCTTCCAGCGTTTTGAGCATGGCGTTGAAGGCATGCCCGGTGAGCATATGCACTTCGTCGATCATGTAGAACCTTGTAACGGCCGCGAGCCGGCGCATAGGCCGCCTTTTCGAGCAGGGAGGCCATGTCATCCACGCCGCGATTGGACGCGGCGTCCATCTCGACGTAATCAACAAAGCGACCAGCGTCGATTTCGGTACACGCCGTGCATACGCCGCACGGCGTCGCCGTCACGCCGGTCTCGCAGTTCAGTGACTTGGCAAGAATGCGCGAAATTGTGGTCTTGCCCACGCCTCGGGTGCCGGTGAACAGGTACGCGTGATGGAGGCGGCCGGTCTGCAGTGCATGCGTCAGGGCGCGGACGACGTGCTCCTGCCCCACCAGCGTGGCAAAGTTCCGGGGGCGCCACTTTCGGGCAAGGACCTGATAGCTCATGGCGTGCGATTCTATCAGAGGGCGGGGCGCAGGCTGAGCGCCCGGAGCGATGGCGACAACAGGCAAAGCGCCCGAACACCCCGGGCCGCCACCGGCGCGACGTGCGGCGTAGCATCCGCATCAAGCCAGACGCCCGGGGCGCCCTTATACTGGCCGGCAGCACATTCCAACAAGCAAGGGGACGCATCCATGAATCTCGAAAAGGTGATTTTCGGGTTCTTCATCATCCTGACCTCAACGCTCAACTTCGGCTTCTGCATCGGCACCATCGATGAGGTCTCGCACCACCATCCGACCGAACTCTTCGCCACGCTGGTCGTCAGCCTGATCACGCTGGTACTGAAGTTCGGCGACCGCACTCACCTGGGCGCAACGCACCTGGCCACGAGCCTCGCCGGCGTCTTGCAGATCACCGCCGCATGCATGGTGTGGGCCTGGCACGTATCCATCCAGGGGCAAGTCATGGACGGACAGACAATGTCGATCATCGTCTCGCTGGCCAGCGGCGCGCTCCTTGCCAACGGCATATCGGTCATCCTGCTCATCGGCGAAACGTTGCGTCAGTCCCGGTAACCTGCGATGAGCGATACGCTGATGCTGATCCTGCGGCGCATGCGCCGACCGCTGATCGTCATCATCACGGTGCTGTCGATCTCGGTGTTCGGGCTGGCGCACATGCCGGGCATGGATGCCCATGGCAACCCGGCGACGCTGGGCTACTTCCATGCCCTGTACATCGTCAGCTACACCGCCACGACGATCGGCTACGGCGAAGTGCCGTATCCGTTCTCCGAAGCGCAGCGGGCATGGGTGATCTTCTCGATCTATCTGTCGGTAACGACCTGGGCATACGCCGTCGGTAGCATCCTGCACATGATGCGCGACCCGGCATTCCGGGCCGCCATGGCGCGCAACCAGTTCAATTCGCGGGTGCGGCGGCTTGAAGAGCCCTTCATTCTGATCGTCGGCTATGGGCAAAGCGGCATGCTGCTCGCGCGCATGCTCGACCGCATCGGCTGGCGGACGGTGATCGTAGAAGTGCGCCCCGAACGCGCGGGGCGCGCTGATCTCGAAGAGTACGTACGCGCACCGATCGTGCTGGCGGCGGACGGACGCCTGCCGGAAGTGCTCGTCAACGCGGGCGTCACGTCGCGCATGTGTCAGGTCATGGTTGTACTCAGCGGCAACGACGAAACGGTCCAGTCGGTCGCCGTCAGCGGCACCATCCTCAACCCCGGCCTGCGGATCATCGCCCGCGTCACCGCGCCCATCGCCACGGAAAACCTGGACCCCTTCCCGCGCATCGAAACAGTCAATGCGTTCGAGAGCTTCGCGTCGAACATCGGACTCGACCTCGGTTCGCCCGAAAAGCTGCGCATCGAAGAATGGCTGACCGGGCTGCCCGGTTCAGCGCGACCCGATATCCTGGGTCTGCCCATGGGGCACTGGATCATCTGTGGATTCGGCCGCTTCGGCTATTACGCTTCACTGGCGCTAGAAAAAGCGGGCGCAACGTGGACAGCGATCGACGACAACCCGGCAATCAAGGACCACCCCAACCTGCTGCGGCGAACCTATAGCCGCGAGGCACTGCATGAAGCCGGCATCGACCGTGCAGTCGGCCTGCTTGTCGGCACCGACCAGGACCCGATCAACCTTGCTGCCGTAAACCGTGCGCGCCAGATCAATCCGAAACTGTTCATCGCCATCCGCCAGACGCATGCCATGAACGCCAGCTTGATCGAAGCGGCACGCGCCGACGTGCGCTTCATTCAGGCCGACGTCATCTCGCACGAAGTGCGGCAACTCATCACGTCGCCGCTGCTCAATCGCTTCCTGACAGCGGTGCGCGCCGATACGGGCGATCTCGTCGAACGCACTGGCGCAGCGCTGGAAGCCGCAGCGGGGGACTCGGTGCCCTTCCTTTGGGTGCTGAGCTGCATGACATCCTATCCGGGCCTGCGCGAAGCGCTGTCGCCCGACGCGGACCCGCCGCTCACGATCGCAGACTTCCTGACGCATCCGAACAACGCGTCGCAGCTTCTGTCAGCCACGCCGTTGCTGATGTTGCGGGGACGCGAGCAGATCTTCCTGCCCTCGCCAGAGACTGTCCTCAAGGCGGGCGACAAGCTGCTGTTTGCCGGGAGTTGGGATGCCGAGCAGTTGCAGCGGCAATACTTGTATTCCCCCTCACCGCCACAGGCAATGCGCAAGGGAATCGAGCCGCCGCGAAGCTGGCTGTTCAGGCAGTTGGCGAAGCGACGCGCGCGAACGCTCGCCACAAATGAGAAGCGGGTACGACCGATATGACCGTACCCGCTGAATAAGGCGGCGAGCCTGACCCCCGGCACTTGCAGGAAGCGGTTATGGCTGCTTCCTTCCGGACCTGACCAGATTCCCACGCTGCAATGCGAGGAGACCCGCCGTGCGGAAGGATATCACGGACGGGCCGCCTCGCAGCCCTCCTTTCGTGCCCGGTAAGACTATTGAATCAGCACGACCCGTAAATTTGATAGACAACGTGCGAATCGATAGAGTGAGTTGATAGTTGTTTGGCTCTGCGAAGCACCTCCCAGCCAGAGCGCTGCTATGACTTGCCACCAGGATTCTGCAGAAAGCCCTGCGGTCTATCGCAATCCACAGGGTGTGTCGCGCCGGGGAGGGGCGTTGCACCACAGAGCGTCGTGTTTCTTGGCAGCGCACAAGCAACACCTCGTGACATTGCCAAGCAGGCCCTGAGCACCGGTATCTGATTCCAAGCGATATAATTTCAAACGGTCTCTTTTTGTCTAAAGAGGGGGAATCGAAATGACGTCGTTTGAGAAACGGATCAGCCGTTACTTCGAGCAATACCCTTCAGCGCCACGTTCTGCACTCATCGCCACGAGACTGATCTTCTTTGTTGCGCAGCGGCTCGAACAGTACAGCGATGCCGCACTCGCCCCCTACGGGCTTGAGCGACGCCAATACCTGCTCATGACCGTGCTGGCCAGCAAGGATCGGGCGAACCGGGTCATCACACCTTCTGAACTCGGCGAAATACTGGACGCCACCCGCACTCAGATCACTCGCCTCCTCGACGGGCTTGAAACGCGCGGACTCATACAACGCAGCCACGTACTAAAAGACCGGCGTAGCTTTGCGGTCGACCTCACGCACTCCGGCGAGACACTCTTCAGGCAGGCGACTCCCGCAGTCCATCGTGCCCACGAACGCCTGTGGGAAGAACTCGGCGCGGATGCGACCGCCCAGACGATCGAGCACCTACGGCAACTCTATCGCCATCTGGGCGGAGAGCCGTAAGAGTCCGCCGTCGTGCAGAACCGCTTTCACGCATGGGTCCGACTGAGCAAGAAGCGCCTGTTGATGGCGTTGCTCGCGCTGATGACCGGCGTGGAGTTTCTCGAGAATCTTATGTTCGTCTTCGGTGCCACTCACATCATGGGGGGCATCGGTGCATCGCCGCGCGAATTCGCGCTGGCGCAGGCCGCATACGCCATGGGCAGCATGATCATGATCGTCAAGCAGCAATGGCTGGCCTCGCATTACGGCTACCGTCGCTATCTGACGGTTGCGCTCGGCATATTCTTGGCGGGCACGCTGGCCTGTGCCAATGCCGAAAGCGTGGGCATGCTGATCGCATTCCGTTTTGTGCAAGGGATTGGTGGTGGCGCGCTATTTACCAGCAGTCGGATTCTGGTGAACCTGTTGTTCAAACCGGCTGACCGGCCACGCGCAGTGAAGTACTTCATGATCGGCGTATTCGGCGCTTCCGCCCTCGCCCCTGGACTCGCGGCCGAGTTGATGGAAAGCGGGACCTGGCAGACGATCTTCTACGGCGTCGTGCCGTTTGCCGTCATCGCGTTGATCGGTGCCGCTGCATTACTGCCCAAGGCAGAACCGCGTGACGACGAACCCACCTGGGAAATCGCTCCGTTGCTGCTGTTTGCCTCGGCAGTTGTCGTGCTGCAACTCATGCTGAGCGAATTGCGCTACGACATCTTCGCCCATCCGCTGCACCTGATCGCGCTTGGAGCGCTGGGCCTCGGCATGCTCGGCGCCTTTGTCTATCACCAGTGGCATCACCCCGCCCCGCTGCTGCATGTCCGCGCCTTGCACGACCCGACCTACCTGACCGGGCTGGTGCTGTACTTCATGTACTACACGCTGACCAACTTTTCGGGTTACGTGTTTCCGATTTTCGCTGAACAGGCACTCGGGGTGCCGCTACGCGTGGCAGGCTGGCTCAACAGCTTTGCGGGGGTCATCAGCCTGTGCGCGATATTGGTCTATCTACGCATGGCCAAGCGCTTTCCGCGCAAACGGCCATTGATGATTGCCGGTGCCATGACGATGGTATTTACGGCTCTGTGGTACTCGCATCTGCCACCCGATGCCACCATCGGCATGCTCGCACTGGGGTTGATCCCGAAGGGGCTGTTCGGCGTACTGCTGGTCATTCCTATCGCCGGTCTCACCTTCCGCGGGCTGGGCGACGACGGGTTCCCGCACGGCTATCAAAGCAAGAACTTGGTCCGCCAGTTGGCGACGTCGTCATCCAGCGCGCTGGCCGCAGTGCTGCTCAATAATCGGCAATTCGCCGTGCATAGCCAGCTTTCCAGCCACGTTCAGCCCGACAATCCGGTGATCTCGCAATGGGTGAGCCAAATGCAACACGCGCTGATGGCTCAAGGCATGGACGCGGGGACGGCATGGCAAGGGGCGCTGGCGGAGCTTGCCGCCACGCTCAACCGGCAAGCGCTGCTCATCGCTTGCGGAGATATCTATCGACTGCTCGCGGCGCTAGCGTTGATTACTGCGATCGTGGTGTGGGCTCAGCGGCGACTGCCCTGAGCCCCCGCAAGTTCAGCGAGAACCATCCGCCGCCAACCGATCTGCCATACGGACCAGGTCCGGCACAGTACGCGCACCAAGCCGCTCCATGACGCGCGCGCGATGCAGCTTGACGGTGCGTTCGGCAATCCCCAGTTGCTCGGCGATCTCGCGATTGGGCATCCCTGCGGCGACACAATCGAACACACAACGATCACGGTCGGAAAGCGATTCAAACCGCACGCGGAACATGCGTTCCCCCGAGCGACGCTCACGCGCGGCGCGATCGGCCGCCAGCGCGCCCTCGACTGTGGCAACGAGCTTCGCACGGTCGATCGGCTTGGTCAGAAAGTCCACCGCGCCAAGCTTCATTGCCGCCACCGTAGTTGGCACATCAAGATAGCCCGACAGGAAAATCACGGGCGGAGGATCAGCCCGTCGGGACAGTGCGACCTGCAATTCGATACCGGTCGGGCCGGGCATATTGACATCGAGGATGAAGCAGCCAGGCGTGGCGCATTCGGGCTCGATCAGCACCTCACCCACCGAGGCATAGGCCCGCACGATGTAGCCTTCGGCACGCAGCAGCCTGACCAATGCGGTGCGGAACGACGCGTCGTCATCGACCACGTGAATAATCGCTTCGCTCATGCTGCATTCCTCCGATCCTGGCGAATGGCCGGCGCAACGAATGTCGCAATCGTGCCGCCGCCCTGGCGGTCGTCGATGGCGATGCTGCCGTTGTGACGGTCGATGATCGTCTTGACGATGGACAGCCCCAACCCAAGCCCGTGCGGCTTGGTGGTGTAGAACGACTCGAAGGCGCGCTCGCGCGCCTCTCCCTGCAAACCCTGACCTCGGTCGAGCACGGCACAGGCCACGCCCTTGTCCGTGCTGACGGTGCGCACAATGATCAAGCCAGCCTCGCTATTGCCTTCGTGGCAGGCGTCGATCGCATTGAGCAGCAGATTGAGCAATACCTGCTGCAGTTGGGTACGATCGCCCTGCACGTCGGGCAGGCCGTCCTCCAATTCGAGTGCGATACGCAATTCGGCTTTGCGCGCTGCGCCGCGAACCAAAGAGACGCTCTCCACCACGATCTCATTGAGCGATAGCGCGCGGAACTCCAGTTGCTCTTTGCCAAGCAACGCGCGCAACTGGCGGATGACTTTGGTCGCCCGCATGTCGTCGGTGCGCACGTCCGCAAGAATCTGACGCACTTCATCGATAGGGGGGGCGGCGCGCTGCAATAGCATCTCCGCCGCCTCCGCGTTGCTCAGGATAGCGCCCAACGGTTGATGGATTTCATGCGCGATCGAAGCCGTCAGCTCCCCTACCGTCACCAGGCGCGATGCATGCGCAAGCTCGGTGCGATAGCGGATTGCCAGCGCTTCGCTGTCCATGCGAAGGCGGCGTTCGCGCCACCAAGCGAACGCCAGAACCGCGATCACGATCAATGCCACCAGCACCAACGGAAAGCTGGCGGTTGCGTCTTGCGTCATCGCTTTGCCTCATGGAACCGGCTTCGCTCGCGACAGCGCCGCAGCGCTGCCTCCCAAAAAGCACATCAGACCTCAGCACACAGGCCATGTCATCTGTCACTTCGGGCAACTCATGCCATGCGAATCAGCGACGGAAGTGGAACCCGCCACCCATTGGCCGATGGAATCCGCCCGCCCCACCCAGCGGTCGATTGAACCCCTGCGACGGGCGATTGAACTGTGCACCGTTCTGCTGGAATGCGTTGGCCCGTGTCTCGCCGAGATTGCGACTGCTTTGGTCTCGATTCAACTGTTGGATATTCTCTTGCGACAGTTGCTGCCCGCCGCCACCGTTGGCGCGCCGCTCCTGCAATTGCTGCTGACCTTGTTGCACGCGCTCCTGCGCCTGTTGCTGATTCACCGGCTGCCAATGATCGGGGTTGTTCGGATCGTATTTATAGACCTGTCCGTCCTTGGCGCCATAGAAGTTGTTGTTGACGTGCCCAACAGCCCCCTGATCGGTACGCACGCCCCCCATATTGACGGTGCCGTCAGGCGTGCTGATGGTGCCGCGATTGATCGTCGCCTGATTACCGGTGTTCTCATTGCCGATGGTGACGCGCCCGCCTGAAGCAGTTGTACCAGTGCGCGCGTTGACGGCAGTGCCACGACCGCCATACGCATAGTTGCCGGTGTAAACATTTTCGACGGCGCCCTGACGGCCCGCGACCATGGTGCCCGTGCGCGAGTTGTAGGCCGTACCGTAGCGACCGGCAAACTGGTTGCCGGTGTATGCGTCGTAGCCAGCAAAGCCACGACTGACGCTCTGGACATTGCCCCACCGGTTATAGATGTTGCCCGTCGTGCCTGCCCAGCCACCCGGGCCCCACGCTGTCACGCCACCGTAGGCATTGTAGTAAGCACCGCCCCAGTACGGTCCCCACCACGGAGCTGGCGGATACCACCAGCCCACTCCCGCATAGCCCCATCCCCATCCAAAGCCGAAGCCGAACGCCCAGCCGCCCCATGGGGTCCAGCAAATGCCAACGCCCACCCCATACGTCACAGGCGGACCATACCAATACGTGCCGACCCACGGTGTGTAAGCGTAGCCAGTGCCGTACACGACCACGCCGTCACTGGTAACGATCGTGCCGTAGTAGCCGGAGGTGTAGCCGACGACCACCACAGTCGGCGTCACGTCGTAGATCTTCACGTAGGTCACGTAATGCAGTGAGGAGCTGACTGGAATCGAGTAGATCACCGCCGGCACGCTCGTTGCCACGACCCACGGGCCGTTCACACCCGTCGCAACGAACCACACGCCGTTGTGCAGGGCGTACCACGAATGATCGTCAACGCGGATGATGGGGTCGGCCGCATTGATGACATACGACAATGGCGTATCCGTAATCGCGCCCAACTGCGGCGTTCCGTCAACGACTGACGTGAAGGACGTTTTTTTCCGATCGACTTTTGCCGTCTGCGGAATATCGGCGGCCACGACCGCTTCGCGCGCCTGCTGCGTACCGGGAATCGACGCCTTCACGTTTTCCTTGGGAGAATCGTTTGGGATTTTGGCGAAATCCGCAGGGAGACTTGTCGGCTGCACGTAAGTCCACGGTCCGTCCAGAGCATCTGCCTGAAACCAGCGACCGGACACCAGCACGTAGCTCTTCTGGTTGCCCATGAACTTGAAGACGTTCGCGGTGGTATTGGTCACATACAGGAGATCAGTGCCCGCAAGTTGCGCGTAGTTGGGCGTGCCGTCGGTGACCACCAATTCTGCCGGCACAGTGCTGATGTACACAACGGGCGGCTTGCCGCCCGGCAGACTCTTGAGCGACGGCGCCTTGCCGCCCTCTTTGTCGGGTTGACCAACGAGCATGTCGATCTGCCGGTTTTCGCTGGCCAGCTTCTCCGCCGCCGTAGAACCCGCCGGCGGCTTCGAGGCCACCAACCACGGACCGTCCAGCTTGTTGGCAGTGAGATATCCATCCATGAAGTGCAGATAGAACCGACCCGCTGCATCGCGCATGAGCAGCACACGCGTATTGAGGACGCGATCGAGCGGCGCGTTGCCGATCTTCTGCCAGTGCGGCTCACCATCTACGTACACGAGCAACGCGGGGACTTCCGAGAACAACAGCCTGGGCGGGTCGTTGCGCACAGGCTGCGCCTGTCCTTTCCGTTCAGCCAGCGTCTGTGCCTGTGCGGCTTCCAGGCGATCGAGCGAAATGACGGCGACGTCACGCAGCAACGCCGTGCGCGCGGCCGCAATAAAGCCTGCCTCGCGCTGCGGGGCAGAAGGGAACTTGGCTTCGAGGGTATTGATGCGGTCCAACCGAACCGAGCGCGATGGCCGGTCGATCAGGACAGTGGCGTCGAGATTGAGAACACCGTAGGTCGGCTGCTTGTCGCCGGCAAACGTCACCGCCATCGCGGCGTGGACTTGCAGATGATTGTCCCGCCACTCGTCGAGCTGCGGCTGGAACACTTCAATCTGCATGCCGCCTGCATTCAGGTTCCGGGGCCAGCCTGCCGGCTCCGGCGCCGCTGCATGCGCCAGCGAGACCCACAAAACCTGTGCAACGAAGAGGAAAACCACCCACGCCAACCTGCCGTTTCGCCTCATTGGTCTCTCCCGTTTCTACCTCTGAGAATAGACGAGACCATGACATTCGCAAGGTGGCGCCACCTTGCTTGACGGCAGGGCCAGCCGGCCCAACGCGGCCGGCGTGGCTATGCAACAAATCAGCCGATGCGCTGGCGACGCGCTTCGAAAAGACAGACGCCCGAGGCGACCGAGACGTTGAGACTCTCGACAGAGCCGTACATGGGGATTCTGGCCAGTTCGTCGCAGGTATCGCGCGTCAGACGACGCAGACCGTCGCCCTCCGCGCCCAGCACCCAAGCGAACGGCACTTTCTGGTTGATGTCGTAGAGCGACTTTTCGGCCTCGCCCGCCGCGCCAACGCACCACACGCCTGCTTCCTGCATCTGACGCAGGGTACGAGCAAGATTGGTGACGGTCACGTACGGGACGGTGTCAGCAGCGCCGCTGGCAACCTTGATCGCCGTGGCATTGAGGCCAACGGCGCGATCCTTTGGCGCAATAACGGCATCGCAGCCGGCCGCATCGGCCACGCGCAGGCAAGCGCCCAGATTGTGCGGATCCTGCACGCCATCAAGAACGAGGGAACAAAGCGTTGTCAGTCAGCGTGTCGAGCAGGTCAGCCATCATGACCTCCTTGCGACGCGAAGCCACTCGCGCGACGACGCCCTGGTGGCGATGGGTACCCGCCATGCCATCCAGGCGGGCGTTGTCGACGGGCATCACACGCACGCCAGCGGCGTCGGCCTTGGCGAGCAGATCTTTGGCACGTGCATCTGCGCGTTGGGCCGCGACGAAGATTTCCTGCACACCTTCCGGATCATTGCGCAGCGCTGCGGCGACGGCGTGAAAGCCATGGATAAAACGGGTCTCAGCCACGGCTGCTCCTCTTGCTACTGGTCTTCTTGTTCATGGTTCGTGTCGCCTTGGCGGCGGGTTTCTTTGCGGTGGATTTGTTGGCGGCTGGTGCCGGCACTTTGCCAGCAGCCGGCGCCTTGCTCTTGCCGCGCGCATTGCGCACAGCGCGCTCGACGGCAGCATCCAGGTCCGGCGCGTCGGGCAAGCCCGCCAGTTTACGCCAACTGACGACATCGTCGTCACTCTCTTCCGTGGCCGCCGCCCGCTTGCGACTGGCGTCGCGAGCGGTCTTGCCTTCACGGCGGGTGGTCGGCATGTCGGCTTCAAGCAAGCGGAAGTCGATCTTTCGGGTTTCCAGGTCAACACGCACAATCTGCACGTCGACGCGATCGGACAGACGGAAGCGCTGACCGCTGCGCTCGCCGACCAGTTCATGACGCGACTCCTCATAGTGGAAGTAGTCGCGTCCAAGGTCGGAGATATGCACGAGGCCTTCGACGAACAGCTCGTCGAGCGTCACGAAGATACCGAACGGCACCACCGCCGTGATGCTGCCTGCATACTCTTCACCAACACGGTCCTGCATGTAATAGCACTTGAGCCACGATTCAACGTCGCGGCTGGCTTCATCGGCACGGCGCTCGGTCATCGAGCAATGCATGCCGATGTCATCCCAGATATTGCGGCGCGCAGCCTTGGCAGCATCCTTGCGAGCGCGACCGGGTACGTCGGGCTCTTCCTGCTTACCCTTCTTGCGGCGAGTATCCTGCAGCAACTCTACGGGACCGGCGGAAGGCTGGTACTTGGTGTGATTCAGTACCGCCTTGATGGCGCGGTGCACGAGCAGGTCCGGGTAGCGCCGGATCGGCGACGTAAAGTGCGTGTATGCCTCGTACGCCAGACCGAAGTGCCCGACGTTCTCGGGGCTGTAGAACGGCCTGCTGCAGGGAACGCAGCATCACCGTCTGGATGAGCGGAAAGTCCGGCCGCGTCTTGATGCGTTCGATCACCTTGGCGTAGTCGGATGCCTTGGGCGAATCACCACCGCCCAGGCCAAGGCCGAACTCGGCGAGGAAGGCGCGCAGCTTTTCCAGTTTCTCCGGCGTGGGGCCCTCGTGGACGCGATACAACGCCGGATGCTTGTTCTTGTGAAGGAAATCGGAAGCGCAGACGTTGGCGGCCAGCATGCATTCTTCGATGAGACGATGCGCGTCGTTGCGCGCCTCGGGCACGATGCGTTCGATCTTGCCGTCGTCGTTGAAGATCATGCGGGTTTCGATCGTCTCGAAGTCGATCGCGCCCCGCTTGGCACGCGCCTGCAGCAACACGCGGAACAACGCGTCGAGATCCTCAACGTGCGGAAGCAAAGCACCAAGCTTGGCTATGGCATCTGCGTCTTTGTCGTACAGTGCCGCAGCCACTTGCGTATAGGTGAGCCGCGCATGCGAGAACATCACCGCAGGGTAGAAGCGATACTTGCGGATCGCGCCCGTCGGGCCGATATCCATATCGCATACCATGCACAGACGGTCCACCTCGGGGTTCAGCGAACACAATCCGTTCGAGAGCTTTTCCGGCAACATGGGAATGACCCGCCGCGGAAAATACACCGAGTTGCCGCGTGCTAGCGCGTCCGCGTCCAATGCGGAACCCGGCTCCACGTAGTGGCTGACGTCAGCGATCGCAACCAACAGGCGATACCCCTTGCCGACACGTTCGCAGTACACCGCATCGTCAAAGTCCTTGGCGGTTTCGCCGTCGATGGTCACCAACGGCAGATGGCGAATATCTTCGCGGCCAGCCAGATCTTTTTTGCGGACGACGCTGGGCAACTTGCGTGCTTCGGCCTTGGTCTCGGCCGAAAATTCAAAGGGCAGATCGTGCTTGCGCAGCGCGATTTCGATTTCCATGCCTGGGTCGGCGTAGCCACCGATTCGCTCGATGACGCGACCAATGGGCTGCGCGTTCGGCCCCGGCTGTTGCACGAGCTCGACCGTGACCACATCCCCAGCCTTCGGCTTGCTGCGGCTCGGCATTGGTGCAAGCAGAATGTCGTGATTGATGCGACGGTTCTCGGGCGCCAGATAGGTCACGCCCTGTTGCTCGATGATGCGTCCCACAACGCGAGTATTGCCGCGTTCGAGCACTTCGACGATGCGACCTTCGCGCCGGCCACGCTGATCCAGCCCGGCGACGCGCACCAGCGCACGATCGCCGTGCATGACTTCGCGCATGCTCTTCGGACCGAGAAAGATGTCGTCCGAACCGTCGTCCGGAATGAGAAAGCCGAAGCCATCCGGGTGACCTTCAACACGACCGCGAATCAGCGCGGCCTTGTCAGGAATGATGTAGTCGCCACGACGGTTGCGCATGAGCTGGCCGTCGCGCTCCATCGCACGCAAGCGGCGTGCAAAGTGTTCGCGCTCTTCATCCTGGATATCGAGCGCTGCAAACAGGCTGTCGATATCCATCGGGTGCCCAACGTCGCCGAGGATC
>JASGKX010000003.1:0-1127033 GCA_049840475.1 Rhodocyclaceae bacterium
CCGCTGCCAAACCGCGAGCCCGGACAGACCGTGTTGATGATGGGGCGCTTGCTCTGGTCAAGGTGTGGGCGATTTCGTCGAGGCGGCCCGGCTGGTACGCCAGCGGTTGCCGTCGGCCACGCTGCAATTGGCGGGCGCGCCGGACCCCGGCAACCCCGAGAGCATCGACGATGCCACGCTGGCCAATTGGCGCGCTGCGGGTGATGTGGCGTTTCTTGGACAGCGCAGCGACGTACTGGCCTTGCAGCAAGGGTGCGACGTGGCGGTGCTGGCAAGCACTCAAGGCGAAGGCATGCCCCGCGCGCTGCTTGAAGCCGCAGCCTGCGGCAAGCCGATGGTGGCCACCGACGTGGCGGGTATTCGCGAGCTGGTGCGCGACGGCATCAATGGCGTACTCGTGCCGGCGGGGCAGCCAGAAGTGCTTGCAGATGCAATCACCTCGCTGCTGGGTGATTCCGTGCGCGCCAGTGCCATGGGGCGCGCCGCACGGCAAGCCGCTGTAAACGAATTTGCCGATGAGTGTATCGTTGCGCGCACGCTCAGCGCCTACGGCTTGGCTCCCCGCTCGTGACTCCCAAGTACCTGATTTTCCCGTTTTTCTGCTCGCTGCTGGCGTGCCTTGCGTTGGCACGCCTGGCGCCGTGGCTGTCGCTCATGGACCGGCCGGATGCGCGCAACAGCACGGGCGTGAAGTGCCCGTCGTCGGTGGCATCGCCATCCTGATTTCGTACGTGCTGGCGCTCAAGCTGCGCGGCATCGCTGGCAACATGGTCGAGGCCATGCTGCCCGTGGGCCTGATGTTGGTTGTCGGGCTCGTCAACGACATGCGTCCCATGCCCGCGCGCGTCAAGTTGGTCTGCCAGATCGCTGCCGCCTGGCTGCTGGTGCGCACCACCGGTTTTGTTGTGCAGGGCATTCCCTTGCCGGGCGTGGCGGGCGGTGTCTCGCTCGGTGGTCTCGCGATGCCGTTCACGGTGCTGACCTTTGTGGCCGTGACCAACGCCATCAACATGTCCGATGGCGCCGATGGTCTGGCGGGCGGGCACGTTATCGTGGCGCTGGTTTTCTTTGCGCTGATCGCCGTCACGACAGGGCAGGCGGTGACGCTGCTGTTGATCGCCGGGCTCATCTCCGCCGTGCTCGGTTTTCTTGCCTGCAACGCGCGCCATCCGTTCATGTCGCACGCCAGGGTGTTCCTGGGCGACGCGGGCGCGCTGTCGCTCGGCGTGCTGTTGTGCTGGATCGGACTGACGCTGGTGCGCGGCAGCCAGGGCACGGTGCCGGCAATCATGATTCTCTTTGCTGTGGCGCTGCCGGTGTTCGATATGTTCACGGTCTCCATTCGGCGCGCGCTGCGAGGCACGAGCCCGTTCGCGGCCGATCGGACGCATCTGCATCATCTGCTTTGCCTGCGCGGCATGTCGATCGAACTGAGTGTGCCGCTGCTGTGGGCTGTCAATGCGGGCATGGCAGGGGTCGGCTTGCTGCTGTGGCGCCGCGGCGTGACACCTGCAGCCATGACCGTCGTGTTCTTTGCGCTGTTGCTCGTCAAGGTCGTCTGTTTGCGGGTGTGGAGCGTGTCCAGCGCGAGGTCTGATGGGTAGCGACAATTCTGCCGGCGGGCCGTTGAGGGTCTGTTTCGTCATCACTGCATTGGGAGTCGGCGGCGCCGAGCATGCTCTGCTGCGCCTGCTGTCGCGGCTGGATCGCTCGTGCATCGAGCCTTCGCTGATCGTGCTGGGGCGGGAGGACGCCCTGGCCGACGCGTTCCGTGACGTTGGCGTCGAACCGGTCATGCTGGGTTTGCGGGCAGGACAGTGGCCACTGGGCCAAATCGGGCACTTTCTGGCTGCGGTGCGCGCGATGCGGCCGGACATCATTCAAGGCTGGATGTACCACGGCAATCTGGCGGCGTCGTTCGCGGCCGCGCGGCTTGGTGTGCCGGCCTGCTGGAGTATCCACGACACGCCCGACGCCGCCCACGCGCACAGCTTCTTTACGCGGGCGGTGATCCGGCTTTCCGGCCGATACGTTGGGCGCGTGGCGCGCATCTTCAACGTCGCGGAGCGGAGCGCCGACTATTGCGCCGCGCACTTGGGCTGGCCGCGCGAACGGACCACCTTGCTGCCCAATGGGGTCGACACCGAACGCTTTCGCCCTGACCCCGAACACCGTCGCGCTGTGCGCCAGAGTTGGGGCGTGACGGATGCGCAACCCGTCGTGGGCATCGTGGCGCGCTGGGCGCCGGTCAAGAACCACGCCTTGTTTCTCGAAGCGGGGCGCCTTTTCGTTGACATGCATCCGGACGCTGCCCTGGTGCTGGTCGGCAAGGGGCTGGATGAATCCAACGCCGAACTCGCCGCGCTGATCGCCGCACAAAGGCTTGGCGACAACGTGCGCTTGCTCGGCGCACGCAATGACGTGGAAACGCTCGTTCCCGGTTTCGACATCGCCACGCTCACGTCGCGTAGCGAAGGTTTCCCCAACGTACTGCCGGAAGCGATGAGTAGTGGCGTGCCGGCAGTCAGTACTGACGTGGGCGACGCTCGCCTGATCATCGGTGACACCGGCCGTATTGCCGACGACACGCCCGAAGCGCTTGCCGCTGCGTGGGAGTCTGTGTGGGTGGCAGACCGCGTGGCGATGGGCAAGGCCGCGCGACAGCGTGCGATCGAGTTGTGCGCGCTGGATTCGATCGTTTCTCGTCTGCAGGACGCGTACCGTTCGATTCGCTACGAAAGGGCGAGATGACTGCGCGCATTTGCGCGTACAGCCGTCGCAAAGCGTTATCGACGACCATGGCACGGCTCCGCTGGATGAAGTCCTGGCCTGAACTGACCTCCCGGCACGAGCGTTACAGGCCGGTGTAGCGGGGCTCTCGGGTATAATGCCCGGCTAACCCCAAACCCCTCAGAAGCTTAGTCATGAACGCCCTGACCGCACTTTCCCCCCTCGACGGCCGCTACGCATCCAAAGCCGAAGCGCTGCGCGAGTATTTCAGTGAATACGGCCTGATCCGCAATCGCGTGCGGGTGGAAATCGAATGGCTCAAGGCGCTGGCAGCCAACCCGCAGATCGCCGAGGTCGCGCCGTTCTCGGCCGCTACCGTGACTGAGCTGAATGCCGTGATGGCCGGTTTTGCCGTGGCTGACGGCGAGGCCGTCAAGGACATCGAAGCGACCACCAATCACGACGTCAAGGCGATGGAGTACTGGCTCAAGCGCCGCTTCGCCGCCAATATCGAAGTGTCGAAAGCGTCGGAGTTCATCCACTTTGCGTGCACGTCGGAAGACATCAACAACGTCTCGCACGCGCTGATGCTGCGCGACGCTCGTGACGGCGTGCTGCTGCCGGCGCTGGACAAGGTGCTGGCACGCTTTGTCGAACTGGCTCATCAACTGGCCGATTTGCCGATGCTGTCGCGCACCCATGGCCAGCCGGCCAGCCCGACGACGGTAGGCAAGGAAATGGCCAACATCGCGTATCGCCTGCGCCGCGCGCGCAAGCATATTGCTGATGTGGAACTGACCGCCAAGTTCAATGGTGCCGTGGGTAACTACAACGCTCACCTGTCGGCTTATCCGGAACTGGACTGGGCGGCGTTCAACCAGCGTTTCATTGAATCGCTGGGCTTGGCGTTCAACCCGTACACGATCCAGATCGAGCCGCACGACGCGATGGCCGAACTGTTCGATGCCGTCGCCCGCGCCAACACCATCGTGCTGGACGCTTGCCGCGATATCTGGATGTACATCTCGTTCGGTTACTTCAAGCAAAAGCTCAAGGCCGGCGAAGTGGGTAGTTCCACCATGCCGCACAAGGTCAACCCGATCGACTTCGAAAACGCCGAAGGCAATGTCGGCGTGGCCAACGCCCTGCTGCGTCACTTCTCGGACAAGCTGCCGGTTTCGCGCATGCAGCGCGACCTGACCGATTCGACCGTGCTGCGCAACATGGGTGTGGCGTTCGGACATTCGCTGCTGGCATTGGAATCCTGCCTGCGCGGTCTGACCAAGCTCGAAGCCGATCCGGCACGTCTGGCGGCCGACCTGGACGCCACCTGGGAAGTGCTGGCCGAGCCGATCCAGACCGTCATGCGCCGCTACGGCGTTGAAAACCCGTACGAGCAGCTCAAGGCGCTGACGCGCGGCCAGGGCATTACCCGCGAAGCGCTCCAGACCTTCATCGGTACGTTGGCCATCCCTGAGGCGGAAAAGACGCGCCTGCTGGCGATGACGCCCGCAAGCTATGTCGGTACCGCCGCCGAACTGGCCCGCAAGATCTGATCAACCCGTAAAGAGGAAAGCGAGCAACGCTGCCATGAGTGATCCACGCCCCGTCGGTGTATTCGATTCGGGTGTGGGCGGCGTGTCGGTGTTGCGCGAAATCCGCTCGCTGCTGCCCGGCGAAGATCTCCTCTATGTGGCCGATTCCGGCAACGCGCCCTACGGTGAGAAATCCGCAGATTTCATCATCGCCCGTTCGCGTGCCATTGCTGGCCATCTGTTGGAGCAGGGCGCCAAGGCGCTGGTGATCGCCTGCAATACAGCGACCGCCGCAGCCGCCACCGAACTCCGCACCGAATGGCCGGACCTGCCGATCATCGGCATGGAGCCCGCGGTCAAGCCTGCTGCCGCGGCAACGCGCAGCGGCGTGGTCGGCGTACTGGCAACGGTCGGCACCCTGCACAGCGCACAGTTCGCCGCCTTGCTCGATCACTTTGGCCGTGGCGTGAAAGTCGTCACCAGGCCGGGAGTGGGGCTGGTGGAGTGCGTCGAGCGTGGTGAGCTGGCGTCACCCGCAACCCGTGATCTGCTGGTCCATCACCTTGAACCTTTGCTATCGGCGGGGGCCGATGTGGTGGTGCTGGGTTGCACGCACTATGTCTTCCTGCGGGGGCTGGTCGAGGAGATCGTCGGCCCCGGCGTGCGCGTCATCGATACCGGGGCCGCCGTGGCGCAGCAGCTTCGTCGGCGGTTGCAGGATGCTCGTCTGCTGACGGATGCGGCAAGCGGCGGCGCGCGTTTCTGGGCCAGTGGCGACACTGTCGCCGTCGCCCGTACCCTGCGCGCGATGCTGCCGTTCGACATTCAGGTCGATCCGCTCAAAATCTAGAGCGGGCGTCGCAGCCCGCCTTTTGGGGCCGTCGACCCACCCGTTTTTTCTCCGCGATTACCCAAGATACGGTCGTTCCGTCACGAAGAGCGAATGGCGAGCAGTGTTGTGCCATCCCGTCGCTCATGACGACCGTACCCATTACATCAGTCTGCCCGTGCGGCTTGGCCCACCTCCGTCGGACAGGGTGTTCAGCCGCTGCGCACGGCGAGCACAAATGATGACCATGCCGTGTCGGATGTCATGCCGATGGCTGAAGCCAATGCGCCACGCATGCGCACGACTACGTCCTTTGGTGCGTACAGCGAGGCGACAGCCGAACGCCAATTCTCTCTGGCATCAAACACCGTTGCTGGCCCCACGCATAATTGCGATGGCATGAATCCGCGGGTCATAGACGGATCAATGCTGGACTACGGGAGGGGCGGGATCGTCCAAATTGCAGGCGGGACAACGGACAAAGGTCTGTTGAGGTTTTCCCTCAGCGCTGGGGAAAATTCTGGCGGTATGCTTCGCATTGCGTTCATTGCCGGGCAAGCGTCATGAATATCGCCTTCCTGTGTGTTGTGATTGCATCTGTCATGCCATTCATGCTGTCGGCGTCCGCTCGCGTAGGCGCGATCAGTTCGGGCATGACGTTCGATAACCATCACCCGCGCCAATCGGCCGAACAGCTCACCGGTTGGTCGCAGCGGCTGGACTGGGCTCAGCGCAATGCGCTGGAGACGCTGCCGATGTTCATCGGCGCTGTGCTGATGGCGAGCCACGCCCGCGTGCCCCAGTTAACTATCGACCTGTGGGCGATGCTCTATGTGGCGATCCGGGTCATTTACGCGGCGTGCTACTTTTTTGATCTGGCGGCATTGCGATCAATGGTCTGGGCGGCATCGATGCTCGTCGTGCTTCGCCTCATGGTTGCTGCACTCTGAGGAGTCGCCATGCCGACCGCATTGCCGTGGTTTGCCGAGCATGACGGAGACTTTGACGCCGTGCGGGCCGAGGCGCTGATCGCCGACCTGCTGGCAGCTTTGCCCCCCACCGCTGTTGTGCACGACCGTGAAGGCTTGCGCACCTTCGAGTGCGATGGCCTTACCGCATTCCGCACAATTCCGCTTGCCGCCGTGCTGCCCGAGTCCGAGGCCGAGGTGCAGGCAGTACTCAAGGTATGTCTGGCGCACGGCGCGCCCATCGTGGCCCGTGGTGCGGGCACCGGGCTTTCTGGTGGCGCGATGCCGCATGCGCACGGCGTGATCCTGTCGATGGCACGGTTCAAACGCATCGTGCATATCGATGCGCTGGCGCGCACGGCGACTGTGCAGCCGGGTGTGCGCAACAAGGCCATCTCCGAGGCCGCCGCACCCTTTGGTCTGTACTACGCGCCCGATCCGAGTTCTCAGATTGCGTGTTCGATTGGTGGCAACGTGGCCGAGAACGCGGGCGGTGTGCATTGCCTCAAGTACGGGCTGACGGTGCACAACCTGCTGCGATTGCGTGCGCTGACCATCGATGGCGAGATTCTCGACATCGGCTCGGAGGCGCTGGATTCGCCCGGCTACGATCTGTTGGCGTTGCTCACGGGCTCCGAAGGGCTGCTTGCCGTCATCACCGAGATCACTGTCCGCCTTTTGCCCATTCCACAACTGGCGCGCTGCGTGCTGGCGAGTTTCGACAGCGTTGAGCAGGCCGGCGAGGCGGTGGCCGCAATCATCGCGGCCGGGCTCATTCCTGCCGGGCTGGAGATGATGGATCAGGCGGCGACCGCGGCGGTGGAGGATTTTGTGCATGCCGGCTACCCGCTCGATGCGGCGGCGATCCTGCTGGTGGAAGCGGACGGCACGCCTGAATCGGTGGCAGAGGAGGTCGAGCGTATCGAAGCGGTACTGCGCGCGCATGGAGCAACGCGCTGTCAGGTGTCACGCGATGAGGCGGAGCGCCTGCGCTTCTGGGCCGGGCGCAAGGCCGCTTTCCCCGCCGCAGGGCGACTTTCGCCCGATTACTACTGCATGGACGGTACGATTCCGCGCAAGCAGCTCGGTCGCATGTTGCGGGATATCGCCGCCATGGAGCGCACGTATGGATTGCGTTGCCTGAACGTATTCCATGCGGGTGACGGCAATCTCCATCCGTTGATTCTCTTCGATGCCAATGATGCCGACCAATTGGCGCGTGCCGATGCGTTCGGCGTGGCAATCCTTGAGCGCACCGTCGAACTCGGCGGAACGATCTCCGGTGAGCATGGTGTTGGCATCGAGAAGATCGGCGTGATGTGCGAGCAGTTCAGCGCGGGCGAGCGAGCCTTGTTCTTCCGCCTCAAGGCTGCATTCGATGCCTACGGGCTGTTTAATCCGGCCAAGGCAATCCCCAGTCTGCATCGCTGCGCTGAATTTGGTCGCATGCATGTGCACGGCGGGCAGTTGCCGCACCCTGATCTACCGAGGTTCTAACGATGGCGGACGACACTGAATCTCTGTTGGTCGAGCAAGTGCGCGTCGCCTGCGATCGCCGCACGCCGCTGCGCATCCGGGGTGGTGGCAGCAAGGACTTCCTCGCGCAATCGCTGACCGGCGACTTGCTCGACACCCGCGCGCATCGCGGCATCGTTGCCTATGAGCCGTCCGAATTGGTGATCACTGCGCGTGCCGGCACGCCGTTGGCCGAAATTGAAGCGACGCTCGCCGAGCGTGGACAGGTGCTGGCTTTTGAACCGCCGCACTTCGGCCCGGCGACACTGGGCGGTTGCGTGGCGAGCGGATTGTCAGGGCCTGCGCGAGCGGCATCGGGTGCTGTGCGCGACTTTGTACTGGGGGTAAAGATCATCGATGGCCAGGCACAGGTGCTGCGCTTCGGCGGAACGGTCATGAAGAACGTCGCAGGTTTCGACGTGTCGCGACTCATGACCGGGGCGTGGGGCACGCTGGGTGTTCTGCTTGAAGTTTCCGTCAAAACATTGCCTGCTGCGCCCGCAACCGAAACGCTTGTCCTAGATGTGCCTGCGGCATCGGTTGTGCATCTGATGAACCGGCTCGCCGGCCGGCCGCTGCCGATCTCGGCTACCTTCTGGCATCGCGGTGTGTTGCATGTGCGGCTGAGCGGTGCCGCCGCAGCCGTCACGGCTGCCAGGCGTGAGATCGGCGGCGAAGCACTGGCGCCGGAGGCTGCGCGTTCGCTGTGGCAGCAAGTGCGCGAACAGAAGCATCGCTTCGCCACCGATGCCGCACCGTTGTGGCGTCTGAGCGTACGGGCGACGGCCGAATTGCCGCAGGGTACCGACATGGCGCTGGAATGGCTTGGCTCGCAGCGATGGTGGGGAACGTCGCTGGCGCCCGATCAGGTTCACGCCGTGGCGCAGGCTGCGGGCGGGCATGCGACGGCGTTTCGTGGCGCCCCGCGTCGTTGGGCGGTTTTTCACCCGCTGCCGAGCGCCATGCTGGCCCTGCATCGACGGATCAAGCAGGCCTTCGACCCGGCTGGCATTTTCAACCCGGGACGCATCTACGCGGAGCTGTGAGTCATGCAGACCGAGCTTGCCGATTTCATCCGCGACACGCCCGCCGGGCACGAGGCCGAGGCGATCCTGCGCCGCTGCGTGCATTGCGGCTTCTGTCTTGCCACCTGTCCGACATACCAACTGCTGGGCGACGAGCGCGATAGCCCGCGTGGCCGCATCTATCTCATTAAACAGATGCTCGAAGGCCAGCCCGCTTCTGAAGTCACTCGTACCCATCTCGACCGCTGCTTGACTTGCCGGGCATGTGAGACGACTTGTCCGTCGGGCGTGGAATACGGGCATCTCGTCGATATCGGCCGTGCTGTGCTGGCCGAGCGCGGGCCTGAACGCCCTGTGCAGGAACGCGCCGCGCGTTGGGCGCTGCGCACGGGCTTGCCCAACAAGGGACTGTTTGGTTCTGCGATGGCCCTGGGGAAACTCGCGCGACCCGTGCTGCCGCGTCCGCTGGCCGCCAAAGTGCCGGCCCGATCGGCGCACGCGTGGATGTCGTCGCCGCGCCACGCCCGGCGCATGCTGACGCTGGCTGGCTGCGTTCAGCCTGCGATGGCGCCGTCGATCAACATGGCGGCGAACCGGGTGCTCGATGCGCTTGGTATTTCGTTGATCGAGGTGCCCGGCGCGGGGTGCTGCGGCGCCATGCGCTTTCACCTCGATGATCAGCGCGGTGGTCTGGACGATGCCCGTCGGCTGATCGATGACTGGATCGGTCCGATCGAACGTGGTGAGGTTGAGGCCATTGCGATGACGGCATCCGGCTGCGGCGCATTCGTGCGCGATTACGCGCACCTGCTCGAACACGATCCGGATTACGCGTTGCGCGCCGCAACCGTGACGCTCAAGACTCGCGATCTGTCGGAAATCGTGGCAGCAGAGCTGGAGCGTTCGCCGCAGATCTGGAGGCCCGAACCGGCAGGTGTGCTGGCGTTTCAGGCTCCGTGCACGCTTCAGCACGGGCAGAAGATTGTTGGTGTGGTCGAGCGGATACTCACCGCGGCTGGCTATACCCCGACCAGCGTGGCAGACGCCCATCTGTGCTGCGGTTCGGCTGGGGCGTATTCGATCCTGCAACCTGCAATCGCGGCGCGCCTGCGTGACGCCAAACTGCTGGAGCTGCAGCGCCACGGCGCGGCCGGCATCGCCAGCGCCAACATCGGCTGCATCAGCCATCTGGCGGGCAACGCCAATGTGCCAGTACGTCACTGGGTGGAATGGGTGGCAGAGCGCTTGCGCCCGGCGTGAGGTTCTGGCAACAGGAGGGCGACGCCCTGGCGCAAGCCGTGCCACGATGGGTAATCGTGCCGCCGCCGGTCTGAATCCTGTTGTGGCGCCGACTGGGAAGCGCTAAAACTCCGAAATTCGACAAGCTCCCGCAGCGACCGACATCCCATGCCGATCAGCATTGAGACCTGTGCCGCCATGCATCAGGGCGACCGTAACGAGCAGCAGGATCGGGTCAGCATCTTTCCTCACCCGAACAAGCCCGGTTGTCTGCTGGCAGTGCTGGCGGATGGCATGGGGGGGCACAGCGGCGGCGCTATCGCAGCCGAACAGGTCCTGCTGAAGGCGCGGCAGAATTTTTCGGCGTACATTCCGGGGTCGGAAGCGCCGCATGAATTCCTGCACGGCGTCATCGATGAGGCACACGTCGTCATCAAGCTCACTCGCTTTACCAGCGAGCAAGACCCGCACAGTACCGCCGTCGTTTTCGTGCTGCGCCCGGGGCATGCCGACTGGGCGCATTGTGGGGATTCGCGTTTTTATCATTTCCGTCACGGTCGCCTGATGAGCCGTTCGCAGGACCACTCGCTGGTCGGCGAACTGATTCGTGCGGGGCGCATCACCGAAGAGCAGTCTCTGGTGCACCCACAGCGCAACCTGCTGCTCTCGTGCCTGGGGGCAGAGCGCGAACCGCGCGTGGAGTTCGGCGGAACGCCCGCCCTTGAAGCCGGCGATGCCTTTCTGCTGTGTTCGGACGGGTTGTGGGCGTATTTCGACAACGATGAGCTTGGCCGCACGCTGAATGACCTCGATGCGCGTGCCGCAGCCCGCGTCCTCATCAACGCCGCACGGGAGCGTGCGCAGGGGCAAGGCGACAATCTTTCGCTGGCCATCATCAAGGTGGTGCCAGCTTAGGTTGCCGCGATCGATTGATCGCACAATAAAAAAGCCGGGCAATGCCCGGCTTTTTTGTGGCTGACCGTCGACTCAGTCGAAGTCGGGGCCGTCCTTGTTGAGCTTGACCGACATGCGCTTGCGCAGACGGATGTTGATCATCTCGACCGCTACCGAGAAGGCCATGGCGAAGTAGATGTAGCCCTTCGGCACATGCGTTTCGAAACCTTCCGCGATCAGCGTCACGCCAACCATCACGAGGAACGACAACGCCAGCATCTTGATGGTCGGGTTGGCGTCGACGAACTCGCCGATTGGCTTGGCCGCCACCATCATCATCGCCACCGACAGCAGGATCGCGCAGATCATGACGGGAATCTGATCAACCAGCCCCACGGCGGTGATGACAGAATCGAGCGAGAACACGATGTCGATCACCGCGATCTGGGCCAGCACGCCCATGTAGCTGACCTTCTTCTTGTTTTCTTCGTGGTGTTCTTCTTCCACCGGATAGGTGAGCGAGTGGTGGATTTCGTGAACGCTCTTCCACAGCAGGAACAGGCCCCCCACGATCAGGATGATGTCGCGGCCAGAGATTTCATTGCCCAGAATTTCGAACAGCGGCGCCGTCAAACGCATGATCCAGGCGAGCGAGACCAGCAGCGCGATCCGCGAACCCATGGCGAGCAGCAGGCCAAGACGGCGGGCGGAATTGCGTTGGTGTGGCGGCAGACGACCGACGAGGATCGAGATGAAGATGATGTTGTCGATGCCGAGGACGATTTCCAGGGCGGTGAGGGTTGCCAAGGCAACCAGGGCGTTCGGATCAAGTAGCCATTCCATGGTCTTGGGAGAGTGTGAGCGTCTTAGTAGTAAAAGTAGGAAGTGTGGATGTTATGCGAAAGACTATTTTCAGTAGCTTGGCGATATTTCGTAAACCGTTTTGCGCAAACTTTCTTTTGTTCTCTGCAGCCCGTTTTGGTTCCCATTCGACGCCACCGAATCCATTGTTTTGATTCGGTTTTGATTTGTTTCCGGTAACAAGCGTCGGGATCTCATTGTTGCGGCGCTGATGACCAGTTTTAACGTGTTCTGGCGAACCCAAGAAAGAGAGCCACGGGTCTCGTGGCTCACAGTGCGTCCGATCGGAGACTTATTTTGCCGCGCAGAGTTTGCGCGTAACGGTTTCCATTGCTGACCCAGGGGTGATGGCGGACACCGTCTGCGCCGCCTCGGCGATCTCCCCTTTGCTCGCGAGTTCTTCGTTGTGAAGATTCTCGTAGCGGAGCAAGGTGAAGTTCATCTTGTTGCAGTCGACCAGCCGCTGCGTGAAGGCCTTGTCGACGGTGCCCTGCGCGATTGTGTCGGCGCGGATCCATACCACGACATAGGGTGGCTGTCGTACTAGCGCCTTCTCGTTGTAAAAGAAGCGCGACGTGGAGTCATTGTTGGCGGCATAGATTTTCCACGGGCCGTCGTCCGCCGCGCCGCGCCGCAGCTCACGCTGCGCGCGAAAACGGTCGAACACGTCGCGCACGCCACCAAGGCTGGCGGTGTTGTGCGCGTAGTTGAGCAGATCAGCGTTGGTGTTTTGCCCGTGTTTGCTCTGCAGAAAGGGCTCCCAACCCTTGTCGTTCACCAGGATGTCGAAGTCAGGAATGCTCTCTTGCACGACGGCAACGAAGCCTGGGTCTTGCCGTTTGACGGGCCGTTGCTGGGCGCCGACCGAGGCGGCCAGGCTCAGGGCCACTACAGCGCAGCAGATGCGCAATAGTGAAGTGGATGGGCTCTGCATGATCGGTTCCTTGCCGATTTGGGGTGCAGGAACCTTAGTGAAGGCGTACGACGTGCTGCTTGGCGTGAATCAAGCAGCACATCGAAGATGCATATGTTTGCTGGTGTTGGCGTAAGTCCTTGGTGTGACTTAGGAAAATTCTGAAGTATGTTCTACGGAAAAATCTAAGCCGGCTCGAAATGTTCCAGCATCAACTGGACCGACGAGACACCGTTGTACTCATTGACCGCTAGTCGATATGCCGCACGGATGCGATCCGGGGCGACTTCGGCGCAATGAAAGCGCACCGCGTCAAAACTGGCATTGCCTTTCTTGAGCCGCAACTTGAGGTGGCGCTCTTTCAACAAGCGTTGGTTTTCGACTTCGAACACGTCATCGAACAGTGGGGGAGCAAAGCCCTGGCCCCAGATGGCGCGGTCGAGCAGGCGCGCGACTTCAAGCGACATGTAGCCGGACTCGAGCGGTCCGTCGGTCTCGATGCGGCGCATGAGATCCGATTCACTCAATAGTTCGCCGACCGTGCCGGCAAAAGTCTCGGCGAAGAAGGGGAAATCGCCCTCGCGGATCGTCAGACCCGCCGCCATGGCATGGCCGCCGAACTTGATGATGAGCTGCGGGTGGCGCTTGCTGATGAGATCCAACGCATCGCGCATGTGCAGTGCCGGGATCGAACGGCCCGACCCCTTGATGGTGCCGTCTTCGCTCGCGCGCGCAAACGCGATGGTGGGGCGATGGGCGCGTTCCTTGACGCGGCCGGCGACGATGCCGATCACCCCCTGATGCCAGTCCGGCTCGAACAACGCGATGGCGGCGCGCTCGCCGATGTCCGTGAATTCCAGTGTGGCGAGCGCCGTATCGCGCATGTCCTCTTCGATGTTGCGCCGCTCGCGGTTGAGGCGGTCGAGTTCCTGCGCGAGGTTCATTGCCCGCGCGAGATCGTCCGTGACCAGGCATTCGATGCCCAGCGACATATCGGACAGTCGGCCGGCGGCATTCAGCCGCGGCCCCAGCGCGAAGCCCATATCGAAAGTGCTGGCGCGAGCTGGGTCGCGCCCGGCCGCCACAAACAATGCACGCACGCCCGGCTGCATGCGTCCGGCGCGCATGCGTGCAATGCCCTGGCTGACGAGCAGGCGGTTGTTGGCATCCAGCCGCACCACGTCGGCAACCGTGCCCAGCGCAACAAGATCCAGCAGTTCGCCGAGTTTTGGCTCGGGCCTGTTGGTGGCTGTGAACCAGCCGCGTGTGCGCAGTTCGGTGCGTACTGCGCTGGCGACGTAGAACATCACGCCGACACCGGCGAGATGTTTGCTGGCGAAGCCACAGGCAGGCTGATTGGGATTGACGATGACGTCGGCATCCGGGAGCGAATCACCCGGCAGGTGATGGTCGGTGATGACGGTCGTCATGCCGGCGGCGCGCGCAGCGGCCACGCCATCGACGCTGGCGATGCCATTGTCAACGGTGATCAGCACGTCCGGCTGTTGGGTCGTCGCAAGTTCAACGATGGCGGGCGTCAGGCCGTAACCGTATTCAAAACGATTCGGCACGAGGTAGCCGACTTCACCCCCCATGGCCCGCAGCGCGCGTATGCCGACGGCGCAAGCGGTTGCGCCGTCGCAATCGTAGTCGGCAACGATCAGCATGCGTGCGTTGGATTCGATCGCATCGGCCAGGATGCGGGCGGCGTCTTCAATGCCCCGCAAGCCGCCGGGCGCGAGCAATCCCGCCAGATCGCTGCCAAGCTCTGTGGCGCTTGCCACGCCACGCGCGGCATAGAGCCGTGCCAGCAGCGGATGCTGACCGCCGTCGACGAGGACTTGGGCCGTCCGCTGTGGGACGTTGCGTCGGACGATGACGGTCATGCTCGCGGGCGCCGTTCAGGGCGCGTAAGGCGTTGCGCCAGTTCCACTGGCGACAGGTCGCGCCGCCAGAATTGCCAGCGTGCGCGCGGCATGATTTCCGCCATGACGAGCGCGTGGTCGCAAGGCGACACCAGTGTCACCGCACGCATGCGGCCGGAAGACAAGGCTTGTGCCAGCGGTGCGAGCACGCGAGCGTCCAGATCCTGTAACGCCATCAGCCAGGTGTGCGGGTCGCGCTGCATGGCCGGTGCAAGCAGGTCATCGTGGAGCTGCCACGTGGCCTTGTCGTGCGACACGATATTCTGGCCCGCCAGGCGAACCAGCCCGCGCAGCATGGGGTGATCACCGGAAAGTGCCGAGCTTGGTGTGCGCACGGGAGTCTGTGGCAGACGTCCGTTGCCCCACAACCAGAGTGCGTTGAGCGGTGGTTTGCCGGTGGATTCTCGCGTGGCATTGACCGAGTGGTTGTAGCAGAAGACTTGCAGCTCGTTGGCGAGTCGCGCCCAGCGAGCGGCGTCCGGGCCTTCTGGCTGGAAGAGCGCGACGGGCCGTCCGACTACGTCGTCCAGCGGCGGCAGCACGATGTCATCGACGTGTCCCCAGCTTTCGGTCAGACGCACATACCAGCGTGTCGGCGTGGCGGCGTAGAAGCGGCCGACGTCGGCAAAGTCGTGATTGAGGGCGTCGATGAGTGCAGCGGTCTCTTCAGCGGTGATGCCAAGACTCGCCGGATCGGTCAGCAAGAGGTTTTCCCGCGCGAAGGTCAGCGCGACCGGGTCTGCACACAGCCATGCGGCGCCAGTATCGAGTTCGGGCGCCTCGCCGATGAAGCGAGATTCCCCCGCCAGCCGCATCAGCGCCAGCGGAGCGTCTTGTGCAATGCCGAACTGTTCGGCCAGCCACGACTCCAAGGCTTGCGCCGGCGCCTCGAGCAGGGTCGCCTGCGACAGCAGCGCCGCCAGTCCCGGCAGGCGCGCGCGGGCCAGTTCGTCGGCCAGTCCGACACTGGGCCACACAAGGGCCGGGACGACACACACGGGAGTACTCATTGGACAAGCAAGGGCGGGACCGCCATGGTGCGAAAAGCGGGGGCAGTGTAGCATGCAGCCCGATATGAATTTCGAGCTCCTCGTCGGCCTGCGGTATGTCCGCGCCAAGCGTCGCGCCAAGAGTGGCGGCGGCGGTTTCGTCTCCTTCATCTCCTTCGTTTCGATGGCGGGCATCGCGCTGGGCGTTGCCGCGCTGATCGTCGTGTTGTCGGTCATGAACGGGTTTCAGGAAGAGCTGCGCGCCCGCATCCTGGGCGTGGCGTCGCACGTGCAGATCTCGGCCTACCAGGGCGAGATGGGCGATTGGCAGCGCTACACCGAACTTGCCCGCCAGAGCCCCGACGTTCTGGGTGCAGCACCGTTCGTGCAAGAGCAGGGCATGTTCTCACTGGACGCGCAGGTGCGTGGCGCGCTGGTGCGTGGCGTCGATCCCAAGCTCGAACAGACAGTGTCCGACCTCGGGCAAGTGATGAAGGTCGGCAAGCTCGAAGACCTCAAGCCGGGCGAATTCGGCGTGGTACTGGGCATTGAACTGGCCCGCGCGCTTGGCGTGCAGTACGGCGATAAAGTCACGCTGATCGCGCCGCAGGGCCTGGTGACGCCGGCTGCCGTGCTGCCGCGACTGAAGCAATTCACCGTCGTGGGGGTGTTCGAGGCCGGCATGTTCGAGTACGACTCGGGGCTGGCGCTCATCAATATCCAGGACGCCCAGCGTCTGTACCAGCTTGGCGATGGCGTGTCCGGCATCCGCCTCAAGCTCAAGGATCTCTTCAACGCGCCGGTGATCGCCCGTCAGGTGGCGCGCGAACTCCCGCCGAATCTCTACGCGACCGACTGGACGCAGAGCCACGCCAATTTCTTCCGCGCTGTGCAGATCGAGAAGAACGTCATGTTCATCATCCTCTCGCTCATCGTCGCGGTTGCCGCTTTCAACATCGTGTCGGCCCTGGTCATGGCGGTGCAGGACAAACGTGCCGACATCGCGATTCTGCGCACACTGGGCGCCAGCCCGCGGTCGATCATGTCGATCTTCGTGGTGCAGGGCGCGATCATGGGGCTCATCGGATTGGGCGTGGGTGTGATCGGTGGCGTTGCGCTGGCGCTCAACATCGACGTGGTCGTGCCCTTTATCGAACGCACCTTCCACGTGCAATTCCTCGCCAAGGACGTGTATTACATCTCGGAGCTGCCCTCCAAGCTGATCTGGTCGGACGTCACCACCATCGTGGGGCTGGCCTTTGTCCTGACACTGGTCGCCACGCTGTATCCGAGCTGGCGCGCTTCGCGCATCAATCCGGCGGAGGCGCTGCGCTATGAGTGACATCATTCTGTCCTGCCAGGGATTGGCAAAGGCTTATGGCAACGGCACCGGCGGCGTGCGAGTGCTCGAATCGATAGACCTGACGGTCAACAAGGGCGAAACGCTGGCGATCATCGGCGCGTCCGGCTCGGGCAAGAGCACACTGCTGCATTTGCTCGGTGGTCTCGACACACCCAGCGGCGGCAAGGTGTCGCTGATGGGGCGCGAGCTGACGTCGGTATCGGATGCCGAGCGCGGCCACATGCGTAACCGTTCGCTGGGTTTCGTCTACCAGTTCCACCATCTGTTGCCGGAATTCACCGCGCTGGAAAACGTCGCCATGCCGCTGACGATCCGCCGTTTGCCGCAGGCGGAGGCTCACGAACAGGCGGCAAAGATGCTCACCGCCGTCGGCCTTGGGCATCGGCTGGACCACACGCCGGGCGAGTTGTCTGGCGGCGAACGTCAGCGTGCCGCCATTGCCCGTGCGCTGGTCACCGAGCCGCAATGCATCCTGGCCGATGAGCCGACAGGTAACCTCGACCGCCTGACGGCTGCGACGGTGTTCGACCTCATGCTCGAACTCAACGCGCGCCTCGGCACGGCGCTGGTGGTGGTCACGCACGACCCCGACCTTGCCAAGCGCGCGCAACGTGTGCTGGTGTTGCGCGATGGCCGGTTGGCCGACATGGACGATTGAAGACCGATTGCGGTGCCCATAAAAAACCCGGCTGATGCCGGGTTTTTTTGCGCACTCGTTTCTGGACAGGCGCCAACAAAAAAAGGCCGGGCACTGCCCGGCCTTTTTTTCATCGATGCAAACAGGGTGTCAGTTGTTGCTCACCTTGCCGGACATCTTCACGCCATACAGGCCGAGGTACTTGCCGGTCGTGCCAGCAGTGTTCCACGGATAGATGCGCAGGCGCAGCGTGGTGGCCGCAGGTACAAGGATCGTGACGCCGTACTCGACCTTGCTCATGGTGTCCTTGCTGAAAGACAGGGCTGCGTCCGCGTTGAGCTTGGTCCAGGTCGTGCCGTCGATCGACCATTCCATGTCGGCTTGCACCGTCGAGCCACCGCTGCTGGTCAGGTAGGCGGAGATCGCGTCGAACGCTGAACTTGCCGGTCGGCGTGACACCAAACTCAATGTACTTGCCGTTGTCGCGCGTGGTCCAGGTGCTGACGGTGTAACGCGCCACGGTCGTGTCTTGACCGTCAACTGCGATAACCTTGGCCGAACCGATGTCGAGGCCCGTTGCAACGGCGTCTGCAGCACTTACCAGACCGTCGGTGACTGCCTTCAGGTCGGAACCTGCCGTAAACCACGTGGCATACGAATCGATGCCCGAGCCGGCCGCAACACCCGTACCGGTGACCGTCACCTTGCCGATCGCGGTCGCCCCCAGGGTGAAGGCGATCGCAGTGTTGTATTCCTGAACGGCAGCCGGGGTGAAGCGTACGTACACCGTCTTGGTGAAAGCGCCATTGGTGTAGTCGAGCGCCAGCGAGCTGCTCCAGGTGGTCTGGTCGGTGGACAGTTCAAACGCCGACGATGGCGAGGTCACCGTCACCGTGCCGGCGGTCGGCACCAGATCGAACGCCGAGACCGTCACCGTCTTGGTCAACGGCACACCGACGTAGCGCGTACTCCACGACAGTGTGTCGGGGCTGGTGACGAGCGAGGTCACATCGATCATGTACGGCTTGAGCGCGGCCAGCGAGCTGAGCGCCTTCATGTCTTCGATGGCGCGCTTGGCAATCAGCGTGGCGAAGAGCACTTGCGGGTGCGTGCTGTCGGCTGCGATGTAGAGCTGCGAGGTTGCAGCGGCGTCGCCGTAGCTTTCAACGATGGTCTTCGTGTCGGCGGTGATGTCGAGCAGCGGCACGTTGTACTTGGTTGCCACGGCCTTCATCGCGGCCACATAGTCACCGCGAGCGTATTTCTCGGTGCCCTTGATGCCCACGTTGTGCTGGCCTTCGGCGGTGATGGTGGTGCCGCTGAAGTACTTGCGCACGATCGGCGTTACCAGGATCGGCTTGCCGCCGGCCGCTTGGGTTTCGACCACGTACTTCTTGATGAACTGATAGAACGAGTGCTCGGACTTGTCAACCGTGCTGTCTACGCCGTCGGCGCTGCCCGTGCAGGCTTCGCCATCGGTCGAGCCGTCGCTGCAGAAGGCGTAAGTGCCATATTCCTTGTAATCGTCGCCGTACTTCTGGTCGTTGTGGGCGAACTGGATGATGACGTAGTCACCCGCCTTGATTTGCCCCTTGATCGTCGGCCAGCGGGTCGATTCGTAATAGAAGCTGCGCGAACTACGTCCGCCCAACGCCCAGTTCTTCACCTCCACATTGCTGTTGAAGAACATCGGGACCTTCTCGCCCCAGCCCATCTGCGGGCGGCGGTCTTCGGTGTAGGCCGTCATCGTCGAATCACCCAGCATGTGGATGGTGACGGCCGCTGTCGCCGAGCTGGAGCTGGAGCTTGAACTCGAACTGCTCGATACCGACGAGCTGGACGACGATTTGGAAGATGACGAAGAGCTCGACGAGCTTGAAGCGGACGGACTGCTGGTGTCGTCAGAGCCGCCTCCGCCGCCGCACGCGCTCAGGACGAGGGCCAGCAAGCCGGCCGTAAGCAGCTGCGATGTTTTTTTCATTTGTGTCTCCTGGGTTCCTTTGGGATTTGGCATGGAACGACCAAATCTCGCGGGATCGTATGGGACCAATTGAGTTATTTCTTGATCGGTATTGCTGTTTTTCCGACCCTGCGATTTCCATCGCGTGATTCCGTGCGGTATGCGCACTGGGGCGTTGCGTTGGAAACGAGGCGGCCGCTCAGGGGCGGGCGAGGCGTGGTTGGCCACTGCGCGAACGAGACCATCGCTTGCGCAGGGTTTTCGAGTGGGAGGTTCAGGCGAGGCGGAGCGGGCAGCGTGAGCCGCCCGGTTGAACCGTGGGCCGCCGGCTGGCGTGCCCGGATGGATGAGTCAGATTGCGACGAGCGCGCGTACGTTCTCCGCTTCCATCTCAGAGCCGGGGCCCGCTTTGATGATCTCTCCGCGCGCCATGACGGCGTAGTGGTCGGCCAGCGACTGGGCAAAGTCGTAGTACTGCTCGACTAGCAGGATCGCCATTTCGCCGCTGGCGGCCAGCTTGCGGATGGCGCGCTCGATGTCCTTGATGATCGACGGCTGGATGCCCTCGGTCGGCTCATCCAAGATCAACAGTTTGGGGCGCATCGTTAGCGCACGCGCAATGGCCAACTGTTGTTGCTGCCCGCCCGACAGGTCGCCGCCACGACGGCGCAACATGTCGCGCAGGACGGGGAACATCTCGAAGATGTACTCCGGCACACCGCGCGAGGCCTTGCCGTTGGCAAGCCCCATCAGGATGTTCTCTTCCACCGTCAGGCGCGGGAATATCTCGCGCCCTTGCGGTACGTAGGCCATGCCGAGCGCGGCGCGCTTGTAGGCGGGCAGCTTGGTGATGTCCTGCCCATTGAGCACGACCTTGCCGCTGGCCACCGGCAGCAAACCCATCAGGCACTTCAGGAACGTCGTCTTGCCCACGCCGTTGCGGCCGAGCAGGGTGGTGACTTTGCCCTGTTCGAGCGTCAGCGTGATACCGCGCAGCGTGTGGCTGCCGCCGTAATACTGGTTGAGGGCGTCGACCGCAAGCAGGCCGGATGGGGCTTCGCGATTCAGGAGAAGGTTGGCGCTGTCGTTCTTCATGATTGCATCCTGTCTTGTCAGGCTCGCTGCATCAGCGCCCGAGATACACCTCGATCACGCGTTCGTCGTTCTGCACTTGTTCCAGCGTGCCTTCGGCCAGCACGCTGCCTTCGTGCAGCACGGTGACGCGCTTGGAAATCTGCTTGATGAACTCCATGTCATGCTCGACCACCACCAGCGTGTATTCACCCGCCAACGACAGGAACAGCTCGCCGCTGCGTTCGGTTTCTTCATCCGTCATGCCGGCGGCGGGTTCATCGAGCAACAGCAGTTGCGGTTCCTGCATCAGCAGCATGCCGATTTCCAGCCATTGCTTCTGGCCGTGCGAGAGCAGCCCCGAGGGACGTGCAGCCTGGTCCTTAAGGCGGATCAGTTCGAGCGTTTTGTTGATCTTGTCGCGCTGTTCGCCCGTGAGCTTGGCGCGCAGGCTGGCCCACACGCCCTTGTCGGTCTTCATCGCCAGTTCGAGGTTTTCGAATACCGTGAGCTGTTCGAAGACGGTCGGTTTCTGGAACTTACGGCCGATACCGGCGTGCGCGATCTGCGCTTCGTTCAGGCGCGACAGATCGATGGTCTGGCCGAAGAACGCGGTGCCTGAATCGGGGCGTGTCTTGCCCGTGATGACGTCCATCATCGTCGTCTTGCCGGCACCGTTCGGGCCGATCACACAGCGCAGCTCGCCGCGATCGATGGTCAGCGTGAGCGCATTGAGTGCGCGGAAGCCGTCGAAGCTGACCGTGATGTCTTCCAGGTAGAGGATGGGGCCCTTGGTGGTATCCAGTTCGCGCGAATCGATCGGGCGTTCGAGCCCGACGGCACGATCGAAAAGCCCTTCGGCCCCGGACAGGCGTTGCGTGGCAGTGCTTGCGGCGGCAGTCATGCGCGCGATTCCTTGCGTTGCAGAAGTCCGACCACGCCACGCGGCAGATACAGCGTGACGAGGATGAAGATGAGTCCGAGGAAGTACAGCCAGTACTCGGGGAAGGCCACCGTGAACCAGCTCTTCACGCCGTTGATGAGGCCTGCGCCGATGAGCGGGCCGATCAGCGTGCCGCGTCCGCCCACCGCCACCCAGATGGCGATCTCGATCGAATTGGCCGGCGACATTTCAGACGGATTGATGATGCCCACCTGCGGCACGAACAACGCACCGGCAATGGAGCAGATCACGGCCGACAGCGTCCAGATGAACAGCTTGTACGGCAGCGGGTTGTAGCCCGAGAACATGACGCGCGACTCGGCATCGCGGATCGCTGCGAGTACGCGCCCCAGCTTGCTCGTGACCACGTAGCGCCCGAGCAGCAGGAAGCCGATCAGGAAGGCCGCCGTCACGGCAAACAGCACCACGCGTGTGTCGTCGGAGGCGATATGGAAGCCGAGGATGCGCTTGAAATCGGTGAAGCCGTTGTTGCCGCCGAACCCTGTCTCATTACGGAAGAAGAGCAGCATCGCAGCAAAGGTCAGGGCCTGCGTGATGATCGAAAAGTACACGCCCTTGATACGCGAACGGAAGGCGAAGTAACCGAACACGAATGCCAGCAGTGCCGGCACCACGAGCACCAGCAGCATCGCCCACAGAAAGTGCTCCGTGCCTTGCCAGTACCAGGGCAGCTCCTTCCAGTCGAGAAAGACCATGAAGTCCGGCAGGTCCGACTGGTAATTGCCTTCGCGGCCGATGGCGCGCATCAGGTACATGCCCATGCCATAACCACCGAGTGCAAAGAAAATGCCGTGCCCCAGGCTGAGGATGCCGGTGTAGCCCCATACAAGGTCCATCGCGAGTGCGACGATGGCATAGCACATGATCTTGCCGATCAGCGACACCCAGTACGTTGACATGTGCAGCGCGCTGTCGGCCGGCACGACGAGGTTGAGGACCGGCACCAGCACCAGCGTGGCGATGGCGAAGGTAAGCAACAGGCCCCAGGCACGGGGACCGAAGAGGCGGGCGGTCAGGGTTTTATCGAGCATGATCAGCAATCAACCAGCATGGTGTTGAATGGTTGGCCTTGTGTGAGAGAAAGGCCCCGGACTGCATACCGCTTCGGTCTATCAGCCATTTGGCATGGTCTGGCGTCATTGGCCGGGAATCGCCCCGGCGGGCGACCTACTTTCTTGTGCGAACAAGAAAGTAGGCAAAGAAGTCGCCCCGCTGCGTCGTCGGCCTGCGGCCGATCCCCTGCGCTGCGCGGTCGAGAAGGCGGCTGCGGAACTCGCCCTTCGGGCTCAGACAGTCCTCGCCGACGGCTTCGCCGCGACCTTCTCGCCCTGTGCTGCTCGGCGACGCAGAAGGGGATGTCCACAGCAAGCACCTGCGCAATGCGAGAGGCCGATAGAACCCCTTGTGACTTAGGCATCGACAAACCGTCCCTTCACCGCGAACAGACCCTGCGGTCGCTTCTGGATGAAGGCGATGATGATCACCAGCACCACGATCTTGGCGAGCACCGCGCCGGCCCAGCCTTCCAGGAATTTGTTGACGATGCCCAGCCCGAACGCGGCGTACACCGTGCCGGCCAGTTGCCCGACGCCGCCGAGCACCACCACCATGAACGAATCGACGATGTAGCTCTGGCCCAGATCCGGGCCGACGTTGCCGACCTGCGCGAGCGCCGAGCCGGCCAGCCCCGCGATGCCGGCGCCGAGCCCGAAGGCCATGGTGTCGACGCGCGGCGTGGCAACGCCTACACAACTTGCCATCGAACGGTTCTGCGTGACAGCGCGTACGAACAGGCCCAGCCGCGTACGTGTGAGGATCAGCGACACGCCAATCACCACGGCCGCAGCGAAGACGAGAATGGCGATCCGGTTGTACGGCAGGATCAGATTGCTCATCACCTGCACGCCGCCCGACAGCCACGACGGGTTTTCCACCAGCACGTTCTGCGCGCCGAAGATCGTGCGCACAAGCTGGATCAGCAGCAGGCTGATGCCCCACGTGGCCAGCAGCGTTTCGAGCGTGCGGCCGTACAGGTGACGGATGACGAGGCGCTCCATCGCAACGCCGACCAGCGCGGCGGCAAAGAAAGCGACCGGCACGGCCAGCAGGGGATACCACTCGAACAGCCCCGGCGCGTAGGTACGCACGAGGTTCTGTACGACGAAAGTGGCGTAGGCGCCGATCATGATCAGCTCTCCGTGCGCCATGTTGATCACGCCCATCAGCCCGTAGGTGATGGCAAGACCGAGTGCGGCGAGCAGCAGAATGCTACCCAGCGACAGGCCGGTGAAGAGGCTACCCAGCCATTCACCGCGCGCCAGACGGCCGTCGATGGCCTTGATCGCGCTCTGTGCGGCGGCGCGCACATTCTCGTCGGACTCGGCGTAGGTGTTGCCGTCCTTGGCGAGCAAGGCAAGCAGCAATTGTTTATTGGCAGGGTCGGACGTCTGTCCCAGTGTTTCGACGGCGGCGAGGCGCGTCTTTACGTCCTTGGTGTGTAACTGGATACCGGCGCGTGTCTGTTCGATGAGCTTGCGAACCGAGGCGTCTTTCTCGGCAGCCAGCGCGCGGTCGAGAAGGGGCAGCATTTCTTCGGTGGCGCCACCTTGCAGCGTCTTGATCGCGTCGAGCCGCACGGCTGCGTCGGGCGACGAAATACGCAGCGCGGCGACGGCGGCTCCGATGGCGCCGCGCACCCGGTTGTTGACCATGACGTCTTCAGCGTTGTCGGGGACGGCGGCGAGCTTTTCGCCGGTAACGGCGTCGATGGCGGTCTCGCCGTTGACGATCAGCACGCGCTTTTCGTCGACCACCTTGAGTGCGTCATCGTCCATCGCCTGCAGTAGCGGCAGGGCGTCTGCGTCGCCTGAAGCGCCGAGCGCATTGAGCGCGGTGATCTTTTCGTCGTTGTCGCCCGTGGCGAGTTTGAGCACGAGATCGGGGGCTGGGCGGGCAAGGCTGGCGAAGCTCGTCAGGCCCAACCCGAGAGCGAGAATTACGGCTTGCGCGCGATGGCGGAGGGTCATGGCGTCGGTTCTTCGTGGTGGCGTTGGGCGGTGTTTGAGCGCACCGTCCGGGCAAAAGGTGAAAGCCGTTTCTTGCGTGTTGACCAGCGTGCAACCCCTCAGCACGCAAGAAAGGGCTCTGCGATGAAGCGGAGACATACCCGGCCAGCATCTGCCGGCCGGGTGCCTCGTGCCTCGTGCTTACATCTTTTCCGGGCCGTCCTTCTTCTTGTCGTTGCCCGGGATATACGGGCTCCACGGGTTCGCGCGAACCGGGCCGGGGGTCTTCCAGACGACGTTGAACTGGCCGTCAGCCTTCACTTCACCGATGAACACCGGCTTGTGCAGGTGGTGGTTCTTCTCGTCCATCTTGATGGTGAAGCCGTCCGGTGCCTTGAAGGTCTGGCCGGCCATGGCGGCGATGACCTTGTCGGTGTCGGTGCTCTTGGCCTTTTCGACAGCCTGCGCCCACATGTGCATGCCGACGTAGGTGGCTTCCATCGGGTCGTTCGTCAGCGGCTTGGAAGCGGAGGGCAGCTTCTTGGCCTTGGCGTAGGCAGCCCACTTCTTCTTGAACTCGTCGTTGACCGGGTTCTTCAGGCTCATGAAGTAGTTCCACGCAGCCAGGTGGCCCACCAGCGGCTTGGTATCGACGCCACGCAGTTCTTCTTCACCCACCGAGAACGCCACCACCGGTACGTCGGTCGCCTTCAGGCCCTGGTTGCCCAGTTCCTTGTAGAAAGGCACGTTGGAGTCGCCATTGATGGTCGAGACCACGGCCGTCTTCTTGCCTTCGGAGGCGAACTTCTTGATCTTGGCGATGATGGTCTGGTAGTCGCTGTGACCGAAGGGCGTGTACTCCTCCATGATGTCGGCATCGGCCACACCCTTGCTCTTGAGGAAGGCGCGCAGGATCTTGTTGGTCGTGCGCGGATACACGTAGTCGGTGCCCAGCAACACGAAGCGCTTGGCTTCGCCGCCGTCCTTGCTCATCAGGTATTCCACTGCGGGGATCGCTTGCTGGTTGGGCGCAGCACCCGTGTAGAACACATTCTTGGAGAGCTCTTCACCTTCGTACTGCACCGGGTAGAAGAGCAAGCCGTTGAGTTCTTCGAACACCGGCAGCACCGACTTGCGCGAAACCGACGTCCAGCAGCCGAAGGTCACAGCGACCTTGTCCTGCGAGATCAGTTGCTTGGCCTTTTCGGCAAACAGCGGCCAGTTGGAAGCCGGGTCGACCACCACCGGTTCGAGCTTCTTGCCCAGCACGCCGCCCTTGGCGTTGATCTCGTCGATCGTCATAAGGGCCACGTCCTTGAGCACGGTCTCTGAGATCGCCATGGTGCCGGAGAGCGAATGCAGGATGCCGACCTTGATGGTGTCCGCAGCCTGGGCGGCGAACGGGGTCAGGCCGGCGACGGCCAGCGCGGCGGACAGCGCTGACAACTTGATGAAGCTGCGACGTGTTTGCATGAGAGGCTCCCTTGAAAGTGTGTGCGGTAGTGCCGGTTTGGTGGGGCAGGCGCGTGTTTCGAATTGACCGGACAGCCGCAATTTAGGTGTGCGCCGCCGCATGAGGAATACGCCAGATTGCGTACATGCCGCGCTCCCTCGCATTTGCCGGTGGCGTGCGTTCGCGGTGACTACACTGGAAAGCGGCGGTACAGCGCCCGGGGCCGTGGGGCTGTACCGTCGGTCGTGACGCGGCCCGGAGCGCTAGCCCGCCCAGCGGGGAAAGGAGGCCCGATGTCCCGCAGGTATATCGATTGCCGCGACTACCCGAGCGACATGAACTGCTCGGTCGCGTTGGCGGCGGATAGCGACGACGAACTCATGGAAATCGCCGTCCAGCACGCAGTGCAGACACACAAACACACCGACAGCCCTGAATTGCGTACTCAATTGCGCGCGTTGTTCCACGACGGTACGCCGCCCGAACGGCACGCCTGAACGAGTGCCGCGCCCGCAATGGCGGCGTGCGCCGGCACAGGCTGCTTGACTGCCGCCTCCCGTAGAATCGGGTGGCGGCATTTGTTTGTGTGCAGATGAGGTGAGTACGACATGATGCGGTGGCTACCCCGAGCGATCCTTGCGTTCTGCGCCAGCGCAGCCTGCGTTGCGGCGAATGCCGATCCCGCCGTGAGCATCGGCATTGGCATGGGGTCTGGTGGCTACGGCCCGCACAACACGTACGGCGCCATCGGCGTGAGTTCCGGCCCGTATTACCCCTATGGCGGTTGGGGCGGCCCGTATTGGGGCCCGCGCTGGGGCCCGGCATGGGACCCCTGGTGGGACTGGCCGTACGGGCCTTATGACTACTATCCGCCCGTGGTCACTCCGCGCGTGGTGGTGGCCCCGGAGGAGGGCGCCATCGTGCCCTACCTGCCTGAGCGCTTCGAGGCGCAAGTCATCGACGGCACGACGTATTTCGTGGCTGACGGCGTCTACTACAAGGCCGTGCCCGAGGGGTATCGTGTCATGTCGGCCCCGTCGGGTGGCGGTTCGGGCCGGCTCGACGACATCGTTGCCGTGCCCACCCACGGGCAGCGCCCGCCGCAACAGCAAAACGACCGCGACGACTGTGAATCCCTGGCGCGCGACGCCATGGGGCCGACGGGCGACGGTTTCCGTCGTGCCGCCGAAGCGTGCCTTGCCGCGCGGGGCTATGTCGTCCGCTGAACGCCCCTGAGGTCGAGAACCTCGCAGCCGATGCAGTGTCACTGAAAGAGCGAACGCCGCTGGCGACCGAATCCACTGACGACGAGAGCTTCATCGATGAGCGACATGACCGAGACCCCCGTGGCCGGCTTTGCGATCCGCAAGGCGACTGCGGCAGACGTCCCACTGATCCTGCGATTCATCCGCGAACTGGCCGAATACGAACAACTGCTCGACGAAGTGAAGGCCGATGAAGCGCAACTGGCGCGCACCTTGTTCGGCGAAAGGCTCACTGCCGAAGTGCTGATCGGCGAATACCAGGACGAGCCGGCTGGTTTCGCGCTGTTCTTCCAGAGCTACTCCACCTTCCTTGGCAAGCCGGGACTGTATCTGGAAGACCTCTACATCCGTCCCGAACTGCGTGGTCTGGGGCTGGGCAAGGCGATGCTCTCGCATCTGGCGAGCATCGCCGTCGCGCGCGACTGTGGTCGTCTTGAATGGTTGGGGCTGGACTGGAACCGGCAGGCGATCGATTTCTATCGCAAGCTTGGCGCAGTGCCGATGGATGAATGGACCGTGCAACGCGTGGCGGGCCACGCGCTGCAGAAGCTCGCCGGGCACGCGCGCGTGGGTTGATGTGTGAGCGAGCCGGCTTTCAGTCTGGCATGCCGTCTGCGCGGGGGCGCCACAGCATTGGCGCATAGCGCCACAAATACAGCGCAAATGCGGCGCACCAAGCCGCTGCCGCCGCCCACAAACCGTGCAGATACTGATCCGGCCACAGCAGCGGCGGCACGACGCGGGCGAGCAGGGCGATCACGATCAGTGAATACATGGTCGTCTCCGCCCATCCGGCGCGCAACATGCGCCCCGTGTGACCCAGCGCGGTGCGCGTGATCATCGCCAGGATCAGGCCGGCCATGGCGCCGACGGTCAGCGTATGGGTGACGACCGAGTCGCCCACCAGGCCGACGCCCTGTGCGGCGATCAACAGCAACGCCACCACGATCCAGCCGTGCGACACATGAAGCGACCACAACAGCGGGTGGCGCAGCGTCGCCCGCGGCCGCCACAGCCATCCTCTCCATGCCTGCAACACCGCCGCCACGGCGGCCAATATGCCGGCGATTTCCGGTGCCACTTGCATGGCCCAACCCAGCAACGCGAAAGCCGTAAACAGGATGGCCGCCTGATCGAGCGGTGCATGCCGGACTGTCGTTGCCTTGGTCGCGTTGGTCGTGAAACCGGGAATGATGCGCCCGCCGATCACTGTTTCGAGCAGCGTGATGACAGCAATGGCGGCGTGAAGGACGTCGAGGAACGCCACGTCGATCCAGCCCATCAACGACGCGAACAGCGCTGCATCGGCCAGCCACAGGGCGGTGAGGACACCCAGCACGAAGTAATTACGGCGCGCTCGCGCCCGGATCAATACGCGTGCCAGCGGGACGGCCGCTACCGGCAGGAACGCGAGGTTGGCCACCGCCGCTACCCATAGCGGCCCGGTCAGCATCGCCACGCGACCGGCCAGCCAGAGCAGGCACAGCGCCGCCAACGCGCCGTTGCGTGGTGTCGCCAGCCCGGTCCAGTTGCGTGCCGCGGTGTAGAGAAAACCAACGATCACCGCCACGGCGAAGCCGAAGACCATCTCGTGGCCATGCCAGACGAGGAGCGGCACAGCTGGCGAGAACGTCATCACGCCGCTGACGCCTGCCACCCACGTCGGAATGAGCAGCAGCGCGCCGAGGGCCGCCAGCAGGTAAAACGGCCGAAAGCCCAATGCAAACAGTGCGCATCCGCTTGGGGGCGGTGAAGTCTTACGGCGAGGTTCCTGCAGGACGATGACGGCCATGGGCGAATTCGTATCCGATAGAGGGACTGCCGAGTGTGCCCTGTCGTAAATGGCTTACAAATTGACTTGTGTCAATAACAAACACGAGTATGGGTGAGCAACGACGTCGGTACGTGCAGGCGAGGCCGCCATGGGGCCACTGAGTGGCGTTGGTTCGATGCGCCGTCGCTGACCCGAGAATGCAGGCTGGGGGCAGACAAACTTGCGGGCGGCGCAGACGGTCACGCTGCGCTACGCGCCCACCACGTATGCGAGGTCGGCGCCTGGTGCGGACACGTCTGCTCAGGGCTCGTGGCCAGGCTGCGCCGCGCGGACCTTGCTCATCGCCAGGTTGGCCGCAGCGGTACGGGTTTCTACGCCGAGTTTTTCGAAGACGTGTTCCAGGTGTTTGTGCACCGTGCGCGGGCTGCTGCCGAAGATGTCGGCGATGTCTTTGTTGGTCTTGCCCTTGATCACCCAGTAGAGCACTTCGGCTTCGCGCTGCGTGAGGCGGAATGCGGCCATCAACGCGTCGATGACGGCGGCGTCCGACTCTTCGCGCAGCACCAACAGCCATTCGCCGTCGCCCGTCTGATCGTGCAGCGTGAAAATCAGCCGTCGTGCGCCCTGCACGACCACCAGCGGTGGCAGGGGTGCGTCGGGTGCATGGGCGTGGCGCGCCAGCGACTGGTTGATCCACTCGACGATCGGGGCGGGCGCCACCTCGGCTTCGCCTTCGAAGTAGCGCATCAACAATTGCCGGCCGAGTGCGGTCTGCCAGGTGACGCGGCCCGTTGCCACGCGTACCGCGATGGTGGCCTGTCCGAAGGCGTCCAGCGCGCTGCGGGCCTGCCGCATGAGGCGCGCGCTCGACAGGTGCGTGGCGATGCGGGCGATGACTTCGCCGGTGCGGATCGGCTTGGTCACGTAGTCCGTGCCGCCAGCGGAGAAGGCGGCGATGACGTGCTCGGTTTCGGTCAAGCCGGTCATGAAAATGATCGGAATGTGTTGGGTCGAAAAATCCGCTTTCAGCCGGCGCGACACCTCAAAACCGTCCATGCCCGGCATCATCGCGTCGAGCAGAATGATGTCGGGCACTGCCTGGCGTGCGCGTTGCAGTGCGGCGTCGCCATTGGTGGCGACCAGCACCGTATAGCCGGATTCGTCCAGCGCGTCGTGCAGCACCGACAGGTTCTCCGGCACGTCGTCGACGATGAGCACGATGTCGGCAGCGGCGCGGTCAAGACTGGAGCTCATCTCACGGATCTCCGCGCGTGTAACGGTGACGTCCCGAGGGGCTGCCCCTGCATGCGGGGGGCATGGACACTGGCGCGTGGGGCCTTTCCCGGTTGGCGGATCTGCCACATCAGGGGCCAATACGCCTCGCGGGGAGCCATGAGAAGAGTGCTATGCGTCGGCATGGAGGTCGTTCTTGATGATTTCAGTCATGCGTTCGAGCTGGAACTGGCGGGCCAGCGCCCGCATGCGTTCTACATAAGGTGCATGCTCTTTGTCCAGTGCCGCGATCTGATCGAGCCGCTCGTGGATGCCGCGCACGTAACCGATCGATACCTGATCGGCCAATGCTTCGAGCTGCGCACGCGGCGGGCGCGATGCGGGCGCGGCCACGATGGTCGGCGCGGCGGCCGGCGTCGGCGCGGCGTCGATCCATTCCAACTGCAATTTTCGGCCGATCCACGTGAGCAGGTCCGACACCTTCACCGGCTTAAGGTGAAAGTCCTCCGCCGGCAAATCCACGTCGTGGTCCAGCGCCTTGTCGAAGGCGTTGGCCGAGATGATGGCGATGTGCGCATCCGACAGCGCACGCGCGCGAATCTGGCGGATCGTCTCCCAACCGTCGATGCCCGGCATGGCCAGGTCGAGAAAAATCAGGTGCGGTGCAAAGCGCGGCAACACTTCGAGGCATTCGACGCCTGAAGCCGCCTGGTCGATCTCGAAACCGAGCGGGGCAAGGATGTTCACCAGCATCTCGCGGTCGACCTGTTCGTTGTCGACGATGAGAATGCGCCGCCGCTCGCCTTTGTAGCCGATGTGGGTGGCGCGCGGCAGTTCGCGCTCGGCCTGGGCGGAGTGCACCTGGCCCAGGTACATGCGCACGGTAAACAACGTGCCGCGTCCGAGTTCGCTGGAGATCTTCAATTCGCCGCCCATCAGATCGGTGAGCATCTTGGCGATGGTCAGCCCGATGCCGGTGCCGCTGGTGGTGGCGTTGTGGGCGGCGCTGCCGCGTGCGAAGGGCTCGAAAATGCGCTCGATCTCATTAGTGGAGATGCCCGGCCCGGTGTCTTCGATTTCGAAAGTCGCCATGTCGCGCAGGTGGCGGATGCGGAAAGTCACCGCGCCCGACTGCGTGAATTTCACCGCATTGCCGAGCAGATTGATCAGTATCTGCCGCAGGCGTTTCTCATCGGCGCGCACCACCGCCGGCAAATCACCCTGCGGTTCGAAGTGGAATTCGATGCCCTTGTTGCGCGCCTGAAGCTCGAACATGTTCACCAGTTGGCGGACCATGTCGCTGAAGTCGATCGCGCGCACCGCGAGCGTGAGTTTTCCGCCTTCGATGCGTGCGATGTCGAGCGTGCCTTCGATGAGCGAGAGCAAGTGGTCGCCACTGCGGCGGATGATGTTGAGCGCTTCGTGGCGATGCGCAGGAATCGATGGGTCGCCATCGAGAATCTGTGCATAGCCGAGGATGCTGTTGAGCGGCGTGCGCAGCTCGTGGCTGATCGATGTGATGTAACGACTCTTGGCCTGGTTGGCCTGCTCGGCGGCGATGCGCGCACGCTGCAGTTGCTCGTCGGTACGGCGGTGGAGTTCGATTTCTCGGATCAGAAGGTGCGTCTGGCGGTTGGATTCTTCCTGCGCCACTTGCCGGCTCTTGTGGGTGAGCACCAGCCACCAGGCCACGATGCCGCTGACCAGCAGCAGGGCGGCAAAGGCTTTGACGAAGGCCATGCGGAGTTGTGGCAGCAGCACTGTGTCGGCGCCGAGCATTTGCGCTTCGTGGTAGTACAGCATGCCAAGCAGCAGACCGAGAAAAGGCACAACCACCGACATCAGCAGCAGGTAATGGGCGAGCCCGGTGTTGACGTACGGCCACATCTTGCGCGGCAACACGCGGCGCAAAACGGCGGTCCATTGATTGGACAGACGCGCCTGCGGTTTGCACAGATCGTTGCAGCGGGCATCGAGCGCGCAGCACAGCGAACAGATTGACCCGTGATAGGCCGGGCAATGCGCCATGTCGTCCGCTTCGTAATGGCGATCGCATATCACGCAGCGCGAAGTACCGGCCTTCGGCTCGTCGCTACCCCGCGCAAGGTAGTACTTTCCACTGGTCGCCCACGCAATGAGCGGGGACGCCACCAGCGCGGTGGCCAGTGCGATGAACGAGGCAAACGCCTCCGCGCCACGGCCGAGCAGACCGACGTAGGCCGACACTGACAACACCGACGCAATCACCATTGCGCCAGTGCCCACCGGATTGATGTCGTACAGGTGCGCGCGTTTGAATTCAATGCCGCGCGGCGAAAGCCCGAGCGGTTTGTTGATGACCAGATCGGCCACCACCGCCACGATCCACGAAATGGCGATGTTCGAGTACAGCCCCAGCACTTGTCCAAGAGCCTGGAATACGTTCAGCTCCATCAACAGCAACGCGATGAGCGTGTTGAACACCACCCACACCACGCGGCCCGGATGGCTATGTGTGAGGCGAGCGAAAAAATTCGACCATGCCAGCGACCCGGCGTAGGCGTTGGTCACGTTGATCTTGAGCTGCGAGATGATCACGAACGCCGCCGTCACCGCCACCGCGACCGAAGGGTGGGAGAAGATCGACTCGAAGCCGACGAGGTACATCTGGTTGGGATCGACCGCGCGATCCTCTGGCACGGAATTGCGAATGGCGAGGTAGGCCAGCAGGATTCCACCGAGCATCTTTGCAACGCCCAGCACCACCCATCCGGGGCCGCCGACCAGAACGGCCGCATACCAGCGCAGTCGATTGGTTGGCGTGCGCTCAGGCATGAAACGCAGGTAATCGACCTGCTCGCCCATCTGCGTGATCATCGCAATGCCCACCGTGAGCGCCGCGCCGAACAGGTACGCATCGAATACACCGCCATTGCCCTTGGCGCCGGCATAGTGGGTCAGCTCGCCGATCACGCCGGGGTTCTGCCACAGCACGAACAGATAGGGCAGGGCCAGCAGCACCAGCCATACCGGTTGCGTGAGCGTCTGCAGGCGGCTGATTGCCGTGACCCCGTGCGTCACCAGTGGAATCACCACCAGCGCGCAGATGGCATACCCGATCCACGGCGGAATATCGAAGGCCAACTCCAGCGCGTAGGCCATCACTGCGGCTTCGAGCGCGAAAAAGATGAAGGTGAAACTGGCGTAGATGAGCGAGGTGATGGTCGAGCCGATGTAGCCGAACCCCGCGCCACGTGTGAGCAGGTCCATGTCCACGCCGTATTGGGCGGCATAGAAGCTGATCGGCAGGCCACACAGGAAGATGATCAACCCCGTCGCCAGAATCGCCCAGAACGCATTGATGAAGCCGTAATTCACCAGCAGCGTCGCGCCCACGGCTTCGAGTACAAGGAACGAAGCGGCTCCAAAAGCCGTATTTGCCACGCGCAGCGCCGACCATTTGCGAAAGCTGCGGGCGGTAAAGCGCAGGGCGTAGTCTTCGATGGTCTCGTTGGCGACCCAGGTGTTGTAGTCGCGGCGAACCTTGACGACGCGCTGAGGCGCGTCGCCGGCATCGGGACCGATCGACGGGTCCGGGCTGGGAATCATCTCTGTGGTGTATGGGTAGTGGGCGGCCGGTTCATTCTCAAGCGTGAACCGTGCCGGAAAGGGGGCGATGTTATCGCGCGGGGCGCGGGGGGAAGAATAGCGGCCCTTTCTTGTCCAGTGCTTCGCCGTTCTTGGATCGTCGCGGCTGCTGATGCACGACGGGCGGGAGTTCGCCCCGGCGGGCAAATGTCGGTCGTGATGCGACACGGGAAGAACTGCCCTTTCTTGCCTGGGCTTTTGTCTATCAACCGTGATCGTTGCTGCTTAGGTGCGTTGGCCGGGAGTTCGCCCCGGCGGGCGAGTAACTTCTTTGTTATCGACAAAGAAGTCACCAAGAAAGCGACCCCTGCATCGCCGCCAGCCTGCGGCTGGTCCCCTGTGCTACTCGTCAAGTCAGGCGGCTGCGGAACTCGCCCTTCGGGCTCAGACAGTCCTCGCCGACCCGCTACGCGGGCAACCTGACTTGTCTGCGTTGCTCGGCGGCTCAAAAGGGGCCGGCCATAGCAAACACCTGAATATGCGTGGAGCTAAAACCTCTTCATCGTGAGCTTCGCATCGTGCATGCAATGCGAAGCTTACACAGTGAGGTCTTGGATGCTGGGTAGCACGGAGGGCGGAAAAGCAAAGCGTCATCCGCCGTTTTTGAACCGACGATGCTGTTCGATCAGCTACGGCGCTTGATTGGCGAGCGCAACAAAGTGAGCACGAATATCTAGAAACAAGGGCTTTTGCCCTTCGCCTGAACAACCATGCTGCGTGGTGTGGGCACCCCATTCAGCGTCGCCGAGCAGCACAGGGCGAGAAGGTTGCGGCGGGAGCCGTCGGCGAGGACTGTCTGAGGAGCATAGCGACGAGTTCCGCAGCCGCCTTCTCGACCGCGCAGCGCAGGGGATCGGCCGTAGGCCGACGAGGCTGTGGGGCCGCTTCTTTGGTGACTTTCTTGTCGGGGACAAGAAAGTTACTCGCCCGCCGGGGCGAACTCCCGGCCAACGCACTCAAGCAGTCGTGATAACGGTTGATAGACAAAAGCCCAGGCAAGAAAGGGCGTTTATCGTTGTCTGCACCAGTCACCAATGGCAGATAACGCTGCGCTCGTCGCCCCGCAGCCCCGCAAGCGTCACCAATCGCCGTTAGGCAAGGACGGTGGAACTTCTCTACCGTCCGCTCCAAGCGAAACCGCCATCAAACCGGCAAACCAAGCTCCCGCAATTCAATCCGCAAAGCCTCCGGGTTGCGGAAATGAATCCCCTTCATCCCCTGCGCACGAGCCGCTTCCACGTTGGCGATGCTGTCATCGATGAACACCGCCCGTGTCGGCTCGATGCCGTAGCGCTCAAACAGCACCTGATAAATCTCCGGCTCCGGCTTGATCATCATCTCGTCGCCCGAAACGACGATGCCTTCGAACTCGGCGAGGAACGGAAAGCGCACGCGGGCGCGAGGGAATGTCTCTCCCGACCAGTTCGTCAAGGCAAAGACGTGCAACCCCGTGTCCTTGAGCTCACGCATCAACGCCACCGAGCCTTCAATGGCTTCGCCGATAGTCTCGTTCCAGCGCTCGTAGTACGCGCGGATGAGCGCTTCGTGCTCTGGGTGCTGGGCCACGTGTTCCGCCACGCCCTGGGCGATCGGGCGCCCGCGATCCTGATGGGCATTCCATGCTGGCGGGCAGATGTCGCGCAGGAAGGCGTTGACGGCCGCCTCATTCGGTAGCAGCTTGCGGTAGAGCACGCGAGGGTCCCACGGGATCATCACGTTGCCGAGATCGAAGACAACGGTATCGATGGCGTTTTCAGTCATTGGGGGCGTGTCGTGTGGTTGTGATGCACGGGGCGCGCGGGCGCGCTGCCCCGGAGAGCGGAGAGTCAGTGTTCGATCTGATGCCACGCGTCGACGAAGGCTCGGGCGCGCTTGGTCAGTTCGTCAACGCTGCGATCGGGCGAGTACAGCGTGCTGTCGATGCCAAAGCCACTGGCACCGGCGTGTACGTGATCGGCCATGCCGAGTCGCGTGATGCCGCCGACCGGGATGAGCGGGACTTCCGTCGGCAGTACGCTGCGCCAGGCGTGGATCACCGGGGGCAGGATGGCTTCGGCCGGGAAGGCTTTGAGCCCGTGCGCGCCTGAGCGCAGTGCCACAAACGCTTCGGTGGGCGACGACACGCCCGGCAGCGACCACAAGCCGGCGGCGACCGTGGCGCGGATGACCTCGGGGTTGCAGTCCGGGGACACGATCAGCTGGCAGCCAAGATCGGCCGCCTGCCGGACTTGTTCAGGTTCGAGCACCGTGCCGGCGCCGAGCAGGGCGTCGCTGGGCAGGGTCTTTTTCAGGATCGCCAGGCTCTCCAAGGCACCGGGCCGGTTGAGCGGGACTTCGATTACACGGTAGCCGATGTCGTAGAGCAGGGCGCCGGTGGAGGCGGCATCGGCGGGCGGCAGGCCGCGAAGAATGGCGATCAGGGGTAGTTTGGGAAGCGCTAGATATTGACTCATGCTTGTCCTCTCAGGCGGCGCCTGATGACTGGCGGTGATTGTCAGGGCCGGCCGCAGCGCCACGCGCGAGGATACGCCCTTGACCGCGCGTGGCAAGAAAGAGCTTGCCCTGTATTGACTTTGTTCGTGCCAGCGTCACACACGCTTACGCCACGCCCGCGCCAGCCTCGATCAACGCGCGGGTATAGGACGACTGAGGCTGGCGGACAACGGTGTCGACATCGCCGGATTCGACCACTGCGCTGTCCTTCATGACGATGACCCGATGCGCCATTGCGCGCACGACGTCAATGTCATGCGTGACCAGCAGGTAAGCCAGACGGTACTTATGCTGCAGTTCGGCCAGCAGCCGCAGCACCTGCTTCTGGATGGTTACGTCCAGCGCGCTGGTGGGTTCGTCCAGCACGACGACTTCGGGGCGGATCACCAGGGCACGTGCGATGGCGATGCGTTGCCGCTGTCCACCGGAGAATTCGTGCGGGTAGCGTTCCAGTAGCGGTTCGATCTGGCCGTTCTCCGACAACCCGACGTCGGCGAGGGCCTGAATGATGCGTTCACGGCGTGCCCCGCGGTCGAGAGCGGGCTCGTGCACCTGCAGACCTTCGCCGACGATGTCTTCCACCGTCATGCGCGGCGAGAGTGACGACAGCGGGTCCTGGAACACGACCTGCACACGACGGCGCAGCGTGCGCACGTCGGCGCGCGATAGGCCTTTCCAGGCGCGGCCATCGATGCGGATGTCACCGTCGGCCCGAACCAGATCAAGCAACGCCATGGCCAGCGTGGTCTTGCCGGAGCCTGACTCGCCGATGACACCGAGGGTCTCGCCCGGCGCGATGTGGAAACTTACGTCGCGCACCGCCTGGAACCGGCCCTTGATGAACCAGCCGCGAATGCCCGGCAAGCGCGTAGGGTAGGTGACGCTGACTGAACGGGCGTCGACGATGGTGCCTTCACCCGGCTGGCCCACCGCGCGCTCGGGACGGCTGTTCACCAGTTTGCGTGTGTAGGGGTGCTGGGGTGCGTCGAGAATGGTTGCCGTTGCACCTTGCTCCACCAGTTGCCCGCGTTCCATCACGGCTACGCGGTCGGCAAAGCGGCGCACGAGATTTAGGTCGTGCGTGATGAGCAGGATCGCCATGCCGGTGCTGCGGCGCAGGTCTTCAAGCAGATCGAGGATCTGGTAACGCGTGGTCACGTCCAGCGCGGTGGTCGGCTCATCGGCGATCAGCAGCTTTGGGCCGCAGGCCAGCGCCATGGCGATCATGGCACGCTGGCGCTGGCCGCCGGATAGTTGATGCGGGTAGCTGGCGGCGCGGCGCTCGGGTTCGGGCAGGCCGACGCGCGCAAGCGCTTCGACGGCCTTGGTCTGTGCCGCCCGCGCCGAGAGCCCTTCGTGCAATTGCAGGGCTTCGGCGATTTGCGCGCCCACGGTCAACACCGGGTTCAGCGCCGTCATGGGCTCCTGGAATACGACAGCGATGTCGCTGCCACGCAGGCTGCGCAACTGCGCTGGCGGCAGGGCAAGCACGTCCTTGTCGTCGAAACGCACAGAACCTGACACGCGTGCCGATTCGATCAGGCGGATCAGCGAGAACGCACTGACCGTCTTGCCCGAGCCGGATTCGCCGACCAGTGCGAGTTTTTCGCCAGCGTCGAGCGAAAAAGAAACGCGGCTGACGACTTCGCGTGCACCAAAGCTGACCGACAGGTCGCGGACGTCGAGAAGGCTCATGACTCCACCTCCGACAAGGCTTTGCGGGGGTCGAGCGCGTCGCGCAGGGCGTCACCGATGAGCACCAGCAACAGCAGCGTGACGACCAGCACCATGAAGGTGGACAGGGAAATCCACCAGGCATCGAGATTGTTCTTGCCCTGGCTGAGCAACTCGCCGAGGCTCGGTGTATCGGGCGGTACGCCCAGACCGAGGAAGTCGAGGCTGGTCAGTGCGCCGATGGCGGCCACCATGTCAAAGGGCAGCAGGGTGATGACGGGCGTCAGGCTGTTGGGCAACACGTGGCGACGGATGATCGTCCAGTGGCTCTGACCCAGCGCACGGGCAGCGCGCACGTAGTCCAGCCCTCTGTTCTTGAGAAACTCGGCGCGCACATAGGCGGCCGTGCCGAGCCAGCCGAAGATCGAAAGTAGCAGGATCAACAGCCACAGTTGCGGCGAAAACAGCGCCGACAGGATGATCAGCATGTACAGCGTCGGCATGGAACCCCAAACCTCGGAGAAACGCTCCATGCCGATATCCGTCCAGCCTGCGAAATAGCCCTGGATCGAGCCATACAGAATGCCGAAGCCGGTCGTCACCAGCGTCACCACGATGGCGAACAGTACCGATAGCCGAAAGCCGTACAGCAGTCGCGCCAGAACGTCGCGCCCGCGGTCATCCGTGCCAAGCCAGTTCTGCGAATTGGGCGGTGCCGGGTTGGGGCTGCGGGTGAAGTAATTGATGGTGTTGTAGCTGTACGGGTTAGGCGGATAGACGGCGAAGTTGTCGCCCTTGTTGAGTTGCTCGCGGATGAATGGATCGAGGTAGTCCGTTGGCGTGGGAAAGTCGCCACCGAACGTCGTTTCGGCCAGCGTTTGCACGATGGGAAAGTACCAATGCCCCTCGTAGCGGGCCACCAACGGCTTTTCGTTGGAGAGCACTTCGGCCAGCAAGCTCAAGACGAACAGGACGGTGAATACCATCAGGCTCCAGTAGCCCAGCCGGTTGCTGCGAAAGCGCAGCCACGCCCGGCGCCCAGGGCTCTGGCCGATCTTGCGGACGGTAGCGGTCGGTACGGTTGTCATGAAAACCTTAGCGATCGAATTTCACGCGGGGATCGACCCACAGGTACGACAGGTCGCGCAGCAGGGTGGTGATCAGGCCGATCAGGGTGAACAGGAACAGGCTGCCCAGCACCACCGGATAGTCGCGGCGGATGACGGATTCATACGACAGCAGGCCGAGTCCATCGAGCGAAAAAAGGGTTTCGATCAGTAGCGAACCGGTAAAAAAAGCGCCGATGAAAGCGGCCGGGAAGCCCGTCATGATCGGAATCATCGCGTTGCGGAACACGTGGCGCCACATGATGGTGCCTTCATCCAGCCCCTTGGCGCGGGCAGTCAGCACGTATTGCTTGCGGATTTCTTCCAGCACCGAGTTCTTGGTGAGGATGGTGATCATCGCAAAGCCGCCGAGCACCATGGCGGTGACAGGGAGCGTGATGTGCCACAGATAGTCGGTGACCTTGTGCCAGAGCGAAAAATCCGCCCAGTCGGACGACACCAACCCGCGCAGCGGAAACCACTGCACGAAGCTGCCGCCCCCAAATAGCACGAGCAGCACCACACCAAGCACAAAACTGGGGATTGCGTAGCCGAGAAGCACCACAATGGTGCTTGTGGTATCGAAGCGGGAGCCTGCGCGCACCGCCTTGTAGATACCCAGTGGCACCGACACGAGATAGACCAGGAAGAAGGTCCACAACCCAAGGCTGATCGAAACCGGCAGTTTTTCGCGGATGAGCTGCCACACGTCCTTGTTGTGATAGAAGCTCGTGCCCAGGTCGAAGCGTGCGAAACGACCGAGCATTTCGACGAAACGCTCGTGTGCCGGTTTGTCGAAGCCGTAGAGCTTTTTGATTTCTTCGATGCGCGCGGCATCCACGCCCTGGCGACCGCGGTAGCCTGCGCCGCCAACTGCTGCGGCTTCGCCCCCGCCGCTGCGGCCGCGCAATTGATACACCATCTGTTCGACCGGCCCGCCGGGCACAAACTGGATGACCGCGAAAGTGATGAGGATCACGCCAAACAGCGTCGGGATCATCAACAACAGGCGCTTGAGGATATAGGCCCACATGACGGTCACTTTCCCCCGGCGGGCAGCGCCCACCATGTTGACACAACCCAGTTTTCGGGTTGGTAGTACTTCGGCATGACAGCGGGTTGGCCGAACTTGTTGGCACGGTACGCAATGCGGAACGAACTTTGATACCAGTGCGGCACAAAGTAGTAACCCCAGCGCAGCACTCGGTCCAGCGCACGAAGATGAGAAACAAGCTCGGGCCGGGTCTTGACGGCAACGGCCTCTCGCAGCAGCGCATCCACTGCCGGATCGGACACGCCGGCCAGATTGCCAGAGCCCTCGGTCTTGGCCGCCTGCGACGAATATCTATCGATCAGCTCGCTGCCTGGGGCCTCGGAGCCCACGGTGCGGATGCTCGTCAGATCGAAGTCGAACACATCCAGCCGCTTCTGCAGCAGTGCGAAGTCCGCCATGCGGTATGACGTTTGGATTCCGAGCTTGGTCAATGCCTGCGTGTAGGGCGTGACCACGCGGCTCATGCCGCCTTCAGAGTCGAGGAATTCGAGTGTGAAGGGTTCGCCCTTGGCGTTGCGCAGCGCGCCGTCGCGATAGGTCCAGCCTGCATCGGCCAGCAACTGCTTGGCCAACCGCAGGTTGCCGCGCAGGCTGTTGGGCGGATTGGTGCTAGGGGGCAGCGGCACCGGCTGAGTGAAGACTTCAGGCCTGAGCCTACTGCGCAGTGGTTCGAGCACGGCTAGTTCGTCCGCGCCGGGCATGCCTTTGGCTTCGAAGTCGCTATTTGAAAAGTACCCACGTACGCGCGTATAGGCGCCGTAGAACAACTGACGGTTCATCCATTCGAAATCCATGGCGAGGATGAGCGCCTGTCGTACGCGCGGGTCGGCGAACTGCGGCCGTCGCGAGTTGATGAGAAATCCCTGGAAATCGCCCGCATTGCCGTTGGGGATTTCGCGCCGGATCAGTTCGCCGGTATCGAACTTGCCGCCAACGTAGGTGCGCGCCCATTCACGCGCAATGAATACCTGGATGTAGTCGAACTCGCCGGCTTTGAAGGCTTCGGTCTGTGCAACGTTGTCCTTGTAAATCTTGTAGGTGATGCGGCCGAAGTTGTTCAGCCCGCGCTGCACGTTGAGGTCGCGTGCCCAGTAGTCGTCTCGCCGCTGGTAGGTGACTTCGCGGCCAAAGTCCTCGCGGCCGATCTTGTACGGGCCGCTGGCGATGGGCATATCCATCACCACTTTGTCGAAATCCTTGCCCGCTCCCCAATCACGCGAAAAGATCGACAGGCTGCCGATGATGAGCGGCAGTTCGGCGCTTGAACGCGAAAAATCGAAACGGATGGTGCGTTCATTCAGCACCACCGCCTGCTTCACGTCGGCCAGCATCATCCGGTATTGCGGCGCGGCCTTGTCGCCCATCAGCGTGTCGAAGGTGTACTTCACGTCAGCGGCCAGCACCGGCTTGCCGTTGGAAAAACGCGCTTTCGGGTTGAGCCGGAAAGTCACCGAGGTGTGATCCGGCGGCACGTCCACGTCTTCGGCCAGCAAGCCATAAGCCGTGGTGGGTTCGTCCATGGTGCCGACAAGCAGCGAGTCGAAGAGTGCGCCAACGCCGGGCGGGGGCGTGCCTTTGAGCGTGAAAGGGTTGTACTTGTCGTAGTTGCTGATGCGCGTGGGGGCTACCAATGTGATCGCGCCACCTTTGGGCGCGTTGGGATTGACCCATTCGAAATGCTCGAATCCGGCGGGGTATTTGATATCGCCGAACTGTGAATAGGCGTGTGCGGCCAGTGCTGGAATGCTGGATGCTACGCTGGCCGCGAGGGCCAAGGCGCGAAGGAACCGGGGCAGCACTTCGAGAGTCTGTCTGGCAGGCATTGGCGGATTCTGCCAAAAGTCCCCGCTATGCGGGAGTGTTTTGCTGTTGTTGCTGCTGAATGAGGGCGTGGCGCGGGTCGTTCCGCAATCAAAGCCACTTATGCTCTTGATTGGGGCGACCCTCGGTGCCGGAAGCCGCCGCCGAGGTTAAGATGTACCCCCATGCAAGTGCGCGGCCACAGCGCCCGGCAAGCCAGCGGGACATGTCGCGCACCCACACCAGAGAGAGGTCACCATGTCGATCATCGCGGACATCGCCGCGCGCGCAGATGCCCTGACGGCTATCCGGCGCGATATCCATGCCCATCCCGAACTCGCATTTGAAGAACACCGTACGGCGGCACTCGTGGCCGACGAACTAGAACGCTGCGGCATCGAAACGCATCGTGGCGTCGGGCGCACAGGCGTCGTTGGCGTATTGCGGGGCCGCAATCCGGGGCGCTGCATCGGCTTGCGTGCAGACATGGACGCGTTGCCGATCCATGAGGTCAATGAGTTCGCACACCGGTCGCGCCATGATGGATGCATGCATGCCTGCGGGCACGACGGCCATACCACGATGCTGCTTGGGGCGGCCCAGTACCTGGCCGCTACGCGCAATTTCGATGGCACGATCGTTTTCGTCTTCCAACCGGCGGAGGAGGGCGAGGGCGGTGCGCCAGCGATGATCGAAGACAACTTCTTCGAGCGCTTTCCCGTAGAGGCCATCTTCGGCATGCACAACTGGCCCGGTATGCCGGCGGGTCACTTTGGCGTGACACCGGGCGCGGTGATGGCCGCCACCGACCGTTTCGACATTGCCATTCGCGGGCGTGGCGCACACGCCGCAATGCCTCATCTGGGCGTTGACCCTGTGGTGGCCGGCGCGCACCTTGTCGTTGCTGCGCAATCGATCGTCTCGCGCACGGTTGACCCGCTCGACGCCATGGTGGTGTCGATCACGCAATTTCACGCGGGCGAGGCGTACAACGCGATCCCGACCGACGCGAGCCTCTCTGGCACGATCCGCACGCTCACCCCGCAACTCCGCATGGCAGCGCGCGAACGCCTGCGACAAGTGGCCGCTGGCGTTGCGCAATCGTTTGGCGTCACCATCGACGTGACAATCCACGACGGGTATCCGCCGACGATCAATACCGCGGATGAAGCTGCGTTGTGCCGCGAAGTGGCTGAGTCGCTCGTTGGTTCGGAACACGTGAGTTGGGCGCATCGGCCAAGCATGGGGGCGGAGGACTTTGCGTACTTTCTGGAGAAGCGTCCCGGTTGTTATGTCTGGATCGGCAACGGTGCGGGCGAAGGTGGATGCAGTCTGCATAACGCCAGATACGATTTCAACGACGGCATCCTGCCGTTGGGGGCGAGCTATTGGGTGAGGTTGGTGGAGCGGTTTTTGGCGTTTTGAAGGGATTGAGGTGGGGGATGGAGCGCCCTGTTTCAGGGGCCCTTCTTGCGTGATGCTTGGCTGCTTGGGCTTGGCCACGACTGCTTGAGTACGTTGGCGGGGAGTTCGTCTTTGCTGGCGAGTGGCATGGTGGCTTTTCGGCAAGACAGACCGGTGCTGTAGGGCGGAAGAGCGAAGCACCATCCCTCTCCGCCGCTCTTCAGGCATGGGCCGGCTGAATAGCCCTTTCTTGCTTGATGTGTGGTTGCTCTAGCTTGACCACGACTGCTTGATTACGTTGGCCGGGAGTTCGCCCCGGCGGGCGAGTAACTTCTTTGTTATCGACAAAGAAGTCACCAAGAAAGCGACCCCACAGCGTCGCCCGCCTTCGGCGGGTCCCCTGCGCTGCGCGGTCGAGAAGGCGGCTGCGGAACTCGTCGCTACGCTCCTCAGACAGTCCTCGCCGACGGCTACCGCCGCAACCTTCCCGCCCTGTGCTGCTCGGCGACGCTGAATGGGGAGCCCACACCACGCAGCACGGTTGTTCGGGCGAACAGCAAAAGCCCCTGTTTCTAGGTACTCGTGCATCGCTTTGATGTCCTCGCCAATCAAGCGCCGTAGCTGATCGAACAGCATCGCCAGCTCAAAAACGGCGGATGACGTATCGTTTCTCCGCTCTACGCACTACCGCGACATCTGGAACCTCGCTGCGCGTGTTGCATGCGCCGCTTGGTACGCGCACGACGTGTCACACGCAATGAAGAGGCCTTAGCTCCACGCGCATCGCGGTGTTTGCTATGGCCGACCCCTTTTGAGCCGCCGAGCAACGCAGGCAAGTCAGGTTGCCCGCGTAGCGGGTCGGCGAGGACTGTCTGAGGAGCGCAGCGACGAGTTCCGCAGCCGCCTGACTTGGCGAGTAGCGCAGGGGACCCACCGAAGGTGGGCGGCGATGTAGGGGTCGCTTTCTTGGTGACTTCTTTGTCGATAACAAAGAAGTTACTCGCCCGCCGGGGCGAACTCCCGGCCAACGTATCTCAGCAGTCGCAACCACGGTTGATAGATGAAAGCCCAAGCAAGAAAGGGCCTATCTTGCGCAACAGGAAGATGCCTTATCTCTCGTCGGGAGAACCTCCCGACCAATGCACTTGAGCAGTCGAGGCCAAGCCTGAACAGCAGCAGGCCATCCTAAGAAGAGACTTGAGACGCGCAAGGACGCGTCTTCAAGCCGCCGTCCACCCCCCATCCACATACAGAATCTCACCCGTCACGAACTGCGATCCAGCCGAAAGCAGGAACACCGCCGGACTGATGAGTTCGTGCTTCTCGCACAAACGCCCCTTCGGTATCCGACTGAGCACCCATTCACGATGCTTCGGGTCGGCCATTGACGCGCGGTTGATGTCAGTGAGCGTGAAGATCGGTGCGATGGCATTCACATTGACATTGTGCGGTGCCAATTCCACCGCCAGCGACTTCGTGAAGGTATTCACCGCGCCCTTGCTCGCGGCATAGGCGCCATAGTTGGCCTTGCCCTGTAAGCCCCGCACCGACGAGATATTGACGATACGTCCACCGCCCTGCGCGACCATGTGTTGGCCAAATATCTTGCAGCAGACCACCGTGCCCATCAGGTTCACGTCCAGCACGTGACGGAAGTCTTCGAGGTCGAAGTCGAACAAGCTGCTGATGTGGGTGATGCCCGCCATATTGACGAGCCCGTCGATGTGGCCGAACGATTCGATGGCACGCTCGGCCAGCGCGGTCACTTCATCTTCGCGCGACACATCGGCGGGCGCGAAGAGTCCGACCAGTCCCTTTTCGGCAAAGGCTGCGCGAGTGTCGGCCAGCGATTCTGCCGAACTAGCGGTGGCGACGACGCGTGCCCCAAGCTCTCCGAGCGCGATGGCGAGTTCCTGGCCAATGCCACGGCTTGCGCCTGTGACGACAATGACTTGGCCCTTCACGCCAAAGAGGCGTTCCAGACTGTATTCCATTGAAAGAGTCTCCCCGTGTACTCCGCGAACCATGACGGCTCGCGGACGTTTGTGAGGGTTAGAGTATCGCGTTGATCTTGAGGTGGCGCTCAGGCGAGTCCGCCAGTTCGCGCACGGCCTGCGGAATTTCGTCGAAGGCGATTACCTTGCTGATGACGTCATCGGCCACGACCGTGCCACTCGACAGCAACTGGAGCGCTTCGCGGAATTCACCTGCGCTCGTGCGGGAGCCGCGGATGTCGATCTCCTTGAGCGTGATGAGGTTGGTCGGCAGCGGTGTTTCTTGTTTGGGCCAGCCCGTGAAGGCGATGCGACCGGCGTACGACACGTAGTCGAGCGAATCGCGAATGGCCTTGTTGGAACCCGAAGCTTCGACAACGACTTCAGCCATGCGCCCGTTGGTGATTTCGCGTAGCCGAGCACGCACGTCTTCTTTCGATGCGTCGATGGTGTGCTGCACGCCCTTTGCACGAGCGGAATCGAGTCGGGCGTCGACGATATCGATGAGGATCGGATGCGCGCCGTAGGTGAGGGCGGCCAATGCAGCGAGCAAGCCGATGGCGCCCGCGCCGATGATGGCGACGTGTTCGCCCGCCTTGGTCTGCGTGCGATGCAACGCGTGCAACGCGATGGTCAGCGGTTCGGCCAGCGGAATCTGCGACGCGGTAAGGCCTGTCGGCACCTTGTGCAGCAGATGGGCGGGGTGTGCGAAGAACTCGCGCATGCCACCGTCGACATGTACGCCGATGACTTTCAGGTTCTCGCAGCAGTTGGTGCGACCGATGCTGCACGGGTAGCAGTGCCCGCAGTAGATGTAGGGGTCGACGATCACGCGGTCGCCCACGCTGATGTCCGCAGGCAGGCCCGCGCCGCCTTCGATCAGCGTGCCGACGACTTCGTGGCCGATGATGCGTGGATAGGTGACCAGCGGGTTCGCGCCGCGATAGGCGCCGATGTCCGAGCCGCAGATGCCGACCGATTCGACACGGATCAGCGCCTGGTCGGCCGACTTTTGCGGCATGGGGGTGGGCACCATGGCGATCTTGCCGGGTGCTTCGAGGTAGATGCTATTGACGGTGTCAGTCATGGTGGGTCCTGTCGCCGGGGCGCGTCGTGACGCGCCCCGGCACTGGGTTACATGGCGCGGATACGTGCCCACACACCTTCGTCGACGGGGATGCCGTTGCGGAGGTTGTCTTCGCGCGTACGTTTTTCGATTTCGCCGGGATAGAAAATCTCGCTGCCCTCGGTCACTTTTTCCGAGGCCTTGATGTCGCCGATGACTTCATTGATGGCGGACGAGATGAACGCGTTGCCGGCAATGCCTTCGGCGTCGATCGCGATCAGCACCTGCGAGAGCGCGTATTCGTCGGAGCCCAGCTTGCCGACCTGATAGACCGAGTTGCCGCCCGACAGTACGGTCGCAATGAGGTCCATGAGGATCGACAGGCTTGAACCCTTCCAGTAGCCGATGGGCAGCACGCGCCAGGTCTTTTCGATTTCGGCCGGGTCGCAACTGATGTTGCCCTGGGTGTCGTAGCCACCGGGTACCGGCAGCATCTGTCCCTTGAGCTTGCAGTCTTCCATCTTGCCGTACGAGAACTGCGCCATCGCCAGGTCGGCCACCAACGGGCCTTCCTTGCGCGGCACGGCGAAGATCAGCGGGTTGTTGCCGATGCGGCGGTCGCGTGCGCCCCAGGCCGGCATGTTCGGTTGCGTGTTGGTCCAGCAGATACCGACGCAGCCGGCGTTGGCCGCTTGCCAGCCAAAGGTGCCACCGCGCATCCAGTGGTTGGTGTTGCGCATGGCCACGCAGCCGATCCCGTATTCGCGGGCCAATTCGATGGCGCGGTCCATGGCGCGGCTGGCGTTGAGGTTGCCCATGCCGAGCTTGCCGTCCCAACGCTCGAAAGCGCCTGAGCCGTCGACCTTGACGGCGCTGGCCTTGGGGTCGATGTAGCCTTTGTCGATGTATTCGATCACGCGCGGAAAGCGCAGCACACCGTGCGAATAGATGCCGTCAGCGCTGTTCTCGGCGAACAGGCGAGCCGATTCTGCCGCCGCGTCGGCCGGGAAGCCTTTTTTGATGAGGACTCGGGTGAACTCGGCGACCATGTCGTCGAAACTGATGCGAAGTGCCATGTGGTTCTCCTTATTTCCATCCGTATTGAGTGTCGAATCCCCGCTCGCGGCGATATGCGCGCAGGATTTCGTCGGTGATGGCGCTGGCGCGCGCCGCGCTGTGTAAATCTCCCGGGCAGCGGCCGTGGCCGCGCAGTTCATCGACGATGCTCTGCACGAAAGGCTGCTGCACGTGTGCTGGGTCTGCGTAGGCGATCTCACGCACGTCGGTCCCGGTTTCCAGTCGCAACGGGGTCTGTGCGAAGAAGGCGAACGTCAGTCGGCCGCGCTCGCCGATGAAGGTCACCTCGTCGCGCTCTTCCGCGCAGGCGTAGCACCAGGTGCCGGTGCCGTGCACGCCGTTGGCAAAGCGCCAGGTGGCGGTGACGATGTCTTCCACCTCGTATAGCCCCGCCTGGTTTGACGCGATGCCGTGCACTTCGGCGATCGGGCCGCAGGCGTAGTCGAGAAAGTCGATGGTGTGAATGCCCATGTCGAGGAACTTGCCGCCGCCAGCGATTTCCGGGCGCAAGCGCCAGGGCAGCGCATCACGGTGGAAGTCCTCCGCTTCGGGGCGCTTGAGCTGCGTGACCGACACGCTGCGCACCGCGCCGATCGCACCGTCGTCCAGCAAGCGCTTGATGGCCTGGAAGCGCTCCATGCCGCGCCGGTAGTAGGCGACGAAGGCGGGCACGCGGGCTTGCGAGAAGGCGTCGATGATGGTCATGCAGTCGGCATGCGTCTGCGCCATTGGTTTTTCGATGTACGCCGGCTTGCCAGCTTGCGCACAGTCGAGCGCGTACTGCATGTGCGAAGCCGGCGGCGTGGCGATGTAGACGATGTTGACTTCGGGGTCGGCAATGAGGTCCGCAGCCTTGTCATGCACCTTGCCGACGCCGTGCCGGCGTGCCCAGTCGTGGGCCTGCGCCAGATCGGCGGCCGTCACCGCGACGAGCGTGGAGCCGTCGGCCTTGTAGAGAGCCGGGCCGCTTTTGACTTCGGTGACTGCGCCGCAACCAATCATCCCCCAGCGGACGGGTTTCATGACTGCGGCTCCAGCGCGCGCATGGCGACCTTGATGACGATCTTGCGGATCGCCGTGGGTTCGCCATCGGCCACGGCAGGGCGATGCACGTCCCACGGAAAGAACACTGCAAAGCTGCCGGGGGTCATGGTCAGGAAGTTCTCGGCCGGACCGGCGCTGTCATAGAAGTAAAGGTCGCGCTCGGGCAGCGATTCGACGACCGTGTGGTCGCGCGTATCCGTTGCGAAGCCGATGCGTTCGCGACCTGCGACGAGGCAATGGACGTCGATGTACTGGTAATGGAATTCGGGACGCGTTTCGGACAGGTCGCGCGTCGGCGTGTCGATGACCTGTACGTAGATGTCGTCGCCTTGAATGGGGTACTTGCCGGGCGCCAATGCGGCCAGATCGGTCGTGGCCAGGTAGCGCAGTGCTGTGGCGATCGCCGCTGGGTAGACCTTGTCGGCGTCGGCGACTGAGTCGATATGACCGAAATACATGGTGTGCGCATCCTCGAATGCAGCAGTCCGGGTGGCATAGTGGCCGGACCACGGTTGGTCAAAAAAAGGCATCGGTCAAGCCGTTGCCCGTTGCTGCCGGCACGGCAGCGTGTTTGTGTGAGACGCGACGGGTGTGTCCATGGCGCATCCTCCTGTTGGCCGTCGGTGCGGCTTGCGCACCGACGGGTCCTGCGTGACGTGCCTTTTAGCGCTGCGCGTCGATCTGCTTGGTGTAGGTATCGCCGTATTGCTTGTTGAAGGTGTCCTTCACGCTCTTGGTGGCTTCCATGAAGGGCTTGGTGTCGAGGTCTTCCACCACCTGCATGCCGGACTTCTTCACGCCATCGATGATGGTGCGCAGATTCTGTGCATTCAGTTGGCGCTGGTATTGGGCCGCTTCGCGCGCGGATTCGACCAGTGCCTTCTGCAAGTCAGGCGACAGTGCGTCGAACTTGGCCTTGTTCATCACCACGATCAACGGACTGTAGGCGTGGCGGGTCAGGCTCAGGTGCTTCTGCACTTCGTAGAACTTGGTTGACCACAACACGCCCAGCGGGTGTTCCTGCGCGTCAACAGCCTTGGTTTCGAGCGCCGTGTACAGCTCGGATACCGGCATCGAGATCGGGTTGGCGCCGAGCAGGCGGAAGGCTTCGATGTTCATCGGGCTGGCGCTGGTGCGAATCTTCAACCCCTTGATGTCGGCCGGGGTGTTGACCGGGTGCTTGGAGTTGGTGACGTTGCGCCAGCCGTTGTCCCAGAACGCCAGACCTTTCATGCCCTGCGCGTCGAGCGTGGCGAGCAGATCGTCGCCAGTCTTGCCCGTGAGCACGCGCACGACGTGGGCGTCGTCCTTGAACAGGAACGGCACGTCGAGTACGTTGAGCACCGGCACGAGGCCCGTGAAGTTGTTGGAGCCAGACATTTCCAGATCGATCGTGCCGCCGCGCACGCCGTTGATGAGTGCCTGAGCGTTGCCCAGCGCGCTGTCCGGGAAGAGTTGAAGTTCCAGCTTGCCACCGGTCTTGGCCTTGAGTAGTTCATTGAACTTCTGCGCAGCGATGTGCTGCGAGTCACTGCGCGGCGTCTCATAGCCGAAGCGCAGTTTGGTCTGCGCCTGGCTCGACAGCGGCATGGCTGCAAGCAAGCTGACGCACAGTGCGCTCAGAACCTGAATACCTTTGACTTTCATTTTTCTGTCTCCTCTTTGGCGTAATGCCGTTTGCATGACGAGTTGCATCGAGCGCCGCTGGCTTATCGCAGCCAGGACGCAGGAACCGTGACGAGTTGCGGGAAGATCACCAGCAGGAACATCACCAGCGTCTCCGCGATCAGGAAGGGCACCATCCCCTTGATGACGCTGTCGAGCTTGACGCGGGCGACGCTGGAAACCACGTTGAGGACCGTGCCGACCGGCGGGGTGATCAGGCCGATGGCGTTGTTCATCATGAACATGATCCCGAAGTAATACGGGTCGATGCCGGCTTCCTTCACCAGCGGCATCAGCACCGGCGTGAGGATCAGCACCGTGGGCGCAAGGTCCAGTGCCGTGCCGACCACGAACACCAGGATCATCAGCACGAACATCAGCAGGATGCGGTTGCCCATGAACGGCTGCATGATCTCGATGACCTGTCCGGGGATGTCGGCCAGCGTGATCAGCCACGCGCTTACCATCGAGGCGGCGACGATCAGCATGATGGTGGCGGCTGTCTTGGCGGCGGCCAGGAAGATCGGCGGCAGATCGGAGATCTTCAGGCCCTTGTAGACAAAGACGCTCACCAGCAGCGAATACACTGCGGCGACCACGGCGGCTTCGGTCGGCGTGAATGCGCCGGTCTTCATGCCGCCGATGATGATCACGGGCAGCACGAGCGCCCAGCCAGCCTCGCGCAGGGCGCGCAGCAGCACGCGAACTTCGAACTTGGCGGTGGGGCGACCCTTGAAGTCTTTGCGAGCGGTCAGGTACCAGGTGATGACCAGCGAAGCTGCCATCAACATGCCTGGGAACACGCCGGTGAAGAACAGCTTGGTCACCGACAATTGCGCGGCAACCCCGAACAACACGAGAGGCATGGCCGGCGGCAGGATCGGGGCGATACAGCCTGCGCCCGCGATCAAGCCGGCAGACCGAGGCACGTTGTAGCCAGCGTTGCGCATGAGCGGAATGACGACGGCCGCCAGTGCGGCGGCGTCGGCTGCGGCCGATCCGGAAATGGCCGCCAGCACGAGTGCGGCAACGATGGCGACGTACCCAAGCCCACCACGCACATGGCCGACCAGGGCTTCGGCCACTTTGACGATCTGCGCGGACAGGCCACCCTTGTTCATGATCTCGCCGGCGAGCATGAAGAACGGGATTGCCATCAGCGGGAAGTTGTCGGCGCCGGACAGAAGGTTCTGCGCCAGGATCTGTGCGTCGAATGCGTTCTCGTGAATCATCAGCGCGACGCCGCAGATGAGTAGCGCAAAGGCTACTGGCACGCCGATCGCCATGGCGCCGCACAGGGCAAAGACAAACACTGCAATGGTCATGATGTTGTTCCTCGCAGTGTCAGAGCACGTCTTCGAAGTTGGAGGACAGCTCGCTGTCCTGCATCTTGCCGGTCAGCATTCGGTACATCGAACGCAGCAGGAGCAAGCCCATGCCCACGCCGCCGACGATGCCGGCGATATAGACGTAGCCGAACGGGATTCCGGTAATGGGGGCGGCGTTATGGAAGTTCAGTGCGCACAGTTCCCAGGTGCCCCAGATCATCATCAGGCAGCACAGGAAGGTCATCAGATCGCCAAAGAACTTGCAGATGCGCTGCGCTTTGACCGGCAGGCGTTCGGTGACCATGTGGACGCCGAGGTGGGCGTTGTCGCGCAGGGCCAGCACCGAGCCCACGAAAACGACCCAAACGAAGAGGAAGCGAGAGACTTCCTCGGACATCAATATGCTGGAGTTGAATACGTAGCGCAGCACCACGTTGCCGAACACCATCACCACCATGAGTGCCAGCATGGCTATGAGCAGCCATTCGAGCCCCCGATTCAACCTCTGCAAGATCATTGTTGTCTCCATTGCTGACCCGGTCTTTCTTGGTGGCTGCCCTGATTTGCCGAACTGGTTGTTGGTTCGGTGGTCAGACCACTAGACCGTTAGGCCGAATCTTTTCCCAGGACGTGGTCTGAGGACAGTGGGGTTAACCCACTGCATACCGACGGGAAATGGGTGAATTGCGCTACGTCAAGCACGGCATGGCGGTCAGGCCACCTGATACACTCAGTCATTACTGAGTGATTCGTGGAACGAAGACATGGACATCGATCTGCCCACCCTGAAGGTGGAACGCCTCTATCGCCAGATTTCCGGCGTCCTTATTGATTTCATCCGCGATGGGCAATTTCCGCCGGGGACGGCGCTGCCTTCCGAACGTGATCTGTCGAAGAAGCTTGGCGTCAGCAGATCGTCGGTGCGCGAGGCGCTGATCGCGCTCGAAATGCTGGGATGGGTTGAAATCCGTACCGGCAACGGGGTGTTCGTGCGGACCAATCTGCCGGAGACAGCGGCCGCCAATGCCGCCATTGAAGAAGGCGGGGTGGCTGACTTGCTCAAAGCGCGCGAATTCCTGGAAGGGGAACTCTGCGGGCTGGCCGCCAAGACCGCCACGCCCTCGCAGATCGACAAGATGCGCGACATCATTGCCCAGATGGAGCAGATGGATACGGATAACCTCGAATTCCACCAGCTCGACCGCAACTTTCATTTGCTGATCGCCGAGATGACCGGCAATCCGGTTTTGCTGGATGTGCTCACGCAACTGTGGAACAAGCGCTACAGCCCGATGTACAAGCGCTTCGAAGACCATTACACCGAACACGGACTGGCGCCCGATCTGGCACAGGAGCATCGTGAGATCTTTGAAGCGATCCGCGAGCACGACCCGACACTCGCGCGCGACAAGATGCGCGGCCACCTTCGTCACGTCTACACCAGCCTCTTCAGGCTGGCGCAATGAACTCCAGACGGCGATCGGCACTCTGACGGAGCGCTGCGACTGCGTCCTTACCGCACCGTGGCCGCAGGCCCCCCAAACCGAGACACCTTTTTCGCCGACCGATGCATACCCTCCGACTTGCCTGGACGTCCCTTCTGCGCGATCTGCGCGCGGGAGAACTCACGCTGCTCGCCGTCGCGCTGCTGATTGCAGTCACGTGCCTGACGAGCGTTGGCTTCCTGACCGACAGCCTGCGCCTGGGGCTCAATCGCGATGCCAATCAACTGCTGGGCGGCGATCTGCTCGTCACGGCCGACCATCCCTTGCCGACGTCCTTTTCTGACGAAGCTCGTCGTTTGGGTGTGCAGGTGACGGAGACGCAGCTCTTCAACAGCATGGCGAGCACGGATGACGTGGCGCAGTTGGCTGCGGTGAAGACCATCGATCAGGGCTATCCGCTGCGTGGCAGCCTGCAGGTGGCGCCGGCCATGGGCGCCCAGGGCGTAGAGGCGGGGCGCATTCCCGCACGTGGCGAGGCATGGCTGGAAGAGCGTCTGGTCAGCGGCCTGGGCGTGAAGCCAGGGGACTCGATCCAGCTTGGTAACAGTCATTTCCGCGTCGGTGCGTTGATTACGTTTGAATCCGATCGCGGCACGAATTTCTTCAGTTTCATTCCACGCGTCATCATCAATGCGGCCGACCTTCAAGGCACCGGGCTGGTCCAGGAAGGCAGTCGCGTGCGTTATCGGCTGCAATTCGCGGGCGACAAGCGACAGGTCGATGCACTGCAAACCAGGCTCGGACCCAAGCTCGAACGCGGCGAGCGCATCGAGAGCATCGACAACGCGCGCCCCGAGGTCCGCAACGGGCTGGATCGCGCACATCGCTTCCTGCGGCTGGCGGCAATGCTGGCCGTGGTATTGGCGGCGGTGGCCATCGGTTTGTCATCGCGGCGCTATTTGCAGCGGCATCTGGACGGATGCGCTGTTATGCGCTGCTTCGGTGCGAGCCGTGGGCAGCTCCTCGGCGTGTATCTGATTGAGTTCGTTTTCTTCGGGCTGGTCGTGGGCGCGCTCGGTTGCGTAGTGGGGTTTGCGCTGCAGGCAGGGCTGGCCAAGGTTGCATCTTCATTGGTGTCTGCGGAGTTGCCGTTGCCGGGGCCGTTGCCCGCCGTGCACGGCATGCTGACCAGCCTTGTGTTGGTTGTCGGCTTCATCGTGCCGCAGTTGCTGCGCTTGACGCGTGTACCGCCGATCCGTGTGCTGCGCCGCGAATGGGATGCCGTCGAGGCGAGTTCGCTCAGCGCGTGGGTTGTTGGGGCGCTTGCGCTGGCCGGGTTGATGTTGTGGGTGGCGCAGGATATTCGCCTCGGTCTGTACGTGGTCGGTGGCTTCGCGGGGTCGTGTGTCGTTTTCGCGGTCGCAGGCTGGATCGTGCTGTCGTTGTTTGCCCGCGTGCGCAGCGTTTCAGGCGGTTGGGGGCTGCGCTACGGGTTGGCAGCCCTGCATCGTCGGCTCGGCGGTAGCGTGGTCCAGTCGGTGGCGCTTGCGCTGGGGCTGACGGCAGTATTGCTGCTCACGCTGGTGACGCAGGATCTGCTCAATAGTTGGCGGCGTAATCAGGCGCCCGACGCGCCCAATCAGTTTGTGATGAACATCCAGCCCGAACAGCGCGCCGATATTCGCAAGCTGTTTGTGGGCAATGGTCTGCCGGCCCCCGATCTGCTTCCGATGATTCGTGGTCGGCTGCTGTCGATCAACGATCGACCCGTGAAGGGCGGCGACTACGAAGAGGACCGCACCCAACGACTGGCCGAACGCGAGTTCAATCTGTCGTGGGCCAGCGCCTTGCAGGAAGGCAACCGCGTGGTCGCCGGCCGCTGGCATGGCGATGCGCATGTGCCGGAATTCTCGATGGAAGAAGGCATTGGCCAGCGCCTTGGTATCAAGCTGGGTGATGAGGTGGTGTTCGATATTGGCGGACAGCGCGTGACCGGCAAGGTATCGAGTATTCGCAAGCTCGATTGGGACTCGATGCGCGTGAATTTCTTCTTTACCGCCGCCCCTGGGCTGCTCGACAACTACCCCGCCAGCTACATCACGAGCTTCCGCCTGCCCGACGGAAAGTCAACTTTCATTGCGCAATTGGTTGGTTCGTTCCCGAACCTGTCTGTCATCGACGTTGGGCAGGTGATATCGCAAGTGGTGTCGCTGACGGACAAGCTGATCAGCGTGGTGCAGTTTGTGCTGGCGTTCGCGTTGGTCGCGGGCATCGTCGTGCTGCTGTCGGCGTTGCAGGCGACACATGATGAACGGATGTACGAACTGTCCGTGCTGCGGTCGCTCGGTGCGCGACGAACCCAGTTGCGTGCGGCGATGCTGGCTGAATTTGCGGTGCTGGGGTCATTGGCTGCACTGTTGGCGATTGCGGCGGCGCTGGGCATTGGGTACTCATTGTCAACCTTCGTCTTCGATCTCAAGTACCAACCGGCGTTTGCTGGCTTGGTGGGGGCGGGCCTGCTGTCCGCTCTGGCGGTAACCGTCGCCGGCTGGCTGGGCGTGCGCGGCCTGTTGCGCCGGACGGTCGTCGAAGGGCTGCGCGCAGCGGCTTGATCACAACAGAATCATCGAGGTTCGTTCGACATGAACAGTGTTTTTGTCGCCTACACGCGAGCGTTGCGCAGTCTGATGAGGCCGGACATCTTCTGGCATCTGCTATGGCCGAGTCTGCTTGCGTTCGCGATCTGGATCGGTGTGGCCGTGTTTTTCTGGGCGGACGCGAGTGCGGCACTGATCCACATGGCCGACGGCTGGCCGCTGGTTGGCAATTGGTTCGCGCATGAGGAATCCGGGCGTGTGACGGTCGCAGTGGTCGTCAACGTGCTGCTCTTCATGTTGGCGGTGCCGCTGGTGTTCGTGACCTCGGCGATCCTCGTGTCGATCTTCGCTTTGCCGATGATGCTGGAGCGGGTGGCGCGCACGGACTACAGCGACCTCGAAGAACGTCGCGGCGGCACGATCACGGGGAGCCTTTTCAACTCGCTATGGGCGCTCGTCGTGTTCCTGGTCGTGGCGGGGCTGACGCTGCCGTTCTGGCTCATTCCCGGTGTGGGGCTGGTGTTGTCGGTGTTGCTTTCCGCGTGGCTCAACCAGCGCTGCTATCGCTATGACGCACTGATGAATCACGCTGACAAGGCTGAACTACGCGACGTGCCGCGGCGCCGCAAAGGTGGCGTATACGCGCTCGGTATCGGCGCAGGCGTATTGGCATTTGTGCCGTTCCTGAACCTGTTCGTGCCAGCTTTCACCGGGCTGGCGTTCGTCCACTACCTGCTCGAAGGCTTGCGCCGAGACCGCAGGCTGACGGCGAGGGCGGCATGATGCGAAATTTCGGCGTCATCATCATTGGTGATGAAATCCTCTCCGGTCGACGGGCAGACAAACATCTGGCGCATGCCATCGGTCTGCTTGGTGAGCGCGGGCTTCAACTGTCGTGGGCGCGTTACCTGGGCGACGATCGACCGAAGCTGGTGCAAATGCTGCGCGACACCTTTGACAGTGGCGACGTGGTTTTTTCCTTCGGCGGAATCGGCGCAACGCCTGACGACCACACCCGGCAGGCTGCGGCGGAGGCGCTCGGCCTGCCGTTGGCGTTGCATCCGCAGGCAGAACACGAGATACGCAGCCGTTTCGGCGACGAAGCGACACCGCAACGTTTGAAAATGGGCGAATTCCCGAGTGGCTGCGACATCGTGCCGAATCCGTACAACGGGATTCCGGGCTTTGCGTGCCGCGAGCATTACTTCCTGCCCGGCTTTCCGCAGATGGCCTGGCCCATGATGGCGTGGACGCTTGATACACACTACCGGGCGCTGCATCACGCGCGGCCGCACGCGGAGGCGTCTATCGATGTGTTCGATGCGCGCGAGAGCGATCTGGTCGACCTGATGACGGAACTGCAGGATCGATTCGGCGTGACTGCTTTCAGTCTGCCGACGCTGGCGGGCGAGGGAGGGCGACGCTTGATCGAGCTGGGTGCCAAAGGGGCGCCCGAAGCGGTGGAGCAGGCAATGCGGGAGATGCGGGCCGACATTACAACGCGCGGGTACGCATGGCGCGAAAGTGTTGTTCGCGACCAGTCTTGAGCGGTACGCACATAAACAAAAACCCGCAGCCAGAAATGGTCTGCGGGTTTTTTAGTACTCCGGCCGCTACGGCCGGGACTTGAAGCCTGATGCCTTAGGCAACCTTCTTGGTCGTCTTGGCAGCAGCGCTGGCAGAAGCGCCCACGGCCTTGACGGTAGCGTTGGTCGCAGCGGCCACGTTGGCTTCGGCGATCTCGGCAACCTGCTTGGCCGCCTTGTTCATGCTGTCGTAGGCAGAGTTCGCAGCAGCCAGCGCGCTCTTGACGGCAGCTACGGCAACGTCGGAGCCGGCCGGTGCGGACTTGGCAGCCTTGTCCAGCGCGGAGGCGACATTCTTGTTGATCTCGGCCAGTTGCGATTCGAGGATGCCGGCGATTTCTTGCTGAGCCTGATGGGCGATGTCGTAAACATGGCGGCTATAGGCAACCAGCTTTTCAACGGACGGTTGGGCCAGCGAGGCTTGCAGATTGACCAACTCGTGGGCGTCCTTGACGGCCAGCAGCGACTTGGCGTTGGCCACGCCGTCTTCCAGCACGGCACGCGCGGCGTTCAGGTTGAGCGTGGCAAGCTTTTCTGCGCTGACGAAGGACGTGTTGGCGATGGTCAGCAGGGTTTCGACGTAGGCCTTGTTGGTCGCGGCGAACTGCTCGGGTGTGGCGTACATTTTCCAGCTCCTATAGTGAGGACTTTGTTAGCGCTTTGCGCTTTGCCGGCGCCGCGGATGTGCTAATCCGTGAAAAATGATGCGCCGCACAACCCGTATTCTAGAGATCGCTCCCTGCTTGTCAAATAATTTTGTGCAGTGCACAAAATCTGCGTTGAAAAATTAACTTAATCAAATCATCAATTTAAGTATTTGTCTATCGATATTGTGCATTGCAATAGTCGCGATGCGCCATTTCGACCGCGTGATTGTCGGGCGCTGTGCGATTCATCCTGGCGCTTTGGATGTGGAGTTGCTGCGTTCAAGGATGGTCGCCCAGTTGCCAAAGAAAAGGCCGCCCAGGGGCGGCCTTTCAACATGCAATGAACCTTACTTGCCAGCAGGAGCGGCTGGCGTCGTCGGGGCAGGGTTCGCAACCGGCGCAGATGCGGCATTCTTCGGCTGGATCACCGCGCGAACGCGCTCAGGCGCGCCTTGCTGGACGGTGGCGTTGGGGCCATTGGTGACGAGGTAGTTCTCCGTCACGCCGTCGTATTCGATGTACTGACCGCGCACTTCGTCGCGCCCGCTCTTGACGTAGGCGCGGCGGAAGAGCTGGGCGCGATCGGTCTTTCCGTCGTAGTCGATCCGTTCGGCTTCGCCTTCGATGTACTCGTCGCGGCCTTCACGCTTTTGACGGAAGCGCGACAGCCCACCGGCGCCGCCCGTGGCCACACCTTTCTGGAAGCCGTCGGCATCCTGCGTAACGACCACTTTGTCTGCGGTGATGACCAGCGTGCCTTGGGTCAGTTTGACTCGGCCTTCGAAGGTCTGGACCTTGTTGCGATCATCGACGGTCAGCTTGTCGGCTTCGATATTGACCGGCTTCTCGCGGTCGGCGCGTTCGGCGAGCGCGGCAAGCGGCTGGGCCAGCAAGAACGCAACGACGGTCAGGACGGGTAGCTTCATGGGTTATTTGCCTTTTTTCGGCGGCAGGGTTGCGCGCGCCTGATTCATGTTCAGCACGCCAGTAATGTTGTTCCATTCGGCGCCAACGCCTTCGAGCCGTGATTGCCCTTGGGTGACGACGACGGGTTTGTCTGTGATGGCGATCTGGTCATCGGTCAGCACGGTCAGCTCTTCTGTGCTCAGCGTTTGTTCCGGGCGATCCGCGGTCGCCGGCTGCAAACCACGCACGTTGCCGGTCATGATGACCTTCTGCTCGGTGTTGCTGGCCACGGCTCGATCGCTGGAAAGCGTGGTCACGCGTTCGCGCCCGTTCAGTTCCATGCGTGGCGTCGTCATGTCCGCGATGTCGTTATCGGGGTAGTGCACTGCCTTGGGCGCTGAAAGGCGCGATTGCAGCCGCCCATCGGGGCCGAAGCGCTCGATCTCGAAATGTTCAATGTAGGCGTCCGGGTCGTGCCGATTGACGCCAAGCCCGCCCGGTCGCGATTGCTGGACGATGTATTGCAGCCAGTACGAAGCGCCAGCGAGCAGCGCGACGACGATGAGGGGGAAGAGCGAAGACAGCCGCTTCATTGCAGATACCCCTGAAGCATGTCATCGAGTTTGCCTTGGGCGGCGAGGATGAACTCGCACACTTCACGCACCGCTCCGTGCCCGCCCGCGACGGCCGACGTGTAGTCAACGTGCGCTTTGACGAAGGCGTGGCCGTTGGCTGGCGTGGCGGAAAAACCGCAGGCACGCAGGATCGGAAGGTTGACGATGTCGTCGCCCATGTAGCCGGTCTCTTCGGCCGACAGAGAAAGTTCCTCGCGCATGACGAGCAGCGCGGCACGTTTATCGCGGGTGCCCTGAATGACGCGTGCAATGCCCAGATTCTCAGCCCGCAGCGCCACCATCGGCGAGTTGCGGGCGGTAATGATGGCGACTTCGACGCCGGCTTTCTCGAGCATCTTCAAGCCATGTCCATCGAGCACCGAAAAGCGCTTGAGCTCGTCGCCGCGCGGCGAGTAATACAGACCGCCGTCGGTGAGTACGCCGTTCTACATCGAAAGCCATCAGGCGCACATGCGCCGCTTTTTCGCGCGCGCTCATCAGATGACCTTGGCGTTCATCAGGTCGTGCGCATTAAGCGCTCCAACCAGTTTGCCTTCGCCGTTGACTACGAGAATCTGTGTGATGCGATAGCGATCCATCATCTCAGCGGCCTCTGTGGCAAGTGCGCTCGGGCCGATGACCTTGGGTGAGCCGTGCATGACTTCGGCGATGGTCAGCGTGCGCAGATCACGCTCCTGTTCGAGCAGGCGGCGCAGGTCACCGTCGGTAAAGATGCCGGCGACCTTGCCATCGTCGCCGCAGATGGCCGTCATGCCCATGCCTTTGCGCGAAATCTCGAGCAGCGCATCGGCGAAGCTGGCTGTGCCGGCAACGACGGGCAGCGCTTCGCCCGTGCGCATGACATCGTGCACGTGGGTGAGCAATCGGCGGCCGAGTGCGCCGCCCGGATGCGAGCGGGCAAAGTCCTCGGCGCCGAAACCGCGCATTTCGAGCAGCACGACGGCCAGCGCATCACCCATGGCAAGTGCAGCCGTGGTACTGGCGGTGGGGGCCAGGTTAAGCGGACAGGCTTCTTCTGCCACGCCAACGTCGAGGTGGGCGTCGGCCAGTTGTGCCAAGGGGGAGTCGACGCGGCCGGTCATGGCGATGAGCCGCGCACCCATGCGTTTGACCGACGGTACGATGACCAGCAGCTCGTCGGTGGCGCCCGAATTCGAAATGGCGACCACAACGTCGTCCGGCTGGATCATGCCCAGGTCGCCATGAGCGGCCTCGGAAGGATGAACAAAGTAAGCGGGCGTGCCGGTGGATGACAGCGTGGCGGCGATCTTGCGAGCAACGTGTCCGGACTTGCCTACGCCACTGACGATGACGCGTCCCTTCGCCTGCAGAATGGTATGGACGGCGCGATCGAAGTTGTCATCGAGTCGCGAACCCAAGGCGGCGACCGCGTCGGCTTCGATGCTCAGCACCCGCCGCGCGCGGGCGGCGATCGTGTCGCCGTTTGGCATGTTGGGCGAATATGCTGAAGAATTGGAAAAGGCCGGCATGGGAACGCGCTGGGCTGGGTTAAACTGACTCACCAGTATAACAAAGGCGCCACACCTGCCGCGAAGGCGCCGGCTCTTCTCATTGCATGTACGACACCCTTGAACTGATCTTGGTGCTGCTGGCTGCCGCAGTGGTAGCCGTGGCTGTCTTTCGGGCATTCAATCTGCCGCCCGTCCTGGCTTATTTATTGGTTGGTGCTGCGCTAGGCCCTCACGCCGCGGCAATGGTGCCCGACAGTGAGCAGGGGCGTCACTTTGCCGAATTCGGCGTCGTATTCCTGATGTTCTCGATCGGGCTGGAGTTTTCTCTACCCCGATTGTTCGCGATGAAGCGGATCGTGTTTTTGCTGGGCGGCGCCCAGGTGATCGGCACTGTCTTCATATTTACGTTACTCGGCATGGTGTTCGGCCTTGGGCGGGCCGAGAGCTTTGCCGTGGCAGGCGCCGTCTCGATGTCATCGACGGCCATTCTGTCCAAGCTGCTGGTCGACCGCATGGAGTTCGACGCGCCGCATGGCCGGCAGGTGATCGGCGTGCTGCTGTTCCAGGACTTGGCAGTGGTGCCATTGCTGATCTTGATTCCGGCGCTGTCGCAACCCGCCAACGTCTTGGCGGAGACCCTCGGGTGGGCGGCATTCAAGGTCGTGTTCGTGATGGCCTTGCTGCTGTTTTTCGGTCAGCGCCTCATGCGCCCGTGGTTTCACCTCGTGGCCAAGCGCAAGTCGTCCGAACTGTTCATGCTGAACATCCTGCTGGTGACGCTCGCCCTGGCGTGGATCACCGAACAGGCTGGCCTGTCGCTGGCGCTGGGCGCCTTTATGGCCGGCATGCTGATTTCAGAGACCGAATACCGCTATCAGGTGGAAGAGGACATCAAGCCGTTCCGTGATGTGCTGCTCGGCCTGTTCATGGTGTCGGTCGGCATGTTCCTCGACGTCGCCGTGATTGCGCAGAATTTTCTCGCCGTCATCGGGCTGTTGCTGGCGTTGCTGCTGATCAAGTTCGGTGTGGTGTGGCTGGCCTCACGCGTGCTGGAAGGGTCTGCCGGTACGGCCATGCGTACAGGCCTGTGGTTGTGCGCTGGCGGCGAGTTCGGTTTCGTGCTGCTGACGCAGGCCAGCGGGTTCAACCTGATTTCGGCGGCTGTCTTGCAGGTGGTCATCGCCGCGTTGGTGCTATCGCTGCTGGCAGCGCCCCTGTTGGTGATGTTTAGCGATCGCATCGTCATGCGCTTCGTTGCGTCGGAATGGTTGTTGCGCTCGATGGAGCTGACTCGCGTGGCGGCGCAGTCGATCGCGACCGACCAGCATGTGCTGATCTGTGGCTACGGCCGTTCTGGACAGTACTTGGGGCGTTTTCTTGAGCAGGAGCACGTGGGGTACGTCGCGCTCGACTTGGACCCCGATCGGGTGCGCGAAGCGGCCGCTGCCGGTGAGACGGTTGTTTACGGGGATGCCGCCCGCCGCGAAACCCTTATCGCCGCTGGCCTGGCGCGGGCGAGTGCGGTGGTGATTTCGTTCAACGATGTGCGTGCCACCCTGCGCGTGATGCATCACGTGCAAGCGATCCGCCCGGACATCCCGATCGTGGCCCGCGTGGTTGACGAGAGCGACATGGAGCAGGTCATCCAGCGGGGCGCGGCGCAGGTCGTTCCCGAAATGCTGGAGACGAGCATCATGCTCGCCACCCATACGCTGACGCTCATCGGCTTGCCGATCGGCCGGGTGATCCGCCGCATGCGCGACATCCGTACACAACGCTACGGCGTCATGCGTGGGTTCTTCCACGGGTCGGACACCGCCGACCGACCCGATGCCCAGCAAGAGCGTCTGCATTCGCTGGTGCTCGAGCCGGGAGCCTATGGCGTGGGCCGCAGCATTGCCGAGCTGGGGCTCGAAGACCTCGGCGTACACGTCACGGCCGTGCGCCGCCGTGGCATCCGGGCGGTCAACCCGACACCTGACACCCGATTTATCGATGGCGACGTCGTGGTGATTCTTGGCGTCCCCGCCGAAATCGCCCGCGCCGAGGAGCGTCTGCTGCAGGGCAAGTGATTGGCCGTCAGGTCGAGGCGACCTGCTGGATCAATTGCTCGGCCAGGCGGTCAGCCCAACGTCGCCGGAAGTGCACCTCGTCTTCATCGGAGTGTGGTTGCACGCCGATGACCACGCCGCCCGCGTGCATGCCGCGTTCGACTTCATGCGTGTGCGCGGCCGACGGCTCAAAGCCTGCGACCCCTCCGATCAGACTGCCCAACGTTGCGCCGGCGCCCGCGCCAGCAATGCCCGCTGCGATCGGGCCGGCGACAACCAGTCCAATGCCTGGCGCTGCAATCGCGGCGCCGGTAGCGGCGACAGCGCCCGCCAGCGCGCCGACAACTCCGCCAACCTCCGCCTTGTGGCCGAGATCTTCCAGCTTGCCAACGCTATGCGTGCAGGTCTGTTCACTCATGATGATGCTGATTTCGCTGGCCTCGTAGCCGCTCTCCATGAGTATCCGGCACGCTTCGTCCGCGCTCTGCGTGTTCTGGAACAGCACGATGACTTTGCGCGTTTCTGCCATGATGGATCTCCTTTGTCGAAAACTCAGGGCCATGCCTGAGTGGCGTCGCGTGTGACACGCGATGCGGTGAATCAGGCTCTCTTCTGTACCATAGTCGGCTTTTCAGCCTGAACAGCAGCAACTCTATGTCGATCCAGTGGTTCCCCGGGCATATGACTTCGGCACGCAAGAAAGCGGCCGAAACGATGGAGCGCATCGATCTGGTGATCGAGGTGTGCGACGCGCGCCTGCCCGAGGCGAGCAGCAATCCGATCATTCGCGAGCTGCGTTTGGCGCGTCAGCGCCCATGCTTGAAGGTGCTCAACAAGGCCGACGTGGCTGATCCGGAGATCACCGCACAGTGGTTGGCGTATTACGACGCGCAGCCGGGCGTAAAGGCGGTGGCGCTGTCCGCCAAGAAGCCTTCCGACGTTGCTCGTGTCCCGGCCTTGTGTCGCGCTTTGGCGCCGCATCGCAACGACGGCACGAAGCCGTTGCGGATGATGATCATGGGTATTCCGAACGTCGGCAAATCCACGCTCATGAACGCACTGCTCAAGCGCCGTGTGGCGGCGGTTGGAGATGAGCCGGCCGTGACCAAGTCGCAGCAAAGCCTCGACCTGGGCAACAACATGACGCTCACCGACACGCCCGGAATGATGTGGCCGAAGATCGAGTTTGACGGTGACGGCTACATGCTGGCGGCCAGCCATGCCATTGGCCGCAACGCCGTAATCGAAGAAGAGGTGGCCGCACATCTGGGCGACATGGTGCTGGCGCGGTACGGCGATCTGCTGGCTGATCGTTATGGCATTGATGTGTCTGGAATGGATGGCGTGGCGCTGGTCGAGGCAGTCGCCAAGCGCCGTGGTTGCCGGATCAAGGGTGGCGGCCTGGATCTTGAGAAAGCCTCTCTCATTTTGCTTACCGACTACCGCACTGGCGTGCTGGGGCGCATCAGCCTTGAGTCGCCGGAGTCGCGGGCTGCGATGCTCGTTGCTCATGCGGAGGCTCGCGCCGCTGCACAAGCTGCTGCCAAAGAGGAGTAGCCGAGCGCCGGGCGAGTGTCGCTATGTAGGTCGTTGTCCGGCAAATGGCGCACGCCTGTCTGATGCCATTCCCGCGTCGCTCTGCCCATAGTGGGGGCAGGCGATGTTCCAACTGCGGGAAGGAGGGGCGGGTGATGAGTCTGTCGATGCTCTTTGGTGAGCGGTCGCTCACAATCGTCGCAGCGTTGTTCGACAATCTGGAGTCAGCGCGCCGTGCGGCCGAACACGTACGCAGTGCAAGCAGCATGCAGGCCGGGCAGGTGAAGTTGGTTGCGCCCGCCGATCCGGCGTTCGATGCCAAGCTCGAGCCCGAGCAGACCGGCATTGCACACACATTGATCCGTACGCATATCGTGCTTGGGGCCGTTGGTCTTGTGGCGGGTGTGTTGTTGGCCGTCGTGCTGCAACGAGCGGACCTTGCGCTGTTTGCGCAGAGCCCGGGCCGGAGCCTCTTTGTGCTGGCGTTGCTGGGACTCTTCTTTGGCATGATGGTCGGCGGCTTTGTGTCCCTGCGCCCGGATCACGACATGGTGATCGAGAAAGTGCGCTGGGGCTCGGCCAGTGGACGCTGGGCGGTTGTCACGCATCCAGTTTCGTCAGTCCAGAAGAAACAAGCCGAGGATGTCCTGCGCGCCGAACATGGGGAGTTGGTGGAAAGTCTTTGAATAGAGGCGGGCGTTGAATTGGCGAGTTGAGAATATTTCGTCGAAAGGGCTTTGCAATCGATGAAGACTTCTCTATAATGCGCAGCTCTTCAGGCGCGTAGCTCAGCTGGTTAGAGCACCACCTTGACATGGTGGGGGTCGTTGGTTCGAGTCCAATCGCGCCTACCAAATTTGAAGACGGAGTTTTCAAATGTTTCGAACTACGACGCGGCGATAATTTTCAACCAAGCCGAATAGTTTTTTGAAACTTCGTTTCCTGAAGAAAAAAGAAAAAGTGCGGCTTGCCCGCACTTTTTTTTTGCCCATTCAGCGTCCCAAAGCCAAACGCCATGCCCAATATCACGCTTCCAGACGGTTCTGTCCGCGCATTCGATGCGCCGGTTTCGGTATACGACATCGCTGCTTCCATCGGAACCGGTCTGGCGCGTGCGGCCATTGCTGGCAAGGTCGACGGCAAGTTGGTCGATACGTCCTACGTGATCGACCGCGATGCGGCGCTCTCAATCGTGACCGACAAGGACTCCGACGGTCTGGAAATCATCCGCCATTCGACAGCCCACTTGTTGGCATATGCCGTCAAGGAGCTGTTCCCCGAGGCTCAGGTGACGATTGGGCCGGTGATCGAGAACGGCTTCTATTACGACTTTGCCTATTCGCGACCCTTTACGCCTGAAGATCTCGCGGCCATTGAAAAGCGCATGGGCGAACTGTCCAAGCGAGATATCCAGGTGTTTCGCGAAGAATGGGCGCGCGACGATGCGGTCGAATTTTTCAAGGGCATCGGCGAGCACTACAAGGCTGAGATCATCAGCAGTATTCCTGCCGATCAGACGATTTCGCTCTACCGCGAGGGTGATTTCACCGATCTGTGTCGCGGCCCGCACGTGCCGTCAACGGGGCGCTTGAAGTTCTTCAAGCTGATGAAGGTGGCTGGTGCGTACTGGCGCGGCGATGCCAAGAATGAGCAGTTGCAGCGCATCTACGGCACCGCCTGGGCCAAGAAGGAAGAGCTCGACGCGTACCTGCACATGCTGGAAGAGGCCGAGAAGCGCGACCATCGTCGCCTCGGCAAGCAACTCGATCTGTTTCATATGCAGGACGAGGCGCCGGGCATGGTTTTCTGGCATTCCAAGGGCTGGACGCTGTGGCAACAGGTCGAGCAATACATGCGCGGCCGCCTCAATGCTTCTGGCTATCAGGAAGTGCGCACCCCGCAGATCATGGATCGCACGCTGTGGGAGCGTTCGGGTCACTGGGAGAATTATCGCGACAATATGTTCACGACGGAGTCTGAGAAACGCGACTACGCCGTGAAGCCGATGAACTGCCCAGGGCACATCCAGATCTTCAATCACGGCCTGCGCTCGTATCGCGACCTGCCGATCCGTCTGGCTGAGTTTGGCTCGTGCCATCGCAATGAGCCCTCCGGCGCATTGCATGGTCTGATGCGGGTGCGCGGTTTTGTGCAGGACGATGCACACATCTTCTGCACTGAAGACCAGATCGAGGGCGAAGCTCGTGCGTTCGACGAGCTTCTGATGGGTGTTTATAAGGACTTTGGCTTCCATGACGTAGCCGTCAAGCTGGCTCTGCGCCCTGAAAAGCGCGCCGGCTCGGACGAGGTATGGGACAAGGCCGAGGACGGCCTGCGTGCGGCGCTGCGCGCTTCGGGCAAGGAGTGGGAAGAGCTGCCGGGCGAGGGGGCTTTCTATGGTCCCAAGGTCGAATACCACATCAAGGACGCTCTGGGGCGTTCCTGGCAGTGTGGGACCATTCAGCTCGATTTCGTGCTGCCGGAGCGCCTGGATGCCGAGTACGTCGCGGAAGATAACTCCCGCAAGCGCCCGGTCATGCTGCACCGCGCGATCCTCGGTTCGCTGGAGCGCTTCCTCGGTATCCTGATCGAAAACTACGGCGGCGCCTTTCCGTTGTGGCTGTCGCCGGTCCAGGCCGTGGTGATGAACATCTCGGAATCACAGTCTGACTACGTTGATCATGTGGCCGATGCCATGATCGCGGCGGGGCTGCGCGTCGAGCGCGATTTGCGAAACGAGAAAATTACCTATAAAATTCGCGAACATAGCTTGCAAAAGCTGCCCTACCTGCTGGTCGCCGGCGAAAAAGAGAAGGCGGCTGGTCTCGTCGCCGTGCGTGCGCGCGGCGGACAGGATCTGGGGCAAATGCCCATTGAAGAGTTGATCGAGCGGCTGCGACGCGAAGTCGAACAACGCAGCGGCACGGTCTGATTTTTATTTTTTCGGAGAACCGAACCATCGCTCAGGAAAAGTCGCAGCGCATCAATCGGGAAATCGGCGTAGCCGAGGTGCGCCTCGTAGGTCAGGACAACGAACAGCTCGGCATCGTGCCGACCCATCAGGCTTTGGCCATGGCTGAAGAAGCCGGCGTAGACCTCGTGGAGATTGCTCCGCAGGCCCGTCCGCCCGTTTGCCGCCTCATGGACTTTGGCAAGTTCAAGTACCAGGAGGCCAAGCGCGCCCACGAGGCCAAGCTGAAGCAGAAGCAGATTCAGCTGAAGGAAGTCAAGTTCCGTCCCGGTACCGACGACAACGACTACAACATCAAGCTGCGTAACATGACGCGGTTCCTGGCCGATGGTGACAAGGTAAAGGTAACCCTGCGTTTCCGTGGTCGTGAAATGGCCCACCAGGAATTCGGTATCCGCCTGCTTGAACGCATCAAGGCCGATCTCGACGAACATGCAGCAGTAGAGCAGTTCCCGAAGCTCGAAGGCCGGCAGATGATCATGGTCGTCGCGCCGAAGAAGAAGCACTGATCGCGATTGATTGAATTCGGAGCGCAGCTATCCGGGTTATGTCGAAAGACGTGACCAAAGGCTGCAAAACAAGTGATGGTCTGGTTGTTCAAGTGTCCCAGTGCGGGACCACCGACCGTCATGGCAAAAAAGTCGGAGTTAGCAATGCCGAAGATGAAGACCAAGAGCGGGGCCGCCAAGCGGTTCAAGATCCGCTCGGGTGGCAGCGTGAAGCGCTCGCAAGCGTTCAAGCGCCACATCCTGACCAAGAAAACCACCAAGTCGAAGCGTCAGCTGCGCGGCATGACCAGTGTTCATAGCACTGACACGGCACGCATCCACGCGATGATGCCCTACGCTTGATTAAAGGAGATATCACATGCCTCGCGTCAAACGTGGTGTAACGGCTCGCGCCCGTCATAAGAAGGTTCTTGACCAAGCCAAGGGTTACCGCGGCCGTCGGAAAAACGTATATCGCATCGCCAAGCAGGCGGTGATGAAGGCTGGTCAATATGCATATCGTGACCGCCGCCAACGCAAGCGCCAGTTCCGCTCGCTGTGGATCGCCCGTATCAACGCGGCATCCCGTGAAGTCGGCCTGACGTACAGCCGTTTCATGAACGGCCTGAAGAAGGCTTCCATCGACATCGACCGCAAGGTTCTAGCCGATCTGGCCGTGTTCGATAAGCCGGCTTTTGCGGCGCTGGCCGCCCAGGCGAAAGCTCAGCTTTCCGCCTAAGTCACACAGGCTGGGAAAAAGGAGGCTCAGCCTCCTTTTTTTTGCTCTTGTTTTCCCCGCAAGCCGTTGGTGGGGTTGAGCGCCAAGCCGCAAGCGGCACGGGACAGGTTGGCAGGACTGCAACCGAAGCCCGCAGCCTTTTGCGCTTTTGCGTTGAAATTTAAGAAGTTGCGAGGCGTCGTGAGTCAACTTGACGAGATTCTCCTGCAGGCGCAGACCGCCTTTGCGCAGGCAACCGATAGCAACGCACTGGAACAGGCCAAAGCGCTGTTCCTGGGCAAGAGCGGTCAGATCACTGAACTGCTCAAAGGTCTGGGCAAGCTCGACGCGGAGGCGCGTCGCGCCGCTGGCGCCGAGATCAATGCCTGCAAATCGGCTGTAGAGGCCGCCCTCGAGGCTCGCCGCGATGCGTTGCGCACGGCAGCTCTTGAACAACAACTTGCGGCCGAGGCGCTGGATGTGACATTGCCCGGGCGAGGTACGGGGCATGGTGGTCTGCATCCAGTTACGCGCACGCAAGAGCGCTACGAGACCTTGTTCCATTCCATCGGCTTTGAAGTTGCAGACGGTCCGGAAATCGAGACCGACTGGTACAACTTCACCGCGCTCAATACACCGGAAAATCACCCCGCGCGTTCCATGCACGACACGTTCTATCTGCAGAACGGCGACAACGTGCTGCTGCGCACACATACCAGTCCTGTGCAGATCCGCGCCATGCAGGCGCATGCCAAGCTGCATGCGGGCAAGGATGTCATGCCCGATCTGCGCATCATTGCGCCGGGCCGCGTCTACCGCGTCGATTCGGACGCGACGCACTCTCCCATGTTCCATCAGGTGGAAGGGTTGTGGGTCGGCAAGGACATTTCCTTCGCTGGCATGAAGGGTGTGATCATCGATTTCTTGCAGCGTTTCTTCGAAACCGATGAGCTGCAGGTGCGCCTGCGTCCGTCCTTCTTCCCGTTCACCGAGCCTTCGGCCGAGATCGATTTTGCCTTCATGACCGGCCCGAACAAGGGCCGCTGGCTGGAGATCTCCGGTTGCGGCATGGTGCATCCGAATGTGCTGCGTTTCGGCGGTATCGATCCGGATAAGTACACGGGCTTTGCATTCGGCATGGGCCTTGATCGCCTTACGATGCTCCGCTACGGCGTGAACGACCTGCGTCAGTTCTTTGAGAACGACCTGCGGTTCCTTTCCCAATTTTCCGAGTAGTCATTCGTCATGCAGTTCTCTGAACAGTGGTTGCGTTCCCTGGTCAATCCAGCGCTCGATTCGGATGCGCTGTGTCATTTGCTGACCATGGCCGGACTCGAAGTTGAAGAGGTCGCGGCGGTGGCGCCCGATTTTTCCGGCGTTGTCGTGGCGCAGATTGTTTCGTTCGAAAAGCACCCTAACGCCGACAAGCTCAAGGTTTGTGCGGTCGACATCGGCACGGGCGAACTGCAGCAGATCGTCTGCGGTGCGCCGAACGTGTTCGCCGGCATGAAAGCCCCGTGCGCCAAGGTTGGCGCCAAGCTACCGGGTTTTGACATCAAGGCTGCCAAGCTGCGCGGTGTCGAATCGTTCGGCATGATGTGTTCGTCGCGCGAGCTGGGTCTGGATGAAGACCATGGTGGCTTGATGGTGCTGCCGGAAGATGCTCCGGTCGGTGCCGACGTGCGTGAATACCTGTCACTCAATGACAAGCTCATCACCATCAAGCTGACGCCCAATCGCGCTGACTGTCTGAGCCTGATGGGCGTTGCCCGCGAGGTCTCGGCACTCACGGCCACGCCTTTGCAGGCGCCGCAGATTGCTGCCGTGCCGGCGGCGCTGGATGCTCGTCGCGAAGTCGTGCTGGACGCGCCGAAGGCTGGCCCGCGCTACCTCGGCCGTGTGCTGCACGATGTGAACACGCAGGCGCCGACGCCAGCCTGGATGCGTCAGCGGCTGGAGCGTTGCGGCGTGCGCTCGATCAGCGCTGTCGTCAACGTGACCAACTACGTCATGCTTGAGCTGGGCCAGCCGTTGCACGCCTTTGACGACGACTCGCTCAAGGGTGCAATCCACGTGCGCCACCCGGTCGTGGGTGAGCAGATTACTTTGCTCAACGGGCAGGTTGTGGAGCTGCGGGCTGACCATCTGCTGATTGCCGATGAGACGCGTCCGCTGGCATTGGCTGGCGTGATGGGGGGAGAGGCGAGCGGGGTGGGTGACGGCACCCGCAGTGTGTTCCTGGAGAGCGCATTCTTCCAGCCCGACGCTATCGCGGGCCGTGCCCGCGCGTTGGGCTTTTCGTCGGACGCCTCGCATCGTTTCGAGCGCGGTGTCGATCCTGAACTCGCGCCGTTGGCGATGGAGCGCGCAACGGCGCTCATTCTCGAAATCTGCGGAGGCCAGGCCGGCCCGGTGGTGGAGGCGATCAGCGCTTCCGACATGCCGGCGCGCGCTCGTGTGACGCTGGATGCCGGCCGTGCTCGCAAGGTCATTGGCGTGGATGTTTCGACGGCAGAAATGGCTGCGATCTTCGAACGCCTTGGCATGCGCGCCGAGACCGCTGGCGAACGCGTGACCGTGCAGGCGCCGAGCTATCGTTTCGATATCGAGATCGAAGAAGACCTGATCGAAGAAGTCGCACGCGTCTTTGGCTACGACAACATCCCCCCGGTTTCGCCGATGGGGCCGATGCGCATGCTGCCGCAAAGCGAGGGAGCGACGCCGGTGCATCGTCTGCGCCGGCGTGTGGCCGCTCGCGACTACCAGGAAATCGTGAGCTTCGCTTTCGTTGAAGAAACGTGGGAGCGTGACTTCGTCGGCAACACCGATCCGATCCGCCTGGCCAATCCGATCGCCAGCCAACTGGCTGTCATGCGCTCGTCGCTGATTGGTGGGTTGATCGGTGTGCTCGACACCAACATCCGCCGCCGAGCGAGCCGCGTGCGTCTGTTCGAGATCGGCCGCTGCTTCTCGCGCGACGCGCAGGCGACTCCGGTTGAAGGCTACGCGCAGCCCTTGCGTCTGGCGGGCCTGGCCTGGGGGCCGGCGCTCGCCGAGCAATGGGGCACGGCAACACGGCGTATCGATTTCTTCGACGTGAAGGCTGATGTCGAAGCGCTGCTCGGCGCGCGTGCGACCTACACGGCCGCTACGCATCCGGCATTGCACCCGGGGCGGTGCGCGGCCGTACTGGTCGGCGGCAAGCAGATCGGCGTGATCGGCGAGTTGCATCCGGCATGGGTGCAGAAGTATGACCTTGGCACCGCGCCGGTCGTATTTGAGCTTGAGCTGTCGCAGGTGCTCGAAGGCGCTGTGCCGGCGGCACGCGATCTCACCCGCCAGCCTTCGGTGACGCGCGATTTGGCGCTGGTGGTGCCGGTCAAGCTGCCGGCTGGCGAGTTGGTCGACGCGTTGCGCGCTGCCGCGCCAGAGATCGTACGTTCGGTTGGCGTGTTCGATGTCTACACGGGTAAGGGAATCGATCCCGAGCACAAGAGCATTGCTTTGCGTGCCGTGCTTCAGCACACTGAGCGGACTCTGGAAGAGACCGAAATCGAGCAGGCGATGAACGCGCTTGTTCAGGCTGCCGAGCAAAAATTCGGCGCGCACTTGCGTGCGTAACAAGGGAAGTTCTTCAAGCTATGACGACGACAAGTACGCTGACCAAAGCCGAACTGGCCGAGCTGCTATTCGAGAAGGTCGGCCTCAACAAGCGTGAAGCCAAGGACATGGTGGAAGGTTTCTTCGAGGAAATCCGCAATGCTCTGGAACGTGGCGAGGAAGTGAAACTTTCTGGCTTCGGTAATTTCCAATTGCGCGACAAACCGCCGCGTCCTGGGCGTAACCCCAAGACCGGCGAAGAAATCCCGATCACCGCACGGCGTGTTGTGACCTTTCACGCGAGCCAGAAACTCAAGGCCGCAGTCGAACAGTTGAGCGATGCACAACCTCAGTCCTGAGTCTGAAGTCGTCCTGCCCCCGATCCCCGCCAAACGGTATTTCACCATTGGCGAGGTGGCCGACCTGTGCGGTGTGAAGCCGCACGTGTTGCGCTATTGGGAGCAGGAATTCACTCAGCTCAGGCCGGTCAAGCGCCGAGGTAACCGCCGCTATTACCAGCACCATGAAGTCCTGCTGGTTCGCCGTATCCGCGAACTGCTCTACCGGGACGGCTTTACCATCAGTGGCGCGCGCAACCAACTCAGTGAAGTCGGCCAGCTCGAACAGGAAGCCGCCGACAACGCTGCACGTGAAAAGGCTGTCGTGGATTCCGTCCGCGCGCAGTTGCAGGACCTTCTTACTTATTTGCGGTCCTGATTTACCGGCGCTGCGGCACTGCAGCATGCAGGCCGAATGCCGGACTCCTCAGCCAGAAATCAAACTTGTAACGTGCTGGTGCAATTGGCTGATGTCGTCGGCCATGCGCGTGTAAACCATCATCGATAGCCCGAACGAGTGCGTGTACAGCAGTAGCGCACGCATGCGCGCATCATCTTCACTGAAGCCCGCGAGCCGGAAGAGATTGGTGGCGTCGTTGAGTCGCGCGCTGTCTACGTCTTCCACTGCACTGGCAGCTTGGGCGTCGCGCCGCGCCCAGTCGCGGATCGCCAGTTCAATGCGCACGCCTTTGCGATTCGGCCGGATGCTGTACGCGTCGATAACGCGCCGGATCTGTTCGCGGGCGGTGTCAGGCGTTGCTTCGGCTTGCCGTGCGCTGTCGCGAATGCGTCCGTCGCGCCAGGTTTCGAGTAACGCATCGAGCAAGGCCTGCCGATCCTTGAAGTGCCAGTAGAAGCTGCCTTTGGTCACGCCCAACTGCTTGGCAAGCACTTCGACCCGTACGCCAGCCAGGCCGTCTTCGGCAAGCAGTTCTGTTGCAAGCTGGACCCATGCACTACGGTCCAGTGTGTGGCGGGTGTTTTCTGATCGAGTCTCCATACTGTGGAGTATTGACACAAAGTGCCCAAAGACGCTACTTTTCCGGCCATACGCTGCCGTATGGGGTGTTTGAGCTGGGCTAAGAGCGGATGGCGTAATAACAGTCGGTTATAAAGCCGCCAGATGATCGGTGACATACTGTAGGGCTTTGCCGCTTGCCTTGTTCAAAGCAAGGCGCGGCGCGGTTTCCAGACTTGAGGAGATGAGTGTGAAAGTACTGGTTCCAGTCAAGCGCGTCGTTGATTACAACGTCAAGGTGCGTGTGAAGGCTGACGGTAGCGGTGTCGATCTGGCGAACGTGAAAATGTCGATGAACCCCTTCGACGAAATCGCCGTGGAAGAAGCAGTGCGCCTGCGTGAAGCAGGTACGGCGACGGAAGTCGTCGTGGTGTCGTGCGGTGCGGCGCAATCGGCCGATACGCTGCGCGCAGCCATGGCGATGGGCGCGGATCGCGCCATCCTCGTCGAGACCGACGCTGAACTCCAACCGCTGGCTGTCGCCAAGCTACTCAAGGCTGTGGCCGAAAAAGAAGCGCCCCAGCTCATCGTGCTTGGTAAGCAGGCCATCGATGACGACGCCAACCAGACCGCACAGATGCTGGCTGCCGTGTTGGGCTGGCCGCAGGCGACTTTCGCGTCGAGCGTGAAGGTGGCCGACGGCGGCATTCAGGTCAGCCGCGAAATCGACGGTGGTATCGAGACGGTTGCGATGTCGTTGCCGGCTGTCGTGTCCGCCGATCTGCGCCTGAACGAGCCGCGCTACGCCACACTGCCCAACATCATGAAGGCCAAGAAAAAGCCGCTGGAAACCATTCCCGCCGCCGACCTCGGCGTGGACATTGCACCGCGCCTGATCACGGTTCGCGTGGAAGAGCCGAAGAAGCGCCAGGGCGGTGTGAAGCTGGCTAACGTTCAAGAACTCGTCGCCAAGCTGCGCGACGAGGCCAAGGTAATCTGAGGAGAGACGCGCAATGACGATTCTGCTTGTCGCGGAACACGACAACGCTGCGCTCAAAGGCAGCACGCTCAACACCCTGACCGCCGCCCGCAAGATCGGCGGTGACATCGATGTGGTCGTCGTCGGTAGTGGCTGTGGTGCCGTGGCCGAAAGCGCCGCCAAGGCCGAAGGCGTGACCCGCGTGCGCGTGGTGGACGCCACGCACTATGCTGATCAAACGGTTGAAAACGTCGCCGTGTGCCTGGCGCAACTGGCAGGCAGCTACAGCCATGTGCTGCTGCCAGCGGGCAGCTTCGGCAAGAATCTGGGCCCGCGCCTGGCCGCACTGCTCGACGTTGCGCAGGTGTCGGACATTACCGCTGTGGTGTCCGCCGACACCTATGAGCGCCCGATCTACGCCGGCAACGCCGTGGCAACGGTGCGCAGCACCGACCCCGTTCAAGTGGTCACGGTCCGTCCGTCAGCCTTTGCGCTGGCAGCAACCGGCGCTGGCAATGCCACGGTCGAAACTGCCCCGGCAGGTCCGGACCTTGGCGTGACGCGCCTGGTGAGCCGTGAGCTGTCGACCTCCAAGCGCCCCGAACTGGGAGCTGCCCGCGTCGTTGTGGCCGGTGGTCGCGCATTGGGTTCCAAGGAGCAATTCGAAGGTCTGCTCGAGCCGTTGGCCGACAAGCTGAATGCCGCCATCGGCGCATCTCGCGCGGCGGTCGATGCTGGCTATGCCGCCAACGACACGCAGGTCGGCCAGACCGGCAAGGCGGTGGCGCCGGAGCTCTACATCGCCGTTGGCATTTCTGGTGCGATCCAGCATCTGGCCGGCATGAAGGACTCGAAGGTGATCGTTGCCATCAACAAGGATCCGGACGCCGTCATCTTCCAGGTGGCCGACTACGGTCTCGAAGGCGATCTGTTCGAGATCGTGCCGCAACTGACGGCTGCGCTGGGGTAACACAGCCAGGGGCCGGCGATGAACTTCACGATTGCCTCGGTCCCTGTTCTGTTGCATGTGGCCGCTGCCTTGATGGTGGCGGCCATATTCTGGCGTCATGCGCGTCACGTCGATTGGCGACATCTCATCGGCAGCGCGCAACTGCACCACGCAGCGGGCGGGGTGCTGGTGATTGCCATGCTATGGAGCCTCAAGGGGCAACTCGCTCCCGGCTTCAATCTCCATCTGATCGGCGCCACGCTGGCGACCCTCGTCTTCGACTTGCCTCTGGCGTCTTTCGTGCTGTTGGGCGGCGCAATCGTCGCGACGTTCGCAGGTTCGGGTGACTGGTTGGCGCTACCGCTCAACGTGCTGACGGCGGCATTGCTGCCAGCATGGATCAGTACTCACGTACTGCACGCCGTCGAACGGCGGCTACCCGCGCACTTCTTCATCTACATCTTTCTGGCGGGCTGTTTCAATGCCACTCTCGGCGTACTTGCCGTGGGGGGCGTCGCAACTGCCGTGCTCGCACTCTCCCATGTGCAGCCCTTGTCGTGGCTGCTCACCGAATACGCTCCGTTTTTCCTCTTGCTGGCGTTTGCCGAAAGCTGGCTGACCGGCATGGCGCTCACGCTGATGGTCGTCTATCGACCCGGCTGGGTCGTCACCTTCGACGACCATCGCTACCTGGAGGGAAAGTGACATGAGCATCTTTGCCCTGAATACAGACGACAACCGTCTGCGCGAATTCGACGACGAAGATGCCGTCATGGCGGCTTGCCCAGTCGAGGACGTCATGGCGCAGCGCTGGATGTTCTTTGCGAAGGACGGCGAACCGCTACGCCCTGAACGTAGCGGCGCGGGTTACTACCTGCGCCCGTGGGCGTCGTGTTCGTCATGCCGACTGGAGCAAGTTCTGCCGTTCGTGCAATCGATCGAGAGTACGAACGGGCTGACGGTGGAACAAGTGGCGCAGAGCCTGCGTCACTAGGAGAGTCTGTTCGCGCAACGCGAACAGGTCGTAGCAGATCTGCCAGGCGTCATGCCGAGGCAGACAACGATGATGTGATGGAGACAGAGAGATGAGCGACTATAAGGCGCCGCTTGAGGACATGCATTTTGTCCTGCAACACCTCGCCGATCTGCGCACGGTGCAGTCACTGCCCGGGTGCGAAGAATTCACGGACGATCTGATCGAGGCAATTTTCGAAGAGGCCAGCAAGTTTGCCGGTGGCGTACTGGCGCCTCTCAATCGTGTGGGCGACCGCGAAGGTGCGCGTTGCGAGGACGGTCAGGTCCGCACCGCGCCCGGCTGGCGAGAGGCTTACCGCCACTTTGCCGAAGCCGGCTGGACCTCGGTAGCGGCACCCACCGAGTACGGCGGGCAAGGCTTGCCGACGCTGATCTCGGCATCGCTCAACGAAATGTGGAAGAGCGCGAACCTGGCGTTCTCACTCTGCCCGATGCTCACGGCTGGCGCGGTCGAAGCGATCCTTGCGCGTGGCTCTGAACCCCTGCGGGCGACGTATCTCCCGAAGATGGTGAGCGGCGAATGGACGGGCACCATGAACCTGACCGAACCGCAGGCAGGCTCCGATCTGTCTGCCGTACGCACGCGTGCCGAACCCGTGGGCGATGGCAGTTATCGCATCGTTGGTCAGAAGATCTTCATCACCTACGGCGAACACGATCTGGCAGAGAACATCATCCATCTGGTGCTCGCACGCTTGCCGGATGCGCCGGAAGGCGTCAAAGGCATCTCGCTGTTCGTCGTGCCCAAGTTCCTCGTCAACGCCGACGGTTCGCGCGGCGCGCACAACGACTTGCGCTGCGTGTCGATCGAACACAAGCTTGGCATTCACGCCAGCCCCACGTGCGTGATGGCGTATGGCGACGCAGGCGGTGCGGTTGGCTATCTCGTCGGCGAGCCCCATCGTGGCCTGGAGATCATGTTCGTAATGATGAACATGGCACGCTATGCGGTTGGCATGGAAGGTGTTGCCATTGCCGAACGGGCATGGCAACAAGCGCTTGGTTATGCGAACGAACGCGTGCAGGGCGTTGAGGCTGCCGTACGCAACGGCACACGCGTGCCGATTGCTCGCCACCCCGACGTACGTCGCATGCTGTTGTTGATGAAGTCGCAGACCGAAGCCATGCGTGCGTTGGCTGCCGTCGTCGCATCACGCATGGACATCGCAGAGCGTCATGCCGACGCGGACACGCGTGCCGCTGCGCAAGCCTTCGTCGACTTGATGATCCCCGTCGTCAAAGGGTGGAGTACCGAGACGGGCATCCAGATCGCATCGTTGGGTGTCCAGGTGCACGGTGGCATGGGCTACGTCGAAGAGACCGGGGCGGCACAGCATCTTCGCGACGCGCGCATCACGACCATCTATGAGGGCACGACCGGCATCCAGGCGATCGACCTTGTCGGTCGAAAGATCGCGCGGGACGGCGGTCAGGCGCTCAAGGCCCTGATCGAGGAGATGCGTCAGGTCGTGTCGCAATGCGATGACGTCAGTGACGTGCGCATTCAACACATTGGCGATCTGTTGCGCTTCGGCATTGAAGCACTCGAAGCCAGCGCAACCCACGTGCTTGATATCTACACGAAGGACCTGCGCGAAGCGCTGGCTGGCGCGACGCCCATGCTGGAACTAATGGGTGTGGTTTGTGGCGGATGGCAAATGGCGCGCGCGGCACTGGTTGCGCAAAAACTGCTGGCCAACGGAGCAGGGCGAGAGGTCTTCCTGAAATCGAAAATTTCCACTGCGTATTTTTATGCTGATCAGGTATTGAGCCGTGCCGATGGATTCGCGCACGCCGTGCTGCATGGCGGTAGTGTGTTGGACGAAGACGACGCGTTGTCTTGATCAGAAATGTGCGAGTGAACACCTGCTGCAAGGCAGGGTGTTTACGAAATAAGTTAATAGGAAATGGGGCTACGGCCCCATTTTTCTTGTGCTGCGGCTGCGGGTTTTCATGTATCCGGAAAAGGAAGAATTTCCGGGAATTTCCATTTTCATCATATTGTTTCGCCACTTTCACCATGCAACGATCCTCTCCGGACACAGCGCACGCAGACAAGTGCGCAAAGCGCGGGCGTCAACGGCTGCGCGTCCGGGCATCAGGAGGAATCAATGACAAAGTCATACTATGGTGGGAGGTACATGATGTTGCAGAAGAAGCATCTTTCCGTGCTGGTCGCGTCTGCTCTCGCGCTGTCGCTGGCCGCATGCGGTAGCGACGACGACAACAATTCCAGCTCGTCGTCGAGTTCCGTTTCGTCTTCGTCCAGTTCAAGGTCCAGTTCAAGCTCGTCCACGAATTCGAGCGCGTCGTCGTCGACGTCGTCGACCAGCTCATCTGCTGGCTCGTCGTCGTCCACCAGTGCCTTGGCGGTGAAGTGGAATTCCTACAACGCCAACGTCGTTCCGGATGCGGCGAATTCGATCACCAGCACCTATGGTTCGGCAACGGCGTTCACCTACAACACGAGCACCGGTTATGTGGCAAACGTCTTCTCTTCGCTGGGTAATGGCCTCGTGTCGTTCATCAACGGCGGGTCGAGGGTCAGATCCGCGTGAGCGGCACCAAGGATCCGAATAACTCGGATTCAGTGGTGGGGGCGGGGTATCCGAAGTACTTCACGTGGGTCGCGCGTGCCAAGGCAAACTCTGCTACGGAGCGTGCCATCGAGGTTGAAGTCGCTCTGGCGGATGCGGATGCCGACACCAGTGCGAGCCGCGTCAAGTTTGTCATCGGTGACAACATGACGCTGCAAGGTGTGCAGTTCGACACGATTGATGGCGTCTCTGGAACCCCGGCCAACAAGCCGACCGTTGCTGTCGATACGACGCAGTGGCACACCTATCAGGTGTCGATTGCCATGACCGATGCCACGCATGGCACTGTCAGTCTGTATGTCGATGGACAGTTGAAGACAGAAACGACGGGCGGTTCGGCTTTGCCGTATACGGGCGTGCTGAATCCGGCCACTGGATCGCTCAAGCGCTATCTTTATGTTGGCACCACGGGCACCAGCACCTACAACGGCACGCTCGACTGGCTGGTATGGACCAACCAGGGCGCTTACTCGCCCGACCAAATCAAGGGGTCTCTGCCGTCAGGTCTGGGTGACACCACCGGGTACTGAACAACGTGGCAGTGCATCAAAGGAAACGGGGCCTCGGCCCCGTTTTTTGTGCCCTGAATGATGTGATTCCCGTCAGGCATTCTGCGTTGCCTGCGTCAGCCAGTCCTCAAGTGCGCTGGCTGGCAGTGGGCGCGAGATGAGGTAGCCCTGCAGTACATGGCATCCGCGTGCGGCGAGAAAGTCCCGCTGCGATGTCGTCTCCACTCCCTCAGCAACGACTGTCATGCCCAGGTCGCGTGCGAGCGAGAGCGTAGCCGACGCGATGGCCGCGTCTTCGGTATCGCCGGGCAAATCCTGTACGAACGAACGGTCGATCTTCAGCCGGTGGATGGGCAGTCGCTTGAGATAGGCAAGGCTTGAGTATCCCGTGCCGAAATCATCGAGCGCCAACCGCACGCCGAGCGCGCCGACCCGGTTCATGCGGGCGATGAGGTCGTCGCCCGGCGCCATGACCGCGCTCTCCGTCAGTTCCAGTTCGAGCCGGTGCGGCGAAATACCGGTCTGCGCAATGATGCGTGCCACGCGATCGGCAAAGTCGGCCTGCTGGAATTGCAGTGCCGAGATGTTCACCGCTACGGTCAGATCGTGTCCCGCACGTGCCCACTCCACCTGTTGCTTGCAAGCTTGTGTGAGCACCCATTCGCCAAGCGGATGGATGAGTCCGGACTCCTCGGCGAGCGGAATGAACAGCATGGGCGACATCTGGCCGCGTTCGGGGTGCTGCCAGCGCACCAGTGCTTCGCAGCTACATACGCGCTCGCTTGCGACGTCCCACTGCGGCTGAAAGTGCAGCGTCAGCTCATTACGCTCAATGGCGTGCCGCAGTGCGCCTTCCAGGCGCAAGCGTTCATTGGCGCGCTCGTTCATCTCCGGAACGAAATACTGGTAGCGATTGCGCCCGCTTTGCTTGGCGCCGTACATCGCCACGTCGGCGTTCTTGAGCAGCGTGTCAACGTCTGTTCCGTCGCCCGGAAAAACAGCGATGCCGATACTGGCAGAGGCAGACAGTTCGTGTTGCTCGATCAGCAATGGCTGATTGAGGTGGTCGAGCAGTTTTTCTGCCACGCGACCAGCGTCGTCGGGACTGCTGAGCCGGGGCAGGAGAATCACGAACTCATCGCCACCCAATCGAGCGAGCAGGTCTTCGTTACGCAGGCACGGGGCGAGTCGTTTGGCGACGGCCGTCAGCAGTCTGTCGCCGGTCGGGTGGCCGAGCGAATCGTTCACGGTCTTGAAGTGGTCCAGGTCGAGGAACAGCACCGCCGAGTAATCCTCGTGTCGCGTCGCTGAGGCCAGCGTCGCACGCGTACGCTCGATCCAGTACATGCGGTTGGGCAGTCCGGTGAGCGCATCGAAGCGCGCGAGAAAGTGAATGTGGGCGTCGGCCTCTCGCGCCTCGGTCACGTCCTGCATGGTGCCGCGCAGTTTGATCAGCGTGCTGCCGTTCCATTCCCCTTCGATCTGGCAAAGCAGCACCTGAGCCCGTCCGTCGTTCGAGCGCCGATTGCAGTCGAAGGGCTCCGCCTCCAGGTGGGCGCGCGCCTGATCGAACGCCTTTGTCAGTTGCACGCGTTGTTCGCCTTTGAAACAGTCGAGCACGTCGGCCCACGTCAGCGCGTGGTCACCGGGCAACTCCAGGATCTGCCGCAACTGTTCGGAATACGCAAAGATGCCATCGGGCATGAGTTCCCAGCTACCCATGCGTGCCATCCGCTGCGCTTGCAACAGGGCGGCTTGCTGTGCACTGAGGCGCTCAGTCGCCTGCGCGAGCTCTGTCGTGCGTTGCGCCACCTGCTCTTCGATGCGGCGCGTGCGTCCCGTGACGGCAAGCAGGAACGCCGCCAGCATGCCGACCATGGCAAGCCCGACCGCCAGCGTCGTCCAGACCGTCCATGTGCGGGCATTGTTCAGGTATGCCGGCGTCGATCGCATTTCGATACGCCAGTCGCGGCCGGCGAATGTCACTGGGATGATTGTCAACAACTCCTGCGCGCCCCACGTGCGGGACACACAGTCGTTGCTGCCGTAGAGCAGTTGATTCTCCGGCAGGCCGCTGGCATCGATGAGACACACGTCGATGTTGGCGGCGGCCGGGTCGAGGACGGCTTTCACCGTGTCGGTCATCCGGAATACGCCCGAGATCACGCCCCGGATGTCCGGGTGTCCGTCGCGATCCGTGTCTCCGAATACGGGGAGATAGATCACCACGCCGCGCTGGCTACCGCGTTCCTGCACGAGGTGGATAGCCTCAGTCGCCCGTGGTTCGCCACTGTCCACCGCAGCCTTGACCGCGTTGGCGGTGGCTGGCAAGGACAGCACATTCAGGCCGAGTGCCGCCGCATTGGACTCTATCGGCTCAATGTAGAGCAGCGGCATGTATTGGCTGGCCGTCGGCGCCGCGAAAGTGGCGCCGGATTCGTCGCGGGCGATGATCTGGAAGTCCGACCGGTCGTGCGCGCGAATTTCCGTTTCGAATGCGCTGCGGCGGTCGTGCGTCACCCGTGGCGCCCAGCCGAAATTCTGCGTGCCGGGATAGCGGCGCAACCAGGGCATCGCAAAGCCGCGCCATTCTTCGCGCGTGACGAATTCGCTCACGGTCATCAGCCGCTCGAATGCAAGCAGCATGTCGAGCTGCGCGGCCAGACGCCGTTCGAGTGCGTTGGCGAGGTTCTCCGCGTCGCGATTGAACTGGACGGTCAGGCGATCGTTCTCCCAGTCCCGAATCTGCACGAACACCACCGCGAGGACGGCCGAGGCCACCAGCACCGGGATGGCGATACTGAATACGCGGGGTTGCCAGTCCTGCCGTGGTTGTCCGAAGAAGGCGAACATCAGCGGGACGCCGATGACAATGCCGAGCGCGTCGCCGATCCACCAGTTCCAGGCAGTGAATGAACCATCGGCCAGCGCGAGCGAACCACTGGCCAGCAACGCCGGTACGGCGATGGCGGTCGAGACAGCGGCAGTGCCGGGGGCAACCAGCAATAGAAAACGCAGGATGGAGCGCTGCGAATCGAGCGGGTCGGGCAGGCGGATCAGGTGACGTGCCGCCCATGCGCCGAACAGGCTGGCCAACACTGCCGCGATCGGCACGAACAGCGGGCCGACCCATTCTGGCCCGTGGACATCCGCGTCCGTGCCGGCCAGTACCTGCACGATGGCCGAACCGACCAGGATTGCCGGCCATACCCGCGTGCCATAGATCAACGTGGCCGCCAGCGCGATGCCGGCAGGTGGAAAGATCGGCGCCACATAGCCTGGCGGCGCTGCAATCTGCAGCGACAGGAGGCCGGCGATGGCGTAGGCCGCGGCAATCAGGGCAAGGCGGGTTGCGTGGCGCATGCTTTCAATAACGGAACATCGCGTCCGGGCTGAAATGGCTTTTCGTTTCGAAATCCTCCGCCCACGTTAGTGGGGCTAGAGAAGTGGGGCGACGGCGGCCGCGAAATCATCCTCGATCGCGGCCGGCGTGACCGTGTCATGGTGCTCGTCCTGCGGGCGGAATTTGCCGGTGCGTACCAGAATGCCGGCAATACCTGCAGCCTGCGCGCCGCCGATGTCGTCGGTGACGTCGTCGCCGATCATGACAGCTTCATGAGGTGCCACGCCCAACGAGGCCAACGCAGTCTCGAAATATGTCTGCGCTGGTTTGCCGACGACGGTGGCGGTGATTCCCGCCGCAAACTCCAGGCCTGCAACGTACGCACCCATGTCGAGCGTCAGCCCGTCGGTTTCGCGGAAATACCGGTTGCGCGCCATGGCAACCAACGGCAAACCACCGGCCAGCAACCGGAATGCGGTGTTCATGGCCTCGAAGGTGAAGTACGGCCCAGCGTCCCCAATGACCACTGCCGTCGGGGTGGGCGAGGTCGGCCCGAGTTCGGGGGCGACATCCGGATGGACCAGCCAATGCGGCTCAAGCCCGTGTGTCAGCACGTAGTCGCGCGCAGCCATCGGTGCTGTCAGGACTTCTTCCTCGCTGACGTCGAAGCCCATATCGCGCAGGCGTTGCACCAATGTGCTGCGCGGCGTGCGGGTCGTGTTGGTCAGAAATCGCAAGCCACGACCGGTAGCGCGCAGCGCCCGAAGCGCAGGGATCGCGCCAGCGATGGCCTGGTCGCCGACGTGCAGTACGCCGGCAAGGTCGATGAGCACGGCCTTTGGGTTGGGGGGCAAATGCATGTTTTATCTCTCTCGCTACGCTAAACATAGCAGGCGTGAAGCGGCCACCTCCCAAAGCGAAAGATGGGCCAGGTCTGCGATCAGCGAGACCCCATCGGCGCGGCTGCGCGGGCGTCCGATCTCCTGGCGAGGCCCGCTGAGGGTGCGCCGGAATCATGCCCGCTGCATGGTCAGCTGTGGGGCGTGCGGATGTGGGATTTTAGAGACAGAGGGTGTTGCGAGATGCGGGCAAACACTGCAAAAACCGTGTTGATGGTTGTGGAGTTGTATACAACGACATCCGGCCCGCAAACGCGCGTGGCGCGGGGCGGGGCCGTTATCGGGACGCCGGGGCCGACTCTTGTTCGAGTGGCCGCGTGCGCTTGAGCCAGGCAATCTGTTCGCGGATTTCGCGTGCCTGGTTGAACATGAAGACTTCATCGTACGCGTCGGCTCGTGCCTGCATTGCGCGAATGATCGTGTCCACGACGTTCTCGGTCATGTTTCCTCCCTCGTGGCCGAAGCCTGAGAAAAATAGAAGTCGGGGTGCGAATCGGTATGTTCGCCTGTCCGAGTGAATGTCGGATGGCGCTGTATCAAGCTTTCCCTACCCTAGGCCAATGCGCAAAGGTCAGTCCCCTTTTGGGCAGGGAGGTTGCACGTATTTTCTTGCCGTTCGTCAATTTCGTCGGCACATTGCCAGCGCGACGCGAAGATTCGCCTCGGAATAATCCAGTCAGCGTACGTGCGCGCGGTCACGCGCGCGTGCGACTGCGCCGTCCTGCACCGATTTGATCTGGAGCAACGGGAGGGTTTTCCGACGCGTGTCGTGCGAGTTTTTTCAAGTAGGATCGGCCGCCATTTTGTGCAGCCGTCAGGTCCGTCCAGCAAGGGGCGGGCACCCCGCGCGAGGGGATTTACGCGCTTACTTTGCCCAGTGTCCAGATAACCGAGCAACTCATGCAGACTCCTTCCGACGCCAACGGCCAGCCACACCCGCATCTCAAGCGCGAACTCAAAGCGCGCCACCTTACGATGATCGCAATCGGTGGCGCGATCGGCACCGGGCTCTTCGTGGCGTCGGGCGCCACTGTGGCCACAGCCGGCCCCGGCGGCGCATTGCTGGCTTATCTGCTGGTCGGTGTGATGGTGTACTTCCTGATGACGAGCCTGGGCGAGCTGGCGGCATTCATGCCGGTGCCCGGATCGTTCTCGACCTACGGCGCACACTATGTTGAACCGGGCTTCGGGTTCGCTCTCGGGTGGAACTACTGGTACAACTGGGCCGTGACGGTGGCGGTCGATCTGACGACGCTGCAGATCATCATGCGCTACTGGTTCCCGCACGTGCCGGGCTTCTGGTGGGCGGCCATCTTTCTCGCCATCATCTTCCTGCTCAACTACATCTCGGTTCGCGGCTTCGGCGAAGGCGAATACTGGTTTGCGCTCATTAAGGTGCTGGCGGTGATCTTCTTCATTGCCGTCGGGACGCTGATGATCTTCGGCATCATGCACGGCGGCGAACAGGCCGGCTGGCATAACCTCACGACGGGGGACGCTCCTTTCGTTGGCGGCATGCCGACGTTGATCGGTGTCGCCATCGTGGTGGGCTTCTCGTTCCAGGGCACCGAGCTGATCGGCATCGCCGCGGGCGAATCCGAGAATCCGCGTCAGAACGTGCCCAAGGCCGTCAAGCAAGTGTTCTGGCGAATCCTGCTGTTCTACGTGCTGGCCATCTTCATCATCGGCCTGCTGATTCCCTACACCGATCCGAACCTGCTGAGCAGTAGCGAAGAGAACATCGCCATGAGCCCGTTCGCCATCGTCTTCGAACGTGCCGGGCTGGCATTTGGCGCTGCGGTGCTCAATGCGGTCATCCTGACGTCCGTACTGTCGGCGGGTAACTCCGGCATGTACGCCTCGACGCGCATGCTGTTTGCCATGGCTTGCGACGGCAAGGCACCGAAGATGTTCGCCAAGCTGTCGAAGAATGGTGTGCCGCGTAACGCGCTGTACGCCACGACGGTCGTCGCAATGCTGTGCTTCCTGACTGCCGTGTTCAGTGAAAAGCTGGTGTTCTTCTGGCTGGTGGGCATGTCCGGCATGACCGGCTTCATCGCCTGGCTCGGCATCGCCGTGAGCCACTATCGCTTCCGCAAGGGTTACGTGCTCAAGGGCAATCGGCTGGAAGACCTGCCGTACCGCGCCAAGCTCTTCCCGTTCGGCCCGCTGTTCGCTTTTGCGCTGTGCCTGATCATCATGCTCGGCCAGCGTTATCAAGACGCGTGGGAGATCATCGCCGGCCTGTGGGGCGCCGTCGTGCACGGCACGCCGTTCGTCATGCACAGCGGCTTCGAGTGGGCTGACTTCATCGGTGCGTACGTGGGTATTCCGCTGTTCCTGATCATCTGGATCGGCTACCGCATCAAGCACAAGACGCGGCTGATCCCCTATGAAGACATGGAGTTCGTGGAACTCACCAAGGACTGATCGACTGTTGCGGTTGACAAGCCAACGAAACCGGCGCCAGGTGCGCCGGTTTTTTTTTCGTCCTTGCTCCGCGTAGGTAGAACCGACAACTCAGGGTTTGTCCCTGTTTCGGACGCTCTGGCGCCACCTAAGCTGACTCCAGACAGATAAACAGAACAGCGTTCTATCCAATGGAACAGCGTCCACAGAGAGCCGGCGGCGTAGCTGCCGTAGATCGGGCATTTGCGCTGCTCGCCGTCCTGGCTGCCAGCCAGGGTACGTTGAGCCTCGCCGAGCTTGCGCGCGCCAGCGGGCTCTACAAAAGCACGATCCTTCGTTTGGTCGCCTCCCTCATTCGCGCCGGTTACGTTCGCCAGTATGGCGACGGCCGCTATGGTGCGGGGTCGCAGGCAATGCAACTCGCGCGCGCCTACCAGCGCAGCTTCCGTCTCGACGACGTGCTGTTGCCGGTTCTGCGGCAACTCTCCCGCGCGAGCGGTGAGACGGCTTCCCTCTTCGTGCCGGACGGCGATGCGCGCCTGTGCCTGCGGCGGATCGAACCCGATCGGTCCATCCGCATTGCGCTCTACGAAGGCGATCGCCTACCACTTGGGCGCGGTTCGGCGGGGCGAGTACTCAGCGCGTTTGCCGCCGATGCGCCAGCGGCACTGGCGTCCGTTCGTGACTGCGGGTGGGCGGCGACCCAGGGCGAGCGTGATCCGGATGCCGCGTCGGTGTCGGCCGTTGTGTTTGGAGACGGGCGGCGCGTGGTGGGCGCGATCGCCTTGTCCGGCCCGCGTGAGCGCTTCGCCGATGCGCGGGTCGAGGAATTCGTCGCACTCCTGCTGGACGCTGCTGCGCACCTGACGGCTGCGCTGGGCGGCGATTTTCCGCAGGCGTGGCTGTCGCGGGAGGCCGCCTGATGAATGCACCCGTCGACATCATCGTGAGCGAGGTGGGCCCGCGCGACGGTTTGCAGAGCGTGCGCCAGTCCATGCCGACTGCAGCCAAGCAGGCGTGGATTCGCGCGCTCGCCGCAGCGGGTCTACGTGAGATCGAGGTAGCGTCGTTCGTGCCAGCCACGCTCCTGCCGCAGATGGCTGACGCCGAAGCCATCGTGGCGAATGCCAGTGGCATTCCGGGTTTGACCGTGCTGGCGTTGGCGCCGAACTTCAAGGGCGTGCAGCGTGCCGTAGCCGCGGGTGCTCATAAGGTCACGCTGCCGGTATCGGCATCGCGCGCGCATAGCCTTTCCAACCTGAATAAAACGCCGGAGGAAGCCGTCGCCGAAGTGCGCCGGGTGTGCGAATGGAGAGAGGAACTCCATGCAGATGCGGCGTTTGGCCTGGAAGTCGGTATTTCCACCGCCTTCGGTTGCACGATGCAAGGCGAGGTTGACGAAGACTTCGTCATGCGACTGGCTGAACAGCTCGCGCAGGCTGGCGTCGATTCCGTCGGCCTGTCCGACACCACTGGCTATGCGTCGCCCACGCAGGTGCGCCGTATGTTCAAAAGGCTGCGAGAAACGCTGGGCGACAAGGCCGGCGCGGCTCATCTGCACAACACACGCGGGCAGGGGCTGGCCAATGTCGTGGCCGCGCTCGATGTCGGCGTGACGACCTTCGATGCCTCGCAAGGCGGACTGGGCGGCTGCCCCTATGCGCCGGGCGCCACCGGCAACATCGTGACCGAGGATCTCGTCTTCCTGCTCGAATCGATGGGGCTGCGCACCGGCATCGACATTGAACGCCTCATCGAAGCGCGCGCCATCATCATCGAAGGGCTACCGGGCGAACCGCTCTACGGGCATGTACCGGATGCTGGTTTGCCGCGCGGTTTTGTCTATGCAGACGGTCGAACGCCATGACGACTTCATCGCTGCCGCTTGCGGGACTGCGCGTCGTTGAGTTCGCTCATATGGTGATGGGGCCCGCGTGCGGGCTGATCCTTGCCGATCTGGGGGCGGAAGTCATCAAGGTCGAAGGCGTAGAGGGCGACAGCACGCGCCGCTTGACCGGGTCCGGCGCGGGCTACTGGCCGACGTACAACCGCAACAAACTGAGTTTTGCCGTGGACCTCAAATCGGCCGAGGGCCGGACGGCGGTGCTACGTCTGCTCGATGATGCCGACGTGCTGATCGAGAACTTCCGCCCCGGCGCGATGGATCGTCTCCAACTGGGTTACGAGGCGCTGCGCGAGCGTAACACGCGCCTTATCTACTGTTCGCTCAAGGGGTTCCTTTCCGGCCCATACGAGCAGCGCACCGCGCTGGATGAAGTCGTGCAGATGATGGGCGGGCTGGCCTACATGACCGGGCCGCCGGGCCGCCCGTTGCGTGCGGGCGCGTCGGTCAACGATGTCATGGGCGGCATGTTCGGCGCGATTTCGATTCTCGCGGCGCTCAATGAGCGATCACGCACCGGCCACGGCCAGTTCGTGCAATCCGGCCTGTTCGAGAACAACGTTTTTCTTGTCGCGCAGCACATGTTGCAGGGCGCGGTGACGGGGCGCCCGGCCGAGCCGATGCCGGCGCGCCTGTCTGCGTGGGCCGTGTACGACGTTTTCGAAACCGCCGATGACGAACATGTATTCGTCGGCGCCGTGAGCGATACGCAATGGAAGGCATTCTGTAGCGCATTCGGTTTGCGTCATCTTGCCGAAGCGCCTGAGCTGGCTACCAACAATCAGCGCGTGCACGCGCGCGATCAGTTCATGCCCTTTGTGCGTGAGCGGCTGAGGCGGTTGTCCAAGGACGACGTCATGAACCGCTGCGACGCCGCTGGCCTGCCATTCGCCCCCATTGCGCGCCCGCAAGACCTCTACAGCGACCCGCATCTCGCCGCATCCGATGGTTTCACCACGGTCACCTTGCCCGGCGGCAACGCTGTCCAGGTGCCACGCCTGCCGGTCTGCATGGACGGGCGGCGCTTTGCCACGCGCATCGACCTGCCCGACGAGGGGCGCGATACCGCCGCGCTGTTGCGGCGCGCGGGCTATGCAGAAGAGGACATCGCAGCAATGTCGTCGCGCGGAGTGGTACACGTGCGCGGCGCCAGCCAGTGATGCAGTTCGTTCAAAGACCCACACAGAGGAGAGACCCATGCGTAACACCGACAACATCCGTGCAATGCGTCGTCAGTTGCTGCTGGCCGGTGCGGCAGCCCCCGTGCTTGGCATGATCCCGCGCAGTCTGTGGGCAGCGCCGCTGTTCGAGTCGCTCTATATGTTCATACCGGCCGCGCCCGGAGGCGGTTGGGACGGTACCGGCCGCGCCATCGAACAGGTGATCCGCGCAGCCGGGCTGGTGGGCACCGTGCAGTTTGAGAACGTCGGTGGCGCAGGCGGCATGGTGGGCTTGCCCAAGTTCGTCAATCAACAGAAGGGCAAGTCCAACGCGGTGATGGTTGGCGGTTCGGTCATGGTGGGCGCGGGGATTGCCAACAAGAGCCCGGTGACCATCAAGGACGTGGTGCCACTGGTGCGCTTGACGGAAGAGGCCAGCGTCATCGCCGTGCCCGCCAACAGTCCCTACAAAACCTGGCAGGATCTGGCTGCCGCACTCAAGGCCAACCCCAAGGCGGTGAGCGTGGCGGGCGGCAGCGCGGGCGGCACCGACCACTTGCTGTTGGGCATGATCCTGCGTTCCCTCGGCGCCAGTGCCAAGAACGCCGCGTATGTTGCCTACGCGGGGGGCGGCGCGGCGGTGGCGTCGATCATCGGCGGCCAGGTGCAGGCCGGTATCTCGGGGTACTCGGAATTCGCCGAGCAGATCAAGGGCGGGCGCATGCGCGCGCTGGCGGTTTCGGGCAACAAGCGGATTCCGGGCGTAGACGTGCCGACCTTGCAGGAACTGGGCACCAACGTCACCGCCGCCAACTGGCGCGGCTTGTTCGGCGCACCCGGCATCAACGCGCAGCAGAAGCAGGCGCTGATCGATGTCTTTACCAAAATGCACGACACGCAGGCGTGGAAGGATCTGCTCGATCAACGCAAGTGGGTCGACGTGTTCCTCGCGGGTGATGCATTCACCAAGGAAGTCGTCGCCGACGTGAGCGAGACCGAAACGGTGATGAAGGAACTGGGGCTGGCATGAGTGCGCTCTATACCCGCTACTTCGCCGTCACCACGGGCCTTGCATTGTTCGTGGTGGCGGTACTCGCGCTGGCGCAGGTCACTCTCATCAACTCGCCGCCCAATGCCGACGGCTTTGGTCCGCGCCTGATGCCGGGCGTGGTGGCCGCGCTCTTTTTGTTGCTGACCGTCGGTTTCACGCAGGCGGCATACAAAGGGCGCAGTCCGGACATCGTTGACAACCCGGACGAAAAGCCCAAGTCGGGTGGCGTCTTTCGGGCTGCGTGGCTGGTGGCGGGGCTGCTTTCGTTATTGCTGCTGATTCCGTTCATCGGTATCGGGCTGGCGTGCGGTGTGGCCTTCGTACTGTTCGCACGCGGCTTCGATAGTCGTCGCGTGCTTGCCGACGCCGGGGTGGGGTTGCTGTTCATCCTGTGCGTGTGGGCATTGTTCGACCGCCTGCTCGGTGTGCAGTTGGGGCCGTTCCTCGGCCCGTATCTGCACCTGTTCTGAGGGAGCAAACCCCATGGGTACATTCGACGCACTCATGCACGGCTTTTCGACGGCGCTGAGCCCGGGGATTCTCGTCTACGGCGTGCTCGGTTGTCTCATCGGCACGCTGGTCGGGGTGTTGCCGGGGATCGGGCCGGCGTTGACCGTGGCGTTGTTGCTGCCATTGACCTTCAAAGTGCCGGCAGCGGCAATGTTCGTGCTGTTCGCGGGCATCTTCTATGGCGCGATGTATGGCGGCTCCACCACGTCGATCTTGCTCAACACGCCGGGCGAATCGTCGGCGGTGGTCACCTCGCTCGAAGGCAATCGCATGGCGCGACGCGGTCGGGCCGGGCCGGCATTGGCGACGGCTGCCATCGGCAGCTTCGTGGCCGGGACCATCGGCACCATCGCGCTGACCTTCTTCTCGCCCTATGTGGTCAATATTGCATTGGCATTCGGTCCTGCCGAATATGCCGCGCTGATGGTGCTGTCATTGGTGGCGGTGTCATCGGTGCTCGGCAATTCGGTACTGCGCGGTCTGCTGGCTCTGTCGGTCGGCCTGCTGCTGGGCTTTGTCGGCGTCGATCTGCAGACGGGCCAGCCGCGATTCACCTTTGGTAACGTTGAACTGCTCGACGGCATCGAAGTGACGGTGGTGCTGGTCGGGCTGTTCGCCGTGGGCGAGGCGCTCTTCCTTGCTTGGCAGGGGCACGCGGCAGAAGGCGAGGTGATGCGCATGACCGGGCGCATCATGCTCTCTCGCGAAGATTGGCGAAGTAGCTGGAAGGGCTGGCTGCGCGGTGCGGGTATCGGCTTTCCGTTTGGGGCATTGCCGGCTGGTGGTGCTGAACTGCCAACGCTCCTTTCCTACTACACCGAGAAAAAGCTCTCGCCTCATCCCGAGGAGTTCGGCAAGGGTGCCATCGAAGGCGTGGCCGGGCCGGAGGCCGCCAACAATGCGGCAGCGGCGGGTGTGCTGATGCCGTTGCTCACGCTTGGCATCCCAACGTCGGCGACGGCGGCGGTGATACTTTCCGCGTTCGAGAGCTATGGCATCCAGCCGGGGCCACTGCTGTTCACCACGCAGGCCGAACTGGTGTGGACGCTCATCGCCAGCCTTTACATCGGCAACGTGATCCTGCTTGCACTCAACCTGCCGCTGGTGGGCCTGTGGGTGAAGCTGCTGCGTATTCCGCCGCACTGGTTGTATGCGGGCATCCTGGTGATTTCAACGGTGGCGGTGTACGGCGCGAGCAACTCCCTGTTCGATGTCGGGCTGTTGTTCGTGTTTGGCGTACTCGGCTTTGCCATGCGACGGCTGGACATTCCTGTCGCACCGCTGATCGTAGGGATGATCCTCGGGCCGATGCTGGAGCAATCGCTGCGGCAAGCGCTTGTCATCAGCCAGGGTGACTGGAGCACCTTCGTCACGCGGCCGCTGTCGGCCAGCTTCCTGGGCGTGGCGGCGGTGCTGCTGATCATGCCGCGCGTGGTGCAGCACATGCGCCGGCAGCGGAGCATCGACCGCGCGGCCGAACCCGCGCCCGGCAACTGATCGTTGTGGTCCACAAGAATGGCGCGCCCGCCGATGCCGGTGGCGCGCCATTCGCATTTCTTGCGTGCCGACGACGCATGGGCGGCGTATTGCCTTGAAGCGCGCGATTCCACCGACTACATTGGTTATGTTGTGGTGCAGCAAATACGCTGCTGCGACTTCTTCACCAGCAAGTCTTGCGGGATACGCGATTCATGCAAAACAAGACCGACGCCAAGGCCGGCAGGCGCGAGCCGCTGCTGGTCGATCTGGCGCTACAGGGCGGTGGGGCGCACGGTGCCTTTACCTGGGGCGTACTCGACAGGTTGATTCAGGAGCCGTGGCTCAAGGTCGAAGGGATTTCCGGCACTTCGGCTGGCGCGATGAATGCCGCTGTCATGGCTCATGGCTACATACAGCGCGGAGCGGACGGCGCGCGGGAGGCGCTCGAACGCTTTTGGTTGCGTGTGTCGGATGCCGCTCGATTCAGCCCTTTGCGGCGAAGTCCGCTCGACGTGCTGCTCGGGCGCTGGACGCTCGATCATTCGCCGTTCTTTGTTGCGGCCGATCTCTTCAGCCGTGTCTTTTCGCCCTACGACGTCAATCCGCTTGGCAGCAATCCGCTCCGCGGCATCCTCGAAGAGGAGATCGACTTTGCACGCCTGGCGGGAAGCCCGATCAAGTTGTTCGTGACCGCCACGAGCGTGAGCACCGGCCGGGGCAGAGTATTTCGGCAGGATCAATTGAGCGTTGATGTCCTGCTCGCGTCAGCGTGCCTGCCGATGCTCTTCCAGGCCGTCGAGATCGATGGCGACGCCTACTGGGACGGCGGCTACGCGGGCAATCCGACGATGACGCCATTGATCCGCGAATGCGATTCGATGGACACCATCCTCGTGCAGATCAATCCGATCGAGCGCAGCGGCATACCGCGTTCCGCACGCGACATTCTCAACCGACTCAATGAAGTGTCATTCAACGGTGTATTGCTCAAGGAACTGCGCATGATGGCGCTGCTCCACCGCGTGGCCGACGTTGCGCACGAGGAAGGGGCCCGCTGGGCAAGCATGCGCATTCATCGCATTGCCAGCGACGTGATGCTCGATCTGGGGTATTCCACCAAGCTGAATGCGGAATGGGAATTCCTGGTCATGCTGCGCGATCAGGGGAGGGCCGCTGCGCAGGCGTTCCTTGATGACCACGGCGCGGACCTCGGGCAACGTTCGACGCTCGATCTGGAAGCACTGCTCCAGGGCGTGTGAGCGCCAACGCAAGGAGAACGAATGGGATTGCTCGGTATTCTCGTCGGCCTCGGCCTGCTTATCTGGTTGGCATACCGTGGATGGAGCGTGCTATTGCTCGCGCCGATCTCCGCGCTGGTAGTCGCGTTGTTCGGCGGCGAACCGCTGCTCGCGCATTGGACGCAGACCTTCATGCACAGCGCGGCGCAGTTCTTCGCACAGTTCTTCCCGCTGTTTCTGCTCGGCGCGCTGTTCGGCAAGCTCATGGAAGACAGCGGTTCGGTGCGCGCCATTGCCGATTTCATGATCCGCCGTCTCGGGCCTCGGCACGCCATATTGGCGGTGGTATTGGCCGGCGCTTTCGTAACGTATGGTGGCGTGAGCCTGTTCGTTGCGTTTTTTGTGCTGGCTCCCATGGCACAGGATCTGTTCCGACGCGCGGACATTCCGCGCCGCCTCATGCCAGCGGCGATCGCGTTGGGCACGTCCACGTTCACCATGTCCGCATTGCCCGGCACGCCTGCGATCCAGAACGCCATCCCGATGCCGTTTTTTGGTACGACGCCATTTGCCGCGCCCGGTCTGGGCCTGATCGCCGCGGCAATCATGCTTGGCTTCGGCATGTGGTGGCTTGGCGTCGCTGAACGTTCGGCCCGCAAGGCGGGCGAGGGCTTTGGCAGTGATTCGGCGGCTGGCCCGGCGGTGGAGGACGATGTACTCCTGCGCGAGCGCGCGAGCACTGCACGCGAGTTCGACCCTGGCGAGATCGCGCACGGCGAGGCCACGACGGACACGCCTCCCGTGCTGACCGCCGCGCTGCCGCTGATCGTGGTGGTGGCGGCCAACATGCTGATGTCGCTCATCGTGCTGCCGTCGCTCGATCTGGCCTATCTGGCCGAGCCGCGCTGGGGCAGCACAAGTCTTGCCGGCGTCGGGGGCGTGTGGTCGGTGGTGACGGCGCTGGCCTGCGCCATCGTCACGGTGATGGTGCTGCATCATCGACGCCTGCCCGCATTGCGCGACACCATGGACGCCGGTGTCAATGCCTCGGTATTGCCCACGCTGAGCGTTGCCAGCCTCGTCGGCTTCGGCGCGGTGGTGGCGGCCATGCCGGCGTTTGCCGCTGTGCGCGATGCGGTGCTCGGCATTGGCGGCGGGCCGCTGGTGTCGTTGGCGACTGCTACCAATGTGCTGGCCGCGCTGACCGGTTCGGCGTCGGGCGGGCTGACCATCGCGCTCGATGCGCTGGGTTCGACATACATGGCCCGCGCGGCTGAAATCGGCATGGACCCGGCGCTGTTGCACCGCGTGGCGGTGATCGGTTCCGGCACGCTCGACAGTCTGCCGCACAACGGCGCTGTCATTACTTTGCTGACGGTGTGCGGCTGCACTCACCGCCAGAGTTATCGCGACATCGTGATCGTCGCTGTCCTCAGCGCATTGCTGGCGTTGGTCGCCGTCATCGTGCTCGGAGGCCTGTTCGGCAACTTCTGATCGGCGCTGCAATAACCCTTGCCTGCCTGTGGGATTGATCGCTTGGAATGGCGAAATATCCGCGCGATCTACCCGATATGCTGACAGCGGGGGCGGTACGTGCTTTCATGCAAGGCCCGCCGATGGAGAGAGAAAATGCAGCAAGGCCAACTTTCGGTACCCAAGGACAAGCTCAAGTTCGTCCTTCTCGAAGGCATCCATGACAGTGCCGTTCAGGCGCTGCGCCGCGATGGCTACACCAACATCGTCACATCGCCTAAGGCCTTGTCGGGCGATGCGCTCGTCGAACAGATTCACGACGCACACTTCCTCGGCATCCGCTCGCGCACGAACCTGACCGCCGACGTGCTGGCGCAGGCGCCAAAGCTGACCGCCGTCGGCTGTTTCTGCATCGGCACCAATCAGGTGGACCTGCACGCCGCCATGTTGCAGGGCGTACCGGTCTTCAATGCGCCGTTCTCCAACACGCGCAGCGTGGCAGAACTGGTGATTGCCGAGATCATCCTGCTCATGCGTGGCATTCCGGCCAAGAACGCGGTGCTGCATCGCGGCGGCTGGATGAAGAGTGCAGCCGGTTCGTTCGAAGTGCGCGGCAAAACGCTGGGCATCGTCGGCTATGGGCACATCGGCATGCAGGTTGGCGTGCTGGCCGAACAACTCGGCATGCACGTCGTGTTCCATGACATCGAAGCGCGGCTGTCGCTGGGCAATGCGCGGCAAACCGCATCGCTCGACGACCTGCTGGCCGTAGCCGATGTGGTAACACTGCATGTGCCGGAAACCCCCGAAACCGCCAACATGATCGCCGCGACACAACTGGCGCGCATGAAGCCATCCAGCCACCTCATCAACGCCTCGCGGGGCACTGTCGTCGATATCGATGCGCTGGTCGGCGCGCTGGAGAGCGGTCATATCGGCGGCGCCGCTGTCGAACGTGTTCCCCGTCGAACCCACGGGTAACGACGCTACCTTCGACTCGCCGCTGACGCGCTTCGACAATGTCATCCTGACGCCGCACATCGGGGGCTCCACGGCGGAGGCGCAGGAGAACATCGGCGGCGAAGTCGCGGCCAAGCTCATCCGCTATAGCAACAACGGTTCGACCGTGTCGGCGGTGAACTTCCCTGAGGTCGCCTTGCCGGAACACACAGGCCGTTCGCGCCTGCTGCACATTCACCGCAACGTTCCCGGGGTGCTGGCGCACGTCAACGAACGCTTCTCGGCCAAGGGCATCAACATTGCCGCGCAGTATCTGCGCACGAACGACGAAGTCGGCTACGTGGTGATCGATGTCGACCGCGCGGCGGGCGAGGTTGCGCAAGAGGAACTGGCTGCCGTGCCGGACACCATCCGCTGCCGCGTGTTGTACTGATACTCGGCCAGGCGTACGAACAAAGCGGGCCTGCCGCATGCCGCAGCAGGCCCGCTCACTTCAGCTACGAGGAAAACTCACTGCTGGTAGGAGCACTTGTTCGGGTTGCCGTTCGGATCGCTGCCAAAGGCTGCGACCGTGCAGGCGATGCTGTTGCCCACGCCCACATACTTGGTCACCCAGCTACCCTTGCGGCCAAAGGCGACCCAGCCGGTGCCCTTGCTGACGGAACAGGTGCCGCCCAGGTCCGCGCACTTCGAAAAACCGTTGGGGTAATCACCCGTGCCACTCAGGACCGGAGGCGTGCCGCCGCCCGACGATGAACTGCTCGACGAGCTGCTACTCGAAGACTTCGAACTGCTCGACGACGACGTCGATGACGACGACGAACTGCTCGACGACGAGCTACTGCTGCCGCAGGCGGATGCCGACAGCTCGGCCAGGTTCTTGCCCACGCCAGCGTACTGACGCAGCTTGTCCTTCACGCACTGCGCCTGCACTGGTGAGTACGAGTAGGGAATGCTGATCGGGAACACTGCCGTGGTGGTCCACGTGTCGGCATTCACGTAGGCCTTCGAGTCGCTCGTCCAGGTGATGTTGTATTTCGAGAAATCCGACGGACTCAAAACGTTGTTGTTGCGCAGGTCCCACTTGCCGAAGTTGGAGCCGTCGTAGCGCGAGGTCACCGGGTTGACGGCGTTCTCGAACCAGTTGCGTTCAATCAGCGCATAACCCAACTGCCGCACGTTGATGCCCGATTCGGTGATGCCCGAATACAGATTGTTGTAGGCGTGCACGTAGCCGCCGCGCTGCAACGGCAGACGGGCGTTTACGTCTTCGTACACGTTGTGGTGATAGGTGATGCTGCGCGGGCCGGTGTCGCTGGAGCTCGATCCGTCGAGCCCGACCTTCTTGTAGCCGTGGATGTAGTTGTACGAAACGGTGACGTTGTTCGATTCCTTCTTGATGTTGACGGCCCCTTCAAAGGTGGTGTCGCCATCCGGCGTGCCGGAGCACTCGTAGTTCTTGGCGAAGATCTCGTTGTGGTCGATCCACACGTTGGGCGAAGTGTCGATGCGAATCGCGTCGCCATCGTCCGCACCGCCCGGCATGTAGCCGAACTTCATGTTGCGCACCACCACGTTGGTCGACTTCACGATCCAGATGCCGAAGTTGGCCGACGAGCCATTCGCGCCAATGATCGTGATGCCTTTCGTGAACTCCTTGATCTCCACGCCCCGCGCGGCTTTGCTCCATTGGCCGCAGATGTTGGCGGCCGCCGCATTGATGAGCGAATCCTCGTTGCCTGTGTAGGTGATGATCAGCGGGTAGGCGCCGCCGGTCACCTTGTTGCCGCCTGAGTCCAGCCGGGCGGCGGCAATGATGTCGATGATCTGCTGCATGGAACTGGCCGTCTTTGAGACGGCACCGCTGACGTTGCCGCCATCGGTCGTAGCGAAACCGCCGGTCTGGGCAGCCATGGCGGGGTGGGCACCGGCGAACAGCAGAGCGGCGGCAACTGCGGTGAGTTTGAGTCGCATGAAATGTCTCCTGTGTTTTTGCTTCGTCCTGGCTGGGTGCGATCGGCTTTACTGCCTGGTTTTTTGGATGTGACCGTTTCCAGCGGCGCAAGTCTGTCGGAATGATCCTTACGATTCAATGAGCTACGGAGATTTGTATTTGGTGGAATTGATAGTGTTGCCGTATTCACATTGGCTATTGGCACATTGGGACGAAGCGGGATGGCGACAACTTCATGATGCTCCGCACACAAGCACATCCATTCCCTGCAATGCATTATGGAAATGTCATCGGACTGAGATGGAGCACTGAACAAGTGACGACGCGGGCGAAAGAGTGACCGATAACAATGTGGTCCGAAGCCAAAAGTTGGCGCTGCAGAATGTGCTGCGCCGCCATGACGATTGCCTGACTACCGGGCAGTGGCATTCAACCGACCGTTCGTCGGATCGTGAGCGACGGACGAAAAAAAGCCCCCGGAGAGAGGGGGCCCGAACCAAGCGGAGGTGCTGGCAAATCAGAAAGCGGCAGGGCGCCACTTGAGGACGCGTTTTTCAATGGCGGTCAGCAGCCACGCGGCGGCGAGGGCGACGACCGCAAGCACGATCATCGCTGCGAACACGCCGCTGGCATTGAAGGCACCTTGCGCGGTGGAGATCAGCAGGCCGATGCCTTCTTTGGCGCCAAGGAATTCGCCCACCACGGCGCCGACCAGCGCAAAGCCGAAGCTCACGTGCAGGCTGGCCAGTATCCACGACATGGCCGACGGGATGACCACGAAGATCGTCAGTTGCCGGGGCGACGCGCCCAGGATCTGCGCGTTGGCGATCATGTATTTGTCGGCTTCGCGCACGCCCTGGAAGGCGTTGCCGAATACCACGAAGAACACCATCACCACCGCCAGCGCCACCTTGGACGCCATGCCCAGCCCCAGCGCGATCACGAAGATCGAGCCGAGCACCACGCGCGGAATCGAGTTGGCGATCTGGATGTACAGGCTGAACACATCCGACAGTAATTTGTTGCGGCCGAGCACGATGCCGCAGATCACGCCGGCTACCGAGCCGATCAGAAAGCCCAGCACGGTCTCTTCGAGCGTGACGCCTATCTGGCGCCACAGCGATCCCTGTGCGGTGCCGTCGCGCATCCATTCGACGAGCTGGTTCCAGATCAGCGAGGGCTGCGAGTAGAAAAAGGGATCGATCCACTTGTTGCGCGCGGCGATCTCCCAGCCGCCGAGGATGACGGCCAGCACCACGATGCGCAGCACGATGATCATGTTTTTGCGCCGCTGTATGCGGGCGCGGGCGATGTCGGATTCGCGCGCCAACGCTTCATCGCTGAGCGCGGCGGGCAGGGCAAAGTCATTCATGGCACGACTCCAGGGAATTCGGGGCCGCGCGCAGGGCGCGCGGCGGATGTGTAGCGTCAGGCGAGGACGGCTTCTTCGCGCAGGTCGGCCCAGATCTGGCGCGACAGCTCAATGAACTGCTCGTCGTATCGAACCTCGGACATCACGCGCGGGCGCGGCAGGTCGATGTCATAGACACGCTTGAGCATGCCGGGACGGGCCGACAGCACGAACACGCGGTCTGCCAACGCAATGGCTTCCTCCAGATCGTGCGTGACGAACACCACCGAACCACCCGTGCCCGACCACAGTTTGAGCAGCTCGTCCTGCATGAGCGTGCGCGTCTGCATGTCGAGCGCGGAGAAGGGCTCGTCCATCAACAGAATCTCTGGCTTGTTGATGAAGGTCTGCGCCAGCGCTACGCGCTTGCGCATTCCGCCGGAGAGCTGGTGCGGATAGTGGTTGAGGAACTTGCCCAACCCCACGCGTTGCGCCCAGTCGGTGGCTTCTTCCATGGCCGCCTTTTTCGGCGTGCCACGGAAGAGGGGACCCGCCGCCACGTTCTGGATCACCGTGCGCCAGGGGAACACGGCGTCGGCCTGGAAGACGAAACCGATACGCGGATCGATGCCGTCCACCTTCTGGCCCATTACGCGTACTTCACCCACCGTAGGTTTGAGCAAGCCGGTCGCCATGTTCAGCGTGGTCGACTTGCCGCAGCCCGTCGGTCCTACGATGGCAACGAATTCGCCACGTGCCACCGCCATGTTGAAGTTGCGCAGCGCCACCGTGGCGTTGCCCTTCGCATCGATGAAGCGCAGCGAGACGTTGCGGAATTCGATTGCCGGCTCGGTCATTTTGCTGTCGCCTTTGCCACGCTGGCCCCGGCCGTCACGTAAGCGTTGGTGTAGGTTTTCGACAGATCGATGTTCTTGCTCTTGACCTGCGGCTTGTATGTGGCGAGCACCTGGAGCACGGTTTCCGGGCCGCCCGCGGGCATCTTGCCGTCTTCGGTGAACATCGGCAGCGAAGCCTCCAGCGCCTGCACGTACAGCGCCTTGTCGCCGCCGTAGTAGTCCTTAGGCATCTTCTCGGCGATCTGCTCGGCCGTGTGTGTATGGATGTACGCCATGGTGCGGGAGAACGCGCGGGCGAGCTTGGTGGCTTCGTCCTTATGCGTTTCGGCCCAGCTGTTCTGCACGTAGAAGCTGGCTGCCGGGTACAGGCCACCGAGCGCGGCACGCGTGCCTTGCTCGGTGCGCAGGTCAACCAGCACCTTCGCTTCGCCGCGCTTGATCATGGCTGACACGGTCGGCTCGGTCGTCATGCCGGCCTGGATGCGGTCCTGCTTCATCGCGGCGATAAAGGTGTCGCCAGCGCCCACCGGCAGCAGCGAATAATCCTTCGACGCCACGCCCTGGCGTTCCACCAGGTAGCGCGACAAGAAGTCGGTCGACGAACCCAGGCCCGTCACGCCCAGCGTCTTGCCCTTGGCATCGGCCATGGTCTTGAAGGTCGGCGCAGCCTGCGTCGAGACCAGTTCGACTTCGCCCGGCACCTTGCAGAACACGGCGATGGCTTCGATTTCCTTGCCCTTGCTCTGCAGGTCGATCGTGTGGTCATAGAAGCCCACCACGCCTTGCACGGCACCGGCGATCAACTGGTTTTCGGCGTCGACGCCGGCCGGCTGCGATTGCAGCTCGACATTGAGCCCTTCGTCCTTGAAGTAGCCGAGCGCCTCGGTCAGTTTGGCGGGCAGGTAGATGATCTTGTTGATGCCGCCCACCATGATGGTGATCGGCTCTGCGGCCTGCGCCATCGAAGCAGCGCCGGCGAGCGTTGCGCATACGGCGGTGGCGATCAGGTGACGATGAAACGTACGCATGACTAGTGGTCTCCTATGGGGCGCGGGGTTCCGCGCGGGACCGCAGCTTTCGTGGCGGCGGATTCTTGTTGATGCGAGGCCAGTCTAGGGAGCGCAACCTTTCATCGAGCTTTCGCTGCGGCGCACCGTGCCTCATGTATTTCCCCAATACGGCGGCGCAACCACTTCGTCCGGAGTGGCGGGACGCGTTACCCTTGCGGTGCGGGTGCCATCGCAGCGCCCGCCATTACGTAAATCAAGACCGACATGAGAATCCTGCTGATCGAAGACAGCGCAGAGCTGGCGTTGTGGCTGGTAAGCCTGCTGCGCGAGCAAGGCTTTGAAGTGGACCACGTGGCCGATGGTGCCGCCGCCGACACCTTGTTGCGGCAAACGCACTTCGAAGTCGTCCTGCTCGACCTGAACATTCCCGGCCTCACCGGCAAGGGCGTACTGCGCCGATTGCGCGAGCGCGGCGACGACGTGCCGCTGATCGTGCTGACGGCTTCCGATTCGCTCGACCAGAAAGTGCAATGCCTGGAAATCGGCGCCGACGATTACGTCGTCAAACCGGTGGAGAGCCGCGAACTTGTCGCCCGCATCAAGGCCATTGTCCGGCGTCGCCTGCCGGGCAAGTCGAATGACATCGCGTGTGGAGACCTGCGCTACGACCTCAACACGCGACAGTTCTCGCTGGCCGGGCAAACGCTATCGTTGCCGCCGCGTGAGCGCACCCTGCTCGAAGCCATGATGCTCAAGGTGGGCACCACCGTGCCCAAGCAGGCGCTCATCGATTGCCTTTTCGGGATGGGGGACGACTCGGCCAGCGCCGACGCCATCGATCTCTATATCCACCGCCTGCGCCGCAAGCTCGAACATAGCCAGGCGGCGATCATCACCTTGCGTGGCGTGGGGTACTTGCTGCGCATGCGCGACGACCGATGATCGCCCCCGGCTCGATCACCAGCCTGCGTGTGCGCCTTGCCGCATGGCTGCTGCTGCCCCTGTCGGCCTTCGTGCTGGTATGCGGCTATCTGAGTTGGCAGCACGCCGTGGCTGTCGCCGACTACGTACAGGACCGCGACCTGCTGGCCTCTGCCAAAGTGCTGTCGGACCGCCTGATCTGGGAAGACGACAGCGTGCGCGCCAGCGTGCCGCCTTCCGCACTGAGCCTGTTCGTATCGCCCGAGCACGATCAGGTGTTTCTGAGCGTGACCGATGGCAGTGGCATGGTGCTGGCTGGTTCACCCGAATTCCCGCCGCCGCAGCAACTGAAGTTGGCTGGTGCGGATCGCGCGCAGTGGTATGACACCGCATTTCGTGGCCAGTCGATCCGCGCGGTGATGACGCGGCGGCCAATGTACGACGGCGGGCAGGAGCGCGACATCAACATCTTGGTCGGCAAGACCACCCGCAGCCACGATCGCATGGTCAACTCGCTCTGGTTTCCGACGGTGGCCTATCTTGTCATTGCGCTGCTCCTGGCCGTCGTGCTGACGGTTATCGCGCTGACGCGCGAACTGCGGCCGCTGGCGTGGTTGAACGAACAGATCGCCGCGCAGGACCCTTCACGGCTGGAAGAATTCAACATCGACACGCGCCGCCTGCATACCGAACTGCGGCCGGTCGCTGACACTGTGAACAACTTTGCGCGCAAGCTGCGCGCTTACGGGCAGGGGCAACGACGGTTCATTGCGGATGCGGCGCACCAGTTACGTACGCCATTGGCATTGCAGGCATCGCAGCTCGAATTTGCACGCATGGCACGCCAGCATGAACATGCTGCCGACATGGATGCCGCGCTGCGCGCACTACAGAACAGCAATCGACAGCTCGTCAACGTGACGAACAAACTGCTGATGCTTGCCCAGGCCGAGCATTCGCGTAGTGCGCCCGCACGGCTGGAAGCCGTCGATCTCGCGCAGTGCGCGCTTGGCTGCGTCGAACATCTGGCTGCACAGGCCGAGCTGCGCCATATCGACCTCGGCATGAACCTGCCGCCCACCAATACCGTTGTCCGCGTGCAGGCCCAGCCCGCGCTGCTCGACGCGCTCATCTCCAACCTGCTCGACAACGCCTTGCGCTACACGCCGGAAGGCGGGCGTGTAACGGTGAGCGTAAGCGGCACGGAGCGGGGAGCGGAATTGTGTGTTGATGACAACGGCCCCGGCATTCCGGCCGAATCGCGCGAACGCGTCTTTGAGCGGTTCGTCCGGCTGGCGAATGATGCCGAAGGCACCGGGCTCGGGCTCGCCATCGTGCGCGAGATCGCCCGCGCGCTTGGTGCGACCGTCACGCTGGAAACCAACCCGGATGAGACAAGCGGTCTGCGGGCGAGAGTGGTTTTCCCGGCATGACGTTTTTGGGGGTGCCGACACGGGCCGCCCGCAAGGACGAAAAAACGGCATAACCGAATCGGTTAGCAGGGCAGTCTTGTTGCCGCAGGATTCCTGCCCGATTGGGTAGATGTGAAGCGTCAAATTTACACCATCTGACATACTCGATCGCGTTTCACCAAAAATAACGATACGGGGGAGTCAGATGCTACGGGCATGGTCGCGCCTGGTGGGGGCGCTTTGTGTGTGTTTTTTGGTGGCTGCGTGCGGCGGAGCACCGACCGACGATGTGACGGTTTCTCTGTACTACAGTCCGCCCAGCGGCACCGTGGGCGCGTCGTATCGTTACGCGCCCAACTACCACGCGAGCGCTAGCATTCGCGAGCACTTCGAAATCTCCAATGGCGCACTGCCCCCCGGTCTCGGCATCAGTGCTGGCGACGGCGTCATCAGCGGCGTACCCACGCAGGCTGGCTACTACTGGTTCACCGTCAAGCTGACCGCCAAGGACGTCGACGGCGAAATGTATGCGGGCGGATCGATCACGATCACCGATGACATGGCCGTGACGCTGACCTATACGCCACCCGTCGGCGTCGTAGGGCAGCCGTATTCATATACGCCCACTTTCTCGCTCAGCAAGCAGGCAACGGTAACGTTCACCGCTTCAGCGTTGCCGGCGGGGCTGCGAATCGATTCTTCCACCGGTGTGCTGAGCGGAACGCCAACCTCGGTTGGCAGCGTCTATTCAGTCATTACGCTGAAGACGTCCACCGGGACTTCGGTGGTGCGCTATCCCACGATCACCATCAGCGCTAGCGGCGGGTCGTCATCGAGCAGTTCGAGTTCATCGAGCAGTTCCACGCAATCCCTGACAGCTTCGCCCGCGTCGGTGACGTTGGGTGGCAGCATGGGGCGCACGGCGGCTGACACGCAGACGCTTAACCTCAGCGTGGGTGGAGCAACCGTCTATGGTTGGTCCGTTGTGACCAAACCAGACTGGCTGGCGGTCAGCAAGACCGTAGGCAATGTCGGCGGCGGCGCTGCGGATTCCATCGTATTGAGCATGGCCGACGATAGCCCGGGCTTGCGCAGTGGAATGCTCAGATTGCAGGCGGTCACGAACGGTCAGACGCTCATCCGCGAAGTGCCCATATCGGCCCAACGAGACCAGCGTCGCCTCATCGCTTCAACCAATGGCATCGCGCTGGCACGTACCCCGGGGTGGTCGCGCCTGACCAAGACCGTGACGGTGCGCGATAACTTCGGGGTGGGGGACTGGACCGCGGCGTCGGACAAAACATGGCTGACGGTCACGCCTTCAGGCCACTCCGGTGATTCGCTGACGATGACGGCAAATCCGGCAGGGCTGCCCACGGACGCATACCAGATTGCGAAGATCACGCTCTCTTCCGTGCAGGGCGCGACCAGCGAGACGATCTACGTCGGCATGTGGAACGGCTCGGCAACGCCGGCGAGTACGGTGCAACGGGTGACCAACAAGGGCTTCGTCCAGCTTGTGACCGACCCTGTGCGACCGCTTGCGTATGCGCATAACGGCACCAACAGCATCGCTGTGTTCAATGTCTACACCGGTGCGCAGGTCAACACGCTGACTACTGCGTCGCTCAAGCTGGGTAGCATGGCCATCAGCAGCGACGGCCGACACCTGTATGTCGTCAACAGTGACGTGCGCGTACTGGACATCGATCTCGATACGCGCATCTCTCAGACCTACTCGGTGCCGTTGAATGCAACGCCGTTGCGGACGCTGGCCTATATGCGGCCCAATGGGGAAGGCATCGTGGGCGCCAGCGGGAGCAGCTTCGGCTACGGGATACGCGCTGCGACCGGAGGCATTCTGGCCAGCGACAGGAGCGTGGTGTTCCTGCCCGGTGAGGGGGTTAATCCAGCGCAGACCATCTTTGTCGCACAAGGCAGTCAGTTTGCCATCGACTTTTCTGCGGCAACGCCCACAGCATTCCGCTTTGCATACCTTGGCTCGCTATGGCTCTTGTGTACCGGCGTCGGGGACGACGTGGCGATCACGGCTGACGGACAGACGGCGATTGCGGGCTGTGTTTCGTCATCCACCAACTACGGGTTTCCGCGCGCCAGCATCGCCACACCGAGCGTGGCCCAAGGATGGTTCTCCGGCGCGGCGTATCCAAACAACGCAGAGGTCGGCAGCGATGGGCGTATCTGGTTGGGGGCAGAGTCGGGAGCGACCGCTGCTGACGTGTGGGTGTATCGCAGCGACTACACGTTGGCCGGCTCGTTCAAGATTTCCTCCGGCGGGAGCAACCTGCTGTCTGCCATGTTGCGCGTGAGTGGCGACGGATTCATGGGTGTTGCCCTGTATGGCAACTACTGGGAATCCACACCGGGCAGTCTCGCATTTCTGCCCTTGGGCCCCGATGCGAGCGCGAGTTCTTCAGCGAATGTGGCACCCAAGGCAATCGGTGCCACAGGCACCACGGCGACGAGAAGACTGATAGCAGCGCCCTGATCCAAGTTGATGCCTGCACAAAAGGGGCGCGACGTGTCGCGCCCCTTTCTTGTTGACCGCAAGACAAAAAAGCGCCCGGCACGCGGCCGGGCGCAGCACGACACGAGGGAGACCTTTTTGCCTACGCTGCTGCCTTGCCGACGAGTTTCTGTTCGATGACCGTGCCCTTGAAGAAATCCGCATTGGCTTCGGTGTACAGGCGGTACGGGTTGTCGAAGACGTAGGCCTTGAAATCGGCTTCGGTGATGAGGCCATCGTCGACCAGCGCGTGTGCTTCGGCCAGTGCCTCGGTCAGGTCGGGCACGTCCCAGTGGCCGACGTCGGACGAATAGATCGCGTTGATCTTGGTGCCCAGCGGATTGGCTTTGTCGTTGAAGGCGTGGGCGAGCGTGCGGTCGTCCGATTCAGAACCGAAGAAGAAGTTGTCCACCCAGCGTGACTTGATGTCTTCCACTTTCTCGATCCCGGCAGCGGCGAAGTCTTCCAGTTCTTCGTCGCGCGGGCGGCGCGCGTCTCGCGTGTAGTGCGCGCCGAGCGTGTCGCGGATGAGGTCTTCACCCGCCACGCTGCGATCCTTGACCAGATCGGCGCCGTACTGGCGGAACAGCGCGGCGAGTTGCTCGCGGTCGGTCGCCAGCGGATCGTAGTTTTCCAGCCCCTTGCGGCTGCGTTTGTTCCAACGGTCAACGAGGTGGATGTAAACGCGTGCGCCCCAGTCCGCGCCGCCTTCCAGAAAGCCCGCGCGCAACTTGGGGAAGCGGCGCGTCACGCCGCCAAAGAACAGTGCCTTGGCAAACGCTTCGGTGCCGTCGGCAAAGTGGCCGATGTGGTTGTTCATGTAGTTGGAAATCGAACTGCGCCCCGTCCAGCCCTGGCTGCCATAGTGGGTGAGGATCGGCACGCCGAGTTCGACCACTTTGGCCCAGAACGGGTCGTAGTCATATTCGCTGTCGAGCCCGAGGAAGTCCTGGTACGAAATGTACTTGCGCAGCTCCGGGTGCTTGTCGGCGGGAAAGCGGTCCGCCAGCGCACGGATCGGTCGGCTCACGCTGCCAGCGATGTTGATCGCCTTGAGCCCCAGCGTGTTGATGGCGAAATCGAGTTCGGCGATGCCTTCTTCCGGCGTATGCAGCGGAATGCCGGCCACCGGCGTGAGGTTCGCGCTGTACTTGCGCCACAGGTCGGCGTGGTAGTGATTGATGGCGCGCGACAGCGCGGTGCGCGAATCCTTGTCGCGCACGCCCAGCGGTGCGAGCACGTTGTTGGGGAAGAGCACGGAGTAGTCCGAACCCTGTTCGGCCTGGCGCTCGGCGAATAGCTCCGGCAGGTGATAGGTGGCCACGTCCAGCGTGTTCTTGGTGACACGCGCCCACCACGGCGAGCGGATCGAGCGGTAGTACTGCCGCTCGTCGGGCGTCTGTTCGTACCAGCTCTTGCCATTGCCGACGCCGCCGCGCGCGATGCGGTCCTCGCTCGCTTTGCGCAATGCGTCAACCAGATGCACGCCGCCGTGGTGGGACACGTAGTCCTCTAGATCAGGCGTGTAGTCGTTGACGTGAACATCGGTGTCGATGACGGGGTAGTCGAGCGTGTTCTTCACAGCGACCGATGGGGAAAGCTGCAGACGTGACAGGCGATCGTTCATGTGGAGCTCCGGTTCATGTTGTCGAAGGGGACGCGCGGCGTACCCACACCGGCTATATGGCAAAGCCCGTGCCATTCGCGTGGCATGTGCCGCAAAGTCGCGCGGCGCCTCGTTCTGCAAATTTGTCGTGCGCATGTGTCGGTGGCCGAACGTGCGGAGAATGCAGCAGCGACGATGGAGGGCTGTTCAAGGACGCACACTGCCGCCCGGCTTATTCGACCGTCGCATATGCAACTGACGAAATCTTGGTTCTCAAGGGTGACGTTCGCCTTCTAGAGTCATCGCATCTTCTTTGAGGCCAGCATCGACATGAGCATCGTATTCATTTCGGGTAGTCCATCGGCGCGATCGCGTAGTGCATTGCTGTTGTCGTTGGTGCGCGAGCGTATCGCCGCGCGGGGAGAGGTCACCCGCTGGGTTGCACTGCGCGATTTGCCTGCCGAAGCACTGCTCGGTGCGCGCGTGGACGACATCGATATCGCCGCAGCCATTACCGAGGTGGAGTCCTCCCGCGCGGTGGTGCTGTCCAGCCCCATCTACAAGGCGGCATACAGCGGACTGCTGAAGGCGTTTCTCGATCTGTTGCCGCAGAAGGCGCTGGAAGGAAAGCTGATACTGCCGCTGTCGTCAGCGGGGAGTCCGCTGCACGTGCTGGCCCTGGATTTCACGATCCGGCCAGTGCTGGCCGCGCTGGGGGCGCGAGAAGTGATCTCGCCCGTGAGCGCGCTCGACTCGCAGATCGTGCAGGACGATGCCACTGGCGCGGTGGAGCTTGACCCACTCATTGCGCATCGCACGGACGACGCTATCGGTCTGTTGCTGGAACGCCTGCACAGCCAGCATCATGATTCGCTGCGGGCGAGACAGTCGGCGCCGATCAGTTTTTCGACGGTGCAGGTCAGCGTCTGAGATCATCCGCACACGGCTGCAGCGAAAACCGGGGGGCATGTCCCCCCGGATTCGTTTGTGCGCTCAGGCCGTTGCGGTTTCCGCCTGCGCCACCGCTTGGGCAGCGCGACGCGCGAGGGTGAAGCGATTCGCAGGCCGTGCGAGCCCGAGATTCTCGCGCAACGTGGTGCCCTCGTAGGCCGTGCGGAACAGACCGCGCCGCTGCAGTTCAGGTATCACAAGGTCGACGAAGTCATTGAGCGACTCTGGCAGTACCGGCGGCATGACATTGAAACCGTCGGCCGCTTCATTCTCGAACCACGATTGCATCTGGTCGGCGATCTGCTGTGGCGTGCCAACCACCACCCAATGCCCGCGCGCGCCTGCGAGGTATTCATAGAGCTGCCGCACGGTAAAGCGCTCGCGCTGCGCGAGGGTCAGTACCACGTTCTGTCGGCTGTTGCGGCCGACCTCCAGTGCCGGATAGTAGGGGGGCGGCTCATCGAGGTTCCACTTGCTCAGGTCTTCGCCCGGCCAGAATGGGGCGATGGTCAACAGACCCACCGAAGGGTGAATCAGGCGTTGCAGCGCCGCCCACTTCGCCTGCGCTTCTTCTTCCGTGCGACCGACGACGGGTGAGATACCCGGCAGCACCAGTAGCTCTTCAGGGCGGCGGCCATACTTGCGCATGCGCGACTTGATATCGCGATAGAACGACTGCGCTTCGGCAAGGCTCGTCCATGCGGTGAAGATCGCTTCCGCCGTGGCTGCGGCCAGCTCGCGCCCCGGTTCGGATGAACCTGCCTGCACGATCACCGGGTGCCCTTGTGGCGGACGCTCGATATTGAGCGGCCCGCTCACCCTGAAGTGCTTGCCGACATGGTTGAGCGTGTGCAGCTTCGACGGATCGAAGTACACACCAGTGGCCGCATCGCGCACGAAGGCGTCGTCCTCATAGCTGTCCCACAATCCCTTCACTACATCGACGAACTCATGCGCACGCTCGTAGCGCTCTTCCGGCGACGGATGACGGTCTAGCCCGAAATTGCCGTACACGTTGTCCGCGCTGGTGGTCACCACGTTCCACGCAGCACGTCCTTTCGAAATGTGATCGAGCGATGCGAACTTGCGCGCCAGCAGGTACGGGTCTTCGTAGGTGGTGGACGCCGTGGCGACAAAGCCGACGTGCTTGGTGACGGCGGCGAGCGCCGCCCACAACGTCACCGGCTCGAAGTACGACACGCGGCCTTGCCGCGAGAGCGCTTCCGTGTCGCCATGGTTGCGCAGGCCCGGGCTGTCGGCCACGAAGACCTGATCGAACAGTCCGCGTTCGGCGGTGCGTGCAACGTCGATGTAGTGGTCGATGTTCACGCCCGAGTCGATCTGCGATCCGGGGTGACGCCATGCGGCGATGTGGTGGCCGGTGGCCATGATGAATGCGCCGAGGCGCAGCTTGCGATCACTCATGTTGTGTTCTCCGTGTCAGGGCGATCGGCGCGATGTGTGCATGCCGTTCGAACGCATTGCATTGCAGATGCCGTGCCAGAGACTGCGTTCATGGGTTCTGCCGTATGTGCGAGGGCAGGGTGATGATGATCTTTGTTGCGCAGCCAGCAATCGCCGGGGCGTCTGCTGTGTTCCGCACAGGTGTCGTGTTGTTTTCGACGTGCCATGGCGTGTCTGTCGCGTGATACCTCGACACGGGAATCTGCGTTTTGCGTGGGTACGTGCTGCGCAATCAGCAATCGGAGGCGTGGCCGGCAACACTCTGGTGAATGCGCAGCAGATGGCCCGCTTTGGCATGCTTTCTGCCTTGAACGATATATACGAGTGAACACTCGGATTCGTTCGGATGGGACCACAACATGAGAGATCAGAACCGACAGGGCGCCCGTGCCATCGCTCGCTGGATTGCACATGTATTGCTGATTGCAACGCCGTGGCTGACGACAACTGCCAAAGCCGAGGCGCCGCCCCAGGTCATCAATTTCGGTTTCGCCAGCCCCAAGGTCGGCAATCCGCCGGCCTACACCCTGGGCAGTGCAGGCATCGCCTACACCAAAGGCTGGCTCGAAGAAGAATTCAAAAATGACAACGTCAAATTCGAGTTTGTGTTTTTCAAAGGCGCCGGTCCGGCGGTCAATGAGGCGCTCGCCAACAACCAGCTCGACTTTGCGTCGCAGGGCGATCTGCCCGCCGTGATTGGCCGCGCGGCGGGGCTCAAGACGCGGCTGATCCTCGCCAACAACATCCGCAACAACATCTACCTTGCGGTGCCGCCGGATTCCAGGATTCGTTCTGTCGAGGAACTCAAGGGCAAGAAGGTGTCGTTCTTCAAAGGCACCAATTCGCAGACGCCTATCAATCGTCTGCTTGCCAAGTACAAACTGAACGAACGCAATCTCAAGGTGATCAACCTCGACACCGCCAGCGGGCAGGCTGCATTGCTCAACGGTGATATCGACGCGCTGTTCGGCGACATCCAGCTTCTCAAGCTGCGCGACCAGGGCAAGCTCAAGATCATCTACACCAGCAATGGCGATTCGCCGATCTTCACGCGGCAGGGGCACATCCTGGTGCGCGATGAGTTCGCGACCAAGTACCCAGACACCACGCGACGCGTGACGAAAGTGCTGGTGCGCGCGGCTCAGTGGGCGTCGGACCCGGCCAACCGCGATGAAGTCCTCAAGCTGTGGGCGATTCCCGGTGTCTACACCAAGGAACTGCTGGCCGAAGACTACGGCGACAACATCAAGCTGCGTTCCAGCCCCTTGCTCGATCCGTTTCTGGTCGGTCGCTATAAGGACGTGGTGAAAGACGCGCGCCAATTCGGGCTGATCCGCAAGGACGTCGAAGTCAACGGCTGGTTCGATCGCAGCTTTGTCGATGCCGCGCTCAAGGACCTGCATCTCGAAGACTACTGGACCCCGCTGGATGCCAACGGCAAGCCGATTCTTGCCAACACGCGCGCCGCGCCGGGCAAGACCGCCAGCCGCAATTGATCGACCGGTTTCACGCAGACAGAGAGCGCGGCAGCGACATGACTGCCGCGGCACGATAAGGAAGAACACATGAATCGCAGCATTCGACGCTTCGACGGCGCACGCCGTCGTGTCTTCGGCGGCATTGTCGTGACGGCTATCGCGCTGGTGGCATCGCCACTGGCGCAGGCCGAGACACCGCCCCCTGTCATTCGCATCGGCATCGCATCGCCCTCGGTCGGCAATCCGCCGGTCTATACCACGGGCACGATCGGGCTTTCGCGGCAACGCGGCCTGTTCGAGGAGGAGTTCGCCAAAGACGGCGTGAAGGTGGAGTGGTTCTTTCACAAGGGCGCTGGCCCGGCGGTCAATGAAGGGCTTGCCAACAAGCAGTTCGATTTCGTCTTCCAGGGCGATCTGCCTTCGATCATCGGCCGCGGTGGTGGCTTGAAGACGCGCTTCTTGCTGCCGACCGACAGCCGCCAGAACCTGTACCTTGCCGTGCCGCCGGATTCGCCGATCAAGTCGGTGAAGGACCTTCGTGGCAAGCGTGTGGCGATCTTCAAAGGCACCAACGCACAGTTGCCGGCCAACCGTCTGCTGGAGGCCAACGGGCTCTCCGAGCGCGACCTGAAGGTGGTCAACCTCGACAACGCCACGGCTCAGGCTGCGCTGGCGAGCAAGGATATCGATGCCGTGCTCGGCGGTTTTGAATACCTGCGCCTGCGCGACAAGGGCGTGGCCCGCATCGTCTACAGCAGCGTGAGCGACCCGCGCTTTACGCGGCGCTCTGGACTGCTGGTGACCGAAGAGTTCGCCGAACGCTATCCGGAAACCACCACGCGCGTGGTCAAGGTCGTGCTGCGATCGGCGCGCTGGGCGTCGGACGAGAAGAACCGTGGCGAGGTGTTCGGCGCGTGGTCGTTGATGGGGTATCCGGCGGAGGTGTACCAGGAAGACTTCATCGGACAGCCGACGCGCGTGCGCCTGAGTCCGCTGATCGACCCGTTCATCATCCAGCGCTACAAAGAGGCGGTGGAGGACTCTTATCGCTTTCGCCTTACGCGCAGCAAATTCGACGTCGAAAAGTGGTTTGAGCCGAAGTTCCTGCGCGCGGCCCTCAAGGAGCTGAATCTCGAAAACTACTGGACGCCCACCGATGCCAACGGCAAACCCGTGGCGGCTGTGGCGGCGCGATGAGAGCGGGGTACAGACATGGGAACCGTACTGATCGCGCAGGCGGGTGACGCGCTCGATTCAAACCCGCCCATCACGCTGGGCGCGGCATTGCGCGCGCGCCTTTTTTTGACGGCAGGCGTGCTGCGCGATTTTGCGCTGGCGTGGCCGTTTCCGCTGCTGGTGTTTGCGGTGTGGTGGCTGGCGGCGCACAACGGGGGGGTGGCCGAACAGATATTGCCGGCGCCGGGCGTGGTGGCGGACACGTTCAACGATCTGTGGCAGACCGGAGACATCACCGCCAATCTGGAAATCAGTCTGCTGCGTGTGGTGTATGGCTTTGCCATCGGTGTCGGTATCGGGCTCGTGCTGGGCGTGGTGATGGGTCTGTCGCCCACGCTCAAGGACTACCTCTACCCGAGCTTCAATACCTTTGCGCAGGTGCCGTCGCTGGGCTGGTTGCCCTTGCTGATGATGCTGGTCGGGATTGGCGAGGCGCTGAAGATCATCCTCATCACCAAGGCCGTGCTCGTGCCGGTGGCGATCAGCACCTATCAGGGCATCCGATCCGTCCCGACGCGGTTCATCGAGGTCGCCCGCGTGTATCGGCTCACACGAGCGCAGTTGCTGCGGCGGGTGGTCTTCCCGGCGGCCTTCCCGCAGATCTGGACCGGCATCCGTTTTGGCATGACCAAGGCGTGGCTCGCGCTGGTGGCGGTGGAGCTACTGGCGTCCAGCGAAGGTCTGGGCTTCATGCTGGTGTACGGGCGGCAATTGTTCCAGCTCGACGTGGTGATGGCTGCCGTGGTTGTCGTGGGCGCGGTCGGCTTTGCGCTCGACAAGGGGCTCGCGCTGGTCGAGCTGCGACTGCTGCGCTGGCGCCGTAAGAGTTTCTGATCCGGGGAGACGAGACATGAATACCAAGACTCTGGCGCAAGCCGCCGTCGCACAGCGCAAGCCGGAGCAGGTGATCCGATGGCGGCGGATCGCACGCGGTGCGGCTTTGCCGTTGGCCGTGCTTATCGTGTGGTCGGCGGCGTTCCGCCTGGGCGTGGCGAGGACAGAATTCCTCGCTTCGCCCGAGCAAGTATGGAGCACCGCGCTGCGGCTCATCGGCAACGGTTATCTGCTGGACTCGTTGTCAGCCAGCCTGCGGCGCGACCTGATCGGCTTTGTGATCGGGGCAACGCTCGGGTTGGGCGCAGGCGCCTTGCTGGGCTTTTCTCGACTGGCGGAGAAGCTCTTCGGGCCGAGCTTTCACACGGTGAAGCAGGTGTCGTTGCTGGCGTGGATTCCGCTGATCTCGCTGTGGTTCGGGCTGGGTGACCCGGCCAAGGTGGCGTTCCTGTCGCTGGCGGCTTTCTTCCCGATGGTGCTCAACACTTTCGAGGGCATCCGCAGCGTACCGCGCGAGCTCTTCGAAGTCGCCCGCGTGTTTGAGTTTTCGCGCTGGCAACTGATTCGCCGCGTGGTGTTGCCGTCGGCCTTGCCATCGATCCTTACTGGCGTGCAGCTCGCGCTGATGTACTCATGGGTGGCGACATTGGGCGCGGAATACCTGCTGACCTCCGGTCGCGGCATCGGCAACCTGATGGTCGACGGGCGCGAACACTTCTGGATGGATCAGGTGATCCTCGGTGTGATCGTGGTCGGCATCGTGGGCTACGTGCTCAATGTGTCGGCCATCGTGGCGGAAAAACGCTTGCTACGCTGGCGTGGCACCAGCACCGCGCGGTTCTCGTGAACTTGCGCCGGGCGTGCTCTTTGCTGTGTCATCAGTCATGATGAAATGTCCATGACAAGGAGGCACGCATGAGCAGCGCACCGTACGCCAACGCCGATCTGAGCCGAGACGAGGTCGACACCCTGACCGAGCCCACCGTCATCGAGTTCGGCACCAACTGGTGTGGCTACTGTCGCGGTGCGCAGCCGGCCATCGCGATGGCGATGGCCGGGCGCGGCCGCGTCGCGCACATCAAGGTGGAAGACGGCAAGGGGCGCCGGCTGGGGCGATCGTTTGCCGTCAAGCTGTGGCCTACGTTGATCTTCATGCGCGACGGGCGCGAACTGGCGCGCGTGGTGCGCCCCGACGACGCGCAAGAAATCCTGCGTGCGCTGGCGCTAATCGATCCGCCGGGCGTGTAGCTTGCACTGCGCGCACTGTGGTGTGTCGTCACGGATCGTGCAAAGCGCGGAACAAAGGGGGGATTCCCGTCCTATTCCGGCATTCCATGCAAAACAAGGTGTTGCGAGCGTCGCCGAACATTTCCACACAAAGTCTGCGCAAATGCTTGCAAGGTCGCATGGCAGCATCCCTCGCATTGCCACAAGCTCACCGTGCATGCGCTTTACTCAGCGCGGGCCGCGCAGCCAACACGTTTCAACATGCAGCCTACGCGACTCCGCACGAGACTTCTGCTGGCCTTCGCCGCACTCTTCCTGATTCTTGCCGCCGTGGTCTACGGGCTCAATGTCTGGAGCTTCAACCGCGGATTCTCTTCGTACCTGCAACAACAATCGCTGACGCGCCTGAGACCGCTGGCGCTCTTGCTCGCTGACTATTACACGCAACACCGCACGTGGGATGGCATCGTTGCCGACCCCTGGTTGCTGGGGCGGATGGCGTACCAATCGTCGGACGTTGCGCGCCATGTCGTGATCAAGCCGCAGCACGCCCAACTGTTCGGCCCGCCGCCTCCGCCGGGCATTGCGCTGCTCGACGCGCAGCGCCGCGTGCTGATCGGGCCGAGCACTGCGCCTGACCTGGATGCCATGTTGCCGGTCATGGTGGGGGGCGTGGCGGTGGGGTTCCTCGGCATGTCGCCAGCGCCCGGTTTCACCGAAGCCATCGACAACGCTTTCGCGCATCAGCAGCGGAGCGCCTTTGCGCTGACGGCGTCGGTGATGGTGTGCATCTCGGTGATCGCTGCGATCTTGATGGGGCGCTGGCTGGGGCGACCGATCGGTGAGGTCGCGCGTGCGTTGCATGCGTTATCGCGCGGGCAGCGTGAAGTCTGCGTGCCGGTGACGCGCGGTGATGAACTCGGTCTGCTCGCGCAGGATGTCAATCGTCTGGCGTTGGCGTTGGACGCCAGTCGCCAGGCGCGGCAAGCGTGGTTCATGGACATCGCGCATGAATTGCGCGCGCCGCTGACCGTGTTGCGCGGTGAGATCGAGGCGGTGGAGCAGGGCGTGCGCCGCGCCGACATGCGCAGCATGCAGTCGTTGCGCGAAGAGGTGTATCGGCTTGCCTTGCTGGTGGACGACTTGCACCTTCTGTCGCAGGCCGATGCCGGCGCCCTGCGATGCAGTCCGCGCGAAATCGACCTCGCCGCGCTGATCGATGAGCACGTCGCCCGCTTCGATGACGCCGTCGCGGCGCAGGGCCTCTCACTGCAAGTCGCGCTGGAGTCGGCGCCGGTGTGGGGCGACCCGGAACGTCTGCGGCAGCTTTTCTCGAACCTGATGCAGAACACGCTTCGCTATACCTCTGCGCCTGGCACATTGCGTATCGCGGTCGCGCGTGTCGGGCGTGGTGTCCATGTGGTGTGGGAGGACTCCGCGCCCGGCGTGCGCGATGTCGATCTGCCTCGACTGGGCGAGCGGTTCTTTCAGCCTACCCGCGCGCGTGGCGGCACGCATGCGGGTACTGGCATCGGGTTGTCGATCGTGCGCATGATCGCCGAGGCGCACGACATGTCGCTGGTGGCGTCGAGCAGCGAGCTGGGTGGGGTGCGCTGGGAACTGCGCGCCGAGTTGCTTGGAGAGCCTGTATGACCCGAGTGCTCATCGTCGAAGATGAATCCAAGATCGCGTGCCTGTTGCGCGACTATCTGGTTGCCGATGGCTTCGAGCCCGTGTGCGTGGATCGCGGCGACGTGGCGATGGCGTGGCTGGACGAGCACAGCGCGCAACTCATGCTGCTGGACCTGAACCTGCCGGGCTTGCCTGGGCTGGAAGTGTGCAAGCAGGTGCGTCGTCGCTCGAACATGCCGATCATCATGCTCAGCGCCCGCGCCGATGAACTCGATCGCTTGCTTGGGTTGGGCCTGGGCGCGGATGACTACGTGTGCAAGCCGTTCAGCCCGCGCGAAGTGGTGGCGCGTGTGCGTACCGTGTTGCGCCGCGCGACCCAGGTGCCGACGCCCGATGCGCAACAGGGGCTGCAACTGGATGATCCCTTTCATTCGGTCACCATCGATGGACAGTCCGCGCGCCTGACGGCCATCGAATACAACCTGCTCAAGCTGCTGGCGTCTCGCCCCGGACGGTTGTTCAGTCGACAGCAGCTCATCGACAGCATGTACCCGGACGCACGCGTGGTCACCGAACGCACGGTCAACAGCCATATCCGCAAGATCCGGCACAAGATCATGGCGGTGGCGCCGCACCGTGAGCTGATCCACTCAGTGTACGGCGTGGGCTACCGCTACGAGTGGCAGGCGACCGACGCCTGAGGCTTGCAAATTTCTTGCACATTGTGGCGGCACCATCAGAGTACGTTTTGATGGTGTCGATGGTGTGCGCATCTCCCGTGCCTGGTTTTTTCCCCTGGTGTTTTTGCCCGCCGGCTGCGTTGTCGTCAGCGTACCGGTGGGCGATCTTTTGACGGCGGTCGTCTCAGGGGCGAGCGAGGTGGCGAGCATGGCTGAGAACAAGAAGATGGCGCACCCGCGCCTGTCCATCACCAACGTGTGCGTGGAGTGGAACGAGCAGGTCTCCATTCCGGATTTTCTGTCGTCCGTGCAATCCGAGCTGCGCAAGTATGGTGTGTCGTCCCGCGTGTATTCGCCGGGCACGGTTCCCGCTGGCTGTGACGCCACGCTCGAACTACACCGCTGCCCGTGACTGGGACCGGCATCTGCTGCGCGAGCAGCTCATTCCCTACATGACGAGCGCGTCGCTCACGTTGTATCGCGATGACAAGGTGTTGTCGCAGGCGAACTACCAGATGAAGGGCGTGGGCTTCGACAAATGGGCCAGCACCAGCACCAAGCTGGCCCCTCTGGTCGAGTCGCTGCTGTATGACTATTGATTGCTCAGATGTCGAGCACGGTCAGGAAGAGGCGCTGCATCCAGCCCAGCGTGTTGGCGTCGGCGATCACCCCACGACCGACTTGTTCGATGCGGGCGTCGGCCACCTTCTTGGACGAAATCACGTTGCCTTGCTGGATGTCGCGGCGACGGACGACGCCGGTAAAGCGCAGTGTGGTCATGTTGCCCGACAGGCTCATGCGCTTGTCGCCGCCGACCATCAGGTTGCCATTGGGCAATACGTCGACGACGGTGACGGCGAGCGTGCCCGACAGCGAATCGGTGGTTTCGGTCTTGCCGGTGCCCTCGAATTTTGCCGAAGCGGATGTATCGGCATCAATGTTGAACAGCTCCTTGAGGATGCCGGTCATGCTCGCCAGCGCACCGGGCCCCTTGGCGGCGGCCGAACCTTCTTTCGAGGTCGTGGTGGTGGTCTTGCTGCTGCTCTTCATCGATTCGGCCAGTTCGATGGTGAGCACGTCGCCGACATAACGCGCGACGGGCTCCTCGAACAGCATGATGGCGTTCGACGCTTGGTAGATGGCGCCGCGATTGACGATGCGCGGCGAGTAGTCGGTGGCCCGCGCGGTCGTCGGCTTGTCGATCACGGGTGGTGCGGGAAAGAGGCTGCACGCGGCCAGATGCGTGGCAACGCACAGGCACAGTGCAAGACGTGTCGCTCGATTCATGATGACTCCCGGAAACGGCGCGGCCCGTGGGGTTGGGGATGCGCCTCGTGGGCTGTTGGCCCGCGAGGGAGTGTGTCGGCAGAGTGTGCAAGAACTGCTCAAGAAAATTGAAAGATGATCGATGCCTGTGTTCGCGCAGCATCGGTCGCCCCCGCGGACTATCGTCCGCTCACCATGAGGAGCCAGCCATGAGCATGATCGTCAGCAGTGCGTCTAACGCCGCACAGTTCTTTCACCGTGTAGGGAACACGCTCGATTCCGTGAGCAGCGGTTTGTCGAGTACCGAAAAGGCCATCACGAACGGTGTGACGCAAGCAACGCAGACTGTGGCGTCTACCGCGCGTACGGTGGTCGGCGGTATCGGCAGCGTGATCGATATTCTGGTGTGAGTTCAGGTGGCACTGGCCAGCGGCAGGCGCACGCGCACTCGCAGGCCGGTGTCGCCCGGACGGTCCTGCAAGGTGATGTCACCGTCATGCGCGGTGAAGATGCGTCGCGCGATGGCCAGGCCAAGACCATGTCCGCGCGGGGCGTCGGCACGCCCTTGCCGATAGAAGGGGGCGAACACGGCTTCGCGTCGTTCAAGCGGAATGCCGGGGCCTTCGTCGTCGACGATCAATACGGCGTCGTGCCCTTCCTGCGTCAGTGACACATGAACCGCGCCCATGGTGTGGAGCAGGGCGTTGCGCACAATGTTCTCCAGTGCGCGGTGCAATAGCTCTCCGTTGCCGCGAGTGGTCAGCGCGGGGGCCGTGCGCAAGGTGATGCCGTGCGCTGCGGTGCCGGCTTCAAAGCGTGCGTCTTCAATGATGCCGGTGATGAGCTCGGTGAGCGACACGTCTTCATCCATGGTGTCGACCACGCCTGATTCGAGGCGAGAAAGCGTGAGCAGCCCGTCGATGAGCGCGTCCATGCGCTGCAGTTCGAGATCGAATCTGTCGGCCAGCTCCGTTGCTTCTTGCGGCCGCTGGCGCAAGACGTCGGCGGCTGCCTGCATGCGTGCGAGGGGCGAGCGCAACTCGTGCGACACGTCGTGCAGCAGGCGGCGTTGTCCGTCCATGAGATTGCCGATCTTGTCGGCCATGATGTCGAATTCATGGCTGAGTTCGCCGAATTCATCGCGCCGCCGCCCCAGCGTTTGTCCGAGCCGCACAGACAGCGCTCCGCGCGCGGTTTCGCGGAAGGCGGTGCGCAGGCTGCGGATTGGGCGCCAGTAATGCCACGCGAGGATGCCGGCGAAGATGAGGCTGACGATGGCGCCGGCAATCAGAGGTTCCGGCGGAAACTCGTACCAATGTGTCGGCCGATGCGGGCCGCGCATGCCGGGGCCGGGTTGCGGCAGGATGCGATATTCGTCAGCGCCGATGCGCACGTTCGGCATGCGCACGAGCTGATCGGTCATGGGCGGAGGCAGCTCCATGGGCACGGGGCGGCCGAGCACGTCGCGCCCCGATCGATCGAGCACCAGAGGCAGAGGGCGGCCGACGGCTCGCCAGTTCTCCTGCAGCTGAGCAAGAGCCGGTACACCTCCTGCCTGCAGTGCGTTAGCGATGGCGCGCGCCGTGGTGCCTTCGCGCCCCTGCACGTGTTGTAGCTGCGCGAATGACGGACTGCGCACCCACATGGCGATGCCCACGCCGATGACGGATGCCAGTTGCGCCAGCCAGAACCACAGCAGGAAGCGCCAGAACAAACGGCCCACGGCTACTCGCGCACCAGCAGATAGCCTTGGCGGAATACTGTCTGGATGGCTGTGCCGCCTTGGTCGATCTGGTCGATCTTGCGGCGGATGGCGCTCATGTGCATGTCGACCGCGCGGTCGTGGCGCGTGTACGTGCGATTCAGCCCGTGCTGCGACAGCAGGCTCTTGCTGACGGGGCGGCCAATATTACGGGCCAGCAGTTCGAGAAGACTGAATTCGCTGCTGGTCAGATGCAGCGCGCTGTCGTGCCACTCCACGCGTCGCTTGCTCGGCCACATCGCCAGCCGCCCGAACCGCAGCGGTTCGTCTTCCGACGACAGCATGCCCGCTCGACGCAGGATTGCGCGGATGCGGGCCATCAGTTCGCGCGGCATGCAGGGTTTGGGTACGTAATCGTCGGCACCGCCTTCGAGGCCTTCCACGCGGTCGGCGTTTTCGCCCTTGGCGGTGAGCATGATCACCGGAATGTCGCTGCGCACGCGGATCGATTTGAGCGCGGTGATGCCATCGATGCCGGGCATCATCACGTCGAGTATGGCGATGTCGTGCTTGCCGCTGGTTGCCATGCTCACGCCGCTTTCGCCATCGTGGGCGAGGTCGACGGTGAAGCCTTCATTGCGGAAGTACTTGGCGAGGATGTCCAGCAGGTCGTGATCGTCGTCGATCAGCAGAATGTTCGGCATGGTGGTCTTCGGATGCGCTGCAGCGTTGCGGATCATATCGGGCGACGTGCCCGGCGGCGAGAGGGCACCCAGCCTTGCCACAGACGTTGGCATTGTGGACGGCAAGGTTTGCCGCGTCGCCGTCGCAAAGGCCCGTGCTGCGGGCCAAGGGCGCATTGCCGCTGGCGGCAAGGCTTGCCGCCGATGCCGAGGGGCGCGCGAGCGTTAGTGCCATTCCCCGCTTTTGCGCCCGCGAGAGGCGTGCAACGTTAAGAAACGCTGACTGACATTTACCCGGTTTTACGCTGCAGAGGCCGAAAAAGGGGCTGTTTCGGCCGATATCTTGCATAAGCGGATGCACCGCGCGCCGTGCGCAGAAAGGGAGTGTGAAATGGTCAGTTCGATATCGAGCGCCAGCAGCAGTCTGGTCTCTTCATTGATACAACAACAGCGGCAGAAGCCGAGCGCCTCCGACGTGGCGAGCGAGATCTTCTCGAAGCTCGATACGTCTGGACAGGGATACCTGGAGAAGTCGAGCTTCACCAGCGCGCTCAGCTCTACCACCGGGTCGAGCAGCAGCGACGCGGAGGAAGTCTTCAACGCGATCGACGAGGATGGCGATGGCAAGGTCACGCAGAGCGAACTGGCCGATACCTTGCAGAAGCTCTCTGATCAACTCGACAGCGCGCGTATGAATCAGGCCATGTCGGCAGGTGGCTTTGCGCCGCCGCCGCCACCGCCGCCGTCGGACGAGACCGACACCGGCATGACGCAGGATCAGCTCACGAGCTTTGCTGAGGATGTGTCGTCCACCGACAGCAACCTTTCGTCGATGCTGAGCGACGTGGCTTCCAACTTCGACGCTGCCGACACCAACGGTGACGGCAAGGTGACGTTCGACGAAGCGATGGCATACCAGCAGTCGAAGGCGTCGTCATCGACGTCCGCGACCTCTACCAGCACCGACGCGGCCAGCGCCACCAGCACCGATACTCAGTCAGACCGCAAGGTGTTGCAGCAGATCATGCAGCTCGTGCGTGCCTATGGTGTGTCGGGAGACTCCGGCGAGACCAGCAGTTCGCGCCTTTCGATCAGCGCCTGAATCCGCGAATCGAGCCCGGCGATCGATACGCCGGGCTGGAGCCCGACATGACCCCGATGATCTCTGTGCTCGTCGCCTTGCTGGCGATGGGATGGACGAGTGTTGCCTGCGCTGGCCGTTTTAACGACGCCGGCAATCTTGCCGAAGCGGTCGGCATGGTGAAGATGACTGCCCACGTCAGCACGGTGCTGCGCGATCAATGCGTGAGCGCATTCCCGTTGCTGGCCACGGCCATCGATGACGAACTGGAGCAATGGCGCGGCAACGAGTCGGCGGTGCTCGAACAGGTCGATCGGCGCTGGCACGCACTGGAACGAGAAGGGCTTGAGGGCGGGCGCATTCTGGCCGATGGTGCAAAGGCGGTTCGCAGCGATCTCGCATTCATTGAACGCATGGACGACGACGAGGCCGGCGCGACGGTAGAGGATTACTGCCGCCGTAGTTTCCGTGACCTGGCCGCGGGTGCGTGGCGGGTACGCACGCCGGATGCCTATCGGCTGATCGAACAGGCGGCCGTGGCCGTGGCGGGACAGTGATGCGTGGCGAGGTCAGTGTGCGGCACTGAGCGGGCTGGCGCCGTCATCGATCCTGCGCGTTGTGTCGTCGAAGCCTAAGCGGCCAATGAAAGGCAGGCGCAATGCCGGACGGTTCAGGTCGATCCCGAAGTCGAGCCCGAGCAGGTTGAACTCGATGCCTTCTTCCAACCCGATGCTCAGGCCCAGCAGGCCGAGCAGCGATGCCTGCACGCCCTTGCCCGACGGTGACAGCCCCACCGGATTGGTGATGGCACGGTAGTCCTTGCCAATGGCGTTGGCGGGTAGATCGAGCCCGAGTTCGGGCACCTCGCGGCCGATGTGCGCGATGAACGTGTTGCTGTTCGGGCCCGGATAGCTGCGGTAGGTGTGCGGGAACGGGTAGCTGGCGATGGCTGCGTCGATGCGATCGATCATGGCACTGACTGCCGGCCCGCGTTGGTCCACGATGAGTTGCGGCTGTGCGCCGAACCACAGGCCGTCGGGAATCGCGTAATCGCGGCGTATGACGTTCGACCCGCCCCAGCCGACGACTTCGAAGCGCGTGTAATGCGATTCGCCCGCGCGCTTGTAGATGATCCACGGATGCACCGCGAACATGCCGCGCCACCCATAAGTGGGGGCCACATAGACCTGCACGATGGCCGTTTCTGCATTCTGTTGCGGGTCGGGGGCGATACCTGCCGAGTGGCGAGGCGCCGTCATCCAGCTACGGGCGGCAGGGTACTCATCGCTGAGTGCAGTCTTCGCAAAGCTCAGGCCGAAAGACAGGACGATCACAGCCACAACGGCCGCCTGCCAACGTCGCGCGTACTTCATGAATGCTCCAGGCGAGATTGCTCGAACGAGTGTGGGGAGATTCAAGCACAGGGCGGTCGCCAAGGGGGAGGGCTTTGCGGCCGAACCGGGTTATTTGTTGTGGCGCCGGAAAAGACAAAGGCCCGCCGAAGCGAGCCTTTGTGCATGAATCCTTGGTGGGCGGTACTGGGATCGAACCAGTGACCCCTGCCGTGTGAAGGCAGTGCTCTACCGCTGAGCTAACCGCCCAAGGCAAGACGTGTCGTCTTGAAGAGGCAGCATTATAGCGGTGTTTTCTGATCCGTCAAACGTTTTTCATGGTTGTCGCTATCGTGGCCGGAGCAGGCGTGGCGCGGACGGCATTCAGGTGCGCAGCCATGCGGTAGAAAGCGGGTTCGATGTCGCCGCAGATCGTCGATATTGGTGGTGGAATCGTCGTGCATGAAGGACTAGGATGGCGGACGAATCTGCATCGTGTATGCAGATGGATTGGACCGAATGGAGCTTGGGGCCAGGTGGCCGAAGCTCGATCTATCGCCCGCAGAGGTTTCCGAATGTCTTCCGCGCAATACAGCACGCCGACCAAGCTGATTCACTGGCTGACGGTAATCCTGGTACTCGTTGCATTCATCTATGGCCCGGGCGGCTCCGAGGCGCGCGTCTATTCGGCGTTGCGCGATTCCGATCGACAGTTGCATGAAACGCTCGGTCTCTGCGTGCTGGCCTTGTCGGTCATTCGCTTGTTATGGCGCGCAGTAGAACAAGCGGCCGCCGCCGGTGGATGGCGCGCTGTGGATGCGACGTCTGGCGTCGGTCGTGCAAATTGTGCTTTTCGCGCTGCTCTTCATCGTGCCGCTGACTGCGATCAGTGGGGCATGGCTGGAGGGACATCCGCTGACGTTGGTGCAGTCGGTCACGATTGCACCGCCCATCGCGCCGTCTCACGACCTGGGCGCGACGATTGCCGAGCTGCATGGTTGGCTGGGTGACATCATCCTCTGGGTGGCCGGGCTGCATGCTGTAGCCGCGCTATTCCATCACTACGTGCTGCGGGACGACGTGTTGCGGCGGATGCTTCCGCATCGGCACTAGACCGGCTTTCGTCCGGACGGCGTGGCAGGTTGCCGAGCCGCCCGGACTACCGGTGCGATGTCTTACGCGTCGTACGGATCGCGCGTGATGGGGCAGGTCATGCAGTGACCGCCGCCACGGCCGCGACCGAGCTCTGCGCCGACAAAGGTGACGACTTCAATGCCTGCCTTACGCAACAGCGTGTTGGTGTAAACGTTGCGATCGTAGGCGAGCACGGTGCCCGGTGATACGCACACAAGGTTCGCGCCACTGTCCCACTGTGTACGTTCGCGCATGTAGGCATTGCCCCCCGTTTCAACCACGCGCATTTTTTTTACGCCCAATGCTTGTCCGACGACGTCAACGAGCGGTGCGTCTTCGCGGTGCAGGCTGAGTTCGCCGGGCTTGTTGCCGGGGCGATACGAGAACACGCGGATCTGATTGACGATGTCGGGATACAGCAGCACGCAGTCACGATCGGCAAAGGTGAATACCGTATCGAGGTGCATCGCGGCGCGCAGCTTGGGCATGGCGGCGACGATGACGCGGTCGACCACGTTGTTCTCGAACAGTGACGAGGCGAGCTGACTGATGGCCTGACGCGAGGTCCGTTCGCTCATGCCGATAAGCAGCGTGCGGTTGCCGATGGGCATGACATCGCCACCTTCGAGCGTGGCCAGCCCATGGTCCATCGTCGGGTCGCCCCACCACACACGCACCTTGCCGGCGAACGTCGGATGAAATCTGTAGATGGCCGAGGTGAGGATGGTCTCTTCGTGACGTGCCGGCCAATACAACGGATTGAGCGTCGCGCCGCCGTAGATCCAGCAGGTGGTGTCACGCGTGTACAGCGTGTTCGGCAGTGGCGGCAACAAGTATTCGGTGACGCCAGCGGCCTCGCGGATGAGCTTGAGTTGTTCTCCGCCTATCGCGTCGGGGAACTCGTCCGTGGACAATCCACCGATGAGTGTCTCGGCCAATACGCGGGGCGAGAGGCCTTCGAGATAGCTGCGGATCTCGTCGATCAGACCGAGGCCGACCTGGTCGGCCACGACCTGGTGGTCGAGAATCCACTTCTTCGCTTCAGGGATGGCGACGGTTTCGGCGAGCAGGTTGTGCATCTCCAGCACGTCGACGCCGCGGTCGCGCATCTTGGTCATGAAGTCGAAATGGTCGCGCTTGGCGTTCTCCACCCACATGACATCGTCGAACAGCAGTGCGTCGCAATTGCTGGGGGTCAGTCGCTCGTGCGCACGGCCGGGTGCGCACACCATGACGGTGCGCAGTTGGCCGACTTCAGAGTGAACGCCAAAAGTGGTGTTGTTCGTCATTGATTGCTCCTTTAGCTTCAAATCGTGATCGCGCCCTGCGCCAGACCGATGACGGCCGCGACGGCGCCGATGAGGGCGATGATGAATATGGTCAGCTCGACACCGGTGAACAGGCGCGCGCCTTGTTCGCGACGGGCCCACCAGTAGAGGAGGGTGCCGGGGGCGTAGAGCAGGGCAGACAGCAGCAGGTACTTCATGCCGCCCGCATAGACCATGAACGCCGTGTAGATGGCTGCGACGGAGGCGATGATGAGTTCATTGCGGCGCTCCGCATCATTGAGATACCCGCTGGTGGCGCGCTTGGCGACGAGGATGCCGAAACCTGCGACAAGCAAGTACGGGATCAGCGACATTGAGCTGGTGAGGCTCAGCATCAGCGAGAAGGCATCGCTCGACCAGTACGTGCTGATGACCAGGCATTGCACGACGATGTTGGTCAGCCATAGCGCGGCGGCTGGCACCTTGGCGGCGTTTTCGCGTCCGAATACGGCGGGCATGTCGCCATTGCGGGCGGCAGCGAAGAGCACTTCGGCGCAGATCAGTGACCACGCGAGATACGCACCGAGCACTGAAATGAGCAGGCCAACGCTCACGAACACCGCGCCCCACGGCCCGACGATGGCCGACAGCACGCCCGCCATCGAAGGTTGGCGAAGCCCGGCGATTTCCGCCTGCGGCAGCACACCATAGGGCAGCATCGACACGAGCACCATCAGGCTCAACGCGGCAACGAAGCCGAGCAGCGTGGCGACGCCGACGTGCGAGCGCTTCTTGGCGTAGCGCGAATACACGCTGGCGCCTTCAATGCCGAGAAACACGAACACTGTCACCAGCATGGTCATGCGGACCTGCTCGAACAGGCTCATGCCCTCGATCGACTGCATGCCCCAGAAGTTCGCGCGGAACAGATCGAGCTTGAACGCCAGCACGGCGATCACGATGAAGGCCACGATCGGCACGATCTTGGCGATCGTCACCACGGTATTGATGAACGCCGCCTGCTGGATGCCGCGCAGGATCATGAAGTGAAAGATCCAGATACCACCCGATGCAGCAGCGATGGCGAGGATGGTGTTGCCTTCGCCGAACGCAGGGAAGAACGCACCGAGCGTCGACTTGATGAGCACCCAGTACGACACGTTGCCGATGCAACTGCCGATCCAGTACCCGAAAGCGGACAAAAAGCCGAGGTAGTCGCCGAACCCCGCCTTGGCGTAAGCAAATACGCCAGCGTCGAGGTCTGGTTTGCGTTGCGCGAGCGATTGAAACACACGCGCCAGCGCGAACATGCCGCCACCCGCGATGGCCCACGCGATGATGGCGCCAAACGCGCCGGTCGATCCGCCGAAGGTGCGGGGCAGGGAGAAGATGCCTGCGCCGATGATAGAGCCGACCACCATGGCGGTCAGCGAAGATAAACCGAGTTTTTTCTCAGAATTGGAGTCCATGCGTCGCCCCTGTAAATGTTTTCGAGAAATAAATGTCTAAAGCCGAGTTGTTTTTTTTTGTTATTGCAGGGCTGGCTGGATCGGGTGGCTGACGGACCTCCTTATGGGTGATTTGGGGTTGTGTGGGGCGAGTTTTGAGCCTTGTTTTTGCTCGGATATGACGTTGTCGCCATTTACCGTATGGGAATGTTCTTATTCAGGCAACCCTGTTAAGTTAAATACTGTTAATTCATATGTCATTGATGGAAAATAGTTTTTGTCGCATTTGTTGCATTTTCGCTGAGGGTTTTCTTGGAGGATGTCGTTGCAGGCCCCTTGGAGACGGGGATTGCCTTGTTGTGGCTTGCTGAATTGCTTTGTGAATGGCCGGATAGATTGTATTCAATACTCGCGTACTGATTCCGCTGCCAATTCTCAGAGGAGTATCGCCGAAAATATTCGTCGATATAGATGGTGTCCGCCAAATGCTATGCGGAGGAGGTGCATCGGATGAGGGGGAAGGGGCGTCTTGGTGAAATGATCAGGCGATTAAATTAAGGTGATAAATCCAATAATGACGTGTGTCGAATTATCGAATTCTATGTGCGCGACGCAGAAATAACTGAATCAGAAAGAGGGTGTGCTGCTGTTGAAATTCTTTAGGAATGACACCGCTTTGCGCGTGGAGAATTGCTTGTCAATGCTAAGACATGAGTGCGTGCGTCATGATTCTGCGCGTCAGTGACTGAGCGAGGCGGTCTTCAGCGGATGCTCAGCGACGTTCCATCCATTTGACCACCCAGTGCAGAGCGATGAACGCACAGGCCAGGCCGCCAAGAGCGGCTGCGATGCCGACAGCGACCCGCGTATTGGCATCGCCGCCAAGCATGGCGAGGCCACCCGACCAGATGCCCAGCGCGAACAGCCCCGCGAATATCCACCACAGGGCTGCCAGCACTAGCGCGCGTATGACTCCACTCATGCGTTTTGCCGTTTCGGCTGAATCATCGGATTCCTATTGTCATGTCGTCGCCCGGGAAATGCACGCGACTCGTCGGTGCGAAGCGCGGTAGAGGTGGGCAGTCGCTGCAACGCATACGACATTTTCGGCCTGGCGTGGTTCGTTATGGCGCGTGCGATGAGCGTCGAACACGCTTTGGTGTCGTGAGTCCAATGGGCTGCCGTTATCATTTACACGGACGGGAAATCGTTATTGTTCGCGCCGATGAGGTTTGAGGCGTACGTACACCTGTTTTCGCACGCGTGCGACGACCTCTCCCTGAGCAGTGACGACATCAACGCTGAACCAGTGCAGCACTTTTTCGCCATTTGCGGCGGCGGCGCGGATGTCGTTGACCTCGGATTCCTCAAGTGCGAAATGCGCGAAAACATCCGTCTTGCCGGGCGCAATGAAGTCGATCTCGCCGGCCTTGTCCCACACGTAGTAGTCCTTGCCCAGACGATGCAACAACAACAGCATCCACATCGGGTCGGTCATGGCGAACAGGTTGCCGCCAAAGTGCACCCCCATGTAGTTGCGATTCCATGGGCGCAGGCGCATGCGGACGGTGGCGTGGTTCCAGTCGTCGTCGAGCTTGACGATGCGGATGCTGTTGACGAGAAAGGGTGGCCAGAGGTTGACCAGCCGTTTGAAGGTGGATGCCCGCATAAATGTGCCGTCGAACGGTGTTGATCGTGATGAGAACATACGGATGCGTATGGTGCAATCCGCACAAAGCCGTGGGTGGTTGACGGCGTCTGTAACGTTCGCGCGCTGGACAGGTGTCGATTGGCGCTCTAATTTGCATCGCGCACCTAGCGTGCGCGATGGGCGAGGCGGGTTTGGGCTGGCGAAAGGATACGGGCATGGTCATTGGTATTGATCTCATTGGCGCGCCGAGCGATGTCGGTGCTGGCACGCGCGGATGTTCGATGGGGCCCGAGGCGCTGCGCGTGGCGGGGCTGGGAGAAGCGCTGGCCGCCATGGGCATGGCGGTGCGCGACACCGGAAATCTGTTTGGCCCGCAGAACCCATGGCAGGCGGCGCAAGAGGGCTATCGACATCTGTCGGAGGTGGTCGCCTGGAACCAACTCGTGCACGACGCGTGCATGACCGCTTACGACGCTGGCCGCATGCCGCTGCTGATGGGGGGCGACCATTCTTTGGTGATCGGTTCGATCAGTGCGGCGGCGCGCCATTGCCGCCGCCAGGGCAAGCGCCTGGTTGTGCTGTGGCTCGATGCGCACGCGGATTTCAATACTTCATCCGTCACGCCGAGCGGCAATATTCATGGGATGCCATTGGCATGTCTGTGTGGCGCGGGGCCGGACGAACTTGTCTCCATGTCGGGCGAGGCGCCCGCACTCAAGCCTGATGCGATCTGCCAGGTCGGCGTTCGTTCTGTCGATCCGGGCGAACGCCATTTGGTCGAGGCGGCAGAGCTGGAAGTCTATGACATGCGTGCCATCGACGAGTACGGCATGCGCGCCGTGATGCAGCGCGCGCTATACGGTGTGGATGAAGACACTCACCTGCACGTGAGCTTCGACATCGATTTTCTCGATCCGGACATCGCGCCCGGGGGCGGCACGGTCGTGCCTGGCGGGCCAACGTATCGCGAAGCGCAGCTATGCATGGAAATGATCGCGGATAGCGGGCGGCTTTCATCGCTTGATGTGATGGAGCTGAACCCGGCGATGGACGAGCGTAATCGGACGGCGCGGCTAGTGGTCGATCTTGTTGAAAGTCTCTTTGGTAAGTCCACGCTCGCACGCAGGCCGTACTAGGCGGGACTTCATTTTCCCTCATCGTCATGTCGGTATAGTCTGACAATGCAGGTTGCGTAATCGGACGGCCGTCCCTGACTGTCTGCAAAGACTCTTCACTTCACGCTACCGCCGCGAAAACCACGGTAAGGCACTCCGCATACTTCGCTGTTGCATCGGCCCCACGGGCTGGTGACACATAAGCAAATATCTCGGAGAGTGAAATGAAGTTCTCGAACATCAATCGCAGCGCTCTGACGGCTGTCGCCGCCGCAACGTTGCTCATGCTGGGTGGCTGTGCGCAGAAGGGTGGCGGCATGAATGTCGATGGCCTGGTCAACGCCGGCATGATGGGTATGCAAGCCGCGACGTTGAGCGACGCTGACATGCAACAGCTGACCAACGAGTCCTGCGCCAATATGGACAAGACCAACAAGGTCGCGGGAGCCAAGGACAAGTACAGCGTGCGCCTGACAAGACTGATGAAAGGAATGCCCACTTCCGTCAGCGGCGCGGCGATCAACTACAAGGTCTACATGACCAAGGATGTGAACGCCTGGGCTATGGCCAATGGCTGCGTGCGTGTCTATAGCGGCCTGATGGACATGATGAACGACGACGAAGTACGCGGCGTGATTGGTCATGAAGTCGGCCACGTGGCGCTGGGGCATTCGCGCAAGGCCATGCAGGTAGCCTATGCGACGGCGGCTGCGCGTGCTGCGGCGGGATCGTTTGGCGGTTCGGTCGGCGCGCTGACCGATTCGCAATTGGGCGACATCGGCGAGGCGTTCGTGAATGCGCAGTTCTCGCAGTCGCAAGAGCTGGACGCCGACAACTACTCCTTTGATCTTTTGACCAAGGCCGGCATGAAGCGCGAGGGCTTGAAGACGGGTTTTGAAAAGCTCGCCAAGCTCGGCAACGGTCAGAGCAGCGTGTTCGATTCGCATCCGCCCTCGGCCGAGCGCGCACAGAACATCGCCAATCGTCTGGCCGGGAAGTGATCGGCATCAGCCCATAAAAAAAGGCCACCGTGAGGTGGCCTTTCTGTTTGTGCCGGACGGCGTGCGCTGCGGCATCATTCGGCGTCAGCGCGTGCTGCGCGCTTACGTTCGTGTTCCTTCAGATAGCGCTTGCGCAGGCGGATGTTCTGCGGCGTGATTTCCACCAGTTCGTCGTCGGCGATGAACTCAATGGCGGACTCAAGCGTGAGCTGGATCGGCGGGGTCAGCGTAACGGCTTCGTCCTTGCCGGAGGCGCGAACGTTGGTCAGTTGCTTGCCCTTGATCGGGTTCACGACCAGATCGTTGTCGCGCGAGTGGATGCCGATGATCATGCCTTCGTACAGACGGTCGCCCGGGCTGACGAACATGCGGCCACGGTCCTGCAGGTTCCACAGAGCGTAGGCCACAGCGTCGCCGTCGTTCTGCGAGATCAGCACGCCGTTGCGGCGCTCAGCCATCATGCCGGCCATGGGGCCGTAGTCGTCGAAAACGTGGCTCGCCAGACCCGTGCCGCGCGTCAGCGTCAGGAACTCACCCTGGAAGCCGATCAGGCCACGTGCCGGAATGCGGTATTCCAGGCGCACGCGACCCTTGCCGTCCGGTTGCATGTCTTGCAGTTCGCCACGGCGACGGCCGAGCTCTTCCATCACGGCGCCTTGATGGTTTTCTTCCACGTTGACGGTGAGCATTTCGTACGGCTCTTGCTTCTCGCCGTCCACTTCCTTGAACACGACGCGCGGGCGACCAACGGCCAGTTCGTAGCCTTCGCGACGCATGTTTTCCAGCAGGATGGTCAGGTGCAGTTCGCCGCGACCGGAGACTTCGAACACGTCCGCGTCGTCGGTGTACTTCACGCGCAGGGCGACGTTCTTGAGGAGTTCTTTTTCGAGGCGTTCGCGGATCTGGCGGCTGGTGACGAACTTGCCTTCGCGGCCCGCCAGCGGCGAACTGTTCGACGATGAAGTTCATCGTCAGCGTGGGTTCATCGACAGCGATCGGCTTCATGCCTTCGGGCTTTTCCGGGTCGCACAGCGTCACGCCAATGCCGACCTGATCGATGCCGCTGACCAGAATGATGTCGCCGGCTTCGGCCGATTCAGCCGCCGAGCGTTCCAGGCCCTGAAAGGTCAGGACCTGGCTGATCTTGGCCTTGCCGCGCGATTCGTCGCCATACATGACAACGACTTCCTGGTTCGGGCGGATGCGGCCACGCTTGATGCGGCCGATGCCGAGCTGACCGATGTAGGTGGAATAGTCCAGCGAGCAGATCTGCACTTGCAGCGGGCCGTTGACGTTGACCTCGGGCTGCGGCACGTGTTGCAGGATGGCGTCGAACAAGGGCTTCATGTCGGTGCCCGGCTTGTCGGCGTCGAGCATGGCGTAGCCATTCAGTGCCGAGGCGTAGACGACCGGAAAGTCGAGTTGTTCTTCGGTTGCGCCGAGTTTGTCGAACAGGTCGAAGGTGTGGTTGATCACCCAGTCCGGACGAGCGCCCGGGCGGTCGATCTTGTTGATCACGACGATCGGCTTGAGCCCCTGCGCCAGCGCCTTGCGCGTGACGAAGCGGGTCTGCGGCATCGGGCCTTCAACGGCGTCGACCAGCAGCAGCACGGAGTTGACCATCGACAGCACGCGTTCGACTTCGCCGCCGAAGTCAGCGTGCCCCGGGGTGTCGACGATGTTGATGTGGGTGTCGCCGTACTGGATGGCGCAGTTTTTGGCCAGGATCGTGATGCCGCGCTCGCGTTCGATATCACCGCTGTCCATCACGCGTTCAGCAACCTGTTGGTTGTCGCGGAAGGTGCCGGATTGGCGAAGAAGCTGGTCCACGAGGGTAGTCTTGCCATGGTCGACGTGGGCGATGATGGCGATGTTGCGAATGGCGCGGGTCATGAGTTGTTGGGGGAGGCCGTTGATTTGAAAAAGCTTTCCATTCTACCACGCGGAGCGGGTACGGATCGCGCGTTGTGTATCCAAACGATTCAGCGCGCATCGATCACGCACGGCCCTTGTAGCGTGGCGGAGCGGTGCGCGACAGAACGCAGACAGACTCTTAGAATGGCGCAACATCCATCACAGGAATTCTGATGCTAGCAATCATTGGCGGTAGCGGCCTGTCGAAATTGTCCAGCCTCGCAGTGGAACGCCGCGAAGTCGTGCGTACGCCGTTCGGAGAGCCGTCCGGCGCCCTGCTGTTCGGGCACGTATGCGATCAGCCTGCAGTGTTTCTGGCCCGCCACGGCTACGGGCACACGGTTCCGCCGCACAAGGTCAATTACCGCGCCAATATCTGGGCGTTGCGTGAAGCGGGTGCCAAATCGATTCTCTCCGTGGCTTCGGTCGGTGGTATTCGGGCAGATCTCGTGCCCGGTTCGCTGGTTGTTCCAAACCAGATCATTGATTACACGTCGGATCGCCCGAACAGTTTCTTCGATGGCGGAGACACCCCGGTGGTGCATGTCGACTTCACCGAACCGTACGACGGCGATCTTCGCCAGCGCATCCTTCGTGCCGGGGCGGCCGGGGGCGAAGCGCTGTTCGACGGTGCGATCTACGCGACCACGCAAGGGCCGCGCCTTGAAACCGCAGCCGAAATCAACCGCTACGAGCGCGATGGCGCCGATATCGTCGGCATGACGGGCATGCCCGAGGCCGTGCTGGCGCGCGAGCTTGAGTTGCCGTACGCCGCACTCGCCATGGTGGTGAATTACGCCGCCGGCCGGGGCGAGAGCCGCAATGGCGTGCACCTGCAGAATATGACCCAGACCGCGCAAGGCATCATCGCTCGGGTGCATAACGTGCTGCAGCACATGTGCCTGGACTGCTGATCCGGAGGCCCGCGATGATTCATGAAGTGCTCAAGATGGGGGATCCGCGCCTGCTGCGGCGCGCCCAACCCGTGACGCAGTTCGATACGCCGGCGCTGCATGCGCTGGTGGCCGACATGTTCGAGACCATGGCGCACCTGTCGGGCGCTGGACTCGCCGCGCCGCAGATTGGGGTCGATCTGCGGCTGGTGATTTTCGGTTTTGCATCGAATCCGCGTTACCCGCAGGCCAATGCGGTGCCCGAAACCGTGCTCATCAATCCGGTCATCGAACCTCTTTCCGATGAAATGGAAGAGGGTTGGGAAGGCTGTCTCTCGGTGCCGGGGCTGCGGGGTGTGGTTCCGCGCTATACGCGGCTGCGCTACACCGGTTTCGACCAATACGGCAACTCGATCGATCGTGTGGCGGAGGGGTTTCACGCGCGTGTCGTGCAGCATGAATGCGACCACCTCGACGGCATTCTCTATCCGATGCGCATCACCGATTTCTCGCACTTCGGCTTCACCGAAGTGTTATTCCCCGAACTCGCAGGACAGCCTGACGACTGACACGGTCCTGTAGGCCAAAGGCCGACACGCATGCGCCAACAGGAATGGCGCATGCGACGATCTGCGCACCCCCGCATACAACAAAAAGGAGGCTGCGCATGCGAACGCACGCCATCACCAAGGGATTGCTGTGGACGGCCGCCACGCTGGTCGCGTTGCTGGCCGTGGTCATCGTCGTGGTGCTCACGTTCGACTGGAATCGTGCGCGCGGCTGGATCGGAGAGAAGGTCTCTGAGGCCACCGGCCGCGAGGTCGTCATCCATGGCGATCTGACACTCCATTGGACCCGCCCTTCGCCGAACGAGATCGGGCTGGCGCGCTGGGTGCCGATGCCACGACTTGAAGCGCGCGACGTCACCATGAGCAACGCCCCGTGGGCGAGCGAGCCGCTCATGGCACGAGTTGAACTCGCTCGTTTTTCTTCTGCGGCCCGTGCCGCTCCTCAACAAGAACCTGATCTTCAGGGAAATCGCGGTCGCATCGCCGGATGTGAATCTTCAGCGGCTCAAGGATGGTCGCAACAACTGGACGCTGACACCGGCAAAGCGCTCATCGGGCCCGAGCCCGTGGCGCGTAGAGGTGGAAAACGTCGTCCTGAGGCAGGGGCACCTCACCTACGACGACGCGCAGGGCGACATGGCATTCGATGTCACCGCGCAGACCCTGGCGGCCGATGCCGCCCCGTACGGTATTGGCTTTGCGGTGAAAGGGCGCTACCACAAGGGCACGATTGAGGGCATCGGTCGTGGCGGCGCGGTGCTGGCTCTGCAGGATCCATCGCGCCCATTTCCAGTGGAAGGGAAAGTCAAGATCGGTTCGACGCACGTCGACCTGTCTGGCACTTTATCCAATCCGGCGCACCTTACCGGGCTGGACATGCAACTGAAGATATCCGGCGTCAGCATGTCGCAGCTCTACCCGCTGACGGGCATTACGCTGCCCGATACGCCGCCCTACACCACGCAGGGGCGTCTGATCGGGACACTGGCCAGCCAGGGCGGTACATGGAAATACGAGAATTTCACGGGGCGCGTCGGCGGCAGCGATTTGTCGGGCACTGTGCAGTTCGCCGCGCGGCAGCCACGTCCGCAACTGACGGGTGCTCTCGTGTCAAAAACGTTGCGCTTCAAGGACTTGGGGCCCTTGATCGGCGCCGATTCCGATGCAGAAAAGGCTGCGCGTGAAGCGCCGCCACAGAAAAAGCGTCCGGGCAAAGTCTTGCCGGACGAGCCTTTCCGCGTCGAGCGCTGGGACAAGATCGACGCTGACGTGCGCTTTACGGGTCAGCACATCGTGCGCGACGAGAGCCTGCCCATCGACCGGCTCACGACCCATCTGATTCTGAAGGATGGCGTGCTGACGCTCGATCCGTTGGATTTCGCGATGGCGGGTGGCAACTTCACTAGCAAGATCGCGCTCGATTCCGGAGCGAGTCCGATTAAGGCCACGCTTAGCGCCGATGTGCGCCGCCTGCAACTGAAGCAGTTGTTCCCGAAGGTGGACAGCATGCGGGGGAGCGTGGGGCAGGTGAATGGCGATATCGCCCTGTCCGCTCAAGGTGATTCTGTGGCGTCGATACTTGGCGGCTCGAACGGTGAGATACGTTTGCTCGTCAATCAGGGCAGCTTCAGCAAGTTCCTGCTTGAGGCGGCCGGCTTGAATGTAGGCAGCGTCGTCGTCACCAAGCTGTTCGGTGACAAACAGGTGAAACTCAATTGTCTGGCGGGCGATCTTGCCGTGCGGAACGGCGTGGCGCGTACGCGGGACTTCATCTTTGACACTGAGGACGCTTACATCACCGTGGATGGTGCGGTTGACTTCAAGACCGAGCAGTTGGACTTTACCGTCAAGCCTGAGCAGAAAGGAGTGCGCATCGTCTCTCTGCGTGCGCCGCTATATGTGAAAGGTACGTTGGGAGACCCCAAGGTATCGGTTGACGCGGGCGTAGTGGCACTCAAGGCGGGAGGTGCGGTGGCGTTGGCGTTGCTGGCGCCGGTGGCGACCGCCATCTTGCCGCTGACGAACATCCCGACCGAACAAGAGGCGGACTGTTCAGGTGTGCTTGCGCGGATGGACCATAAGGCCAAGGCCCCGCCTGCGGGCAAACGATCGGAGTAAGGGCGGCGCGTTGAGGCGCCATCAAGCCGATGGGGGTGTCGGCTTGGAGCGCAGCAATGCGCCAATGACCAGAATCGTGACGGCTACGCTGAGCAGGGTCGGCAGGACGAAAAAGTAGATGCTGTTGACCACGCACAGGGCCACATAGGCGAGCACTAGCGTGAGCATCAGCGGCCGGGCTTGCGCGGGCGCTCGCTCGACCAGCCACCCCATCTGCCAGGTCAGCGCAGAAAGAACGAAGAGCCAGAGGCTCACCAGCAAGCCGAATCCGAAATACGTATCCCAATAACTGTTAACCGTGCCCCAGAAGCTGAACTGGTTGCTGCGCATGGTTTGCAGCACGAAGGCTTCAACGCCGTTGCGGGCATGCACCGTGTACAGCGCCCAGGTGTGGGCGATGCCGTACAGCAGGGTAATCGTGGCTGCGATACGCAGCGCAAGCGTGGGGCGCATTCAAAACTCCGTCGGCGGATGTCCGGTGGACTGCCCACTGCGGTAGAAGTGCCGAGCCGTCCGACGGGTGACCGACGGCGTCCCGGCGCTAGATGCGCAATCGTTCGATCAGGTCCGATTCGAGTTGCACGATCCGACCGCTGTGTTCCAGCGCCGATCCGCTCACCAGGAAGGTGTCTTCGGCGCGCTCGCCGAGCGTTGCGATCTTGGCTGTATGGATGTTGATGCCATGTTCGGCCAACGTGCGCGCAACGGTGTAGAGCAGACCGGGGCGGTCGGCAGCGGCGATCGACAGGATGAAGTGCTGCCCGCGCTCATCCGGCTGCAGCGACACGGCCGGCGCAATGGGAAAGTGCTTGAGTTGGCGCGAAATTCGCCCGTTGGAAGGCGCATCGATCTCGCCCTGGCGGGTGAGGCGTTCGGTCAGTTCGTGTTCGATAAAGGCGATCACGTCGCGGTAGTCGGGCGTGTGACCCGGATCGAGCACGATGAAGCTGTCCAGCGCGTAACCGTGATTGGTGGTGTGGATCTTGGCGTCGAGAATGCTGTAGCCCAGCTTGGCAAAGAACCCGCACAGGCGCGCGAACAGGTCTTTCTGGTCGCGCGTGTAGACCATCACCTGCAAGCCTTCTTCGATACGGCTGGGCCGCGCCTTGACCACTGGTGTCTCGGTGTTGGGCCGGTAATAAAGCATGCGCGCGTGCCAGGCGATCTCTTCGCCGTCATGCCGCATGAAGTACACCGTGTCGAGGTCGTTCCAGAGTTCTTTTTCGACACCATCCTGCAGGCCGAAGAAGCGCAGGCGTTGCCGTGCTTGCTGCTGGCGCTCTTCGACGCCCTGCGCTTGTTCCGGCGTGTCGCCCTGCAGCAGTTTGCGCGTAATGAGGAACAGGTCTTCCAGCAGTTTTGCCTTCCAGCCGTTCCACACCTTGGGGCTGGTGCCGCGAATGTCCGCGTGGGTGAGCATGTAGAGCGCCGCCAGCCGGCGCTCGCTGCCGACCAGATTGGCAAAGTTGCGGATGACTTCAGGGTCGGCGAGATCCTGCTTCTGCGCGACCTGCGACATCGTCAAGTGATGTTCCACCAGCCATACGACCAGATCGGTGTCGTCGCGCGAAAGACCGTGCATCCGGCAGAAACGGCGTGCGTCGGCCATGCCGAGCTTGGAGTGGTCGCCGCCACGCCCCTTGGCAATGTCGTGGAACAACGCCGCGATATACAAAAGCCACGGGCGCTCACAGCCTGAGAACAGCCGCGTGAGCAGCGGGTATTCGTGCGCGTGCTCTTCCAGTGCGAAGCGGCGCACATTGCGCAGCACTTGCAGAATGTGCTGGTCCACCGTGTAGACGTGGAACAGGTCGTGTTGCATCTGCCCGACGATGCGCCCAAACGCCGGAATGTAGGCGCCCAGGATGTCGTATTGATTCATGCGCCGGAACTCGTGCGTCTGCCCGTGCGGGGCACGCAGGATGTCGAGGAACAGCGCATGGTTCACCGGGTCGCGCCGGAACTTGGCATCGATCAGCTTGCGGCCACGCCATAGTGCGCGCAGCGTCCGCACGCTCATGCCCTGCAGCTCACGTGTCTGCATCATCAGCAGAAACGCTTCGAGCAGCGCACTCGGGTGGCGGATGAAGACTTCGTCGTCGACGATGTCGAGCAGTTCGCCTTCGGCCTGAAAGCGCTCGTTGATCGGCCGTGTCTGGCATGCGGCCAGCGGTTGGTAGCGAGTGGCCAGGTTCTGCAAAAGGATCGTGTTGAGCTGGGTGATTTGTTTCGCTACGCGGTAGTAGCGCTGCATCATCCGTTCAGACGCACGTTTGCCGCCGCTGGCAGTGATGCCGGCAGACTGGGCCAGGGCCTCCTGGAAGTCGAAGATCAGCCGGTCTTCGCGACGGCCGGCGATGTAGTGCATACGTACGCGTACAAGCTGCATGAAGCGCTCTGCGCTGCGCAGCTCGGTCGCCGTACTGGCGTTGATCAGCCCGTTGGCCGCCATCTGCTTCCACGTCGTGCCCAATCCCGCGGCCAGCGATACCCACACCATGACTTGCAGATCGCGCAAGCCACCGGGGCTTTCCTTGCAGTTCGGCTCCAGCGAGTAAGGCGTGTGGTTGAAGCGGTTGTAGCGCTGTTCCTGTTCGGCGCGCTTGGCGTGGAAGAAGGCTTCGGAGTCGAAGTCGGTGCACAACCGGCGCGTGAAGGTCTTGTACAGCGTCGCGCTGCCAGTCAGGCGACGCGATTCGAGCAGGTTGGTCTGAATGGTGACGTCGTTCGACGCCTCGGACAGGCACTCTTCAATCGTGCGTACGCTATGACCGATTTCCAGGCCAAGATCCCACAGCAGGCCGATGAAGCGTTCAATGTGCTGGCGTAGTGGCTCGTCTGGCTCATCGGCCAGCAGCACCAGAATGTTGACGTCGGAGTACGGGTACAGCTCACCGCGGCCGTAGCCGCCCACCGCAACCAGCGTGGCGCTGTCCGGGAGTTCGCACAGCGTCCATAGCTCCGAAAGAATGCCGTCGACCAGTTTGCAGCGTCCATGCAAAACGCGGGCGGGGCGCGGGTTCGCTTCGAATTCGGCCTGCAGTTCGCGTTGGCCTTCGTGAAGGCGGGCGCGCAGGGCGGCGAGGTTCGTGCGGGGAATCTCCGCGCTGGCCGGGGCATTCATGCGGCAATCCTCAGGCGGCGACGGTGTTGGCGAGTTTGATGTTTGAGCGCTCAAGCACCCATGCTGGCGGAGGCGGGGAGCCGGCCGAGAGGGTCAGTACCTCGACGCCTTCGGCAGTCACCACCACGGTGTGTTCCCATTGGGCAGAGAGCGAACGGTCGCGCGTGACGATCGTCCAGCCGTCAGGGAGTTCGGAGATCGCCGCCTTGCCTGCGTTGATCATCGGCTCGATCGTGAAGATCATGCCTTCGCGCAGTTCGACACCCGTGCCCGGGCGGCCGTAGTGCACCACTTGCGGTTCTTCATGAAAGTTGCGGCCGATGCCGTGCCCGCAGAATTCACGCACGATCGAATATCCGGAAGATTCGCCCAGTTTCTGGATGACGTGGCCGATGTCGCCAAGACGTGCGCCTGGGCGCACTTGGCCGATGCCTTGCCACATGCATTCGTAGGTCACCTGCGCCAGACGTTTGGCCTGGATGCTGGCGTCGCCAACGATGAACATGCGGCTGGTGTCGCCGAAAAAGCCGTCCGGCGTAATGACCGTGACGTCGATGTTCAGCACGTCGCCGCGCTTGAGCGCTTTGTTATTAGGAATGCCGTGGCAGACGACGTGGTTGACAGAGGTGCAGATCGACTTGGGGTAGGGGGTGTATCCCGGCGGGGCATAGTTGAGCGTGGCAGAGACGGTGCCCTGCTGCTTCATGTAGTCGCTGGACAGACGGTCGAGCTCTTCAGTCGTCACGCCCGGCTGCACGTGCGGGGTGAGGTAGTCGAGCACTTCCGATGCGAGCCGGCAGGCTACGCGCATCTTGGCGATTTCGTCGGGGGTTTTGATATTGATGCTGCCCATGCTGCGGCGCGTTCCGTGGTTTTGTGGTAATCGGTCAAGGCTAGCGCTTTTGACGCCCTGCGGCAATCGCCAAGGCAAGGCCCGCGCCGTTGCTTGAGGTTTTCGACTTGAGCGAAGTGGGTGCTCGCTGATACACTAGCGGGCTAAGTCGATCCGGAGTTTATTGGGTCGGCTAATTCGCACGCTCGCGATTCACCGGGTTCGCTTCCCAGATGGGGGCGATAAGGCTGCAACCAAGGCTGCAAAGCAGGGTTTGTAGCGTCGCGGGCGGAGGTCAAAACCCTTGTAACTGGAGTTACACACATGTCTGTCACCATGCGTCAGATGCTGGAAGCGGGTGTCCATTTCGGTCACCAAACCCGTTTCTGGAACCCCAAGATGGCCCCGTATATCTTTGGTCATCGCAACAAGATTCACATCGTCAACCTGGAGAAGACCCTCCAGAAGTACAACGAAGCCATGGCTTTCGTGAAGAAGCTGGCGTCCAACCGCGGCACCATCCTCTTCGTTGGCACCAAGCGTCAGGCTCGCGAAATCCTGGCCGAAGAAGCACAACGCTGCGACATGCCGTACGTCGATGAGCGCTGGCTGGGCGGCATGCTGACCAACTTCAAGACGGTCAAGGGTTCGCTCAAGCGCCTGAAGGACATGGAACAGATGTTCGAAGATGGTTCGATCGAACGCCTGTCGAAGAAAGAAGCCCTGATGACCCAGCGCGAGCTGGGCAAGCTGCAAAAGAGCCTGGGCGGCATCAAGGATATGAACGGCCTGCCCGACGCGCTGTTCGTGATCGACGTTGGCTACCACAAGATCGCCATCACCGAAGCCCAGAAGCTGGGTATCCCGGTCGTGGCCGTGGTCGACACCAACCACTCGCCGGACGGCGTCGATTACGTCATCCCGGGTAACGACGACTCGTCGCGCGCCATCCGTCTGTACGCCCAAGGCGTGGCTGACGCTGTCCTGGAAGGCAAGAGCCAGGTCGTGGCCGACCTCGTCGCTGCAACTTCCGACGAATTCGTCGAAGTGCAGGACAGCGCCGAGCAGGCGTAATACAGCATTGCAGTACCGCGGCGCCCGTCCGGGCGTTGCGGTGCGAGCGGCCCCCGTCCTGGGGGCTGTTCCCAAGAAATTTCACTTAGATTCAGGAGTTAGCATGGCGGCAATTACTGCAAGCATGGTCGGCGAGCTGCGCGCGAAGACCGATGCACCCATGATGGAATGCAAGAAGGCGCTGACCGAAGCCGATGGCGACATGGGCAAGGCCGAAGAAATCCTGCGCATCAAGCTTGGCAACAAGGCTGGCAAGGCTGCAGCCCGTGTGACGGCTGAAGGTGTGGTGGGTACCTACATTTCGGCCGACGGCAAGCTGGCCGCGATCGTCGAAGTGAACTGCGAAACCGACTTCGTCGCCAAGAACGACGACTTCCTCGCCTTCACCAAGAACGTCGCTCAACTGGTTGCCGACAAAAACCCGGCCGATGTCGAAGCCCTGTCGGCTCTGCCGCTGGAAGGCTCGACGGTCGAACGCCGTGCGCGTGGCGCTGGTCGGCAAGATCGGCGAGAACATCTCGATCCGCCGCTTCGTGCGCGTCGGCGCTCAAGGCCAAGTGGCTCAGTACATCCACGGCGGCTCCAAGATCGGCGTGCTGGTCAACCTGGTCGGCGGTTCCGACGATCTGGCCCGCGACATCGCCATGCACATCGCTGCCAGCAAGCCCAAGGCGCTGAGTTCCGAAGGCGTGGCTCAAGAGCTGATCGACACCGAACGTCGCGTGGCACTGGAAAAGGCCAAGGAAGCCGGCAAGCCCGAAGCGATGCTGGAAAAGATCGCCGAAGGTTCGGTGCAGAAATTCCTGAAGGAAGTCACCCTGCTGGGTCAGCCGTTCGTCAAGGACGACAAGCAGACCATCGAGCAACTGCTCAAGTCGAAGTCTGCCTCGGTGTCGAGCTTCACCCTGTACGTGGTGGGCGAAGGCATCGAGAAGAAGGTGACCGACTTCGCCGCTGAAGTCGCTGCGCAGCAAGCCGCCGCTCAAGCGCGCTAAGGCGGGGGATCCAGCACATGGCCGCTGCCTATAAACGAATCCTGCTCAAGCTCTCGGGCGAAGCCCTCATGGGGGACGACGCCTACGGCATCAATCAAAGCGTCGTATCGGGTATCGTTGCCGACGTTGCCGAAGTCTCACGCCTTGGCGTGGAAGTCGGCATCGTCATCGGCGGCGGCAACATCTTCCGCGGCATGGCCGGTGCGGCCTCCGGCATGGACCGGGCCACTGCGGATTACATGGGCATGCTGGCCACCATCATGAACGCCATGGCGCTGGCCGACGCTTTTCGCGTTGCCGGCGTCACCGCGCGTGTTCAGTCCGCCCTCAAGTGCGATCAGGTCGTCGAGCCGTACATCCGCGGCAAGGCGATCCGTTACCTTGAAGAAGGACGCATCGTGATTTTCGCCGCAGGTACGGGCAACCCGTTCTTCACCACCGATACCGCCGCCGCGCTGCGTGGCGTGGAGATCGGCGCTGAAGTGGTGCTCAAGGCGACCAAGGTCGATGGCATTTACACCGCCGACCCGAAGAAGGACCCGACCGCTACGCGCTATGCGACGGTCAATTTCGATGAGGCAATTTCGCGCAACCTGCAGGTCATGGATGCCACGGCTTTCGCGCTGTGCCGCGACCAGAAATTGCCGATCAAGGTTTTCAGTATTTTCAAACCGGGTGCATTGCGCCGCGTCGTAATGGGCGAGGACGAAGGCACGCTGGTGCATATCTGAGGGGCGGAAGATGATTCCCGAGTTGAAGAAGACCACCGAAGGCAAGATGCAGAAGTCCATCGAGGCGTTGAAGAACGACCTCGGCAAGGTGCGCACCGGGCGCGCCAGCACGGGCCTGCTCGATCACGTGATGGTCGATTACTACGGTAACCCGACCCCGATCCCGCAAGTGGCCAACGTGACGTTGGTCGACGCGCGTACGCTGGGCGTGCAGCCGTGGGAAAAGAACATGGTCGCCAAGGTCGAGAAGGCCATTCGCGACTCCGACCTGGGGCTGAACCCGGCCACCTTGGGCGATATCGTGCGCGTGCCGATGCCTGCGCTGACTGAAGAGCGCCGCAAGGATCTGATCAAGGTCGTGCGTGGCGAAGGCGAAAACGCCAAGGTGGCCGTGCGCAATCTGCGCCGCGATGCCAACTCGGCGCTCAAGGATGCCGTCAAGGCCAAGGAAATCTCCGAGGACGACGAGCGCCGTACGCAGGATGACGTGCAGAAGCTGACCGACAAGGCCATCGCCGAAATCGACCGGCTGCTGGCACAAAAAGAACAAGAGCTGATGCAGGTATAGTTCCAGTCTCGTCCGTGCCAGCGGAGCGATGATTTTCATTGCGGGCTGGCAACGCGGGATGTTGGGGTGGGTGTCAACAGGCACCGGGCGGGCGGGAAGCATTCCGGAATGCGGGCCGTAAGGTTCGCGCAAACGGAGCGTCCGGCCCGCATTTGTTTTATAGGCCTGCACGGAACTCGCGCAGGCATCTGTCGCCCTACCGTATGTTCAATGCGGCCAGTTGCCGCCTAGCGTTGAGTTCTTGTCATGCCCTTGTCGCGTTTCATCAGTTCCACACGCGAGATTCCGCCGACCGGCGCCATGCCGCGTCACATCGCCATCGTGATGGATGGCAACGGACGTTGGGCCAGGAAACGCTTTCTTCCCCGTATCGCCGGCCACAAGCGTGGTGTGGACACAGTGCGTGCCATGGTCAAGCGCTGCATTGCGCTGGGCGTAGAGCATCTGACCCTGTTTGCTTTCAGTTCCGAGAACTGGCGCCGCCCGCCTGACGAGGTGGCATTCCTGATGAAGCTGTTTCTGCAGGTGTTGAGCGATGCCGCTTCGCGTCTGCATCGAAACAAGGTACGCCTGCGTATCATTGGCGATCTCTCGCGGTTCGATGACCAGCTCATCAAGGCTGTGCGTGATGCCGAGGCCCTGACCGCCGGCAATACAGCACTGACGCTGTCGATCGCGGCCAACTATGGTGGCCGCTGGGACATCCTCAATGCGGTCAATCGCATGGTCGAGGCCCACCCCGAAAAGCTCGGGCGCTACACCGAAGACGATCTTGCGCCGTATCTGGCGCTGGCCGATGCGCCTGAGCCGGATCTCTTCATCCGCACGGGCGGCGAGGAGCGGGTGAGCAACTTCCTGCTCTGGCAGATGGCCTACACCGAATTTTATTTCACCGACAAGCTGTGGCCCGACTTCGACAACGCTGCCCTGGATGAGGCCATTCGTTCATTCCAGCAGCGCGAGCGCCGCTTCGGTCGTACCAGCCAGCAACTGGTTCGACGACAACAACAAACACCCGGACCCCGCCGAACATGCTTAAAGCCCGCGTCCTGACTGCCATTGTCCTGGCTGCCGCTCTGCTGGCCGCGATTTTCGCGCTGCCCGTGAAAATACTCGGTCTTTTTGTCGGTGCCATCGTGTGGCTGGCGGTCGGTGAATGGGCCAAGCTCGTCAAGATGGAGCGTCTGGGCGGCATGATCTTCCAGACGGTGATTGCGCTGATCGTGATCCGCTACGGCTTTGCGGACCCGACGGTCAACCGCGGCATGATGCTGATGCTGATTTTCCTGTGCGCGTTGTCGTTCTGGATTCTGACGGCGCCGGGGCTGCTCAAGTTGTTCATGCCGCTCGGCTCGGGTTACGTGGCCTATCTTATTGGGGCGACGGTATTCATCCCGGCCGGCATTGCCATGATCTTTCTCGTCCAGGTCAGTCCGTGGATGTTGCTGGCGGCGCTGGCCCCCGTGTGGATCGCCGATATTGCGGCGTTTTTCGTCGGCCGAGCCTTTGGGCGTCGCAAGCTGGCGCCCACCATCAGCCCAGGGAAAAGCTGGGAAGGCGCGATCGGCGCGGTGGTCGCAGTGATCATTTACGCCCTGTTGTTGTGGGCCTTCGTGCCTGCCATTGCTGCCCGTATCGGCATTCCTCTCCTGATCCTCGTGGCCATTGTCTATACCGCGATGAGCGTTGTCGGGGATCTTTTTGAATCCATGGTCAAACGTCATGCCGGCGTGAAGGACAGCGGGACGCTGTTGCCCGGCCACGGTGGCATTCTCGATCGCATCGACAGCGTGTTGCCCACTCTCCCGCTCGCCGCAGCGCTGGTGGTGTGGTTGCACTGAGCATTCTTCAGCAGGCCATTCAATGAACAAGCAAGTCCTCAGCATCCTCGGCGCGACTGGATCAATCGGTCTGAGTACGCTGGATGTCGTGGCGCGTCACCCGGACCGATTCGAGGTTTTTGCGCTGACCGGGCATCGCCAGGTCGAAAAGCTGGCCGGATTGTGTCGCCAGCATGCGCCCAAGGTCGCGGTGGTGGCGGGGCCGCAGGAGGCGCAGGCGCTGCGTGAGCTGCTCGGCGTGGAGTCCCGCACCGAGGTTCTGCACGGCACGACGGCACTCGATATGGTTGCCAGCGCACCCGAGGTGACGACCGTGATGGCGGCGATCGTCGGCGCTGCAGGCTTGTCGTCTTCGCTTGCCGCCGCACGCGCGGGCAAGCGCCTGCTTCTGGCAAACAAAGAGGCGCTGGTCATGGCGGGTGAGCTGTTCATCGATGCCGTGCGCGCCGCGGGGGCGACGCTGCTGCCGATCGACAGCGAACACAATGCGATTTTCCAATCGCTACCCGCAGGCTTTGATTACGGACTCAATGCTTGCGGTGTGCGGCGTATCGTGCTGACTGCTTCGGGCGGCCCCTTCCGTACTGCCGATATCGATTCGCTATGCGCCGTTACCCCTGATCAGGCCTGTGCTCACCCCAACTGGGTAATGGGCCGCAAGATCTCAGTTGACTCGGCCACCATGATGAACAAGGGGCTTGAGGTCATCGAGGCACGCTGGCTGTTCGGCGTGCCCGGCGAGCGCATTGGCGTGCTCATCCATCCCGAGAGCGTCATTCACTCGATGGTCGAGTACGACGATGGTTCGGTGCTGGCGCAACTGGGCAATCCCGACATGCGAACTCCGATTGCCCATGCCTTGTCCTATCCGCAACGCATCACGGCGGGCGTCAGCCCGCTCAATCTTGCCAAGGTGGGACGATTGACTTTCGAAGACCCGGATTTCCGACGTTTCCCGTGTCTGCAGTTGGCTTATCAGGCTCTGCAGGCGGGTGGTACGGCTGCGGCATCACTCAATGCCGCCAACGAAGAGGCGGTTGCAGCATTCCTCGACGGACGGCTGCGCTTCGATCGCATTGCAGGCACCGTTGAAAAGGTGCTCGAACAGGCCTCGCACGCATCGGCTTCGTCGCTTGGCGAGGTGCTGGACGCCGACGCAAGGGCGCGTCATGCTGCGCAAGATCTGATCCGAGCGTACGCCTGACACCATGGGCATCCTGCACTACATCTGGTACTTCCTGCTGGCGCTGGCGATCCTCATCGCGGTGCATGAGTACGGCCATTACCTCGCTGCGCGGTTGTGCGGCGTGAAAGTGCTGCGTTTTTCGCTCGGGTTCGGGCGCACGGTTTTTTCGCGGCGCGTTGGGCCGGACCAGACTGAATGGGCTGTGAGCCTCATTCCATTGGGCGGCTACGTACGCATGCTCGATGAATCGGAAGGCGACGTAGCCTTTGAAGAGCGGCATCGCGCGTTCAATCGCCAGGCTGTCTGGAAGCGCTGCATCATCGTCATTGCCGGGCCGCTGGCGAATTTTATCCTTGCCATTGCGGTGTATTGGGGCATTTACATGTCCGGGTCGCAAGAGCTTGCGCCCGTGTTGGGGCCGGTGGCCGTTGCATCGGCTGCCGAGCGGGCAGGTCTGGTCGAAGGCGAGCGCATCACGCGGATCGATGGCGAGCCAGTGTCTTCCTGGGCCGATGTGCGCTGGCTGGTGGTTGATCGCGGCATTGATCGGCAGCGGGTGGATATTGAATCTGTGACGCCAGATGGCTCAACGCAGGTTGGTCAACTCGATCTCTCTGGTATTGTCATTGATGACCGCGCCAGCGACGCCATGACTCAGATCGGCCTGAGCCCGGCTGTACCGCCGATTGCTCCGGTGGTGGGTACCGTTGTCGCTGGTGGTACAGGGGAGAAAGCAGGCTTGCGCATCGGCGATCGCATCCTGGCGGTCGATGGTCAGTCGGTGGATGAATTCCGCCAGTTCGCGCGACTCGTCGCAGCACGTCCGGGCCAGCCTATGACGCTGCGCATCCAGCGCGGTGCCAATACGCTTGAGTTGCAGGCCACGCCTGAAGTCGTCGGCGACGGTGGTGCATCGAAAGGGCGGTTCGGGCGTTGGCGTGCGCGAAGACCGCGAAGCGATCGAGAAGAGCCTTGTCACCGTGAGTTATCCGCCGGTGGAGGCGTTTTCGCGTGCGGTGGGCCAGACCTGGCATACCACTACATTCAGCCTCAAGGTGATGTGGAAGATGATCACCGGAGAGGTGTCGATCCGCAATGTCAGCGGGCCGGTGACGATTGCCGACTACGCCGGGCAGACGGCGCGCGCCGGATTCGATGCGTATATACGTTTTCTTGCGTTGGTGAGCATCAGTCTGGGCGTGCTCAACCTCTTGCCTGTGCCGATCCTTGATGGCGGGCACTTACTGTATTATGTCGCCGAAGCAATCCGGGGGAAGCCTCTGTCCGAGCGGGTGATGGTGCTTGGGCAAAAGGCTGGTTTTGCCATTCTCGCTTCGCTCATGGCGCTTGCGTTTTTCAACGATCTGAACCGCCTGCTGTTCGGCTGACCTGAATGAAAATTAGATATCTCTCCGCAGCCATCGTATCGCTGTTTTCTCCCGTCGCGTTCGCACTGACCCCTTTCGTTGTTAAGGACATCCGTGTCGAAGGCATTCAGCGTACCGAGGCCGGAACCGTATTCAATTATTTGCCCATCCGTATCGGTGACACCGTCAATGACGATAAGGTGTCGCAAGCGATCAAGTCCCTCTACGGGACGGGTTTCTTCCGGGATGTACGCATCGAGTCCGACAAGGATGTGCTGGTCGTTATCGTGGACGAGCGTCCTGCGATCGCGCAGATCAGCTTTTCGGGCAATGACGAATTCAAGACCGATGACCTGCTCAAGGGCCTGAAGGAAGCGGGTATTTCCGAGTCGCGCACCTTCGACCGTTCGCTCCTCGACAAGGCCGAGCAAGAAATCAAACGCCTGTACCTCACCAAGAGCTATTACGGCGTCAAGATCAAGACCACGGCTTCACCGCTTGAGCGCAATCGCGTCGCGATCAACTTCGAGATCGACGAAGGCGAAGTCGCCAAGATCAAGGAAGTGAAGATCATCGGCGCCACCAAGTTCAAGGAAGGCGCGCTGCTCGACTTGATGACGCAAGAGACCTCCGGCATGTGGTCGTGGTGGAACAAGAATGACCGCTACTCCAAACCGAAGCTGCTGGGTGACCTCGAGACGATCAAGTCCTATTACATGGACCGTGGCTATGTCGACTTCAACGTCGAGTTGACCCAGGTGTCGATCACGCCCGACCGCAAGAGCGTGTACATCACCATCGCGATCCGCGAAGGCGAGCAATACAAGATCTCGACGGTGAAACTGGCCGGCGACCTGATCGTGCCGGACGACCAGCTCAAGCCGCTGGTCAAAGTGAAGCCGGGCGACATCTTCTCGCGCGCGCAGATCAACGACACGAGCAAGGCGCTGACTGACCGCTTCGGTAATGACGGCTATGCTTTTGCCAACGTCTAACGCTTCGCCGGACATCGACAAAGACAATCGCGAAGTTGCGCTGACATTCTTCGTTGATCCGGGCCGTCGTGCGTACGTCAACCGCATCAACATCGCGGGCAACAACAAAACGCGCGACGAAGTCATCCGCCGCGAAATGCGTCAACCCGAAGGCGCGTGGTTCGATCGCGAAAGCGTGGAGCGCTCCAAGACGCGTCTGGATCGCACGAGCTTCTTCGACGAAGTGAACCTGCAGACCAAGGCGGTCGAAGGTACGACCGATCAGGTTGACCTCAACGTGAACGTCAAGGAACGCCCGACGGGCAACGTTACGCTCGGCGTTGGTTACTCCCAGGTTGACAAGGTGGTGCTGAGCGCAGGTATCGCACAGAACAACTTGTTCGGTACGGGCAACTCGCTTTCCCTGAACATGAATACGGGTAAGACCAACAAGACGCTTTCGCTGTCTTATACGAATCCGTACTGGACGCCGGACGGCATCAGCCGTGGGTTCGATGCGTACCACCGCGAAGTGAACACCGACAGCGACACCGTGTCGGTTGCACGCTACAAATCCAAGTCGGACGGTGTGGGCGTGCGTTTCGGCGTGCCCGTGACCGAAGATGACTCCATCAACTTCGGTGCAACGCTTGATCGCACGAACATTGAAACCTTCGACGATTCGCCTCAGCAATACGTTCACTTCGTGAAGCAGTTCGGTAACGACACCACGACCCTGGCGCTGACGGCCGGGTGGTCGCGCGACAAGCGCGACAGCCTTATCTACCCGACGACGGGCATGTACCAACGTGTTGGTCTGGAACTTGCGACGCCGCCGCTTGAACAGCGTTACTACAAGGCGTCGTATCAGATCCAGAACTTCACGCCGTTGAGCCGCACCTTCACCCTGATGCTCAATGCCGATTTCGGCTACGCCAAGGGTTATGGCGGCAAGCCTTTGCCGTTCTACAAGAACTACTATGCAGGCGGTATCGGCTCCGTGCGCGGCTTCGACGACAGTTCGTTGGGGCCAAAGGTCGTGGATTCCAACGGTAACGTGACTGACGAAGCACTCGGTGGTAACCGTCGCATCGTGACGAACGCCGAACTGCTGTTCCCGTTCCCTGGCATGAAGGAGCAGGATCGCTCGGTGCGCCTGTCGGTATTCCTCGACGGCGGCCAAGTGTGGGGTGAGGATCAAAAGGTCAAACTGTCGGATATGCGCTGGAGTACCGGTCTTGCCTTGTCATGGGCATCGCCTATCGGTCCGCTGAAGTTCAGTATCGGCTACCCGATCAAGAAGGAAGAAGGCGACAAGACGCAGCGCTTCCAATTCCAGTTGGGCCAGATTTTCTAGGAGACACGCAGTGCGTAAAGGCATTCTCTGCGTAGTCCTGTCGTTGTGCGTGGCCGCTCCGGCCCTGGCGCAAGAAATGCGCATCGGCTTTGTCAACGCCGATCGCATCATGCGCGAGTCTGCGCCCGCATTGCGGGCACAGAAAAAACTCGAGAAAGAATTCGAGCGCCGCGAACAGGACCTCAATCGCGTGGCTAAGCAATTGCAGGCCATGCAGGACAATCTCGACAAAAATTCGGTCACCATGCCCGATGTCGATCGTCGCAATCGAGAGCGCGAATTCAATGATTTGAATCGTGAGTTTCAGCGCCGTCAGCGTGAATATCGTGAAGACCGCAATCAGCGTCAGAACGAAGAGCTCGCCGGCGTGCTGGATCGCGCCAACAAGACGATCCGTCAAGTGGCCGAAGCCGAGAAATTCGACCTGATCGTTCAGGAAGCGGTGTATTTCAGCCCGCGCATCGACATCACCGACAAGGTGATCCGGGCACTGGCCGATACGTGAACAAGTGGCAAGTGATGTCCATGGCAGGCCTGCATTCTCTCTACGACATCGTTGAAGCGCTCGGTGGCGAATGCCGCGGCGACGGTACGACGCAAATTCGTCAGGTCGCGCCGCTGGATCGCGCCGGTGAAGGCGAGATCGGCTTCGTTGCGCACACCAAGTACCGCAAGTCGCTTGAAACGACCAAGGCCGCGGCGGTCATCGTGCCGCCAGCGTTGGCCGATGCCTTTGATGGCGCCCGCATCGTCGCTGCCGATCCGTACCTTTACTTTGCGCGCTTGGTTCAGTTCCTGAACCCTGTTGCACGTCCGCCTGCAGGTATTCATCCGACGGCGGTGGTCCTGTGTGAAGTACCGCCTTCGGCCAGTATCGGGCCGCTGGCGTACCTGGGTGATGGTTGCGTCATTGGTGATGACGTCATCATCGAAGCCGGATGCGTCGTCGAAGGTGATGTCACCATTGGTGCCGGCACGCATCTTCATCCGCGCGTGACGATCTATCGCGACAGCGTGGTGGGCCGTCACTGCATACTGCATGCGGGCGCAGTGATCGGTAGTGATGGTTTCGGCTTTGCGCGCCGCAAAGATGGTAGCTGGGAGAAAATTCCGCAGATCGGCCGGGCCATCCTGGGCGACGATGTGGAGGTCGGTGCCAATACCACCATCGACCGTGGTGCGCTGGACGACACAGTCATCGAGCGTGGCGTAAAACTGGACAACCTGATCCAGATCGCCCACAACTGTCGTGTGGGCGAGAACTCTGCGATGGCTGCCTTTGCCGGCATGGCCGGCAGTTCGTCCGTTGGTCGCCGCGTCATGGTCGGTGGGCAGGCGGGGATCATGGGGCACGTCAGCGTGGCCGACGACGTGGTAGTGTCCGCGCGCTCGTTCATCAGCAAGTCGGTGAACGAACGGGGGGTCTATACGTCGGCCATTCCCGCCCAGAGCCACCATGAGTGGATGCGCAATGCCGTCCACCTGAAGAATCTTGATGCGCTCGCCGAACGCGTGCGTACGCTCGAAAAGAAAATCGACGAATTGAATTCTGAATTGGAGAGTAAAGAGTGAGTTCCATGGATATCCAGCAGGTGATGCAATATCTGCCGCACCGCTACCCGTTCCTGCTGGTCGATCGTGTGCTTGAAATGACGGTCGGTGAGCGCATCGTTGCCATCAAGAATGTCACCATCAACGAGCCGTTCTTCGTCGGTCACTTCCCGCACGCGCCGGTCATGCCCGGCGTGCTGATCATCGAAGCCATGGCCCAGGCTGCGGCGATTCTGTCGTTCAAGACCGCAGGCCAGATCCCCGACGAAAACTCCGTCCTTTATTTTGCCGGCATCGACAAGGTGCGCTTCAAGCGCCCCGTTCTGCCCGGCGATACGCTGACCTTCGACATGAAGCTCGTGCGCCAGATTCGCAGCATCTGGAAGTACGAAGGCGTGGCCCGTGTTGGCGATGAACTCGCTGTCGAAGCCGAGATGATGTGTGCAATCAAGAGAAACGATGAATGATCCACGAGACTGCCATCGTTAGCCCCAAGGCGCGCATTGGCGCGGGTGTGCAGATCGGGCCGTACAGCATCATCGAAGAACACGTCGAAATCGGCGACGGCACCGTTGTCGGCCCGCACGTGGTGATCAAGGGGCACACGCGCATTGGGCGTGACAACCGGTTCTTCCAGTTCAGTTCGATCGGCGAAGTCCCGCAGGACAAGAAGTACGCTGGCGAGCCGACTCGCCTGGAAATCGGTGACCGCAACACTTTCCATGAATGCTGCACGGTGCATATCGGTACGGTGCAGGACAAGAGCGTCACCACCATTGGTAACGACAACTGGTTCATGGCCTACGTGCACATCGCGCACGATTGCATCGTCGGCAATAACACGATCTTCGCCAACAACGCTTCGCTGGCAGGGCATGCCAGCGTAGGCGATTGGGCGATTCTGGGCGGCTTTGCCGGCATGCATCAGTTCGGCCGTATCGGTGAGCACGCGTTCTGTGGCACAGGCTCGATCATGACGCAGGACGTGCCGCCTTTTATCACGGTGTCGGGCACGCCGCCAGTTCCGCACGGTATCAATAGCGAAGGTCTCAAACGTCGCGGCTTCTCGCCCGAGAGCATCGCGCAGATCAAGCGTGCATACCGCACGCTGTACCGTAGCGGTCTGTCGCTGGCCGAGGCGCGCGATCAGATCGCCGCCATGGCGCTCGATACGCCGGAAATCGCTCCGTTGGCGGAATTCATCGCCGACAGCGGCCGCGGCATCGTTCGCTGACCGCGCTGTCTGCGCGCCAACAGGGCAGACAAGCCATGCGTATTGCAATGGTGGCGGGAGAAGCGTCCGGCGATCTGCTGGCTTCCCACCTCATCCAAGCCCTGCGAACCCGTCTTCCGGATGCCGAGTTCTTCGGTATTGGCGGACCCAAGATGGAGTCGCAGGGCTTTTCTTCGTGGTGGCCGTCCGAAGCTCTGGCCGTCAACGGCTACGTGGACGTGCTACGGCGTTTCCGTGAGCTTTCAGGGATTCGCAACGGGCTGCTTCGTAGGCTCAAAGACGATCCGCCGGATTTGTTCATCGGCGTGGATGCGCCCGACTTCAATCTGTGGCTGGAAGAAAAGCTGCGAGACGCCGGCATCAAGACCATCCACTACGTCAGTCCGTCGATCTGGGCCTGGCGGGCAGGTCGGGTCAAGCGCATCAAGCGTTCGGCCGACCTGGTGCTTTGCCTTTTTCCGTTCGAGCCGGAAATCTACACGCGCAATGGCGTCCCCGCAGCCTATGTCGGGCATCCGCTGGCGGACGTCTTCCCGCTGATGCCTGATCGCGCGGCCATGCGCGAGCATCTGCAACTGCCGGGCGATGTGCCGGTCGTGGCGTTGCTGCCGGGCAGCCGCAATGGCGAGGTGAGCAAGCTCGCCGATACCTTCGTGCAGACGGCGCGCCTCATCGCTGAGCATCGGCCGAATGTGCGTTTTCTCGTGCCCTTAGTGACGCGGTCCACGCGGACCCTGTTTGAAGAAGCGATCTTCCGCAACGAAGCACGCGACCTGCCTCTGACGCTGATGTTCGGCCACGCCGAACAAGCCATGGTGGCTGCCGATGCGGTGCTCGTCGCCAGCGGCACCGCGACACTCGAAACGGCGCTGCTCAAACGGCCCATGGTCATTGCCTACAAGATGGCTCGGCTGACTTACTGGATCGCCAAACGGCTTGTGCACGCTCCCTATATCGGCTTGCCCAACGTATTGGGCGGCGCGGGGTTGGTGCCGGAATTCGTGCAGAACGCGGCCACACCTGAAGCGCTTGCGGCGGCGGTGGAGCATTGGCTGGACGATGCAGAGGCGTGCGCAGCACTCGTTGAGCGCTTCACCGACATCCATCTGACACTGCGCCAGAATCATGCCGACAAAGCGGCGCAGGCAGTGCTGCAACTTCTGGAACGTGCTTGATATGGATATCCGTTTGATTTGCGGCGTCGATGAAGCCGGGCGCGGACCATTGTGCGGCCCGGTCGTGGCTGCTGCTGTCATTCTCAATCCGGCTCGGCCTATTGCCGGGCTGGCAGACTCAAAAAAACTCACCGAAAAGAAGCGCGATACGCTTGCAGTCCTTATCCGAGAGCACGCCTTGGCTTGGGCGATTGCTGAAGCGAGCGTGGAAGAAATCGACACGCTCAACATTCTTCACGCGACGATGTTAGCCATGACCCGCGCGGTGGCCGGGCTGTCGATCACGCCGCATGAAGTGCTCATCGACGGCAACCGCGTACCAAGCGGCCTGAGCGTGTCGGCTCGTGCGATCGTGCAGGGCGACGCTACGGAAGCCGCTATTTCGGCCGCTTCGATTCTCGCCAAGACGCACCGCGACGCACTCTTGCACCATCTCGACGACCAATATCCCGGCTATGGCTTTCGCCAGCACAAGGGCTACCCCACGCCGGAGCACCTGCGTGCGCTGATCGAACTCGGTCCGACGCCTGCTCATCGCACCAGCTTCGGCCCCGTGCGCGAAGCTGTGGCGCAGGGTCGCCTGTTCGGGTGATGCTGTGAAGCAGATCGGTTACACGCGACAACCCCACCTTCAAACATCTCCGCGCTCTGGCGGAAGACGCACGAGCGCGCCGCGAATCAGGCACCACGTTGCTGGACGGTGCCCACCTCGTCGGCGTGGCGATCGCGCGTGGCGCGCAACTTCGCCGCATCGCAGTCACTGCAAAGAGCATCGATAACCCTGAAGTCTTCAATCTATTGTCGTTGGCCGGTCCTGACTGCGAGCGGTTGGAATTGAGTGACAACCTGCTGCATATGCTCAGCCCGGTCGACGCGCCCAACGGTATCGTCGCGGAGGTCGACATACCGCCTTCAAAGGCGGCCAAGGAAGAAGGCGACGTTTTGGTGCTGGCCGGTGTGCAGGACGCCGGCAATCTGGGCACATTGCTGCGCACGGCGGCCGCTGCAGGGATTGCGCGCGCGTGGTTGTCGCCGGACTGTGCGCAGGTCTGGTCGCCCAAGGTGCTGCGCGCCGGCATGGGCGCGCATTTCTATCTTGAAATCGCTGATCGTGCGGATATTTCTGATCGGCTTTGTGAATTTTCTGGTCAGGTGGTTGCCACCGCGTTGGCAGAACGGGCGCAGTCGATCTACTCGCTCGACCTTTCAAAGCCAACGGCGTGGATCTTCGGATCCGAAGGGCAGGGCGTGCCAAAGCCCCTGCTGGAGCGGGCCGACGCACTGGCGCTCATCCCGATGCCAGGAGGCATGGAATCGCTCAACGTCGCTGCGGCTGCCGCTGTCTGTCTCTTTGAGCAGGTCAGACAACGCAGACTGCATAGCAGCAGCTAATTTGCATTGACATGGCGCAGCCGGGCGAGTGAGGCACTATCCTACACTCACTGCGGTTAACCCGGAGGCCCCCCTGCCATGGAAAGACCCACAGTCGAAAAAGCCGCCCAGAGCGGCGCATACAAGATCAATCTGCTTGAAACCGACCCCGCCCGATATTGTCTGCGCGCCGTACTGGCGGGGATGTACCTGAGTCTTATCTGTCTGCTGTTCTGGGCGATCAGCTATGGCATGCGCGATGTCTCGCTCGGCAAAGTGATCGCCTCCGGCTTCTTCGGGGTCGGGCTTTCGGTCATCGTGCTGACCAATTCCGAACTCTTCACCAGCAACAACATGTACATGGCGCTGTCGTCCGCCGAGCAGCGGACAAGCTGGATGCAGACCGTGCAAGTCTGGGTGGTCTGCTATCTGGGCAACCTTGTCGGAGCCATCATCTTTGGTCTGTTGCTCTATGGCGCGCACATTCTGCAGGAACTGCCTGCCGATCACGCCATCTTCGCGGGCGCCGAGCACAAAGTTCATCAGACGGCGACGGCAATCTTCTTCAAGGGCATTCTCGCCAACTGGGTTGTGTGCCTTGCGATCTGGGTGTCGCTGCGTGTCAAGGAAGACATTGCCAAGATCATGTCGATCCTGCTGATCGTCTTCATCTTCCTCTACCTTGGTTTTGAACACTCGATCGCCAATATGGGCACCTTCACGATGGTGCTGCTGGCGAATGGGCCGCTTACCATTGGCGACGCGTTGCACAACCTGGTCTTCGCGACGCTCGGCAACATTGTCGGTGGCGCATTCGTCGGGTTGGTCTATCGCTACCTGAGCCCGATGGCTGCGGAGTCTGCGGTGGCTGAGCAGATGGAAGCCGTCGTCACCGAACAGAAGAAGGCATCCTCCAGCGCCTGACAACTCCTGCGGGCGCAATGCGGCGCTCCATGCACTGTGAGACCATAGCGCGCTCGCATCGCATACGCGGTGCGGGCCGTTATCACAATTCGCGGCATCTTTCGGATGACCGCTTTGCTGGAGATAGACATGGAAGGCACGATCGTCGCTATTGCGTTCCTGGTTTTCGTGCTCGTCACGATTGCCAAGGGCATCCGAATCGTCCCGCAGGGTGAAGAGTGGATCGTCGAGCGCCTCGGGCGTTATCTGCGCACGCTCAATCCGGGTTTGTCGATCCTGATCCCGTATCTGGACGCTGTAACCTACAAAGTGGTGACCAAAGACATCATCCTCGATGTCCAGGAACAAGAGGTCATCACTCGCGACAATGCAGTCATCCTCACCAACGCCATCGCGTTCATCAAGGTGACCGACCCCGTCAAGGCGGTCTATGGCGTGACCAACTTTTCCGAAGCCATTCGCAATCTCGTCATGACGACGCTGCGTTCGATTGTCGGTGAGATGGAGCTGGACGAGGCGCTGTCCTCGCGCGACAAGATCAAGGCGCGCCTGCGGGAGAGCATTTCGGATGAAGCGCTCGACTGGGGTATCAGTATCAAGACGGTGGAAATCCAGGACATCAAGCCGTCGGAGTCGATGCAGCGGGCGATGGAAATGCAGGCTGCCGCCGAGCGTGAGCGCAAGGCGGCGGTAACGCGGGCGGAGGGTGAAAAGCAATCCGCCATCCTTCAGGCAGAAGCCCGACTGGAGTCGGCAAAGCGCGACGCCAACGCGCAGGTGATGATGGCGACCGCATCGGCGGAGGCGATCTCGCGCGTCAAGGACGCGATCGGTGAGTCGACCGCGCCTGTCATGTACCTGCTTGGCCAGCACTACATTAAGGCCCTTGAGACGATGAGCACTTCCGATAACAGCAAGCTGGTATTGCTGCCGGGCGATCTCACCGAAGCCATCAAGCGCGTGACGGGTCTGCGTGGCTAACGCACAAGGCTCTCGCAGCAACAAAAAAGGCGCCGCAAGGCGCCTTTTTCTTTGTCGGACTTCGATTACTTGCCGACCTTGTCGCGCATGATGCGACCCTTCTCGCGCTCCCAGTCGCGTTTCTTTTCAGTGTCGCGCTTGTCATAGAGTTTCTTGCCCTTGGCAAGCCCGATTTCTGCCTTGATGCGGCCGCGCGTGTAATGCAGATCGAGCGGAACCAGCGTGAAGCCGGCGCGCTCGCTCTTGCCGATCAGCGTGTTGATCTCCGCCTCGTTCAGCAGCAGCTTGCGCGTGCGCGTCGGGTCGGCGTGTACGTGGGTAGAGGCCGAAGTCAGCGGGCTGATGTGCATGCCGATGATGAAGATCTCGCCTTCGCGCACCATCACGTAGGCTTCCTTGATGTTGGCGCGGCCTGCGCGGATGGCCTTAACCTCCCATCCTTCGAGCACGAGCCCTGCCTCGAAGCGCTCTTCGATGAAGTACTCGTGGAATGCCTTGCGATTGTCGATGATGCTCATTGAGTGTGTCGTCGTATCCGTTACGTGGCCCATTCGTCGCGTCTGCAATGCACGGGCTGCGGCACAGTTGGCGGGAAGACTGTGCCGATCGGCTAAAATCGCCATTTTAACAGCGCCGCACCACGCGGCTGACCGTCAGGATGTCTGAAGTCAAAAAGGTCGTGTTGATAGAGCGTACGCCAGCGCAAATGTTCGTGCTCGTCGACAATTGCGAGGACTACCCGCGTTTTCTGCCGTGGTGCAGCAGTACGCAAGTCACCGAACGTACCGACATCAAGACCGTGGCGACACTGCACATTAATTACCACGGCATCAAATCGCAATTCACGACCGAAAACGCCAAGGTTTCTCCGTCGCTGATGCATCTGCGGTTGAAAGAAGGCCCTTTCCGGCAGCTTGAAGGTGAATGGCGTTTCATTCCGCTGGGCGAACACGCCTGCAAGATCGAATTCAGTCTTCAGTACGAATTCTCGAACAAGCTGCTTGAGAAAGTCGTCGGCCCTGTCTTCAACATGATTGCCAACACCTTCGTCGACGCATTCGTCAAACGCGCCGAACAGGTCTACGGGGCCGCGCAATGACGGCGTCCATCGACGTGCAGGTGTGCTACGCCTTGCCGGAGCGGCAAGAGCTGGTATCGCTTTCGTTGCCGCAAGGCTGCACGGCACAACAAGCAATCGACGCCTCGGGCCTGTTGCAGAAGTATCCAGACATCGATCTGGACGGCACCAACAAGATTGGCGTATTTGGCAAGTTGGTGACGCCGGGCAGCGTGCTGCGAGCGGGCGACCGCGTCGAAATCTATCGCCCGCTGCTTGCAGACCCAAAAGAAGTCCGCAGGCGTCGCGCTGCCGAGGGCAAAGCGCTCAAGAAAGGGGCGCCGGATCTGCCAAAGGCAGAGTAGGCGCCTCGGGGCGATCAGCCTGCGCAGTCGTGATCGATCTGGCCACGCAGGCGCTGGCTTTCGGTCTTGCGCTGCGCGTCGTCGAAGACTTCCATTTCACCCTTTGAATTGGTGCGGCCAATGCGTGCGCCCGATTCCACTGCCGTCAGTTGGCGGCGCAGCTCATTGCATTGCGCGGTTTTTTCCTGCTGCTTGGCGCTTGCCTCTTGCTGCTTGGCGGTCTTTTCTGCTGATTCGGCTTGCCGCTGGCGGAATTCCTGGTCTTTCTCCTGCCATGTCTTCGGGCCGTTGGCTTTCGGGGCAGAGGCGCCGGCGGTCGTCGCAGCGGCGGGAGCCGGGACGCTGTTCGCGCGGGCAGTGCCGGCGGGGCGGGCATCGACGCCCGGTGGGGGCTGGTCTCCGTAGTAGGTGCGTCCGTTGGCATCCTTCCACGTATAGATCTGTGCCTGTGCGCACACGGCGAATCCCAGCAGCACGATCGTCGCGGCCGGTTTCACGAATCTGAACATTGACCTTATTCCCTTTATGGCTATTGCCGGCAAACCGTAACTGGAAACAAATGGATTTTGCGTGCCCCAGTCAAGGTCCGTATAATATTGATTTGCCGGCAAGGATTATAAACATGCGGTTGATCCAGAAGGCGCTGACGTTTGATGACGTCCTGCTCGTTCCCGCCCACTCCGACGTACTCCCTCGCGATGTCAGCCTGGCCACCCAACTGACGCGCAACATTCAGCTGAACATCCCTCTCGTGTCCTCCGCCATGGACACGGTTACCGAATCCCGTCTCGCCATCGCCCTCGCTCAAGAAGGCGGCATCGGCATCATTCACAAGAACATCCCGCCCGCTGAACAGGCGCTCGAAGTCGCCAAGGTCAAGCGTTTCGAATCCGGCGTGTTGCGTGATCCGATTACCGTTCCGCCCACCATGACGGTGCGCGAACTCCTGGCGCTGACGCGTTCCCACAAGATTTCCGGTGTGCCGGTCGTCGAAGGCAGGCATGTGGTTGGCATCATCACCAACCGCGATACGCGCTTTGAGAGCAATCTCGACCAGCCCGTCTCCAATGTGATGACGCCGCGTGATCGCCTGGTCACCGTCAAGGAAGGCACTTCGCTCGAAGATGCCAAGGCGCTGATGCATCGCCACCGCCTCGAGCGCGTGTTGGTGCTCAAGGAATCCGGCGAGCTCTACGGGCTCATCACCGTCAAGGACATCCAGAAATCCAGCGAATACCCGCTCGCCTGCAAGGACAGCCATGGCCGTCTGCGCGTGGGCGCAGCCGTCGGCGTTGGCTCCGGCACCGAAGAGCGCTGCGAACGCCTGGCCGATGCCGGCGTCGATGTGATTGTCGTGGATACCGCGCATGGTCACTCCAAAGGCGTGCTCGATCGCGTCAACTGGGTCAAGAAGCATTTTCCGCAAATCGACGTCGTCGGCGGCAACATTGCGACGGGCGACGCTGCCCGGGCGCTGGTCGACGCCGGCGCGGACGCCGTCAAGGTCGGCATCGGCCCCGGTTCGATCTGCACGACCCGCATCGTGGCAGGGGTTGGTGTGCCGCAGATCACCGCTGTCGATGGCGTAGCCGAAGCCATGGCCAAGATCGGCGGGGTGCCGCTCATCGCCGACGGTGGCATTCGTTACTCTGGCGACATCGCCAAGGCCGTTGCCGCCGGTGCCTATAGCGTGATGCTGGGTGGTCTGTTTGCCGGTACCGAAGAATCCCCGGGCGAAACCGTGCTGTTCCAGGGTCGCTCGTACAAGGCCTACCGTGGCATGGGGTCGCTGGGCGCCATGCAACAGGGTTCGGCGGATCGCTACTTCCAAGAGACCGACGCCAACGTTGACAAGCTCGTGCCGGAAGGCATCGAAGGCCGCGTCCCGTACAAGGGCCTGGTGGCCGCAGTGATCCATCAACTGATGGGTGGCCTGCGTGCTTCGATGGGCTATGTCGGTTGTCACACCATCGATGAAATGCGCACCAAGGCGCAGTTCGTCGAGATTACTTCGGCGGGCATGCGCGAATCCCACGTCCATGACGTGCAGATCACGCGCGAAGCGCCGAACTACCGCGTGGAGTAATGCGGTAGAGACAAGCAGTTCCCGCGGCGGCCCGGCAAGGGCCGCTGTGTTTTTCCAGTGCCGGGCTTGCCATTACGCTCAACTACCAGTCACGACAATGCACGACAAAATCCTCATCCTCGATTTCGGCTCACAAGTCACCCAACTGATCGCACGCCGTGTGCGTGAAGCGCACGTCTTCTGCGAAATTCATCCGGCCGACGTGAGCGACGAATTCGTGCGCAACTACGGCGCCAAGGGCGTGATCCTCTCCGGCAGTCACATGTCGGCCTATGAGGAATCGACTGATCGCGCGCCTCAAGCCGTGTTCGAACTGGGTGTGCCCGTGCTGGGCATCTGCTACGGCATGCAGACAATGGCGCAACAACTCGGCGGCAAGGTCGAAGCCGGCACCGTACGCGAATTCGGTTATGCCGAAATGCGTGCTCATGGTCACACCAAGCTGTTCGATGGCATCGAAGACTTCCGTAACGCCGAAGGTCACGGCCTGCTCAAGGTCTGGATGAGTCACGGCGACAAGGTTGTCGAAATGCCGCCAGGGTTCTCGCTGATGGCATCCACGCCGAGCTGCCCGATCGCCGGCATGGCCGATGAGGCACGTCGTTTTTACGGCGTGCAATTTCATCCGGAAGTCACGCATACGCTACGTGGAGCAGAACTTTTGCAGCGCTTCGTGCGCGACATCTGCGGCTGCGGCGCCGACTGGGTCATGGGCGATTACATCGCCGAAGCTGTCGCGCACATCCGCGAGCAAGTGGGTGATGAAGAGGTCATTCTTGGCTTGTCAGGCGGTGTCGATTCGTCAGTCGCCGCCGCGCTGATCCATCGCGCTATTGGCGACAAGCTTACCTGCGTGTTCGTCGATCACGGTCTGCTGCGTCTGAACGAGGCCGATCTGGTCATGGACATGTTTGCCCGCAACATGGGCGTAAAGGTCATCCACGTTGATGCCACTGCGCAGTTCATGGGCAAGCTCGAAGGCGTGACCGACCCCGAAGCCAAGCGCAAGATCATCGGCCGCGAATTCGTCGAAGTGTTCCAGACCGAATCGGGCAAGCTCTCGCGCGCCAAATGGCTCGCGCAAGGCACGATCTATCCGGACGTCATCGAATCCGCTGGCGCCAAGAGCAAGAAGGCCACCACCATCAAGAGCCATCACAATGTTGGTGGCCTGCCGGATACGCTGCATCTCAAGTTGCTCGAACCGCTGCGCGAGCTCTTCAAGGATGAAGTCCGCGAACTCGGCGTCGCGCTCGGTCTGCCGCACGAAATGGTCTATCGCCACCCGTTCCCCGGCCCCGGCCTGGGCGTGCGCATCCTCGGCGAAGTGAAGAAAGACTATGCCGACCTGCTGCGCCGCGCTGATGCGATCTTCATCGAAGAGCTGCGCAAGACGGTTGACGAAATCTCCGGCAAGACTTGGTACGACCTCACCAGCCAGGCATTCGCTGTGTTTCTACCGGTCAAGAGCGTTGGCGTGATGGGCGACGGCCGCACCTACGAATACGTCGTCGCGCTGCGCGCCGTGCAGACGCAGGACTTCATGACTGCCCACTGGGCGCATCTGCCGTACGACCTGCTGGGCCGCGTTTCCAACCGCATCATCAACGAAGTGCGCGGTATCAACCGTGTGGTCTACGACGTGTCGGGCAAGCCGCCAGCGACAATCGAGTGGGAGTGATCCCGCGCCCGGCATAGACCGGCATCATTCAGTATGCAATACCTCGAAAGCCCGCAGCAATGCGGGCTTTCTATTTGCTCGGGCGTGACCAGCGTTCGGTGGTACGCAACGACATGCCTCGGCGCATTTGTCCTATCAATGACGAGGCCACGGTAGCGTGGCGCGACGGCTGACGGCGGCTGGGACGACGCCGTATTCCGCATCTGTCACGTTGTCCATGATGCTGCAGGCAGCCACTTGCAGTTGGCGACGTTCGATCTCGGCTTTGCGGCGATTGACCAGATCGGCGCGCTCTTCCCGCGCATCGGTGTCGCGGGCGACAAGCTGGCCGCGCAAGAATGCTGCCTTGTCCAGCATGTCGATGCGTTTGTCGCTGAGGCGCACCCAAAGCAGGTCGCCGTTGACCAACGCGCCGATGCCGCCGCCTTCATACGCTTCCGGCGTCATGTGGCCGACGCAGGCGCCCTTGGTCACGCCGGAATAGCGGCCATCGGTGATCATGATGGATGTCTTCTCCAGCACGCCGTGGTGGCGAAGATTCTGGCTGGGCGCGAACATCTCCGGCATGCCGAACGCCTTCGGGCCTTGCCCCGCAATGACAAATGCAAAAGCGACCGTCCCCTTGTTGATCAACGAGACAACGTCTTCGTCGTCTTGCAAGCCGTTTGCCTTACGCAGTGCGGCGAGCAGATCTGGCGTGAGTTCGGGCATTTGGCTCAGGAGCCCGACGAGGTCCTTTGAACGCAGCTCGTTGTTGCACTCGATCTCGTTCTCGTAATACCTCACGACGAATACACGGCGATCGAAGCGGTTGTACGACTCCGTAGAACATGCCCGCGACCTTCAGCGTGCAGGACGAGAAGAAATTCCCGCGCATGACGTCCGTGCCTGAGATGTTGCGCACGGGTTTGATGCGGATGACGGATTTCTCTTGCGGCAGGGCAGGCGAGACGGCGACGTCGATGGCCGCGACGCGCTGGCGCCAGGTTTGCCCGTGAACGGTCGGGGCATCCAGGTCCATCGGCACATCAAGATCGGTGAGCACCTTGAACAGACTGGTCATGCCGTGATGCAGACCCTGTTGTGCCTGCTGCGCAAGCACGAAAGTGTCGCGCCCTTCGGTGAGGCTATGAGCGAAAACATCCGGCACCTGATGGGCCGTGCGGACGCGTTCATAGTCGAACAGCGTGACGTCGAAGCCCGCATGACGCATCACGCAGGGCATGTGGAGCATCAGATTGGATGAACTCCCCGTTGCACCGTGGATGCGAATGGCATTGGCATAGTTCTTTTCCAGAATGTCGCACACCGCGTATTCCGGCTTGTTGAACATGCGGAAAAGGCGGTCCACGTTGTCGTCAACAATCGCTGTGCCGGGCACGTCGGTGAGTAGTTCCGATTGTGCTGGCGTGAAGCCGAGTGCCGCTACCAGCGTGCGGGACGAATTGCCCGTGCCGTTGAATGCGCAGATACCGCCCTTGTCGTCGCACGTGGCAGCCGCGATTTCGTCGAGCAGGTGGTCCGCCACGTCCTGCCCGATCAACCCTTGTTCAACCGCGCGCATCAGCAGGCCCAGGAATGCTTCGCCCGACGAGCATTGCAGGATGTAGCGGCAGTTTTCTTCGATGTCGTCAGACAGTTGGCGGTCGCCGGCCGCGACAGCCAGTTCTTGAATGTCCCGCAATGCCTTGCGTGTCCGCTGGGGAATCACGCCCCCCTTGAGTACGTGCGCCGGCACAAATATGGCCCAGACAGGGGCCGTGCCCCGTTCGGGCTCGCGCCGGGCGCGATCGGCTGCGGCGAGTCCGGCGAGGATGCCCGTTGGCGTCTTGTCGCAGCCAGACAGCACATAGGCCGCGTGATAGCTGTGGCCTTCAAAGTTGATGTTCACCGCCATGGCCGTGTGGTTGCGCGAGGCCAGCGAATAACTCTGCCCGATGTTGCTCTGAGCCGTGCCATCGCAGATGACGGGGATGCCGAAGGTAAACGGCACGCCGCCGTTTTGCCAGATCCGGGCTGCGGCACGCAGTGCGTGCTCGTAATCGAACAGGTGCGCCGGGTGGTCCGGTGAGCCCTGGATGATGCAGACACGTGGCCGATTGCTGGCTAGCCGTTCAACGATCTCGTCGAGCGAGTAATCCCCCAGTCCTTCCTGGCCGGACTCCTGCGCCAGCAGCGCTTCTGCCCGCTGTAGCAGCGCACGCACGGTGATCGGTTCGTTGGACAGGCCCTGGATGCAGCTCCGGTACGGGTTGTACCGCTCCTGGATGAAGAGTTCGGCGAACTCGGGATTCTTGACGTCGTTCATGGGCTGAGGACTGGGTTCGTTTGCTGAAGACGGCTTCGATCGGCGCCGAAGCCGCAGTACAGGCGCCGAAGGCCTGCCGGTCTCCAACGTACTGCGATATGGGTAAATCGTACCATTGAAATTCTATGATTGTAGTATCGATGTAACTACCTATGGGATTAGTCGTAATTTTCGATATACGATCCGCCGCGCTTGTCGAATTGACAAATGTCGTCATCGAGGCTCGATGCCGAAAAAAAGGGGGCCGCGTCATTGGCGCGGAAATGTTGGAGAGGGGGCGAATGTGAAACGACTAGTACCGCGCCTGGACGGCGTGATTGAACTACTGATGGCGCTCGCGCTGACGGTGTTGCTGATGGCGGTCTTCAGCAATTCCGTCCTGCGCTACGTGGGCGTTGGCATTCCGGCCGCAGAAGAGGTCGCGCGGCTGATGTTTGTGTGGATTACCTTTCTTGGCGCCATCTTGGCGCTACGCCGTCACGCCCTGCTCGGTATCGAACTGGTGCAGGCGATGCTCCCGCGTTCGGTACGGCGCGTCTGCGCGGTGATCAGCCACGTGCTGATGCTGTATGCACTGTGGCTTTTTCTGGTCGGTAGCTGGCATCAGACCATCATCGGGCTGCACACCTATTCCACCGTCCTGGGGTTCCCGATGGCGCTAATGGCGTCTTCCGGGCTGCTCTGCTCGGTGTCCATGATCTTCATCGTTCTGGTCAACCTGTGGCGCATCGTCACCAAGCACCCAGACGGGCGTATGCCGGGAGACCCCATGCCGCACCACGAGCCTGCTGAGTCGACCGAAGGGGTAGGTGCGCAATGATCCTCGCAATCTTCTTGGGCTCCCTGGTCTTCCTGATGGTCCTCGGGATGCCGATCGCCTTTGCGCTGATGCTGACCGGCATCGCGCTGATGTATCACCTCAACTTCTTTGATGCGCAGCTTGTTGCGCAGAACATGCTCTCCGGTGCGGACGTCTACCCGCTCATGGCGGTGCCGTGCTTCATTCTGGCCGGCGAGTTGATGAACGCGGGGGGGATCTCTCGCCGCATCATCAACCTCGCCAGCAGCATGGTGGGGCATATTCAAGGCGGTCTCGGCTATGTAGCGATTGCTGCGACCCTGCTGCTGGGCTGCTTCTCGGGCTCCGCTCTGGCGGACACGGCTGCGGTGGCGACGCTGCTGATTCCGATGATGCGCGACAACGGCTACCCCGTTCCGCGTTCGGCGGGCCTCATTGCGGCAGGCGGCGTCATCGCCCCGATCGTTCCGCCGTCGATGCCATTCATCATCTTCGGTGTCACCACCAACACCTCGATCAGCAGCCTGTTCGTGGCGGGTATCGTTCCGGCGCTGCTACGCGCGCTGGGCCTGGTGCTGGTGTGGCGCATGCTCGCCAGCAAGATGGAGGTAAAGCTCCAACCCAAGTGCAGTTGGGCCGAACGTCGCAAGGCTGCGGTGGATGCCCTGTGGGCGTTGATACTGCCCGTCATCATCGTCGGCGGCATGCGCGGCGGGTTTTTCACGCCGACCGAAGCCGCTGCCGTGGCGGCAGTCTATGCACTGCTCGTCAGCCTGTTTGTCTATCGCGAAGTCAAATTCAGCCAGCTCAAGGGACTGCTGGTTGCCGCCGCGCGCACGACCAGCACGGTCATGTTCCTGTGTGCAGCGGCATTGGTGTCTTCTTACATGGTCACACTGGGCGACCTGCCGGCGATGGTCACCGACATGCTCGGCCCCGTCATGCATGAGCCGCGTGTGCTGATGGCCGTGGTGATGGTGCTACTGCTCGCGGTCGGGACCGTGATGGACCTGACGCCCACGATCCTGGTGATGGGCCCCGTGCTCATGCCGATCATGAAGCTGGCAGGTGTAGACCCGACTTACTTCGGCGTGATGTTCATCCTCGTCGGCACGCTCGGCTTGATCCATCCGCCGGTCTGCACGGTGCTCAACGTTGTGTGCGGCGTCGCCAAGATATCCCTGGAAAGCGCCACCAAGGGGATCTGGCCGTTCCTCGCTATTGAAACCGTGTTCGTGTTCCTGTTCGTGATCTTCCCGCAGATCGTCACGTATCCGATGCACTTGTTCCACTGAACCACTCCGGGCCGTCGATGGCAGAACCTCGGCGGTCCGGTCCTGGCATGTCCAAATCTGGAGGAGAAAAGCATGAAGAAGTTCTTTATCAAAGCAGCTGTCGTGGCGATGGCCGTCGCAGGCGCCGCTACCGTGGTCCATGCGGCCGACTATTCCACGCGCATCGTCCGCTTTGGCTACGGGTTGAATGAAGACAGCAACCAAGGTCGCGCCGTGCGTTATTTCGCAGACGAAGTGGGCAAGCGCACCGGCGGCAAGTGGAAGGTGAAGGGGTTCGGTGCGGCGGCTCTGGGCAGCGATCCGCAAATGCAGAACGCATTGATCGGCGGCGCGCAGGAGATGATGGTGGGCTCCACCGCCACGCTGGTCGGTATCGTTGGTGACTTTGGTGTTTACGACCTGCCGTTCATCTTCTCGAATGAGAAAGAAGCCGATGCCGTGCTGGACGGCCCGTTCGGCCAGAAGCTCATGGAACGGCTGCAAGAAAAGGGGTTGGTCGGCCTTGTGTATTGGGAGAACGGCTTCCGCGATTTGACCAACTCCAAGCATCCCATCGCCAAGATGGAAGACATGCAGGGCATCAAGCTGCGCGTGATGCAGAACCCGGTCTATATCGACATGTTCAAGGGTTTTGGCGCCAACGCTGTGCCGCTGGCCTTCTCGGAGTTGTTCGCGGCGCTTGAAACAAAGACCGTCGACGGGCAGGAGAACCCCGTGACGACGATCGAGTCGAGCAAGTTCTACGAGGTCCAGAAATACCTGTCGCTCACCCACCACGTATACAGCCCGTGGATCGTGCTGGCTTCCAAGAAGTGGTGGGACGGTTTGTCTGCCGACGAGAAGAAGGCCGTCCAGGGGGCCGCCATCGCCTCGCGTGACTTTGAGCGCAAGGACAGCCGCGAAGCGTCGGCCAAGGCGCTGCAAGACCTCAAGCAGAAGGGGATGCAGGTGACGACCGTCAGCCCGGCCGAACTTGAGCGCATGCGCAAGACAACGACCGCCGCCGTGGACAAGTTCTCCAACGACGGTCACGCGCAAGTCGTGAAGGATCTGCAGGCCGCGCTCGCCGCCGCCAAGAAGTAATTTTGCGGATGCAGCCCCGGCAGGTACACTTTGCCGGGGCTTCACTCGAGCACATCACCACGAGTGCAGAAGCTTCTTAAATTCCAAAGAGGGCATGTGTGGTGACCAAGAGAATCACCAAGACCGACCGCATCATCGAGGCTTTTGGACGAGCGATCGTGCATGGCGACTATCCGCCCAGCACCACGCTGCCATCGGAGTCCGACCTGTGCACGCAGTTTGAAACCTCGCGCAATGTGCTGCGCGAAGTGATCAAAGTGCTGGCCACCAAGCGTCTGATCGATGCCCAGCGATTCCGCGGGCTTTCAGTCATGCCTCGCGAGCAGTGGAATTACCTGGATGCCGACGTGCTCGAATGGGCGCTGGAGAAGGGTAATGACCCCGTCCTTATCCACTCGCTCATCGAAGTGCGCAGCACGCTCGAACCAGTCATCTCCCGCTGGGCCGCCGAGCGCGCAACGGCGGTTGACCTCGTCGCCATCGAATCCGCGCTCAACGACATGAAGCGCAACGCCGATGATCGCCCCGCCTTCATGGAAGCCGACATCGCATTTCATCGCGCCATCACCATCGCCACGCACAATCTGGTCATCCAGCAGATGAGCGATGCGGTAAGCGCATTGCAGCGCGCGATCTTCGATCACACTTTCCTGATGGACAAGGCGCACCTTGCACTGACCATCAAGGAACACAGCGACCTCTTCGACTTTATCCGCTACAAAAACGTCGAGGCTGCCGAGAAGATTTCGATCGACATGATCACTCGCACGGCCAGCCGCGCCAGAGTACAGATCGAAAACGGCGAAATACTCGCGTCGTAACGCCTCTGTGCGCTTGCGGCCAGCCTCATCACGGTTCTACCGACCTCATCACGCCGTCCCAGAATTGAAAAAGCCCGCTTTCCGGCGGGCTTTTTCTTTGAACGCGTACAACGTGTGGCTGGTGCTTACGACCCGAAGTAGTAGCTCTTCATGTAGTAGCGATAACCGTCGCCCATGGTCTCAACGCGAATCTCGCGACGGTTGATGGTGCTTGCCGTCGCGCTGTTCAGGCTGAACGCCGCGCTGGCCTGTCCCGCCGCCGAGGGAACGGCGTCCGCCTCGTCGCGCTCTTCCACGCCGCCCGTGGTGGTGTAGCGCAGGAACAGCCAGACATAGTGTTGCGGGTTCAGGTTGCCTGCGCTGACCGTCAGCGCGCCGCCGGCGTAGCTGGCCAGTTGCGACGTGGTCGGCGCGGTGATCGTCGGGAAGCGACTGCTGCTGCTCGTCGATTCCGCCACCAGCTCGCTCAGCGTCAGCGGGCGCTTGGGCAGACGCAATACGTCGCCAGCGTAGGCAATGCTGTCGCCATAGTCGACGCCGTCCGTGCTATTGGTGCTGTCCGGAATCTTGTTGCCGTTGGCATCGAACAGGGTGACGACGTACTTGGCGTTGTCCGGAATGTTCAGGATGGCGGTGCTCATATCGGTGAGCGTGCTCGTCGAGGAGCCGGTCGTGTTGGTCTGGGCCATGATGTACAGCTCGTCCGTGCCGCCATCGCGCACATACTCACCACCCGTTGCAGGCGCGTTGTACTTGACGCCGTTGGTCGGCAGGCCGGGACCCTTGACGATTGCATACGCCACGGCAGTGTTCTTGTTCGTGCCGCAGTTGCCGGGGTTTACATCCTCGAACTGGAAGCCCAGTGCCGAGACCAGCCCGCTGCCGTTGGAGAGCACCGTGCTGCTCGTATGCGCTACGACCTTCATCTTCACGCATTGACGATTGCCGTGCAGCAGCCATTGTCCGTTGCTCTTGCGCATGCGGAAGTTGCGCACACGCTCGATTTCCACGCCGTTCGCGTTGGCGATCGTGAAGGACACTTTCGCAGTCGGGCCATTGACGTTGGCGTAGTCGATGGAGGTCACTTCGACGTTGGTGAACTTCAAACCGAGCCAGAACGTGTCGGCACTCACCCAGTCACCGAATTGGCTGCTCGACTCGTCCCAGAAGACAAAACCCGTGGTCAGGCGTGCCGTCACTTGCGCCTTGGTGGGCAGGGCGGTGGTGAACAGGTCGTTGTATGACTTCAGCGCGGCGGCGATTGCCGGCATGTCGGTCGACGCCGTGGCGACATCGGTCGACGAGGTCATGACGGGCGCGTTCGTCTCTGCTGCGGCCTTGGTGGCGAGGCTGTCCGTGATCGTCTGGCTGGTGATGATGTTGGTCAGCGTGGCGACGGTGCCAGCGGTGTCATAGCTCACGCGAACGATATCCAGCGCCTTGTCGAGCTGGTCGGCAAGCGGCGTGAAAGGCGTGTGCAGCAGGTCAACGGCTGCGTTCACGCCCAAGTCCTGGAGGACGGGCAGAAGGCGCTCGCGCAGCTTGGCGGCCTCGGCGTCGATATCGCTCTTGCTCATCGATCCGAAGTTGCCGCTGTCGAAGTAGTTGGCGGCAAGCTGGCCGGCAATGTTCGAGAGAATCAGATCGGTGAAGGGCGTAATGTTGAGAACGCCGCCTGTATCCGCTGCGCTGGCGGGCGAGTACAGCGTCCAGGTTTCACCGTTGGCCGTACCCGTGGCACGGAACACGAACGGAGCCTTCATTCCGCTGACATCGATGCTGAAGTGTCCGTTGTCGGCGCTGCCGATATTCACAAAGCGCGTTGCGCCGAGCGAGTCCTTGACCGTGATCGAGCCGATGATCGGCGCGCCAGCGGCTGCGGTGCCGCTGATCTTCGTGTTGGCGGCGCTGCTCGAAGTCGACGACGACGTGCTCGAAGAAGCCGTACTCGACGTGCTGGAACTGCTGCCGGCACTGGAACTCGTGCTGCTCCTGCTGGAGCTCGCACTGCTGGTGCTGGAACTGTTGACGCTGGAATTGGTGCCCGACGAATCGCCGTCCCCGCCGCCGCAGGCGGTCAGGATCAGCGTAGCGCCCAGGCAGGCAAGCAATTGCCGTGAAGCGAGGCCATTCATGGCTGGTTTTCTCCCTGTTGCAGTTCTTTTTTATGCCGTACCGATACCCAATCATCCTGAGTATCGCGAATGGATACTACATCGGGGGTATTCGTCGGCTGCGTGTCGCAGTGCGCGTGTCGCCCTTGTTTGTTCCGCAGCGTGCGGTTTGTCACTTTGGGGCGGCGCGGCGTTTGCTTGAAAGGCCCGTCTGCGTCCTCCGCAACGGCCGATGGCTGCGGTCTGTCGTCGGCGCCTTTGGGGTGCGACGATTCAACGATCCGTCTGGTGCGCCGGGGGCTCGGCTTGTAGCATAGGCCCATGCCTAGCCGATCCCGATCCCGCACCCAAGCGACAGCCGCGCCGGTGCCGTCGCTCTCGTTTCTCGCACGCGTGCGAGAAGGGCTTCCCCACCTGCATCCGACCGAAAAGCTGCTGGCTGAATTCGTGCTGGATTTTCCGGGGGAGCTGGCAAGTTATTCAGCGTCCGAGCTGGCCCGGCTGGCGGATGTGTCGAATTCGACCGTCACGCGCTTCATCAAAAAGCTCGGCTACCGCAACTACGACGAAGCGCGTCGCCAGGTACGCGAGGAAAAGCAGACCGGCTCACCTCTGTTCTTGACTGGGCGTTCTGCGGGCGTGGAGCAACTCTTTGAAGCCCACGTCGAACAGGCCCACGAAAACCTCCGCAGGACGTTCTCGCGCCTGAGTGCGCCACAAGTTGACGCCATTGCCGAGGCCTTGATCCAGGCTCGCAAGGTGTGGGTCACGGGGTTTCGCAGTAGCCATGCGGTGGCGAGCTATTTCCGCTGGCAGATCTTCCAGGTCAAGGAAGACATCCTGGTAGTGCCCAACGCTGGCGACACCCTGGGCGAATACATGGCGAGCGTCGGCGCTAGCGACGTGTTCGTGGTTTTCGGGCTGCGCCGCCGTCCATCGCGTCTGCGCGAGATCATCGCGCAAGCCGTCGCAACGGGCGCGAAGGTGTTGTACGTGACTGACGAGCAGGTGGCCCCGCATCCAGAGGTGACCTGGCATATCTACTGCGCGTGCTCGGCGCCAGGGCCGCTCGATAACCACGCATCGGTCATCGCCATCTGCCATCTCATCGCTAATCGCGTCATCGAGCTTTCCGGTAACGCAGGGCGCGAACGCCTCTCCGCGATCGAAGACAGTCATGTCGCCTTCGACGAGATCGAAGAGGGTAGCGGCGCGACGCGTGCACGCACCGTTTCGACGCGCTAGGCACTTGCACCGGCACCACGCCGGTACCGCACGACGGACCAATGGCGGCCAATGCAAAAGCTGCTTTTGCGCATTGTTGCGCTGACCGCTTCGCGTGCTCGTTCGGCCCACATTCCGCAAACCGCCGTACGGACTGGGCGTACGAACATGGCGCTGATTGTGCTGTCTGAAAAATAATTTTCACAGTACCTTTGGCATGAAAATGGCTTATCTCGTCTCAAGGCCGGGCCTGTTCCGGTTCAACGCGACGAGGACATTTACATGACTGGTATTTTCTGTGTGCATCAAACGGACAACGAGGCTTCGCCGCCCCATGGCCGCGCTGCTCGTTGGTCGTCCGTGCTGAAACGCATTGCCGTCGGCCTGTTGATCGCCGGCACGCTGCCTGCTGTCCACGCGGCCGGCAATCTACGCATGGCCATCACCGCGTCCGATATTCCGTTGCCGAACGGCCAGACCGATCAGGGCGCCGAAGGCATGCGCGTCATGGGATACAGCGTTTTCGAAGCGCTCATCGGCTACGACCTGTTGACCACCACCAAGCCGGTCACGCTTGTCCCTGGGTTGGCCACGGACTGGTCGGTTGACGCCAAAGACAAGCAACGCTGGGTCTTCAAGCTGCGTCCCGGCGTCAAGTTCCATGATGGTTCGGCGTTCAATGCGCAATCCGTCGTGTGGAACTTCGACAAGATCCTCAACGACAAGGCCGAACAATACGACCCGAAGCAGGCTGCGCAGGGGCGAGGCCGCATTCCCACGGTCAAGAGCGTGCGTGCGATCGACGACTTGACGGTGGAAGTCATCACCAACGAAGTCGATGCGCTGCTGCCGTACAAGATGGCGTGGATTGTCATGTCCAGCCCGGCGCAATGGAACGCCGTTGGCAAGAGCTGGGATGCGTTCCTCGCCAAGGCCTCTGGCACCGGCCCGTGGAAGCTGCAGAGCTACGTGCCACGTGAGCGTGCCGTCCTGGTGAAGAACGCCGACTACTGGGACAAGAAGCGTGTGCCGAAGCTTGATTCCCTGGTGCTGTTGCCGGTGCCCGATGCGTCGGCTCGTGTTGCCGCCCTGCGCTCCGGTCAGGTGGACTGGATCGAGGCCCCGCCGCCGGACAGCCTCGATAGTCTCAAGGGGGCAGGCTTCAACATCGTCAGCAATGTCTATCCCCATGTGTGGCCGTGGCACTTCTCGCGCGTCGAAGGCTCCCCGTGGAATGACATCCGCATTCGCAAGGCGGCGAACCTCGCCATCGACCGCGAAGGCATGAAGACGCTGCTGGGCGGAATGATGGTGCCTGCCAAGGGCATGGTGCCGCCGACGAGTCCGTGGTTCGGCAAGCCTTCGTTCGAGGTCAAGTACGACCCGGCCGCCGCCAAGGCGTTGATGGCACAGGCCGGTTATTCGAAGGACAAACCCCTCAAGATCAAAGCGATCATCTCGCCCTCGGGTGGTGGCCAGATGCAGCCGATGCTGATGAACGAGCTGATCCAGCAGAACCTGGCCGAGATCGGCATCCAGGTCGAATTCGACGTGCGCGACTGGAACGCGCTGCTTGCGAACTGGCGCGCGGGTGCCAAGGACGCGAGCAGCAAGGGCGCCACCGTGACCAACAGTTCGTACTTCAGCCAGGACCCGTTCTCGGCGCTGATCCGCCACCTCGACAGTGGTCTGATGCCGCCCAAGGGCACCAACTGGGGTTACTACAGCGATCCCGAGATGGACAAACTCTTCGATGCCATCCGTACGGAATTCAACCCCGCCGCGCAGACAGCGCTGATCGCCAAGGCTCACGAAAAATTCGTCAATGACGCGCTGTTCCTGTTTGTCGCGCACGACGTAGCGCCACGTGCGATGAGCAAGAAGGTCAAGGGTTTCGTGGCACCGCAAAACTGGTTCGCTGACTTTACGACCATCACGATGGAGTGAGTCCGAGTGGCCTTCCGCCCGCGTACATCGGGGCGGGGGGCTCCCAGCCGCTCATGAAACGCCGGAGCCGCATATGTTTGCCTATCTGATCAAACGCCTCGTGCTGACTGTGCCGATTGCGGTCGCCGTCAGCGCGCTGTGTTTCTCGCTCGTCTACCTTGCGCCGGGCGATCCGTTGTCTGCCGTGCTGCCGTCCGACGCCTCTCAGGAGGCGATCCAGCAAGCGAAAGCCACCTACGGTCTGGATAAACCTGTGGTCGTGCAGTATGCGATCTGGCTCGGGCACGTGCTGCAGGGTGATCTGGGGCAGTCGATCAGTACAGGGCGCGCCGTCGCCACCGAAATTGGCAATGCCATCGGCAAGTCGCTGGTGCTGGCCCTGCTGGCCTCGTCGATCGGTTTCACATTGGGGGCCGCGCTCGGTGTCATTGCGGGCTACGCGCACGGATCGCCGCTGGACCGACTGCTGTCAGGCATTGCCATATCGGGCGTTTCGATTCCGCACTATTGGCTGGGTATCGTGCTCGTCGCCATGTTCTCGGTGAAGCTCAACCTGCTGCCAGCCATGGGGGCAGGGGCGAGCGAGGTGTGGGACTGGGAGCGCATGAGCTACATGATCTTGCCTGCTGTCACGCTGTCAGCCATTCCGACCGGCATCGTCATGCGCTCGGTGAGGGCGCTGGTTGCCGACACACTCAAGCGAGAGTTCGTCTCCGGTCTTGTCGCCAAGGGCATGGGGCGCGCGGTGGTGTTCCGGCACCTGGTGAAGAACATCGCGCCTACCGCGCTGGCCGTCATCGGCGTGCAGTTGGGTTATCTGATGGCGGGTTCGATCCTCGTCGAATCGGTGTTCTCCTGGCCCGGCACGGGTCTGTTGCTCAACAACGCGATCCAGCAGCGGGATATTCCCTTGCTGCAAGGGACGATTCTGGTCCTCGCGATGTTCTTCGTGCTGCTCAATCTGTTGGTGGACATGCTGCAACCGCTCTTCGATCCAAGGATCCGCCGGACATGAATGCCTCCGTTCCCTTCGTTGCCGAGGTCGCCAGCGGCACACCCGTCAGTCGGGGCTATTGGTCACGCGTGTTGCGCCGACTCGCGCATGATCCGTTGTCGATGGCTTGCTTCGTCGTGCTGTTGTTGATCGTCCTTGGCGCTGTTTTCGCGCCGTGGCTCGCACCGGGTGATCCGGCGGTCGGCAGCGTCCTCAAGCGTCTCAAACCCATCGGCACGCCGGGGCACCTGCTCGGCACCGACGAGTTGGGGCGAGATATGCTCACGCGCCTGCTCTACGGGGGGCGCACCACGCTGCTGATGGGCACCGTTCCTGTCGGGCTGGCGTTGGTCATCGGTGGTTCGCTGGGCATGCTGGCCGGCTATGCCGGCGGGCGTATCAATGCCGTCATCATGCGGATCACCGATGTGCTGTTCGCATTTCCCTCCGTGCTGCTCGCCGTGGCGATTGCCGGCGCGCTCGGGGCAGGGCTGGCCAACACGTTGCTGGCACTCACCATCGTGCTGATCCCGCCCATCCTGCGTATTGCCGAGAGTGCGACAACGCAGGTGCGGGCGCTCGACTTCATCGAAGCGGCCCGGGCTAGCGGGGCAAACGACTTCACCATCCTGCGCGTGCATGTACTCAGTAACGTCCTTGGACCGGTGCTGGTCTATGCGGCCAGTCTGCTGTCGGTCTCGATCATCATGGCGGCGGGGTTGTCGTTCATTGGTCTTGGCGCCAAGCCGCCGACGCCGGAATGGGGGCTGATGCTCAACACCTTGCGCAACGCGTTGTACTCGCAACCGCTGCTGGCGGCCTTGCCCGGTGTGCAGATATTCGCCGTCTCGCTGTGCTTCAACCTGCTGGCCGATGGCCTGCGCAGCGCCATGGAGGTCAAATGAGCCAAGTCGATCAGGCGGCTGCGATTGTCGATGTCAGATCGCTGCGCAAACAGTTCCGCACCCGACAGAAGCGTTGGGGCGAGAAGCCTCGCGTGGTGCACGCGATATCCGATGTGTCTTTCCAGCTTGCGGCGGGACAGACGCTTGGCATCGTCGGCGAATCCGGCTGCGGCAAGTCCACGCTGGCACGATTGCTGATGGGATTGATCCCGTCCGATGGCGGTTCGGTGCGCATTGCAGGTGTCGAGTTGCAGCAGGACGCGGCTCGCCTCAAGGCGCTGCGGCGCCAGATGCAGATGGTTTTTCAGGATTCATTTGCATCGCTCAACCCGCGTATGAGTATTGAAGACGCCATCATGTTCGGGCCGCTCGTGCATGGGGCCACGCGCGACGCGGCGCGTGCGCGGGCGCATGAACTGCTGTCGCGTGTTGGGCTGGAGCCGGCCCGCTTTGCGTCGCGCTACCCTCACGAGGTTTCCGGTGGGCAACGGCAACGCGTCAACATTGCGCGCGCACTGGCGGTGTCGCCGCAAGTCGTGCTGTTCGACGAGTCCGTGTCGGCGCTCGACAAGTCTGTCGAAATCCAGGTGCTCAATCTGTTGCGAGACCTGAAGGACGAGTTCGGCCTGACCTATCTGTTCATCTCGCATGACCTCAACGTCGTGCAGTACATCAGTGACGTGGTGTTGGTCATGTATCTCGGCAAGATCGTCGAGATCGGGCCCGCCCAGTCGCTCTACCAAAACCCGGCGCATCCCTACACGCGCGCCTTGCTGGCTTCCATGCCCAGCATGGACCCCGACCGCCGCACGCTGAGCGCCCCGATTGCCGGCGATCCACCCAGCCCCATCGATCCGCCATCCGGTTGCCGTTTCCGCACGCGCTGTCCCCACGCGCAGGCGGTCTGCGGGGAGATCGAGCCTGTTCTGGCTGCGTTGGCGCCGACGAGCGATGCAGCCGTGCAGCCGCATCGTGCCGCGTGTCACATGGTGGTTCCGCATTCCGGTCACAGCGAAAGTGCCGCAGCATGAACAGACAACCCGATCCTCAAAACACAGTATTGGCCTCCGTGCGCGAACTGTCGGTGCGCTTTGATAGCCCGCATGGTGTCGTCAGCGCGCTGAATGGTGTGAGCTTCGACGTTGCACCGGGCGAAGTCCTTGGTCTCATCGGGGAGTCAGGAAGCGGCAAGAGCGTGACCTTGCGCGCGTTGATGAAATTGCTGCCTGAGGACCGCAGCCAGATCGACGGCAGCATCGTCGTTGGCGGGCGCAACATCATGGCCTTGTCGCGCAGTCTGCTGAACGAGTATCGCGGGGGCACGACGGCGATGATCTTCCAGGACCCGTCACTGGCGTTGGACCCGGTCTACACCATCGGTCAGCAGATCGAGGAGACGATCCGCCGCCATACCGGCGTCAGCCGTCGCGAGGCGCGCGAGCAGGCGCGCGAATATCTTGAACTGGTCAAGATTCCCTCGCCCGAAGAGCGCCTGAAAAGCTATCCGCACGAAATGTCTGGCGGCATGCGTCAACGCGCCATGATCGCGCTCGCTTTGTCATGCAGGCCCAAGCTGATCCTCGCAGACGAACCAACGACAGCGCTCGACGCCACCGTGCAGATTCAAGTGCTGCTATTGCTGCGCGAACTGCAACAGAAAATGGGGACGAGCGCCATTTTCGTGACCCATGATCTGGGCGTGGCGGCGGAAATCTGCGACCGCATCGCAGTGATGTACGCCGGCCGTATCGTCGAGATCGGCAGCGCACGCGCCGTGCTGCGCGATCCGCAGCATCCGTACACGCAGGCGTTGTTGGCGTCGACCATCCATGGGTCGATGCGCGGGCAACGTATCACCGGCATCGACGGCTCTCCGCCCGACCTCACCAGATTGCCCGCCGGTTGCGCTTTTCGCGCCCGCTGCAAACACGCCCATGCAGAGTGCGTCAACAGTGTGCCGCTCCTGCGCTGGCTATCCACCCATGCTGCGGCCTGCTTCGTTGCTCAACCATCCGGACAGGTGGCACCGAATTGAGCATGCACACCATGACACAGCGATGCCGGATCGCCCTAATCAATCCCAATACCAACACAGAGACGACCAGGATGATGCAGGGCATCGCCCGGCAGGCCTTGCCCAGATCGAATGCCGTCATGCTGGAGGGGCGTACCGTACCGCTGGGGCAGGACCTGATCGCCGATGAGCGCGCGCTTGAGGCAGCAGCGCTGGTCGTGCAGGAATATGGCGTGTGCGTCGCTGCGGAGGGGTTCGATGCTTTGATCATCTCGGCCTTCGGTGACCCAGGGCTGACGGCCTTGCGCGATGAACTTGATATTCCCGTCACGGGCATCGCCGAAGCGGGGATCGCCGAAGCCGCGGCGGACGGCCGGCCCTATGCCATCGTCACCACCACGCCCGCACTGCGAGAGAGCCTGCACAGCACGGCAGCGCGATATGGTTATGCGGCATCGTTGGTGTCGATCCGCATGACGGAGGGCGACGCCGCCCATACCATGCAGGACGCGGAGCGCATGACGCGTGCGTTGCTTGAGAGCTGTCGTCAGGCGATCGACATCGATGGCGCCGAGGCCATCGTGATCGGTGGCGGCCCCTTGGCAAGCGCAGCGCAAGTGATTGCGGGCCAACTGAATGTTCCAGTCATCGAGCCGATACCGGCGGCGGTGCGGCTCACGTTGCAGCGTTGCCGGCGTTTCGTGTTGCGATAGTCAGGCGGTGTTGTGTCACGCCTTCAATGCAGACTCTTCTGCAAAGGCCTGAACGCGGGTGCCTTGCCAGCGACGCCCATCGATCAGGATGCTCTCGCGGTTGGTATGCGCGGGCACGTCGATGCCCAACGCTTCAGCCGCCTGCCGGTACAGTGCGATCTGGTTCACGCTGGCGGCAACGTCGTCGGCCGCCTGTGAGGAATCAATCAATCCCCAGCGCAGATATTGGCTGACGAACCATGCGCCGTCCGACAGGTACGGGAAGTTCACCTTGCCGCCATCAAAGAAGCGCAGTGGCCGCGCGCCACGATCTCCTTCGTCGCCATATGCGTGCAGCATGCGAGGCGAGATGATGCGAGCCGGGCGACCGATGAAGTCCGGTGTCGCCAGCCACGCTGCCGCACGCTGGCGATTCTCGGCGGCATCGAGCCAACGGCAGGCTTCGAGCATCACCATCGTCAGGCGGCGCGCCGTGGCCGGGTAGAGCGCGGCGAAGTCGCGGCGGCAGGCGAGCACTTTTTCAGGATGGTCGGGCCAGATCTCGCTGCTCACCACCACGGTGCGGCCCACTTCTTCGGCTTCAGCCACGGCGTTCCAGGGTTCGCCCGCGCAGAAACCGTCGAGCAGCCCCTGTGCGAGTGCCGCGCTCATCTGCGGCGGTGGGATCACCACGCAGCGCACGTCGCGCGTTGGATGCACGCCCTGCGAGGCCAGCCAGTAGTACAGCCACATCGCGTGGGTGCCGGTCGGGAATGTCTGCGCAAAGACAGGGCGATGTTCCAGCGTGGCGAGCGCTTCGCGCAGTGGCGTTCCGTTGGCGACGGCTTCGGCGAGCGGACGCGACAGAGTGATCGCCTGACCATTCTGGTTGAGCGTCATGAGCACGGCCATGTCTGCCTGCGGGCCGCCGATGCCCAATTGCACGCCGTAGACGAGCCCGTAGAGGGCGTGCGCCGCGTCCAGCTCTCCCGACAATAGCTTGTCGCGGATGGCTGCCCACGAAGGCTGGCGTACCAATTCGATTTCCAGTCCGAATCGCTCGCCCAGCCCCAACGCGCGGGCCGCTACCAGCGGCGCGCAATCGGTCAATGGCACGAATCCGATGCGTACGTGGGTTTTCTCGGGCGGTTCGCCCTCCGCCAGCGGCGGATTGTTCAGGGGCGAGAGCGTGGACATGAGTGTGTTCTCCATCAGCCGAGCAGATCGGCCATCGCTATGAGTTGGCGGGCCACGTCGGCCAGCTTGACGCCCTGACGCATGGCTTGGCTGCGCAGCGTCTCGAAAGCCTCGGCCTCACTCAATCCGCGCTTGTCCATGAGGATGCCTTTGGCGCGATCGATCAGTTTGCGATCGGCGAGCTTCTGTTCCACGTCGGCCAGGCGCTGGCGCAGTCGGCTTTCTTCGGCGAAGCGGGCCAGAGCGACTTCGACGATGGGCGAGAGCTTTTGCGGCTCCAGCCCGTCGACCATGTAGGTGGTGACGCCGGCACCCACGGCGGCGCGGATCAATTGCTGATCGGCATCGTGGCTGAACATGACGACCGGCCGTGGCGCGGCACCGTTCATCACGGCCAGTTGCTCTAGCGTGTCACGCGAGGGGGATTCGGTATCGATGATCACCACGTCGGGCCGCTGGCGCTCGACGGCGGCCAGCAGCGCCACCGAGCTGGCTGCGTCGGTCAGCACTTCGTACCCCTGCTGCGACAGGGCGTCGCGCAGTTCGCCGATCGGCTTATCGGTGTCGGTAACGAGCAGGATGCGCAGCATCGTGGTGCAAGGTTGGGGGCTCATGCTGGCAGAGCAAGTCGCACGCCAGTCTCGTTGTGGTCGGCTGTGCCGGGCACCTTGCAAGGGCAAAGTGCCGCGGCGCGGCGTCATGCGCCCCAATCCGGTGCCGAAATCGCCCCGGCCGGGCCGCAAGCGGGCCGTGGGCGCGGAGTATAGGGCCGGCGCAGGGTGATCCGCTAGTTGGCGTAGTTGAAGGTGAATGCGCCCCGCGTTTCGGTGCGCTGGACCCAGCCGCGTGCAATGTTGGGCAAGCGGTCGGTAAACGCCGGGTCGCCCGACAGCTTGCCCGACACCGCCACCTTGCCGCCGGGCATGAACTTGCCTTGTGCGCTGATGGGGACTTCACCGCTGCCCGTGGTCATGATGAAGTCGATGGTTCCGTCGGTGGCGGTTGCGGCGAGCTTGTAGTCGCCCAGGTGGCGCCCCGGGAAGATGTCGACCGCTGCGCCCATCCAGTCTGCCGACACGCTGCCGTTGCAGATGCCGCGCCAACTGCAACGCAGGGTGGGCGATACGACGCGCAGGTCGCCATGCCAGCCGAGCCGGCCGATGGCGTTGGGAATGCGTTCCAAGGCAAAGCGCGCCGGCAGGTCGAGCCGCAGGGCGCGTACGGCGGCACCTTCAAAGCTCGCACCCAGCGTGAAGGGCGGGCTGCCGGCGATCGAAAAGTCCCAGAGCATCACGCCACGGAACAGCGCTCGCCCATTGATGTTCCATGCCATGGGCATGAGCGGGCGCAGGCTGCCACTTGAAGGATCGCGCACGGCCAGTTGCGCCGTGCCGTGCCACAGGTTGCCTTCCGGTGCGAGCAGGGCGAAGTTGTCATGGCTGACGCGCCGGACGATGGAGTCCCAGCACGTGGCCGGCGCCAGTACGACGACGAAGACCAGGAACAGCACCACCCATATCAGCAGACGACGCAGCATCGATGCGGGGTTCCGTTAACGAGCCTGCACGAGGCGAGCTTCGATATGTTGCCCTTCGTTGGCGGGGGTGGCTTCGAGTGCCACGACGCGCAGCGCGTTCTGCGCCTGCACGCCAGCCAGCCAGGTAACCCACGTATCGAAAGGTACGGTCGCGCCACTGACCAGGATGCGGTCGCCGTCGCCGCGAACGGTGACGGCCAGGCTCTGCGTCGATGCGCTGCTCTTGAGCGACTCGACCACCAGTGCGATGTCCTGGGTGGCAGGCTTGGCGGCCACGCGCAGGCGAGCCAGTTCGGCGGCGTCGTCCTGCATTGACTTGACCTGCGCCTGCACGCGCGGCAGCAGCTTGTCCAGGCGCTTGCGTTCCGAGGCTTGCCAGTCGAACAGCGCCCACAGGATCGCCACGCTGATGACCGCCACCATGGCGACCAGCATGCGGCGTTCGCGCGGGTTGCGCTCGGCCCAGTATTGGCGCGCATGCGCCAGCAGATTCATCTGGGCCATCAGGCTTCCCTTCTCATTACCAGGTGCAGCGGATTGCTGTCGCGCGATGCTGCTTTGATGCCGCGCGTGGCAAGGCGCTGCATAAGGCCGGCAGGGTCGGTCTTGCCGGGAACGAGTGTGACTTCCAGCGAGCCGTTTTCGAAGCGGAGGGTCTGCACCGACGAGGTGGCGTCCGCACCCAGCGCGCTGGACAGATCGTTGAGCATGGCCAGCAGGTCATCGTCTGCAAGTTGGCCGCGTGCGGCGCGCTGGACGTTGACCTCGCGGTGGAGTTGCACGGCGGGGTCGAGTGCCGGAACGCCGGGCATCTGGCTGCGTAGCAGCTGGGTCATCTCGGCGCGTGCGCTCGTGACGCGCGTGCGCTTGACGAGAACTTCGCCGACGCCAAGCACCAGATGAAGCGCGAGCGCAACGCCTGCCACGATCGCTGCGGCCTTCATCATCTTCCACGTCGTACCGCGACGGTGGCGCGGCGAGAATTCGCCTTGCAGCAGGTTGGCGGCATCCGTGGGCAGCAGGTGCCACTGCCATTCGTCGTCCCATTCCAGCGGCATCGCACCGAAAGCGCTCACCCACGCATTGCGGTCGGCGTTGGGGGCGGTTTCGACCACGTGCACGCTATGCGGCAGCGTGCCGGCGGCGCGGGCGCTTTCGAGCGCGGCCAGCGTCAGGATGGGAGGCGCGCCGGCCATGACGTCGTCGGCGAAACCGGCATACGGGCCAGTGCGGACCCAGGCTTCCTGGTCGTGCACGGCAACGGTCCACGCACCTTCGTGCAACGGCACGCTCTGCGCGACGACATAGGCGCCGTCGAGCGGACGCTGGATGGCGGCGAACTGTGCGACCAACCGACGCAAACGCTCGCGCGCCACGACAGCCACCGCCCATTGCTCTTCGCCACGTTGAAGCGCCGTCGCGTGCTGGCTGTCGGCTTCGCGCACCAGCAGTTCTTCGAGTGCGAAGCCGAGCGCGCGCGTCTGCTCGCGAACGTTGGCGCGCGGTACGCGCACCGCGTGCAGCGAAATCTGGGCACCGAGCAGGATTGCTTCGGTGCGCTGAGCAGCGGGCCAGTGGCGCGGATCGGACGTGCCCTGCGCTTCGGGTTTGCCGTCCTCGCCGAGCAGGACCCACGCCGTCTCGGGGCGTTCGGGCCAGTTTTCGGCAATCAGCAGGCGTAGTGTTTTCATGCTGGATGGGTGGATGCGTTAAAGGATTTTCTGCCACACGATATCGGGACGGGCTTTCTCTCGCTTGAGGAGCACTTCCATGCGTGTGACTGAATCGCCCCAGCTCGCGCGGCCGGTAGCGAGGAAATACATGCTGGTCAGCACCAGTTTGCTGGTGTCGTACTTGGCGGTGGACGGCAGCTTCTTGGTGAACTCTTCGATGGTCGCATAGCCCTTGAGGGGGCGTGCCGCTGCGATAGCGCGGGCCTCGTTGATGTCCAGTCCTTCGATGAACCCGGCGAGTACTTCGGGTTCGGCCGTGTTCACGTTGATCTTGGCGTAAGAGCCGGGCAGGGCCGTTACATACGGCTTGAGCCGTTCCAGCATGGCGGCGTCGAACCCGCGAATGCCGGCCAATTCCGCGATGTCGAGCAACGGCGCTTGCGGCGGCAGCTTGGCGTTGTTGCCCTGCATGCGATACCAGTTCGATTCGGCCCCTGCGGCGCTGACCGGGTTGTCGTCCGGGTCGATCCAGTCCACCAGCGCGTGTGCCATGCCGGTACCTTGTGCGTCGGTCGCGCCCAGCGCGACGAGCATGCGCACGAAGATCGCGACCTGGGCGGTGTCCATGACACCTGCATCCGACACCAGACTGTTGACGTTGAAGCGGCCCGATTGGTCAACGATTTCGCCAGAGACCTCGCCTTCGTCCACCGGGGTGGGCGGCACCTTGATCGCCCATTCCTGCGCGAGGGTGTCGACGCGATTCGCGCCGCCGCGGCGATAGAGGCTTTCCAGCACGTTGCGCGCCCAGTCAACGGCGCCACGCGCCAGCCAACGTGCCTGGGCTTGGTCGTGTCGACCGGAAAGGTGCGACACGGCGTGGCCATAGTCACTGAGGATGGCCGTGGCAATGCCCGCTACCAGTGCGACGGTGAGGATCGCCATGATGATCGCGCCGCCACGTCCGCGACGGGGCAATGCGCGGCGCGGATCAGTGGAGGACGAAGACACGGCTGATGGTTCCGAATTTATCGAGGTCGAGTTCGAGGCGGATCGCCAGGGGCAGTTCAGTGCCGCGTTCTTCCGTGGGTGGCCACTTGTCCTGCGTCCAGTTCTTGCTGCCTTGCGCAATGTACGACCACCGTGCAGCGCGCACGCCGCTGAGCAGGTGTTCGCGCTTGGGTTCGAGCGTGCGGTCGGTATTCTGCCAGCGCAGCAGGTCGAGGTAGCCGTTGTTGATCTCGAAGCCGGACAGCCGGGCGCCCTGTTCGGTGTCCATGCGCCAGAACACGATGCGCATGGCACCGTTGTTCTGTTGGGTCACCTGCAGGGCGGGCGTGGCGCGGGCGGCGCTACCCGTCCAGCGTGTGGCGGCTTGCTGGAAGTCATTGTCGAGCCGGCTGAAAGCGCGGGCCAGTTGCTGCCAGCCGATGAATTCGTTTTCCAGACGCTCGCGGCTGTCGACGGCTTGAGTGATGGCGCGGTACGACATCACGCCGAGGATGGCAAAAATGGTGATTGCCACCAGCACTTCGATAAGCGTAATGCCACGTGCGGCGCGAGGCGTGCGCATCAGTTCGCCTCCCGTGCCATCAGGCCGGTCAGATGAGCCAGCGGTGCTTCTTCATCGGCCCGATAGACGCGTACGTCCATGCGCCGGAACAGGCCGTTGTTCATCGCCGTGGTTTCTTCGCGGTAGCGGAAGATGCGCCCGCCTTGTGTGACCTGGCCTTCTTTTGCGCCGATCTCGGGGAAGTCATCCAGCGCCCGATGTTCGGCCAGTCGGTCCTGCGCCACCCATTCGGCGAGCAGGCGGTCCTGCACGTCGCCGGCCTGCCCGGCGGCGACACCCATGGCGCGATAGGCGGCCGTCAGCGCCACGGCGAGAATCGCCAGGGCGACAAGCGTTTCGAGCAGGGTGAAACCGCGCATGCGGCGCAAGGACTTCATCGGCTGATTCATCCGTTGCTGGGGGGAGGAATTTCGAATTCCACCGCCCCGGACATCAGGCCGATGAGTGTGCGCGTGCCTTCTTCCGTACGCAGGCGCAGGCGGAATTCGGGCGACTCACTGCCGAACTGCAGGCGGAACGGTGGCTTGGCGGGAACACCGTCGATTTCGAGCGATTCAACCGACACACCGCTCGGCCACGGCCGCTGACGCAGCGTCTGCGGGTTGAACAGCAAATGCCATTCGCCAGAGGTGTCGAGCGCCGAAAAGCGATATCCGTTGGGCAGAAAGTCGACGGCCAGCGGGCTGCCGCGTACGGCCGCCGTTTCGGCCGCGATTTCGAGCACGCGGCGCAGACGGTCGACTTCGTGCTGGGCCTCGCGCCGCTGCATGCCTTCAATGGAGATCGCAGTGACGGTGGCCATCACGCTGATGATGATCAGCACCACCATCACTTCGATGAGGGTGAAGCCACGTGCGCCACGGCGGGCACACGCGAGGAAGGGGTGTTGGATCAGTCCCACGAACCGATGTCGGCAGCCGCGCCTTCGCCGCCGGTTTCACCGTCGGAGCCCAGGCTGAATACGTCAACGTCGCCGTGCAGGCCCGGATTGATGTACTGGTACGGATGACCCCACGGATCGTTCGGCAGCTTGTCGAGGTACTTCTTCCAACCGGAGGGCACCGGTTCGGTCGACGGCTTTTGCACCAGTGCGATCAGCCCTTGTTCGGAGGTCGGATACATCCGGTTGTCGAGCTTGTACAGCTTGAGCTGCTCGACGATGGTGTGGATGTCCTGACGTGCGGCAGCGGCGCGCGCCTGGTCGGGGCGCTCCATGATCTTGGGCACGATCAGCGCGGCGAGCACACCGAGAATCACGATCACCACCATGATTTCGACCAGCGTGAAACCGCGGGCGGTACGACGGGCGTGTCGTGCGAGTGAGCGTTGCAATGTCATGTGTCAGCCTCCTGTTCAGCCCGGGATGAGCTCATTTCAATAGCGTGTTGATCTCGATGATCGGCTGCATCACCGCCAGGACGATGAGCAACACGGTGCCCCCCATGAACAGCAACAGCAGGGGTTCGAGCAACGTGGTCAGCAGCGCGGTGCGGTTTTCCACCTCGGTCTGCTGCAATTGCGAAGCGCGGAAGAGCATCTGCGACAGCTCGCCAGTGGCTTCACCGCTGGAGATCATATGGATCAACAGCGGGGGGAATGCGTTCGATTGGCGCAGCGCGCGCGACAAGCCCATGCCTTCGCGTACCTTGTCGGCCGCGCCGCCCACGGCGTCGCGCAGCGGCAGGCGCCCGATGATCTGGCGACCGGCGTCCAGCGCGGACAACAGCGGCACGCCGCTCGAAACGAGAATCGCCAGCGTGCTGGCAAAGCGTGCGGTGTCGAGTGTGCGCAGATGGCGCCCCAGTATCGGCAGACTCAGCAGCCAGGCGTCCCAGCGCCGCTGTACGGCGGCGTCGCGCAAGGCGTAGCGGAATGCCACGAAAGCCGCGATCAACAGCACCAGCAGCGCCCAGCCCCAACTGCGCAGGAAGTCAGAGATGAAGATCATCACCCGCGTGAGCAGCGGCAGCGCCTGCTTGCCCTGCTGGAAGACTTCCACCACCTGCGGCACGACGTAAGTCATCAGGCCGATCACAACCAGGATCGCCACCGTTGCGACGATGGCGGGGTAGAGCAGTGCTTGCAGCGTCTTGCGGCGCAGTGCGTCCTGGCGCTCGATGTAGTCGGCCAGTTGCGTCATCACCTGTGCCAGTTGGCCTGATTTTTCGCCTGCGGCCACCGTCGCGCGATAAATCGGCGGAAAGGTATTGCCGAAGCGGTCAAGCGCGGCACGCAGCGAATGACCGGCGACGACTTCGCTGCGCACGGCGGCGAGCGTGGCGCGCGTGCTGGCTTTGTCAGCCTGCTCGGACAGCGCGTTGAGCGCCTGTTCGACAGTCAGCCCCGAGGTGAGGAGGGCGGCGAACTGACGCGTGATGAGGCACAGCTCGGCAATACGGATACGCGCATGACGCGTCGGCCCCTTGCCGCCACCAACCGCTTCGAGCGTGGTGGGAAACAGCCCGCGTTCGCGCAGGATGGTGCGCGCCTGCCGGGCGTTGTCGGCTTCGAGGTTGCCGCTGGTTTCGATGCCGGCGGCATCGAGCGCGCGATAGCTGAAGGCGGCCATGCAATGTACCTGCGTCAGTCGCGCGTGACGCGCAGCAATTCTTCGGCTGAGGTCTCGCCGTGGGCGAGATACCGCATGCCATCCTCGCGCAACAGACGCAAGCCGCGACGGCGGGCTTCGCTGCGCAGTTGCGCTTCGGGTGCGTTGTCGTGGATGAGCTGCGACAGATCGCCGTCGAGGCTCAGGAGTTCATAGACGCCGGTACGACCGGAATAACCGGTGCGGCTGCAAGTCGGGCAGCCGGTGTCAGACGGTGCCCAGATGATATCGGGGGCGTCATCGCCGATCACTTCGCGATCGACATCGGTGGCCGGGCGCGAGGTGCGGCATTCCGGGCACAGGCGGCGCACCAGACGTTGTGCCAACACACCACGCAAGCTCGATGCGAGCAGGAAAGGCTCCACGCCCATGTCGATCAGGCGGGTGATGGCCGACGCAGCGTCGTTGGTGTGCAGGGTGGCCAGCACCAAGTGGCCGGTAAGACTGGCCTGCACGGCGATCTGCGCGGTTTCCAGGTCACGGATTTCGCCGATCATGATGACGTCCGGGTCCTGGCGCAGGATCGAGCGCAGGGCCTTGGCGAAGGTCAGCTCAATGCGGGAGTTGACCTGAATCTGACCAACGCCGGGCAAGTCGTATTCGATCGGGTCTTCAACGGTGACGATGTTGGTCGTCGGGCCTGCGATTTCGCGCAGAGCGGCGTACAACGTGGTCGACTTGCCCGAACCGGTCGGGCCTGTCACCAGCACGATGCCGTGCGGGTGCGCCAGTAGTTCGCGGAAACCGCCCTGCGTGTCGTCCGCCATCCCGGTGGTTTCCAGGCCCCGTTGCTGGCCTGATTTGTCCAGCAGACGCAACACGATGCGTTCACCATGCGCCGTCGGCACGGTCAACACACGCACGTCCACCGTGCGGCCGGCCAGCCGCAATGCAATGCGACCGTCCTGCGGCAGGCGTTTTTCGGCGATGTCGAGCTGCGCCATGATCTTGATGCGTGACGCCATCGCGGCATGCAGGGCACGGTGCGGGCGGGCGACGTCGGTCAGCGTGCCGTCGCGGCGGAAGCGCACGAGGCAATAACGCTCGTACGGCTCGATGTGGATGTCGGATGCCTTTTCGCGCACGGCCTGCTGCAGCAGTGCGTTGATCATGCGGATGATCGGCGCGTCGTCCTGCGTTTCCAGCAAGTCTTCGACCACCGGGATGTCCTGCATCATCTGCGAGACGTCCACGTCCTGGCCGATGTCGTCGACCACGTCGGAGGCACTGGCGTCGCCCTGGCCATAAGCGTCGGCCAGTCGCGCGTCGAAGGTGCCGCGCGGCACGCGCGTCAGACGCATCGGCAGGCCCAGCGAGCGGCGTGCTTCGGCCAGCGCCGTTGGCGTGATGTCTTCGCGCACCAGAAGCTCGACTGCGTCTTCGGTGCTGTCGACGACCATCACGCCATGCGTGCGGGCGAAGATGTAGGGCAGGGTCAATGCAGCCATGTTCAGTTGACCGTCGTCGGCGCAGGTGTCGGCGTGACGGGGGCTTCCGGCGGCACGATGGCGGGTGCCATGGCCGGCGCACCGAGCAGCGACGCCGGCGGCATGTTGACCGGAGTGTCTTCTCCTCGCATCAGGCGGTCCTTGGCATCCAGAGAATGCTGCTTGCCGACGATGTAGTCGTAGCGGCTCTGGCTGACCGCTTGTGCGTCCTCGGCGGTACGGATGACCTTCGGACGAAGGAAGATCAGCAGGTTGGTCTTGTTGCGCTGGCGGGTGTCGTAGCGGAACAGCGGGCCGATGACGGGCATGTCGCCCAGCAGCGGCACCTTGTCGCGGCCATCCGCGTAGCTGTCTTCCACCAGGCCGCCCAGCGCGATGATGGCGCCGTCGTCGGCAATGACCGTCGATTGCAGCGAGCGCTTGGAGGTCGTTGGGCCAGTGGTGGTCGACGTCGACAGCACCGAAGACGCTTCCTGGAAGATCTCCATGCGGATCGAGCCGCCTTCGGTGATCTGCGGCTTGATCTTGAGCGTCAGGCCGACGTCCTTGTACTCGATCGTCTGGAACGGATTCACGCTCGTCGAGCTGCTGCCGGTGTTGGTGTATTGGCCAGTCACGTAAGGCACGTTCTTGCCGACGACGATCTTGGCTTCCTGGTTGTCGACGGTCACCAGGCTCGGTGTTGAACAGGATGTTGCTATTGGTGTCGGATTCGAGGAAGCGCGCCAACAGGTTCAGGTTGAACAGCGTCACCCCCGCGACCGTCACCGGGCCGCTGCCGACGATGAAGTTCAGGCCGCTGCTGGCCGCTGTCGGGTCTTTGGAGAGGTTGATGATGTTCTGGCCGCCCGTGCCAAAGTTGGTGCCGCCCCACACCGTGGTGCCGCCATCAGACGGGACGCCCGTCTGCCACTGAATACCGATCTCCGCTGCGCGGTCAGAGCTGACTTCTGCAATCAGCGCTTCGACATAAACCTGCGCCGGACGACGGTCGAGCTGTTCAATCACGCCGCGGATGTTGTTGTAGACGGAATCCGGCGCGGTGATGACGAGCGCATTGTTGGCGACGTCGGCGAACACGCCGTTACCGCCCGAGACATTCGAACCGCTGCTCGAATTGTTCGTGGCGCTCGTGTTCAGCGTGCTGTTGGTCTGGTTCTGGTTGCTGTTCGTGGTGCTGCTGGTGGAACTGTTGCTGCCGCTGTTGACCGAACCGCTGCTCTCGCCGGAAATCGCTGCGCGAAGCGTGGCGGCGACCTTGGTGGCGTCGGCGTTTTTCAGGTAGATCACACGAACGTTGCCGCCCATGCCCGGCTGGTCCATTTGCGAAGCCATGCTGCGCGCGGCTTGCAGACGGGAGCGGTTTTCCGTGCGGATGAGCAGCGAGTTGCTGCGTGAGTCCGCCAGAATGGTCATTTTCTGGCTGGCGTCAGCACTTTGGCCGCCGTCGTTGAACAGCTTGTTGAGGGTGTTGGCGATATCGACAGCAGAGGCATTGCGCAGCGGCAGCAGTTGCGCGTCGCCCTGCGGCACGTCGATGGAGGCGATGATCTTCGAGATCCGCGCGATGTTCTCAGCGTAGTCCGTCACCACCAGCGTGTTGTTGCCCGGATAGACCGACACCGTGTTGTTGGGCGTCACCAGCGGGCGCACTACCTGCACCAGTTGTGCGGCCGATTCGTTGCGGATCTGGAATACCTCGGTGACCAGTCGGTCGCCCGTGGTGGCAGTGTTTGCGCGATCCTTGCCAACCGGCACAGCGTGCAGCTTGGCGTCGGCTTCCGGCACGATCTTGACCACACCATTGCCCTCGACCGCTGCATAGCCTTGCAGGCGCAGCGCCGACAGCAGGATCGAGTAGGTCATCGCTCGCGGCACCGGCTGGTTGGTCACGATATTGAGCGTGCCCTTGACGCGCGGATCGACGATGAAGTTCTTGCCGGAAATCTTGCCGATGGCTCGCACCACGGCGTCGATGTTGACGTTATTGAAGTTCAGTGAAACGGTCTCGCCGGTCTCCGATCCGGTCGTCGGCGCCGTGGCAGCCGTGGCACCGGGAGCGGCGGGCGTCTGCTGGGCCAGGGCGGGGGTCCAGATGGACTGGACGGCGAGTGCGCACGCCAACAGGCGGCAAGCGGTGGTTTTTGCGTGAACGGTTGACACGAGTTGCTTGCTCATCAGTTTTCAGGGTTTTCGGCTGCTGGCGATTGCGCGGGTTGCGCATTGGCCGGTTGCGGCGTCGGTGCGGGTTGAGGTGCCGGAGCCGTCGCAGGGAGCGGTGGCGGCGGCACGGCGCTGGCCGAAGGATCGGCCAGGCGGATGGTCTGCGGTACGCCGCCGACCGAGAGTTCTACGGATTGCGGCAGGATCTTGGTGAGCTGCACGCCGGGCATGACTTCTTCGCCCTGGATGACAGGCTGCGCGGTCTGGCCGCTGACCTGGATCACCGCAAAGCCGCGCGAGCGGCCGGAATTGGCGGCCACGCCGAGGAGCTGGAAGCGGCTCGCCTCGACAACCTGCACCGGGGCCTTGGGAGCTTCGCCGAACATGTGGCGCGCGGCGATCTCGCGCGCAGCGGCGGCGGGATCGGTCTGACTCGTATAGGTGGATTGTTCCGGGCGAGGCCCGGCCAGGCGCCAATACCATGTAGCAGCGACCCAGGCCGATATGGCCAGTGCGACAGCCCAAGCCAAAGCGGGCAGCAGCACTCCAAACCTTGCGAGCGGCGCGAGCCGGACGCTGAGAGACATCGGTGATCCTTTGGAACGGCGTCTAGTTCAAATAATGCCTGCGGGGCAGGGGCCGCACCGTCAGACTGCAGAGTCGCCGATTTTAGCCAAGTCTGTTGGAAAGTGAATGGTTCCACAGGCTTTGGTATAAGAAAAAACCAGTATCCCAGCAAAAATATTTATGCTGCAGTGCGCCATTGCTATGGTGCACCATGGATCGCTTCTCTGTAACCTATTTCTCAGCCTGTTCTCGTTGCCATTCCAGCGTGACCGGGTCGCGCCGCGTAAACAGTTGCATATGCAAAGTCAGTACGCGCTCGATGCTGGTCAGCGCTTCGTCGTCGGCGCCACAACAATTCAGTACCAATACATCACCGTCGAGTGATAACTCACATACGCCCTGCGGAAAGGTCGCCACGCCATGCTCGTCGGTGTACTCGACCTGAATCTTGCGGGTGAAATGTGAACACAATGCTGTCAGGTAACGGCGCGCGAGCGGGGTGGCGAGCCTGGCTTGCGAGGTCTTCATGATGGGGAACTCCAGTTGTTGTTCTATGACTTTCAGGCTGCGCGGTCGGCCAGCACGATCGGATAGCCGTAGGAGCACGCTTCAACCCGGCCTTCGATGCCGTATGCGGCACGCAGTACGTCGCTGTTCATGACCTGCGCCGGTTCTCCCGCCGCGAGCAGGCGGCCTTCGTGCAGGACGACGACCATGTCGCTGTAGCGCAACGCGAGGTTGAGGTCGTGGATCGCCACCATGCATACGCAGCGGCTCTCTTGCGTCAGCCTGCGCACGCTTTGCAGCACGTTGAGCTGCCAGCGCAGGTCGAGCGCGCTGGTGGGTTCGTCGAGCAGCATCAGGCGCGGCGCGCGCACCACCACTTGTGCAAGGCCGACCATCTGGCGTTGGCCGCCGGACAGTTCGTCGAGCCGACGCAGTGCGAGATCGCGCAGGCCGAGCGTGTCGAGCACGGTTTCGATGGCCGCGTCGGATTGTTCGCGACCGATTTCTGCCCGCGCGGCACGCGCAGAAGCGAGCAGGGTTTCGTACACCACCAGCGAGGTGCTCTGAGGCAATGCTTGTGGCAGGTAGCCCACGCGTCGCATACGCTCTGCATGCGGCAGGCGGTCGAGCGCTTCGCCGTCGAGTTCGATGCGCCCGTCTGCCCGCACCAGTCCCGCGATGGCTTTGAGCAGCGTTGATTTGCCAGCCGCGTTGGCGCCAAGCAGTGCAACGAGCGAACCGTCTGCGATGGGCGGTAAGTCCATGCCGCTGATGATCTCGCGGCGGCGGTAGCCGGCGTGGAGCGTGTTGACGATCAGGCCTTGCATCACAGACTCCCTCGCTGACGGACGATCAGCGCCATGAACATTGGAATGCCCACCAGCGCGGTGACGATGCCCACTGGCACGATCAGTCCGGGCACCAGCAGCTTGCTGGCGATGGACGAGAGCGACAGCACGAGTGCTCCGGCCAGCGCACTGCCGGGCAGGTAAAAGCGGTGGTCCTCGCCCATGGTCATGCGCGCCATGTGCGGTGCGACCAGCCCGATGAAACCGATGGTGCCGACGAATGCAACGGCCACCGCGGCGAGCAGGCTGACGCGCAGCAACGTGACCAAGCGCAGCCGTTCTACCGCCACGCCAAGGCTGCGTGCCTGTTCTTCGCCCGTGCGCAGCGCTGTCATGGCCCACACGCGGCGCAGCGAAAACGTGCCGCAGATGACGAATACGGCAGCCAGGATCGCGATCTTGTCCCACGTCGCGCGTGTGAGTCCGCCCATGGTCCAGAACACGATCTGCTGCAGCGTGTCGCTGTCGGCCATGAATTGAACGAGCGACAGCAGCGCATTGAGTGCGAAGGTGAGCGCGATGCCGAACAGCACGACCGCGTTGGTCGACGCGCCGAATGCTCGGGCGAGCAATTGCACGCACAGTGTCGTGAGCGTGGCGCAGGCAAAGGCGCTGGCCGCGATGACATAGTTGCTGCTTACGCCCGGGATGTGCAGGTCGAGCACGAGCGCCACTGAAGCGCCGACAGCCGCTGCCGCCGACACGCCCATCGTCAGCGGGCTGGCCAGCGGGTTGTTGAGGACTGTCTGCATTTCGCCGCCCGCCAGTCCGAGCGCCGCGCCAACGAGCATCGCCATCACGGCGTAGGGCAGGCGCACATCCCACAGGATGACGCCCTGGCTCACCGACAGCGAGGCGCGATCGATCAGCCCGCGCAGGATGTCCCCGATGGGGAACGAAGATGGCCCCGTGGCGATATCGAACACCAGCGACACAAGCAGCGCGCAAGTGAATGCAAAAAGTACGGCCGCGCGGCGCGCGCTGATGCGCGCGTAAGCGCGTGCGATGGATCCGGATGCGGCGGGCAGGCTGGCGGTGGCTGGCTGCGATGTCATTTCAAACCGATCCAATAAGTGCCATCGAGTTCGAACGGCTGGAAGCGTTGATACAACGTGCGCAACGTGGCGTCTGGATCAAGGTCGGCGAATTGTTCGGGATGCAGCCACTTGGCGATGGCCTGGACGGCGGCGACATTGAACGGCGAGTTGTAGAAGTGATGCCAGATGGCAAAGGCGCGGCCTTCGCGCACCGCAGTCAGGTTCGCAATGCCGGTACGGCTGGTGGCGCGCACCAGCGAAGCGCGCGCGGCAGCCGGCGATACGCCAGCGCCGAGCACGATGCGGTTGGGCATCTTGCTGACGGTGTCGAGCGCGCCGACGGCGGTGCCGATGTAGTAGCGCGGCTGTTGGGTGAGCAGGTATTCGAGGTTGACCGTGCCGACTTCGCCCGGCACGACTTTCTTGGCGATGTTGTCGCCGCCTGCGCGGTCGATGAAGCCCGACATCATGCCGTGCCCCATGGTCTCGCAGCAGGCGTCGGTGAGGCCGACCCGGCTTTCCAGGAACACGGTCGGAGCGGTCTTCACGCCGGCCAACTTGCTGGTGACGCGGCGCATTTGTTCTTCATAGAAGGCAACGAACTCGCTTGCCTCCTTCTCACGCCCGAGTACACGGCCGAGCAGGTTCATGCTCTTGACCGAGTTGCCCAGCGGATCGCGGCGGAAATCGATGAAGACGATCGCCACGCCGGCGGCTTGCAGGCGGTCGATGACTTCCTTTGACGTTGACGCGGGGCCGTGGCCTTCAATGCCGAAAATGGCGACTTGTGGCTGCAGCGCGATGGCCTGCTCGATGCTGAAGCTGTCTTCGCTGGCGCGGCCGATGCGCGGAATCTTCGCGAGCTTGGGGAAGCGCTGCGCAAAGCGCGCATAGCTTGCCGGATCGAGCCGCTCGAATTCACCCATCATGCCCACTACGCGCTGCGTCGGGTCCTGGCGATCGAGAATCGCCAGCGTTGGCAGGTAACGGCCTTCGCCGAGGATGATGCGCTCGACCTTGTCCGGTACCGAGACCTTCCGGCCAGCAAGGTTGACAACATCGACGGCCATGGCCTGGGTGGTGAGCAGTGCGACCGTCAGCGCGGCGGCGAAGAGACGTAGCATGGGGCTTCCTTTTGAATGCGTATGACGTATTGCGTATTGCGTGGTGCGTGTGGGTTGCGCGTGCCGTGTCAGGGAGCGAGGCCGAATCGCAGGCCGCGGTTGACCGCTTGCGGCAGGCTGGAAAGATGGTTCTCTCCTTCGATCTCCAACAGGCTCGCCTGCAAGCCGCGGAAGCCTTGCAGGCGCATCACGAGTTCGCGTGCGTTGTTGACCATGCGGCGCTTTTGCAGCGTGGCCATGCCACCGGGCATGTTGTCGGAGAATCGGCTGGGTTTCTGTTCGAATTCGCCGACTGTCAGCAGTAGCGCCCGGCCTTGTGCTGCGTTGGCCGACAGGGCTTCGAAGTTGACCATCTCTTTGGTCATGGCCGCTTCGTTCCACCACCAGGACGGGCTGGCGGCGATGTAGTGCGAGAACATCGACGGTTTGTTGAACAGCGCGTGCAGCACGAACAGGCCGCCCAGCGAATGCCCGAAGATCACCTGGCGGCGCATGTTGACCGGGTGGTGTGCGGCAATGAGCGGGCGGAGTTCGTCGTCGATGAACGCAATGAATGCGTCTGCGCCGCCGCCAGCGGTACGCATGGCCGCACTCATCTCGGGAATCGGCATGGCGACGGGCGAGGGGGTGTAGTTGACGGCGCGGCGTGCGATGGCGTTTTCGTCTTCTGGATAGCCAATGCCAACCACCAGCGCGGGCACGACACCAGTTGCCTGCGGGCGGCGCGACTGGATGCGCAGTGCTTCGACGACAGTGTTGAAGTAAAGCTCGGCGTCGAGCACGTACACCACGGGGTAGCCGTTGGGTGGCGGCGGTGCTTCGGGGAGTGCGACGAGAATGCGATAGTCCTTGCCAACGTGCTTTGAATGCAGGCTGATCTGTTCGGAATCAGGGAGCGTGACGGGACCGGCGGTGGCAACGCCGCTGCACAGGAGCATCAGGCAGGCAAAGAGTTTTTTCATCTTGTTCCATCAGTTCCACACAATGGGTACGGCCCCGCTGCAGACGGGGCCGCACTTGGAAGATCAGCCGCGGATCGCGGATACGGGCGTGGGCCGCATCCGTGATCGTCAGAACCTGCTCACGCTCCTGCCGCTATGGATCGAGAACAGGTTCCTGGGGCTCAGAACTTGAGCGAGGTCTTCAGCCAGAAGCTGCGCGGCTCACCGTAGAAGTTGAACACCGTGGTGCTGCCCACGCGCTGGTAGTACTCCTTGTCGAACAGGTTATTGATCGACAGCGAGACATCCACGTTCGGCGAGAAGCGGTAGCCCAGCAGCGCGTCGAACACGGCGTAGGCGTCCTGTTCAATGCGGTAGTTGCCCGACAGGTTGTAGAAGCTGCTCATGCCGCGCACACCGCCGCCGACATAGGCGCCACGCAGCAGACCACCCTGGAAGTCGTAGCGCGTCCACACGTTCACGCTGTGACGCGGCGTGTAGGTCGAGAAGGTCTGTCCAGCCTGGCCCGCAGCGCCCGACAGATATTCGGTCTGCGTATAGGCGTAGCCTGCAGAGAGCTCCCAACCGGGCATCAAGGTGCCGGAGATTTCGGCTTCGAAGCCCTTCACTTCAGCTTCGCCACTGGGGGCTGAATAGGTCGTTCCGGGGATTGCCACCGCGCGGTTCTTGTCGCGCAGACGATAGATAGACATCTGCGAGTTCAGCTTGCCGCCGAAATGCTCGCCCTTCAGGCCCACTTCGATGTTGTTACCTTCACGCGGCTTGATGACCTGATTGTTGGCATCGAGTGCGGTCTGCGGCTGGAAGATGCTGGTGTAGCTCGTGTAGGCCGACCAGCTCTTGGTGATGTCATACACGATGCCCGCGTAAGGCGTGACCTGGGTGTCGACGTCAGTCTTGGTGCTCGTGCCGGTCGACAGGTTGGTCGTCGTGTTCTCGTACTTGGTCAGGCGCGCGCCAGCGATCAACGTGAGCGGCTCCCACGGCTTGATGCGCACCGTGCCGTACAAGCCGTATTGCACCGGCTGCACCTTGGTGCGGCTGGTCAGCGCAATGGTCGGTTCCGGCCAATCGTAGGTCGGGTTGAATACGTCGGTGCTGCCCGTGATCGTCGAGCTGCCTTGCAGCGTCGTCTGGTCGTACTGGCGATAGTCGGCGCCGACGATGAAGTTCTGGCGCTGGCCGAGCCAGTTGAACGGCTGGTTCCAGTGCACGTCGGCAGTCAGCGATTGTTCCTCGTACTGGCGTGCGATCGCCGTACGCGTGACGGTGTTGTCTGCACGCACGGCGCTACCGCCATACGCGTACTTGAAGTCCACCGAACGGTCGACGTAGCGCGCCGAACCCTTCAGTTCGCCACCGCCGTCGAGGCGATGTACCAGCTCAGCGAAGGCTTCGGTCGATTGGTTCTTGAAGCGGTTCCACTGCGCGCCGATGAACGTGGAGCGGTCGAAATCGATCAACTCGCCGGTTGCCGTGGTCGGCAGGCCGTTGAACGGCGTGACGTTGCTGTTTGCACCGGTCAGCGAGAGCGACAGGGTGGTGCGCGGTGAAAGGTTGACTTCCAGCGTGCCGTAAGCGACGGCGTTTTCGTTGTCATTGACGTTGACGAACGTGTTCTTGGACTGGTAGGCGGCCACGGCGCGACCGCGCACGCTGCCGTCGGCATTGAGCGAACCGGTTACGTCGGCTTCGGTCCGCACGGCGTCCCAGGAGCCATACGAGAGTGAACCGCTGACGGCGAAATCCTTGAGCGCGCGCTTGCGGGCCAGGTTGACCGTGCCGCCGGGCTCGCCTGCGCCGTTGTAGAGGCCAGCCGGGCCACGCAGCACTTCAACGTGATCGTAGATCGACAGGTCTGGCTGCGAGCCGTAGATGCTCGACAGTGGGGAAGCGAGGCCGTCAACAAGATAAGAGTCGAGTTCGAAGCCGCGCACGAAGATCGACGAGCGCCCCTGGTCGTTGGCGAGCACCAGCATGCCGGTGGTGCGACGGGCGAGGTCTTCCAGGCGGACCATGTTCTGGTCTTCGATGCGCTCACGCGTCACCACGCTTACGGGTTGCGGGATCTCCTTGAGTGGCACTGCGCCCTTGCCGCCGATGTCGGCCGTGCTGCTGCTATAGCCGTCCGGTGAGGCTTGCTGGCCGGACACGACGATGGGATCGAGCGTTTTCTCCTGTGCGCCCGCAACCAGCGGGAACAAGGTGGCAACGGCAGCAGCGACGGTGGCAAGGCGGAAGGCGGGAGAGGCCTGCAGCGATGAAACGGGATGGGATTTACGCATGACTTTGAGATTTGGACTCTAACACAATTGAGAATGATTTGCGTTTATAGCGCGTGAGGCGTAGTGTCTCATTGCCCCGCAACAAAAATGTTTGCGGGAACGACGAACATCTTTGCGCGGACGAACATCCCGCCCTTGACTGATCGCTGGCGCATGGATGCGCTGGCACCATGGCTGCCGGAGGAGTGATCTAGATGGATATGACGGACCGGGCCGAAGGGAACATCGTTCGTGGCGAAGACCTCGCCGCGATGGCTCGGTTGGTGGGCTCGCGCTTCCGCGTGCTGCGCCCCAGCGTGGCCGCCGAAAGCGGCGTCGCACTGCGCGGGGATTACCGCCTCGTGCGCCTGCGCTCCGGCCTGATCCTGCATGCCACCGACGCACGTGCTGCGCATGACCTGACGACCGAAGTCGTGCAGCGGCAGGGCATCAGTTGCTATCTGTTTCTGCAGGGGCACGTGGACGTCACGCTGGGTGGGCGCGACATGGAGCTGGGGCCGCGGCGCACGCGCGAAGGCGAAACCGTCGAAGGCGTAATGGTTGCCCGCGCAGAGCCCGAGATCCTCGTACGCCATGGCAACCAAGGCGACAACGTTCGCAAGGTGAGCGTCAACATCAGCCCGGACTGGCTTGAAGAAGGCGGGCTTGCCGCCACGCCCGATTACACGCGCGTATGCAACTTTGCGCGCAACCATTTGGCCACGCGTCGCTGGCAACCTTCGGCACGCATGCTGGCACTTGCTTCGCAGCTCGTGCATCCGCCCGCGCTGTCGCCGATGCTTCAGGGGTTGTATCTCGAAAGCCACGCGTTGGAGCTGGCGGCCGAAGCGCTGCGCGTGCTCACCGACGAGGGCACCGAGCCGCCGTCCGCGCGCCTCGTACCGCGCGCGCATGCACGAGTGCGGCGCGTGCGCGAAATGCTCGACAGCGGCGCCTGCGATGGCATGAGCCTGGAGGACATCGCACGCGAAGCCTGTACCAACGCCAACACGCTGCAGCGCGACTTTCGCGCCGCCTTTGGCATGACGGTGTTCGCCTATCTGCGTGAACGCAAGCTCGATGTGGCGCGGCTCGCGCTAGAGCGAAATGGGGTGACCGTTGCAGAAGCTGCGGAGCTGGCCGGATATCTCAGTCCGGCGAACTTTGCGACGGCCTACCGGCGGCGTTACGGGATATCACCAAAGATGGCGCGCGGGCGCGCTTGAGACTGCAACACCAAACAAAAAGGGCGGCCTGGGCCGCCCTTTTTCATTGCGTCAGTGCAAGTGTCGCGGCACCTGTTCAGCCATGTCTTCTGGAAGTTCCGCATGCGCGGTCTCTCCGTCGGCCGTGGGGTACATGGGGGCGCCGCAGTCGTCGCAATATTCCATCGGGAAGCGGCTGTCCAACTGCACGATATTGGTGACGCCGCATTCGCGCAGCGCTGCTTCAATCTGCGAAGCGATCTCCGAACGATCGTCTTCCGCGCCGATCAGCGGCCACACCACGCCGTGGACGACGGAGTCGTCTTGTGCCGTCGTGAAGCCGATGCGGAACTCTTCGAGCTGGTTCTCATAGAAGGGCGCCACGACAGCGCGCAGGCCCGAAGGAGGGACGTCGAGCGTGGTTGCGAGAAAAGCGACCGACGCGCGGATCGAATAGGGGCGCGAAGCACGGTCGGCTTCGCGGCTGGCGGCGAAATAAGCATCCGGCAGCACGAGTTCGGTGGCGCAGCCCGCCAGCAGCGTCGACAGTGCAGCACCGCCCTGGCTTGCCCATTGGCGCGACGCTTGTTCGCGCGTGCAGTCCGCTTCTTGCCAGCGGAAGACGGCGCCGCCAGGCTTTACGACGACTGCGGCCAACAGGTAGCGCACGTCGGACAGGAAGCGTGATGTCTCGGGCAGATCTGCTGTGTTGATCGTCAGGTCGGTACCCTTGGCCGCAGCCGCACCCAGGTCGGCTGCGAAACGCGCCGTTTCGCAGTAACCCTGCGGCAATTGGTCAGGGCTGAACAGCACATTGGCCAGCGCGAACGATACGTCGCCGGCAAGCACGTGCGCCGCCAGATGAACGCGAAGATTGGCGAGCAGGGCGGCGGGGATGGTGCTCGAAGGAATCGAGAAGCGCGACCACGCCAGAATCGGGGCCGCGATCAGCAACACCTGCGGGCCGTCGCCCTCGGTCGTGCCGGTTTCGGCGCGCGCTTCGAGAATGTCAGCCAGTTCGTCGTAACCGCGCGGCAGGGCGTAGAGATGATCAAGCGCGGCATTGAGGGTGTCCTCCGCGCCTTCGTGCAGCAGATTGTCGATGGACTGCGCCAGACGTGACTCCCAGAAAACGTCTTCGGTGCGGCTGCCGGATTCGGCGCGGCCGCTAGCCAGCCAGATCAATTCTTCGGCTTCGCGAGGCAGTCCGCTGCGGCGTCCGAAACGCGCTCGTTTCATGGTGATGTCCTGCAGGTGAAAAACGGTCTATGGTACCACCCGGCCTTACGCGGGCAGCGTCAGATGCGCAGCGGCTTGATCGGGTTCCGGGCCGTGCGGCAATACACCGAGACACGGGGCCGCGAGACGCGATCGCAGGGCGGCGACGTTGTCGTCGAAATACGGCATGTCGGGGGTGATGGCGTTGGCGATCCAGCCGATGAGTCGGAGGCCGCGCGATTCGATTGCCTCGGCCGTCAGCAGGGCATGGTTCAGACAACCTAGCCGCATGCCGACCACCATGATTACCGGCAGCGCCAGTGCCATCGACAGGTGCGACGTGTCGCGTTCGTCGTCCAGCGGCACGCAAAAACCGCCCACGCCTTCAACGAGAATGCGGTCAGCGCGCGATTGCAGTTGGGCGTAGCCATTTAGCATCGTCGCAAGGTCGATGCGTTCGCCCATGTTGGCGGCGGCAATATGTGGCGCGATCGGCTCTGGCAGGCATATCGGATTGATGTCAGCGAGCGAGAATCCCGGCGAGCTTGCTGCACGCAGACGCAAAGCGTCTTCATTAGCGAACTCGTTGCCGATGCGTTGCGCGCCAGCCGACAGCGGCTTGTAACCAACCGCTGTCAGCCCTGTTTGTCGCCACGCGTGCAGGAGGGCGCAGGCGGTGTGCGTCTTGCCGATTTCGGTATCAGTGCCGGTCAGAAAATATGCTTTGCTCATGACATCAAGGCGCTTTGCGGGCGAAGAGGAACAGGGCTTCGTAAGAGGCAGGCAGGCCGTTTTCATCACGCATGGTTTCGTAGCGCGATTCGATCATTCGCCACGCGGCACGATTCAATGTTGTACGCGCTCGCCCATCGACTGTGTTCGCGCCTACCTGGCGCAACGCGCGGAACAGCGCGCGCAGATCGCTGGCGTGGTCGACGAGGACTTCGCGGCGGATCTCGATTTCGGTGAAGCCTGCGTCGCGCAGCGCGTGTTCGTAATCGGCGGCGTCGCGGAAAGTCCGCACGTGTGGTCGTGAGTCCACGCCGGAGAACGCGTGGCGCAACTCGTGCAGCGTACGCGGCCCGAGCGTGGCGACCTCCAATCGCGCTCCCGCTCGCAATACGCGCGCAGCTTCGCGTGCAGCAGCACCTGCATCGACCCATTGCCACGCCAGACTCGACCAGTAGTGGCTGATGCTGGCATCGGCGAACGGTAGCGCTTCAATATCGCCGCACAGCCCGTGCGGCGCGTTGCGTGTTGCCATGCTGAGGGCATGGTCCAATGCGGCAACCTGCATCGCCGGCCTGCGCTGGATGAGCTGTCGCCATCCGTAGCCCGTGCCGCAGCCCGCATCGAGCAGACGTCCATCGCCGGGCAATGAGGCGTGTGCCAGCAATCGGTCGGCGATGCGGCGCTGGATATCTGCGGCTGCGTCGTAGGTGGCTGCGGCATCGCCAAAGGCTGTGCGGATCGCACGCTTGGGATCAGGCGTTCTCAACACGCAAAGCTCCGGATCCGCTCGGCAATGCGCGCGGGATTCGATGCGTGCGGGGCGTGACCTGCGTCTTCGACAATTTCCAGGCGAGCCTTCAATCGTTCGGCAAGCCATTGGGCTGCCGCCACCGGCATGAGTGCGTCGTGCCGGCCATGGACCAGCAACGTGGGCGTGGCGTGCGCTGGCAAGGTGGTGCGCAAGTCGCTTTCGGCAAGTATGTGCAGGCCCCGCGCGAGGGCTTCGGCTTCGATCTGCGGGTCAGCCAGCGCGCTTTGCAGAAGGGGCGCAATGGTGCCGCGCGCAGCATCGTTCATCACCTGCAATGCGACGAAACGCTGCAATGTGCGTGCGGGCTGACGAGCAAAGCCTTCGCTGAAGGCGGCGACTGTTGTGGCATCCAGGCCATGCGGCCAGTCATGGCTCGTGACAAAACGAGGTGTGGCGCCAATCAGCACGAGCCGCCCAACGAGATCGAGCCGTCGCGCAGCGATTTGCATGGCGAGCATTGCACCGAGCGACCAGCCCACCAGTGTCGTGCCCGGCGCGAGATCGTCAGCGATGCTGTCGGCCCATTCCGCGAGGTCGCCTCCAGGTGGTGTGAGCGCAGGTGCGTGAGCTTCCGCGCCAAGATGCGCGATGAGCCCGTCCCAGACTGCCGGGCGATAACCCCAACCGTGCAGCAATGTGATGGGAGGCGTCATGCGCGGGCAGCCTCGCAACGATGCAGTGCTTCGAGCAAGCGGTCAATATGTGCTGCTGTATGCGCGGCCGAGAGTGAGATGCGTAGACGCGCGGTGCCGGCAGGTACGGTGGGCGGACGGATCGCAGGCACCCAGATGCCTTCGTCCCACAGTTCGACGCGCGACCGCCATGGCCTCTGCGTTGTCGCCGATCACGATCGGCTGGATGGCGGTGCGCGATGGCAACAACTGCCAGCGAGCGAGGTGTGCGCCGTCCTGCAGTCGCTGGCGCAATGAGTCCAGTTGAGCGCGCAACGCGTTGCCATGTTCGATGAGATCCAGTGCGGCCAGCAGCGTGTGCGCCAACAGCGGCGGCGCGGCGGTGGTGAAGATGTAGGCGCGGGATTTCTGCTTGAGCCATTCGACCAGCGTGTGGGCGCCCGCCACGAAGGCGCCAGCAACCCCAGCGGCTTTGCCAAGCGTGCCCATCAGGATCAGCCGGTCCGATTGCAGGCCGGCCTCGGCGAGTGCGCCGCGCCCCTGTGGTCCCAATACCCCAAAGCCGTGCGCGTCATCCACCAACAGCCACGCGTCGAAGCGCTCGGCGAGTGCCAGCAGATCGGCCAGCGGAGCAACGTCGCCATCCATGCTGAAAACGGTATCGGTGACGATCAGCCGACGGCGCGCTGGCGTTTTCTCCAGCAGGCGGGCCAGCGCAGCCGTGTCGCCATGCGGGTACCGGTGCATGTCAGCGCGGGAAAGTTGTGCCCCGTCGATGAGCGACGCGTGGTTGAGTTTGTCCGCAAAAATGGCGTCCCCGCGCGACAGCAACGCTGGCATGACGGCGATGTTGGCCATATAGCCGGTGCAGAAGGAAAGCGCAGCATCCATGCCGACGAAGGCGGCGATGCGTTGCTCCAACGTCTCGTGAATGGATGTGTGGCCACTGACCAGATGCGATGCGCCCGCACCGACCCCCCAGCGTTGCGCGCCTTCGCATGCCGCGCTGGTCAAGGCCGGGTGGCCGGCAAGACCGAGGTAGTCATTGCTGGCAAACGCCAGAATGGGGCGCTCGTCAACAGTGGCCTCAGGCCCACAGGGCGTGCCCACGACGCGGCGTGTGCGTCGCAGCGCGGCGTCGTCGAGCGCGGCCAGTTGGTCGGCGAGTTCCTGGAGAAGGGGTGTCACGGTCAAAAGGGGCTGCGGGAGGAAGGTCCGCATTCTACGTGCAGGCGCCTATCGCGGCGAGGCTGCTTATTTCGCCCCGATGACAGCCGGACCGGTCTCAGGTGGTGGGCTGTTTCCATTGAGCCGGGCAAACGCGGCGTTCGTCGGGCGCAGGTGGCGCCTGTCCGGACGACGAACGCATATGCGCAAATCGGGTTCGAGCGCGCTGGCGTCAAGATCAGCGCTGCCCGACGTGGCGGTGCAGGGCCGAGAGACAGGGCCGCGTGCGCCGCCAGCACACCGCGACGCGCATTTTTTTGCCTATAGAGGAAGACGAATGATGAAGTCTGGATTGCGGGACCTGGCGGCGGCTCTGGCCTTTGCCTTCGGGATGACTGGCGCAGCGAGCGCCGCAACGACGCTGGTTTCGGCCGAAACGCAGAAGCCGGATCACCCGGTGACGCAGGCGCAGGAATTCATGGCCCGTACGCTGGCAGAGCGCACTTCGGGCGAACTGGTCATGCAGATCAAGCCCAACAGCGAACTGGGCAATGAGTCGCAGGTCGTGGAAAAGCTGCGCAAGGGCGAAATCGCAATGGGGCGGGTGAATCTGGCGGTGCTGGCTGACACGGTGCCGGCGGTGAAGCTGCTGAGCCTGCCGTATCTTTTCCGCTCGCGCGATCACATGTGGAATGTGCTGCGTGGTGATTTCGGCAAACGCATGGAGTCCGAGATCGAGCAGACAGGCATGGTGGCAATCACTTTCTTCGACAGTGGCACGCGCAATTTTTACAGTGTGAAGAAGCCTATCCGTACGCGCTCGGACTTTGAAGGCATGCGTATTCGCGTGCAACCGTCGCCGGTGTACAAAGACCTGATCTCGCAACTGGGTGGTGTACCGGTTGTGCTGGCCTACGACAAGGTGTTGGATGCGCTCAAGAACAACGAGATCGATGCGGCCGAAAACAATCTGCCGTCGTACGTAAGCACCGACCACTATAAGTACGCCAAGTATCTGAGCCTGGACGAGCACTCGATGGTGCCGGAAGTGCTGCTGATGTCGAAAAAGGCGTGGCAAGCGCTGCCGCCGCAACAGCAGATCGTGCTCAAGCAGTCGGCCGAACAAGCATCCGAATACATGACCAAGCTGTGGGCGGGCAAGGAGCGTGAAGCACTGGAGACCGCGCGCAAGGCTGGTGTGACGATCATTCCGAAGTCACAACTGGCACAGACGGGCATCGAATCGTTCGCCGTGAAGCTCTATACGAAGTACGTGACGAACGACAAGGATCTGGAGACCGTGCTCAAGATCGTGAGCGCAAAGTAATACGGCGGTCCTGTTATGAGATCGAAAACGGCGCCTGCGGGCGCCGTTTTCATTTGCGGAAGGGCGTGCGCGCAGAGGCGAGGGCGCCTTTTGTGGTTCCGCTGTTTTGTGCAGACAAAAAAAAGAACGGCGCCCGCAGGCGCCGTTCTTGTACTACTGGTTGCTTAGACCGATCAGCCTTCTTGCGTACTCAGTCTTTTGCTGCCCTCCGCAGCCGACGTTTCCGCCGGGGAGTCGATGCGCATGCCGTAGAAGCTGCGATAGACGAAGAACATGTTGATGAGCAGGAACACGCCTGCCAGCGTCCAAGCCAGATTGCCTTGGCCGTTGGCTTGCATGCCGACCGACATTTCGACTGCCAGCAGGCCGAACAGCGTCGTGAACTTGATGATCGGGTTCATCGCCACCGAAGAGGTGTCCTTGAACGGGTCACCCACGGTGTCGCCCACAACCGCTGCGTCGTGCAGGGCGGTACCCTTGGCGCGCAGTTCGGTTTCAACGATCTTCTTGGCGTTGTCCCATGCGCCGCCAGCGTTGGCCATGAACACAGCTTGGTACAGGCCGATCACCGCGATGGAGATCAGGTAGCCGATGAAGAAGAACGGCTCGATGAACGCACAGGCCAGCGTGCCGAAGAACACTGCCATGAAGATGTTGAACATGCCCTTCTGCGCGTACTGCGTGCAGATTTCAACCACGCGCTTGCTGTCCTTGACCGAAGCCTTGGTCGCGCCGTCGAGCTTGATGTTCGCCTTGATGAACTCAACTGCGCGGTAAGCGCCGGTCGACACCGCTTGCGTCGATGCGCCGGAGAACCAGAAGATCGTCGCGCCGCCGGACACCAGACCCAGCAGGAACGGCGGGTAGATGATCGACAGGTGCGACAGTTGCTCGGTCAGACCGTTGGTCAGCAGCATGATGATCGAGAACACCATGGTCGTAGCGCCCACCACGGCAGTGCCGATCAGCACCGGCTTGGCGGTTGCCTTGAAGGTGTTGCCCGCGCCGTCGTTCTCTTCCAGCAGGTCCTTGGCGACGTCGAAGTCGACCTTGAAGCCGAAGTCCTTTTCGATTTCCTTCTCGATGTTCGGCAGTTGCTCGATGGTCGACAGTTCATACACGGACTGTGCGTTGTCGGTCACGGGGCCGTAGCTATCGACGGCGATGGTCACCGGACCCATGCCGAGGAAGCCGAAAGCCACCAGGCCGAACGCGAACACGGCCGCCATCACGGCACCCTTGGTCGGATCGGGGTTGATGACCGAAGCCAGGTCGTGGCCCGAGATCAGCGCTGCAACGCCCATCAGCAGGACGATCACAACACCCATCCAGAATGCCGAGAAGTTACCTGCGGTCAGGCCGGCCAGAATGTTCAGGCTGGCGCCACCTTCGCGCGAGGCGGTCACGACTTCACGCACATGGCGCGAGCTGGTCGAGGTGAATGCCTTTACCACTTCGGGGATGACTGCACCGGCCAGCGTACCGCAGGTGATGATCAGCGACAGTTGCCACCACAGGTTGGAGTACACCTCGCCATTGATCGTGATGTTGCCGATCAGTGCGTGCGAGACCAGGAAGGTCAGCACCAGCGAAACGATCGAAGTGATCCACACCAGCGACGTCAGCGGCGCTTCGAAGTTGAAGCGCTGTGCATTGCTGTACTTGCTCTTGGCGATCATTTCGTTGAACAGGTACGACGCGCCCGAGGCGATGATCATCATCACGCGCATGACGAAGATCCACACCAGCAGTTGGACCTGCACGGCTGCATCGGGAACCGCCAGCATGATGAAACTGACCAGCGCCACGCCCGTCACGCCGTAGGTTTCGAAACCGTCGGCCGTCGGGCCAACGGAGTCGCCTGCGTTGTCGCCCACGCAGTCAGCGATCACGCCGGGGTTGCGTGCGTCGTCTTCCTTGATCTTGAAGACGATCTTCATCAGGTCGGAGCCGATGTCAGCGATCTTGGTGAAGATGCCGCCCGCGATACGCAGAGCCGCAGCGCCGAGCGACTCGCCGATAGCGAAACCGATGAAGCACTTGCCGGCCAGCGAGGGATCGATGAACAGCAGGATCGCCAGCATGATCAGCAGTTCGGTCGAGATCAGCAGCATGCCGATCGAGATGCCGGACTTCAGCGGAATGGCATAGCACGGGAAGCCCTTGCCTTGCAGCGCGGCGAACGCGGTGCGGCTGTTGGCCAGCGTGTTGATGCGGATACCGAACCACGCCACGCCGTAGGAGCCCGCGATACCGACCAGCGAGAACAGCAGGATGATGATCACGTCGCTCACCGACATCGACTGGATCCAGCCGAAGTAGGCGACGATGATCACAGCGATGAAGGCTTCCAAGATCAGCAGGAACTTGCCCTGCGTGAAGAGATACGTTTTGCAGGTCTCGTAGATCAGTTCCGAGACTTCGGCCATGGAGCGATGCACAGGCATGCGCTTGACCTGCCCGTAGATGACTGCACCGAAGAGAAGACCCAACGCACAGATCAGCAGACCGCCCAGGAGGAGGTGCGAGCCCGTCATGCCGCCCATGAAGGTGGCGAGGTTCGGGTCATTGAGATTGGGCAGTACGAGGTTGGCTTCGCCACCTGCAGAGGCGAATGCGGCGCCCGGTGCAAGGAGCGCACCAAGGCTGGCGAGGAGAATCGTCGCAAGACGACTTCCGGCCGATCTTACAGAACCTGCAATAGACATACGGGTCTCCGTCTCTAAATCATTGTTGTGAGCGACAGAAGACCCGGTGTGGAGCGTGGTGATACGGCTTGGCGCCCCGCGAAGGCCATCTTTCGCCTTGTGCAATGATTCTCTCGTCATCGCCTATTAGGGTTGACGGGAATCAATGGGTGAGAAGCCTCCGTATTTTTTCCGACGCGAATGCTCGCATAGGCGTAAATGCTATTGTCATGAGTTCATTAATGGCCTGAATCGGCGGCGAAAATCCGTTTATCGTTGCTAACATGCGGGCTTATGGCGACATCAAACACTTCCATTGGATTTGGTGGGCGGGTCTTCGTAGACTTCAATCACGGCGAAAGCCAACCCTCAAATCCCAAATGAAAGAGAGAGCGCCATGACACAAAATCACAGTTCCGTTCCCTTCGTCTGCGATGCTGAACTCAACCAGCATTTCGCACCGAATCTTCTGACGTGGTTCCTCCTGCGCGGTATCCGCGAACTGAGCAGCGCACGCCTTTTTGGTTCGCTGGGTCACTCACACGGCCGGCTGTCCACGCAATGACGGGTTGTATCGGGGTCGCGTGAGCCTGTCGTGGCTCAGCGCGGCTTCGAGATGGTTGCAAATTCCTACAGTTTTTCCCTAACGATTTAATGAACCTCAAATAGCTGGTCCGAAGGTGTTTCTATCCTCCGGGGACGTTTGTGCCTTTTGCGCAGACGCTTCTCAACGCTTCGGAGAAGGGCTCGTCCCTCCAGCCATGACGACAAAATCCACCCCCGATACGATCGACTTCAAGGCCGAGTGGTCTCGCCTTGGTTTGCCCCCGCACGTTATCGAAGTTCTCGGCGCCGCTCCGGCGCTGTATGTCGCCAACAAACGCGAAGACCTGCTTGATTGGGCGCTTGGCCGTGAGGCTGGCACCACTGACTGGCGCCAATCCAACCGCGACGACAAGGGCGAATTTGAATCCGTGTTCGATGTTGCTGGCATGGGCGCGGTGGTCGAGGCTGTCGTGACCAAGGCTCGCAACGGCCTGGCGATCAACTTTCCCGATCCGAAAATGCGTCGCCGCGATCCCGATGCGATGGTGATCGGCGATTGCCTGCCGACCGACAAGCCCACCTATGTGGACCGGTTCGGCGAGAAATTCGACCGTACCCGTCAGCAGACGCTCGATTGGCTGAAGAAGCAGGAGCTGGTCGTAGTGCCGTTCTATGCCGGCCCGGACGAACTAGGCTACGGTGCGCTGCTGGTGTGCCCGAAGCAAGCCGCTTTCTTTGCCGGCGCACTGGCCGATCTGCAAGGCATGATTCCCGGCGACCAAGTGCCGTTGACGTTTCGTCTGACTGGCGGCGTCATTTTCGTCGCGCCGCCGTTCCGCCACACCCACTTCGATGGCAAGCAGGTGGTAGTGCATGCACGCACCTCATCGCATCAGGAGGTGTTTGCCTACAACCTGTACCCGGGGCCGAGCGCGAAGAAGGGCGTGTATTCGCTGCTGCTCGATATCGGTGAGCGCGAAGGCTGGACCACCAACCATTGCGCCGCTGTCGGCGTAGTGACGCCGTATGACAACCAGATCGTGATCATGCACGAAGGGGCGTCTGGTGGCGGCAAGAGCGAGATGACCGAACACATCCATCGCATGGAAGACGGTCGTCTTCTGCTGGGCAAGAACGTGGTGACTGGTGAAGAGCGCACGTTGGTGCTGCCTGAGGCCTGTCGCCTGAACCCCATGGCGGACGACATGGCCGTGGCCCACCCGCATTACAACGAAGGCCAGACCAAGCTCAGCATCAACGATGCAGAGAACGGTTGGTTTGTGCGCGTTGACCACATCAAGGGGTACGGCACCGATCCGCACCTTGAACGCCTGTGCATTCAGCCGCCGCGCCCGCTGATCTTCCTGAACCATTACATTGTGCCCGGTGGCAATTGCCTGATCTGGGAACACATTGAAGACGCGCCGGGCAAGCCGTGCTCGAATCCGCGTGTGATCATCCCGCGCGATCTCGTCGATGGCATTTCCGAAGGCCCGGTTTCGGTCAACATCCGTAGCTTTGGCGTGCGTTGCCCACCTACACATAAGGACAGCCGCCAGTACGGCATTCTGGGCATGCTGCATATCTTGAATCCGGCGTTGGCATGGCTATGGCGTCTGGTTGCGCCGCGTGGTCACGCTAACCCGAGCATCCAGGACAGCAAGGGCATGCAGTCGGAAGGCGTGGGCTCATACTGGGCGTTCTGCACGGGGCGCCGCGTTGATCAGGCCAACCTGTTGTTGCGCCAGATCGTGACGAACACCGACACGCGTCACATCCTGATCCCGAACCAGTACATCGGTGCGTGGAAGGTGGGCTTCATGTCCGAGTGGATTGCGCGTGAGTATCTGGCCCGCCGTGGCAGTGCGCGCTTCCAGCGCGATCAACTGGTGGAAAGCACCTGCCCGCTGCTGGGATACGTACCCAAGCAGATCCGTGTGGAAGGTTCGTTCGTGTCGCCGGTGTTCCTGCACGTGCAAAACCAACAGGAAGGCGGCCAGGAAGTATTCGATGAAGGCGCACGCCAGTGGCGAGAGTTCTTCAAGCGCGAGCTGGAACCGTTCCTGACGTCGGACCTTGATCCGTTGGGTCGCAAGATCATTGAGGCATGCATGAACGACGCCACGCAAGACGAATACTGGCGCCTGATTCCGCACCAGATCTTCAAGGACTGATTCCGCGCGCCCCTCAGATCAAAAACCCCGCCGGACTATTCGGCGGGTTTTTTTTTGCCCATGATCTGAAGGGATGGGCCGAGTCAGTGTGCAGTAGTGCAGTGCTGCAAGTACTGGTTGATCGAATAGTCGGCACGGAACCTCTGCAACATGGCGTCAGTAATGATCGGGTAGACGTTCAGCGCGCGGTCGATGCGTTCGGCAAGTTGCATCGGGGCATTGCGGTCGCACAGAAAGCTGGCCAGCGCGCCGGTAAGAATCTCTCTCGGCCCGGTCGGGCAGTCGGTGCTCACCACCGGCGTGCCGAGGATCAGCGATTCGATCAACACGGTGGGCAGGCCTTCGCTATCGGAGGCCATGGCGAACAGGTCGGCGTGCTTGATCCACGGATACGGATTGCGCTGGAAGCCTGGCATGACAATGCGATCACGCAAGCCGAGCTCATCGATCAGCTCATCCACCTTCTGCTGCCATGCACGATCAGCGGCCGTGTACGCACCACCGATAAGCACTAGCCGGTGCGTCCGTCGCGCGCGGCTTGCCGCATACGCTTTGAGCAGAACGTCTTGCCGTTTGCGACGTTCGAATTTCGCGGCGTACACAATGTACGGACCTTCGATGGGAGGTGCGTACTTGTCGCCCTGGCTGCGAATGAACTCGAAGTCGAACGGGTTATAGATCGTGCGGATGGTGCGAGGCGTGACGCCCACGTCTCCGACGATTTCGTCCTGCAAAGCGTCCGACACAGTGATGATGTGCCGATCTGAATACACTGCACGGAAACGCAGATGCCAGCGTACTGACCGAATAAGGCGCTTCAGGCCGGTCTTGTCGCCGATCTTGGCATTGAGATACTTGCGCATCGAATTCCGGTAACGGATGAACACCCGGTCCAGCCCGGCGATACGCGAAAGGCGATCCGCGTCTTCTGCATTCGAAATGAAGAAATCGAACGGATGGCCGTCGCTTTCCACGTCGGCGACCAAGCGGCGCAATTGCCAGGCCAGCAAGAGTTTGTTCAGCGCCCGAATGTTTGTGACATGTCCGTCATCGGACAGGGTGTGGATACGAATATTGCTGGGAACGTCGTGCTGGATCTCGTTCTTGACGAGTACGACGTGGACGTCATGCCCTTGTTGCTGAAACTCCTGGGCAAAATTCAATACGACGCGTTCGGCGCCACCACCGATAAGCGAGTCAATCAGAAGACCGATTCTCATGCTGCCAGGTACGGTCTGCGGGGGGAGGTCGCAGATCGTTAGCTATTTAATATTTTCTGGATGCTACGCCTGTGCAGCGCACAATCAGTTTCTGGACGGGGTAAGAATGTAAGAAAGTGCTACCGATCGAATACTTGCAGACGAGCGCCGATTGTCTGCGCGGTTTGCATTTCAGATATGAATGCCCCGCCATGATTGACGGGGCATTGGGGCGACAACGGTTACAGCTTGCCGTAGATGCGCAGGATCAGTTCTGTGGCGCGGCGGCCGTCGGCGGCATCGGCCAAGGGCTTGCTGCCATTTGCGATGGCCTGCTCGAAATCACGGATGACAGCTTCGTGGCGCGACGTGTCGGCTACTGCCGCGCTGCGGGCGCCGTCGTCCGGGCGCGGTGCCACGGCGCTGGCGGGGTTGGGCACGCCGTTAACGTTCCATGCATGGATGCGGTCATCCTGCATCGTGAAGGTGCCTTTTTCGCAGATCACTTCCAGGCGCGCCGGATAACCAGGGCGCGCGCAAGTCGATGCGACGATCGTACCAATCATGCCGTTGTCATGGCGCAACAAGGCGGCTCCATGATCTTCGGCTTCCATGTCATGGGCGAAGGTGCCCAGCTGGCTCATGACCTGGCTCGGCATGCCGAAGAACCAGATGTAATTGTCGATGTTGTGCGAGGCCTGCTGGATGAAAGGGCCGCCACCGTCAATAGCCCAGCCGCCGCGATAGTCGCCACTGTCGTAATAGGCTTGGTCACGCCAGAAGCGGCATGACAGGTCGGCTGCATAGACGCGCCCCAGTTCTCCGGCTTCAAGCAATTTCTTGACAGCAACGTTGTCAGGATTGGTTCGGCGCTGAAAGGCCACCGCCAGCTGAACGCCAACTGCGTCGCATGCCGCGACCATCTTGTCCATGGCTTCCACCGTAATATCCAGCGGCTTTTCGGTCAGTACATGCTTGCCCAGCGAGGCGGCTTCGATGGCGCTGATGTGATGCAAGCCATTTGGCGAGGTGATGATCACGGCGTCGAACGGCGTCTGGATTTCCGCCAATGAAGCGCGACATTCGAGATGCGGCGCATCCTTTGGCGTCCTGCCGCTGCGTGACACACAGCCGACCAACTCACTGTCCGGCAGGTTCTTGAAGGCGGCGACGTAGGTGTTGCTGATGTTGCCCGTGCCGACGATGACGTAACGCATGTTTCCTCCCGTGTCTGTGGTGCTCGCCGCCATGGCGGCGCCGTGCAGATGCTATTGCTGGAAACAAAGTTGCCAGACAAATGCAGTCCGCAATTGTCCCATGTCGAGCAGGGGAACGTAAGGGAATAGCGGAAGAGTCGCCGAAGAAATCAGCGGCGAGAGTATTGCTGCGGGGATGTGTGTGGAACATGGGGCCGAGAGACCGGCCCCATGATGATCTGCGCGGCGCGAGACGCCGCGCGGCGGATCAAGCCTGACCCAGGAAGTCCAAGCGTTGCGGCGTGAAGGTGTCGAGCAGGACACCCTTTTGCGTGCAGACGCAGCCGTGCATGATGCCCGATTTCTTGTACAGCGTATCGCCAGCCTTCACCACGTGGGTTTCGTCGCCAATGGTGAACTTGAATTCGCCGGACAGCACGTAAGTCAGTTGCTCGTGCGGGTGATTGTGCATCGGGCCGATGGCACCGTCTTCGAACATCACCTTCACCTGCATCATGCCGCCGTCGTGGGCCAGAATCTGACGGCTGACGCCGCCGCCCAGGTCCTCAACGGGACAGTCCTTCGCGTAAACGAACATAGGAAAACCTCCAGTAATAACCTTTCTATTGTATCGGACAAGGCGATTCGGCGCAGCCCTGGGCCTGACAACACACGCGGATGTGAGAAATGCCGCCTCGCGATTGCGTTGCACAAATGGATTTGCCTGGCTCTCCCGTACAATGAACCGGCAGGCTTGAGACCGGTGAACAGGCTCGAAAGCCGTAGTTCAGCACATCAAGGAGACAAGTAATGACGAAGATTTCACTCAAATTTGTGATTGGCTGCATCGCGTTGGCCACGTTTGGCACCGCTCAAGCCGCCGACAATCTGTCCAAGGGCGCTCGTGCGGATGGCTCCAGCAAGGGCGAGGGCAGCTCTTATGGCGCGGCTATCGATGGCGACCCGGCGACCGCGTGGTCCCCGGCTGGCGATGCGGGCGAATCAGTTTGCGTGAAGTGGGATTCGTCCAAGACCGTTGGCGCAGTCGTGCTCAAGGAGACCGGCGACAACGTCACTGCGTGGCGCATCGAAGATCGCAACGGCTCCAAGGCGAAGGCACTTGCCGAAGGTACGACAATCGGAGCCGCCGCGACGGCCGAATTCGAGCCGCTGAGCAGCAAGAAAATCTGTGTGGTGGTGGTGTCCGCCAAGGGCAAGCCGGCGATCGCTGAGCTGGAAACCTACGCCAGCAAGCCCTGATGGGGGCATAGAGGTCAGGGCAGCGCCCGAGTGAGTGGTCGCTGCCCTCTACTACACGTACCGCCGCTATTTGATGGCCTTGAAGACCGTCAGCCCGAGGATCAAAAAAACCACGAACAGCGCGACGGCGACAAAGAACAGGATCTTCGCCAATGCAGCCGAACCCGCTGCGATTCCGGTAAAGCCGAACAGACCGGCGACGATCGAAATGACGAAAAAGATCAGAGCCCACTTGAGCATTTGAACCTCCCGACGGATGGTTGAACCCTCACAGTATTCATGTTGAAGGGTGCCGATCTCATCCGCTGTCAGACGGCGTCACACTTTGCGTAGGAGACGCCGCGGGCACGAATGCCCGGACTGATAGAATCCCTATCTATCCCTATTGCCTTACCGTTGTTTGCCATGGCACAGCATCTGGACATTCTCATCGAGTACGCCGACAAGGTGCTCGATCATTACCGCGATCCCTATCACGGCACGCCACTCTTCTTCGACGGATTCGACTCGTTTTCCGGCAAGCCTGTTACTTGGCGAAACGTGGACGGCACCGATTGGGAGCCCTCCAACATCGCTTCACAGCAGAACCTGTTCCGCTTCCTCGTCGGGCTGTCCGCTCTGACAGGCGAGGGACGCTATGCCGACGCTGCACGTGCCGCGATCCGCTGGCACTTCGACAACGCTGATGCAAGCGGTTTGCTGCGTTGGGGAGGGCATACCTTCCTCGATATGAAGACGCTGCGCCCCGTCGGCCCTGAGAACAAAAACATGGTGCACGAACTCAAGCACCACTATCCGTTCTACGAGCTGATGCATGACGTCGATCCGACCGCTACGTCGCGTCTTGTCAAAGGCATGTGGAACAGCCACATCTTTGACTGGGACACACTGGAACTGTCCCGCCACGGCGAGTTCGGCAAGTCGCTGGGGGACGAGCAAACCTTCTGGGATCGTCCACAGCATCGTGACCTTGAAATCCTGCGCGAAGCAAAGGGTCTGTCGTTCGTAAACATCGGCAACGACCTGATCTTTGCAGCCGGCATGCTCAGCAAGCTGGCTGGCGACAGCAAGGCGCTTTCGTGGGCTGAATTCCTGGCGTGGCAGTACGTCCGCTCGCGCTATCCAGAAACCGGCTTGGGTGCCTATCAATTCAATCGTCCGACCAAGCGCGAAGAGGCGCCGACGGACGAGAACGATCCCCGCTTCACTTTTTCGTTCTTCGGCGACCGCGCGCAGCGTCAATTCGGCCCGGAATACGGTCCGGTGGCGCAAGAGGCCTGGGTGTTGTTCAAGATGGACGATGAAGCACTCAACGGTCCTGAAGGCATTTACGGCGATGCGTCGCTGGCGCAGCTCATTCTGGCCCGCGAATTGGGTGAAGGGGGTCGTCAATTGCGCGACTGGACGGTGGCCGGGCTCGAAGCGTGGGCTCGCTATGCGTATGTGCCGGAGACGAACGAGATCAAGCCGATGTTCGCTGACGGCAAAGACCTGACTGGCCAGCTCTTCGCCCGCAAGGGGTACTACGGTGAGCGCGGGCGCGTATTTGAACGCCGCCCGATAACGCCGATCGTCTTCCTCGCGTATGCCACGGGTTGGAGCACGTCGCGCTCCGACGCACTGTGGCCGACGGTTGTCGCCATGGCGCGCAATTTCGGTCTGGGCCAATGGAACGAACGGGATCCGCTGAGCCCTTCGGTCAACCTGGATACACGCGCCGACAGCGCTGTGCTGTTGTTTGCGGTACTCGAAATCTATCGTGCGACGGGCGTTGAGCGCTATCTCGATCTCGCGCGCGCAGTCGGCCGCAGCTTGCGGGCGGCGCACTGGCATCGCAGCACTTTCGTGCCGAGCGCTGCGCATATCTTCACACGTTTCGATGACGCAGATGCCTTGGCGCTGGCTGCGCTGGCGGCGGCAGAGCAGGGGACGCCCGAACGTGTACCAGGCTTCCGCAGCGAAGGCGGCTACATTCACGGCGACGCGCTCATGCCCGATGGTTCGCTCAAGAACGTCAAGGACGTACTCGACATCTACCCGCGTACGCGGGCGGCTTGAGTCGGTTGCGGGCAGCAAAAGGGCGCTCTACGGAGCGCCCTTTTTTGTCCACTCATTGGCAAGGGCAACAAAAAGGGCGCCCCATGGGGCGCCCTTGAGTGATGCTCTGCGATCCTGCTTACGGGCAGACCGCGCCGATGTTGTTGTTCGGAGCCACGAAGCTGAACAGAGCCGAAGTCGGCGTGATCGATACGCCGCACGAGCCAGCCGAATTGGTGGCGTCCTGCGTGCCTGTCACGAGGTTAGTCACCGACACGTTGTTGAAGGTGCTGTTCTTCAGGTAGTACAGGCGCACTGGCTTCACGTTGTTGAACTTCACCGAATCGAAGCTAAAGGCCTGGTGATAGACCGGCACACTGCCGTACTCGGAGGAGGACGACACGCCCGTGACTTCGATCGGTGCGCCCTTGCTGTTGCCGTCACCCGTTGCGACATTCACTTCGTACGTCGTGCATGCCGGCGTCTTGCAGCCAGAGCCGTCGACCGACACGTTGCGCACGATGATGTCGTGGAACTGTGCCGGGGTGGTTGCTTGATTGGGGACGCCACCCGGGGTCTGGGTGTAGGAGAGCGTGACGATGAAGGCATTCTGCTTGATGCTCTTCATGGCGTTGTCGCGGAAGACGATATTCCGTCCGCCGCCACCCGTGGTCGGGGTGCTCTTCATGCGCAGGCCCATGGTCGTCGTGTTCATGACGTTGTCTTCGGCCTTGATCTTTTCGATCCATGCACCCGTGTTGCTGCCCAGTGCGACCGAACCGTGACCTTCACGCATGTAGTTGTTCAAAATCCACGTGCCGGTCTGGATCGGCTGCGAAGCCGCCGGGCCGCCAATGCCTGCGGCAAAGTTCACCACATCGTCGCCGGTGTCGAAGAAGTTGTTCATGACAATGGCGTTGGCGCCATTGGCAAACTCCAGGCCGTCGCCGTTGTTCGAGTCGTAGGTGCGATGCTGCGCGCCATTGACGGTGACGTTTTCAGTCTCAAGGAACATCAGCCCATGGAAGGCGGGGTTCGAGATGGTGAGCGAGCCGAAGTACAGATTCCTCACGCCGCGGAAGGTGGCGATGCTCGACCGGCAGTTGCCGTAGATGTCGCTGGAAGCCAGTGTGCCGCTGGCCGAGTCCAATGGGTCGATGAGCTGACCGCTGCACGCGGTGTTCTGCGCGGCGGCCAGGATGCCGTCATTCGTCACATTGGTCGAGCTGCTGGCGATGAACTTGCTGGCAATCGTCTGGCCGCTGACTTCGTCCGCCGTCAGCGTGTTGGTGCCGTCGCCGCCGGTCGTGCGGCCCGTGGTCTTCCACCCGTTGCCATCGAGCGTGCCGCTGCCGACGACCCGGATGTTGTTGAACGTACCCGCGCCTTTCGAGGCAGCCCCCGTATCGGTGGCATCGAGCACGTTGATCAGCGAGGGCGCGCGGCGGATGGCGTTATACGTGTAGAGCTTGTAGCCCTGTGCACGCGGATAGTCGCTGGCAAATTCTGAACCCTTGAGCGTGCCGTCGATCTGCAGCGTCATGTTGCTCTTCAGGAACAGCGCGCCCGTCTTGAAGATCCCCGTCGGCACGGTCACCTTGCAGCCGTACGCCGTGGTGGACGCTGCCGAGCATTCGTCGATCGCCTTCTGGATCGCTTTGGTGTTGGCCTGGATCACCGTCGTGTCAGAGGTGTCGCCTACCACCGCGCCGTAGTCGACGATGCTCACTGCCTTGGCCGGCGCCGTCGCCATGGTCTGGCGAACGACATTACTGTCGGTCGATTCCGTGCCGTCCTGGAACACCGCACGCACCGTGAAGGTGTGCGTCGTGCCGGCTTGCAGGCCATCGACCGTGAAGTTGTGGATGCGGGCGCGGACATGGAAACCAGCCGTGTCGTTGGCGTAGAACTTGTCGATATAAGCCTTGGCCGCCGAATGGGTGGTGTTGTTCGTGTCGGCGCTGCCCAGAAGCGTGCCATCCATGTACACGCGGTAGTCCACGACGTTGGCGTAGCTGTCCGGCTTGTCCCACACCAGCACGACACTCTTGTCGTCGTAGCCAAGTGCCGGCACGCAGAGGTTCTGCGGCACCGATGCGCTGCCGCCACTGGTGATGCTGGCGTTGACCGCACAGGCCGCGCTGTCCGGCTGTTTACTGGAAGAACTGCTGGAAGACGAACTGGCAGAGGAGGAAACCGAACTGGACGACGAACTGCTGCTGGTGCTGCTCGAAGTGCTGCTGTTTGATGCGGAACTGTTGGCGCTGCTGGTTGTGCTGCTGGACGAACTTGAAGTGCTGGAACCGCCGTTGTCGTCCCCTCCGCACGCGGCCAGCATACTGGCCAGCAAAGTGGACAGAATGAGGGCCGAGCCCCCGGAAATCTTGCTGCTCATCTGCTTCTCCTCTGGTGTCTCGCATGTCGATCGTTTCTCGCCTACTTGCCGACATGTGACCGGGAGCTTAGCGTAGAAAACCCGTTAGTTGTCAGACGTTTGTGCCAATGAAATATCCATGTGCCTGACAAATGATTCGAATCCTGACAGGTTTGTCGGAATGAAAAAAAGGCCGCTCGTGTGAGCGGCCCTTCGTCATTTGTGGGCGGCGGAAGATCGCCGCGAAACATCAATCCGCTGGTTGCGGCGAGACGCCTTCGAAGATGATCTCTTTGCTATCGCTGAACGACCACGGATTGCCGAAGCCTTTTGCGTCGGTGAACTTCACGTCGCGGAAAGTCGCCTTCCGCATTCCGTCGATCTTCGTGCCCGGCGTGTTGGCGAAACGCACATGCTCGAACACGATGTTCTCGTGATACGTGCCGCTCTTGTTGTCGGCCTTCGATTCGATGGCGTTGCCCGAACCACTCTCGACGGATACGTCGCGGACTACGATGTCGCGGAACTGCGCAGATTTATCGGACCTGGCGTAGTCGAGCTTCGCATTCGCGTCGGTGTAGTCGAGCGTGAAGATGAAGGCTTGCTTGGCCGTGTTGCGCATCGCGGTGTCGCGGAACACAACGTTGCGTGCGCCACCACCCATGAAGTTGGTGCTCTTCATGCGCAGTCCGATCTCAGTCTTGTTCGACACGTTGTCTTCGGCCAGGATGTTCTGGATCCACGCCCCGGTGTGGCTGCCGGCGACGATCATGCCGTGGCCTTCACGGAAGTAGTTATTGAAAATCCAGGCGTCTTCCTGCGGCTTTTGGTGGATGGCATCCGCCCCCGTGCCGGCGGCGAAATTCACGCAGTCATCACCCGTATCGAAGAAGTTGTTGAACACGATCGCGCCGCGGCTGTTGGCGAATTCCACACCGTCGCCGTTGTTGGCGTCGTAGGTCTTGTTGGTGACGCCAGTCAGGACGACGTTCTCGGTTTCCAGGTTCATGATCCCGTGATAGGCCGGATTCACCACCGTGAAGCCGCCGTAGAACATGTTCTTAACGTTACGCACTGTGATGAGCGACGAGCGCATCTGACCGTAGGCGTCCCTCACATTGATGCCGCGCTCCAAGGCTTTCTCGACCTGGTCCTTGGCCAGGATGCCGTCATTCATGTACTTGGTGTTGTTGCTCGGCGCGAAGAAGGGCAGCTTGTTGCCCAGTTCATCCGTGTTGCTGCCCCGGGTTCTCCAGCCGTTGCCGTCGATGGTGCCTTTGCCGACGATGCGGATGTTCTCGAAGGCCTCGTGCGCCTTCGGGTCGCGCGGCAGCGCATTGATGAGCGAAGCCGGGCGCACCGTGGTGGAGTAGGGATACTGGATATAACCAGTCAGCGGGTAGTCTTCGGCGCGCTCGGAGCCACGCAGCGTGGCGCCTTCGGCGATCTCCAGCGTCATGTTGCTCTTGAGGTAGATCGCTCCCGTCTTGAACACCCCCGCCGGCACCAACACCTTGCAGCCCGGCGTGCAGGCCTCAATGGCCTTCTGGATGGCCTCGGTGTTGACCGTCGTGCTGTCGCCCTTGGCGCCAAAATCCACGACGTTAAAGACCTTCGGTACTTCAGCGGTCTTCTGCACCACGGTGTTGCTGTCGGCAGACTCCTTGCCGTCCTTGTCGAGCGCACGGACTACGAAGGTGTATTCCGTGTTCGGCGAGAGCTTCGTCGCGGTGAAGTTGTGGATGGTGATGCGATAGTGGAACTTGGCCTTGTCGTCGGCGTAGAACTTGTTGATGTACGGCTTGGCGGGCGAGGTCGCGTCGTTGTTGGCACTGGCTGTGCTGGCGAGCTTGCCGTTGATGTAGACGTTGTAATCGACGATGTCGTCGTACTTTTCCGGTTTTTCCCAGACAAGAATGATGCTGTTGTCATCGGCTGCCTGCGCCGGAACGCGCACGTTGCGCGGAGCTTCCACGGCGAGTGCCGACAGGCTGAAACCGGCTGCAAACAAACCGATGAGTGAGCGGGCGGCCGTGCTGGCCGTCTTGTTCTGATGAGGGTGCTGCTTGGCGAACGACATTGTCATTTCCTCCTTGGGCCATGTCGTCATGAAACACCAGCCTCGCAGCTGGCGGAGTTCGGTGCGCGAGAACGGTCACATGGGTGGTGCCATGCAGTCACGCATATGTCATTGTCAGTGCAGATACCACCAGGCCGCTGCGACGATCACCAACGCCAGCAGCAGTGGCAGGGTGAGCGGACGGCGTGCCTTGGCGGCAGCCGGCTCGGCGTCGAGCCAGCTACGTTCGCGTTCTTCCGCCGGAGCGAGCGATACGCTGTGCTCAGCAGGTTCGGGCTCCGGCGCCATCGTCGGTGGGATTGCTGCCGCCACGGCGGCCTCCAGCGCGACCAATTGCGCGCCCGCCGGAGCGCTGACCGGCGTCGGTGCTCCTGCCTGAGCAGGCCGGGCGGGCTGTGGAGGAGGGACGAACGTGGTTTCGCTCGGAGCCTCTTCGCGAGTCGGAAACTGTGCGAGATAAGCGTTGACCGCGGCAGTCGAGGCGACGAGGGTCTTCTCAGGGTCGAAGGATTCCCCTGTGTCGGATTCGGGCTTTGCTTGCGTGGCCGCAGGGGGCGTCGGAGTCGGGGCTTGGGCGGGTGCCGCAGCAGGCGCTGGGCTGGGCGTGTCTTCAACAGGTGATGCGTCCAACCCGATCCGGCGGAGTTCCGCTGCATAGCGTTGTGCCAGCGCGGGATCGAGGTTGCGTTTGAGCGTGACACGCCGGCCGGAGAACATCTGTGCGGCCTGTGCAGCCGTCAGATTGAGGCGTTCTGCTGTACGTTGTTTGACGGTTTCGGCGTCCAAGCCGGCCAGCAACTGGCCGGAAAAAACAATCCGGAACTGCTTGCCCATCTGTCCCCCCGGTGCTTTGTCGTTATGTCGCTCCCTCGTACCGCTGGGGCGCGCGAACTTTTCTTGTGGGTGGGCCGATTCACTGCATCGGCCCGCTCGTCACTGTACTGAACTGCGTCTTCGGGTGCGACGACTTTTGTTCAGTCCGGCTTGCCGAGGAAGTCCATTTTTCCCAATACAACGCCGTTGTGACGCCCAATGGCGTAGGCAGTGGTGGCGTGGAAGTACATATTGGGCAGAACGAAGCTGCGCACGTATTCAATGCCCTTGAAGTGCAAGTCGCCGCGGCGCATTTTGAGGACGATGTCGCGCTCCTCCGAGCCATCGATCTGGGCGGGCTCGAACGTTTCGAGATAAGCAATGGTCTTGGCGATGCGGGCGATCAGCTCTTCGATGGTCGTCTCATTGTCCTCGTAGCGCGGGGGCTCCAGGCCGGCCAGCCGTGCGGCACCGCCCTTGACCATGTCCGTGGCAATCTGGACCTGCGCGCTCAGGGGCAGCATGTCCGGGTACAGGCGGCTGTTCAGGAATACGGTCTGCTCGATGCTCCGTTCGGCCGCATGGGCGGCGATTTTCTCGAGAACGTGGGTGAGATTGCGCAGCGCGCGGGTGGCGCTGGGAACGAATGCCTCGTACATCGACATGCTCATGCGGGTTCTCCTGTGTCGGGCATGCCTTCGGCCAGGGCTTCAGACGTGCGCCGGTCATTTTGCTGTTGCTGGTAGAAATTGCGCTTGGCAGCGTACATGGCTTCGTCTGCACGCTGAATGGCCCGCGTCAGTTCTGCGGTTGCGGTGGCGGTTGCCGAGCCGATGGCAAACGACAGGCGAGGGCCGGTATAGAACTGGTTGTTCAGTTCTACCACGGCGAGTATGCGCTCGATGATCTGGCCGACTTCCTCGTCGTTCGCACCCGGCAGCAGGATGGCGAATTCGTCGCCTCCGATCCGCGCCACGCAGATCGGTTCACTGACAGCCTTGCGTAAGGCTTCGCCAGCGCGGCGCAATAGATCGTCGCCATAGGAGTGGCCGAGCGAATCGTTGGCGGCTTTGAGCCCGTTGAGGTCGGCCATGACGATGCTGACCGGGAAGCGGCCCTTGCGCGTCAGGCGCGCCAGCTCTTCGTCGTAATAGGCTCGGTTTTTCAGCTTGGTGAGTGCGTCGTGGCGGCCGAGGAACTCCAGGTAGGCCTCGGCCTTTTTGCGTGCGGTGATGTCGGTGAGCGAAACGAGTACCAGCTCCCAGCATTCTTCATGACCGGGGAGCACCGAGAATTGCAGGTGTACGTGCACGGCTTGGCCCGCGAGCGAGTAATTCACCGTTTCGCGCTGTTGGTAGATCTTGCCGTGCCACAGGTCGATGAGCTGCTCGGCAAAGTGTTCGCGCATCTCATCCCGGAAAATGCGACCGAGGTTGCCGAGCACTTCGTCCTTGTTGCGCGCGCCGAACATGCGCATCGTCTGCTGGTTGATCTGCAGGACGCGGATTTCCTGCATGCAGCGTGTTACAAACTCCGGATGCACGTCGAGGAAAGTGCGGAAATCCTCGATCCCGGCCCGACGGGCTTCGTCCAGCAATTGGCGGATGGTGGAAAAATCCTCCAGCCACAATGACACGGGCGAGTGCTCGAACAAACCCAGCGCGAACTGCTCGCTTTGTGCCAGCTGACGTTCGGCGGCGACGCGTGTCGTAATGTCTTCGAGCGAAACGATGACCCGGCTCCAGTCATGTTCATGACCGGGCAAGATGCGTGCGCGGACCAACACGTCGATGCGTCGCCCATCGATCGCGTAATTGACGGTCTGGCACGAGAACGTGAGGTTGCCGCGCCATAGCTGCGCCATGTCCTCCGTGTGCTGCGTGTGCATGTCATCACGGAAGATGTTGCCGATGTTCTCGATCAGGTCGGGCAGATCGTGTGCGCCGAAAAGCTCCAGCGTGCGTTCATTGACGTCCAGCACGCGGATGGCGGACGCACAGGCAGCGACGGCTTCCGGATGCTCATGGAAATGGGCATCAATGTCTTCGACACCCTCAGCTCGCCAGCTTTCAAACAAACGCTTGATGGCACTGAAATCTTCCAACCACAAGGAAATGGGCGCCAAGCGGAAGTGGTCGTCCGTTCCGGTGCTGCTCAAGGTCATGCGGGACTCCGCTGTCCAGAAATTTCGCAATGGTACGACGCGGCGAGGCTGAAAGTCGCTGTATTTCGTCGAAAGTTCTTATGCCCGAATAGGTTGTATTCCAGGCCGATCAGAAAGGTGCCAAGCTGGCAAACTCCAGCCGCCGTCCGTTGACCGGGTGCTGGAGCGCCAGCCTGCAGGCATGAAGGAGGAGTCGTGGCGCGCGTGCGGCAACGTCTCCGTAGAGTTCGTCGCCCAGGATCGGATGCCCGATTGCCCACAAGTGCAGGCGGAGCTGGTGCGAGCGGCCTGTCACAGGCTCCAGGAGCAGGCGGCTATGGTCATCGCCGCACGTGCCCGAGATGACCTCGAAGCGGGTCAGCGATGGCTTGCCGCGTTCAAAATCGACCATCTGCCTTGGGCGATTGGGCCAGTCGGTGATGAGCGGCAGATCGATTTCTCCGCGCGCCTTGGCGGGTATGCCGGCGACGACTGCGACATAGCGCTTGTCAACGCGACGGGCGGCGAAATCCATGCTGAGCGTGCGGTGGTGCTCGCTACCCCGTGCAAACACCATCAGTCCGGAGGTCGACATGTCGAGCCGGTGTACGATGAGCGCGTCTGAAAATTCCGCCTGCACGCGGCTGGCCATGCAGTCTTCCTTACCCGGCCCGCGTCCCGGCACCGAAAGCAGGCCGCTCGGTTTGTCGACGACGATGATGGCGTCATCGCAATATATGGGCACCAATTCGGTGGGAAGGGGTGGAAAATACTCGGTCACGGCGGGCTGCGCCCGGATGGGCGTGAATCAATGCGCGCTGATTGTAGGCCGGCTGTGCTAGTAATTAAATACGTGCCCCGCGTCGAGGTGATGCATGAAGTGTTCGCGAGCGAGCAGAACATTCCAACATGTCTTGGCTCTTGCCTTGTCGATGCTGGCTGCATCCGCCCAGGCACAGACAAGAGACTTCCGACTACGCGACGTCGACCTGCAGAAGCAGGCAAATGCCGTATTGGCGCTCATGGGCTACCAGGTCGTCCCGGACCTGACCACCAGTTCGCTTTCCATCAAAAATGCTTCCACCGGCAACCCGGACATCGGCATGTCGCAACTGGCCGGTGGCTTTACCTGGAGCCGTAGCACGCCGTTGTACATGGAGGGGGGCATCGCCGGTAGCCGTTACAGCCCGACGTTCCTCATGACCAATGGCGATGAATCGACACGGGTACCGGTCAAGTGGAACGGGGTGTCGGTCACGGCTGGTGTGGGCTGGGACTTCCCGACGCCCATCAAGGAGATGGTCTTCCGGCCCATCATCAACGGCTCGTATGGGTACATGGCCAGCGATCTGAAGATCGCCGAGTCCTTGATCAACCAGTTGGCGGGCACCGATCTGGATTTCATCAACGGCGGCCATCTCACGGCAGTCGGCTACGGCGGTTCGCTCATGCTCGATTACGAGCACTATCGGCCCGAACATGAAATCGACGTCGAGCTACGCTACACGCACATCCACCTGCAGAGTGTAGGTGGCTCGGCGAGTGTACAGGGGCACGCGACAGCCCAGACACTGGCCCTGTGGTCACGTTGGCGTGCGCCTACGAACATGTACATCATGCAGCGCCCGGTGCGTTACGTGCTGGAGTTTGCTGAATCGGTGTTCTTCGGAGACCAGCGCGATCTGCTCGGTTTCAACTATCTGACCTCATTTGGCGTGGGTCTTGAGTTCGATTCGGGCAAGTACGACTCCATCATCACCCGCACCCGTATCGTCGGGCGCTACCTGATTGGCGAGAACGTCCAGGGGTTCTCCGTTGGATTGGCGGTGAGTTTTTGACGCTCAGTCGAAAGGCAGGCTCGCCTGTTCGCCGATCTCAGGCGAGTCCGATGCCCCATGCAGGGCGCTGACGCGCACGCCCAATAACCGCAGCCGCTTGTCCAGCTTGACGCGCTTGAGGCATTCGCCCGCGGCACGACGGATCTCTGCCGCATCACCGGTTGGAACGCCCAGGCTGAGGTCGCGCGTGACGGTCGAGAAATCATCGAAGCGCAGTTTGATGCCAATGGTGCGGCCAACGTAGCCCTTGCGGCGAAGATCGTCGGCGACGCGCTCGCATAGCCATGTGAATATCTCGGACAGCTCGGCGCGGTCGTTGCGTACGTGCAGGTCGCGTTCGAAGGTCGTCTCACGACTAATGGACTTGGGTTCCGAGCGCGTAACCACCGGCCTGTCGTCTTCGCCTCGCGCGACATGGGCCAGCCATTCAGCATAGGTACGGCCGAAGTGCTCCTGCAGGAGTTCTGGCGCGGCCACCGCAAGATCACCCACCGTGTGGATGCCGAGCGAAGCGAGCTTCTGGTCAGCTTTTGGTCCGATGCCGTTGATCTTGCGGGCGGGCAGCGGCCAGATGCGCACTGGCACTTCGGCCATGTCGAGGATCGTCAGCCCATTTGGTTTTTCAAGGTCCGAGCAGATCTTCGACAGCAGCTTGTTTGGCGTGACGCCGATCGAACACGACAACCCTGTGGCTTCGAGCACGGCAGCCTTGATGCGCAGGGCGACCTCGCGGGTCTCACCCGGGACGTCGGTCAGGTCGATGTAGATCTCATCGATGCCGCGGTCTTCGATTTCCGGCGCAATGGTGGCGACGGCGGTCTTGAAGAGGCGCGAGTATTTGCGGTACTGGTCGAAATCGGCAGGTAGCAGGATGGCATCTGGCGCAAGCTGCGCGGCCTTCATGATGCCCATCGCCGAAAACACGCCAAGCGCACGTGCTTCGTAGGTGGAGGTGGTGATCACACCCCGCCCGGTGTAGTCGCGCAGGCGGGCAAACTGTTTGACGCCATGTTCGGCTTCGTCGACCGTCACGCGTCGTCCGCCGATGACGACGGGCTGGCCACGCAGTTCCGGGTAACGCAGTAGTTCCACCGACGCGTAAAAGGCGTCCATGTCGAGGTGGGCGATACGGCGGGGTGCTTGTGACATGGACGTTGGCGGGCGGGCACGCTAGGTTTGCGCGCTCCGCCCGGTGGATCGGATTACTTGTGCCAGGTGTCGCGCAGCGTGACCGTCCGGTTGAACACCGGCTTGCCCGGCGCGTGGTCCTTGCGGTCGGCGACGAAATACCCGTGCCGCTCAAATTGGAACTTGTCGTCCGCAGTCGCTTGCGCCAGGCCCGGCTCGACCCACGCCGTCACCACGCGCTTGGAGTTCGGGTTCAGGTCGAGCAAGAAGTCATGTTCGCCCGCGCCCGGATGCGGCACGGTGAACAAACGGTCGTACAGGCGCACTTCGGCCGCCACGCCTTCACTCACCGATACCCAGGTGATGACGCCCTTGACCTTGACGCTGTCCGCGCCCGGTGTGCCGCTCTTGGTGTCGGGCACGATCTCCGCCAGCACGGCGGTAACGTTGCCGTCGGCGTCCTTCTCGCAACCGGTGCAGCGGATGACGTAGCCATACTTGAGCCGCGCCATGCTGCCGGCGACTTCAGCGCCGTCGGCGCCCACGCGCGGCGGCGAGAGGCGGTGGTAGCCCTTGGGCGGCACTTCTGCGAAATCTTCGCGTTCGATCCAGATTTCCGACGTCAGGTTGAATGCGCGCGCGCCCATTTCGGCATGGTGCGGATGAACCGGCGCCGCACAAGGTTCGACATGGCCAGCGCCAAAAAGGGTGTCCCAGTTGGTGAGCTTCAGGCGCAGCGGATCGAGCACAACCATGGCGCGCACGGCCTTGCCTTCGAGATCGTCACGCAGCGCGCCTTCAAGGATGCTGTAGTCGATCCAGCTGTCGGACTTCGACACGCCCGTGCGCTCACACATGAGCTTGAGCGCTTCCGCCGTGTAGCCGCGGCGGCGCAAGCCCACGATGGTCGGCATGCGGGGGTCGTCCCAACCGGTGACGTGCGCGTCATCGACCAGCTGCTTGAGCTTGCGCTTGCTGGTCATGATGTAAGTGAGGTTCAGGCGCGAGAACTCGTACTGATGCGGCAGCGGGCGGGCGAGCAGGCCGCCTTCGGCCAGACGTGCGAGCAACCAGTCGTAGAACGGGCGCTGGTCTTCGAACTCCAGCGTGCAGATCGAATGCGTGATGCGTTCGAGCGCGTCTTCGATTGGGTGCGCGAACGTATACATCGGGTACACGCACCACTTGTCGCCAGCACGATGGTGCTCGGCGTGGCGGATACGGTAGATGGCCGGGTCGCGCAGGTTGATATTGGGCGAGGCCATGTCGATCTTGGCGCGCAGCACCAAGCTGCCGTCCGGATGCTTGCCGTCACGCATTTCGGCGAACAGACGCAGGCTTTCTTCCGCAGGGCGGTTGCGCCATGGAGAGTCCTTGCCCGGTTCGGTGAGCGTGCCGCGGCTGGCGCGCATCTGTTCGGCGTTTTGCTCGTCGACGTAGGCAAGCCCTGCCGTGATCAGATACTCGGCCGCGCGGTACATGAAGTCGAAGTAGTCGCTGGCGTGGAACAGATGACTCTTGCCGTTGGCGTTCCACGTGTAGCCGAGCCACTGCACCGCGTCGAGGATCGAGTCAACGTACTCTTGCTCTTCCTTTTCCGGATTGGTGTCGTCGAAGCGCATGTGGCAGATGCCACCGTAGTCACGCGCAAGGCCGAAGTTCAACCAGATCGACTTAGCGTGGCCGATGTGCAGATAGCCATTCGGTTCTGGCGGAAAGCGCGTGCGGATGGCGGCCACATCAACCGGCGCGTGGGCCTGGCTGGCGGCGTCGCCTGGCGTGCCGTCGAAATGACGGCCGGCATAGGTGCCGCGCTCGATGTCGCTTTCGATGATGTTCTTCAGGAAATTGGTCGCCGGCGCGGGGGCGCTCTTGTCGTTCGGAGTATTCACTGGCTTGTCCTGCTGCGATGGGCATCGCCCGTTGCGGGGCGCGAAAGGCGACATTCTAGCCAAACCCGGCCGGTGCGGGTTTGCCGCAGGTGCCGACGGCCGCCACAAGACGCCTGCCGTCGGCATTGAAAAGGTCAGGGCTTCTTTGACATGGCTTCTTTCGCGCGTCGGTCGAGCTCATCGTGCGGTACGTCTTCGATGTGCGTGGCGACGTGCCACACATGGCCGAACGGGTCGCGCAAGGTGCCGGTGCGGTCGCCATAGAACTCGTTGCGTACCGGTCGCAACGCTTCTGCGCCCCCGTCCAACGCGCGTTTGAACACGCTGTCAACGTCATCGACATACATCATGATGTTGACGCCCGCGCCACCAATGCTGGCCGGGCTGAGAAACCCCATGTCCGGATACTCGTCAGCCATCATCACCGGCGAATTGCCAACGCGGAACTCGGCGTGGCCGATCCTGCCGTCCGGGCCTTTCATGCACATCGTTTCGACCGCACCAAAGGCTCGTTTATAGAAGTCGAGCGCCGCAGTGCCGTTCTTGCAACATAAGTAGGGCGTGATGGCGGGATAGCCATCGGGGATCGGTGCGACCTTGTTGGCGGCCATGACGGACTCCTTCGCGGATGGAGTCTTTATCATGGCAGTTCGTGCAAGGCTTGCAGGAATGGCGTTTGCGATGTTTACTGGCGCTCCATCCATGGAGGCGCAGCAATGCAGAACGACGCAGGGGCCAAGGGCACGAACCCGCCGCGAGACCATTTTTCGGCGGTTGCCAAAGGCTACTTCGCTTTCCGCCCGCGCTATCCGGCGGAGATGTTCGATTTTCTCGCGCAGACTGCACCGGGGCATGCGCTGGCCTGGGATTGCGGTTGCGGCAGCGGGCAGGCCACGACCGACCTGGCGTCTCGCTTTGACCGCGTGTTGGGTACTGATCTGGCTGCCGCGCAGATTCAGGCTGCGCCGCAGGTTGAGAACATCGCGTGGCGTGCTGCCGATGCGCCCGATAGCGGTTTGCCGGACGCCAGTGTCAACCTGATCACCGCCGCACAAGCCCTGCACTGGTTCGATCTGGACGCTTTCTATGCCGAGGTTCGTCGCGTATTGGCGCCGGGTGGCGTCATCGCAGCCTGGAGCTACGGCATCGTTCAGGTGGCCGATGATGTGATCGACGCGCCTGTGCAACACTTCCGCACCGTTACGGTCGGACCGTTCTGGCCGGCCGAGCGTCGACATGTCGAAAACGGCTACCGCGATCTGCCCTTTCCGTTTGAAGAGATCGCCGCGCCAGCGTTCGCCATGGAGGCTGAATGGGATCTGCCCCAGTTGCTGGGTTACATCCGCAGTTGGTCGTCGGTGGGGCGCTATATCGCTGAGCATGGCGCCGATCCGGTGTCGCCGCTTGCTGATGAGCTTCTGGCGCTGTGGGGAGACCCCGCCACGCGCCGCACGGTGCGTTGGCCGCTGACGCTGCGCATCGGTCGCGTGCCGGTGTGAGCCAGGGCGGGCCAGCCAAGCCCGCTGTCCTGCGTGGGTTCTCCGCGCAGGAGTATTTCTTTGAAGAAGGCTGCTTTGTCTCGGAGTGGTCGAATTCTCCTTCGGACGCATCGCTTTCGATTGCCCACATCCGCGTGCCGGCTGGCGTGACCACGCAATGGCATCGACTCGACGGCATCGCCGAACGCTATGTGATTCTGGGTGGGGTGGGGCGCGTGGAGGTCGGCGTCGAGCCCGCCGTGCGCGTTGAAGTCGGCGATGTAGTTGTCATTCCGTCCGGCGAACGCCAGAGAATTCACAACGCAGGCCCGGATGATCTGGTATTCCTGGCCCTATGCACACCGCGCTTTCGCCCGCAGGCTTACGTGGCGCTGTCGGACTGAACCTGCCCAAGCAGCGCGTTGTACAGCGCATGGCATGCGCGTAGCATCTTTCCACACCCCACCCCAAATGCAGGAGGCGATCGTGAAAAGAGACTCCGCAGCAGAGTTCGATTTTGATCACTGGTCCGGTCTCGCTGCCAGCGATCCGGCAAGCTTTTTCGCAGAGCGACGTCGCGCCATCGAAGCGTTCATTGCCTCCGTTCCGCCTGACCACGCCCCCGCGCTGCGCGATCTTCAGGCCATCATCGACCAGACTCGGCTGGAAGCCGGTACGCCAGCACGCGCCGTGTCGCAGTTGATGGACATGCTGAGCGACCAGTTGGAGGTGATGCGCCTGCATCTGATCCGTTTGAGGCAGGAGTCGCTGGCGATGGCGGACCGCTGGGAGAGCCGCGACTAGTCAGAATTGCGGGAGTATGATTGTCGGTTTGCGGCAGCAGTTTCAGCCCGCCTCGAACAAGACCGATATGGAATTCCCCACACTCGAAGATTACGTCGGCCGCACGCCTCTCGTGCGGCTCAAGCGCCTGCCGGGCGCGGCCGTCGATGCGCGCAACAACGTCATCCTCGCCAAGCTCGAAGGCAACAATCCCGCAGGTTCGGTTAAGGATCGTCCCGCGCTGTCGATGATCGTGCGCGCCGAAGCGCGCGGCGACATCAAGCCTGGCGATACCCTGATCGAAGCCACCAGCGGCAACACCGGTATTGCGCTCGCCATGGCTGCGGCCATGCGCGGCTATCGCATGATCCTCGTGATGCCTGAGAACCAGAGCGTCGAACGTCGCCAGACGATGCGTGCCTTTGGCGCAGAACTGGTGCTGACGCCACGCCAAGGCGGCATGGAGATGGCGCGCGACGTGGCAGAGAGCATGCGTGACGATGGCAAGGGCATCATCCTTGACCAGTTTGCCAACCCGGACAATCCGCTCGCGCATTACGAAGGCACTGGCCCGGAAATCTGGGAGCAGACCGGCGGCTCCATCACGCACTTCGTCAGCAGCATGGGCACGACCGGCACCATCATGGGTGTGTCGCGCTTTCTGAAAGAGAAGAATCCGGCCATCCAGATCGTCGGCTGTCAGCCTGCCGAAGGCTCGCAGATCCCCGGTATTCGCAAATGGCCGACGGAATATCTGCCAAAAATCTTCGACGCGCATCGCGTGGATCGCGAAGAGTCCGTCTCGCAAGCCGATGCTGAAGAGATGACCCGCCGTCTGGCCCGTGAAGAGGGCATCTTTGCGGGTATTTCGTCCGGCGGCGCGATGTGCGTGGCGCTACGCCTGGCCGCGGAACTCGAAAACGCTGTGATCGTATCGGTTGTGTGTGATCGCGGCGATCGATATCTGTCGACCGGCGTCTTCCCGGCCTGAGGGCGCGTGTTTTGAGTTCCCCGTTGAATCCGTTCATCGCCTTCGCTCTGCGCACGACGCCTGATGTGTCCGGCTTGCGTCGCCTTTACGCCGTACCGGAGCGCATGAGCGATGACGACGTCGCCGAATATGCCTGGCAGAAACAGCGGGCGCTCACTGGCGGCGCGGAAACGCTTCCACATCATTTGCACCGCGTGACCTCGATCGCACGTGTCTGGCGTGACGACGGAGGGCTGCATGTGGTCGCGCAGAAGGTCGGCGACGGGATCGACGAGGCCACGTTGCTGGGTGAGTTCTTCGGTGCGTTGGGCGCCGATGCGCGCTTGGTGGCGTGGCAGGCCAGTCGCTTTGAGTTGCCCGTTCTGCGATGCCGGGCAGTGATACATGGGCTATCGGCTGCTGTGCTGGGATTGCCGCATGGCGCTCACGTTGACCTCGCCACCGCGCTGTCGCCCGAGGCGATTTCCTTGGGTGAAATGGCAGCCTTGGCCGGATTGCCTGCACAGTCTTCGGAGGACCCGTGCGCAATCGACGCGGTTCAGACGTATTTTCTGCATGAGCGGCTGCGCGTGATGCGCGGCGAAATCGCCCAGTCCGGCTCGTGATGCTGATGCGGGACGCTGCCCGAGGCGTCCTCGCTCAGTCGTACCGGGCTTAGCGGCGCTGGTACAGGGCGAATTTCTCCGCCTGCCGGCCTCGGCCCTTTTCCTTGAGCCACACCCGTTTCCATTCCGCGCCCGGTTCGCGCAGATCGTTGCGTCCGCCGGCGTAGCTCACAAGCATGTTGCAGCGACGCGCATCGGCCCCTTCACGCACACGTATCTCTGCAAAGTAATAGAACGCAGCGCGCTGCCCGTCGCCGAGGTCCTGAGCGGCGAGACAGGTGGCCCCTTGGCTGCGCTGGGCGACCTCGCGGACGATGGGCTGATAGTTCTTGTCGTAATCGAACCAGTCAAACCACAGCGAACCCGTCAGCCCCCATAGCAGCGTGATGCCCAGTGCCCAGTGCACGGCGCCGCGCAACGGAAAGAACGGCATGCGCACCAGCGCCACGATCCAGCCGACCGACAGCAGGACTGCGACTAGCAGCATGCCCCAGTTCCAGTGCGGCACGAATCCCGGCGCCAGGCGGATGACGTTGCGCGCCAGGGGCGCTGGCCAGCCCAGGTGCAGGGCGCACCATGCCACCCACAGGAACAGACCGACGGCAGAGAAAGTCATGACGCCAAACCAGTCGAACGCATTGGTGGCGCCGCGACGTAAGCGAGCCAGTTCGGAAGCCGCCAGCAGAATGAGCGGCGCCAACAAGGGCAGGGCATTGGCGGGTCGGAGCGGACCTGTGGTGATGACGATCCACAGCGCAATGACCAGCGACACCAGCAGCATCAGGTACTGGTATTCGCGCAGTTGCGTGCGACGGCGCCATAGCGCCCATAGCGCGACGGGCCACAGCGGCCACGCGAACCACGCCAGCAGTTCGAGTTGATCCTTGATGCGCGCGAAGTTGTCTGCACCAGGCAGCAGGTCGCTCCATTCGTCCTGCCACCAGGCGGACAGTTCGGCCGGATGCTGCCAAGCCAGTAGTGCGGGCCAGATGGCCGATAGCACGATGGCAATGACCAGGGCGCCGATGTAAGCGGACGGCAGAAAGCCTTCACGGCATTGGCGGCAACCCAAGGGCAGCACGAGCCACAGGGGCAAGGTCAGCGCCGCGCCGGCCAATCCGCCGCTCAGAAATGCGGAAGCGAGCGACACGCCTGCAATCAGGCTCCCGCGACGCGGCGATTCAGGCATGACCGACAGGCCATACAGCGTGCAGGCCAGCGCTGCCAGCACGAACATCTGCGGCTGGGCTTCGTGTGCGTGGATGAGCAAGCCGAGCGAGCCGACAGAGAGAAGCAGGGCGGCATTGCCAGTGTCCTCGCCAAACAGACGGTGGGCGGTGGCACGCAGCGACCAGACCGTGAGCGTCAGCGCCAGGACAGTCGCCAGGCGGATCGCGTCGTGCAGTGGGATCAGCCATCCAAGCAGACCGCCTGTCGCGGCGCCCAGCCAATGGCTAAGTGGGGGCCATTCGAGGAAGGCCCTGCCTGCGACGCGCGGGACGAGCCAATCGCCCTCTCGCAGCATTTCGGCAGCAATGCTGATGTGGAGCAGATCGTCTCCGCGCCACGGAACGTGGCCGATGTTGCCCGGCAACGCGTACGCGATGAAGAGAACGATGAGAGCCCAGACGGGAATGGTGATGTTGCGAGTGGTAGGCGCGTCGATGAATCGCATGCCGTAGTCTGGATGAATTAAATGGGGCGCACGGAATTGTAGGGGCTTTGCACCGAAAGGGGGCTGTCGCCACGCGCCATGGCGGGGGTTGTGCAACAAAAAAGGCAGCCGAAGCTGCCTTTTTCGCCGAGTGCTGCGGAATTACGCAGCCTTCTTGGTGCCGTACTTCTGGCGGAAGCGCTCAACGCGACCAGCGGTGTCGACGATCTTCTGCTTGCCCGTGTAGAACGGGTGGCAGGACGAGCACACTTCAACGTGAATGGGCTTGCCGACCGTGGAGCGGGTCGTGAAAGTGTTGCCGCAGCTGCAGCTCACTTGCACTTCTTCGTACTGCGGATGAATTTCGTTCTTCATGGTATTTGTCCTTTCAACGGGCGGTGAATGTGGCCGCCAAGCCTGCAATTATGGCACCTATTGTGCCGCGCCACAAGATCAACGGCCGCCACGCATGGCGTCGAAGAATTCGGAGTTGGTCTTGGTCTGCTTGACCTTGTCGAGCAGGAATTCCATCGCTTCGAGTTCGTCCATGTTGTAGAGCAGCTTGCGCAGGATCCACACCTTCTGAAGTACGGACGGTTCCAGCAGCAGCTCTTCGCGACGGGTGCCTGAACGATTGACGTTGATTGCCGGGTAGACGCGCTTTTCGGCCATGCGACGGTCAAGATGGATTTCCATGTTGCCCGTGCCCTTGAATTCTTCGTAGATCACGTCGTCCATGCGGCTGCCGGTGTCGATCAATGCGGTGGCGATGATGGTCAGCGACCCGCCTTCTTCCACATTGCGGGCGGCACCGAAGAAGCGCTTGGGCTTTTGCAGCGCGTTGGCGTTGACGCCACCGGTCAGCACTTTGCCGGATGCGGGTACCACGGTGTTGTAGGCGCGCGCCAGGCGGGTCAGCGAGTCGAGCAGGATGACCACATCCTTCTTGTGTTCGACCAGGCGCTTGGCCTTTTCGATGACCATTTCGGCAACCTGGACGTGACGAGTCGCCGGTTCGTCGAAAGTCGAAGCGACGACTTCACCCTTCACCGACCGCTGCATTTCGGTCACTTCTTCAGGACGTTCGTCGATCAGCAGCACGATCAACACCACGTCGGGGTGGTTTGCCGTGATCGCATGAGCGATGTGCTGCAGCATCACCGTCTTGCCGGACTTGGGGGGCGCTACAAGCAGACCGCGCTGGCCCTTGCCGATTGGCGAGACGATATCGATGATGCGGGAGGTGGTGTTTTCTTCGCCGCGGATGTCGCGCTCCAGGCGCAGGCATTCATCCGGGTGCAGGGGGGTGAGGTTTTCGAAGAGGATCTTGTGCTTCGAATTCTCCGGCGGTTCGCCGTTGATCTTGTTGACCTTCACCAGTGCGAAATAACGCTCGCCATCCTTGGGGGTGCGAATTTCGCCTTCAATGGTGTCGCCGGTGTGCAGATTGAAACGCCGGATCTGCGAAGGCGAAACATAAATGTCGTCGGTGCCTGCGAGGTACGAGGTGTCCGGCGAGCGCAGGAAACCGAATCCGTCCGGCAGCACTTCCAGTGCCCCGTCGCCATAAATCGGCTCACCTTTCTTCGCGCGGTTCTTCAGCAGCGCGAATACCAGTTCCTGCTTGCGCAAGCGGTTGGCGCCCTCGATCTCATTGGCGTTGGCCATTTCGAGGAGTTGGCTGACGTGAAGAGCTTTTAGCTCTGATAGATGCATGGCAAACCTTGGATGGAAGAAACAGGAAAAGCCCAGCGGGTGCTGAGAATGTCAGGAAGGAGTCGGGGATTTTTGGAAATTACCGGACCATATTCAGGCCCGTTGCCGTGTCGCGCGCTACGCACCGATTACGGCGTGCTTGCAACACCAGGATGGAGAGTTGTGCTTGTCTAACAACCATCCTGAAACTGCGGCGCGTATGTCGTGCGGATGGCGCCACAGCAAAACTGGCCAGAACTGTATCCGCTTTAGTCCGGGCCTGTCAAACGCTATTCACCGCAAGGGTGGCGTTTTTCTCAAAGATTGTTATCAAGGAATGCGGTCAGTTGCGACTTGGACAGCGCGCCGACCTTCGTGGCCTCGATATTGCCGCCCTTGAACAGCATCAGCGTTGGAATACCGCGGATACCGAACTTGGCCGGGGTTTCCTGGTTTTCGTCGATGTTCAGCTTGGCAACGGTCAGCTTGCCAGAGTATTCCTTGGCGACTTCGTCCAGGATCGGGGCGATCATCTTGCAGGGACCGCACCATTCGGCCCAGTAGTCGACCAGGACGGGGGTTTGGGACTGGAGCACGTCTTTCTCGAAGCTGTTGTCGGAGACGTGAAGAATATGTTCGCTCATGATTCCTCGCTGTAAATGAAACGGCCCGAAGCCAGTGTTACGCCGGCTTGCGAGCCACGACGCGACAGATGCTAACCAAATTCAGGGGGGGAGGGAAGCGGCCCGGTGCCTATGGTCCTGATTGGATGAAACTAAGGGCGACTGGTTCCTTATTCAAGATTCTTAATTGCAAACGAAGGATTCAGTACGTTCAACATATCGAGCCCTTCGTCCGCAAGAATGAAGCCGCCGGGTTCAGTTGGCCGTATAGAGCAGTTCCCGCAACACGTAAGGCAGGATGCCGCCGTGACGGTAGTAGTCGATTTCGATCGGCGTGTCGATGCGACACAGCACGCTGACGTCGCGGCTGCTCCCGTCCGGGCGATGGATGCGCAAGGTCATGTCCTGACGAGGTGAAAGCACACCTTCGATTCCGAGCACGTCGAAGGTTTCGTCTCCCGTCAGGCTGAGCGATTGAATGTTGTCATTGCCCTTGAATTGCAGTGGCAAGACGCCCATCCCGACAAGGTTGGATCGATGGATGCGCTCATAGCTGCGGGCGACAACCGCTTTTACGCCCAGCAAGAGCGTGCCTTTGGCAGCCCAGTCGCGCGACGAGCCGGTACCGTATTCCTCTCCCGCCAGTACCACGGTTGGCGTACCGCGCTGCAGATAAGTCATGGCGGCGTCATAGACAGTGGTCTGTTGGCCATCGAGCAGGGTGAAGCCGCCCTCCACCCGCGTGCCATCGGAGCGCGATGGCAGCATCAGATTCTTGACTCTGACATTGGCAAAAGTGCCGCGAACCATGATGTCGTGATTGCCGCGCCGCGAGCCATACGAATTGAAGTCCTTGCGCACCACCCCGTGCGAGCCCAGCCATTGGCCCGCGGGTGTGGCCTCGCCGAAGGCGCCTGCGGGCGAAATGTGATCGGTGGTAACGGAATCGCCCAGTATCAACAGCGGACGTGCGCCGTGGATATCCGACACGCTGCCCGGCTGCAGCCCGAATCCGTCGAAGAAAGGCGGCTTGGCGATGTACGTCGACGGCGGCCATGTGTAGACCTCGCCAGTAGGGGCGGGGACTTCGTTCCACAGATCGTTGTCGCGCGTGAAGTCCGCATAGAGCCGCTCAAACGTTGCGGCGTCCTGAGCAAAAGGAAGAATGGCCGCGATCTCCTCGGACGTCGGCCACAGTTCGCGCAGGTAGACGGGCTTGCCGTCGCTGCCGGTGCCGAGCGGCTCGCTCGATAGATCGACGTTGACGTGTCCTGCAATGGCAAAGGCCACCACCAGTGGCGGACTGGCAAGGAAGTTGGCGCGGATGTTCGGATGAATGCGCGCTTCGAAATTGCGATTACCCGACAGCACTGCCGCCGCGATCACATCATTTGCCGAGATGGCTTCGTTCAGTTCGGGCGCGAGGTCGCCAGAGTTGCCGATGCAGGTTGTGCAGCCGTAACCGGCCAATGCAAATCCCAGTTGTGCCAGAGGTTCTAGGAGGCCAGCTTTTTCGAGATAGGCCGTCACCACTCGCGAACCGGGTGCGAGCGAAGTCTTGATGTGTGGCGCTACGCGCAGTCCGCGCTCCGCCGCTTTCTTGGCTAGCAGGCCCGCGGCGATCATGACGCTGGGGTTGCTGGTATTTGTGCACGAGGTGATGGCCGCGATCAGCACGTCACCATGCCCCAGATCGACGCCGGGCAAGCGTGTCGATACACGTGTAGGTAGTTGCGCGGCAGGCTTGCCGAATCCGTTATCGGCGACCGGCGCGGCGAACAGCGTGTCGAAACTGTTCTTCATGTTCGACAGCTCGATGCGATCCTGCGGGCGCTTGGGGCCGGCCAACGAAGGAACGATGGTGTCGAGATCGAGCGTCAGTGCGCTGGAGTAATCGATATCACCGGCCTTGGGCATGCCAAACAGTCCTTGTGCGCGGAAGTACGCTTCGAGCAGCGCACATTCCTTTTCCGGTCGCCCCGTCTTGCGCATGTAATCGATGGTCTTCTCATCCACCGGGAAGAAGCCCATCGTGGCGCCGTATTCCGGAGCCATGTTGGCAATGGTGGCGCGATCGGTCACGGTCAGGCTTGCCGTGCCTTCGCCGAAGAACTCCACGAACTTCCCAACTACCTTGGCTCGCCGCAGCAACTCAGTCACCGTCAGCACCAGGTCGGTCGCCGTCACGCCTTCGCGCAGTCGCCCTTTCAGCTCCACGCCGACTACGTCGGGCGTCAAGAAATACACCGGCTGTCCGAGCATGGCGGCTTCTGCCTCGATGCCACCCACTCCCCAGCCGACAACGCCAAGCGCGTTGATCATGGTGGTGTGGCTGTCGGTGCCGACAAGCGTGTCCGGGAAATACACTCCGTTTGATTCGCGCACACCGTGGAAGAGATATTCGAGATTGACCTGATGCACGATACCGATCCCCGGCGGCACCACACGAAAGGTGTTGAACGCTTGCATGCCCCATTTCATGAGTTGGTAGCGCTCGCTGTTGCGGGCGAATTCCAGTTCCATGTTCTGGCGCAACGCAAGCGGCGAGCCGTAATAGTCGACCTGCACGGAGTGGTCGACGACCAGATCGACTGGCACCAGGGGTTCGACGATCTTGGGCGGTTTGCCTTGGTCTGCGGCAACGTTGCGCATGGCGGCCAGATCGCATAGGAGCGGTACGCCAGTGAAGTCTTGCAGCACCACGCGTGCCACCACAAAGGGGATCTCTTCTTCGCGTGTGGCTGTCGGCTGCCATGCGGCAAGCTGGCGCACGTGTTCTGCGGTGACCTTCTTGCCGTCGCAGTGGCGGAGCACGGCTTCGAGGACGATCCGGATCGAAACCGGCAGGCGGCTGATTTTGCCCAGGCCGGCGGCTTCGAGAGCGGCCAATGAGTAATAGCGGCCACTCTCACCACTGGAAGCGGAAAAGGACTGCAGCGCGCTGGAGAAGTCGTCTTGCTGGGTCATCGGATGCCTCGCTGGATTTGAGCCTGCAAAGTCAGACGCCGCTCGGAAGGGCGAGTTCCGACACCGCGCGACTGTTCAATCCATCAGCATAGGACACGCCAGACCCGTGCCCAAAGTGCGGGGCGCCGCGTTCAGAGACCCGTAAGCGTCAGTACAACGGGTGTCGTGATCGCGGCGAGTGCCGTCGACATCACCAGGCTTGCCGCGATGGGGCCTTCGAGCGCCTTGAATTGACGCGCCATGAGATAAACGTTTGCGCCCACGGCAATCGACGCCAGCAGCACGACCACCTGGGTTTCCACTTTTGGGAGCCCCAACGCGCGTGCCAGCAGCCAGACGACCATAGGTTGAAGTACCAGTTTGATGGCGCAGATCGAGACGCTCAGGTGCCAGTCCTGTCGCACTGGGTACGTCGCCAATCCCATGCCCAGGGCCAGCAAGGCCATGGGGGCGGCGGCCGAGGCGATCATCGTCAGAGGAGCCGCGATGATCGTCGGCAAGGGGAGGCCGGTCAGGCCGTACAGTGTGCCGCTGACGATGGCCGCAACGATGGGATTGGTGATGACGCTGAATGCGGTTTTTGCAAAGCCGTGGACGGACAGCGACCCATGTCGTGCCCACTCGACCGAAACCGTCACCAGCGTCCACAGGATGAGCGAATTGAACACCAATACCAGCGCAACGCTGGGCACGGCATCTTCACCAAGCGTGACACGGGCCAAAGGCAGGCCGAGCAGCACGTTGTTGGAAAACACACCACCCAGCGCGAAGATCGAGCCACTGACGCCATCCAGATGGAGCGCGTATCGAGCGAGGGCTCGCCCGACTGCAAATACGATCAAGCATGAGCCGAAGAATGCGATGAGCAGCCGCGCGTCGACCGGGGGCAGGTTGGAGAAGTCGCTCATCATGCTGAACAACAACGCGGGCAGGGCGAGCGAAAAAACGAACCGCGTCAGCGCATCCGCAATCGACTTGGGCCAGCGTCCCCAGCGGACTAGCGCGTAGCCGATCAACACCAGAATGAACAACGGTGCTGCAAGTGAGATGTGGTGAAGAAGGGTCTGCATTGATGTCCCGATGCGGTGAGCGGGCATTCTACCCGCACACCGAGGGACGGCTTAGGCTGCATGGGTTAGGCAGCGTCCAGCGCGGCGCGCGCATGAATCGTCATGTCGGCGTGAAGCGGTTCAGGGCACGATTGCGCGCTGAGCAATGGCGTCGAGCAGGGCGTCGGCAGAATTCTTCACTGTGAGCAGTTCAAGATGGTCGGGGCGGACAAAGCCTTCCTTGACCATGTGTTGGGCCAGCGCGATAAGCGGATCGAAGAACCCTTGCACGTTGAATACGCCGATCGGCTTGTTATGAATGCCAAGCTGGGCCCAAGTCAGGATTTCGAAGAATTCGTCCATGGTGCCAAAGCCTCCCGGCAGCATGACAAAGGCCGTGGCACGAGTCGCCATATCCGCTTTGCGCGCGTGCATGGAATCGACGATATGGATTTCTGCCGAGGTGTGAGCCAGTTCGCGCTGAGCCAAGAAGCCCGGAATGATCCCGACGGCATGTCCGCCGGCATCAAGCGCTGCGTCCGCAACGGCGCCCATCAGGCCGACGCGACCGCCACCCCAGATGAGCTTCCAGCCACGGCGCGAAATGGCTTCGCCCAATGTCTCGGCGGCTTCGCGGTAGATGGGGCGCGAGCCCGGACTGGCGCCGCAGAACACACAAATGCTATGCATGAGCTTCCTTTCTCTGTACCGAGCTGAATGCTACCTACTTCCGTAGCGTGAATGGGTGGCGCTCACAGTCGTATGCTCCCGCCGCTCCTTTGCAGCGTGTTTACGAAGACGTGAATGCAAGGGGGATGTTGCATTCAAGGTAGTCACAGCGCGAAAAAAAAGGACCGCGAGAGCGGCCCTTTTTGGCGTACGGACAGTAACGCGCTTTGGATCACAGCACGCCTTGGGCAAGCATCGCTTCGGCGACTTTGACGAAGCCTGCGATGTTGGCGCCATTGACGTAGTCCACGTTGCCGCTGGCATCCGCACCGTGCTTCACGCAATTGGCATGGATGTCGAGCATGATCGCCTTGAGGCGCGCGTTCAACTTCCTCGCGCGACCAGGGCAGGCGCTGTGCGTTCTGGGTCATTTCCAGACCCGAGGTCGCCACGCCGCCTGCGTTGCTGGCCTTGCCCGGAGCGTACAGTACGCCGGCTTCGCGGAACACCGACACGGCTCCCTGCGTGGAGGGCATGTTCGCGCCTTCGGCCACGCACTTCACGCCGTTCTTGACCAGCGTGCGAGCGTCGTTCTCGTCCAATTCGTTCTGCGTTGCGTTGGGCAGCGCGACATCCACCGGAATGTGCCAAGGGCGCTTGCCGGGCATGAATTCGAGGTTGAACTGACGGGCGTACTCTTCAACGCGGCCGTAGCGATGATTCTTCAGCTCCATCAGTGCGTCGAGCTTGACGGGCGTGAAGCCTTCCGGGTCATACACCGTGCCGCCGGAGTCAGAGACGGTCACGACCTTTGCGCCCATCGGCAGCAGGCGTTCGATGGTGTACTGGGCGACGTTGCCGGAACCCGAAACCGCCACGGTCTTGCCTTCGAAATCAGTACCCGCGCGCTTGAGCATTTGCTCAGCGAAGTAGACCAGACCGTAGCCGGTGGCTTCGGGTCGGATCAGGCTGCCGCCGAACGACAGACCCTTGCCCGTGAACACGCACGCGGCGTTGTTGGTCAGCTTCTTGTGCATGCCGGCCATGAAGCCGACTTCGCGACCGCCCACGCCGATGTCGCCTGCGGGCACGTCCGTATCCGGGCCCAGGTGGCGATGCAGTTCAAGCATCAGCGCCTGGCAGAAGCGCATCACTTCGGTAGGGCTCTTGCCCTTGGGGTCGAAATCCGACCCGCCCTTGCCGCCGCCCATGGGCAACGTGGTCAGCGCGTTCTTGAAGGTCTGCTCGAAGGCCAGGAACTTGAGGATCGACAGGTTCACCGACGGATGGAAGCGCATGCCGCCCTTGTACGGACCAATGGCCGAACTGTGTTGGATGCGGAATGCGCGATTGACTTGTGTCTTGCCCTGATCATCGACCCACGAGACCCGGAATTGAATGACGCGCTCAGGTTCTACCATGCGCTCAAGCAGACCGGAGTCCGCGTAGCGCGGATTCGAGCGAATGAAGGGCCAGATACTCTCCATGACTTCGTGGACGGCCTGGATGTACTCCGGCTGGTGCGGATCACGCGCGCGCACGTGATGCATGAAATCTTCTAGACGCTCGTATTTCATGTGAAGGTTCTCTTTTTGGATTAAGTGATCAAGGGTCGTGACTGGGCACTGCGGAGCAGCAACAAAGTCGGCGGTGAGAATGAACTTTGGTTGTTTGACAATAAATCAGAAAAATCTGAAAGAACGCAGGAATTGACGACTGTGAAAACCTGCGCGTGACCACCGTGTCGTTTTGTCACGGTGGCCCCCCGCATGCTAGCGCTACACGCACCATTTTGGGGCAAGTTAACGCATTTGAACGGCCTCAAAGCGCGCCAATGACTGGCCGGAGGCGTCCAAAAGCTCTAGGTGCGAGCCGTCTATCCGCCATTTCGCCACCGCTCCCAATGCGCTCAGGAATCGTTGCTCCTGATCCATTCCAGAAATGCACGCCATGCGTGTACCGGCGATTGGGCCAAAGGAAAGCGCATCACCTTCTTGTTTGTAAGTGCCGACCATGCGATTACAGCCGCTACTGCCGGAAACGTTGCCGCCATCCTTGAACGAGATATACGGTTCGCGGTTGCGATCTGCGACCCGTACGGACTGATGACCCAGCCGCGTCAGGCGCCAGTAGGTGTCCTGCAGAGCAGCGGGCGCCGTAGCGCCACAGGTTTCTCCCGGCCACAGCCCGTCGAAATGCTCTACCAGCAGGCGCGGGCCAGATTCGCCATTGCCGACGATGCGCCCATCGAGTGTGGCCAGCACGGCGGCTTCTGGTGCGCCGCGCACTCGTGCATAGGCTGCGCGCAGGTCTGCGCTATCACCCACGGTTAGGACGGGCAAGCGCAAGCCGCTGCTGCACTCTTCGAATATGCCGTTGTCCCCCACGACGCTGAACATTCCACGCACCGCTCCGCGGTATTCCACTTGTTTGAATGGCTTGTCACGGTGCAGGGTGTAATTCAGGTTCGAGCGGATCGGCTTGCCTTCGGTGTCAAGCAGACGGAGCGTATTGGCCGAGGGGGCAGCAAACTGCATTGACACCTTGCCGTCGTGTTGCAGGGTGATCGCACGGCCTTCCGACTCACTGCGCCATTTGCCGAGTTCGGTGCGTGTAACCGTCGGAGTCTTGCCGAGATACTCGGCGCGCAACAGGTAGGCGCCGTCGTCGAACAGATTGAGGGTGTAGCGCAGACCTGAACAGTCTGCACAGGGCAGGGTGCCGCTGTATGAATACGGCATCCCCCTCGGGTGTTCCGAAAATGGCGCTGGTGCGGCGCTTGCAGCCTGAGATATGACGGGGATTGCTGCGCAGGCGAGTATTGCCAATAGGTGTCCGGGTCGAATGCTGAATTGCATGCAATAGCGCTCCTCTTTTGCACGGATTTGACGGGCCGCGCCATCCAGCCTCCGTGCGAATCGAGGGTTCGGTGCTCAAAGCCAAGGCTGATGAGGCCGTCGTGAGCAAACAAATCCAATCGATGATGGCAGTAAATTCGGATGACGCAGGCGACTTATCTTGGGTTATAGGCAACAAATGCCTAGCTTTGCGACAGGCGGTGCGTGGCCCGGTTCCATCGTCGATGTGCCAAAGATGGTGTCGTTCGACAAGCTTGAGAGCTGGGGCAGCGATGACGTATCTCTGGTTGACAAGGGGCTGATAGTCCATCGGGCCTGTGCCACGCGCGTATGGACAGGAAGGACGGCTACTGTTTTGGGCGAGTGTTACGACTGCTTGAGCGTGTCACCCAGGGCGTCAAGCGTTAGGGTCGCGAGTTGGCTGAGTCCGGCGTAGAAGGGGTGCGCCGAAGCTGTGGCCAATTGGGTGAGGTAGGTAGAAGACCAAGGCAGGATGTGCCTGTGTAGCAGCTCGGCAAGCGCAGCTGCGCGCTGTTGATCGCCCAGCGCTGCGGCTGTCCAAAACAGTAGGCCAATGTGATCTTCCGGCTCGTTAAAGTGTGTATCGAGGCGGATCTGTTGCGAGTCCAGGAATGCTCGCAGATCAAGCAGCGAGTCCGCGCACAGGGTGCCGTCTTCGCTCAAATAGACAGAGCCCCACGGTGGCGCTTCGAGATGGTCAGGGCCGATAAATAGGCGCTGGTAAGCGCTGGCAAGCCTGTCTGCATCAAGGTCCTGGGCCATCAGCGACTGTACGTGCGCAAGCTCTGCTGGAGAGCCACAAGGCCAGGTCAGTGGCAAAGATTGCGTGACGATCAGATCAAGAAACGGCGCTACCGCGGCGTCTGTTGGAGGGAGATAGAACAGTGCCCCCAAGACGCGGCAACTCGTCGAGATGTCGGTTGTATCCATGGTCTGCATCATTCACTTCCCGGGGTGCCGAGCATTTTGTGCTCGGCACCCCGCTTTCCCTTCATTGATGGGCTTCGATGAAACGGCACCCACACAGGACATCCGCAGTCTAGATAAGTCCCACGGTCATGTGCAGTGCGTAGAACACCCCGCGCCCAATCATTTCTCCCAGCATGATGAGCACGATGCTGCTGGCGCAGACTGCCGTGCTCAAGGCACCCGCACGCGGCAATTGGCGCAACCACAGGGCGAGGGCCACGAACAACAGCGCGAACCGGGTGACCATCAGGATGCCGTAGTCAGGGGAAAGCGTTGCCGCCCGATGGATGTCCGACTGAATGCCGGCGAGAGACGTGGCTTGCAGAATCGTCACCAGTACGGCTACGGCCACGGCGGCGCTTGCAAGTACAGCCGGACCGTTACGCAGTAGCCAAGGCTCAGATATGCCGGACAGGGAGAACAGCACGCAAGCGACCGCGCTGCCACCCATGAGTGCGGTGAGCACGAAGGCGGTCGGCGTGAGCGGTGTGTACCACGTTGGCACCGTCGGCATCATGTAGAACGAAATGGTGTTCCACAGGAACGCTGCGCTGCACAGGAGCGAGAGCAGCAGTACGATCCGGCGCACACCAGCACTGCCGATGTCGCGCAGGCAGAGCGTCCAGAACACGACGCCCAAACCAACAAAAGCGCCGCCAAAGACGATTTCGTTGCTGAGGTTGGCCTGCCCGAAGCGCAGCACGGAGTTCATCGCGCGGAAGGGCGAGCCCATATGAAAGCTCGACAACGCAAACGCGGCACCCATTATGATCCACAGCAGGAGCATGTTGCGTTCCAGACGCTGCCGTTGTTCAGACGACAGATCGGCACCGATCAACGCAAGACAACACCACCAGAACGCTCCGACGGCAGTCTGCGAAATGACGGTGAAGAGAATCAGCGGCCATTCGTTCCAGCCCATGGTTACACCTCCTTCGGGTTCCCGAGGACCCCTTCGTGACTGCCTGATGGACGGGCCTTCCGGCTTGGTTTGATAACCAGGCTCGGATGCGTGAAATGCTGCGGCGGAAGTGGCGCCACTGCACCGATCTCGCCGTACTTCTTGCGCAATTCGTCTACCGGCCCGAACTCCAATGCGCGCAACGGACATGATTCGACACACACGGGCTGCTTGCCTTCAGCAACGCGCTCATGACAGCCGTCGCATTTGGTCATGTGCCCTTTTTTTGCGTCGTATTGCGGAGCGCCATAGGGACACGCCATTGCGCAGGATTTGCAGCCGATGCACACGTCCTCGTCGACCCTGACGAGTCCGTTTTCGTGCTTGGCCATGGCGCCACTCGGACAGACCTTGGTGCAGGCCGGGTCCGCGCAGTGATTGCATGCGATAGACAGGTAGTAGGCGAAGACATCCTGCCGCCAGGTGTCGCCGTCGGCCTGCCATGATCCGCCGGAGTATTCGTACACGCGGCGGAAGTTCACGTTGACTGACAGATCCTTGTAGTCCTTGCAGGCGAGTTGGCAGGTCTTGCAGCCGGTGCACTTGGACGAGTCGATGTAGAAGCCGTATTGAGTTGTCATCGTCGATCCTCCTTATGCGCGCGCAATCTGCACGAGGTTCGTGTGCTGCGGATTACCCTTCGCAAGCGGAGAGGGGCGCTGGGAAGTCAGTGTGTTGATGCAGCCGCCCCGGTCGACACCCGTGCTGTCTGGTTGATACCAGGCACCTTCGCCCATGGCCGCCACTCCTGGCATGATGCGCGAGGTGACCTTGGCGGGAAGGCGGATCTCGCCACGCTTGCTGGTGACGCGCACCATGTCGCCCGTCGAAATGCCGCGTGCAGCAGCGTCCAGCGGGTTGATCCATACCGCATCGGTGACGGCCTGGCGTAACAGGTTGACGTTGTGATAGCTCGAATGAGTACGCCCCTTTGTATGGAAGCCGAACAACTGCAAGGGGTAGCTCTTGCGCGTTTCGGCGTCTTCCGCGCCTTCCCAGGTGGCCACGTACTGGGGCAACGGCGTGATGACGTCACCTTCCGGCAGCGTCCAACTTTGCGCGATCGCAGCCAGGGCTTCCGAGTAGATTTCGATCTTGCCCGAAGGTGTCTTAAGCGGATTGGCTACAGGGTCTTGCCGGAACTTCGCGAGGCCGACGCCGGTACCTGCGGGAGCGCGGCGCTTGATCATGCCGATCTTGCGCGCTTCGTCGAGTGTTGCTGGCAGTTCGATGTCGGCCTCCTGCATCTTTTTGTAGGCCTGTTGCAGCCAGTCCTCGTAAGTGCGGCCCTCGGTGAACTGCTCTTCCACGCCAAAGTGACGCGCCAACGCGGAGCAGATTTCATAGGCCGAGCGGCATTCGAACATCGGCTTGACCGCCTGCGAGAGGAAGATCGGCCCGCCCAGTTCGCCTACCGCGTAGCCGTTCGAGATGATGTCGCTGTTCTCGAAGTTGGTGACATCTGGCAGAAGGATGTCGGCATAGCGCGCGCTGGGCGTCATGTGGTTTTCGATGACGAGGATGAACTCGCATTGCGAATCGTCCTGCAGCACCTGATGCGTCTTGGTCGTGTCCGAATGCTGATTGATCAGCGTGTTGCTGGAGTAATTCCAAATGAACTTGATCGGTTGGTTCAGGCGTTCCACGCCCTGAATGCCGTCGACCGTCGCGGTCATTTCTTTGCCGCGTGTGATGGCGTCGGTCCACAGGAAGACCGGAATCGAGGCTTTCACCTTGTTCGGCACAGCCGGATAGCCTGGCACGGGGTAGGCGAAGCTGCTCGGCTCGTCTCCGTTGTTGGTGCCGGGCAGGCCGATGTTGCCTGTCAGCAGCGCGAGCATGCAGATTGCGCGTGTGGCTTGTTCACCGTTCGCGTGGCGTTGCAGGCTCCAGCCTTGCGTGATGAATACAGGTTTCGTCTGGCCGATTTCACGTGCCAGCTTGACGATGCGGTCGATCGGGATGCCGGTTATTCGCGACGCCCATTCCGGCGTCTTGACGGTCTTGTCTGGGCCTTCGCCCAGGATATAGGCCTTGTACGAGCCGTTCGACGGGGCGCTCGCAGGTAGCGTTTTCTCGTCGTAGCCAACGCAGTACTTGTCGAGAAACTCCTGGTCAACCATGTTCTCGGTGATCAACACATGCGCAATGGCATTGACCAGCGCCGTGTCTGTGCCGGGGCGGATGGGAATCCACTCATCTTCCTTGCCCAGCATGGTGTCGGTGTAGCGCGGATCGACACAGATGGTGCGTACCTTGTTGCGGTGTTGCCATTCGGAATACTGGTAAATCTCGCTGCCACCGCTCATGCGCGTTTCGGCAGGGTTGTATCCGAAAGACACGACGAGTCGAGCATTGCCCATTTCGCGCGACAGGCTGCGATGCGCTTTGAAATCGCTGCCGTAGGTGAACGGGAATGCGCGCTCTTGCTGCGCCGTGCTGTAGGTGCCGTAGTAGTTGAGGTAGCCTCCGATAATGCGCAGAAAGCGCTGACAGGCATTGCGGCCGCCGAAGTTGTAGCCCGTGCTACCAGAGCCGTAGTGATAGAAGATCGCTTCGTTGCCGTAGGTGTCGATGGTGTGGCGCAGCTTGTCGCCGATCGTCTTGATGGCTTCGTCCCAACTGATGCGCTCGAACTTGCCTTCGCCGCGTTTGCCAACGCGCTTCATTGGGTACTTCAGGCGGTCCGGGTTGTACACGCGGCGCCGGGCGGAACGGCCGCGCAGGCAGGCTCGTACTTGATGCATGCCGAATTCGTCGGAGCCGGTACCGTTGTTGTCGTCCGGCGAGATCCAACGGATCGTGCCATCTACCACGTGACATTTGAGTGGACAGCGGCTGCCACAATTGACGAGGCACGAGTTCCACACCGTAGTCTCGGTCGAGCCGTTCGTTGCTTGCTCGACGGCGCGGGCGATGGGCGTCATGACGAACGGCAATGAAATGCCTCCCGCAATCACGGCCAGACCGCCCGCTGTCAGTGCTTTGAGGGTCGTACGGCGCGAGGGCGATGCGGGCTCATCTTGCTCGGACAGCGATCTCTCAAGCGCGGGAGTCGTTTTGAGTGTCATAGCAGTGGTCCTGATATGAAGTCCTCTGGGAAGAGGACGGGATCACCGCAGTGTCGGTCTTCTTGTATGGCAACAAATTGACTCAACTCAGTTGAGCGGGCTTGATAGTGTAGATATATGCACGTTGTCCGACGTTATCCCGCTTAAATGAGATGAAGGCGCGTTTACCGCTCCAATGGACTCAGAAAAACGGGCTCGTCGTCTGGGGCTAGGCGCCGTGTGGCGAATCGACGGCGGAAAAGAAAAAGCCCCGTCACTCGGACGGGGCTTTTGCCTTGCTGGATGGCTGTCTGGCGTTACACCGCAACGCCGTCGGCAACTTCCTTGTACTCCTCGATCTGGTCGAAATTCATGTACCGATAGACCTTCGCAGCGTCCTTGTTGATGACGCCCATGTCAGCGTGATACTCCTCGACGGTCGGGATGCGACCGAGCTTGGAGCAGATTGCTGCCAGTTCTGCCGAGCCGAGATACACGTTGGTGTTCTTGCCCAGACGGTTGGGGAAGTTACGTGTCGAGGTCGACATGACGGTCGCGCCTTCGCGCACCTGCGCCTGGTTGCCCATGCACAGCGAGCAGCCCGGCATTTCGGTACGTGCGCCGGCCGTGCCGAAGACACCGTAGTGGCCTTCCTTGGTCAGTTCGGATGCGTCCATCTTGGTCGGCGGAGCAACCCAGAGCTTGACCGGGATGTCGCGCTTGCCTTCGAGCAGCTTGGACGCTGCGCGGAAGTGGCCGATGTTGGTCATGCACGAACCAATGAACACTTCATCGATCGGCGTATTGACGACTTCGGACAGGAACTTGGCGTCGTCCGGGTCGTTCGGGCAGCAGACAATCGGTTCCTTGATGTCGGCCAGATCGATTTCGATGACGGCGGCGTATTCGGCGTCGGCATCCGGTGCCAGCAGTTCGCCGGTGGCGATCCACTCTTCCATCTTCTTGATGCGGCGCTCAAGCGAGCGCTTGTCGGCGTAACCGTCGGCGATCATGTTCTTGAGCAGAACGATGTTCGAGTTCATGTACTCGACGATCGGTTCCTTGTTCAGACGGATCGTGCAGCCGGCAGCCGAGCGTTCGGCGGAAGCGTCGGAGAGTTCGAATGCCTGTTCCACCTTGAGGTTGGGCAGACCTTCAATTTCGAGAATACGGCCAGAGAACGCGTTCTTCTTGCCGGCCTTGGCGACCGTCAGCAGACCTTGCTTGATGGCGTACAGCGGGATTGCATGCACGAGGTCGCGCAGCGTGATACCGGGCTGCATTTCGCCCTTGAAGCGCACCAGTACCGATTCCGGCATGTCCAGCGGCATCACGCCGGTGGCAGCTGCGAAGGCGACCAGACCCGAACCTGCCGGGAAGCTGATGCCGACCGGGAAGCGGGTGTGCGAATCGCCGCCGGTGCCGACGGTGTCGGGTAGCAGCATGCGATTGAGCCACGAGTGGATCACACCGTCGCCCGGGCGCAGCGCAATACCGCCACGATTCGAGATGAACGCCGGCAGTTCGCGGTGCGTCTTCACGTTGACGGGCTTCGGATAGGCGGCGGTGTGGCAGAAGGATTGCATCACCAGATCGGCCGAGAAGCCGAGGCAAGCCAGGTCCTTGAGTTCGTCGCGCGTCATCGGGCCCGTGGTGTCTTGCGACCCAACCGACGTCATCCTGGGCTCGCAATAGGTGCCCGGGCGAATGCCTTGACCTTCAGGCAGGCCACAGGCGCGACCGACCATTTTTTGAGCCAGTGTGAAGCCCTTGCCGGTGTTGACCGGATCGAGCGGCAGACGGAACAGCGTCGAAGCCGGCAGGCCGAGGAATTCGCGTGCCTTGGCGGTCAGGCTGCGGCCGATGATCAGGTTGATACGGCCACCGGCGCGGACTTCGTCGAGCAGCACCAGCGTCTTGAGTTGCGATTCTGCGATCGAAGCGCCGTTCTTCAGTGCGGAAACCTTGCCGGTGGCATGGTCGACGCGCAGTTCGACTTCGTCGCCCAGATCCATCTTGGATACGTCGATTTCGATCGGCAGCGCGCCGGCGTCTTCTTGCGTGTTGAAGAAAATCGGGGCGATCTTGCCACCCAGGCACACGCCGCCGAATTTCTTGTTCGGCACGAACGGGATGTCTTCACCCGTCCACCACAGGACTGAGTTGGTGGCCGACTTGCGCGAAGATCCGGTGCCGACCACGTCGCCCACGTAGGCGACCGGGTTGCCCTTGGCAGCGAGATCCTGAATCAGCTTGATGGGGCCGCGCTTGCCGTCTTCTTCGGGCTTGAACGGGGCGTCGGCGCGCGTGTTCTTGAGCATTGCCACGCCGTGCAGCGGAATGTCCGGGCGGCTCCAGGCGTCCGGCGCGGGCGACAGATCGTCGGTATTGGTTTCACCGGGCACCTTGAACACGGTGACCTTCATGCTGGCGGGCACTTCCGGGCGGGAGGTGAACCATTCGCCATCGGCCCACGATTGCACCACGCCCTTGGCATGCGCGTTGCCAGCCTTGGCTTTTTCGGCCACGTCATGGAAGTAGTCGAACATCAACAAGGTCTTCTTCAGACCCTCGGCTGCGACGCTACCGACTTCAGCGTCGTCGAGCAGATCGATCAGCGGCTTGACGTTGTAGCCGCCGAGCATGGTGCCGAGCAATTCGGTTGCCTTGGCGCGGTTGATCAGAGGCGATGCCGCTTCGTTGTGCGCGACGGCGGCCAGGAAGGAAGCCTTGACCTTGGCGGCGTCATCCACGCCCGGGGGGACGCGGTGCGTGATCAGTTCGAGCAGGAAGGCCTCTTCGCCGGCCGGCGGATTCTTCAGAAGCTCGATCAGGTCGGCGGTTTGCTTGGCGTCGAGCGGCAGCGGCGGAATGCCGAGGGCTGCGCGTTCAGCGACGTGTTGGCGATAGGCTACAAGCACGGTCAGGTCCTCCAGAAGGTCGGCAAGCGGGGCTCGCCGGATTCACGTATCTCAGTTGGGTTGTCGATTTCCGCGAAGTTCTGCGGGGTTTATGGTGATGCCACGCGGCATGTGCATTTCGCCGGGTTTCATTCCCGCCGGGCACGCACCGATCCACTTGGCATCGATAGTTACTTTCGTCTCGCTTTGTCCGCGTACCGGTGGGTCGAAGCGCGTGATCACTTCGCCGTGGTAGGCGGTATTCATGTCGCCGGTGAAGATGCCTTCACTGGTGGCGGTGGTGTCGCGGCCCTTGCATACGGACTTGAAGCTCAGCGTATTGCCGCTGCGCGAAAACGCTGGTTTGGAGCATTCGCCGCGATTCAGCCCGCGCTCGTGCCAGAGTTCATCGGTGCTGGCATCGACGCATTGCTGGATGGGGCCGATCGGCTGGCTCATCTGTTGGATCTGGGTGTTTACTTCCCATAGACCCGGTTTGCGCTTGGGTAGGTCGTCGGCATGCGCGGCGAACGACATTGCGCACAGAGTGACCAGCGCGCATCGAATGCGATCTGCCTTCATGATGTTGCCTCCCCAGTGTGACGAGGGCCGAAGAAAGCAGCGTCGGCCGTAGCCGGTAACGCCATGCCGGTGCGCCGGGCACGCAACAACACGTGCCAGTAATAACGGTAAGAGCCGCGATCATGCAGGCGGCCGTCGAAGCGGATCGGTCCCCATTGCTGGGCTTGTGCTGCAAGGAGGATGCCCGCCGCGTCGGCGACGTCGGCCTCATCCGGGCGCATGGCCCGCAGGATCGGTTCGATCTGCCCTGGATGAATGCTCCACATACGCAGGAAGCCAAAGCGCTCGCGGGCGGCGTGCGCGTCGTCGAACACGGCATCGGCATCGTCGAGGATAGTGCTGACGTTGTGCGATGGAATACGCCCGTTGGCATGCGCGGCCGCGGCTACTTCTGTCTTGGCGCGCACGATCAGCGGGTGTTCGAATTGCGCGGGGCTCCGCAGTGCAGAGGCGGGAATGGCGCCGCGATGTTCGCTGACGAAATCCATTAGCCCGAAGTCGAGCGACTCGACGCCTTCGAGCGCAGCGATCGACCACACGTCGCGCACTGCGCCGTGGGTTTCGACGATGACGTGCAGCGGGATATGGCGCTTGATGTTGTTGCGCTGTTCCAGCTCTCGCAGCACGTGTCGCGCGAGCAGTACGTCTTCGAGGTCGCGCGCCTTCGGTAGCGTCACAAAGGCGAGTTTCTCGCCGCAGGTTGAACAAGGCGATATCGAGATCGGCCTGCCAGTGCGGGTGGGTCACGTCGTGGCAGCGCAGCCCGACGCGGTTGAAGCGGTTGTCTTCGCTGGCGATGATCAGTGCGCCCATGCGGGCGTGGTCGGCCTCGCCACCGGCGGGGGCTCCGTCTTCGCAGTCGAAGGTGATATCAAACAGAGGGCCGAGATCAGCCTGGATTGCGAGCGCGCGGCGGAGGAACCGCTCCGCGCCCGCATAGTGATCGACGGCGGGAATCGCCGGCAGCACATAACTGCCGGCAAAAAGCACATCGTTCGGATGCAAGGCTGCGGCAGCCTTGCTGGTGTCCGTCGATGAGGCCTTATCCAACCGTCTTCTCCGTCAGCCGATCAGACCAGCAGGTCGGCAACGCCGGCGCGTTCTTCTTCGAGTTCCTTCAGCGTGACGTTGATGCGCTCGCGCGAGAACTCGTCGATTTCCAGACCTTGGACGATCTTGTATTCGCCGTTCTCGGTGGTGACCGGGAAGCCGAAGATCATGCCGGCGGGAATGCCGTAGGAGCCGTCGGACTCGATGCCCATCGTCACCCATTCGCCGTTGCTGCCCAGGAACCAGTCGCGGATGTGGTCGATGGCGGCGTTGGCGGCCGAGGCTGCGGAAGACAGGCCGCGAGCTTCGATGATCGCTGCGCCGCGCTTACCGACGGTCGGCAGAAACACGTCGCGGTTCCACACGTCGTCATTGATCAGCGCCTTGACGTTGTCGCCGTTGGACGTGACGAAACGGTAGTCGGCGTACATGGTCGGCGAGTGGTTGCCCCACACGACCAGCTTCGACAGGCTGGCAACGGTGCGGCCAGTCTTGGTGGCCAGTTGCGACAGGGCACGGTTGTGGTCCAGGCGCAGCATGGCGGTGAAGTTCTTGGCCGGGACGCGACCGTACTTCTTGGCCGTTTCCTTGGCGATGTAGGCGTTGGTGTTGCACGGGTTGCCCACGACCAGCACGCGACACGTCGGCTTGGCGTACTGGCCAATAGCAGCACCTTGCACGGTGAAGATCTTGGCGTTCTCGGCCAGCAGGTCCTTGCGCTCCATGCCGGGGCCGCGCGGGCGGGCGCCAACGAGCAGGGCGAAGTCAGCGTCCTTGAATGCGACGTTCGGATCGTCCGAGGCGGTCACCCCGGCCAGCAGCGGGAACGCGCAGTCTTCGAGCTCCATGATCACGCCCTTGACCGCCTTTTGTGCCTGCGGCAGGTCCAGCAATTGGAGGATGACGGGCTGATCCTTACCGAGCATCTCACCGCTGGCGATGCGGAACAGCAGGCTGTAGCCGATCTGACCGGCTGCGCCGGTGACGGTTACGCGAACAGGGGCTTTGGACATGAATGACTCCTTGGTTCCGAAATAGGCTTGTGTTGGGGCCTGAGGGGCTGGCGGGGTGCCTGTTTGAGAGGCATCTTGTGCCAGAAGGCGCGAGATTGTAGCGCGCTTTGTCGGGCAGGATTCTAATTATCCTCGTGAAGACTGTCAAAAGCTAATTTATGTCTTATATAAGACAAAAGATCTGGTATGGACGTTGCTTCCAAATTGTGTTTGAATGCGCGCCATGGCAGAGCAATCGCCCACCTTCAGCCCGCTGTACCGCCAGATCAAAGGCCTGATTGTTCAGGCACTTGAGGCGGGGGAATGGCTACCCGGACAATCGATTCCGAGCGAGCAGGAACTGGCAGTGCGCTTCGGCGTCAGTCAGGGAACCGCCCGCAAGGCAATCGATGAACTGGCTGCCGAAAATCTTCTTGTGCGCCGCCAAGGTAAAGGCACCTTCGTTGCCACCCACGCCGATCCGCGCGCACTGTTCCGTTTTCTCCGTCTGGCATCCATCGATGGCAACGTCAGCCATCCGCAAAGCGTGCCGCTCGACTGCTGGCGCGCCAAAGCCGGACAAGAGGCCTCACGCAATCTGGGTGTCGAGCAGGGCAGCCCGATCATCATCATCCGCCGTTTGCTTCGGTATGGCACCAAACCAGTCGTCGTGGATGAAATCTATCTGCCTGGCGAAGTGTTCCAGGGGCTGACCCTGGAGACGCTGCAAGAGTGGAAAGGTTCGCTCTATAGCCTGTTCGAGACGCGCTTCGGCGTGCGCATGGTGCGCGCGCAAGAAAAAATCCGGGCCGTTGCAGCCGAACGCAAAATCGCCGAAATGCTTGGCGTGACTGAAAACACGCCTTTGCTGTCCGTCGAGCGCGTGGCCTATACCTATGGCGACCGTCCCGTCGAATGGCGTCGGGGTCTGTATTCAACGGCTGAGCACGTTTATCTGAACGAGCTGAGCTAGTTCTGGGGGAATGGCGCGTCTACCCGCCGGGATGACCGCCTTTTTTTGAGGTGCTGTAAATGGCAGAAGCTACGGTAAGAAAAAATCGGCCAAAACACCTGAATCTCATACAGATTCGGTTGCCGTTGCCGGGGATCCTTTCGATCCTCCATCGTGTCAGCGGGGCAGGCTTGTTCCTGTGCCTTCCGCTGCTCCTGTTTCTGTTCGGTGCGTCGCTGGGCACGCCGGAACAACTGGAAACTTACCGCGCCGTCGTTGCTAACCCGCTGGTCAAACTGGTGTTGCTGGGTCTGCTATGGGCCTTTCTGCATCACTTCTGCGCCGGCATCCGCTTCCTGCTCCTCGACGTACACGTGGGTGTCGATCTGCCGACCGCCCGCATGTCGTCGGTGATCGTCTTTGCGGTGAGCCTCGCGCTGACCGTCGTGGTGGGGGTGAAACTGTGGTGAAACGTCGTCTGGTAGTGGGTGCCCACTACGGCTTCCGCGATTGGCTCGCGCAGCGCCTGACCGCCGTGGTTATGGCTCTCTATACGCTGTTCTTCGTCGGCCATGTGTTCGTGCTGCCGGCCTGGGATAACGCTTCGTGGCGCGCAATGTTCGCCGGCGGCTTCATGCGCTTTGCCACGTTCCTGTTCTTTATGTCGCTGTTCTATCACGCGTGGGTTGGCGTGCGCGACATCTTCATGGACTACATCCAGTCAACTGCATTGCGCCTGACGCTGCATTCGATCGTTCTCTTCCTGCTGATCGGCTATGCCGGTTGGGCGGCCCAGATTTTGTGGAGGCTGTAATTGAAAGTCGCCAAGCGTACGTTTGATGCGGTGATCGTTGGTGCCGGTGGTGCCGGCATGCGCGCCGCGATTCAACTCTCCGAATCCGGCCTGAAGACAGCCGTTCTGTCCAAGGTTTTCCCGACCCGTTCGCACACGGTTGCGGCGCAAGGCGGTGTGTCCGCTTCGCTGGGTAACTCGGAGCCCGATCACTGGCACTGGCACATGTACGACACCGTCAAGGGTTCCGACTGGCTCGGCGACCAGGACGCGATCGAGTTCATGTGCAAGCAGGCCCCGCAAGTCGTGGTGGAACTCGAACATTACGGCATGCCGTTCGACCGTCTGGACAACGGCAAGATTTACCAACGCCCGTTCGGCGGCCATATGTCGAACTTCGGCGACAAGCCCGTGCGCCGCGCCTGCGCCGCAGCCGACCGCACCGGTCATGCCATGCTGCACGCGCTCTACCAGCGCAACGTGCGCGCAAACACGCAGTTCTTCGTCGAATGGATGGCGCTCGATCTATTGCGTGCTGAAGACGGCCGCGTGCTGGGCGTGATCGCTATGGAAATGGAAACCGGCGACATCACCGTGTTCCAGGCCAAGGCGACGTTGTTCGCTACCGGTGGTGCAGGGCGCATCTTTGCTTCGTCAACCAACGCCTTCATCAACACGGGTGACGGCCTTGGCATGGCGGCACGTGCTGGCATTCCGCTGGAAGACATGGAGTTCTGGCAATTCCACCCGACCGGCGTGGCTGGCGCGGGCGTGCTGATCACCGAAGGCGTGCGTGGCGAAGGCGGCATTCTGCGCAACAGCGCAGGCGAACGCTTCATGGAGCGCTACGCCCCGAACGCCAAGGATCTGGCTTCGCGCGACGTCGTCTCGCGCGCCATGGTCACCGAAATCAACGAAGGTCGCGGTTGCGGCCCGGCCAAGGATCACGTGCTGCTCGACATCACGCACCTTGACCCGAACACGATCATGACCCGCCTGCCGGGTATTCGCGAAATCTCGATCCAGTTCGCCGGCGTCAACCCGATCAAGGCTCCGATTCCGGTCGTGCCGACCTGTCACTATCAGATGGGTGGCATTCCGACGAACTACCTCGGCGAAGTCGTCGTGCACGACCAGATCGTGCCTGGCTTCTACGCTGCAGGCGAGTGCGCATGCGCCTCGGTGCACGGTGCGAACCGCCTGGGCACGAATTCGCTGCTCGACCTGCTTGTGTTCGGTAAGAGTTCGGGCGAGTCGATGGTCAACTTCATCAAGGGCGAACCCGCCGCCATGCCGGACATTCCGCAAGAGCAGATCGACCGTGCGTTGGCGCGCGTAGATCGCCTGGACTCGCAGCGCGACGGTGCCAATGTGCATGAGACGCGCGCCGCCATGCAGCGCACAATGCAGAACCACTGTGGCGTGTTCCGTTTCAAGGACATGCTGGCGCAGGGCGTGGACAAGATCACCGAGGTCGAAGCCGCTGTGCGTCAGACCGAGATCAAGGACAAGTCCAAGGTGTGGAACACCGCACGCCAGGAAGCACTGGAACTGGACAACCTCATCGAAGTCGCCAAGGCGACGATGGTGTCGGCCAATGCGCGTACCGAATCGCGTGGCGCACACGTGCGCGACGACGCTCCGGATACCCCGCAACACCCGAACGGCCGCGACGACGAGAACTGGCTCAAGCACACCCTTTGGTACAAGGAGGGTAGCCGCCTGGACTACAAACCCGTCAAGCTCAAGCCGCTGTCCGTTGAAACGATCGCGCTGAAGACGCGCGCGTACTGATTGCCCGGAGTTATCGACACATGGCCACCACGCGCACTGTGCAATTCAAAATCTACCGCTACGATCCGGACAAGGACGCAGCACCTTACATGCAGGACATCTCGGTCGAGCTGGAGGCGAGCGACCACAAGCTGCTCGACGCGCTCGTCAAGCTCAAGGCCAAGGACGATTCACTGGCGTTCCGCCGTTCGTGCCGCGAAGGCGTGTGCGGTTCGGATGCCATGAACATCAATGGCAAGAACGGCCTGGCTTGTCTGACCGACATCGATTCGATCAAGGGAACGATCGTCCTGCGCCCGCTGCCGGGCCTGCCGGTCATCCGCGATCTGATCGTGGATATGACGCAGTTCTTCAAGCAGTACCACTCGATCAAGCCGTACGTCGTCAACTTCGACCCGGCGCCCGAACGAGAGCGTCTGCAATCGCCGGAAGAGCGCGAAGAACTCAACGGTCTGTACGAGTGCATTCTGTGCGCTTGCTGCTCGACTTCGTGCCCGTCGTTCTGGTGGAACCCGGACAAGTTCGTCGGCCCGGCCGGCCTGCTTGCCGCGTACCGCTTCATCGCCGACACGCGTGACCAGACGACCAACGAACGTCTCGACAACCTCGAAGACCCGTACCGCCTGTTCCGCTGCCACACGATCATGAACTGCGTGGACGTATGCCCGAAGCATCTGAACCCGACGAAGGCTATCGGGAAGATTAAAGACCTGATGCTGCAACGCGCGGTATAAAGAGCCCGGTTCGATGACCACGATCCCGTGTCAGGTTTTACGCGCAAGCGCATACCACTGCGGGATCGTTTCGCATCAACGTGTGAAGGCCTGAAACATGAGCAGCACCCTTTATGCAAAGCGGGAACAAGTGAAGTGGCGCAGCCGGCGCGGTTTGCTGGAGCTGGACATCTTCTTCACCCGCTTTCATGAGCAGTACCTCGAGACCCTGACCGAGGCGCAACTCGACGACCTGCTGGATCTTCTGACCAGCGACGACCACGAACTGTGGGCGATGGTCAACGGGTCGCAGCCCTGCCAGGTGGACCGCTGGCAGGACATGGTCTCGCGCTTGCGCAGCAGCGGCCCGAATATCCAGCAACACAGAGAGTCGTAGTAGTTCAACGAATAACGGAAGGAACTAACGGTATGAGCACGCAACGCACTGCCACCCTAACCCTCGACGGCCAGACGTACGAGTTTCCCGTTTTGTCCGGCACGATCGGTCCGGACGTGATCGACATCCGGTCGCTCTATGGCAAGTCCGGTGCGTTCACCTTCGATCCGGGTTTCATGTCAACGGCCTCCTGCAAGTCGTCCATCACCTACATCGACGGTGACAAAGGCGAGCTGCTCTACCGCGGTTACCCGATCGAGCAACTGGCCGTTAACTGCAATTACCTCGAAACCTCGTACCTGCTGAAGTTCGGCGAACTGCCCAGCAAGGCCCAGTACGACGAATTCGAGAACAGTGTGCGTACGCACACCATGGTGCACGAGCAGCTCACGCGCCTGTATCAAGGCTTCCGTCGTGACGCGCACCCGATGTCGATTCTGGTGGGCGTGGTCGGTGCGCTGGCCGCCTACTACCAGGACTCGCTGGACATCAACAACCCCGAGCACCGTTCGATCGCCGCCACGCGTCTGCTGGCCAAGATGCCGACGATCGTCGCCATGGCGTACAAGTACACGCAGGGCCAGCCCTTCATGTACCCGCGCAACGACCTGGACTACTCCAGCAACTTCCTGCACATGATGTTCGCCACGCCGTGCGAGAAGTACGAGCCGAATCCTGTTCTGGCCCGCGCGCTTGACCGTATCCTGATCCTGCACGCCGACCACGAACAGAACGCGTCGACCTCGACCGTGCGTCTGTCGGGTTCGTCGGGTGCCAACCCGTTTGCCTGTATCGCTGCGGGTATCGCCTGTCTGTGGGGCCCGGCACACGGTGGTGCGAACGAAGCCTGCCTGGTGATGCTGGACGAAATCCAGCGCTCTGGCGGCGTCAACAAGATCGGCGACTTCATCGCCAAGGTGAAGGACAAGAACTCCGGCGTGAAGCTGATGGGCTTCGGTCACCGCGTCTACAAAAACTACGATCCGCGCGCCAAGCTCATGCGCGAGACCTGCCACGAAGTGCTCAACGAACTGGGCCTGCATGACGACCCGCTGTTCAAGCTCGCCATGGCGCTCGAAAAGATCGCGCTGGAAGACGAGTACTTCGTGTCGCGCAAGCTCTACCCGAACGTCAACTTCTACTCCGGCATCGTGCAGAAGGCGATGGGCATCCCCGTGTCGCTGTTCACCGGCATCTTCGCGATGGCACGCGTCATCGGCTGGATCGCGCAGTGGCACGAAATGATCGGCGACCCCGAGCAGAAGATCGGCCGTCCGCGTCAGCTCTACACCGGCTCCGTCCAGCGCGACGTCGTCCCGATGTCGCAACGCTGATCACCGGGCAAGGTTCGAGAGACTCGCAATTCCGGACAGGCTGGCGGCGGGGCAACATGCCGCCGGCCTGTCCCAACCCCCGGCTCAACAGATCACACACCCGTACCTGAGGTGACTCAAATGATGAATCAATACCTCGCCAACTCCTACCTGTTCGGCAGCAACGCGCCGTTCATCGAGGAGCTCTATGAGGCGTACCTGGAGAATCCCGCCAACGTCGGTGACGAATGGCGCGATTACTTCGACGCGTTGCAGAACATGCCTGGCGGTGGTCGTGACGTGGCACATGCGCCCGTCATCGCCTCGTTCGCGCAGTTGGCGAAGCAGGGCAAGGTTGCCGGCACGGCGACCGGCGTAGCGGACAAGCGCCAGGTTGGCGTGCTGCAGATGATCAACGCCTACCGCTTCCTCGGTAACCGCTGGGCGCAGATCGATCCGCTCAAGCGCCAGGAGCGTCCCTCGATCGCCGAGCTGGAGCCGTCGCACTACGGCTTCACCGAAGCGGACCTGTCGGCACCGTTCAACATCGGTTCGTTCCAGTTCCAGGACGGCCGTCAGGCGACCCTGCGCGAGATTCTCGAAGCGCTGCGCCAGACGTACTGCGGCACCATCACTGCCGAGTACATGTACATCGCCGATACGGCGCAGAAGCGCTGGATCCAGGCCAAGCTCGAACCGCTGCGTGGCACGCCGGTATTCAGCAGCGAGCAGAAGAAGCGCATCCTCGAACGCCTGACGGCTGCCGAGACGCTGGAAAAGTACCTGCACACCAAGTACGTCGGTCAGAAGCGTTTCTCGCTTGAAGGTGGCGAATCGGCCATCGTTGCGATGGATACGGTCGTGAATGCCGCCGGTAACCTCGGCATGCAGGAAATCGTGATCGGCATGGCCCACCGTGGTCGCCTGAACGTGCTGGTCAACACGCTGGGCAAGAGTCCCTCGTCGCTGTTCTCGGAATTCGAAGGCAAGCACGCCGACGACCTGTCCGCTGGTGACGTGAAGTATCACAACGGCTTCTCCAGCGACGTGAGCACGGCCGGTGGCCCGGTTCACCTGACGCTGGCCTTCAACCCCTCGCACCTGGAAATCGTCAACCCGGTGGTGGAAGGCTCGGTCTTCGCGCGTCAGAAGCGTCGCGGTGACAAGGACAAGGCGCAGGTTCTGCCGGTGCTGATTCACGGCGACGCAGCCGTGGCGGGGCAGGGCATCAACCAGGAAATCCTGAACTTCAGCCAGACGCGTGGCTACGGTGTCGGTGGCGCGATTCACATCGTCATCAACAACCAGATCGGCTTTACGACGTCCGACCCGCGCGACACGCGTTCGTCGCTGTACTGCACGGACGTGTTCAAGATGGCCGAAGCGCCGGTCTTCCACGTCAATGGCGACGATCCGGAAGCCGTGGCGCTGGCTTGCCAACTGGCCGTGGAATTCCGCCAGACGTTCAAGAAGGACGTCGTCATCGACCTCGTGTGCTTCCGCAAGCTCGGCCACAACGAGCAGGACGAGCCGATGGTCACGCAGCCGCTGATGTACAAGAAGATCGCGGCGCACCCCGGCACGCGCAAGCTGTATGGCGACCGTCTGATCGCTTCGGGCGTGTGCACCAACGACGAACCCGAACAGATGATCAAGGACTATCGCGCGGCCCTGGACCGTGGCGAGCTCCTGTACAACCCGGTGCTGTCTGGCTACACGCGCAAGTTCGCGCAGGACTGGACGCCGTTCATGAAGAAGCCCTACACGGACGACGCCAAGACGGCCGTGCCGAAGGCTGAACTCAAGCGCCTGTCGCAACGCCTGACCGCGCTGCCGGATGGCTTCTCGCTGCACTCGCGCGTGGCCAACATCATCGAAGCTCGTCGCGCCATGGGCGAGGGCAAGCAAGCGCTGGACTGGGGCATGGGTGAAAACCTCGCCTACGCATCGCTGGTGGCTGAAGGCTACGGTGTGCGCGTGTCCGGCCAGGACTGTGGCCGCGGTACGTTCTTCCACCGCCATGCCGTGCTGCATGATCAAAGCCGCGAAAAGTGGGACGCCGGCATCCACGTGCCGCTGGAACACATCCAGGAAGGCCAGGCGCCGTTCGTTGTGATCGACTCGGTGCTGTCCGAAGCGGGCGTGCTGGGCTTTGAATACGGCTATGCCACCGCCGAGCCGAACGAGCTGGTTGTGTGGGAAGCCCAATTCGGTGACTTCGGTAACGGCGCTCAGGTCGTCATCGACCAGTTCATCAGCTCCGGCGAAGCAAAGTGGGGCCGCCTGTCCGGCATCACCATGCTGCTGCCGCACGGCTATGAAGGCCAAGGTCCGGAACACTCGTCGGCGCGCCTCGAGCGCTACATGCAGTTGTCGGCTGAAAACAACTGGCAAGTCTGCGTGCCCTCGACCCCGGCCCAGATCTTCCACCTGCTGCGTCGCCAGATGATCCGCAAGCTGCGCAAGCCGCTCGTGGTGATGACGCCCAAGTCGCTGCTGCGCCACAAGGACGCGACCTCGTCGCTGGACGAACTGGCCAAGGGTGGCTTCCGCACCGTGATCGGTGAAGTCGACGAACTGGACGCCAAGAAGGTGAAGCGCGTCGTCCTGTGCAGCGGCAAGATCTACTACGAGCTGCTCGCAGAGCGTCGCGCCAAGGGCTACAAGGACGTCGCCATCGTTCGCGTCGAACAGCTCTACCCGTTCCCGGAAGCCGCGTTCAAGGCTGAACTGGCCAAGTATCCGGCGGCCAAGCAAATCGTGTGGTGCCAGGAAGAGCCCGAAAACCAAGGCTCCTGGTACTGGTTCCTGTCGCGTCAGCATCTGGCCCGTTCGGTGCGCGCCGATCAGGAAATCCACCTTGTCAGCCGTCCGGCTTCGGCCTCGCCGGCGGTCGGTTATGCCGCCAAGCACAATGCACAGCAGAAGGCGGTTGTAGAGGGTGCCTTCGGCAAGCTCTAACACGAACAACAGAACTCAACGAGGAATTGGTAAATGCTTATCGAAGTGAAAGTCCCTCAGTTGTCCGAGTCAGTGTCCGAAGCGACCCTCGTCAACTGGCACAAGAAGGAAGGTGAAGCCGTCACCCGCGATCAGAACCTGATCGACATCGAGACGGACAAGGTCGTTCTGGAGACTCCTGCGCCGGCAGACGGCGTGCTGGTGAAGATCGTCAAGGCCAACGGCTCGACCGTGACCTCTGGCGAAGTCATCGCCACCATCGACACTGACGCCAAGGCCGGTGCCGCAGCACCCGCTGCCGAAGCCAAACCGGCTGCCGCCGCGCCCGCCGCTGCACCCGCAGCCGCTAGCGCCGCAGGTGGCACGGGTCCGGCTGCGCGCAAGATCCTCGCCGACAAGGGCGTGGATGCAGCGTCCGTGCAAGGCACGGGCCCTGGCGGTCGCGTGACCAAGGCTGACGCACTTGGCCTGGCCAAGCCGCAGGCTGGCAGCAGTGTTTCTGCCGCCGCCGTGGTGCCGGTCGTAGTCGGTGGCGGCCAGCCGCTGCCGCAACCGCCGGCACCGGTGTCGGTCGACGCTGTCCTGGGCGACCGCCCGGAAGAGCGCGTGCCGATGAGCCGCCTGCGCGCCCGTGTGGCCGAGCGTCTGCTGCAATCGCAATCGACCAACGCCATCCTGACCACGTTCAATGAAGTGAACATGGCGCCGGTGATGGAACTGCGCAACAAGTACAAGGACAAGTTCGAGAAGGAACATGGCGTGAAGCTGGGCTTCATGTCGTTCTTCGTGAAGGCGGCCGTGCATGCCCTGCGCAAGTACCCGGTGCTGAACGCTTCGGTCGATGGCAACGACATCATCTATCACGGCTACTTCGACATCGGTATCGCTGTCGGCAGCCCGCGCGGTCTGGTGGTGCCGATCCTGCGCAATGCTGACCAGATGAGCATTGCCGACATCGAGAAGAAGATCGCTGAATACGGTGCCAAGGCCAAGGACGGCAAGCTGTCGATCGAAGAACTCACCGGTGGTACGTTCTCGATCTCCAACGGTGGCGTGTTCGGTTCGATGCTGTTGACGCCGATCATCAACCCGCCGCAATCGGCGATCCTGGGCATTCATGCAACCAAGGACCGCCCGGTCGTGGAAAACGGTCAGATCGTCATCCGTCCGATCAACTATCTGGCGATGTCGTATGACCACCGCATCATCGACGGCCGTGAAGCTGTGCTCGGTCTGGTCGCCATGAAGGAAGCGCTGGAAGACCCGGCGCGCCTGCTGCTCGACCTGTAAGAACCTGCTGCGATCTGGCGCGAGAGGCCGTCAGCGGGGCACATAGCGGCGCAGGAACCCGAGTTCATGTTTGATGAATGAGGATTCCGGGCAGCTTACGAGCCCCGATTGCGGCCTCGCAGTAAGATCGCAGGCAGGCTCCGAGCCGTGCGGGGGAGGGTGTTGAGCAGCCTTCCCCGTGAAGTTGCCATCCCGTTGGTACGGCAAGGCCCGCAGGGCATAACCCGGGCGGGTCTTCCCCTGATCAGGAAAACACTATGTCCAAACAATTCGATGTGGCTGTCATCGGCGGTGGGCCCGCCGGTTACGTGGCGGCCATCCGTGCTTCGCAGTTGGGCCTGAATACCGTCTGCTGCGAATCCAACGCCTACGCCGATCCGAAGGGCGAAGCGCGCCTGGGCGGTACGTGCCTGAACGTAGGCTGCATTCCCTCCAAGGCGCTGCTGCACTCGTCGGAACTGTTCGACCAGGCCAGCCACTCGTTCGTCATGCACGGCATCAAGACCGAAGGCGTGTCGATCGATGTGCCGTCGATGATCAAGCGCAAGGACAACATCGTCACGCAACTGGTCACCGGCATCAAAGGCCTGTTCCGCAAGTACAAGGTCAACTTCATGCCCGGCTTGGGCAGCTTCGTCGGTCAGAAGGACGGCCTGTGGCAAGTGAAGATCGGTGAAGAAGTCATCGAAGCCAAGCACGTGATCATCGCCACCGGTTCGCGCGCTCGTCATCTGCCAGGCATTCCGGTTGACCAGAAGCTGGTGCTGGACAACGAAGGCGCGCTGGACATCGACGAAGTGCCCAAGCGTCTCGGCGTGATCGGCGCTGGCGTGATCGGCCTTGAGATGGGTTCTGTGTGGAAGCGTCTGGGTTCGCAAGTGACGATCCTCGAAGCGCTGCCCGACTTCCTCGCGGCCGCCGACCAGAACGTGGCCAAGGAAGCCTGGAAGATCTTCACGACCAAGCAGGGGCTGAACATTCAGCTTGGCGTGAAGATCAAGGAAGTCACCCCGAAGAAGAAGTCGGTGGTCGTTAAGTACGAAAACGACGAAGGCGAACAGACCGTCGAGTTCGACAAGCTGATCGTTGCCGTCGGGCGCACGCCGAACACTGATGGCCTCAACACTACCGCCGTCGGCCTGGAGCTGGACGAGCGTGGCCGCGTGAAGGTCGACGAACACTGCGCGACCAACCTGCAGAACGTGTGGGCCATTGGCGACGTGGTGCCCGGCCCGATGCTGGCGCACAAGGGGATGGAAGAGGGCGTGATGGTGGCGGAAGTCATCTCCGGCCAGTCGGGTCACATCAACTACGACGCCATTCCCTGGGTTATCTACACGCACCCGGAAATCGCCTGGGTCGGTAAGACCGAGCAAGAACTCAAGGCCGCCAATATTCCGTTCAAGAACGGTCAGATTCCGTTCCTGGCGAATGGCCGCGCACTGGGGCAAGGCGACACGACCGGCTTCGTGAAGGTGATCGCGCACGCCGAGACAGACCAGATCCTGGGTGTGCACGTCATCGGTACGAATGCTTCGGAACTCATCGCCGAAGCCGTGGTGAGCCTGGAATTTGGCGCTTCCGCCGAAGACCTGGCGCGCACCTGCCACGCGCACCCGACGCTGTCCGAAGCGATGCACGAGGCGGCACTGGCCGTCGACAAGCGCTCGCTGCATTTCTGATCGTCGCGTCCGCGGACGCAACGACGGTGCCGATGGTGCAAGTGTGAAAACGCTTGCACCATTTTTCTTTGTACAGACGACCGGGCTCCGGCCCTTTGCAGCATGACCGCCTATCGCATCCTGAACGTTCCTGAATTCGGTGTGCTCGATGCCTATCAGACGCAACTCGAGCAGCGCGACTACAAGGCCGATCCAGCCCAATTGCGTGCCATCGAGCGCCTTCAGGACCTCTACACCGAACTGCTCGCATTCAAGGCGCGGCGTCGCACGGCATTGCGCAAACTGCTGTTCAATCCGGATCTGCCGCGCAGCGTGTACCTGTGGGGAGGCGTGGGGCGCGGCAAGAGCTTCATCATGGATGCGTTTTTCGAGGCCGTGCCGTATCGCCGTAAGCGGCGAGTGCACTTTCACGCCTTCATGCAATCGATCCACCAGCAACTACGCGCGGCCAAGGACGAGAGCGATCCGCTGTCGCGTGTGGCGGACCACATTGCCGAGGACACACGCCTGCTGTGCTTCGACGAATTCCACGTCTCGGACATTGCCGATGCGATGATCCTTGGGCGTTTGCTCGAAGCCTTGTTCGAGCGCGGTGTGGTGTTTGTCATGACGTCCAACTATCCGCCCGACGGGCTATATCCCAATGGGCTTCAGCGTCATAACTTCATCCCGACCATCGAGCTGATCAAACGGCGCTTCGATGTCGTCGAAGTCGATAACGACACGGACTACCGCCTGCGTTCGCTCGAGCGCATGAACACCTACATCGTGCCGAGCGGCACGGCCGCCGACGAAACGCTGGGCGCGCACTTCGAGCGCATTGCGGGGCTGGCCGGGCGGCCGCGTGAGCTCGACGTACTTGGGCGCCCCGTTCACGCGCGCATGGAAGCGCCGGGCGTGGTGTGGTTCGATTTCAAGGACATCTGTGGCGGGCCGCGCTCGCAGAATGACTATCTCGAAATCGCCCGCGAATACCACACCGTGCTGGTGTCGAACATTCCGGTCATGACGCGCAACCAGTCCAATGAAGCGCGCCGTTTTACGTGGCTGGTCGATGTGCTGTATGACACGCGCACGAAGCTCATCGTCAGCGCGGCAGCCGAAGCGCCGATGTTGTACCTCGAAGGGCCGAACGCGCAGGAGTTCCCGCGCACCGTGTCGCGCTTAGTCGAAATGCGTACGGTCGAATATCTCGCCGAGGCGCATCGCCCTCAGTAAAGCGATGACGGACGAGGGTTGTTTGATGTTGACCACCCTCCGGCTGCACCGCGGCAACGTATAAACCCGGCTGTAAGAAAAAAAGTAACGGGGGGGTAGGACGGTGTTGGGATTTCTACGACGACTGAGCGCGGGGGCGCTGCTGCTCGTCTCGCTCTTTGCCGCGGGTGTTGCCCATGGCATGACCTATCAACGCGCCGGCGATGTGTTGATCGTCACTGGCGCTGTCGATGTGACCGACCGCGCGTTGCTCGCAGCCCACTTCAAGCAGGGCTCTCGTGTGCTCGTGTTACGCAACATGGCCGGCGCGCTTGATCACATGGACATTTATGACGACGTGGCAACTGTCGTCAGGCGGGCGGGTGCCACGACCGTCGCCGAGGGCACTTGCTCTGGCGCCTGCGCAATGTTGTTCGCCGCGGGAACCGAGCGTCGCTTTGCCGCCGGCTCGCCACAACAACCCACCGTGGTGTGGATCGGCTCCGCTGGTGAGGCGATGCGCAATGCCTACACCTTTTATTCGCGGATGCTGCGCGCGATGCCGTTCGGTTTGCTCACCCGTAACACCGCCGCAGGCAAAAGCGGGCGAGCGCTGGCTGGCATGCCGTCACCAACGCAGCCCGAAGGGCTTCTCTATGAATGCCAGCAAGAGGGTTCGCCCGCCTCGTGCACGCTCGTCGAACGGCTGACGGCCTGGAGCAGCGGCCTGATCACGTCGCCTCAACTGTTTGATGTGCCCGCCGTGGCGTTCGCCCAGGCCCCTGCACCGGTGCAGAAACCGGCTCCAGCGCCCGCTGTCGAGTCTGCAGCGGAGATTCGTGCTGCGGTCTTGCCGAAACCGGTCGCAAGCGCGCCCGTCGCTGCGCCACAACCCACGCCCGTACCGGCCGCGATCGTCGCGCCGGCACAAGTGCCTGCCCCGCCACCGGTACCCCAGGAGCCAGTGAAGCAAGTTTCGACCGCGTCGCAGGTGTCTCTGGTCAGCGCAATGCTGGCGGCCTCTGTCGAGCAGGGCGTCGGGCCGACAGGCATCGGTACGGTCTTCCGCAGGGACGACAAGATTTTTGCCTATGCCGCTTTCAGCTGGTCGAACACCGCAGGTGGCAAACATGTCTTCGAGACGCGCTGGTACCGCGGCACCGAGGTCGTCGTTCGTCCGGCGGTTGTGCCGGTGGAGTGGGGCGCTTCGCCGGGTGCCGTCTGGCAGAGCATCGGTGCTGACCTGTTGGGGGTGGGCAGCTACCGCGTGGAATTCGTCATCGATGGGCGCGTCGTGGCGACCAAGGCCTTCTCCGTTCAATAGTCTTTGCCGGTGCAGAATCAGGGTATGCATTCCAAAATCAAACGGGTCGCCATCGTGGCGGCCGTGATGGCGGCAGCACTTGCCGTCAGCGCCGTGCAGGCGCTGACGTACAGTCGTGACGGTGAGGTGCTCACCGTCGGTGGCGAGCTGAATTCGCGGATCGAGATCAACTGCAGCAGCACTTTCTGAACGGAGCGAAGGTGCTCGTGTTGCGGGGCGTCGCCGGTTCGGTCGATCGCATCGATGGATACGTTGCGGTGGCGGCGGTGGTGGCGCGTCACCGTATCACCACGGTGGCCGACGGGGACTGCACCAATGCCTGCGCCATGTTGTTCGTCAGCGGTGCGCAACGGCGCTTCGCGCAACGGCCTGATCAAGCGCCTGGTCGCGTGGCGATCAGTGGCGCACGCGTCATGGCGGGTAATGCCACTGTCACCAGCAATGCTTACAGCTTCTACCGGAGTGCCTTGCGCAACATGCCATTCGGCCTGCTCAATCGTTATGCAGGGGGCGGCAGTAGCGGTGCGCTCTATGCCTTGCAGCCGGACGCGGCACATCCGCAGGGCGCGCTCATGGAGTGTCCGACCGATAAGCTCAACGAGATGTGCGAGCCCGCGGGCAGTCGTACGGCGCTCAGCACGGGTGTGATCACATCCGTCGAGCCGTTTGTCCTGGCGCCGTATGCACCGCCGACGCCGGTCGGATTCCCGCAGCCTGCAGGCAATGCGGCGAACCCGCCTGCGCCCGCATCTCCGCCGGGTTCGCCGCCAGCGAGCAGGCCCCCTGCCACTGCGCAGCCTGTCGCCACACAGCCTGCTCAGACCCAGCCTTTGTCCAACATGTCGGTAACCCTGTTCATTGCCATGTTGGCTACGAAGATGGAGCCGGGCGTCGGTCCGAGTGGCGCGGGTTCCCGTTTCAGCACCGCCGATGACATCGTGGCCTATGCGGCCTTTCAGTGGTCGGGCGGGGTCGGAGGTTCGCACATATTCGAGACGCGCTGGTATCGCGGCGACGATCTGGTCTACCGGGGGCCGTCTTCCACGGTGCAATGGAATGCGGCGCCGGGTGCGGCCTGGCAGGTTGTGCCGGCACGCCTTTTGGGGGCGGGGAGCTATCGCACGGTCTACCTGCTCGACGGCAAGGAGGTTGCGACCAAGGCCTTCACCGTCGAGTAACGCCGTTGGCGCGCCGAAGCCGTTTCAGGCGCGGCAACGGCTTTGCGCGGGCAGGTGGCGCGCGAGGAAGTCCATCTGGTCGGCCAGGATGTTGCGGTTCGACAGAATCAGGTATTCGGCCTTGTTTGGCACGTACGGCGCATAGAGCAGCAGCATATGCGCCTGCTCCGGCGTGCGGCCAGCTTTGCGCTGGTTGCAGTGTCGGCACGCCGTGACGACGTTCATCCAGGTGTCCAGCCCTCCGTGCGATACGGGTACGACGTGGTCGCGCGTGAGCTTCTGCACTGAATACTCATCGCCGCAATAGGCACACATGTGCCGATCGCGGTGGAACAATTCGCGATTGGAAAGCGGCGGAACCTGGATCAGGCTGCGGGCAGGCAATGCCTTGCCTTTGATGGCGATGATGCTGTTGGCTGTCAGCATCGAACGCGTGCCGGTCAGGCGTGACGTGCCGCCATAGAAGGTAAAACGGTGTTCCCCCGCGTCCCAGGCGACGAGGTTCTTGGAGTAGTAGAACAACGCATGCTGCCAGGTTCACCCAGCGATGAGGCTGGCCGTGCATATCCAGCGTCAGGATGAGTGGGCGTCGTTCCACGTAGAGAGGTCGTGGCTCCGTGGCGGTACGCATGGTGTCAGAGGCTCCTCCTAGAAACCTGTTCCTGATCCTGTTGCGAGGCCGTCTTCGGGGCTATTGCGCACCTCGGAGCCCGTATAACCGTGGTGGGGATTCCGGTCTTGCGCTGCGGTTCGCCCCGCTGATGCCTCTTGCTCATATCGTGAGCTGATTCGGAGGCCATCAGACAACGGCAGTCCCCCCAAGGATATTCCTATAGTGTTTTTTTTCAATCGCCTGCGGCCCATCCGCCGTCAGACGGAAACCGGGCCTGAATTCATATTTGAATCAATGAATTCAGGCCCGTCTGCCATGGCTTGTCTTCACGCAGCAGGTGGCGGTGAGAGATCGGCCACGCGGAAGCGGAAACGTCCTTCGCGGCGGTCGGCGAAGAAATGACGCAGGGTGAGGGCGATCGAGCGGAAGGCGATTTCGTCCCAAGGGATTTCGTCTTCGCGCATGAGCGCGACTTCCAGCGATTCGGGCCCCGGGGCGAAATCAGTATCCATCAGGCGAGCCCGGTACAGCATGTGGACCTGACTGATGTGGGGGACGTTGACCAGCGTGTACATCTCGGTCAATTCGATGCGCGCGCAGGCTTCTTCCATGGTTTCACGAACAGCGGCCTGGCCGGTGGTTTCCTCGTTTTCCATAAAGCCCGCAGGCAACGTCCACAGACCGTGGCGCGGCTCGATGGCGCGGCGGCAGAGCAGTATGCGGTCTTCCCACACCGCCAGCGCGCCGACCACCATTTTTGGATTCTGATAGTGAATGGTGCCGCAGGCATCGCACACGAAGCGCGGCATTACATCGCCAGCTGGAATCCGCAGCGCCACTTCGGCGCCGCAGGCTGAACAGAATTTCATGGGCAGGCCTTCCGATGGATTCCCTCGCATTCTAACGTGCCCTTTGGTGCGCTACGAATCGCTAAAGGCCTACGCCGTCGCGCCGATAAACGGATCACAAGGCCGTGTCGCACGGCCGTCCGACAATAAACAGAACAACACCAGCACGCCGTCACAGACCCATGTCGTCGCCTATCGATCTGTCGCGCTTTGAACAACTGAAAGCCTCTGGCGACTTGCCCTCGCCGAAGGGCGTTGCGCTGGCGATCATGCGCGTCATGCAACACGAAGACGTGTCGATGGCCGAGCTTGCGCGCATCATCCGCACGGACCCGGCTTTCGTCGGTCGTCTCATCAAGGCGGCCAATGGGCTGATTGGCTACAACCGCCGGCCAGTGGCGTCTATCCAGGACGCGCTCACGGTGCTGGGTCTGCCTGCCGTGCGCACCATGGCGCTGGGCTTTTCGTTGCTGACCAATTACCGCAGCGGTTCGTGCTCGGAGTTCAACTATGGACACTTCTGGTCGGCGTCGCTATTGCGCGCTGTCGCCGCGCAGGCGCTGAGCCAGCGCACGCGCGCTGCCGCGCCGGATGAGACGTACTGCCTCGGCCTGCTCTCGCGCGTGGGCGAGCTGGCTCTGGCGACGCTCTATCCGCGTGAATATTCGCAACTGCTGGCTGTGGCGCGGCAGGACACGTCGGTGACGCTGCTTGAGCTGGAGAGCCGCGAGTTCGCCATGAACCATGCGGAACTCGGCGCTGCGATGCTGGCGGACTGGGGTTTGCCGCGAGTGTTCACCGAAGCGGCCTATCACTGCGCCAGCGGTACTTCCGGCACTGCACCAGAGGGGTCGCGCGACCACGTGCTGATCCAGTCTTTGTCGGTGGCGACACTGATGGCGCAGTCCTGCCTGGCCGAGGAGGGCGAACGTCCGCCACTGCTGCGTCGCGTGCTGACTGCGGGTTAACGGCTCGGCTTCGACGACGAAGTCATGACCGCAATGTGCGACGACGTCGCCCGTGAATGGCTCGAATGGGGCGCGTTGCTGAATGTTCAGGCCGATCGCCTGCCACCGTTTGAGCATTACCTGCGCGAGCCGGAAACGGGCATCGAACGCATTGTGGCTGCCGATCCTGTGTCGGTCGTGGCCGTACCGCAGGTGCCGGCCCAACCGCAGACGCAACGATTGCGTGTGCTGGTGGCCGAGGCTGATGACGACATCCGCACCTCTGCGCGCCGCGCACTGCTGGATGCAGGCTACGACGTGGCCGAGGCGCGCGACGGCTATACCGCAACCGAGCTGGCCTTGGACTTCCAACCCGACATGATGTTGATGGCGTGGCAGTTGCAGGATGTCAGTGGCGTCGAACTCGTCAAAACCCTGCGCAAGACGCGCATCGGGCGGGCCATTTATGTGGTGGCGCTGGCTGAGAACATCGGCGAAGACCTGCTGATCGAGGCCTACGAGTCTGGCGCCGACGCCGTACTCGGCAAGCCAGTCAATTCGCGCCTGTTGCAGGCCCGACTCAAGGCTGCCTGCCGCTTGACCTCGTTGCACCAAGAGATCGAACACGATCGCGAGGAGATCCGTCACTTCGCCGCCGAGCTCGCGGTCAGCAACCGTCGCCTGCAAGAAGTCGCCTTGATGGACTCGCTGACGGGCTTCCCGAACCGTCGCTTCTTTACCGACCGGCTTACGCAGGAATGGTCGGCGTCGTCGCGTAGCGGTCGCCCGCTGGCGTGCTTGATGATCGACATCGACCAGTTCAAGTCGATCAACGACACCTACGGCCACGATGTGGGCGACTCGGTGCTGCGCCAGGTATCTGCGGCGATCCGGCAGGGGCTGCGTTCGCACGATGTGGTCGCGCGCACCGGGGGTGACGAATTCCTCGTGATGTGTCCAGACACCACGCTGGAAGCTGCTTTGCGCTGCGCCGAGCGTGTGCGTTCGACCGTGGAACGTGCGGAGGTGGTGGCAGGCATGCTGCATCTGCGCATCACGATCAGCGCAGGGGCAGCGGCGCGTAATGCAGGTGTGGTCGATACCGATGCGTTGATCAAGCGGGCAGATCAGGGGCTTTATCTCGCCAAACAACTGGGGCGCAACCGTGTAGCCTCCGTCCAGTTGCAAGAAGTCACAGACTCCGAGAACGCCGACAATTCGTGAAATTGAGAAAAACGACGAACGGTAGGGTCAGAAAACCCGGCGTCGGAAGTGCTCGAAAAAAATGTTCACGAAAGCCTAAAGTTCTGTGACACACCGCCGTTAATGGTGAAGATCGCTGATTTCATTGAAGTAATTTGTCCGATACGGAACTGAGAACAGTTCTGTAGCGGATTTCATTGGTGCGTGTAGGAAAAACTCCTACATCCGATGTTCTTTTTGTTTCTACTGTTTTTAGCGATTTTGCCTGATTGGTACCGCCCGCCCTGGGCGGCACACTCGCCTCACCTGCTGACGAAACCGTCAGACACCGTGCGAAAGAGGTAGTGTGAAATGAAGGCAACCGACGTTCAAAGCGAGATCAAGGAACTGAACCTTGCGTACTTGATGCTCGCCCAGCAAATGATCAAGACGAGCCGCGAATCCGCCATGCTGAAGCTGGGTGTGGGTTCCGATGTCGCGGACATCATCGAAGGACTGACGCCGGGTCAGATCCTGCGCATGGCAGGTTCGGACATGATGCTGTGCCGTTTCCGCTTTGACGACGGCCTGCTGGTCAATCTGCTCGCCAACCACGAGCGCGACTCCGCCGCTTCCCGCATCCACGCCGCCATCCTGGCAGCCGGCCGTCCGGTCGAACAGGTCGCCTGAGGAGCAGGTCATGCGCATGAAGAGTCTGGTGCAGGACGCGCAGGAAACTCAGCGCGCCATGGAAATGATCGAGCTTGGTGCCCGCATGCAGATGCTGGAGTCTGAAACCGGTCTGTCGCGCGAACGCCTGCTCAAGCTGTACAAGGAAATCCGCGGTGAGTCGCCGCCCAAGGGCATGCTGCCTTTCTCGACAGACTGGTTCATGCCGTGGCAGCAGAACGTCCATGCCTCGCTGTTCATGGCCTTCCTCGGTTTTATCCAGCGCAATACGGGGCTGAGTGGCCTGGATGCCACGCTCAAGGCTTTCCGTATCTACAAAGAGCACACCGAAAGCCAGGGGCTCGACCAAGTGCTGAGCCTGACTCGCGCCTGGACGCTGGTGCGCTTCTTTGACGCCAAGATGTTGCAGTTGGCCTCCTGCACCTGCTGCAGCGGTCATTTCGTCGCACACGCATATGACCCCACCAAGGGCTACGTCTGCGGGCTCTGCAACATGCCGGCGCGCGCGGGCAAGGGCAAGCGTACTGCAGCACGTGAAGAGGCGGTCGCCGCGACAATGTGACGCATCGCTCTCCAATTCGCACCATTTCGCACAGCTAACGCCGGCGCAAGCCGGCGTTGTCATTTGTAGTCCGCCATATGGCGCCGAGAAGCCGATCGTCGCCAGTTCCACCCAAACGCACGTTCAAGTTCGAACGAGGTCGCCGTTACCAGTACAGGAAATTAACTCAAAGCAGTCCCCCAAAAAGGGGTTCCAAATGGTCTTGCTCATCGGCTATGTATTGATTCTTGCCGCCTCTGTCGGCACTTATGCGATCCACGGCAACGTGGCGGTGCTGTGGGTGCCTACTGAATACGCTCGCCATCGTTGGCCTCACGCATCGGCGGCTTTGTCGCCGGCAACCCGATCGAAGATCATCAAGGCTACCTTCAAGGCGCTGCCCGGGCGTGCTCAAAGGGGCGCCGCTACAACAAGGCGCTGTATGTCGATCTGCTGGCGATGCTGTTTGAAATGCTCTGGCCAAGGTACGCAAGGAGGGCTTGATGTCCATCGAGAACGACATCGAGAACCCTGAATCGAGTCCGATCTTCTCCAAGTACCCGGACTTCCTGGCCGACCATCACGCAGTGGAATTCCTGACCGATTACCTGCGCATGATGGTGGGCGGCAACCTCAACGCGTTCGAGCTCGAAAACCTCATGGATGTGGAGCTTGAGACACATCATCACGAAGCGGCCGTGCCGGCGCACATGCGGTGACCAAGATCGCCGACGCGTTGCCGGCGTTCGGTATCGTGGTGGCGGTGATGGGCGTGGTGAACGTGATGGGTTCGGTGGGCGAGCCGCCGGCGGTGCTGGGCAAGATGATCGGTGGTGCGTTGGTCGGTACTTTCCTCGGGATCCTGTTGTCGTATGGCTTTGTGGCACCGGTCGCCAATCAGCTCGAACAGAAATGCGAAGAGTCCGGCAAGGTCTACCAATGCATGAAGGCCGTTCTGTTGGCCAGTATGAGCGGCTATGCGCCGCAGGTGGCGGTGGAATTCGGCCGCAAGGTGCTGGCGGCGGGGGATCGGCCGAACTTCCGTGAGCTGGAAGAAGAAATCAAGAACCGCAAGGGCAAGTGATCGCCATGGATGATCAACGCCCCATAGTCGTCAAACGTATCATCAAGAAAGGCGGCGGCCACCATGGCGGCGGCCTGGAAGATCGCCTACGCCGACTTCGTGACGGCGATGATGGCGTTCTTCCTGCTCATGTGGCTGCTCGGCTCCACCACCAAGGGCGATCTCAAAGGCATTGCCGATTACTTCCAGAACCCGCTCAAGCTCTCACTGCAAGGTGGTCCGGGCTCGGGTGCTGCGACCTCGCCCATCGAGGGCGGCGGCAAGGACCTGACCAAATCGGTAGGCGAGGTCGCCCGCAGCAATGACCGCGACGCGCGTACGCTGACGAAGGTGCAGGTCAGCAACAAACCGTCGCCGCAAGAAGAGAAGGTGGAGCGCGCCAAGCTGCAGGACCTCAAGGCGCGCATCGAGGCGGTCATCGAAGCGAGTCCCGATCTTCGTCAGTTCAAGAATCAACTGCTGCTGGATCTCACCAGTGAGGGCCTGCGCATCCAGATCGTCAACCAGCAGAACCGGCCGATGTTTGACAGCGCCAGTGCTGAACTCAAGCCGTACGCACGCGTCATTCTCCGGGCGATCGCGGCGGTGCTCAATCAAGTGGAAAACCGTATCGCGGTGGCGGGCCACACGGATGCTGCGCAGTACGCGGGCGGCGAGCGCGGTTTTTCCAACTGGGAGCTGTCGGCCAATCGCGCTAACGCGTGTCGGCGCGAACTGGTGGCGGGGGGGATGGACGAACGCAAGATCGTGCGCGTGACCGGCCAGTCGTCGATCATTCCGCTCGACCGGAATGATCCGTTCAACCCGATCAACCGCCGCATCAGCATCCTGGTGATGAATTCCCGCACGGCGGACGCACTGATGCAGGGCGGGCAGGACGTCAACGTTGATGCGGATACGACCGATGCCGAACAATTGGCGGCCGATTTGTCGTCGGCGCCCAAGGCCGGCGGTACGGAGCGCCGTTGAACCGGCGTTAGGAAGACATAAAAAAGCCCGACCGCAATGGCCGGGCTTGAGTCGTCGCAGTTGCGGCGAGTTATTCCGGGCAGAACAGTCCGTGCTTGCGGAAAATGGCCCGCGCGTTCGATACCTGTTCAGGCGACGGCGTGGGCGTGTCAGACAACTGATAGTCCATTCCCAACTGCTCCCACTTGAACTTGCCAAGCTGGTGGAAGGGCAGGACTTCGGCGCGTTCGACATTGCCCAGTGACGCAGCAAAGCGTGCTACGCCTTCGATGTTGTCTTCAGCGTCGGTCAGTCCGGGCACCAATACGAAACGAACCCATATCGGGCGCTTGCGCTCAGCCAGCCGGCGTGCAAAGGCCAGGACAGGTTCTACGGGTTTGGCGGTGGCGCGGATGTGTGTTTCCGGGTCCCAGCTCTTGATGTCGAGAAGGAACAGATCGATCTGATCGATTTCGTCGTCGGACAGCTTGTTGCCGAGGAAACCATTGGTGTCGAGCGCGGTGTGGATGCCCATCGCGCGCGCGCCGCGCAGAATGTTCATCACGAAGCGGTCCTGCACCAGCGGCTCTCCGCCCGATACGGTTACGCCTCCGCCCGACAAACGCAGGTAATCCTTGTACTTGCCGAGTTCTTCGAGAATGTCATCGGCTGCGACAAGCCGACCATGCTTGAGTTTCCAGGTGTCGGGGTTGTGGCAGTACTGGCAGCGGAATTCACAGCCCGTCGTCCAGAACACGACGCGGACGCCGGGGCCATCGACGGCGGAGCCGGTTTCTTCGGAATGCAGGAATCCCCAACGACCTTCGTGGCCGATCTCTTCGGCCTGGCTGTCGTTGATCTCGTCGTTGCTCTCTGTACGCAGTTCAAAGCGGCTGCCCTGGAGGCGGCGCTTGGCAGTTTGAGGTGTCGTCATAGTTATTTGACCTGGTTGCCAGAAAGAAAAATCCCGGTCAGGGACTAGCCCTGACCGGGATGCTCTTACTTAGACAGCTGGGCCGTCAATCAGAGTTCGCCGTGGAACGTCCGGTTGATGACATCGAGCTGTTGTTCGCGGGTCAGCTTGATGAAGTTGACCGCGTAGCCGGACACACGGATCGTCAGCTGCGGGTACTTTTCCGGGTGTTCCATGGCGTCGACCAGCGTGTCGCGGTTGAGCACGTTAGACATTGACGTGGAAGCCGGTGGTACCGAAGAAGCCGTCCAGCGAACGGGCCAGGTTGGTGGTCTGGTCATTCACGTTCGAGCCCATGCCGCTCGGCACGATGCTGGAGGTCAGCGAGATACCGTCCTGGCAGTGCTCGTACGGAATCTTGGCAACCGACATGGCCGAAGCCACAAAGCCCAGCTTGTCGCGGCCGTGCATCGGGTTTGCACCCGGGGCAAACGGCTCACCCGCGCGGCGACCGTCCGGCGTGTTGCCGGTGGCCTTGCCGTACACCACGTTCGACGTGATGGTCAGCACCGATTGGGTGTGCAGCGCGTCGCGGTAGGTCTTGTGCTTGCGCAGCTTGTTCATGAACGTTTCGGTCAGCCAGACAGCGAACTGATCGACGCGGTCGTCGTTGTTGCCGAACGTCGGGAAGTCGCCTTCCGTCACGTAGTCGGTGATCAGACCGCTTTCGTCACGGACGACCTTGACCTTGCCGTACTTGATGGCGGACAGCGAGTCGGCCACCACCGACAGACCTGCGATACCGAAGGCCATCGTGCGCAGCGGGTTGTAGTCGTGCAGCGCCATTTCGATACGCTCGTAAGCGTACTTGTCGTGCATGTAGTGAATGACGTTCATGGCATTCACGTACGTACGAGCCAGCCATTCCATGGCGTGGTCGAACTTGCCCATCACGTCGTCGAAGTCGAGGTATTCACCCTTGACTGCGTCGAACGCGTCCATGACTTGGTCGCCCGACACTTCGTCACGGCCGCCGTTGATTGCGTACAGCATGCACTTGGCCAGGTTGACGCGAGCGCCGAAGAGCTGCATCTGCTTGCCGACACGCATGGCCGACACGCAACAGGCGATGGCGGTGTCGTCACCCCAGGCCGGACGCATCAGTTCGTCGGACTCGTACTGCACGGCGCTGGTGTCAATGGAAACCTTGGCGCAGAACTTCTTGAAGCCTTCCGGCAGCTTCGGTGTCCAGAACACCGTCATGTTGGGTTCCGGTGCCGGCCCCAGGTTGTACAGGGTCTGCAGATAACGGAAGCTGTTCTTGGTCACCAGCGGACGGCCGTCGGCAGCCACGCCACCGATCGATTCGGTCACCCAGGTCGGGTCGCCCGAGAACAGTGCGTCATATTCCGGCGTGCGCAGGAAGCGGACGATACGGAGCTTGATGACGAAGTCGTCGATGATTTCCTGAGCTTGCGATTCAGTCAGCGTGCCTTCGGCCAGATCGCGCTCGAAGTAGGCATCCAGGAAGGTCGAGGTACGGCCCAGCGACATAGCGGCGCCGTTCTGTTCCTTCACTGCGCCGAGGTAGCCGAAGTACAGCCATTGCACGGCTTCCTTGGCATTGCTGGCCGGCTTGGAAATATCGAAGCCGTACTTGGCGGCCATTTCCTTCAGCTCGCTCAGTGCCTTGACTTGTTCGGACAGCTCTTCGCGGTCGCGGATGATCTCGTCGGTCGAGTGAGCGCCGTCGATCGAAGCCTTTTCAGCCTTCTTGAACTTGATCAGTGCATCGACGCCATACAGGGCCACGCGGCGATAGTCGCCGATGATGCGGCCACGGCCGTATGCGTCGGGCAGGCCCGTCACGATGTGCGAGCTACGTGCCTTGCGTACGTCGAGCGGATAAGCATCGAACACGCCGTCATTGTGGGTCTTGCGGTACTTGGTGAAGATTTCGCGGTTCTTCGGGTCAACCGGGAAGTTGAACGCCTTCAGGCTGGTTTCAACCATGCGCCAGCCGCCGTTCGGGAAAATCGCGCGCTTCAGGGGGGCATCGGTTTGCAGACCGACGATGACTTCGTTGTCTTTGTCGATGTAGCCGGCGTCGTGCGCGGTGATCGAGGAGGGGATTTGCGAGACGTCGAGGACGCCACGCTCGCGTTCTTTTACAAACAGATCGGACAGCTTGTTCCAGATTGCTGTCGTACGCGGGGTCGCAGGGGCCAGGAAACTGTCGTCGCCTTCGTACGGCGTCACGTTATTCAGAATGAAATCACGGACGTCGATGGCGTTCTTCCACGCAGTGCCCTTAAAGCCACGCCATGCATCTGCGGCGGCGGTTGGGGAGCTTTGGTCACGTTCAGACATGATTGCCTCCTAGTGGCATTTGAAATCGATACCCCCGGTAGGGGCCTGCGCGTCAGGACCTTGTGGGCCCACCCTCGCGCTGTTGAAAGGAGTATGCGCCTCGAGAGTGTGTAATGTTTGATTTAAAGCAAAGTCGTCAGAAACATCTCAATGAAATCAAAGTATTACGACACTTTATCTTCCCATAGAAAGCACTTCTGGTGCAGTGCAATATGCGAGTGTCATGAGTTGGGGTCACAGAATTCTTCACCAGTATAGGTGGAGTTTTCTGGCGTGTCTTGAGGAGAAATCCCTTGTGGCCGATGGTGTTCGGGCCGATGCATTCGATTCGAATGGCATGGCTCGAGCCACCATCGTCGGGATGAGAGAATCAGCCGTTCTTTTTGTGTTGCGGCGCCGCACGCCCGTCGCCGCGTTGCGCGGGTCTGGAACCGTTGCGCGCTTGCCCGCGACTGCGTTCTTGCGACGCTCCTTGGCCTTGACGAGGGCCGCGATTACCACGCGGTGGCTGTTGGCGATGCGCTGGCGTCGAGGGAGCCGCGTCCGTAACGGGCGAAGGGACGAAGTCCTCGGTCGTGACTCGCTCGATGGGCCGCTTGATCAAGCGTTCGATGGCGCCGAGCAACTTCAATTCTTCGCCGTCGACCAGCGATATGGCCGCGCCAGCGCTACCTGCGCGGCCTGTGCGGCCAATGCGGTGGACGTAGTCTTCCGGCACATTGGGCAGTTCGAAGTTCACCACTTGCGGTAACTGGTCGATGTCCAGTCCGCGCGCGGCGATGTCAGTAGCGACCAGCACGGGCAGCGTACCTTCCTTGAAATCGGTCAGTGCTCTGATGCGGGCGTTCTGGCTCTTGTTGCCGTGAATCGCTGCGGACGGAATGCCTTGCTTGCCCAAGTATTCCGCCAGGCGATTGGCGCCATGCTTGGTTCGCGTGAAGACCAGTACCTGACGCCAGTCGTGCTTCTTGACCAAGTGCGCGAGCAGTTCGCGCTTCTGCTTTTGGCCGATCAGGTGCACGGATTGCTGCACGAGTTCGGACGCCGTATTGCGGCGGGCGACGTCGACGCGACCCGGGTTGTCGAGCAGGCCATCGGCCAGCTCGCGGATTTCATCCGAGAAGGTGGCCGAGAACAGCAGGTTCTGCCGTCTGGCTGGCAGGAGTGCTAGGATCTTCCGGATGTCACGGATGAAACCCATGTCGAGCATGCGATCGGCCTCGTCGAGTACGAGGATTTCGATGGCCGACAGGTCGAGCGTCTTTTGGCCCACGTGGTCGAGCAAGCGGCCGGGCGTGGCGACAAGAATGTTGAACGCGGCGACGCAGCGCAGAAATCTGTGGGTTGATGTTCACGCCACCAAACATGACGAGCGACGTCAGCGGCACATGCTTGCCGTAAGTGCGGACGGACTCTTCGACTTGAGCGGCTGAGTTCACGCGTAGGCGTGAGAATCAGGCAGCGCGGACGCCCGGCGGCGGGTTGGCGTGCCGGTTGAGTGGTGTTCAGGCGATGCAGGACCGGAAGCGTAAAACCGGCGGTCTTGCCCGTGCCGGTCTGTGCGGTGGCCAGCAGGTCGCCTCCAGAGAGTACAAGCGGGATGGCCTGAGCTTGAATCGGGGTAGGGCGGGTATAACCAGCGTCTGAAACGGCGCGCAATAGGGGTTCGGCCAGTCCAAGACCGGCAAAGAGAACCTCGGATGTCATGCAGTGAAACTCCAGCGGCAGCCAGCCGCTCGGAGCGACACCAATCGAAGCGGCGGGCCAGTAGTGATCGAATTGATCGGTGGGAAAAACTTGCCGGTGCGCCGATTGGCGAGGCGCACGGAAAACGTCAATTGTAAGGCTTAAGGGAGCTGCCGCGAAATTTTCCTTCAACGTCAGGGGGCGAGATGTGTTGCTTTGTGGTGCATAGCACAAAGAAAAACGGCGCCCGCAGGCGCCGTTCTGTCTGGTCTGCTAGCTGATTCAGACGATGCCGAAGTAACGCTCGGCGTTGCCGTAGCAGATGCCTTCAACGACCTTCTTCAACTGCGCCCAGTCTTGCGGGTATTCACCGTTTTCAACCCAGCCACCGATCATGTTGCACAGGATGCGGCGGAAGTACTCGTGACGGGTATAGGACAGGAAGCTGCGCGAGTCCGTCAGCATGCCGACGAAAGCGCCCAGGTTGCCCAACTGCGACAGGGCGGTGATCTGGCGGATCATGCCGTCCTTCTGATCGTTGAACCACCAGCCCGAGCCGAACTGCATCTTGCCCACGACCTTGCCGTCCTGATAGTTGCCGATCATGGTGGCCAGCACTTCGTTGTGGATCGGGTTCAGGCAGTAGAGGATTGTCTTCGGCAGCAGGTCGTCGCCGTCCAGCGTGTCGAGGAAGCGCGCAATCTTGGCCGAAATCAGGTCATCGGCGATCGAGTCCCAGCCGGTATCGGGACCGAGTTGCTTGAACATGCGCGTGTTGTTGTTGCGTTGCGCGCCGATGTGCAATTGCATTGCCCAGCCGCGGCGGGCGTATTCGCGGCCCAGGTGCAGCATGATGGCCGTCTTGAACTGATCAGCCTGTTCGCGGGAGACCGTCTCGTTGCTCATGGCCTGCGCCAGCGTTGCCGTCAGTTCGCCTTCGGACGCTTGCGAGAAGAAGGCAATGTCGATCGCGTGGTCGGACAGCTTGCAGCCGTGCGCAGCGAAGTAGTCGAGGCGGGCATCCAGTGCCTTGAGCAGATCGGGGAAGCTATTGATCTCAATGCCCGACACGGCGGACAGACGGCGGATGTAGTCCTGGAAACCAACACGGTCGATGTTGAACGACTTGTCCGGACGGAACGTCGGCAGCACCTTGACCTTGAAGTCGCTCTCAGCAGCGATGGCCTTGTGGTAGGCCAGGTCGTCAACCGGATCGTCGGTGGTGCACACCGCGCGCACGTTCGACCGGACCATCAGACCGCGTGCGGAGAGTTCCGGCTTGGCGATCTGTGCGTTACACACTTCCCACAGTTCATCGGCGGTAGCAGCGGAGACCTGCGTGCGGGTGCCGAAGTAGCGTTGCAGTTCCAGGTGGCTCCAGTGGTAGAGCGGGTTGCCCACGCCCATCGGGAGCACTTCACAGAACTTGCGGAATTTCGCTTGGTCCGGCTGGTTGCCGGTGATGAAGTCCTCGGTCACACCCGAAGACCGCATGAAGCGCCACTTGTAGTGGTCGCCACCGAGCCAGATTTCGGTGATGTTGCGGAACGACTTGTTCTCGGCGATTTCAACCGGCGGAAGATGGCAGTGGTAGTCGATGATCGGCTGCGGTGCCGCGTACTCGTGGTACAGCTTCTGCGCGGTGGGCGACTCGAGGAGGAAATTGTCGTCCATGAATGCCTTGGCCATGTGGTAGGTCTCCTGATGGCGAGTCGGAATGCTCGCGTGAAAATGTCAGACTAAAAATTGTATCCCAGGCAATAGCTGTCTTACAGCCTCAGATCAATTGTGACTGGTCGCATTCCGACTCGGTTGTTGAATATTCAAACACCGCTGTAGGAAGAATAGCCGCCATCCACCGGAATGATGCTTCCTGTGACGAAGCTGGAGGCCTTTGAAGAGGCCAGCCAGAGCAGCGCGCCAAGCAGTTCATCGGCGGTGCCAAAGCGTGCCATCGGTGTCTGCGCGATCACGCGCTGAGCGCGTTCGGTGTAACTGCCGTCCTCATTGACCATCATCTTGCGATTCTGCTCGGTGATGAAGAACCCCGGCGCCAATGCGTTTACACGAATGCCATGGCGCGCGAAGTGCGTCGCCAGCCATTGCGTGAAGTTGGCGATGGCGGCTTTGGCGCTGCTATAGGCGGCGACTTGGGTCAGCGGACGGTACGAGGCCATCGACGCAATGTTGATGATCGAGCAGCCTTCGCGGCTGACCATGTGCTTGCCGAACACTTGGCTCGGCAGCAGGCTGCCCATGAAGTTCAGGTCGAAAACCGACTGGAATCCAGCGATGTCCAGTTCCAGGAAGCTCGTGTTGTCGGGTCCCGCAGTCAGCGGATCGAAGTACCGTTGGCCCGTCACCCCCTTCGGATTGTTGCCGCCTGCGCCATTGATCAGAATGTCGCACGGTCCGAATGTCGCCTTGATGTGATCGGCCGCGAGTTCCAGCGAAGGCTGGTCCAGCACGTTGGCCGAAATGCCCATCGCGCGGCCGCCTGCATGTTCGATCTCATGGGCGAGCGCTTCGGCTTTGGCCAGATCGCGGCCCAGCACCACGATCTTTGCGCCGCATGCTGCAAGCGCCCGGCACATGGCGGCGCCGAGTACGCCTGCGCCGCCTGTCACAACCACCACCTTGTCTTTCAGATCAACCTGAAACGGTAATTCCGTCATGCTTTGCCTTGTTGTCCTTGGGTGGCGGGACGAATTTGTCGATCGCTTCCCACAACCCGTTTAGATAAACGGCGCCCAGGGCTCGGTCGTACAGGCCATAGCCGGGCTTGCCCGTTTCGCCCCAGATCATTCGCCCGTGATCCGGGCGTACGTATCCGTCGAAACCGACGTCATGATACGCGCGCAGGATGCGAGCCATGTCGAGCGAGCCTTCACAAGACAGGTGGGACGACTCATAGAACGTGCCGTCTTCTTCGACCGCCACGTTGCGCAGGTGGCCGAAGGGGATTCGACCCATGCCGCCGAATTCGCGTACAAGGGACTCGATGTTGTTGCATAGGTCGGCGCCCAGCGAGCCCGAGCACAAAGTGATGCCATTGGCCGGCGTGTCAACGGTCTTCACCAATCGCATGAGGTCGTCTCGGTTCTTGACGATGCGCGGTAGGCCGAAGATGGGGCGGGGCGGATCGTCGGGGTGCATGGCCATGCGTACGCCCACTTCCTCCGCGACGGGGATGATCCGTTTGAGGAAATACTCCAGGTTCTCCCAGAGCTTGTCTTCGCTTACGTTTTTGTATTCGGCGAGCACCCGGCGCAGGTCTTCGGGCTTGTAGCTTGCATCCCAGCCGGGCAGAGAAATTCCTTTCTCTGGGTCTATTTGCGCCACCGCATCGGCGTCGAACGCCAGCGTATAAGAGCCGTCGGGCAACTGCTTGGCCATCTCCGTGCGCGTCCAGTCGAATACCGGCATGAAGTTGTAGCAGATGACCTTGACCCCGGCGGCTGCGCAGTTGCGGATGTTCTGGCAGAAATTGTCGATCAGTCGATCGCGCGTGGGCTTGCCGAGCTTGATGTCTTCGTGCACGGGCACGCTCTCTACCACCTCGAATTTGAGCCCCGCGGATTCAATACGGTCGCGTAGCGCCTTGATTTTCTCCACGGGCCAGACTTCGCCGACAGGCACGTCGTAGACGGCCGAGACAATGCCGTAGATGCCGGGGATCTGCCGGATGTATTCCAACTTGACGGGATCGGACTCGCCGTACCAGCGGAAGGTCATTTTCATGTTCGCTGCTCCTTGCCAGAAAGAGAGGCTCACCCACCGGCGACGAGGACGGGACGCGAAACCGCCGTTGAACCGAATCGCCGCGCAGGCAGTGCCGCACGATGGTTCCAGAATAGGTGCCGGGATCGCGTCGCGCTGACTCCGGAGCGATTGGGCATTGATCAAGAGCGGGGCGAGTCTTACGCGCGACAGGGCACAATGCTGAGTTTCGTGAGAAAACCAGCCGGCGTCATCGGTGCTGCGCGCGGTGACGCCCCCGCAGCGGCGCTCGTGACGGCTGGTTTATCTTGTATGGTAGTGTATATTGAGTGTTCGATCCCCTCGAATTGATTTGGGCAAAGCAATGGCGACCGTAGTACAGGCAGATGAGTTTCGTTACCGCGAACCGGTGTCGATCGGTGCGCAGTTGCATCGACACCTGCGCGACGCGATCATCCGCGCCGATCTCAAGCCCGGACAGGCGCTGTCCGAGACCGAAGTCAGCAAGCGCTATGCCGTCAGTCGCCAGCCTGTTCGTGAGGCATTCATCAAGCTTGCGGAGGAGCGTCTGGTTGAAGTGCTGCCCCAGCGCGGCACCTTCGTCGTGAAGATTTCGATTGATGATGTGATGGACGCGCGTTTCGTGCGTGAGGTCATCGAAGTCGCCATCGTGCAAGAAGTCGCCTTGCGCGCTACGCCTGAGCTCATCGCTGAACTGCGTGATCTTCTCGAACAGCAGCGCGAGGCGGGCGGTGACAACGAACGCTTTCTTGCGCTGGACGAGTCCTTTCACAAACTGCTTGCTGGCGCGGTACGGCGCGATCACGCGTGGCGGGTGATCGAGAACGTCAAGGCGCAGATGGATCGCGTGCGCTATCTCAGTATTGAAGACGCCACGCCGACGTCGATCATCATTGATCAACACACGCGCATCGTCGATGCCATCGAAGCGGGCGACGCGCTTGCTGCCGCCGCCGCCATGCGTACCCACCTGCGCGAAATTCTCAAATCTCTGCCTGAAATCGCGCAAAACCATCCAGATATTTTCGAGCCACCTTCGGCTATGTCGGAGTCATGACAAACGCATGGCCTGAGGGTGCGATGCCTGACTGCCCTCGCTCCTGATCCTTGGGCCCGATGCGCTTGCGGGCGCTGATAAAGCAAAAGAACAAAAAAAAGCCCGCGGCACGTCTGGTTGCCGCGGGCTTTTTTCGTTGGCTAACGCTCGTCTACCAGTTCCACAACGTCCCATCTTCGAGTCGCGCGATGGGCAGGTAGGCCGGGTCGTACGGATAGCGTGCGGCCAGTTCCTCGTCCATCGTCACGCCGTGTCCCGGCTCTTCGCCTGGCACCATGTAGCCATTCTCGAAGCGGTAGCTGTTGGGGAACACTTCGTTCACGAGCGGCTCGTGAGCCATGTATTCCTGGATGCCGAAATTCGGAATCGAGATGTCGAAGTGCAACGCTGCGCCCATGCAGATCGGCGAGACATCAGTCGGCCCGTGGCTACCAGTGCGGACCTGATATAGCTCCGCAAGCGCGGCGATCTTGCGCATGTGGCTGATGCCACCGGTATGCGTGACGCTGGTGCGGATGTAGTCGATCAACTGGTTTTCGATCAGTGTCTTGCAGTCCCAGATGCAATTGAACACTTCGCCCACCGCCAGTGGTGTGGTCGTGTGCTGGCGGATCAGGCGGAAGGCGTCCTGATTCTCTGCGGGCGTGGCGTCTTCCATCCAGAAGAGATGATACGGCTCCAGCATCTTGCCCAGGCGCGCGGCTTCGATGGGCGTGAGGCGATGATGCACGTCGTGCAGCAGGGGCAGGTCGGGCCCGAAGCGATCACGCAGCGCCTCGAACAGCTTGGGCATGTGCTGGATGTACTTGTCGGTCGACCAGATGGACTCTTGCGGCAGCCCCTTTGTCGCGGGTTCGTAGAAACCATTCGGTTGCCCCACGCCGTAGACCTTGGCAAGGCCCGGTACGCCGGTTTGCACGCGGATCGCCTTGAAGCCATCTTCCAAGTGACGTTCTACGGCCTCGATGGTGTCGTCGATGCTCGCCCCGTTGGCGTGGCCGTACACAAGACAGCCGGCGCGGCTCTTGCCACCGAGCAGTTGGTATAGCGGCAGGTTTGCCACCTTTGCCTTGATGTCCCACAGCGCCATGTCGACGGCCGCGATAGCGGTCATGGTCACCGGCCCGCGCCGCCAGTACGCGCCTTTGTAGAGGTATTGCCAGATGTCTTCGATCTGGTGCGGGTCGCGTCCGATGAGGCAGGGCGCCACATGGTCCTTCAGGTATGAAGCGACCGATAACTCGCGTCCATTGAGGGTGGCGTCCCCCCAGCCGACCAAGCCTTCGTCAGTGACGATCTTGAGCGTAACGAAGTTGCGACCGGGGCTGCAGACGATGACTTTGGCATCGATGATCTTCAATTTGAGTCTCCTGGAAAAACCTTGCGAAGCCGTCAGTAGTGTCTTCGGGAATGGGTGAAAACCCCTATTTCTCCACCGTTGTAACAAACTGACTCACCTACTACCATACATGTTAGCTGAGATTTCGACATTCGCTACTTGATGCAATGTCAGGTCGGCAGCTTTCGAACCAGCGAGTCGGAACAAAAAGAAGAATGTGTGCGACGTGTGACGCTCCTCCCGTCCGCGACACAGCTTTGCGGATCGAGCGATTGATCGGTGGTGCGACAGGCTCTGTGGGTGCTGCCGGTCTTTTCTGACAGAGGATAGGAGAAGGGTCCATGTTCAAGTTAAACAGCTTGGCACGTCAGTTGGTGGCAGCGAGTTTCGTGGCAGCGGGTTCGGTAGCTTCATTGATGGGTTCGGTGGCACACGCCCAGACCCCTCCGCCATCAAAGCCCGTCGTCATCAACGTCGTGGACGTCGGCGGCGCACTGGCCTTCCTGCAAGAGGGCATGGAGAAGTACCGGGACAAGAATCCGAAGGTGGTCTCGCGCATCACCTTCACCAAGGCGCCGGCGCCTGAATTACCGGGCAAGCTCAAGGCGATGCAGGCCGCCAATCGTTCAGACATCGATCTGGTTGTGGGCGGCGTGGACATTCTGTCGTCGGGCATCGACCAGAGCTTGTGGATTCCGATCTTCCCGACCTTTGCGAAAGATTTCCCCAGCGTGCTCGACAGCTATCTGCCGGCGGCGGCCAAGATGCAGGAGCTGGCGCAAAACCAAGCCCTGGCCGTGGGCTTCATGTACAACGGCCCGTTCCTTGAATACAACCCGGCGACCGTGAAAACGGTGCCGAGTACACCGCAGGAGTTGCTGGCGTGGTGCAAGGCCAATCCGAACAAGTTCATCTACGCCCGACCGGCCAACTCGGGCCCGGGGCGCGCGTTCATCATGGGCCTGCCGTACATGCTCGGCGACAGAGACCCGAAGGATCCCGTCAAGGGATGGGACAAGACCTGGGCCTACTTGAAGGATCTTGATTCGTGCATCGAGTACTACCCCTCGGGTACCGGCGCGGTGTTCAAGGAGGTCGGTGAGGGCTCGCGCGACATCACCGTCACCACGACTGGGTGGGACATCAATCCGCGTGCGCTGGGCATCGTGCCGAAGGAGTTCAAGATCAACATCTTCAAGGGCATGACCTTCGTGAACGACTCGCAGTACATGATGGTTCCGAAGGGTGTGACGGGCGACAAGCTCGCGGCCGTGATCGACCTCATGCGCTACATGATGCAGCCCGAAGCGCAGGCACTTACGTGGGACAAGGGCTACTTCTATCCCGGTCCGGCAATCAAGAACGTGCCGCTGTCGATGGCGCCGAAGGCAAGTCAGGACGTGATGAAAGAATTCGGCCGCCCCGAGTATGACGAAATCATGAGCAAATATCCGCAAGCGCAGCAGCTCGATGCCAAGGCGCTTGTTGCCGCGTTCCGCAAGTGGGACGAGGACATCGGCGCACGCAAGACACGCTGATCGCTACTCGCTGATTCAACGCCTCTGCCGCGGGCGCGCTGTGGCGCCCGCGCAGTAGGCCGTTATGTCGAAGGATTCGTCGCGTCGCTTCGCGATGCGTGCAACAGGGGTTGCCAATGAGTCATCAGAATTTCAGCGAGCTGCACTTGCGTGGAGTGACGCGGCGTTTTGACAACGCCGGCGCCAGCTTTGCTGCCTTGGACGGGCTGACCGTCAACATCAGGCGTGGCGAGTTCATCGCCTTCCTCGGCCCGTCCGGTTGCGGCAAGTCAACGGCTCTCAATTGCGTGGCGGGGCTGTTTCCGCTGACTGGGGGCAGTATCTACGTCGATGATGCTCGCATCGACACGCTGCCGCCCGAAAAGCGTGGCTTCGGCATGGTGTTCCAAAGCTATGCGTTATTTCCGCACATGACGGTGCGCGACAACGTTGGCTTTGGTCTCCTCATGCGACGCGTGCCTAAGCATGAGATCGCGCAGCGCGTGAAGAAAGCGCTTGAACTCGTCCAACTCGTCGGACAAGAGCACAAGCTGCCGGGGCAACTCTCCGGTGGTCAACAGCAACGCGTGGCGATTGCGCGCGCCATCGTCATTGAGCCACCGCTTATCCTGATGGACGAGCCGCTGTCCAACCTCGATGCCAAGCTGCGGATCGAGATGCGATCGGAAATCCGGCGTATCCACCAGGAACTGGGCCGCTCCACCATTTATGTGACACACGACCAGGACGAAGCGCTGTCGCTGGCCGACCGCATTGTCGTGCTCAAGGATGGCGTGACGCAGCAGATTGCACCTCCGCATGAGGTCTACACGCAACCGGCGAATCTCGAAGTGGCGCGCTTCATGGGCTACCGCAACGTGCTGGAGGCCGATGTCATTGAAACGCTCTCCGACAACCGTGTGCGCTTGCGTAAGGGCGGGCTCACGCTCATCGGAACGCCTCAACAAGCGCTGACCGGGCAGCACGCGTACGTCGCCATGCGGCCGGAGGACTTTGTGCTCGGTGGCGACGCAGCCGAAAACAGCTTCGACGCGACTGTCGAGAACGTCGAATACTGTGGTCACCACTCTCAGGTGGACGTGATGACGGCATCCGGCCAGCCCTTGCATCTGCGCACGGTGACCGGGCTGAAGGTGGGTGACGCCATTCGTCTGTCGATTCCGTCGCATCGCGTGCTGGTCTATCCGCGCTAAAAGGGGGCTGCCATGTCACGCGTTGCCTCCATGTCGGTCCAGCGGTTCGATCGCACGCTGTTGCTGCTGGCGCCCGCCGCGATCTTCATGCTCGCCGTGTTCGTCTACCCGTTCGTCTACGGGTTGGTCTTGTCGTTCGAGCCGACCGAGGGCGGCTGGCTGGCGAACTACGTCAAGTTTTTCACGACCGACAACCTATGGCCAACCATCGGCACGACGATGAAGCTGGCCTTGCCGACGACCATCCTCAACGTTGCATTGGCGCTGCCCATCGCCTTTCTGATGCGCAAAAAATCGCGCTATCAGAAGTGGATCACCACCATCCTTGTGGTGCCCGTCGCGCTTGGCACGGTGCTTATCGCCGAAGGGATGCTCACTTACTTCGGGCCGCGCGGGTGGTTGTCGCAGGCGCTGCAACTGCTGCATCTGTATGACGGGCCGATCCGCCTGACACACAACGTTGCGGGCGTGATGATCTCGCTGGTGATTTCGGGCTTCCCGTTCGTGTTCCTGCTGATTCTGTCGTACATCACCGGCATCGATCCGGTGCTTGCCCGTGCCGCAGCGTCGTTGGGGGCTTCGCCCTGGGAGCAATTCCGACGCATCTATCTTCCCCTGCTGATGCCGGGGCTGGCGATGGCGTTCTGCCTGGCGTTCGTGCAGGCATTCTCGGTGTTCCCGTCCGCGGTCTTGCTTGGTTCTCCAGCAGGGCCGACGCGTGTCATCTCGATCGCAGCATATGAGGCCGCCTTCGAGCAATACGACTACTCGCTGGCCTCGGCCATTGCCATGATCATGGGCTTCGTGCAGTTGATCGTGGTGGCTGTCGTGCTGGCGCTACGCGGGTTCTTCTACAGTGGCCCCATGACCGGAGGGAAGGGCGCATGAGCACCCACACGCAATCGCGTTTGCCATCGAAGCTGTGGAACCTGTCCATTCAGCTCTTGATGGTGTTCTTCGTCCTCAACGTGCTGCTGATCATCGCCGCCGTAGCAGTCAACTCATTCGGTCAGCGATGGTTTGGCGGTTGGTTGCCGCAGGGCTTTACGCTGCACTGGTATGCCTCTGCCTGGAACGAATTCCAGCTCGGGCCGGTGCTCCTCGTGACCGGACAGGTGGTGCTGGCCATCGTCGTGCTGTCGATCCTTGTCGGCGTTCCGGCGGCTTATGTCCTGGCGCGACGGCAGTTCATCGGCAAGAAGGCGCTGTTGCCGCTGTTTCTGCTGCCGCTGATGGTGCCTCCGATCACGTACGGTATCCCGCTGGCGACTGTCATGTACAAGGTCAATCTGGCGGGGACGCTTACCGGCGTGATCCTGGCCAACATGATTCCGTCACTGCCATTTGTCATTCTCGTCATGACGCCGTTCATCGAGCAGATCGATGAAAACCTCGAATCGGCTGCGCGCGTGTTCGGCGCAACAACGGGCCGCATGTTCTGGCACATCCTCGTGCCGCTGCTCGGGCCCGGCATTCTCGCCGCGTCATTGTTGGTGCTGGTGCGCGCCATCGCCATGTTCGAGCTGACGTTCCTCACGGCGGGGCCGGACTCGCAGACGCTGGTGGTGGCGCTGTATTACGCGGTGTTCGCTGCGGGGGTACGTGCGCCGCAATCGGTCGACGCAATGGCCATGGTGTACATGGTGCTGACTTTGATCTTCCTGCTGCTGGCGTTGCAGTTCGTCAATCCGACGCAACTGGTCAGTCGCGTCAAAGAGCACCCGCAGGACTGACGACGCGATAAATGGAGAAGAGCGGAGTGGAGTTTCGCAGTCGGGCATTTCTGCTGGAACACATACGCAGCATCCTCGCCTTCTACGACGCGCGTTGCGTGGACGTAGAAGGCGGTTTCTTCCAATGCTACGAGGACGATGGCACCATCTTCGACCGGTTGACGCGGACCTTGGTGGCTTCATGCCGGTTCGTCTTCAACTATGCCATGGCGTACCGCACCTTCGGGCTGACGGACTACCTCGACCGCGTGCGCCACGGGTTGGCATACCTGCGCGACCGCCATCGCGATCCGGCCACAGGCGGCTATACATGGCGTATCGAACAGGGTGAATCGGTCGATCGCACCAATCATTGCTACGGGCTTGCCTTCGTCATGCTGGCCTATTCTGCGGCGGTGCGCGCGGGCGTGAGCGAAGCGCGCCCGTGGATCGACGAGACATGGGCGTTGATGGAGCGCCACTTCTGGCTGCCGGAGGACAACTGTTACGCCAACGAGGCGACCGCCGATTGGCAGGTACAGACGTACCGTGGACAGAACGACAACATGCACGCGTGCGAGGCGCTCATCGCCGCATACGAGGCTACCGGCGAACATCGTTATCTTGCCCGCGCGCAACTGCTCGCTCATCGCTTTACGGTGGAGCTTGCCGCGCCGACAGGCGGGCAGGTGTGGGAGCACTTCACCACCGACTGGCGGCCCGATCTGGACTACAACCGTCACGACCGCAGCAACCACATCCGCCCATGGGGCGTGCAGACCGGCCATCAAACGGAATGGGCCAAGCTGCTGCTGATATTGAATCGTCATTCATCGGCCGAATGGTATGTAGAGCGCGCCCGCGCGCTCTTCGACACCGCTGTCGCACGTGGATGGGACGACCAACATGGCGGGCTCATCTACGGCTATGACCTGCAAGGCGTGCCGTGCGATTGCGACAAATACTTCTGGGTGCAAGCAGAGAGCATCGCCGCCGCCGCACTCCTTGCCGACGCCACCGGTGACGACCATTACTGGCAGTGGTATGTGCGCATCTGGCAATACGCCTGGACATATTTTGTCGATCACACCTATGGCGCGTGGTACCGCGTGCTGTCTCCCGACAACTGTCGCTATAGCAATCGCAAGTCCTATAGCAACAAGGCGGACTACCACACCATGGGAGCGTGCTACGAAGCACTGAATGTGATCCCTTCCTGAACACAACTCCACAGAGAGGCTGTGCGTCGATGTTGGCGCGCAGGTCACATAACGATATGGAGATGTTCATGAAATCAATCAAGCATTTTTCCCTTGCACTGTCCGCACTGGCTCTCGTGGTTGTTGCTCCGGCCAGCTTTGCGCAGACGTATACGCTGAACGTCAGCACTTCACAGGTGGCCGACGATCCGATGTACAAGGGACTGCTCGAGTTCAAGAAGAATGTCGAGGCTCGCTCCAAAGGACGAGTTCAGGTCAAGACCTTCCCTGCGTCGCAATTGGGTTCGGACGAAGACATCATCGAGCAGATCAAGGCGGGGGCGGGGGTGGCGTTGGTGACTGATGGCGCGCGCATGGAACCCTACACGAAGGAGTTCGGCATTCTGACCGCACCCTACGTCGTCAAGAGCTTCCCCGAGATGCGCAAGGTCGTGGCGTCACCGATCTTTGAAGAATGGGTCCAGAAGCTGCACGACAAGGGGGGATTCCAGGTCTTCTCGTTCAATTGGTACCAGGGAGAACGTCATCTGGTGACCAACAAGGCTGTGAGCAAACCGGCTGACCTCGCTGGCGTGCGCATGCGCACGCCGGGTGCGCCGCTGTGGCTTGAAACCGTTCGTGCGCTGGGCGCCACGCCGACGCCGATGCCCTGGGCCGAGTCGTATTCGGCGTTGCAGTTGAAGGCGATCGATGCGGTGGAAGCACAAGTGCCGGCAATCTATGGCTCGCGTCTGTACGAGGTTACCAAGTACATCACCAAAACACGGCACATCCAGCTCGTGACCGGCCTGGTCGGCTCGGCAAAATGGTTCGACAAGCTGCCCAAGGATCTGCAGGTCATCGTGCGCGAAGAATCCCTCAAGGCCGGCGACTACGCGTCGAAGCTGACCACCGATTTGTTGGTCACTTACGAGAAGGATCTCAAGGCCAAGGGCATGCAGGTTGTCGAGGTCGACATCGCTCCTTTCGTTGCCTCCACGCGTAGCGTCTACGACAAGTTCGGTTACGTCGATCTGCGTAAGCAGGTCGACGCCATCGTCGCCAAGTAATCCATCAATCCCGGTTTGTTCGCGGCGCGCCCCTGGCGGGGTGCGCCTCGTGTCATTGAATGGACGAAAGGCATATGAAGCAGATCTTGTACAAATTCGAAGAGTGGCTGGCGATGGCCTTCTTCGCCACCACGACCGCGATGGTCTTCATCGGAGCGCTCACACGCACGCTTGGCACCCCGTTGGTCTGGTCCGTCGACATTGCGCAGCTGACTTTTGCGTGGGCCTGTGTGTTGGGAGCGGATATCGCGCTCAAACACAACAGCCATGTGGTCATCGATATCGCCGTCAAGAAGATGCCGGTTGTGGCGCGGCGTGTGCTCGGGCTTTGCTGGCAGATTGCAATCCTGGCGTTCCTGGGGCTGCTGATCTGGTACGGCGTTGATCTCACCCTGTTGAATACGCAGCGCTCGCTTGGCGACGCAGGTATCAGCTACGCGTGGGTCACGGTGGCCATTCCGGTCGGCGCGGCGTTGATGGCGATCACTACGCTCGACCGAATCTTCAACGCGCTGGCAGGGCGGCAATCCCTTGCCATCGAAGGTCGTGACGGAGATGCAATATGACCGGCACTCTTACCATCGTATTTCTTGTGTTGATGTTCCTTGGCATGCCTGTGGCCTTCGCCATCGGCATTGCCTTCATGTTCTTCTACCTGTTCGGGCCGATGCCGACCTCGATCGCCGTGCAGAAGATCGTGACCTCCACACAGTCCTTTCCGTTGCTGGCCGTGCCGCTGTTCGTATTTGCCGGACACCTGATGAACCAATCGGGTATCACCGAACGGCTTATCCGGCTGTCAACGGTGTTGACCGGCTGGATTCGCGGCGGGCTGGCCCATGTGGCGATCATGCTTGCGGCGTTGATGGGCGGCGTGTCGGGCTCGGCGGTGGCCGATGCCGCGATGGAAGCACGCATTCTTGGGCCGTCGATGCTCAAGCGCGGTTATGCACGTGGTTTTGTGTGCGGGTCGATTGTCGTAGGCTCACTGATCACCGCGACGATTCCGCCGAGCATTGGGCTCATCCTGTACGGCTTTTTGGGGAACGTATCGATCGGCCGGCTGTTTGTTGGCGGCATCGTGCCGGGTGTGCTGATGACCATCTTCCTGATGGGCACCGCCTACATCATTGCTCGCCGCAGGGGGTATGAAGCCGAACTCGACCGGATTCCGCCATTGCGCGAAATCCTCTTCAAGATGTGGGACTGCAAATGGGCGCTGCTTTTCCCGATCTTCCTGATTGTCGGGATTCGCTATGGCATCTTCACGCCGTCGGAAGCAGGCGCGTTTGCGGTGGTGTATGCCATCTTCATTGGCATGGCGGTGTATCGCGAACTGACGTTGGCGAAACTGCTCGATTGTCTGCGCCACAGCGTGCGTGACGTTGGCATGATCATGCTGATCATCATGCTGTCGTCGATGATCGGCTATGTCATTACATTGGAATCCGTGCCGCAGAACGCGACTGAATTCCTCGTCGGGCTGACCAGCAATAAGTACGCGCTGATGCTGCTGATCATTGCATTCATCATCGCGCTCGGCTGCTTGCTCGAAAGCACGGTCATCGTGCTGCTGCTCACGCCGATCCTGGTGCCGATCGTCAGTGCCGTGGGCGTTGACCTCGTTCACTTTGGACTGGTCATGATGACCTGCGTGACGCTTGGCTCGATGACGCCACCCGTGGGCGTAGCGATGTTCACCGTCTGCGGCATCCTCAAATGCCCCATGGATGAGTACACGCGAGAAGCCTTGCCGTTCCTCGGTGCGGTCCTCGGGCTGGTGGTGATCATGATCTTCTGGCCGGGACTCGTGCTCTTCCTGCCGAATCTTGTCTTCGGCTGAGCCGTTCGCTCGCAAGCTGCTGGAGGGCCCACCGATGCAAATCGGTGGGCCCCTTCGCTTGGCGGCCGGACCAGAGCCCATCAAACGCCCGTTGCCTTTCGGCTGTTCCAACCCTGCGCATGGCCTGTGCCACGCGCAGTACTTACTTAGCTTTGCAGCAGCTTCAGCACTTGCTGCGGCAGCGCGTTGGCTTGCGCCAGCATTGCGGTGCCCGCTTGCTGCAGGATTTGCGCGCGCGACAGATTGGCGGTTTCCGAAGCAAAGTCCGCATCGGTGATACGGCCTCGTGCGGCGGAGAGGTTTTCCGTCGTCGTCTGCAGGTTAGCCACCGTCGAGGTGAAGCGGTTCTGGATCGCGCCCAGATTCGCACGTGCTTCGCTGATGTCCTTGAGGGCGTTGTCGATCTGCGAGATCGTCATCTGCGCGTTGGTGAATGAAGACACCGTCAGCGATGCGATACCCGTCGTCGTCGTCGACGTACCGGTCGTGGCACTGTTTGCCCAGCCGGTGATGGTGGCGTTATTTGCGGCGCCCCCGACATCGATGGCCGCGCTGGAGGACAGCGTGATCTGGCCGGTCGTCTTGTCATACGACGCACCGACGCCCGTCGTCGACGAAACGCGGTTGATCGCTTCGGTGATCTGCGCAGCGCGCTCTTGCGCGTTGGCTGCAGGGTCAACCTTGCCCACGTCAACGCCGTTGATGGTCAGGTCGCCGGCGGCAATGCCCGTGGCATAGCCGGTCAGCGAAGTGGCATCGATGGTCGAGGTGAAGCGGGTGAGCGTGCCGCCCAGTGCCGCAGTCTGTGCGTTCATGATCGTGCTGATGCCGATCGTCTCGCCCGCGTTGGCGCCGATCTGGAACTGCACGCCCGTGAAGGAGCCATCCAGCAGCTTGTTGCCGTTAAAGCTGGTCTGTTCCGCAACGCGCTGGATTTCGGCCTGCAATTGCTTCACTTCGGCATCGAGCGCATCGCGATCGCTTTGCGTGTTGGTGCCATTGGAGGCTTGAACGGCCAGTTCGCGGATACGTTGCAGGTCGTTGCTGATTTCGCCCAGTGCGCCTTCGGCCGTCTGCGCCAGCGACACACCGTCGTTGGCATTGCGGATCGCCTGCGTCAGGCCGCGCACTTGGGTGGTCATGCGCTCGGAGATCGCCAGGCCTGCAGCGTCGTCCTTCGCGCTATTGATACGCAGGCCTGAAGACAGGCGCTGCAGCGACGTCGAGAGTGAGCTCTGCGACGTAGTCAGATTGCGTTGGGCATTCAATGATGCCACGTTGGTGTTGATGGTCATGGCCATGGCCAATTTCCTCCATGAATTGCACTCGAACGGTCCGGCCGAACGGCTGGAGTCACCTCCAGCCCCACGTCGGCGCGTGCCGAGGTGTTCAGCTCACGAGGCCTATTGCAAAGGGCGGGCCAGTTTTGCGAGATGCGTGAAAAGGCCTGTAAACACAGCGTTTTTTCGCGCTTTACGGACGTTCTGAAGGGGCGTGGAGGGGCTGGGCGGCAATTGCTGCCGGGGCGGGGAGGGTGGGCTGCCGGGTTGCCGGCAAGGCTTGCCAGGGTTGCCAGAGAGCGGGCAACAAAAAACCCGCACAAGGCGGGTTTTTTGTTTGAAGCGAGTAAAACCTGACCAGCTGCTTAGCTCAGCAGCTTCAGCACTTGCTGCGGCAGCGCGTTGGCTTGAGCCAGCATCGCCGTACCGGCCTGTTGCAGAATCTGAGCGCGCGACAGGTTAGCGGTTTCCGAGGCGAAGTCGGCGTCAGTCACGCGACCACGTGCGGACGACAGGTTCTCGGTCATCGATTGCAGGTTCGCCACCGTCGAGGTGAAGCGGTTCTGAACAGCACCCAGATCAGCGCGGGCGGTGTTGATGTCCTTCAGCGCGTTGTCGATCTGCGTGATCGTTTGTTGCGCGTTGGTGAAGGAGGACACCGTCAGCGAGTTGATACCGGTGGTCGTCGTTGCCGTACCGGTGGTGGCGTTGTTGGCCCAACCGGCGATGGTTGCATCGTTCGCTGCACCTGCTACGGCGATGGCAGCGTTGGACGTCAGCGTGACTTGACCGGTGGTCTTGTCGTAGGACGCGCCCACGTTGGTTTGCGACGACACGCGGTTGATGGCTTCAGTCAGTTGCGCTGCGCGCTCTTGAGCGGTCGAAGCTGCATCGATCTTGCCCACGTCGACACCGTTGATGGTCAGGTCGCCAGCGGCCATGGCCGTGTCGTACTTGGTCAGGTCGGTCGCGTCGATGGTCGAGGTCGTGCGGGTCAGCGAACCACCCAGAGAAGCCGTCTGCGCGTTCATGATCTTGCTCACGCCGATGGTTTCGCCTGCGTTGGCGCCGATCTGGAACTGCACGCCGTTGAACGAACCGTCCAGCAGCTTTTGACCGTTGAAGCTGGTTTGCTCGGCCACGCGCTGGATTTCCGACTGCAGTTGCGTCACTTCTGCTTGCAGCGCGTCGCGGTCGGTCTGGGTGTTGGTGCCGTTGGAGGCTTGCACAGCCAGTTCGCGGATACGTTGCAGGTTGTTGCTGATTTCACCCAGCGCGCCTTCAGCCGTCTGCGCCAGCGAGATGCCGTCGTTGGCGTTGCGTTGCGCTTGCGTCAGACCCTTGATCTGAGCGGTCATGCGATCCGAAATCGCCAGGCCGGCAGCGTCGTCCTTGGCGCTGTTGATGCGCAGGCCGGAGGACAAGCGTTGCAGCGACGTCGACAGCGAGTTCTGCGTGCTGGTGATGTTGCGTTGCGCGTTCAGGGACTGAACGTTGGTGTTAATGGTCATTGCCATTTTCTAACTCCTTATCTTTGCGTTTCTCACTCCAGGCCCAAGGGCCCTTCGTTCGTTCGAGTTCGTGACTCTTGCCACTTACATCGGCCCGGCGCTTTGAAACTTGAATAAGAGCTGCTTTTGCGCGTTATTTCCAATGTATGAGCCATTAACGACGGACATTGCCGTGGCTTTAGGAGTTTTTTTGTGGCCGTGTCGCGGCAATAAAAAAGGGCGACCTTGAGGTCGCCCTGTCCGCTGCAAATGACCGCTGGGCGGTCGATTCGATACATCTAGTCGGATAACGCCAGATTCACCGCCCAGGTCAGAATGGCATAAACGATCGCACCCCACATGGCTGGCCAGAAGCCCGGCACGTGGAATCCCGATATCACTTCGGCCACCAGCCAGAACATCAGCGCGTTGATCACCAGCGCGAACAGCCCCAGTGTCAGCACCGTGATCGGCAGCGTGAGAATCAACAGAACGGGGCGGATCAGCGCATTGACCAGACCGATCAGCAGGGCGGCGAGCAGGGCGGTCATGAAGCTGCTGACCGTGATCGAAGTCACGATCTGTGGTACCAGCATCAGGGCCACGGCATTGAGTGCCCAGCGCAGGACGAGTTTCATTGCATCTCCATATTGCGTTTGTCATGCGGGCGAACCCGCTGATGTTGGTTATTCGCTGTCTTCGAACCACGTACGTCCGTCGCGTTCGATGAGCGCGATCGAAGCAGACGGCCCCCAACTGCCTGAACTGTACGGGCTGGGGCGCTGACCGGTGGCGTTCCATGCGGCGATGATCGGATCGATCCAGCGCCACGCGGCGGCCACTTCGTTGCGGCTCATGAACAGCGTCTGGTTGCCACGGATCACGTCCATCAACAAGCGTTCGTAAGCGTCGGGATTGGCGACGCCGAAGGTCTCGGCGAAGCTCATATCGAGCGGTATGCGCCGCAGCCGCATACCGCCGGGACCGGGGTCCTTGATCATGACTTCGAGCGTGACGCCTTCGTCCGGCTGCAAGCGGATGACCAAACGATTGTGGTGAATGCGCCCTGCCGTGTGGTCAAAGATCGAGTGCGAAATGTGGCGGAAGTTCACCACGATCTCCGACACACGATTGGCCAGACGCTTGCCGGTGCGCAAGTAGAACGGCACCCCGGCCCAACGCCAGTTGGCGATCTCAGCCTTGATGGCGACGAATGTTTCGGTATTGCTTTCGTCCTTGCCAATGTCGTCGAGGTAGCTCTGCACAGGCTTGCTGGCCACCGAGCCTGCGCGATATTGGCCGCGCACGGTGACGTGTTCGACATTGCGCTCATCGATGCGCTTGAGTGCTTTGAGCACTTTGAGCTTTTCGTCACGCACGGATTCGGAGTCGTAGGCGTCGGGCGGCTCCATGGCGATCAGCGTGACCAGTTGCAGCATGTGGTTCTGCACCATGTCGCGCAGCGCCCCGGAGGTGTCGTAGTAGCCGCCTCGTTCACCGACGCCGATGTCCTCGGACACCGTGATCTGGATATGGTCGATGTTGCCGCTGTTCCAGAGCGGCTCAAACAGCCGGTTGGCAAAGCGCAGCGCCATCAGGTTCTGCACGGTCTCTTTGCCGAGATAGTGGTCGATGCGGAAGATCTGGTTTTCCGCAAACACTTTGCCGACAGCTTCGTTGACTTCCTGCGCGCTCTCGCCGTCCTTGCCGATCGGCTTTTCAAGCACCACACGCGACTGCGGCGTGATGAGGTGAAATTCCTGAATGTGCTGCGAGAGCGGTGCGAACAATTCGGGCGACACGGCAAAGTAAAAAGCCCGTGTGCGGTCCGCGCCTTCGGCCAGCACTTGTGCGAGTTCGGCCCAGCCCGCTTCGCCCGTGGCGTCTACCGCACGATAGTCGGTGCGGCGGGCAAAGCGTTCGAGCACAGCGTCGTCGATGGCGCTGGCAGGCACGAATTCGCGTACCGATTTGCGTACGAAATCGGCATAACCTTCGCGCGACAATTCACGGCGCGAAACGCCGATGAGGCGGGCTTCGTCCGGAATCTGTCCGGCATGGTCCCGGTGGTACAGCGCGGGGAGCAGTTTGCGGGCGGCCAGGTCACCCGTGCCGCCAAATACGACGAGGTCGAAGGGTGCGACCTGGATGGTGCGAGAAGACATCGTGATCTCCTGCGTTATCGGGGGGAGCTTGAAAGTGTAACGCCAGCGCTGCCCTGATGCCGCCATCGTGGCGCCAGGGCGCCGGCGCAGCGTCAATATATATCTTTCATGCGGCCTACGCTGCGACTGCCCGTGCGTCAACCTGTTCCCAGGCGCGCCACAACAGATCCGGAGTGGCATCGCGCAGCATCTGCGGGTCGGACAGCATGCGCCGGAACTGACGGGCGCCCGGCAGGCCATTCGCCAGGTTCAGGACGTGGCGGACGATGGCGCGCATCGGCGTGCCGTGCTCGCGCTGCTCCTGCTCGCAGTACGTCACCAGCGCCGCGATAACGTCGGCGCGGTGCGGTTGCCAGTCGCCATTGAACAGGGCTCGCTCCCATTCAGTCAGCGCCCAAGGGTTGTGATAGGCCTCGCGGCCGATCATCACGCCGTCGAACGTGCTCCAGATGCTCACGGATGGCATCGACTGTCGCAATACCACCGTTGATCAATATTTCAAGCTCGGGGAATTCGGCCTTGAGCCGGTATGCGAATTCATACCGCAGCGGTGGGATCTCGCGGTTTTCCTTCGGCGACAGACCCTTGAGCCACGCATTGCGCGCATGCACGATGAATGTCTGCGCGCCGCCTTCGGCCACCGTGGCGACGAAGTCGTGCACAAAACCGTAATGCTCGACGCGATCGATGCCGATGCGATGCTTGACGGTAACCGGCAGTCGCGTCGCCGCACTCATGGCCGCGACGCAATCACGTACCAGTTGCGGTTCGCTCATCAGGCAGGCGCCGAATGCACCGTTCTGCACGCGCTCGCTTGGGCAACCGCAGTTGATGTTGACTTCGTCATAGCCCCATTGTTCGGCCATCGCCGCGCATTGCGCGAGCGCTTCGGGGTCCGAGCCCCCTAGTTGCAGCGCCACGGGCTGTTCGCGCGCGTCGAACTGTAGATGTCGGGCCTGGTCGCCATGGACCAGCGCGCCAGTGGTGATCATCTCTGTGTACAGCCAGGCGTGGGGAGCCAGCAGGCGATGGAAGTAACGGCAATGGCGGTCGGTCCAGTCCAACATTGGGGCTACGGACAGCCGGCGCGGGGGAAGGGCGGGGGGAACTGTTTGCATGGCCGCATTTTAGCGGGCCGGCTTGCGTGGCTCGGGTAAAATCGATGCCTCATGAAAATCCTGGCTCTCGAAACCTCCTGCGAACGTGGCTCCGTCGCGCTCATCCTTGACGGCGAACCCATCGAACGCGCCTTGCCGGGCAGCGCTGCCGGCCACTCCGCCAACATCCTGCCACTGGTGCGCGAGATGCTGGCCGAAGCTGGCATCGGTGTCGCTGCTTTGGATTGCATCGCCTTTGGCAGCGGGCCCGGCGCTTTTACCGGTCTGCGCTTGGCCTGTGGCGTCGCACAAGGGCTTGCGCTGGGCGCGGATCGTCCGGTTGCCCCGGTCAACAGCCTGTTGGCGATGGCCGAGCCTGTTGCTGCCGACCTGATCTACTGCGCGGCGGACGCCCGTATGAACGAGGCCTATGTGGCCCGTTTCCGGCGTCAGAACGGGGGGCTGGTTCAGGTCGCCGAGGCCGAGTGCGTGCCACCCGAATCCGTACCCGTGCCAGTCAACGCGGGTTGGCAGGGGGTAGGCACGGCGTTCCGCGCTTATCCGTCCATCGCTGAACGCCTTGCCCACCACGTTGCCGTGCTGGACGCCGAGGCCGTCCCGCACGCTGTCGCCGTGGCGCGGTTGGCCGCGGGCAATCCAGCGTCGTGGATCGACCCGGCACTGGCTGCGCCCGAATACGTCCGCAATCGTGTGGCGCTGACGGTGGCCGAGCGCCTTGCTCAAGGTGGCAAGGCATGAGCGCCGTCCTGCAAGGTCGCGGCGACCGCGCGGGCATCCCGGCGGATGAACTCAGCTTCTCGCCGATGACGGCTGACGATCTGGACTGGGTCGCCGAAGCGGAAGCGTTCATTTATCCGTTCCCGTGGAGTCATCGCGACTTTGCCAATTCGCTGGCGGCCGGCCACAGTTGCTGGCTGCTGCGACATCGCGGCGCACGTGCCGGCTACGCCGTGTTGATGCTCGGGGTGGATGACGCCAATCTGTTGAATATCAGTGTCCTGCCCGATTTGCAGGGCAGGGGGCTGGGGTCGGCGCTCATGTATCACGTGTGCGAAATCGCGCGCACAGCGGGCAAGACACAACTGTTCCTCGAAGTGCGCGTGTCCAACGTTACCGCCCAGTCGCTCTACGAAAAGTGGGGGTTCGTGCTCAATCGGCGCCGCAAGGGCTATTACCCGGCCACGGAAGGGCGCGAGGACGCGCTCGAATTGCGCAGGGATCTGTGACTATGACGAAGCTCGACGCACGACGCGAACAGATGCTGGCCGAAATGGGTATCAAGCCCCGGTGGCAACTTCGCGACGCTCCGGCCGAAGCCGCGGTTGCAATCGAGGTGTCGGCACCTGAGCCCATAGTCCAACCCAAACCAGCGCCTTTGCGACAACCCGAGCCGATGCCTGTCATGGCTTCGGATGAGCCGCCCGCCTGGTTGGACGATGCTCCGCCGCCGTTCGACGACATGCCCGTGGGCGATGCAATGCCGATGGATCGCAGCGAGCCCGCGGTCGACGCGGAGCCCGCCAGCCGTTCTGCGCCTGCCGTGGCAAAGGTCAATCCCGTGTCAACCATGGACTGGGACGCTCTGGAAGCCGCTGTGCGCGACTGCCGCGCCTGCCGTTTGTGCGAGGCGCGCAAGCAGACGGTGTTTGGCGTTGGTGCGCGTGAGGCGGAGTGGATGATCGTCGGCGAAGGGCCGGGGGCTGAAGAGGATGAGCGCGGAGAGCCGTTCGTAGGGCAGGCAGGGCGTCTGCTCGACGCAATGCTCGACAGCGTTGGGCTGTCGCGCCAGAACACCGTCTACATCGCCAACGCCGTCAAATGTCGCCCGCCGGGCAACCGCACGCCACAGCCTGACGAGATGGCCGCCTGCCGTCCTTTCCTTGAACGCCAGATCGAACTGGTCGCGCCCAGGCTGCTCATCGCCATGGGCCGCCCGGCCGCACAGACGCTGCTTGGTGGTGAGCCGCGTATTTCGGCGTCGCGCGGGAAGGTGTTCCGGTACGAGTCCGTCCCCGTGGTGGTGACTTACCACCCGGCCTATTTGTTACGTAACCTGCCGGACAAATCGAAAGCTTGGGAAGACCTGTGTTTTGCACAGGATGAGATGGCGCGCCAGAAGGAAAAGGCGTAACCCAGTGTGACCAATGAATGCTACCGCTGCGGTGGCGGTGGCGGTGGCGGTGGCGGTGGCACAAAAAAGGGGGAGGCGCGTGCAGCGCCTCCCCTTTTTACTATTAGTGTCCCGTGCCTTCCAACTGCGCCACGTCGTCGTGTTCGCGCTGATTGGCTTCAAAGCGCAGCTTCACCAGATACATGGTGGCGGCGACAAACAGGCCGAAGAGTACGATCACCACGTTGACCGACAGCCCCAGGCGGATGAGCAGGGCGTAGAGACCGGTCATGACGAGGATCGAAACGTTCTCGTTGAAGTTCTGCACGGCAATCGAATGCCCCGCACCCATCAGCACGTGGCCGCGATGTTGCAGAAGCGCGTTCATCGGCACGACAAAGAAGCCGGACAGCGCCCCCACCACGATCATCAGCGCCATCACGCACAGCATGCGTATATGCAGATGGAAGTGCATCGCATGCCCGAAGAGGTCGAAACTGATCGTGCCGAGGTTTTCTCGTGGAAGATAAGGCAGCAGCACCATCAATGGCACGATCAGGCCCATGGCGATGCCGATGGGGATCACGCTCGCCGAACGACGCAGCGTTAGCCAACGGGCTGCGGCAATGGCGCCCACGGACACGCCGATCGCGACGACGCCTTGCAGTTGCGTGGCTTTCGACAGGCTTAACCCCATTGAATGGAAGGCCCAGTCGATCACGATGAATTGCAGCGTGGCGCCTGCGCCCCAGAAGAGAGTGGTGACGGCCAGCGAGATCTGCCCGAGCTTGTCGCGCCAGAGCAGACGAACGCAGTGCGTGAACTCGTGGATGAGATACCACGGGCTACGTTTGAGGGGTTTGTGATCGACGCCGGTGTCGGGCACGTACCGGTTGAATACGGCCGCGATCACATACAGCAAGCCCACCAGCAAGATGCTCGCTTGGTCGCCCGTACGGATACCGGGGATGCCCAGACTCATCGCCCAGTCGCGGAAGTCCGGCAGGATCAGCGCGCCGCCCAGCAGCGAACCAAGGATGATGGCGCCCACCGTCAGGCCTTCGATCCAGCCGTTGGCCGTGACCAGCTTCGACGGCGGGAGCATTTCGGTGAGGATGCCGTATTTGGCAGGAGAATAAGCCGCAGCGCCCAAGCCGACGACGGCGTAGGCGACCAGAGGATTGGTGCCTGCGAGCATCATGCCGCAGCCCACGATCTTGATGCTGTTGCTGATAAGCATCACCCGCCACTTCGGCATGGAATCGGCGAACGCGCCCACAAAAGCGGCCAGCACGACGTATGAGATCGTGAACGATGTCTTTAGCAGTGGCGCGTATTCAGGCGGTGCCTGCAAGTGCTGCAGGATCGCGATGGCACAGATCAGCAGCGCGTTGTCCGCCAGCGCAGAGAAGAACTGCGCCAGCATGACAATGTAAAAACCCAAGCCCATGTATCTCTCTTATGCGGGCGAAAGCGCGTTTATACCACAGACCATTTGTCACCCTTCGTGCGTAGAACGGTGAAATCATGTCGTGGTGTGGGTTGCAACAAACAAAGACACAAGCAGGTGACATTGCAGGGCGTTTGTGCTGCAATGGCCGGCAATAAAAACTTCTTATATGGAGGCGCCATGGCTGACCGAAGACTCCAGGTCTTTCACGCCGTCGCAAAGCACGGCTCCTTCACTCGCGCGGCTGAAACGCTGTTCATGACGCAGCCGGCAGTGACCTTCCAGATCAAGCAACTGGAAGAGCAATTCAACACGCGCCTGCTCGATCGCGGGCATGGTCGCGTGTCGCTGACCCCGGCGGGGGAAATCGTCTTTGCCTACGCCGAGCGGATTCTCGGCCTGTCGGACGAGATGGAGACCCGCATCAACGAGCTGACGGACGAGCTCACGGGCGTGCTGACCATCGGCGCCAGCCCGACGATTGCTGCTTATTGGCTACCGCAGCTCATCTCCAAGTTCAAACAGAAATACCCTCGCGTGGTGCCTCGGGTGTTCGTCGGCAACTCCGAGAACATCGAGAACCGCGTTGCCGCGCACGATATCGACGTCGGCATGGTCGAAAAGGACTCGGACGACCCCGATCTCGAATGCACGCTGGCTTATCGCGACGAACTCATGGTTGTCGTGCCGCCGGGGCACATGTTGTCCAAGGTGAATTCTGTGCGGGCGGTGGACCTCCAGCCGTTCGATTTCGTCGATCGCGATCCGGGTGCGGCAATCCGGGCACTGGCTGAGAACTTTTTCCGTACATCGGGCGTTCCGCCGGAAAACCTCACCCGCGCCGCCGAACTTGGCAGCCTTGCTGTCATCAAGCAACTGGTACGCGATGGTGTCGGCTTTGCGATCATCTCGCGCGCCTCGCTGGGCCGTGACCTGCGCGACGGTACGCTGATCGCGATTTCGCTCCAACCGCGTCTGTATTCGTCGCTGAACGTACTGGTGCCCAAGGATCGCTTCCGCGCGCGGCTGCACTCGACCTTCGCGGAATTCACCGTGCAGCACATGAGTGAGCTGGCCCAAAATACCGGCAATTCGGGCGATAATGCGCTCGCCGCAAATAACCCCCAACCTTGAACTGACAAGGCGTGGCATGGAGTAGAGCGCTGCATACTCCATGCCCTGAAAACGCCTCATACCGACACATGGCTCGTCCCATCCGCGCTCGCATCGATACATCGGCTTTTCGTCACAACTATTTGTTGGCCAAGGACCGTGCGCCCACCGCGCGCGCCTGGGCCGTGGTCAAGGCCAATGCTTATGGGCACGGGCTGGTGCCCTGTGCCAACGCCATTGGCGACGTTGCCGACGGCTTTGCGTTGCTTGAAGTCAGCGAGGCCGCTGCGCTGCGCGAAACCGGGCTGAAACAGCCCATCATGCTGCTCGAAGGCGCCTTCCGCGAAGACGACGTGCTGATGGCCGCCGAATATGACCTCACATTGGTCGTACATGGCGCCGAACAGTTGCGCATGCTCGAACTGATGGAGCTCGACCGGCAGGTCGACGTTCACGTCAAGATCAACACCGGCATGAACCGCCTGGGCCTGCCGCCGACGTGCGCGGCCAAGGTGGTTGAACGTCTGCGGGCGTGCGGACAAGTGCGCGAGATCACGCTGATGACGCACTTTGCCAGCGCGGACGACGCGCGTGGCATTGCCCGGCAATTGGAGGTTTTCGACGCCACGGCAGCAGGGCTCGATCTGCCATGCAGTGTGGCGAACTCGGCGGCGTTACTGCGTTTCCCCGAAGCGCATCGTGACTGGGTGCGGCCGGGCATCATGCTATATGGCGGCTCACCCATGCCCGACATGCTGCCGAGCGAAACGATCGGTCTGCAGCCGGTGATGACGCTGGAGAGCGAAATCATCGGCGCGCAGACGCTCGAAGCGGGGCAAGAGGTTGGCTACGGCGCCTTGTTCCGCGCCGACCGCCCGATGCGCACAGGTACGGTTGCCTGCGGGTACGCCGACGGCTACCCGCGCCATGCACCCACCGGTACGCCAGTGCTGGTGAATGGCGTGCGCACGCGTACCCTGGGGCGCGTATCGATGGACATGCTGTCGGTGGATCTCACGGATATTCCCGATGCCGGTGTCGGTTCGACGGTTACGCTGTGGGGGCAGGGGCTACCGGCCGACGATGTCGCTACCAGCGCACAGACCGTGTCGTATGAACTCTTCTGTGCACTGGCCAATCGCGTGCCGGTGCTGACACGCTGATGGCCAAGGCCAAATCCATTTATGTGTGCACCGAATGCGGTGCGCAGAGTCCAAAGTGGCAGGGCCAATGCCCTGGCTGCGGCCAGTGGAACACGTTGGTCGAAAGCGTGGCAGAACCCGTCGCAACCGGGCGTTTTGCCACCTTGGCCGCAAGTGCCGGCAAGATGCAGAAGCTCGGCGAGATCGATCCTCGCGAAGCCCCGCGCCAACCGACCGGCATTGAAGAACTCGATCGAGTGCTGGGTGGCGGCATTGTGCCGGGCATGGTGGTGCTGATCGGTGGTGACCCCGGCATTGGCAAGTCCACGCTGCTGCTGCAGGCGCTTGCGCAATTGCAGCCGAAACAATCCACGTTGTACGTGAGCGGCGAAGAGTCCACCGAGCAGGTCGCATTGCGCGCGCGGCGCTTGCAGCTCGAATGCGGTGATCTGCCGTTGCTGCCGGAAATCTCGCTGGAGAAAATCCTCGCCACGCTGCGTGAGATGCGTCCGGCTGTGGCGGTGATCGACTCCATCCAGACGTTGTATTCCGAAGCCCTGCAATCCGCGCCCGGCTCCGTGGCACAGGTGCGCGAATGCGCGGCGCAGCTTACGCGCCATGCCAAGTCGACCGGCACCAGCGTGATCCTCGTTGGGCACGTTACCAAGGACGGCGCCTTGGCCGGCCCGCGTGTGCTGGAGCACATCGTCAACACTGTCTTGTACTTTGAAGGCGACACGCATTCGAGCTTCCGCCTCGTGCGTGCCATCAAGAACCGTTTCGGCGCGGTGAATGAACTCGGCGTATTCGCAATGACCGACAAGGGGCTGCGCGGCGTGAGCAATCCGTCGGCGCTGTTCCTGTCGCAACACGCCCAGCCCGTACCCGGCGCGTGTGTGCTCGTCACGCAGGAAGGCACACGGCCGTTGCTGGTCGAAATCCAGGCGCTGGTCAACATGGCACACAGCCCCAGTCCGCGTAGGCTTTCCGTCGGACTGGAGCAAAACCGCTTGGCGATGTTGCTGGCTGTGCTTCATCGGCACGCCGGCATCGTGTGCTCCGATCAGGACGTGTTCATCAACGCCGTGGGCGGTGTAAAGATTGCCGAGCCCGCTGCCGACCTTTCGGTATGTCTGGCGATCGTCTCGTCTCTGCGCAGCAAGCCGCTGCCAGCAAAGCTGGTCGTGTTCGGCGAAGTCGGACTGGCTGGTGAGATCCGCCCCGCACCGCGCGGGCAGGAGCGTCTGCGCGAAGCGGCCAAGCTGGGCTTTGAAGTCGCGCTGATCCCAACCGCCAATGCGCCCCGGCAGCCGATTCCTGGTATCGAGGTGCGGGCGGTCGATCGCATCGAACAGGCGCTTGACGCGTTGCGCGAGTTTTCGTGATGTCTGCCACGGAGGGTGCAATGGCCGCCAACCCACACATCGTGCGTCGCGAAGAGCAGGGCGGAGACACCGCCCGCACGCTGCATCATCCGCTCAACGCTTCCGCGGTGCGCCAATCGCATTCGCTGGGCGACGCCTGCGGCCTCACACGCGTCGGCGTGCATCACGTCCGCGTGGCGCCGGGCGTCACGTTGACCGAAAAGCACACGCACCTGTACTGCGACGAGTTCATCTACGTACTCGAAGGCGAGGGCGTGGTGGTATTGGGCGACGATAGCCATGCGGTGTCGGCCGGCGACTTCATCGGTCTGCCTGCGGGCGGCCCCGCGCACGCAATGCGCAACACTGGCAATACGGACCTCGTCTATCTGGTCGGCGGAAACCGGCCCGACTACGATGTGTGCGATTACCCCGACCTGGGCAAGCGCCTGTATCTATCCGTCACGCCGCAGGCACGGCAGCGCGACGTGGTGGCGCTCGACGACATTCAAACCCTTTAGCGGTGCGGCAAGATTCTTGCGCCGTGCGCCAAGACCTTTCTTGAAGACTCTTTACCTGGACACTCAATATGCGAAAAAAATGGCTGGTCGGTAACTGGAAGATGCATGGCAACCTTGCCAGCAACCGCGCATTGATCGAGCAGGTACGTACCGAGCTGCCCGCGCTGACCGAAAGTGTCGAGATGGTCGTGTGTCCGGCATTCCCGTACATCCCGCAACTGGCTGAGCTGCTCAAGGGCAGCGGTATCCATCTGGGTGCGCAGAACGCCTCCGACCATCTCAACGGGATGTACACCGGCGAGACCTCGCCGCTGATGCTGCAGGAGCTGGGCTGCGATACGGTCATCATCGGTCACTCCGAGCGCCGCTATTACCAGCATGAAAATGACGGTCTCATGGGCCGCAAGTCGCTGGCGGCCATCGACGCCGGTCTGGTGCCCATCATCTGCGTGGGGGAGACGGCAGAAGAACGCGACGCCGGCCGCACGCATGAAGTGCTGGCCCGCCAGTTGGACGCCGCCTTCGGCTACATCCGTACGGCGCACGACAAGATCATCCTGGCTTACGAGCCGCGTTGGGCCATCGGTACCGGCATCGCTGCCACGCCCGAGATCGTGCAGGAAGAACTCGCCTTCCTGCGCGCCCGCGTGGCGCAGCGCGATCAGGCATTTGCCGACAACCTGCCGATTCTCTATGGCGGCAGCGTCAAGGCGAGCAACGCTTCGAGCCTGTTCAACATGCCGGACATCGACGGCGGCCTCATCGGCTCGGCTGCACTGGACGCCAGCGAATTCGTCGCCATCTACAAGGCGCTGGTCGCAAGTCACAAGGCAGGCTGATGCGTCAGATCGTCCTCGATACCGAAACGACGGGCCTGGACTGGCGCACGGGCGACCGCGTGGTGGAAATCGGCTGTGTCGAGCTGCTCAACCGCAAGCTCACCGGCAACAACTATCACGTGTATCTGAACCCGCAGCGCGAGGTCGGCGACTCCGAACGCATCCACGGCCTGTCGGATGACTTTCTCTCTGACAAGCCACTGTTCGGGCACGTCTCGCGCGAGTTCGCCGACTACCTGGCCGATGCGCAGCTCATCATCCATAACGCTGCCTTTGACGTCGGCTTTCTGAACATGGAGTTCGATCGGCTGGGCCAACCCAAGATCGCCGACATGTGTCATCCAGACGTGATCGACACGGTGCGCATGGCCAAGGAGATGTTCCCCGGCAAGAAGGCCTCGCTTGACGCGTTGTGCTCGCGCTACGAGATCGACAACTCGCACCGTACGCTGCACGGCGCATTGCTCGATGCCGAGCTGCTGGCCGAAGTGTACCTGGCCATGACGCGTGGGCAGGAAAGCCTGACCATCGGCCTCGATGAAGACATGAACGAGTTGGGCGTGGCATCCTTCGCCGTTGCCGGCGAACGCCCCACGCTGGTGGTGCTGCGCGCGTCCGAAGAAGAACTCGCCGCGCACACGGGCTACCTCAACGATATCGACAAGGCAACCAAGGGCGGTTGTCTGTGGCTGCCGCACGAAGCGAGCGCCTGAATCTCACGATCGACATGACACAGAAGCAATACGACGAATCTTCGTTCCGCGTTCTCAAGGGACTGGAACCCGTGCGAGAGCGTCCGGGTATGTACACGCGGACCGATTCGCCTACGCACATCATCCAGGAAGTCATCGACAACGCCGCCGACGAAGCGTTGGCCGGCTTTGCCAAGAACATCCACGTCGCACTCATGCGCGACGGTTCGGTGGCAGTCACCGACGACGGTCGCGGCATTCCCGTTGGACTGCACCCGCAAGAAGGCCTGCCGGTGGTGGTGCTGGCCTATACGGTGCTGCACGCTGGCGGCAAGTTTGACAAGAAGAGTGGCAACTCTGCGTACGCCTTTTCTGGCGGTCTGCACGGTGTCGGCGTGGCGGTGACCACCGCGTTGTCGACCCGCGTTGAAGTCGAAGTGCGTCGCGACGGCAAGATTCACCAGATTGTCTTCGCCGACGGCGGCCGCAACATCGGCGAGCTGCAGGACATCGGCAGTGCGGGCAAGCAGACCGGGACGCGAGTCCGCGTGTGGCCGGACGGCCGCTACTTCGATTCGCCGAAGATTCCGCAGGCCGAGATCGAGCGTCTTTTGCGTTCCAAGGCCGTGCTGCTGCCGGGCGTGAAGGTCATGCTCGACATTGAACAAGCCGACGGGAGTTTTGCGCGTCAGGAATGGCGTTACACCGAAGGCCTGGCGGGCTACCTGCGCGAGATGGTTGCTGGCGCGGAAGCCGTCGCTCCCCTGTTTACGGGGGAAGCCTACGCCGGCGCGGACGACGATTTCGCGCAGGGCGAAGGTGCCGCCTGGAGCTTCGGCTGGTTCGATGGCACGCAGCTCAACGAAAGCTACGTGAACCTGATTCCGACGGTGGCGGGCGGCACGCACGAATCCGGCCTGCGCGGTGGCGTGTTCGAGGCCGTCAAGAGCTTCATCGAACACCACAGCCTGTTGCCCAAGGGTGTGAAGATCCAGCAGGACGATGTGTGCGGCAAGATGAGCTTTGTGCTCTCCGCGCGCATCCTCGACCCGCAATTCCAGGGGCAGGTAAAGGAAAAACTCAACTCGCGCGAAGCGGTCAAGCTGGTGTCTAGCATGGTGCTGCATCCGTTCGAAGCCTGGCTTAACCAGAACGTCGAATACGGTCGAGCCATTGCCGAGCTGGCCATCAAGCAAGCGCAGTCGCGCCTGAAAAACGCGCAGAAGGTCGAAAAACGCAAGAGCAGCGGCGTGGCCGTGCTGCCGGGCAAGCTATCCGATTGCGAGAGCGAAGACATCGCCGACAACGAGCTGTACCTCGTCGAAGGCGATTCGGCCGGCGGCTCCGCCAAGCTCGCCCGCGACCGCGAAACGCAGGCGATCCTGCCGCTACGCGGCAAGGTGCTCAACGCGTGGGAGGTCGATCCCAACCGCTTGTTCGCCAACGCCGAAATCCATGACATCTCGGTTGCGATCGGCGTCGATCCTCATGCGCTCGACGCACCGGATGGCGTTCTGTCGGGCCTGCGCTACGGCAAGATCATCATCATGGCCGACGCCGACGTGGACGGCTCGCACATTCAAACGCTGCTGCTGACCTTGTTCTTGCGTCACTTCCCGCGCGTGGTCGAAGCGGGCCACGTGTTCATCGCCATGCCGCCGTTGTATCGCATCGACGTCCCCGCGCAAGGCAAGAAACGCCCTGCACGCCGCTTCTACGCGCTGGACGACAACGAACTCAACGCCATCCGCGATCGCTTGGTCAAGGAAGGCTTCCGCGTCGAGCAACTGGAAATCGGCCGTTTCAAGGGGCTGGGCGAAATGCGCTCCGATCAGCTCAAAGAAACCGCCATGGACCACGCCACGCGTCGTGTACTGCCGGTGACGCTGGAAGACGTCTCCTCTGCGCGGACGCTGTTCGACCTGCTCATGGGCAAGGGCGAAGCCTCGGGTCGCCGCGCCTGGATGGAAGCCAAGGGCAATCTGGTCGAAGCGGATTTGTGATCTGAACGATCAAGGCTCAAAAACAAGCCCTCGACGCTTTGCGCCGAGGGCTTTGTTCATTTGTGCACGTCGACTGGAGTGTCTGGCTGATGTGACGTTGAAATGATTGCATTGATTGCATTGATTGCACTGATGCCTATAATGCAATCATTTCAGGGGAACTATCATGGCAACCAATCTGGTCGTTAGAAACGTTGACGAGGATTTGACGCTTGCGCTTAAACAGCGTGCTGCCGCTCATGGCCGAAGTGCAGAAGCGGAGCATCGAGAAATCCTGAAAGCGGCACTGCAAAAGCCCCCTCGTCGCTCTTTTGCCGACGTCCTGGCCAGTATGCCCAACGTTGGCGAGGATGCCGATTTTGCGCGGGCGAGGTGAGTTTTGTTCCTGATCGACACGAACGTCATCAGCGAGATTCGCAAAGGAAAAAATGCGCATCGCGGCGTGCTTGGATTCTTCAAAAGAAACGCCGATGAAGAGCGTATGTACCTTACTGTTCAAACGATCGGAGAACTGCGGCAGGGCGTTGAGAGAGTTAGGGATCGGGGCGATACGGTGCAAGCGCAACAACTGGAGCGGTGGCTGGACTCGGTGCTTCAAGACTACTCCGACAGGATTCTCGATTTTGACGCTGAGTCGGCACAAGTCTGGGGGCGGCTGATGTCGCCGAACAATCAACATCCCATTGATAAGCAGATTGCGGCCATCGCGCTGATCCACGATCTGACTGTCGTCACGCGCAATGTGGCCGATTTTGATCAGACCGGTGTGCGGATCATTGACCCCTTCGCCTGACGGTCGGTGTGGCGAGATATGGCAGTGAGGCTCGAAACGGGCCAATTCGCACGTTGCGCCATTGCCGCTCGCCGCAACGGCGGGCAGCAATGGCGATGCCTGAATCGACAGGGAAGTACGACTTACTCGTCTGTCGCGTACCAGTGCGGTTGCCGGAATACCACCTGACAGTTTTCACCTTCGCGCGGCCCCGGTGAATTGCGAGTCTTTTGCACGCGCAAGGCGTGCTCGCCGCACTCAACGAGATAGTCCGTCGTCTCGCCCAGGTACGAGCGGCGCGCGATCTTGCCGGGCAGACCGCCTTCACTGACGAAATCGATCTCCGACGGGCGCGACGCCAACGTCGCCCGCGTGGCGCCGAGCAGCCTGTCGGGCAACGGTGTTGCGACCGCGCTGGGCGGAATGGCAATGCCGCCGAGCGAGAAACCGCTCGCGCCAATGTCGATGTCGATGAAGTTCGACAGCCCGATGAAGCTGAACACGAATTTGTTGGCCGGTCGCGTGTAGAACCTCCAGTGGCGTCCCCACCTGCTGCACGACGCCGAGCTTCATCACCATGATGCGGTCGGACAATGCCATGGCTTCCGACTGATCGTGCGTGACATACAGGATCGAGAATCCGTAATGCCGTTGCAGATCCTTGATCTCGAAGCGCATCTCTTCGCGCAGGTGCGGGTCAAGGCTGGATAGCGGCTCGTCGAGCAGCATCACATCGGGCTGGATGGCCAGTGCGCGCGCCAGCGCCACGCGCTGCTTGCCGCCGCCCGAAAGATCGCTTGGGCTGTCGGCCGCCACGTCGAGCAAATTGGTGTGGCGGAGCGCATCGCGCGTGCGGTTTTCGATCTCGGCGGCCGGCAACTTGCGCAGCCGCAGCGGGAACGCCACGTTCTCGTACACAGACAAGTGCGGCCACACGGCGAAAGCCTGAAACACCATGCCGAAGTCACGGTTTTCCGGTGGTGTGTAGTGGTTCGTGCGGCGTGACGACAATAGCCGTTCACCGACGTGGATCTCACCGTCGTCGAGGTCTTCGAAGCCGGCCACCATGCGCAGCGTGGTGGTCTTGCCGCAGCCCGAAGGGCCCAGCATCGAGAAGCACTCGCCCTTGGCGATTTCCAGATTGAGGTTGTCGACGGCGGTGACATTGCCGAAGCGCTTGGTCACATTGACAAGGCGGATATATGACATGGTGGCTCTCCTTATTTCGCCTTCGCCTTGTTGGCAAACCGATCGATGAAGGTCTGGCCCAGCACGATGATGATCAGCGCGATGCCGGCCAGCGCTGCGGAATAGACGGTCTCGCCGTCTTCGCTCAAGGTGTAGATCGCCACGCCGATGGTGCGGGTGCTTGGCCCGTACAACATGACCGAAACGGTCAGCTCGCGCAGCGCCGGCAGGAAGATCAGGAAGAACGCAGCCAGCATCCCCGGGCGCACCAGGGGAATGACAATGTCCTTGAGTGCCTGCCACATCGACGCACCGCATGCGCGGGCGGCTTCGACGAGCGAGTCATGAACCTGTTCCAGCGCGGCCGAGTTGGCTTTGAGCGAGAAAGCCATGTAGCGCGCCACGTAGGCCACCAGAATGATGCCCACCGTGTTGTACAGGTTGATGCCGAACTTGCCGCTCCACGCCAGGATCACGCCCAGCGCAATGACCGAACCCGGCACCGAGAAGGGCAGCATGCCAAGAAACTCCAGGACGCCCTTGCCACGCACCTTCATCTTGACGATGACGTACGAGATCATCACGCCGGCAAACATCGCGATGGCGGCCGAAGCCAGACCAAGTGACACGCTGTTCCAGATTGCGTCGCGCGTGAGCTGCCAGTCGAACAGAATGAAGCTGTAGTTATGCAGCGTGAGGTTCTCCCACGTGAATGGCAGGCCATAAGTCTTGAGGCCGCCAACGAGGAAGATCGTCGCCGTGGGCAGCACAATCGTGATGGCGATGTAGACGATGCAGAGGATGAACATCGGCATGCGCAGTTTGCGCAGCTTGATCTCCAGCGGCCGGAAGCTCTTGCCGCCGATGATCTGGTACTTGCCCTTGTCCAGCACGCGGCGTTGCAGCCAGATGATCAGCGCGGCGGTCACCACCAGTACCGATGCCAACACCGTCCCGGTGCGGATCGACTCAAAGCTGCCAGCGCTCTGGTGGATGCGTTCGTAGATCAGTGTGGGGATGTTGTAGATGCCGTTCTCGATACCCAGCACGGCCACCGTGCCGAAGTGCGCCATCGAATACAGCATGATCAGCAGCGCGCCCGAGATCACGCTAGGCAGCACCAGCGGGATAGTGATCTTGCGTGTGATGGTGAAGAGACCTGCGCCAGAGATGCGGGCAGATTCCTCCAGCGTCGGGTCCATGCGTTCGAGCGCGCCGGACACCTGGATGAACACGAACGGGAACAGATACATCGACTCGATGATCATGATGCCGGCGTACGTGTAGCAGTTGAACACCGGGCCGTCCGTAAGACCTGAATCCATCAGCAGACGGTTGATGTAACCCGCGCGCGGCGAGAGCAACATCTTCCACGCCAGTGCGCCGATGAACGAAGGCAGCATGAACGGGATCAGGAACATCCCTTTCATGAGCCGTTTGTACGGCAGGTCGGTGCGCGTGACCAGCCAGGCGAAGAACGTGCCCAGGGTCGTGGATATCAAGGTGACACCAGTGGCGATGAACAATGAGTTGCCCAGTGCCATGTAGGTGTCGCGTTCGGAGAGCACGCGCACAAAGTCGGCGGCGTTGAATTTGCCGTCCACCCACAGCGCGTTGAAGAAAATCAGGACGACAGGGACCACCACCACCACGACAAGCACGGCGATGGCGATTGTCAGGATGACCTCGGCGGTACCGAAGCCGCGAGAACGATTGAGTGAGTGCTTCATCTTCATTTCCTCAGGCGTCGAACCAATGGGCGGATCTCAGGGCGACCCTGCAGGACTCGCCGTCCTGAAACAGCAGATCGCGCCCCAGCGCTTCGTGGGTTTCGATCTGCGTGCGCAGGCTCTGGCCATCGATCTCGATCAGGTAGTCGGTCATCGCGCCCAGGAAGCTCGCGCGGCGCACGACGCCAGGAATGCCCTCGCCACCACGCGACAGCATCACGTCCGAAGGGCGAAAGCCCATCCGCACCGGGCCCGCCTTGCGGTTATCGGGGATTGCCAGCCGGGCATGCGGAATGGCGTAATCGCCGACATTGATGCCATGTGCATCGATGCTGGCGTTCAGGAAGTTGGTCATGCCAAGAAAGCGGAAGATGTACTCATCGACAGGGCGTTCGAAGACTTCCTCAGGCGTGCCGACCTGCCGGATGACGCCGTCTTTGTCCATGATGCCGATGCGGTCGGAGAGCGCGAGCGCGATCTCCTGATCGTGCGTGACGTACAGGATCGTGATGCCCAGACGCCGTTGCAGCGACTTGATCTCGAAGCGCATTTCTTCGCGCAGATTGGCGTCGAGGTTGTTGAGCGGTTCGTCCAGCAACATCAGCGAGGGCTTGGCGACGAGCGCACGCGCCAGCGCAACGCGCTGTTGCTGTCCGCCCGACAGTTGGGAGGGCAGTCGCTCCTCCAGACCGCCCAGGTTGACCTGCCGGATGCTGTCGGTGACGCGCTCGCGCAATTCCTGCTGTGGGGCCTTGGCGATCTTCAACGGGTAGGCCACGTTGTTGAATACCGTCATGTGCGGCCACACGGCGTAGTCCTGAAAGACCACCCCAAGGTCGCGTTGATCAGGCGGCACGCTGATGCGCTGGGTAGCGTTGGAGACCTCTTTGCCGCCGATGCGGATCGAGCCGGAATCGGGGTTCTCGAAACCCGCGATCAACCGTAGCAGTACGGTCTTGCCGCAGCCCGACGGGCCGAGCAACGTGAAGCACTCACCGTGCTGAACCGTCAGATCGAGGTCTTGTAGTACGGAGTTTCCGGCGTAAGCCTTGCTCACGCCCTGGAGTGTGATATCAGCCATGTTCAAGCACCATGGTGGGCGGCGCGGCATTGCTGCCGCGCTCAGAACCTGGAGCGCGATGAAGCGTCACCAGCGTTGGCCCTTGAAGGGGCGGGCTTGTGTTTCAGGTTCTTGTGGAAGGGCACCCGTCGGACGCGCAAGCGCCGGGCGGGTGCGGCGGGCGTCGTCAGCGGATCTGCATGATCTCGTTGAACTGCTTGATGGTCGCTTCCTTGGCGTTGATGATCTTCACGTAGTCGATCTTCATGGCGCGCGCCTGGGCTTCTTCCGCTGTGGGGATGCCCTTGACGGCCGCTTTGACGCCCTTGCGGACGGGTACGGTGCCTTCCTGCGCGATGATGTCCTGGCACTCGGCCGACAGCAGGAAGTCGACGAATTTCTGCGCGACAGGCAGATTCTTCGTGCCCTTGATGATGGCGACCGGACTCGGGATCACAAGCATCTCCGGCGGATACGCCAGCGCCATCGTGGCGCCTTTCTCGATCTTGTCGCTGACGATGTAATCGACGCCAAGACTGCCCACCAGATCGCCCGATGCCGTGTCATCGACGACCTGTCCGGAGCCCTTGCCGACCTTCGCGCCGTTGGCCTTCAGCGATTTGATGTAGTCCCAGCCGAACGCATCCACAAGTAGTTGCACGCTCATGTATGACGTTCCGGAGAGCGCCGGGTTGGCAATGCCGAATGCGCCTTTGTAGGCGGGTCCGGCAATGTCCTTCCAGGTCTTGGGGGCCGTCTTGATGTAGCGGGTGTTGTAGGCGACGCCCAGGGTGCCCAGGCGCACGGCGGTGAAAGATCCGTCGAAATCGGGCAGCGGATTGACGACGTTCTTCAACTCGGGCGAGCTGTATTTTTCCAGCAGGCCTTCTGACTTCATGTGATAGAAGTCGGGCACCTCGCTGGTCCACAACAGATCGGTCATGATGCGGCCCGACTGGCGCTCGGTGGCGATCTTCGCCATCAGCTTGCCGGCGCCGGCGGATTGGTAATCGACCTTGATGCCGGGGTTCTTTTTGACGAAGGCGTCCTTGATCCTGCCAATGAGCGACTCCTTCATCGACGTGTAGATCATGAGTTCTTCTGCGGCGCTGGCTGCGCCCGCGAACGTACCGAGTGCCATGCCGCAGGCCAGTACGCACAGTGTTTTCTTGAACATACAGTTGTCTCCTCGTTGCTTGTCTGCCATCCGGGGGCTCGCTCTCGCGAACCTGCTCAAACCGTGATGCCGTGCGGCGCACGATGGGCGCGAGCCGCTTGCGCGGCAAATGGCCGTTTTGAGTCAGGCGTGACACAACCCGGAGACGGAGCGTGCGGATTTTGGGTCGCCCGCAACACGCACGAAATACCGCTGACCGTGGGCGTGGTCGCATTGGGTCAGTGGCATGCGCGGGTTGACGCTGCGCAATCGATTTGGTGGCTCGTGAATGTGTTGAGCCAAGTCAATCTGTTGCCGCGAATCTGAGTCGCGCGCGCCCGGCTCGGAGATATTGATGCCCGGAGAAGAGCCTCCGGAACGAGCATCGGATTCTGCGCGCAACGCCATGCCGATATCTCGTGACACGGAGGCCCCACGTGTGCGTCGGAGGAGCGCGGGGCATATGCAGAGGAGTACATGGAGGCACAGGGCGCTGGTGTGCGTGGTGTTTGCGCTGTCAGCTGCGTCGTCGCGGGCCGAGCTTGTGATCGGTACGACGTTTTCACCATCGGCCACCGCACATCTCATCAGTGTGTGGGCGGCGCAGGACGGCAAGCCGGTACGCACGGTCAACCGCACCAGTGGCGCCTTGCTGCGCGCCATGCAGCAACCCGACGCCGAAGGAATCGACCTCATCCTGAGTTCGTCGCCCGTGTTGTTCCAGCAGATGACTGCGGCTGGTGTGCTCGCCTTGAATCCGATTCCGCGCGTAGCGCAAAGTGAGCGTCTGTTGCCGGCTTTCCTACGCGAGACCACCACAGTGGTGGCCTTGTCGGGTTATGGCGTACTGAGCCACCGAGAACGTTTGCGACAGGCCGGTGTGTCGCTCCCGGCGACGTGGGACGCGCTGGCCGATCCGCGCCTGCGCGGGCTGGTGGTGATGAGCACTCCGTCCCGGTCCGACACCAACCTGCTGATGGTCGAGACCATTCTCCAGCAACGCGGCTGGTCCAAGGGGTGGGCGCTGCTGATGGCCATTGGCGGCAATCTGTTAACGATCTCATCGCGCAGCTTTGGCGTGTCGCATTACATCGAGACCGGCGTCGGCGCGGCAGGGCCGGTCATCGACAACTATGCCAATGTGCTGATTCCTGCCAAGCCGCTGGCATTCCGCTATTTCCAGAATTTCACCAGTGCGCCGACTTACATTGCTATCTCGGCAGCCAGTCGCAACAAGGCCGAAGCCGAGCGTTTCATCACCTTTTTACTGAGCCAGAAAGGGCAAGAAGCATTTGCCGATGCGGCGACGGGTAAGTACCCCGTCACTCTGTTGCCCGCCACACATCCGTTGGCTGCGCAGCAGAAGCGTCTGTTGGCGCAGCCCTCGCTCGACTACGGGGTACTTTTCGCTCGCCAGCGGCTGGTGCAGGAACTCTTCGACCGAGCCATCACGTATCGCTTGATGCAGTTGCAGGACGACTGGCGTCAGCTCGACGAAGCAGAGGCCCGCACGGGCCGCGTGTTGTCCGATGTGCGGGCGTTGCTGACGGCCGTTCCCGTCACCCCTGCGCAGGCGACGGACGCGAAGTATGTCGGCAGCTTCGCCGAAGAACACGGCGCCGGCGCACGCGAATCCGAGGTCGTCCGCTGGCTGGCCTTCTTCGAGCGGCAGCACAAGGCGGCCGTCGCGATCATGTCGTCCTTGCCATGATCAGTCTGCGCCGCGTATCGATCGTCACGCTGCTGCAGCGAGCCTTCCTGGCCAGCACAGCGTTCGACGGTCCTCGCCGGTGCGGCTGCGCTGTGGGCGTGGTATTCGCAGCGCGAGCAACTCGCCCTGACTTTGCGTGACCTCGTGCCGCGCATTGAATCTGCGCAGGCCCTGGAGCGCGCGCTGGACGCCTTGGCGAGCGACTTCAACCAGATCGTGCGGGAGAGCCCCGAAGCGCGTCAGAGCGGTACGCACAATGCGATCGTGTCGCACCTGTCAGGGATCGACGAGGCCGCCCGTCACGCGACCCCTCCATTGCAGCAGGCCGTATTGGCCCTGACTGCCGAAGCGCGTCAGCGGCTGGTGGAGCTGGAAGCCGCGCTGGATTCGGAACGGTCGGTCGAACAACATCTGCGCGAAACGACGCAGCGGATCAACTCGCTGAACGCTGACTTCAACGAAGAACTCGCTTCGTTGGCGCAGGACATCGGCTGGCAGGAGTGGACGCTGGTCGAAGCGGTGGCGCGCGGAGGGGAGTCAGGGCAACTGCGACGCAGCGAGCAGTCCTTGCGCGCGTTGCAACGCCAACGACAGTTGATCAATTCGGTGGCGCGCGTCGAAGCGCAGGTTGTCGAGGATCTGTTCCGCTTTCTGGCCGCGCGCACGGCGCAGGAGGTTGAACGCACACGTCGGTTACCTGACCGGCCTGCAGCGCATGCTGGACGCTCAGATCCGGCAGGTGTCGCCGTATCCCGGCATGGTGGGCGCCCAACAGATCGTTGCCCAACTCTCGGCGATCGGCACGGGGCCGTCGGCATTGCCGGCACTGCTGAGCGAGCGCGATCGTTCACGCCTGGCGCTCAATGCGGCGATCGCGGCGCGTGACGATGTGCTGGGGCGCCTGCGCAGTCTGCTCGCGGCGGAGGTGGGCAGCGGGCGCGAACAACTCCAGCGCTTGAACACGCGGCTGTTGTCGATCACGCGCGCCAGCGGCGCACTGATTGTTGGCAGCATGGCCGCGTCGATCGTTTTTCTGCTGGTCATCAATCACTTCTACATCCGGCGTCGGCTATTGAGGCGCTTCAGCATGCTGGCGCAGGCGGCCTGGCGCTTGTCGCGCGGCGAACTGGATACGCCGGTGGCCGTCTTCGGGCGCGATGAACTGGGCCGTATCGCCAGCCTGTTGCGGCGCTTCGCGCGCATGGTCAAGCGAGTGGAGGAAAGCAATGCGCTCACGCTGATCGACGATACGGCGGCGGCACTCATTACGCTCGACGCAGAAGGACGGATCGAGTCGGTCAACGCTGCCGCACGTGCGCTGTTCGAGGCACATTCGCCCAGCCCCGTGGAGCTGGCCGAACTCATGCCGCAGCCGTGGCGCGCGTCGCTGCAATGCTCGTTGTCACCCATGAGCCCGTTGTGGCGCGACGGCGAGCAGCATCTGGAACTTCATCGTGACGGCCGACATTTTTCGGTCGTACTGCGGACTTCACCGCAGCGCAGACGCCATCGCGTGATCATGACGATCGCCGACATCACGCCACAGGTGCAGGCCCGCCAGTGGCTGGAGCAGGAGGTCCAGCGTCAGACGCAATTGCTCAATGACCAGAATGCCCGTCTCGTCGAAGAAGTCGGCGAGCGCATCGCGGCGGAAGCGAGCCTTCGCCAGACGCAGGACGAACTGGTGCAGAGCGCGAAGCTGGCGGTTGTCGGGCAGACCATGACCACGCTCGCGCACGAGCTGAACCAGCCGCTCAACGCTTTGCGCGCCTACCTGTACACCGCTACGCGGGCACTCAACGCGGGCGACGTCGAACGCGTTGCCCCCTACCACGGACGCATGCAGCAACTGATTGAACGCACTGCGTTGATCATTCGTCGTCTGCGCGATTTTACGCGACGTATTGACCAGTCATCGACGCTGGTGGCCGTCGACGCGCGCCAGTGTGCGCTCGACGCATGGTCGCTACTGTCGATTCAATACGCTGAGCCCATCGATGCGCTGGCGCTGCCGCCCGTGCCTGTCATGGTGCAGGCCGATTCCGTGCGCTTGCAGCAGGTGTTCGTCAACCTGCTTGCCAATGCCATGCAGGCCGGCACGCCAGCGTCGCTCCGCGTGAGCGTGACCGCGCAGCAGTGCGATGGCCGTTGCGTCATCGAACTGGCCGACAACGGACCGGGCTGGTCTCCGGCACTGCACGGTCGCTTGCTGCAACCTTTCGCGACAGGCAAGGAGGTCGGCCTGGGGCTGGGGCTCTCGGTGTGCCGGTCGATCATGGAAGCCTTTGGCGGAGAACTGCGCATTGCGTTCAACGACGGCCGGCGGCGCGTTGGTGATACTGGAACTATGGGGTGTGCAAGATGCAGAGGCTGGGCTCTGACGAAAACGTACTGCTCATCGACGACGACGCCGATGTGCTGGATGCTTATCGTGACATGCTGGCGACTGAGGGCTTTCGCGTGCGCGCCGTGGCCGACGCGCTCGGCGTGCTCGAACTGGTGCCGGTCGATTGGGAAGGCATCGTGATCACCGATATCTTCATGCCCGGCCAATCCGGCATGAACCTGCTCGACGATCTGCTTCGGCAGGACGCACAGCTACCGGTGCTGCTTTTTACCGGCCATGGAGGTGTCCCCATGGCAATCGATGCGGTGCGCCGGGGCGCCTTCGATTTTCTTGAAAAGCCCGTCGACCCTGCTCATCTGCTCGCACGCGCACATGAAGCGCTGCGCGTGCGACGCGGCGTCGTTGAACGCCGTCGCTGGCAGCGGGGCATTTTGAACCGGCACATCATCGGTCGCGGACGATGGGTCGAGCGCCTGCGCGTGACGCTACGGCAACTGGCCGAGACGGACCTGCCGTTGTTCTTCCATGGAGAGTCGGGCACTGGCCGTTCGACGGCAGCGCGCTACGTCCACCAGATCAGCAGTCGCAAAGACAGCCCGCTGGTCACACTCAATGCCGCACGCCAGAGTCTGGACGAACTCATTGCGGCGGTTGGCGCGTCAGCGGGCGGGACACTCATGCTGCGTAACTGCGACCACCTCGACGACGAGGCTCAGAGCAGGCTCGTGCAGGTGCTGGAAGATGTGTCCGGGCAGGTCCGGCTTATCGCAACCGGGCAAAAATCGGCATCTGCGCTGGCGGCCGAGGGGCGGATGTTGCCGTCACTGTATGGCCTGTTCAGTCTCACGCAGGTGGAGTTCATCCCGCTGCGCGAACGCTCCATGGACATTGCCGATCTGTTCGATCACTACCTTGCCCGAGCCTGCCTGCGCCTTGGGCGGCCGCAGCCGCGCCTGAAGCCCGACATGTTGCGGCGGCTGACTCATCATCCCTGGCCGGGCAACATCCATGAGCTGGCGCACGCGGCTGAACTCTGCGCGGTGGGCTTTCAGGCATTCGCCGCCAAGGCCGGCGAGCAGCCCGTGGCGGACCCCCGTTCGCTCGACGAGCGGCTGGACGATTTCGAACGCACGGTGCTGGCCGAAGCGCTCAAAGCCTTCGACGGTCGCATCAACGAGGTTGCCGAATACCTCAAGGTGCCGCGCAAGAAGCTCTATCTGCGGATGAAGAAATACGGGCTGGACAAGAGCGAATACCGCATGTGAGGGCGCGAGTACCGTGGTGGTGGGCGCCATTTGCCCGGCAGCCCTGCCGAGCCGGGCGCGCTCTGCCATAATGCGACCCTCGAACGAACTGCCGCTGTCGTAGCCCATGCAGACGCCCCACGATCACAATCCAGACAACGAGCCCGACCTGTTCGGGCAAGACGAAGAGACGGCCGTAGCCGTCGCCGCCGAGCCGAGCGAACCGCCGCCGCCCGATCAACCGCCCTCGCTGGCCGAACTGCCCGACGATCACCTGCCGATCGCCGCCTTTGCCGAGCGCGCCTACCTTGCGTACGCCATGAGCGTGGTGCGCGGGCGCGCGTTGCCGCAGGTGGAAGACGGCATGAAGCCGGTGCAGCGCCGCATTCTGTTCGCCATGAACGAGATGCGCCTGGCGCCCAACGCCAAGCCGGTGAAGTCCGCCCGCGTGGTGGGTGACGTGATCGGCAAGCTGCACCCGCACGGCGACCAGTCGGTGTACGACGCGGCCGTGCGCATGGCGCAGGATTTTTCGCTGCGTTATCCGCTCATCGACGGGCAGGGCAACTTTGGCTCGCGTGACGGCGACGGTGCGGCAGCGATGCGCTACACCGAAATGCGCCTGACGCCGATTGCCGAATTGCTGTTGTCGGAAATCGACATGGGCACGGTCGACTTCGTGCCCAACTACGACGGCGCTTTCGACGAACCCCGGCTGTTCCCCGCGCGCCTGCCGATGCTGCTGCTCAATGGTGCTTCGGGCATCGCGGTGGGCATGGCCACCGAATGCGTGCCGCACAACCTGCGCGAAGTCGCCGCCGCCGCCACGCTGCTGATCAAAAAGCCCGACTCCTCGCTCGACGATATTCGTGCGCTGTTGCCGGGGCCGGACTTCCCCGGTGGCGGTCAGATCATTTCGCCGGACCACGTATTGCGCGACGCCTATGAGTGTGGGCGCGGTTCGGTTCGCATGCGTGCGCGCTGGCGCGTGGAACAGCTCGCACGCGGCGCGTGGCGCATCATCGTGTCGGAGTTGCCGCACGGCGTGTCGGCGGCCAAGGTGCTGTCCGAGATCGAAGCGGTTACCAATCCTCAGCCCAAGACGGGCAAGAAAGAAATCACGCAGGACGAGAAGAACGCCAAGGCGCTCGTGTTGAGTGTGCTGGACGCGGCTCGCGACGAATCGTCCGACAAGGAACCCGTGCGCCTGGTGCTGGAGCCCAAGACGCGCACGCAGGAGGCCGACGAGCTCATGCGCGTGCTGCTTGCGCACACCAGTCTGGAGTCGTCGGTGCCGCTCAACTTCACCGTGGTCGGCCGCGATGGTCGCCCGGGGCAGAAGGGCATCAGGACGCTGCTGCTGGAGTGGATCGATTTCCGTTACGTCACCGTCGAGCGTCGCACACGGCATCGGCTGGGGCAGGTGGATCGCCGCATTCACATCCTCGAAGGTCGCCAGGCCGCGTGGCTGCACATCGATGAGGTCATCAAGGTCATCCGCGAGTCGGACGAGCCCAAGTCCGAACTGATGGCGCGCTTCGAGCTGTCGGAGATGCAGGCCGAGGACATCCTCGAAATCCGCCTGCGCCAGTTGGCCAAGCTCGAATACCTGCAGATCGAGAAGGAACTGACGGGCCTGCGCGAAGAACGCGCCACGTTGCTGGATCTCCTTGAAAACCGTAACGCGATGACGCGCCTGATCCTCAAGGAGATCGCCGAGGACACCAAGAAGTACGGCGATGATCGTCGCACGCTGATCGAAGCCGCTGCCGCGATCGTGCTGACCGAAGCGCCGGTGATCGACGAGCCCGTGACGGTGATCCTGTCGAAGAACGGCTGGATCCGCACGCGCCAGGGGCACGGTGTCGATCCGCAGAGCCTCACGTACAAGAGTGGCGACGCGGGGTTTGCCGTGATCGAAACGCGCACTGCGTGGCCGCTGATCCTTCTCGATACGCTGGGGCGTGCGTATTCGATCCGCATTACCGATCTGCCCGGCGGGCGCGGGGACGGTGTGCCGGTGACCACGCTCATCGAACTGCAAAGCGGCGCACGCGTCGCCGTGGCGATGTCGGATGATCCGGAGTCTTCGTACTTCTTCGCCGGCAGCGGCAGTTATGGCTTCATCACGCAGTTGTCCGAACTGGTCAGCCGCCAGCGCGCGGGCAAGGCGTTCATGACGATGGAAGAGGGCGAATCGGTGCTGGTGCCCGCGCGCGCGGAAGGCGAATGGCTGGCCGCGCTGTCCGCCAATGGTCGCCTGCTGTACTTCCCGCGTGCCGAAATGAAGATCATGCCGCGCGGTCGCGGGATGATCGTCATGGGGCTGGACGAGAAGGAAGAACTTGTCGCCGTGGCCTGCCCGCCGAGCGACGAACTGATCGTGCAGGGCACTGGCGTGCGCGGCGGCAAGCCGATCGAGTTCACGCTCAAGGGCGCTGCGCTCGAAGCCTGCCGTGGCAAACGTGCCCGCAAGGGGGGCGCCTTGCCGCAGAAGCTCAAGCCGACGGCGTTGCTGCCGGCCAAGTGAAACAGGTGATCGGCGCGGGTAAAACGTTGTGTAAATCCACGCCGATCTGATCCGGTCGACAAGGCAGCGCGACTGGAGCCGATACCATCCGGACGCGGCAGCGATGCCGCGTTTTTCTTTTGATAAGGCTCTCCAACATGTCCCAGATTCCCCCGTGCCCCATCTGCGCGATGGAAAACACCTACCCGGATGGCGATAACTATGTGTGCGCCGACTGTGGTCACGAATGGTCGTCGCAAGAGGTGGCAGCGGCAGAAGCCGAAGACGTCGTACGCGATGCCAACGGCACCGTTCTCAACAATGGTGATGCCGTGGTGCTGATCAAGGATCTCAAGGTGAAAGGCTCGTCGATCACCCTCAAGCAGGGCACCAAGATCAAGAGCATCCGCCTTGTCGGCGGCGATCACGAGGTCGACTGCAAGACCGACTCAGGCGCCTTCATGCTCAAGGCGTGCTTTTTGAAAAAGGTCTGATATCTGCAATGCGGGCCGTGGCGGCCCGCACATGCGGCTGCGAACTCAGGCCGGTTCGAGGCCGATCATCCAGCCGACGCCGAACTTGTCTTCGACCATGCCGAAGCACGGCGACCAGAACGTCTTGTTCATCGGCATCTTCACTGTGCCGCCTTCGCTGAGCGCCGCGAACATCTGGCGCGCCTGCTGTTCGTTGTCGGCGGAGATCGACAATGAGAATCCCTTGAATGCCAGCTCGCCTGCCACGCAGCCATCGCTCGCCATGATGAGCGAATCGCCGATCGTGAAGGCCGAGTGCATCACCTTCTTTTCGCTGCCGGGCGGCAGCATGCCGGGCGGCGGCGCTTCGGGCGCTTCGTCGTAGCGCATCTTCATCGTCACCTTGGCGCCGAGCGCCTTGGTGTAGAAGTCCAGCGCTTCTTCGCAGCGGCCTTCGAGGAACAGGTACGGTTGAACGATCATGGTGAGTCCTTTCGCGTACAGGATGAAGGTGCCGCGCCCGCCAGTCTGACGACGGGAGCGCGGCGGGGTGGGGCGTGCAAGTGCGTGTGTCGACCTACATGCCGGATAGATGACGCGCGAGGCGTTCGAGCGTCTGACGACCGCCGTCGACTGCGCCGAAGGATTTGACCCGTTCGCAGTCCGCGACCGTGTCGAAGAGCAGTTGCATCGTCAGCCGCGTGCCATTGCCTGCGGTGTCGAAGGTGACGACCACGTGAAAGTCAGCCCTGAACGGCTCGCTGTCGCCGCCATGCTCGTAGACGAGCCGTGATGGCGGCTCGACTTCGGTGAACACAATGCGGTTGGGGTAATCGGTGCCGTCCGGCCCGTGCATGACGAATCGCCACGTGCCGCCCGGGCGCACGTCCATCGCCATGATGGTGTTGGTAAAGCCATCCGGCCCCCACCATTGCGCGACATGCTCGGCCTCGGTAAAAGCGCGGAAGACTTTTTCGCGAGGGAATTCGAGCAGCCGCGTGAGGATGATCTTGCGGTCGGCCTGAACGTCATCGGGCACCAGCATTGTGTTATTGCGCGTGTTCATGTTGGCTCTTTCCTGGTGCGGACAGTCAGTTCGCTTCGGCGATTGTCTTGAGCTTGGCCAGGCCGGTTTCGAAGTCCTTGCCGACCATGCCTTCTGCATCGAAAAACACCTGCATCACGCGGGCGATGTAGGGGTTGGGGCCTTCCATCGACCACGTCACGCGGGTGCCTTCGGGCGTGGTGCGTAGCGTGTATTCGGCGACATTCCGGCTGTCCAGCGGGCGCAGAAAGTGCAGATCGATCATCAGGTGCGAAGGTGGCGACGATTGTGTGATGTGCATGCTGCCCGCACCGACCTTGCTGTTGCCGTCCCACGCGTAGCCAGCACCTTCTCCGCGCGCCGGACCGGTAAAGCTGCGCTTCATCGCCGGATCGAGATGTTCGTAAGGTGACCAGGCGGCCCAGTTGTGGAAGTCGTCGATGAGCGGAAAGATCTTCTCGGCCGGTGCGGCGATGATGATTGAGCGCTGAACCACGAACATCTTTGGCTTGGTCAGCGCATAGAGCAGCACGGCAGCGATGATCACGCCCAATACGATGGACGTACGCTTGAGTACACGCATCGAAGGCCTCCGTTTCAGGCCGCTTGTGCGAGTCGCGCGTCGAGGCGTTCGAGCGCCTGGCTCCAGCCCAGCCCGAAACCATGCTGCACGACGATGTCGCACGCTTCGCGCGAGGGCAGTCGGGCGGTGATGGTCAGCCGCGTGAGGCGTTCGGCCAATTCCACGAAAGTGATCGTCACGCGGCCATTGGGCGGAATGCCGCAGCCGCATGCGTCGCGGTCGTCGAGCATGCCGCCCAGCACGATGCGCTCGGGCGGCGTGATTTCGTGGTAGATGCCTTCGCATGGATAGGCCACGCCATCGGGCCCCTGCATGTCGAGGCGAAAATGCCCGCCTGCACGCAGATCGACATGGCTATCCGCGCAGACAAAACCATGTGGCCCCCACCATTGCGCGAGCTGGCGCGGATCGGTCCACGCGCGGAATACGACTTCGCGCGGCGCTTCGAGCACGCGCGCGATGACGATCTCGTGGTGCGAGGGGGGCGTGAGCACGACGCGTGTTTCGGTCTTGCCGTCGTGCACGGGTTCCTGGAATGCGGACGCTGACATTTGGGGCTCTCTCCGTTTTTGGGTGCTTGTTGTTTTTGGATGGATCACGCCTGCAGCGCGCGCTGCAGGCGGTCGAAACTCTGCAACCAGCCTTCGCGCATGCCGATGCGCTCCAGGGCGTCGCGGATGGCGGTGGATTCAAAGCGCATGCGCACGGTAATGCGCGTGCGCATGTCGCTCAGTTTTTCGAGCAGGACTGATTGGATGATTTCGCCGGCCGGATTCGGATTGCTGCCGCGCTGTGGGTCCACCATGTCGTGCCAGGCGGCCGGATGTTCGCTGCAGTCCATCGTCAGAACGAGCCGCTTGGGCGGAAAGATGTCGAGGTATTTGCCCTTGCACGGGTAGTCGATGTTGTCTGGCGAGCGCATGACGATGTAATGACGGCCACCTGCTGTAAGGTCGATCGCGCAGATCGGGTTGGTGAAGCACTCCGGCCCCCACCAGCGAGTGAGTTGCTCCGGTTTGGTCCAGGCGTGGAATACCGCCTCGCGCGGCGCATCCACCTCGCGCGTGATGACAAAGTCGCGCTCCGTGGCGACGTTGGCCGCCAATCCGCCGAGCACCCCGGTCCAGCCTTCGCGCACCTTTTCCAGCCAGCTCTCGAAGCTCGCGTCCATGCGGTGCGTGAGCGTCAGTTCGCAGCCCGTGCTGGTGGCGGCGAATTCCAGTATTACCAGCGACGGCGGCGTGCGTTCGCCTTCGCCCTGATAGGTGAAGCTGAATACAAGGCGATGCGGGCGGTCGATTTCGAGATAAGTGCCTGCGTGGTCGGCCAACACTTCGCCACGTTGTTCCGCCACGCGAAAGCCCCCACCCACGCGGGCGTCAACCTCTATCGTCTTCATCTGGCCGTCGACGGTGGCGAACAGCCATTTACCCAGCGTGGCCGGATCGAACCACGCGTCGAAGACGTACGTTGGCGCTACGCTGAAGCTACGCCGGATGGTGAGTTCGACGGTCTCGCCGGCGAACATGTCGGGGTCTGCTCTGTAGTTCATGAGGGAGTCCTTTCCGTCAGGTGCCCGGCGAGGCGGTCGAAGGCGCTGCCCCAGCCGACGGCGTGGGCGTCGCGCGCCTCTGTTGTTGTGAATGGTGCCTGCCGCAGCGTCAGGCGTGTGCGAGCCCCGAGCGCTTCGAAGGTGACGGTGACGAGATTGGCTGGCGCGGAGTCACCTTCCCACGCAAAGGTGAAGCTGATCAGTTCGGGTTCGACGATTTCGCGGTACGTGCCGGTGAGGCAACGCAACGCGCCGGTTGCGGATTCCATTTGCATGCGATAAGCGCCGCCAGGTCGGAAGTCGGCTTCGAACGACAGCACCGTCTGCCCGATGGGCGCTCGCCAGTGGCGCTGATGTTCCGCGCTGGCCCAGGTTTCAAAGACCAGTTGCCGCGGAGCATCGAATTCGCGCACGCAGATCAATGTGGTTTCTTCGCGGGCGGCTTGCACGGCAGACGGCATGGCGGACTCCAGTCAGCGGCGCGAGAACTGCAACGCCTGTTCTTTTGCGAGATAAGCCGCGAGCTGGTTCCACGTCGCGTTGAAGGCTTGGCTCATGCTCTCGTAGCTGCTGCGGAAAGCCGCACGTTCGGTGGCGTTGCAGCGTACGGCCTTGCCGCGCAGGGTGACGATGGTGCCGTTGCGTTCGTCGTTGAACGTGAGCCGCGTGAAGACTTCCATCGGCCACACGGCAATGCCCGGGTGGCGGGTAATGCCGCCTTGTTCGTCAGAGAACGATGCGGTGTATTCGAGCGAGCAGGGTGCCTCGATCTCACCATAGATGAAACGCCCCCACATCATCTGGCCGTTTGGGGTGGCCATGCCGTAATGGAACATGCCGCCCGGGCGGAATTCGGCACGTGCATGGCGCATCGAAAAGCCCTTGGGCCCCCACCACTGGGCAAGGCGTTCGGCGATCGACCAAGCCTGCCAGACCATGTCGCGCGGGGCGTCAAAGTGGCGACTGACGACAAAGTCGCCGTCCAGATATGCAAAAGCGGGCGCTACCGTGTTCATGCCTTCTCTCCGTTGGGGTGGCCGCGAAGCCGTGCCGACGATGCGCGAAACAGGTGCTGCAAGGGCGCAGGCCGCGCCCATGGAATTGCCGCTCAGAGGGTGGCGAGGTACTTCACGAGCAGGTCGAGGTTGTCTTTCCAGCCTCCGGTCCAGCCAGCCTTCATGGCGTCGGTCGTCCAGCGCGGATCGCGACCCGGCAGCCATGTGAAATGGCCGTGGATAGTCAGTCGCGTGCGTTCGCCTAGATCATCGAGGCTGATCGTCATGCGTGCCTGGTGAAAGGCTGTGCCGTTCTCGTAGCAAGTTTCGTCATAGACGAGCCGGGCGGGCGCGACGACCTCAAGATACGTGTTGCGGCTCAGGTATTCGCTGCCGTTCTCGTGGAGCATGCGGAACTGAAAGCCGCCGCCGACGCGTACGTCCATGTGCTCGCACACCACGCTGCGAAAACCCTCCGGCCGCCACCAGTGCGCGACATGGGCAGGCTCGGTCCACATCGCGAAGACGCGCTCGCGCGGGGCGCCGAGTATGCGGATTACGCTGGCTTCGTCGGGTCCGCCAGATGTTGCGGCAATCGAGCCAGGCTCAGCGCTTGTCGTCAGTTCGCTCATCGTTCTTCTCCATGGCTTGCAGCTCGCGCAGATATTCTTCGAGGCGATCGAGGCGTGCCTCCCAGAATCGACGGTACTGCTCAAGCCAGTCGGCCACGTCCTGCAAGGGCTTGGCCTCGAGCCGGCAGGGCCGCCACTGCGCCTGGCGCCCCTGCGTGATCAGCCCCGCCCGCTGTAGCACCTTGAGGTGCTTGGTCACGGCGGGCAGGCTCATGTCGAAAGGTTCTGCCAGCTCCTTTACCGAGGTTTCTCCTAACGACAGGCGGGCCAGGATGGCTCTGCGGGTCGGATCGGCCAGCGCCGAGAACGTCGCGCTGAGGTGGTCGGCGGGCATGACGAAACCTATAGGTTAATTAACGTATTGGTAAAGTAGTGCGCGCATCGAATGCCGTCAAGGAGAAATTGAACAAGGCATTTAGAGGCTAGGCGCGGCCACGTGGTGCGCGCCATGGTGTGAGCGTCAGGCGGGAAGTGCCGCCATCAGGGCGCGTGGCGCGACCTCGATATCGCGTCCCAGTAAGCGGTGGATGTCGTCCGTTGCATCGATCAGCCGTTGCAGGCCGTCACCGATGACGTCAGCGTCGGCCTGCTCGCGGCAGAAGGCTTCGAGTTCTTCGCACAGTTCGACCGCATCGCGGCAGTGAGCAAACTGGAGCGGGCCTTTCATGCGATGAGCGCGCTCGGCGAGCTGGGCGTAGTCCCGCCGGGCGAAGTCGCCTTGCGCGGCGGCCAGGTCTTCGGTGTGGTGATGGAGTATCGAGGCAACGAGTCCGGCATCGAAGCGGGGCTCGCCTTCGTGCGGCGCAATGGCGGGGACGGGGTGTGCCGGGTGCAGTTCGGCAAGTACGTCGCGCCATTGATCGAGCGTGACGGGTTTGACGAGGCTGCGGTCGGCGCCGCAGCGCATCGCCTGCATGGCGATCTCGGGTTCGACGTGAGCCGTCAGGGACAGCAGGGTCGTATGTCTGTCGTGGCTGGCTTCCGCCTGACGCACTGCGGCCATGAGATCAGCACCACCCATATGCGGCATCGTCCAGTCGGTGACGAGTATGTCGAAGTGCTGCTGATTCCACCGTTCCAGCCCTGCCAGACCATCGTCGGCTTCAACGACAAAGCATCCGAGTTGCTCAAACTGGGAACGCAGTATTTTGCGGTTGGAGGGGTGATCGTCGACCACCAGCACATGCAGTCCGTCTTGCGGCGTGCCGCCTGGTGCGTGTGCTAGGGCGTCTTGGGCGGGGGCGCTGCGGGTGAGCGGCAGGCCGACCCATACTTGCGTGCCGATGCCGGGGTCGCTGTCCAGGCGGATGTCACCGCCCATGAGTGTCGCGAGTTGTCTGCAGATTGCCAGTCCGAGCCCGGTGCCGCCGAATTGACCGCGTGCTGAATGACTGGCCTGGGAGAACGGTTCGAAGATGTTTGCCTGCTCTGCAGGGGCGACGCCGACGCCGCTGTCGGCCACGCAGAAGGTGGCGAAGAAATCATCGCCGCGTGGGCGGACTTCGACCGAGAGCTTCACGTAGCCGCGTGCGGTGAACTTGATGGCGTTCGATAGAAGGTTGCCCAGCACCTGCCACAACCGCAGCCCGTCGAGGCTGATCCACACGTCGACACCCTGGAAGTCGGTCTGCAGAGTCAGCCCCTTGTGACGTGCGGTGGCGCCGAACATGCGTTCCACGCGGCCGAGCAGTTCGGCAAGGTGCACCGGCGTGGGGGAGAGTTTCAGGCCGGTTGCTTCGATCTTGGCCAGGTCGAGCATGTCGTCGATCAGGCCAAGCAGCTGGCGTGCGGATTCTTGCGCGGTTTCCAATGCGTTCTGTCGTTCTTCGGCACTGGGGTTCGCTCCGCTCAATTGCAGGTCGAGCATGCCGATGATGACGTTCAGCGGCGTACGCATGTCGTGGCTGACGTTGGAGAGAAAGCGCGACTTCGCCTGATTGGCCCGTACTGCTTCGATGCGCGTGGCTTCGGCCGCATCGCGTGCATGGCGCAGATCGTTTTCGAGCTGGATGCGTTCGCCGATATCGAGCAGCCCGCCGACCAAGCCGTGGACTTCACCGTTTGCACCAGCAAAAGGCGCGGCCCACAGGTACGCCGGGCGCGGTTCACCGTTGATGACCGTGGTGACTTCGCTCACCGTGCTGCGCTTTTCGCGAATGACAGGGTGGTAGAGCGTTTCTTCCACGATCGCAGGGGAAATGAATCGCGACAGCCACTGCGCGTCGGTGCCGATGACCTCTTGGGCGGTTGTCTCGTGCCAATCCAGGTAGGCCTGATTGCAGGAGAGCATCACGCCGTTCGCGTCGCGCATGAAGAGCGGCACCGGCATGTTGTCCATCAGCGCTTGCTGAAATCCCAACTGACGCAGCAGATCGGTTTCCATCGTTCTGCGTCGGCGCACTTCGTGCCACAGCAGCAACGCCCACCCCAGCGACAGGCTGGCAATGCCAACCGCGAGCAGCGTGCTCAGTGCGATACCCGTCCCGCTGGGGTTCGACGCAGCCATCTGCGTCATGAGGGCGACGTCGGTGGCCGCCTCTGCCGGCGTCATGCCAAGGCAGAGCGCAAGCATCACAATGGCTGCGCAATGACGAAGGGCTTTGGCTGGCGTGGGCATCGGGCTTTCCTGTGGCTTTCAGTCGACCAGCCCGTGCATCTTGGCGTAGTTGACGATGTCCACGATGTTGCCCAACCCCAGCTTTTGCAGGATGTGGCCCTTGTAAGTGCTGATCGTCTTCTCGCTGATGTGGAGTTCGTCAGCCAGTTGGCGGTTGTTGCTGCCGCGGGCAAGACCGAGCATGACGGCGAGCTCGCGGCGGGTGAGGGTGTCGATGCTGCGATCATCGCTGCCGCTGGTGCGCGCTGGCGTGCTGATCTGCGGAAAGCACGTAAAGCCCGCCAGCACTGTACGCACGGTAGCGATGATGTCCTGTGGTTCCATTGTCTTGCTGATGAAGCCATTGCAGCCTGCCTCCATCACTTTGCGCGCATACACACGTGCGTCCAGACCGGAGAACACGACGATGGCCGTATTCAGTTCCAACTGGCGGATGCGCCATACCACGCTCAGTCCGTCCAGATGCGGCAGGTTCAGGTCGAGCACGATGAGATCCGGGTGCAGGTCGCGCACCATGTTCAGGCCCGACATGCCGTCCGCGGCCATCCCGATCACCTTGAGGTTGAGGGTGGTGTCTTCTTCCAGCACGCTCTTGAGCGCGCGTTGCATGCTCGGGTGGTCGTCGATGATGACCACAGTCTTTTGTTGATGAGCAATATGCGGTTCCATGCTGGCTTCCTTTCGCTAAATGCGGACCACGGTGAGGTTGTCCATCCGGGTGCGGCGACGATCGTCAACGTGCCTCGTTTATTCGCGCTGACCGGGGATGGCGGCGCGGGCACGGCGCACGGCACAATCAGACCGGCATTCGACGTGGCACAGCGGGTGCCTGGGCACCTGCGCTTCAGTTAACGCGTTCCGTTCCAGTCGGCGCGCCCAGTGGCGGACATTGACCACGTCGAAGAGCCAGAGCGTCACCAGTAGCAGCACGCCGGCATTGAGCAGGGCGAGCAACACATGCGCCGCGCTTACTGCCCATGGCTGGTCGGTGACGCTGATCTCCGGTGTGGCGGCGACCACGAGCACGGCGCGCCATGCCTCGCCCAACGCAAGCAACATGGCGCCGATGAGCACAGCCAGCCCGCTGGCGATCTTGTCCATGTACAGGCGGTGTGCGCCTGCCCACCCGAGCGTCACCCACAGAACCCACAACGTCCGACTGTTGCGCGCGTCGAAGCGGGCGCAACGGGCGCAGGCCGGCAAGAACGGTTGCGCTTTTCGCGGCGGCCAGTAGGCCGGCAACTGGCGCGTGCGCGCTACGGGCGGTGTCATCGGATGCGGGTGCGTATTCATGCCTTGTTCCACTACGAAATTCTCGACTTGGCCTGGATGTCGTCTGACTCTCGTCGTGCCGCAAGTGAGAGTTCTTAACTGCGAGTGCTGAATGAGAAGAAGCATATGGACGGAATGTCCCGACCACAGTGGCCGAACTTCGAGTCAATCGCTGCGGAAACTCCGAGTTTCTCGGTGTGGTTTCGCGCAGACATTCAGAGTGTTCGTGGTGAGAATTCCAAATTCTTACTAGCAGATTCTCGTGAGCTAGGTCTGCCGCGATGATGTTACAAATGAAATTACTTGGATATACGACGGAACGCTTTTTAACCGTTGAGCGGCCGATGAATAACTTGTTCATGCATGTGTATTTTTGTGTATGCCGGATGAGTCGGTTGCCAGGCATCGTCGATGCAGACAGATGTTCGTGAAAACAATGTCTTGCTGGTGATGTTGGGAAAGCACGGCACTGGCGCGGACTCGGCGCTATCAAAGTTGGTTTGCGCGTCGAAAAACTTAGCTCGGAGCCTGTTCCGTTCGCCAAGTAGCAGGCGGCAGATGCCCATGGCATGTCGATTCTGACGAATAGATCGTGTTTGATGCTTCGAGAGCAACGATCGCGGTATTGGGACGGCACGAAATCGCCCGCCGCAGGAACACGCCGATTGTCCGATCAGACATCGGCCGTGTGCGTGGTTCCGGAGTCAGCTCAATCCTAAAAAAGCGCAATACCGATCAGGATTTTCTCCATCGCATTTGATCCAATTTCACGCGCGGGGCGACACGTCTGGAACCCGACGTTGTGGGCAGTCCCGCAGGACATCTCGCCAAATAAAAATGACAGGAGACAGTAGCAATGAATCACCCGTTCAAACTGTGCGTGCTGACAGCCGCACTGATGGTCTCGCTCGCCGCGTGCGGTGACGACGACAAACCGGCACAATCGCAAGCGGCCAGTTCCAGCAGCAGCTCTGTGAGCAGCGTGGCGGCCAGCTCTTCGAGTTCTGCATCCAGCCTATCCATGTCCAGTTCCAGCAGCGCTCTTTCCGACGCCAGCTACCAGACCAGCGGCATCATCGCCGCGACGTCGGCGACACCGAACAACTTGCCGGTGTTCTACCAGAAGCTCAAGGATCGCCTGACCTTCCCGATGGCCTGGAAGTCCGGCACCACCGACATGGCTGCGTGGCGTGCGGCCGGCAAAGCCAAGGTCAAGGAGCTGATCCTCGACGACAACGACAAGACCGCCTTCAACCCGGTGGTGATCGACGAACAGGACAACGGTACCTATTGGGCGCGCAAGGTGGTCTTCAACCTGACCGCCGACAGCCGCGTCATGGGCCTGATGCTTGTGCCGAAGGGTAGTGGCCCGTTCCCCGCCGCGGTGTTGCTGCACGACCACGGCGGCAAGTTCGACATTGGCAAGGAAAAGCTCATCAAGCCTTGGGGGGACGCCACTCGCCTGAGTTCAGCCACGGCCTGGAGCAACAAGTACTTCAGCGATCGCTTCGTGGGCGACGAACTCGTCAAGCGCGGCTACGTCGTGTTGGCGATCGACGCATTGGGGTGGGGCGATCGCGGCGGATATACCGCCGTCGGGACTCAGACGCAGGGGGAGCAACAGCAGGCACTCGCGGCCAACCTGTACAACATGGGCGATTCGCTCGGTGGGCTGATGGCGCGTGAAGACGTGCGTACAGCCGATTTCCTCGCCAGTCTGCCGCAGGTGGATGTCAATCGCATCGCGGCAGTGGGCTTCTCGATGGGTGCGTTCCGCGCATGGCAACTGGCTGCACTGTCCGACAAGATCGCTGCCGGCGTGGCGGTGTGCTGGATGGCGACCACCGACGGCCTGATGGTGCCCGGCAACAACCAGCTCAAGGGGCAATCGGCGTTCAACATGATGCACCCCGGCTTGCTGCGCTACCTCGACTTCCCGGACGTCGCGAGCCTGGCGGCCCCGAAGCCGATGCTGTTCTTTAATGGCGGCACCGACACGCTGTTCCCGACTGCCTCGGTCAACACTGCCTACGCCAAAATGCAGCAGGTGTGGACCGCGTGGGGCGCTGGCGACAAGCTCAAGACACAGACGTGGTCGGCACTTGGCCACGTGTTCGTGCAGGAAGAGCAGGACGCAGCCTTCACTTGGCTGGATACGGCACTCAAGCGTTGAGTGACAAGGGCCGGTGGTGCAATGCTGCCGGCCTTTTCCGACAAGGGAATGGTGCAAAGCTCAGGTGATTTACGTGCTGGGCTATGACGATGTCTTGTCTGGCAAGGCCGATTTGACGGCCACCAAGAAATGGCAGATTTCGATCGCTACCATTTCAGTTCCCTGATCGCAGGGCAACCCAGCCCTGCGACTCTCCCTCTCCGAGTCGTTTCCACTGGCGGTTGAACATATGACGCGCAGGTGACGATAGGTTGTAATGAATGGACCCTCACATGCGCAAAAAAACGGTATTGATCGTCGGCGGACATCGGCAAATGGGCCGTCGGCTCTCTGCAATGGCAGAAGAGTTGGGACTGGACGTCATTGGATTGATCCAGCCTGCCCATGCGCTTCAGGTTGCACGAAATCGCCAGCCCGATCTGGTCTTGATCGACATGGAAGGCAGTCGCATGGGCATGCGTGGCATCGGCGCGGCCGTGCTCGAATGTCTGCTCAATGGTCGTGTACTCGTACTGGTTCCGCAGATTTGCTGCCATTCGGTACAGGCCGATGAACCGGAGGGCGTGACTGCCGTGCCTCGCTGTACGTCGGCTGACTCGCTCAAAACAACGATGCATGGCCTGCTGGGCGTTCCGTCATCCATGGGGAAGGACATTTCGCTGCCGTCGGGCAGCAGTCTAGCGAGCGTTGCAATGAAGCAGGGCGCCGCGATTCTTGTCCAGCGCCGTCAGCGTCCTACCGTGGCATTGCGGCGCACCGGCTTCAGCGGTGCCCGCGTGGCAATCGGTGCGATTCGGCATGCGACGTACGCTCGGGGCGCTCAGTCCGGTCGCGCGCCTTTGCCGCGTGCGCCCGTGCAGGAATCAAGAGCGATGTAACGCTGCTGGACGAACACGCAATACCAAGGACGGGCTTTGCCCGTCTTTTTTGCCGATCAGTCCGCATGGCGGCAGCTTTTGCCGGTTGCTGACTGCGAGGAGGCGAACGTTGCGGGGTTGGTTGCTGATTATTTATAACATATTGATAGTAAATGTGTTTTAAATTCCTATGGCATGTGCTTGAGCTGGCAAGGCAATTGCTTAAGGGTTCCGTGAGAACTTTCGGAGCGCCTGTAATGGCCAGTTTGCTGAGTATCGGTCTGACGGGGTTGAACGCCGCACAGGCCCAACTGACGACGACTTCGCACAACATCACCAACGCCAACGTGACGGGCTACAGCCGTGAACAGGTGATTCAGGGTACGCAGCAACCGCTGTACACCGGCGCGGGCTTCTTCGGGCAAGGCACGCAGGTCCAGACGGTCAAGCGCATTTATAGCCAGTTCCTCGAAAACCAGACCATGGCGGCGGATGCCGCGCATTCCAAATCAGAGACCTATTACAACGAGATCGCGCAGATCGACAACCTGCTGGGCGATGAGACGGTGGGGCTCTCGTCGGCGCTGACGAGCTATTTCAATAGCGTGCAAAGCGTGGCGGCCAATCCTTCGGACGTGTCGGCGCGCCAATCGATGCTGTCGTTCGCCGAGGCGCTGGCGGGGCGCTTTTCGTCACTCAATCAGCGTATGGACGAAATCCGCAGCGGCGTGGAATCGCAGATTTCCACGACGGTGGATTCGATCAATACGCTCGCCAAGCAACTCGCCGACCTCAATCACCAGATCGTCGTGGCCCAGGCTTCCGGCCCAGGCGTGCCGGCCAACGACCTGCTGGATACGCGCAATGCGCTGATCCAGGAACTGAACCGCAACGTGCAGGTGACCACGACCACCGAAAGCGACGGCTCGGTGAGTGTCTTCATCGGCACGGGCCAGCCGCTGGTGGTAGGCAATAGCACGTATACGCTGACTGCCACGCCGTCGGATAGCGATCCGAAGAAGCTGCAACTGGGTATTCAGTTGCTGGGCGGAAATTCGGCCAAGCTCTCCGACAGCATGATTACCGGTGGTTCGCTGGCCGGACTACTGGCTTTCCGTTCGGATGCGCTGGATGCCGCACAGAATGCGTTGGGCCGCGTGGCGGTGGGCGTGACAGAGACCTTCAACGCCCAGCATCAGCTCGGTATCGATCTGAACGGCGCCATGGGCGGCGATTTTTTCACCCCCATCAAGGGTGCCGTGCAAAATTTGCCGGCCTTTGTGACCGGCACGATTTCCAGCGCGCAGCTCGACGTGTCGTACAGCAACGTCGGCAACCTTACGACCGACGACTACGTGCTGAGCTTTGACGGCACCAACTACAACCTGCAGCGTTCGTCCGATGGCAAATCGGTGTACTCAGGTGCGACGCTGCCCACTGATGTCAACGGCATTTCGATTTCGCTGACTTCGGGCTCCATTGCGGCGGGCGATCGCTTTTTGATCCAGCCCACACGCTATGCCGCATCGAGCGTGAACGTGGCGATCACCGACACACGGCTGATCGCGGCGGGAGCGCCCATCACGACATCGGCTGCTTCGAGCAACTCTGGCACGGCATCGATCTCTCAGGGCTCGGTTGTCAGCGGCACAGGCATTTCGGCCACATCGCCCCACATCGGTGACATTACAGTCACCTTCGACTCGGCCACCAACACTTTCGTGCTCGGCGGGGCTGCCTCGGGCACGCTGGCATACAACCCGGTGGCCGATGCGTCCGGCAAGAGTTTCACGCTGGCCTCGCCAAACATTTCGTTCTCGATCAGCGGCGCGCCCAAGAATGGCGACACCTTTACGATCACGAGCAACGACGGCGGGGTGTCGGACGGGCGCAATGCGGTGGCGCTGGGCAACCTGCAGACGACCAAGAACATGCTCGGCGGTTCAGCGACCTACGCGACGGCCTACAGCCAGATCGTCAGCAAGATCGGCACGCAGACGCATGCTGCCGAAATCAACACCAGTACACAGCAGACGTTGCTGGAGCAGGCTCAGGCAGCGCAGCAGTCGGTATCGGGCGTCAACCTCGACGAAGAGGCCGCCAACCTGCTGCGTTACCAACAGGCTTATCAGGCCGCCGCGCGCGTCATGAGCACCGCTCAGACGCTGTTCGAAGCCGTCCTCAACATTGCGCGCTGATCACGCAGGAGCACGCCATGCGCATTTCCACCTCTCTGATCTTCGACACCAACGTCTCGACGATGAACCGTCAGCAGTCGAACCTGATGACGCTGCAGCAGCAACTGTCGTTGAACTCGCGCGTGACCAAACCGAGCGACGACCCGGTGGCTGCAGCGCAGGCGCTGACCGTCAAGCAGGCAAGTGCCGTGGTGCAGCAGCAGATGTCCAATCAGGGCACCGCGGACGACGCGCTGAAGTCGCTGGAGAGCAAGCTCGCCGCCATTGGCGACATCATTACGTACGCCAAGGAACGCACGATCCAGGCGGGCAATGGTGCGTTGAACGCCGACGACCTCAAGAGCATTGCCACTGACCTCAAGAGCCAGTTCGATTCTCTGCTGAGCCTGGCCAACAGCACGGACTCCAACGGCCAATACATGTTCGCCGGCTTCAAGGGCGACACGGTCCCGTTCTCCGGCAACCTGTCGGGTGGTGTGAACTATCAGGGTGACCGGGGGCAGCGCACGTTGCAGGTATCGGATACGCGCTTGATGCCGGTGTCCGACAACGGCATGCAGGTATTCATGAGCGTGGATAACCTCAACGGCTCTTTCAACGCCTCCGGCGCCGCGGGCAATTCGGGTGCTGCAGTGATCAGCGGCGGCACAGTGACCGGTTCGTACACCGGCGGCCAATATGGCATCCGCTTTACCAGCGGCAGCACCTACGAAATCTTCGATCGCGCGGCCGACCCTGGCATGACCGGCGCGCCGATGGCGACAGGCACGTACACCAGCGGCGGCACGATCGATCTGCCTCCCGCGCCGGCGGCGGGGCAGGTGCAGGTTGCGGTATCCGGCACGCCCGCGACGGGCGACACCTTCACGGTCGATCCGGGTGGTCAGACGGACATGTTCAGTACGTTGCAGCAACTCATCAGTGTGCTGGACAACGCTTCGGGCGCTGCGCTTCAGCAAGGGTTGGCCGACGCTGGCAGCAAGCTCGACAACGCGCTCGACAATGTGCTCAAGTTGCGCTCGCAGGTTGGCTCAAGGCAGACCGAACTGGATGCGCTGCAAAGCCTTGGTACGGACGCACAACAGCAATACACCGACCGGATCAACAAGCTGACCGGCCTGGACTATGCGTCAACGATCTCGGACTTCAGCATGCAGAACGTCAGCCTGCAAGCCGCGCAGCAGTCGTTCATCAAGATCTCTGGCCTGTCGCTGTTCAACTTCTTGAAGTAGAGGCGTGCGCGCGATGAGACACCTTGCCGGTTTCGTTCTCGCAACCCTGTGCGTGGCTTTGTCCGCGTGCAGTTCGATCAGCGGCACCTATCCGCGCAACGCTTCGATCATTCCGGATGCCGGTATCCAGCTCACGCCGAGCTACGTGCTGCATCTGGACGACCTTGTCGTGATCGCCGGCATCAGTTACCTCGTCTACACAGTGGTCGATCCCCTGGCGCCGAATTGGTCGATTCAGGAAACACGCCAGGGCGACAACCGCGCGTCGTATGAGCTGACGATGAAGCCGATCAATATCGGTGGCGCAGGCGAGGCCAAGCAAGTGCTCGCCCGTCGAGCTGAAGCGCTGGCCCGCGAGCGTGGTTTTGGCGGCTATCAGCTCCTGCGTTACGAGGAGTCGATCGACTCGCGTATCTGGCTGCCGCACCGGACTGCTCGGGCGGAAATCGTGCTGGTCGATCCGCAGGCTCTTCGCTAGGCAACTGCAGCACAGTGAAGCGTTGCGGGCACGGCCCCAAAGGGGTGGCGAGTGCGTTCTTCAACGGCCATCCGCAGGGTCTCCGCGTAATGTCCTGACTCCAACGCTCCACCCAGACGGCGGCGACGAGCCCCGATCTTGGGGCGTGCCTCCGACGATCCTGTCTGCAATCCCCCACCGCTTCGCATCCGGTGATTTCCGTCACGGGCAGCCCTTTCTGCCAGCTTGCGCTGCGGTGCAATGTGGACTGAAGTAGGCACATGCGAGCGCGACGCGCAGTGGTTCACAACAAATGATTCGCGCACTCAACGATACAGAGGGCCCGATTTATGTTCGAACGCCGCCGTCGCGCGATCGCGCAAATGAGTTTCTATCAGTCCCAACGCAGCCTGCGTTCGGGCGAGAACATCCCACCGTTGCCAGGTCTGGCCGACCAGATCGTGGCGTGCCGCGCTGAACTGGCGCGTTCGCACCGGATGATGGACGAGATCCCGGAACCACCACCCATGGCGGAAGAGGGCGACGAACTGGCGTTCTGATCGTTCTGCGCCCTGGTGGGCGCGCTGGCACAGAAAAATCTTGCGCATTTCCCGGGTGCTGTATATAAATACAGTACTCAGGGAGGTGGCAATGGCATCCGAATCCAGTTTGACGCGCCGGCAACAAGAAATCCTCGACTTCATTCGTGAAGCCATCGAGGCCAATGGCATGCCGCCCACGCGTGCCGAAATCGCGCACGCTTTCAAGTTTGCCTCGCCCAACGCAGCCGAGAGCCACATCAAGGCGCTCGTACAGAAAGGCGCGTTACTGCTCGAAGCGGGTTCGGCCCGCGGCCTTCGTCTGGTCGAGTCGCTTGGTATTCCATTGATTGGTCGCGTTGCTGCGGGTGCGCCGATCCTGGCGCAAGAGCACATTCAGTCGCGGCATCAGGTCAACCCGGCGTTGTTCACGCCGCGTGCTGACTTTCTTCTGCAAGTGCGCGGCGCGTCGATGATCGATGCCGGCATCTTCGACGGCGATCTGCTGGCGGTGCATCGCACCCACGAAGCCCGAGACGGGCAGATCGTGGTGGCACGTGTCGATGACGACGTGACCGTCAAGCGGCTCAAGCGGCGGCGCGACGGCGTGGTCGAGCTGATCGCCGAGAACCGTGACTATTCCCCCATTGTTGTTGACCCGGAACGCAGCCAACTGACGATCGAAGGCATCGCCGTCGGTCTGATTCGCGACGGTTTCCCGCGCTGAACCGCGCGTGCCCCTTTTTCAGCTTTCGAGAGAATCATCATGAAAACGATCCGCCTGCTCAGCCTGTTGCAACGTCCGGCCAACTTCATTCCCCAAGCGCCGGTGCTGGCGCAACCGCATGACCGCCGCAATGCGGGCACGGGCGCCAACGCGCGTACCGTCATCCGCCCGAGCGCGATCCTCGATGTCGTCCATCGGCGCGGTCGTAGCTGGGGGCTGCTGGCGTCTTATGAAGAAAAGCGTCTGGGTCTTTGACTACCGGCTGGGCTGTAACGAGCCCGGCGGTGGGTTGCCTGTCGTCCGCCCCGATCAGTAAGAGAGGGTGCCGGTGAGGTGTTCAGCCAGCGGAATTCGCTGGACTCCACCTGAATTGAATAGTTCGAGACGGGATTCGCGCAGGGTGAGGCTGCGGGTTTGGCGATTCCAGCTCATGCCGTTCCCACCGTTGCAGGATTTGCTGGCGTTGCATTCATAGCTGTAGATGACCAAGCGGCCGTCCACCATGCTGTAGTGGCGGACGCTGATCCTTGCTTCACCGTCTTCGGTTTGTGAGCTGACAGCTTTGATTTGCTGATGTGACGCCGCGGTGCAGGCGTCCCAGCTCATGGACAGGACGTGTGCAGAGGCGGGAGAAATAGTCGCTTCGCACGGAGCGAATCTGGCCGGTCCCGGGCCGGAGACCATTACCATTCCCCATGGCGTATCGCCGCTATCGGCTACTTCCGATGGCGCCGGGCTTGTGGCACGTGCCGGCGCTCTTGTGTTGCTCGCGTATTCACAGCCGGCCAACACCAACATCGCCACGATCAACCCGGCCCGCCCCATCGCACACTCCCCATGTCTTCGCCATATAAGGCGGCGGACAGTGCACTGCGAAAGAACGGAGCCGGTCGATCTACGTCAGTTTGCGACAAAAACCGGATGTCGCTGAGGGCGCGTTACCAGATCGCCCAGGCTGCACTGCGAAAATGCCGGTTCACTGTGACGGTCGTATGGTTCAGCCGCGAGCCGTCATGATGCGCAGCATGAGATCGCTGGCATCGGGCTTGTTGAGAATCGGCTGGTAGACCTGACGCATGCGCGAGATGAAGGACGTCTGGTTCTTGAGATCAAGAAACTTGACGCCTTGTTTTTCGAGCTTGGTGCGCAAAGCCGCGCTTTGCTTGGCCCACAGTTCGCGCATGGCAATGGCAGAGTTGTGGCCGGCCTCGCGGAAGACATTCTTTTCCGCATCCGACAGTTTTGCCCACAACTGGGTAGAAACGATCAGCGCCTCGGGTTGCATGCTGTGATTGCTGACGAGGAAATTGGGCGCGTACTTGTAGTGTTCTTCCTTGGCGTAGGTGAAGATGTCTGTTTCCGCGCCGTCGAGTTCGTTGCTGGTGAAGGCCTTGGGCATCTGGTTTAGCGGCATCATCACCGCCGATCCGCCGAGCGACGTCACCATGGTGCGCAACGCTTCGCGGTCAGCCACGCGAAGGGTCTTGCCTTCGATGTCGGTGGCGTAGCCCGTCGGCTTTGTCTTCAGGTAGAACGAGCGCGAGCCGCCGTCATACCAGCCCAGCACAATGAACCCCTTGGCAGCGAGCTTCTTTTCCAGACCTTTGCCCAGTTCGCCGTCCAGCGACTTCATCATTCCGCGTGTGTCCGAGAACATGAATGGCAGCGACAACACTTCCATTTCCGGGACGGCTTTGTACATGGGCGTGTTGCTGATGACGGCCACGTCGAGTTGGCCTTTTTCGACCAGCGGCAGTGCCTTGTAGATGTCGCCAAGGGTGTCCTTGGTCTGGATCTGGCCGTCGAACTTGCCGCCGGTCTTGGCCTTGACTTCGTCCATGAACATCTTGAGACCCTGGTGCGAGGGGAACTCGTCACTCCCCTGGACCCATCCCTTGAGCGGATCGGCGTGCGCCAGCACGGGCAAAGCCAGACCCACCAGACATCCCAGCAACAATCGCCTCAGCATTTTTTCGTTCCCTTGTGATTCAGCGCCGCTCAATGAATGAGGCGTCGCAAGTCGGCGAAGGGTATCGAGTTATGCAGTTAAGCGTTTTCCATAAACGCTGAACGGTCGGCGTCGCGCGCTATTCGATAGGGCGCGTATGGCGCATGCTTGGGTTGTCGCAGCCGGGACCGGTATCGGATAAAGCTGGTAAATCGATTGACCAACCGATTGCGGCGGCGTCAGCCGGCCGCGCGCCGAGCACGGATTTCGTCAACTGCGTCGGCAATCAGGCGACTGGCAATGCTGATTGGTGCGGGGAGTCCGGGCAGCGCGTCCACGTCGTACCAGCCGGCGTCTTCGATTTCGTTGGCTTGCGGCACGATGTTGCCGCTCACGTAGTCGGCATGAAAGGCCAGCATGAGCGAGTGCGGAAAGGGCCACGACTGGCTGGAGAAATACCGCAGGTTGTTGATCGTGAGGCCAACTTCTTCGAGGACTTCCCGATGGATGCAGGTCTCTACGCTCTCGCCTGCTTCGACGAACCCTGCGAGCGCGCTATAGACGCCAGGCTTGAAGTGCGGTGAGCGGGCCAGCAACAACTGATCGCCACGCCGGATAAGGATCATGGCGGCAGGGGCGATGCGGGGATACTCCCGCAGGCCGCAGTTGGGGCATTCCTTGGCAGGTTCGCCAGCAACGACAAAGGTGGCCGTGCCACAGGCGCCACAATGACGCGAGCGCAGGTCCCATGTCACCATCTGCTTGGCTCGCACGACGATGGCGGCGATCTGCACGGGCTGCGTGGCAAGCGCATCGCGCATGCCCTGGACGATCAGCCCTTCGGGCAGGGGCGTTCCCTTTGGCCAAGCCAGTGCCCGGCAGTCGCAGCCGGCAAGCGTGCCGATGATGTTGTCGCTGGCCGGAGCGCCCAGCGATGCCAGATCGGTCAGGCCCGGCAGGGCTTGGTTGGCGCGGAGGATGAGTTCGTCGCCTACGTACGTAAAGAGCAGCGCGTCGTCGGACGCTTGATGTCCCGCCAGGAATGACGGGAGAAAAGCCTCGGTCATGTTCGATTCACTTGGTCGAAGGACTCGTGCCGGATATGTGTTGCACGAGTCTGGCGCCAGCACTGTGGCGCCGTGGATGGTCTTGGGAATGCGCATTCGCGTGTGCCGGCAGCGCATTCCCAAGGCGACCCTTGACGACTTTTCCGTTCAAAGCCGGCCCAGTCGCAACGTCCGACATTATCATTCTTCCCTTTGACTGTTACAGAAGGAGCGCCTCATGGCCGAACCCGTTACCACTTCCACCGGACTTGTCATCGAGGACATCGTCCAGGGCTCGGGCACCGAAGCCAAGGCTGGCAGCAACGTTGCCGTCCATTACACCGGCTGGCTCACCGATGGCGCCAAGTTCGATTCCAGCAAGGATCGTAATCAGCCGTTCAGTTTCGAGCTGGGCGGTCGCCAGGTCATTCCCGGCTGGGATGAGGGCGTGCAGGGCATGAAGGTGGGCGGCACGCGCAAGCTGACGATTCCGTCCGAACTGGGGTATGGCACGCGTGGCGCGGGCGGCGTGATTCCGCCCAATGCCACGCTGGTGTTTGAAATTGAGCTGCTCGACGTGCTCTCCGATCTGACGATCGAGGACAGCGTTTTCGGTACGGGCGCCGAGGCCAAGCCGGGCCGTACGGTCGTGGTCCATTACACCGGATGGCTGCTTGACGGCACCAAGTTCGATTCGAGCAAGGACCGTGGTGAACCGTTCAGCTTCGATCTGGGCCGTCGTCAGGTCATTTCTGGCTGGGATAAAGGCGTGGCGGGCATGAAGGTCGGTGGCACGCGCAAGCTGACGATTCCCTCCCACATGGGCTATGGCGCGCGCGGCGCGGGCGGCGTGATTCCGCCCAATGCCACGCTGGTCTTCGAGGTTGAACTGCTGGACGTGCTCTAAAGTGCTCGGCCGCCGTAGAACGGGCATGCGTTGGCGTGCCCGTTTTGCGGATGTCACTCCCAGCGCTCGAACGACCACCCGCGCTTGGGCGTTTGCGTCGGCTGAGGCATGGGTTTAGGCACTGGATCGGGTTTAGGTTTGGGCGGGCGTGGTGGTTCAGGCCGAGGCGGGTAAGGCGGGCGGGGATGCTGCGGCGCGGCAGTCCAGACCGGCCACCATGGCGTTTCGGCATAGCCATTCCACGGCGGAGTGAGCATCGCGTTGACTTCGTTTTCGCAATCGACACCACGGTTCTGCTGGCATTGCGCGAGCATGCGGGCGCGTAATTGGTCCTGCGGATCGACGGCAGCCGCTGGCTGTGGCGGTACGCTGGGTGCAACAGATGGCGCAGGAGCCGGCGGCGTGGCAGGTTGTGCTGGCGCACGCGGCCCTGCCGGGACGACGTTGACATTGGCATCGACGCGCCGCGCCGATACGCCTGCAGGTGGCGTGTCGCCGTAGTGCACCTTGCCGTCGCGGTCTGTCCAGCGATACACATCGGCCATGGCGTTGGCCGATGCAAGCAGCAGGCAGGCGAGGGCGGTTGCGCTGAGTCTCATGTTTTCAGTTTAGTCGGGCTCCACATTCAGTAGAACAACACTATGAGTCATCACGACAAGACACCCGTGACGGCTGCCGTTCGCGTGCTGCGGGCGCACAAGGCCGATTTCACGCACCACCTCTACGAATACGAAGAGCACGGCGGCACGTCGGTGAGCAGCCGCGAGCTGGGTGTGCCCGAACATGCTGTCGTCAAGACGCTCATCATGGAAGATGAGCATAAGCATCCGCTGATTGTTCTGATGCACGGTGACCGAGAGGTCTCGACCAAGAACCTTGCGCGGCATATCGGCGCAAAGACTATCGTGCCGTGCAGCCCGGACGTGGCCAACCGCCATTCCGGCTACATGGTCGGCGGCACCAGCCCGTTCGGAACGCGCAAAGAGATGCCGGTTTATATGGAGCGCAGCATCGCCGCGCTCGACAGGATCTACATCAACGGCGGCAAGCGTGGCTATCTGGTAGGACTCTCGCCGCAGACGGTGATCGATATTCTCAAGCCCGAACTGGTTAACGCAGCGGCGTGAGCGTTTTGCCCGTTGCCGCTGCGTATTGCGTCAGTTGCGCTTGATTGCCCACCACCGCAGCCAGTAGAGCAGCCCGACCAACGAGCAGCCGGCAAGCAGGATGATGATGAGCGAAATCTCCCATCCTCCGTACGCATCGAGAAACGGCATGTGCTGGAAATTCATGCCGAAGAAGCCGGTCACCAGCGAGGCGGGTGCCAGCAACGTGGTGACGACCGTGAGCACACGGACTTCAGCGTTGAGGCGGTTGCTGACCGTCGAAAGGTGGATGTCGAGCAGATCACCGATCTGGTCGCGCAACGCGTCGAGCTGATCGATGATATGAACGGCGTGGTCGTAGATGTCGCGGAAGTACAACTGAGTCTCAGGCTGCAGCAGGGGGCCTTGCCGCAGCAGCACGTTGACCACTTCGCGCGTTGGCCAGATGGCGCGGCGGACTTCAAGCACCTCGCGTTTGTAGTGGTTGATATCGGCGATCGGACGGTTTGCCGTGCTGCTCATGATGTCGTCTTCGAGCAGTTCGATGTCGTCGCCAATTGCCTCGACTACGATGAAATACCGGTCGACGACGGCATCGATGAGGGCATGCAGCAGGGCGTCCGGACCTGCGCGGCGCAGGGCGCAGCCATCCTGGCGCAGTCGTTCACGGACCGGATCGAAGAGGCCTGTGGGGCGCTCCTGGAAGCTCAGAACGAAGTTCTTGCCCAGCACCAGGCTGATCTGGTCGCTCGATGCATCGTGCGTGGCATTGTCATAGTTGAAGGCGCGCATGACGACGAAAAGGTACTCTCCGTAGTCATCCACCTTGGGGCGCTGCTGTGTGTGGGCGATGTCTTCGAGCACAAGCGGGTGCAGGCCAAAGCGAGCACCGATTTCGCGCATGACCTCCGCTTCGTGCAGACCGTGAACATTTAACCAAAGACCACGGTGCTGGCGGGTGTATTGACGTGAGTCATTAATTGACTTGAAAGTGACTTCCGTCAGAGCTTCGGCGTCATAGTCGAATAAAGTAATCGTCGGATTTTTAACCTTGATTTCGCCTACATAATCGATGCTGCCAGGTGGGCGTCCCACCTTCGGCGTATAGGCCAAGTGGCGTTTTTTTCGGGGTTTGCGATCTGTACGTTTTGGCATGCGGACGATCCGGCGATTGGCACGGGTCTTTTATGATGCATCGTTGGTGCGTCCGTGGTATAGAGGCGAGGCCTCATTTCTCGACAGGGAGAGTCAATGTCCTGGACTATCGGAGTCTTGCAGGATGGCGATACCGCCGAGCGGCGTATTCCGCTCACGCCCGATGTGGCGAAGAAGTTCCAGCAACTGGGCGCAAGTATCGTGCTGCAACGCGGTGCCACCGCGGGTGCCTTTCTGGGTGAAGGCGATTACGCCGATGTCAAATGGGTCGATGGTGCCGCCGAAGTCGTGGCCCAGTCTGACTGCCTGCTGACGGTCAGCCCGCCGCCGGCCGAAATCATTGGCCAGCTCAAGCCGGGTGCGGTGCTGCTGGGCCTGCTGCAACCTTATGCCAGCGCCGAGCGCATCCAGCAGTTGCAGGCTGGTCAGATCACTGCGTTCCCGATGGAACTGCTGCCGCGTATCTCGCGTGCGCAGAGCATGGACATTCTCTCCTCGCAGGCTGCCTGCGCAGGCTATGAATGCGTGCTGATCGCTGCCGCCAAGTGCCCGAAGTTCTTTCCGATGCTGACCTATGCCGCTGGCACCATCCGCCCGGCGCGTGTGCTCATCATCGGTGCCGGTGTGGCGGGCCTGCAGGCCATCGCTACCGCCAAGCGCCTGGGGGCCATGGTCGAGGCGTATGACGTGCGCCCCGAAACCCGCGAGCAGATCGAATCGCTCGGCGCCAAATTCGTTGACACCGGCGTGTCGGCGGCTGGTACTGGCGGCTATGCCCGCGAGCTGACCGACGACGAAAAGCGTCAGCAAGCCGAAAAACTGGCCAAGGCCATTGCCCAGTGCGACGTGCTGATCACCACGGCGGCCGTGCCGGGCAAGCGTGCTCCGCGCATCGTCACCGCTGACATGGTGGCCGGCATGAAGGCCGGCTCGCTCATCGTTGACATGGCGGCTGAAACCGGCGGCAACGTCGAAGGCTGCGTGGCTGGCGCCGAAACCCAGATCGGCCGCGTGTTGCTGATCGGGCCGACGCACTTGCCCAGCCGCATGCCGGTGCATGCCTCGGAGATGTTCTCCAAGAACCTGTTCAACTTCATCAGCCCGATGCTCAAGGAAGGCGTACTGACGCTGGACTGGGAGGACGAAGTCCTGGCTGGCGCGTGCCTGACGCATGCGGGCGAAGTTCGCCATGCCGGCGTCAAGCAGGTGCTTGGACTCTGATCGACCGAACGAGCGGGGCCGGCTGCTGAAGGCCCCGTACTGAACATCTTCCTTCTCGCTACGGGAGAACCCATGGAAGGCTTTACTGCACTTTATATTTTCATGCTGGCGGCATTCACCGGCTACGAGGTGATTTCGCGCGTGCCAGTGATTCTGCATACGCCGCTGATGTCTGGCTCCAACTTTGTCCACGGCGTTGTCGTGGTGGGCGCAATGGTGGCGTTGGGCCACGCCGAGACCCCGGTCGAGCAGGCCATCGGCTTCTTCGCCGTATTGCTGGGCGCGGCCAACGCGGCTGGCGGGTACGTGGTCACCGAACGCATGCTGGCCATGTTCAAGTCCGACAAGAATAAGAAGGAGGGCGCGTAATGACGCCGAATCTGCTGGTTGAAGTGGCGTATTTCATTGCGGCCGTTCTGTTCATCATCGGTCTGAAGAGCATGGCGTCGCCGGTTACGGCTCGCCGCGGCATCATCTGGGCGGGCGTGGGCATGCTGGTGGCGACGCTGGCGACCTTCGCCACGCCGGGCATGCACAACTTCCTGCTCATGATCCTGGCCATCGTCATTGGTGGCGGTGTGGCGTGGTGGTCTGGTCGCGTCGTCAAAATGACCGACATGCCGCAGATGGTGGCGATCTACAACGGTATGGGCGGCGGCGCAGCCGCTGCCATCGCGGCGGTCGAGTTCGCGCGTGGCACGTTCCATAGCGAAGTGGCCGTGGCGCTGGCCGTGTTGGGTTCGCTCATCGGTGCCGTGTCGTTCGCGGGTTCGTGCGTGGCCTTCGCCAAGCTGCAGGGTCTGATGAACAAGGCTTTCCGACTGCCGGCCCAGAACGTGGTCAACATCGCTTTGGCTGCTGCCACGATAGTCGTGGGCGCGGCCATCGTGCTGCTGGGCAAGCCGACGGCGGCGCACATCATTACCTTCTTCGTCCTGTCGCTGGTGCTCGGCGTGATCGTCACGCTGCCGATTGGCGGCGCGGACATGCCGGTGGTGATTTCGCTGTTCAACGCCTTTACCGGTCTGGCTGTGGGCTTTGAAGGCTACGTGCTCGGCATTCCGGCGCTGATCATCGCAGGTATCGTGGTGGGCGCTGCCGGTACGTTGCTGACGCAACTGATGGCCAAGGCCATGAACCGCCCGATCACCAACATTCTGTTCCAGCCGATCTCTGGCGCGGCGCAAGAAGGTGGCAGCGCGATCGAAGGCAGCATGAAGGAACTGTCCGCGCTCGACGCGGCGGCCATGATGCGCTATGCGCAGAAGGTCATCATCGTGCCGGGCTACGGCATGGCCGTGGCCGGTGCCCAGCACAAGGTGTGGGAAATGGCGCAACTGCTCGAAGCCGAAGGCGTCGATGTGTCGTTCGCCATCCATCCGGTGGCAGGCCGCATGCCGGGTCACATGAACGTGCTGCTGGCCGAGGCTGGCGTGCCGTACGACAAGATCTTCGACCTCGAAGAGATCAACGCTGAGTTCCCGTTGGCCGACGTGGCACTGGTCATCGGTGCAAACGACGTGGTGAACCCTGTCGCGCGTACCGACAAGTCGAGCCCGATCTACGGTATGCCGATTCTGGATGTTGACAAGGCGCAGAACGTCATCGTGGTGAAGCGCGGCAAGGGCGCGGGCTACTCGGGTATCGAGAACGCCCTGTTCTACCAGGACAACTGCCGCATGCTCTATGGCAGCGCGCAGCAGGCTGTCGCCAGCGTCGTGCAGCACGTCAAGGAAATGAGCTGATAAAGCTGCGGGTCATGCTCAAGAACGGGCACTTTCGGGTGCCCGTTTTTTTTGGGCAGCGATCATCAGAATGCCTGACCGACACCCAGATAGGTCGCCGTGCCATCGCGTCCCCAGCCAACGTCCAGCCTGAGATCGACCGGGTTGCGTTCTCCGAGTCGGTATCGGATGCCACCGCCGATGCTCCATAGCACCTGTTTCTGCCACAGTTCCCCCACTTCGGGGGCAACGGCTCCCAATCCTGCGAAAGCCGCGGCGCTCCATTTGGCGTTGAAGCGATGGCGGAATTCGCCCTGCGCGTCGTACATCATGCGGTCGCGATAGCGGCCGGACTTATAGCCGCGCAGATCGCTGCGTGAGCCGAAGCGAGAAAGCTCGTAATAGGGCACATCGCCATAGCTCAGGCGCAACAATGCACGTAGCGCGAGCACGTCGTCGGCGCCATAGCCGAGATAGCGGTTGTAGGTGAACTGATAGGTGCTGAAGGTGTTGTCCGCGCCAAAGGCATCGTCGAAGTAGTCGGCCGTTGCGTTGAAAAAGCTGCCCCGGGTCGGGTAGAAGTTGTTGTCGCGCGTGTCGTACTGTAGTTGCGCACCCAGGGATACCTGCGTCTGTTTTGCCGAGCCGTTGACGGGGAGGTCCGCCCGAAGGTCATCGGGAATGTCATGCGCGGTCGCGTCGATGCTCTGATAGTGGAGGCGTGGTCCCAGATACCAGCCTGACCACAATTGGCGTGCCAGCACCAGAAAGACGTGGGCGGTCTTCTGCGACACCGGGATCGATTCGTCACGTGAACCCGCCTCGCTGCCGATGCCGTAGTAATCATATTTGTATTGACCGAATCCACCCGCGCCGACGAAGCGCCAACGGTCATTGTCAAAGTGGCCAATGTAGGCGCCGCCCCCTCCGTACGAGCCTTTTTCCGTGCCACCGATGCCAAATCCAATGATGTCCGGTTTGCCACCGGCTTCGGGCGGATGAAAGATGTACTGCGCCTTGAGCGATAGCCCCAATTTTTGCGAAGGGTTATAGGACGGGACTGGCACGACGATCCATTCGCTGGCCGTGCGTGCCGGCTTGGGTACGACGTCCGGCAACGATTGCGTGGGCCCCAGCGGCAGGCTGTCCTGACCTGCGGATGGGGCCCATTCGTCAGAATCGTTGACCGGACGCGGGGCGTTGGCGGGGTCCTGCGTTGCCTGTTGCGCAAACGTTGGCGGACACGCAAGCAGGGCGGCAGACCAAAGCAAGGCGCGGAGGCGCGTCGTAGCTCGCGGCATGGGCATCCGTCAGTAACGGCGATGCACTCAATGTAGTCGTCATGCATCGTCGCGACGAGTGCAACGTCAGTGCGCCAGCCGTTGTTGCTTGCGCCGTCGATATTCACGAATCAGGTGCCAACGCCAGATTGTCCAGACGAGGAAGTAGCCTGTCGCAGCGAGCAACGTCGCCAGTACGGCCAATCCCAATGCCAGTGGCGTTCCGAGCCCCGCTAGCCAATCAAACAGCGCGTGTCCCCATTCGGAAAACGTCATGTCGCCCATCTCAGGTGGATAGACGAATTTACCGCCATTGCCCAACAAAGCGTTGCCGATCCAATACGCCACCACGTATAGCGGAACGATGGTGAAAGGATTTGTGTAGAAGGTGGTCACCACCGCCACCGGCAGATTCACACGGAAGATCACACAGGCGACGACAGAGCTGATTACCTGTAATGGTCCGGGAATCAGCCCACAGAACATGCCGACTGCCACCCCGCCTGCTGCAGAACGTCTGTTCAGATGCCACATGGCGGGGTGAAGAAATGTCTCGCCGAGCATGTTCAGCCAGCGGTTGCATCGCAGGTTCTCGGCGTCAGGGGTGAAGCGTTTGAAGAGCCTTCGCATGGTGTGAGACGTCGTCAGATCATTCTTGGTTTGTCCAAGTTCGTTGGACGGATCTCTTTGAGATAGTTCATCGGCGAGCCCCTAATCGAGTGCTTCAATCGCTCGATGTTGAGCATTGCAGGGTTTGCGGCGGGTACATGGCTGTGCCAAGTGCTGCCAACGCTTCCTTCCGTTATAGGGCCAATCGTCGGTACTGCGTGCGCTGGGGTGGCTTGCGCGATGAGTCGCGGAAAATGGCGCACGATTGCCGTATTCGCGCTGGCGATCATGCTTGGCCTCACGCACGCTGTCTGGCGCGCCGGCTTGAGGCTCTCCGACCAGCTCGACGCAACGCTCGAAGATCGGCCGGTAGTCGTGCGCGGGTACGTCTCCGGTCTCGTGCGGGCGGACGGCGCCAGTCAGCGCTTCGACTTCGTGGCGGATTCCCATCCCGGGCTTCCAACTCATATCTCGTTGGCTTGGTACAGCGCCCTGCGTTTCGATGCCGCAGCGCAACCAATGCCGACTGTCCACAGCGGCGAGCGCTGGGAATTGACGGTACGCCTGAGGCGACCTCACGGCAACGCTAATCCCGCCGGGTTCGACTACGAAGGGTGGTTGCTTCAGCGCGGAATACGGGCAACTGGGTACGTTGTTGCCGACATCACAGGCCGGGCGCGCCGGCTCTCCGATGAGCCGGGCCTGAGGCCGGCAATAGATCGCTGGCGGGAACGCTTGCGGCAGAGAATCTCTGCAGCGCTCGGCGACACGTCGGAGGCGGGCGTTCTCGCGGCCTTGGCGGTCGGCGACCAGGGCGCCGTGGCACTGGAAAGAGATAATTGAAACCTGAGTTGGCTGTTAAGAAAACTGGCGCGATACGCGCCTAGTTTTCTACCGCTTGAGAAGTGCAGTGAAAAAAGAAATCTGCGGTGCAAGCCGCATGGAGAGCTACATGAGTGACAAATAAACTTGAGGCGGATGAATTTGGCTTGTTATTAAAATTCACTCTGGATGCCGTACTTCGGAGGCATTTGAAGCGTTGCGCTTTCACGCTACTTGAAAGGCCTTCCACGCTCATCCAACCTTGCTGGCAATCACTCACCGTTAAACAGGCGTGCTACCTCTGCGTTCTGCGCATCAATGTCTTCAGGTGCTGCCAGTAAGCCCTTCGCAACCCCCAGTCGCTTACCTGGAGAGCCGATTGGAACAAGACGGGCGACCGGACGACCGCGTCGCACAATGACTACCTGTTCTAGCTCCCCGTGCTCGAGCTGCGCGACCAAACTGGACAGCGACGCCCTGACCGCCGTCATGTTCATTGCTTTCACTGTATCTCCCAGTGTGTTGCAAGCCAACATCATGGTTCATCCAGGGGGCTGAAGCTACTCCATCACCGAAGGTTCGAGCGCAACATCGGAGGAGTCGAGACGACTCGTCGTTCGGAAGGAAGATTCTGTCGACTATGGTGTCGAGATTGCGGGCAGTTCAAGAAAACTTAGTGCTCGAGAGCTTCGATAAACGAAGGCCCGACTTCCAGCGTTTCATCGCTTCGATGGGGGCTCCGACAGAAAGAGTTTCCGCAAAGTCCGCAGCGGAATTTCTCGAATCTGAGCGAGACGGACCGCTTGAAAAAGCGTGATTTTGAGTGCTCAGTCGCGTATGTGGGAAATAGAGTGAGACGTACTATATGTAGTTGTGTTGACTTGAGAATTTACTAGGAGTAGTGTTTTTCTACACAAGCTAGAAGGCTTCGCTCGCGAATGCACCCATTGGTAACCGTAGGATTGTTCGCCGGCTTCGTATCTTGGCTATTTTCAAAAGATAAGGACAGCAAGATGCCTGCAGTTCAACGCCAGTTCGAAGACTTTCACAGCGCCATCTGTTTCGATGAGGATGACGAAAAGGCTACCCTTCGTGAAAAGCGCGAGATTCTTCTCCAGGCTCTGAATGAGAAGCTTGAGGACGACGTCCCTGCATTCACTTACTTCAATCAGGGTAGTTACTCAATGCATACAGGGGTGGTTCCCCTGGACGGCAACTTCGACATCGATGTTGGTCTCATCTTCGACTGCACAAAGGACAAGTACCCCGACCCGGTGGCGTTGAAGAAGAAGGTTCGTGACGCGCTGAACACAAACGTCCGCACGGTCGTCATTCGCCGGCCATGTGTAACCGTCAACTATATGAGTGGCGGAGAGATTGCCTACCATGTGGACTTGGCTATCTACGCCAAGGGCACAGATGGCCAGCTCTATCTGGCCAAGGGCAAGGAGAACTCGGCGGAGGAGCACCGTTTTTGGGAGGTCGCTGACCCGAAGGAGTTGACCAAGCGCGTCTGCAATGCGTTCGAAGACTCCAACGAGCAAGCCCAATACCGCCGCTGCATCCGCTACCTCAAGCGCTGGCGGCAAGTTCAATTTCAAGGGGGCGGCGCACCGGTAAGCATTGCCCTCACCGTCGCAGCGCTGCTTTGGTTTAGGCCGAACTTTGGCATGTCGGGAAAGCCAGCGGACCTGCTAGCCATGCTGGATTGGGTCAATTCAATACTTGGTCAATTTACTTACGAATACAGCCTGGACGACGGCTTGCATCAACGGCTGAAAGTGCTATTGCCGGTGACGCCTTACACTGACCTGATGTCCAAGCGGACCGCCGCACAGATGACGAGCTTCAGGGAGAAGCTAGAGGCGCTACGCGATGCTCTACAGAACGCCTATGACGAAGAGCTGCCGGAAGACGCCTGCAAGCTTTTGAAGAAGCAGTTTGGCGATGACTTTAAGGTGCCAGAGAAGTCTGAGACGGCCAAGGTGGTTGCGCCTGCAGTCATCAGCACCGGGAACTCCGCTTGACGGAGACAGCCGCCGCCAGTTCAGCCAAGGTTGAGGCCGCATTTGAGGCTGTCCAAGCCGCGTGTAGTTTGCGTGGTATCGAAGTTACCCGCTTGGAGAGCCCATCTCCGAATTGCCTTGGAGTGGAGCTTGCCGGAGCCGCGTGTAAGTGGCCCGTGTACGTAGATTGTGACGAGGAGCGGTTGAGCCTACCGACTGTCCGTACAAAGCCGCCTACGGCCCCCCTTGCGCATGTCAGCTACTCTGGCGTCGTGTGTATTGACGATGGACAGGGCTTATCGCTCGACCCCGAGCGCCCGGCCGACATTGTGGCGCACACGGTACTCAAGGCTTACGACCTGCTTGAGAGTTCGGAGAAAGACGCCATCACTGGCTACTCAGAGTTCTTCAACGAGCTAGAGGGGTACTGGCTTCATCTGCCCGGGTCTCTACGCTCTCGGGCCTATTTCGATGTTGAACGGCAAGTCGCGTTTGGTCAAAGGGTTCGTGAAGTCGAACTCGGCAACGCCGAAGTGGTACTTCGTAGAGAGAGATGGAGAAGTACCTTGGGAGGTCAAGAACGAAAAGCTCGAGGGGCTACGAGCTCTCTATGTACATCTTGATACGCTGGGAATGCCACCGGTTCGCCCGGATAAGCTGACGGACGCCTTTATCGCGGATGTTTTCCAACGTTTGTCGCCCGAGCAGCTGGAACTCTGTGCCCAATTGCTCGGCCCGTCGAAGAACTCGCCCAAACGGCTTGCATTGCTGGTATCTGTGCCGCGCCACGCAGGTGGTCGCTCGCTGGTTGGCATTGCTTTTGGTGCACATCGAGGCGTCGTCGATAAGAAGGTCCCTGTAACGCCATTGACCATGCGACGCCACGCTCCCAATTACATGCGCGAGCGTGGCGGCGCCTCACTGGATTTGCTCGAAAAACACGTGGCTGTTCTCGGGGCCGGTGCCATCGGGTGTGTCGTCGTCAACACTTTGGCTGCCGCGGGCGTAGGGAAACTCACGGTGGTCGATAACGACGAATATTCGGAAGACAACGTATTTCGGCATCTGCTGGAGCCGCTTTATATCGACATTTCCAAACCGGTGGGCCTGAAGTACGCGCTAGAGCGGCGGTATCCCGGCCTTAATATCACACCGGTCTGCTCAACTGCCCAAGCCTGGTTTAAGACCACCGACCTCGATAATTACGACGGCATCGTGTTTGCCTTTGGGGCACCTTCTGTCGAGCGTTCGTTCTCTCGTGCGCTCAAGGGAAAACGGCCCGACCTGCCAGTCGTCTTTACATGGCTCGAGGCGTTGGACTTGGGCGGGCACTCGGTATTGATGTGGAGCAAAGGCGAAGGCTGCCTCGACTGTATTTACCGTGATGACGAGGGGCTGACCTGCCTAGCTTCGCGGACGTCCTTTCTGGAGCCAAATCAGCCCGTTACAAAGAACCTCACGGGCTGCGCCGGTGCATACGTACCGTTCGGGCCTATTCAAGCACGCCGTACTGGGTTACTGGCGGCTGAGCACATCCTTTCGGCGATGGCTATCGTGGCTGCGGGAAACGACGCACAAGAGCCTTCCTATCGATTTTGGGTAGGGGAAGGCCAAGCGGCCGCCCTGCATGGGCTACGCACTACGTACTGGTTCCAGACCGCGCGGACAACCCTCCCGGAAGACGCCACACGCAAGGTTTTTGGCCGTGCTTGTCGATACTGCTGTACGCCGGAGAAGACCACTTGAACTTGGTATACCGCGTAACAGCCCGCCAAAGGCTCATCATCGTCGGCCATGCTTGGCGGCAGATGCTGGCTTTTGCACAGCGCCGCCGGTGGGATTGCGAAGCGGGAGGGGTCCTTCTGGGACGTCATCTTCTCGATTCCCGCGACGTAGTTGTCGACGAAGTGACAACGCCCCGTGAGGCCGACCGGAGAGGCAGGTTCAGTTTTTTTCGGTCCTCCAGTCATGAGCTCGAGGCACGCAAACGCTGGGTCGAAGAGAACAGCACCATGGCCTACTTGGGGCTGTGGCACACGCACCCAGAGCCTGACCCGACTCCGAGTGGCGTCAACCAACAAGACTGGAAGCATGCTGTTTCTCGTGACACCTTTGAGGGCGACCGCCTGTTTTTTCCCATCGTGGGCACGCGCAACATCCGCATTTGGACGCTGAGCAGACGAGGGACCTTTCGGGAATTGCTGCCGGAGAATAAAAATGCCAACGAACAAGACTGCAGCGCCTAAGGCTGCGGCGAAAGATGCTCGAACCCAGGACCGCGCTCGCATCCCTATCGATGTGCGACGTAATCTGTGGGTGGCCGCGGCGGGTCGTTGCGAGTTCCGCGGTTGCTGCAAACCGGTAGGACGCGACTTTCTGACAAAGGAGCGGGCTTTTACGGGCGAGCATGCCCATATCATTGCCGACAGCCCCGGCGGTGCTCGAGGTGTCAAGGGCGATTCGGAGCTTTTGGCCAAGGATGTTAATAATCTGATGTTGGCCTGCTACGACTGCCACGCTCGTATCGACCGGCATGGTAAGGGCAATAGATTCACTACGCAGCAGCTTCAAGCAATGAAGCGCGAGCACGAGGCTCGTATCGAACGCATCTACTCTGCTACGGGGGTGGTCGAGAGTCTTCCGTTGGTGATGACCTTTCCCGTAGGACCCCATCCCGCCAATATCGACGTGGAGCAGATTCACTTCGCGATGCTGGAAAACAGTGAGTACAAGATGTTCCCTCGAGGCACACACATCCACATCAACCGTAGCAACTTCGACTTCCAGGACAACGACCCGAACTTCTGGCCCCTGGCTGAAAGGGTGTTGTCCGACCAGTACACCCGCCATGTCGAGCCCGCACTTGCCGAGTGCAATGGCAACGCCCATCTGAGCATTGCTGGCTTTGCACCTATCCCGATGCTTATGAAGTTGGGGGCTCTTGTCGGTGACAAAACTCGAGCCAGCGTCATGGACCTTCCCAATGACGGCTGGCTTTGGGACAAAAACGATACATGTCCTGAGCCCGCCTATGTCTACGATGTTCCGAACGAACTGCCGCTCGAGGTTGCCGTAGTGGTGAGCATCTCTGGCGACGTTGTGCATCCTGTCGGCCGTGAGGTCGTTGAATTCCGGGCAGTACAGCCTGGCCGAGGCATCATTCGGAAAGAAGCGCATTTGCAGCAGTTCCGGCGCGACTTCGACACGTTTCTGTTGCGCGTCATGGGCGCTGGTGCGAGTGTATTGCACATATATCCAGCGACACCGCTGTCGGCAAGCCTCGAGATAGGTCGCATGCTTCTACCCAAGGTGTTCCAGGAAGTTCATGTCTGGGAGTGGCAGGCCCCAAACTGGATGCCCACGCTTCGGCTCAAATAGCTCACCTTGATTGTGGGGCAAGCTAACTCCAAAGCGGTCAAGGTTCGCCTGCTCGCCAGATTTGCTTGCCTCAGGAGGCGCTTGTACTCGTTCTCGCTGGCTTTTCTCAAAAACATTCCCGCTGTTCGCCGGTAAGGTGAGCCATGCCAACTACCAAGCTATTCGCAGGTATCGCATATGGACATGTTTGCGCTTCGCCCGGATTCAAATGAGCGTTTTTTCATCACTGAAGAAGTCTATTTTGAGAAAACGCAGCGTCAACCTCCTTGGGTGACGGAGACAAAGAGTACACCCAAGCAGCCTATGTACTTGGCGACGTGCCCTGAGTGCAAGAACGCCATTGAAATACGCGAATTAGACAGGGTGCGCGGAGAGAACGACCGGGCTCCAATGGAACCGTTTGGCAAGCACTACATGTACAGCGTTCCAGCTCTTGGCATCGAATACAACCAAGTCGCTTACGATGGATGTTCGTTAAGGGGGAAAGTCAATCTTGGGAGTTCTGAGCATCGTAGTAACGCGGCGTTCAATGAGGTTGTCCTGCAAATGCTCGTGGAGCACGCCTCTGTTATTCGGAGAGTTATCAGCCGTATTACTGGTATTAAGGTTGGCCCCAAGCTCTTCGACTCCATGATGAAGAAGTTCATCGCGGAGTCTCGCTATAAGTGCAAGGGAGTGATTCCGTCTAGCCTGCCGTACGCCATGGTGTATTGGATGGAGAGCCAAAGCATCGTTGGTCAGTACGTCTTCGATGAGGGCTTGACTGATGCAATCAACAGGTCGGAGTACTTTCGTGTTGCGGATGGGCAAATTTTGCCGCGTGCATGGGTTGAAGCGCGAGCCGCTGCAAAAGACGAAGGAAAATCTCCTCCTGAAAAAATGCCCTGGGGGCGCCATAAACTGGCTTTCTTCCTCGGAAGTAGGGTTCACAAGGGGAGCGAGTCCAGGGGAGAGCCGAACCGAATGACACTTAAGGTCACGGAGCACGAAAACGATGCTCCGCGTGGTTCAGAAATATTCATCAAAGAGATTTCTTATAAAAACACAGACTTCCCCAGAGCTATTTCCGACGTAGCGAAAGTCGCACCTGGCAACGATAAGAAAGCGCAAGAAGATAAGGTGAAATATGGAGAACTTGCCTTCGCGCACATCAGTCCGCTACTACCTGGCTGGCAACCTAGCTGGAGGTGTGTGCCAACCATCTCATCGAGAGGGACTGAATCTCGATAGATTGGTTGACGCCTGTTGCCCAAGAAAATGCGGCCGCCGAGTGGAAAACAGTTGAAGATATAGGAGATACCATGGCCGTTTCCGGCACATCCACCGTACATCTCGCAACTCTCAAACAAGAACTTGAGGATGCATCGGCTGACATCTTTGAATGCTTGGCGGCGGACCTTTTCTGCCGATTGATTGGAGATGTCGGTGTGTCGGTTTCCAAGCCTGGCTCACAATTTGGCGGTGATGCCGGCACTGCAGGCCTCCGGCGGCGTCATCTGCGACTGGAGTGCAAGCGGTACAAAGAGACCACAGCCCTTTCGGCGCGCTCGCTGGGTGGTGAGGTTCTCGAAGCGGTCATGAAAGACCCTCACCTTGAAGCATGGGTGTTGGCTTCGACCAAATCCGTTAGTGAGACGGAGCGCAACGTCGCAAGAGACGGCGGAGCCAAGCTCGGTGTGCCTGTTGTGGTCATTGACTGGACCGAGCCGCCGCCAGGCGTAGGCATAAATGCGATGGCGGCTCTCTGTGCGAAGTGGCCGGACATAGTCGAAAAGCACATCGGGAAAACCGCTGGTGATGCCGCCCGCTCACTGGCGGCCGACGCAGGTTCTACAGCCGAGAACCTCCGCCAGGACTTGGAAGCCTGGAGCATCGGGTTCAATCATCTGCGTGAGAGCTCACACTCAGCCCTGAAGAAGGTCTGGACTGAGAGTGCGCAATCGTTGGCGACACTGAATCAGGACGCAGCTGGCGGAAGACCGGGTGTGCATCTTATTGAGCGTAAGGATGTCTTGCAGGCACTAGATGCTTGGTGGCAGGCCCCACGTGACTTGCATTCACCAGTGGTGGTCATCGGGCAGGAGGGTGTTGGGAAGACTTGGGTTTCGCTTGACTGGCTCAATCGCCGTGTCTCTACATTACCAATCGTAGTTCCTGTGCCTGCGAGTACGTTCTTCAACCACAAGGATTTTTCAGAAACAGGTGTACGAGACCTGCTTGCCCAGAGCTTAAGATTTTTGGCAGGCTCTCACCATGGGACTGAGTACTGGCGATTGCGCATAGACCGAATCCTGGAGAGACCTGTGGCCGAAGGGGTGGCGGTGTTGCTGCTGGTTGACGGCATCAACCAGCGCCCGACCGTTGGTTGGGAGGCCTTGGGACAAGCGCTGCAAGCGGACTCACTGGCTGGCAAAGTTCGCGTCCTGTTTACAGCACGGCGTTATTACTTTGAGACCAGCTTGCGGCGATTCGCTGGACTTGACACAAAGGCGACCGAAGTTCCTGTTGGCACGTACTCGCCTGCCGAGTTGGACGAGTTGTTGCGTCTGAACGGAATGGATAGGACCGACATTCCTGCCGGACTTTTAAACTTGGCTTCGACACCGAGGTTGTTCCCGCTCATCGTCCGCCTAAAGGATAGCGACGCTTTACGCGCGGATGCGACTGTCCTGAGACTCTTATTCGAGTACGGCAAGGATGTTCATCGAGTAAGAACCAACGGTGCGCTCACCGATGAAGATTGGGTGGCTTGGCTTGGCGCCCGTGCTCGCGAGTACCGCGAACGTTTGGTCGAGACGGGCTCTGGCAGCGGCGCAGCGACTATCGGGGATGTTGCCAGCAGTTTGGAGGCCCCAGGGGTCTCCCCAGAGGAGGTCACACGTCGCTTGAGCGACGTGGTCGACGGAGACTTCTTTGAGGAGCGAAACTCCTTGGTTGGTATGAAGAAGTTTGTGTTGAAAGAGCAGCCAACCGTTCTTGGCTTGGGCATAGCGCTGCTTGAAAGCCTTGATGGGTCAGAAAACACCTTCGAGGGCGTTCAAGCGCATGCACTGAAGTGGCTAGAACCAGTCGGGGCCATCGACGAATCGGCGGATGTTCTGAAGGCGGCACTAGCGATTCTCTCCGCACTGGGTGTCTCCGACGGGAGTCCGACGACTGATGCCTTGCTGGTGCTCTGGCTAAACGCACAGAACCCTTCCGCTAGCATTGAGCGCGATGCTTTCGCTTTTGGCGAGTCTTTCCCTCAGTCAATGCTGACGGTAATCGAGCACTCGGTCTTGGGTGCCCGGTCTGCCGCTTTTCACTATGCCGTTCAGAGTCTCAGGAGGCTTACCCACGCACGGACCGAGGACTGGGGCAGGATTATCACGCGGATGCTGGAATGGACCAGTTGGGTAACCCTTCCGAATCCTGGCCACCTGAACGACCCGAATCACTACGCGAAGCGGCATCAAGATGCACTCGTGACCCGAACTGGCTCGGGTAAGCCTGGACGAGTGCTCGTTCACGGGGAATCGCTGAAATATGACTACAGCCATCCGGGCGACCCCTCAGCGGCCATCCCAGGCATTCTGGAGGGGCATGACCTGAATTTCTTCATGCCAATCATTCGACGCGCAGCCGTACGTGAGGCGGTTAGGGTGGATTTTGAAAGCCGCTGCTGGGAAGGGCTGCAATGGGTGCTCCTGCTCGCGTCACAGAACCAGCACCAAGCCAGGAAGGAAATAGTGCGAATGGCGGACGCCATTCTTGCAAGTGAGCCAGAAGCTGGTGTGCATCCGAAGCTTCGCAACAGAATCGCCGCCTGCCTGCTGCGAATTACGGGCACCGAAGAATACGAGCGGAGAGCCTCACTGATAAACGAAACGTTTGGCAATGCTTGGGATTACGACAAGGATTATCTCAGCGCCCCAGGCGAATCGTTCTTTGAGTTGGAGTTTCGCCATCTCGACCAAGTACTTAACGACGTCTCCTTGCCGGTTGACCGACGGTTGGACAAGTTAACGAACTTCATTCCGCTGCCAGACTTGGACATCCCCAATGACCTGGTAGCGCCTGTCAAAGCCGCACTCGCAACCCGAACGTTCGAACGGGTGGATGAGATTGGACAGGCCACTATCGAAGAGCACAACCTGGAACGTCTTGAGTTGCTCGCATCCCGATTTGCGCCGGCGGAGTTTGCCGAAATGTCGCGCAGACGGCTCGCCGCATTAGCAGCGAGAGCGGGTGACGCAAAGTACTGGTCGGCCCTGGCCGCCCCAGAGCTCCTACTTGTGGCTCATGAGGCGCAGGCATCGGCCTTCTGCGCCCTGAGAAAATTGAGCACAGACCCCAAAAGAGATGAACTTGCGAATACTTGGTGCTTGCAACTCGAGTTACTGCATATGCCGCTCAATGAGCAGTTGCAGTTGCTCCTTGATGCCCCGAATTTCTACTTTCTGACCGACCTGGTTGCGGTAGTGAGGTCCGCAACAGCGGAAGAACTGCTCGAATTCCTCCGTGCCAACACTAAGGAACGAGACAAGGCGGCTAACGTAGTTATGCAGGTTATGGCGTACCAGACTTCGCAATCCGCGGACGCTCTAGTTCAAGAGTTGTTACCGTACTTGGAAAGCGAAGACAAAAACCTGCGGGGAGTAGCCTTTGTGGCGCTTGCGTCGTGCTCGCCTACGCTCACTGGTGGCATGCTCATGTCCCGCAACTGGACACCTGATGCGACGGACCCGTGGCCGGCCCACTACGGAAGCATGGCGATTGCGGCAGTGACGATGCACTTAGATTTCGAGGAAGTGCTCCCTTTGATTGCTCCTTGGCGTTGGCTGGACGTAGCTGTTATGAGGGGAGGCAAGCATCCAGAGCTGGTGCTTGCGACCAAACAGCTGCTTGCGGTACTGGATGTGCCAGGGGCGACGTTGGCGTCAGCAGAGGGTGTTCTATCTGTGCGTGTTCCTGTGCAGTCGGAGTTGGCCAGTGTGCTTGTCGCTGAGCCCTCTACATCGACCAATGATATTGGAGAGTTTCTTAGACAAAATGCGCGGGGCTTGAATGAGGTTCAGGAGCGCATGGACAAGCTTGCCAAAGATGCTGCGGCTACCATCGACAAGGTCCGAAGCAGTGGACACAGTCTCTACCTGCATACATTTGAGTATGCGGCACTTGAGGCGGCGTATCTTGCCTCTCCTGGGGACTGGGAATCTTTGCTCACAGGAGCAGAGGTGCAATCTGCAATTTTCCTCAAGCGAGTCCACTCGGCTGAGGGCCTCTATCTGTGTCTCTGCGACGTTCTACTGGCTCACTCCCCAGCGAAGGGACTGTCTCTGTGGCGAGCACTAGCAGACAATATGAAGGTCCGTTTCAATGGACCGGCGAAGATTTCCGAGTTAGTGCACATCGCCATGAGGGCACCCGATTCCGCCGAGGGGGATGCCGCGCGGAGAGAATTGACCAATCTGATTCGGTGTAATACCGACCAGGACTTGTTTGAGCTCGTGATTGCTTGCCAGATGCATGGGCGCGATAGATGGCTCAAAGGGTTCATCGAAGAAGATGTCGCCTCTGACCAGCCGTGGAGGCACAAGCGTGCAGCTACGCTGACAGCATTCCATCAGTTGCCAGCTATAGACGAGCTACAGTGGCCCGAGGGTAAGACTGTTGGTTCGCTGCGGGCCCTTGAGCGAAAACTGCTGAAGTGGACCAACCGAGGTGCCCTCGCGAAATACTGGTGGCAGCGCCTCATCGGTGCGAAAGACGCCGACATCGCGTTCGCGGCTTGGCGCGTGTTCCTTGGCTGTGCCGATAGGCGAGCGTGGCTGTGGTGGTGGTCTCGGCAGCCGGAGCCTATGACAGAATTGGAGCGATTTCGCCAACTACACTTTGGTTCGAACAAGGACTTGTTTGCTCGTACCTTGGAGAAACCGGAGAAGACCGCTAAGTTTGCGGACCACCTGTTCGGCCTGGAGGCCCCTGGCAACTGGCTGACGCTGGACGGAGCTCCAGCTAGGTAAGTCGAGGTGCGTCCTGCTGGGATAACGCGATGTGTTCCATCAATACAGAGCGTCTGCACTTGATGCCAGACGTGTTCTTCGACACATATCAATCACCGTTAAACTGGCGTGCTATCACTGCGTTTTGCGCGTCAATGTCTTCAGGCACTGCCAGTAATCCCTTTGCAACACCCAATCGCTTACCCGGAGAGGCGATTGGAACAAGGCGGGCGACCGGACGACCACGTCGCACAATGACTACCTGTTCCAGCTCACCGTGCTCGAGCTGCGCGACCAAACTCGATAGTGACGCCCTGACCGCCGTTATGTTCATCGGTTTCACAGTATCTCCCTGCGTGTCGTAAACCGACATCATGGCTCATACAAGCGAGCACTCCAAGCTGGCCTCTTCCGGCACAATCTCAATAATTACCGCACCAATCGCAACGTGTAAGAATGAGTTGAAGAGCGCGTCAGCCGATTGGAATAGCGGTGGCTGCACCATTTGTTGAGATAGTCTGGTTTCGTGGTGGAGCTCGCGTGGCAGAGACACCGTACGGGGGGGATTTTGGTCGGATTCGAAGAGGTGCGTCCGCACGAAGGCATGTGGGCTCCACTGAAGGTACGCAATGAGCTCAGGCCGATGTTCGGGCGTTGGTTGTCGCGCTCGCGCCATCCACGCCCCATCGTTGAGCAAGATGGGATAATTGATGAACTGAGCCTTCTCAACCTTTCCCGGTACTACCGATTGGAATACCCGGGCGGCGCAAAGGACGTTGCTAAGAGCTGGGATGAGTCAGAGCTGCGCACAGCAGACGGTGGTCCGGCATTTGATGACCTCAAGCGATTGGGGTGGGTGTTCTTTGATGGCGGCCGTTGGGTTGTGCAGAGCGCGCCATCCGGTACGTCCTCTTACATCATCTATCCAAGCCTCAGCACGAAAACCTTTCTGATGGGGCTCGGTAAGGTCCGGCTCGTAGCGAAGACGGACGCGACGCCCGCAGACGCCCAGGCACTCGCAGCCAAGATAGCAGCCGAAGGCTGGCTCGAGCGGAATATTCCAACCAAAGACCCGGACTGGCTTGCACGTCGGTTGTGGGAACAGTTGTGTCCGAAGCTGCCGCCTACCTCTATTGGTGGTAGTGGGCACATACAGCGGCCAGCAACTTTTGTCGAGAATGAGGCAGACGCAGAAGCGGATTCTAAGACTGTCGACAGCGCCTTCCTAGAGTGGTCAGCGTGGTGTGAAGTCCTTGGCGGCGCCTGCTGTTGGGACATCAGCTGGGGGGCGGCTGAAATGCGTTACTGCCGCGAGGCGGCTCAGCGCGCTTTGGAGCGCCAGACTCTTTGGGGGGAGTGGGACAACGATGCTGCGGGTTACGCAGACGTTCTTGCAAAGACGTTTGCGATTCCACAGGACCATCTGCGGTATTGCGCCGTTCCGAGGGTGGCACCGTCGCAGACGCTCGTGGCTAGGGAGGACTGGCTGAAGTGGCCAGAGGTCGAACATCTCATGATGAGACGCCTCCACGCGAGTACTGTCAGCTTCGCGTTCGGCTTGCTTTGCTCCGAACTTGAGAAGACCGACATCGGGCCGAGCATCGCGGCTACGGCAGACGCGGTTATAGCGTTCGCAGCCGACCATCCGATGGCGTTGCAGCAATTCCTGCTCCGAGTAGATGCCGTGCCCGCGCTATTGGTGGACATGTTGATGCACCGACGCGCAGCCTGCTTGGCTGCTAAGTTGGCTATCGAGTGGCGGCCGGAGTCAAGGCGGGATAGCGACCGCAATGTGAGCCGTGAAGCCCAGACCAAAGCGTTTGTAGCCCAAGACGCGCTATCGCTCCTGGCGTTTCACCTGAGTGGGGGCACGCTTGACCTAGAAGAATGCGCGTCGTTGATTACCTGGTGCTATGGCGACAATGGAGGTAGGGCAATTGCAGACTCAAGGAGGACTGTTGGGCGACAGCTTCTCGGGATGCTCGCGAAAGAAAAGGAAGAGCTTCAGTCTGCAGTGATGCAGCATCTTATAGGTCAAGTTACCTATCGGGACAACATTCCTCGGGCTCGCTTTGCGGGAGTCCTTCAAGGACTGAGCCATCTTTCGAACGCACTGACTGCTGATACCTCGCCAATCGTCGCACTGTATTCAAAGTTCGCGCGCGACCAGCATTTGGAATGGACTGACGTGCCCACCTTGTCCCCAGAGCTGGCTGCGCGACTCGTCGCGACAGCATTTGGGCAAGCAGCGTCCGACCGAGATGCCATGCTCATCCCGTTCGACAGCGCAAAGTTACTGCGAGAGGCGCCGGAGGATGAGAGGGCTTCTCTGAGCTATTCGATTGCTCGAACCTTGAGGAGGCATGTGCGGTTACTCGCACGCGCCGTGGCCGGTTGGCCTGACGGAGCCGTGCCGCAAGAGCTTGGCGACGCTTTAAGAGCGCTCATCTCGCGCAGTGTTATTGAGCATGCCGAAAAAGGGCGCGTTGGAGCCCTCACGGACAGGCACAGCCCACGCAGCTTTCTTGCGAATGAGGACGGCTCACCCGCACAAGACCTCGCCGCCGCATGGCGTCGGCTGGAAGACGGGCCCCAGGACGTTATGCTGCAGACGCTTATTCAATCCGACGACCCTGTATTGCTTGCTGAGCTTTGCCAGTACCTGCCCGCGGCGGCGAAGCCAGGCCTCCAAGCACGGCTGAGGCAGTTGAGGCCCGGAGAGGCTTCAACGCTTTGGACTTGGCCTGAGCTACAGCATCGCATTGAGTCCCTAATGGGAGCCGGCGAGTACGGGCTTGCCCGTGAGCATCTTGATGAAGTCGCACAGGACTTGGAGCGTGCCCCACAAGAGTTTCGGCTTCGTTTTTTTGGACTCAACCTTCAGCTACTTCTGAAGGAACAAAACTGGATTGCGATTGATAACGCGGTCGTGCCGTCAGCGCTGAATGAGGCAATAACGCGACAAGCGCAAAGCCAACTCGATTTTTACAGGGCAACCTCCCAACTATTGCGTCCGAATGGCAATTTGGGAGCAGCCCGGGGAGCGTTCGAACAGCTCGCGGCACGTCCAGGGGCGGCTCCTGAATACAAGGAGAACGCTTTCGCGGTAGCCATTCAGCAGCTTCTTGAGCCATCACTTCAGCCGCTAACCGATTCAAACAAGGTGACAGCCGAAGGACTACTTGCCGAAATCAATGGTGTGGTCGCAGCGAACGATAAGCAAGCCAGCAGCAGCTTGCTCGCAAACCGTGCGCTGCTCTTACTCGCATTGAAAAGGCCCATCGATGCATTGGATAGCATAGCTACGCGACGTCTGGAGACAAAAAGCCAGAGCCTTGAGCGTATCGCTGTCTTGGCAAAATTCGAGATGGGGCACCGAGACGAGGCCATGGCGATATTGGACGCTGCCATCACTGAGTTCGGTGAAGACGACTGCCTTATTGCACTCAAGAATGACCTTGAGGCGGGTAGCGCAACGTCCAATCGCGCAACTCCATCGGTTACCGTTGACGCGCCTTCATCGATACGGGCCGCTCTGCAACAATTGGCTGAGCTTTCACCTTCTCAGGTCGGTGACATACTCGGCCCACCCAACGGAGGGGTTCGAGGTTATCTCACACGTAAAGTCTCGTGTGCTGTTGCGTCGCTTCAGCGCATGAAGGCGATGCTACGAAACCGGAAAAATCCAGAAGACGACGCACGGCTCGAGAACGACCTCAACACGGCCGTGCGAGAGGTGTTGGGAGCCTCTCTCGCTGCGGCGAAATGGAATGTGAGTGACCAGTCTTTAGGTGGAACAACTTCAAATGGTAATCCCGGCGAAAGGGACGCTGTTGTTCGGGTGGATTGTCAGGAATTAGCTATATATGAGGCTCTGGTTTGTTCCGGTCTCGACCGCTCTTATACGAAAAAGCATTTCGACAAACTTTTGTCGTACGGTGTTTGTGATATTTATTTTCACGTTACTTACTCGTATGCGAAAAAACTCGAACCGCTTCTCGACTATCTCCGAGAAATGCTTGAACATGAGGTTCCTTCCGGCCTTAAATACATTAATTGTGATTTAATAGGCCCCCCGGATTTCGAGACGAGTGGATATGTTGCGACCTACCGAACCGACCATCGGGAGGTTGTAGTGGTCTTCTTGATTGTGGACCTTAAAGTCTAGATGTTTTTGTGTTTATTCCTCGGCCTGCGGCCAGTCTGTCGTTCGGAAAGCTGCGTATGGCGGAACGCTTCGATTGCAGCATTAGTTAGCGGGAGCGTTTTTCTGTGATGGCGCACGGGCTGAAGAATGTCCAATTGGCTCAGCAGTTGGGTTACGGTTATCCGAGTCCCAATGGCCATTTTGGATAAGTGTTTTTGGATGGCTGACGCAAAGACTGGGTCCATCCGTTGGCAGTTAAGAGGTTGGGGGCCCGGTTCACTTGTCGTAACTGGTTCAGGTGCCGATGCGTTCTGTAGATATATCTGCATCAGGATATGCTTGGCTGCGATGTTGGAAGTCTCGTTCAATCTCAGCAGCATCGCCGGCCACGGATTGCGCTTTTCCGAAACCTCCACACCTGCACGCATCAGTTGGTTTTCGCCGAAATAGGTAATAACCCCCTTGATTGCTGCCATGGATGAAAGAAGGCTGCCTTGGCGAGGGAAACCTCTCTGCTCGGCTATTTGTCGGTAGTGCCGTTGCCACTCTTTAGTTGGCTGTCGGAGAGTCGATTCGAGCAGCGCGATAGAAGCGGGTTCGACGAGGGAGTGGATGTGCTCGTCAAATAGGGGGCTTACAGCGACCCCATGCTGTTCATGTGGTAAGCCCGTGATGCTGAGCCCGGCCCTTCTACGCTCTAGCGCTTTCAAGCGTAGGCCGTGCTTCCAGCATCGTGTGACAAAAGGAAGATTATGGCTACGATGCCAGTAATCCTCGCCAACCTCATGTATGTCATCCGTAATGCACGCATCGCAATAGCGGGCGGAAACACCTCCCGTAGAGGCAGATTGCGATAGTGCAGATGAATTCGGCCGCTGCGATTGGCAGTAGTAGTTCGCTAGACGAAGTGTCTGCTCGGCGCTGATGAAAGCCGTGACATAAGGAAACGGCGTGTGCTTGAAGAGCAACTCACTGGCCGGCATAGCCATCGCGGTTGCTATGAGTGGAATTTTGTTCTGAAAAAACAGCGGCCAATGACTTTTCGGAATGAGTCCGAAAAGGTGATGCATTCTTTTGATGGGTAGCCCTAGGTGACGACCGGCCCGAACCAAGATGCTGCCGATAAGCTCATCTGGATAGGGTTCGGGAAGGTAGTAGATTTTCGCCATGACAAGGCAGTTAAGCACCGTTTGGGCGTGGCATCAAACGTTGTGCTTGGCGTGCCTTTTCGGAGGCAAGGCCTTACGCTCCTCCTGGCGCATCGCCTATCATCTATCGCGGATGAGTCGAGGGGCAGGACATGTCTTCACGGTTGAAGGGCCTAGTCGATGAGTTGTATCACCCCACGCCAGAGAACGGTCGGCAGGTCTTTGCCTGCTCGCGCGCCGAAGCAGAGAGGCTGCCGCGACTCCCAACAGTTGCTCTGATTTCAGTGACGGCACCAGAGCGGCCCCTTGCCGCTGTAGAAGGGTTTGAGTTCCTCCTTCGCTTGCAGTTTGAGGACACCGACTTCCTGAATCCAAACATCTCTCTGCGCGCCAAACAAAAGCTGCCCCGAGCTTTTACGGCCGAACAGGCGACTCTAATTCGTACCTACGTCGAAGGCTTGCCCGAGTCGATAGACTCGATAGTGGTCCATTGCGAAGGTGGCTTCTCACGCTCCGCCGCTGTCGCACTCAGTCTGCACCGCCTGTACGGGTACAGAGTGGAGCTCGACCGCCTTGGGCAGGCTAATCCGTCCGTGGTGTCCATACTCACGGGGCGAACTGCTCCTTCGCCCAGGCGCAGGCGATAGATGTTTCGGTGTTCAACGATGAGTGCATATTGCCCACTATGACTCAACTCTCAGTGCTTACCAGCCAAGATTCCCCTTTGCGAATCGCCGCATTGACCTTGCCGTCTGGCGGATGTATCGGAATGACCATCTGCCCTGGTAAACAAGCCCCCACCTCTATCGGCGGGCATGCCTGGGCGCGCGACCTCAGTATTGACCTGCGGGCAATACTTGAATGGGGCGCGGGCGCCGTTGTGACTCTGATGGAGAACTGGGAGGTACGCCAATACGGTGTGAGCGAACTCGGGCCGGCCGTCGATGAGCTCGGCATGCGCTGGTACCACCTGCCAATTGTCGATGGTGCCGCGCCAGATGCGAGCTGGGATGAGTCATGGTCGAAGACCCATAGCCATGAGCTCCATCAGTTTTTGGGTGCTGGCGGCGCTGTACTCATTCACTGCCTGGGAGGTAGGGGACGCACTGGAACGGTGGCAGCCAGGCTGCTGATTGAGTCCGGTATGGATGCTGAGGAAGCCATTCGGAAGGTTAGAGAGGCTCGGGAGGGCGCTATTGAGACCCGCGAACAGGAAATTTATCTGCGCGCTCTGCGCCCCTGAAGGCTGCGCCGGTGTAGCAGGCTTCTCTGCTCAGAACTCGGAGCGTTAAATCCAGGAAGGCGCGCCGGAGAGTCAATCGCTGCACCCATCTCGGCAAGGGCCATTCTCCGGGCTTCTATGCAGAGGCGGACAGGTTTATAAAGAAGAATTGTTTTATAAATAAATAGACATTCATGAAAAACCGCCTTTTTAATAAAATTTCTATCGTAATTTCGTTCTTGGCCCTAGGGGTTAGTCTGTTTACGCTTTGTTTGTTTTGGTCCCAAAATAATGCAGACTATGAAAAGGCGGTTGTAGTTCAGCCCGGCGTGCTGCCTATGCCAAGAATTAACAAAGGAAAAAATCCGCTTGAGATTGAAATAGTAAATACAAGCAAGAATAATTTGAGGTATTTTCTTCGTGTTTCTACCAACATGGGGTGCATCGAAGGAAAGGGGGGGCGACCCAAGTTTGTCCCTTGTGGTTATGAGTCTCAATCTATATCTTTGAGCAAAATAGATGCCGGACAAAGCTCATACAAACACATTCTGAGCCTTGATGCATATCCTTCCGAAGGGAGAAGCAATCCATTTCTATACATATCTGAGCCAACATACTATTTAACAGTTGAAGCACTTGATGTCGTCAGTGGCCAGACTCTGTATCGGAGTGAATGCTTTTATAGTTACCACACCGAAGCACAAGCCTTCGGGCTATACCAACCGGTCGCCGGCGGCGACGAAGAGAGCCGACAAAAGCTATGCCGCCCTTAAAGCTCCTTACGTCAAACGTTCGAACGTCCTCTCTCCAATCAACTGACCGTCGCCTTTTCGTAACCTCCAGTTAAGGGGCTGCGGGGCCAGAGATGAGACTGTCAAAGGAACAACGCAGCTACTTGCCAGAACGTATTCCTACGCATGGAAGGCTCGTCGGAGCTCATGTAATGAGCTCCGAACCGGTGCGTGACGTTTTCAATGAGTGCTCTAGGGCAACCCAGCGTCCATCTCGCTGCATGCGCCGGTAGGTTGCCTGCACAATTGAAAAGTTGAGGTCCTGGAAATCCAGCTTTCGCCAGGCTGTCCCGGTACCCAGTTTGACCAAGATGAGGTCAATGACACGACGCAGGTCGTGCTTGATAGCCTGCCTTTTCTGAATCACATTGCCGAGCTGATGCCACTCTTCATCCGAGAGAGACCAGGCGCCATCCCGGGGCGGCAGGCCTTCCTTTGCTTGATGTTCATGTGCCCAGTCCATGGAGCCACTCTCGTGGAAGAAGATGTCCCGCGTATGTCCAGAGGCAAAATCAAACGGCGCCTCACTCGCACTCAACGTTGTGATGACCATGTCGGTAACCAGCTGGACGCCATTCCACGTCACGCAATGCAGAACGGCGGTGATGTCTGCTTTGGGTAGGGTCACATCAAGGCGGTCTGCCTGGGCGGCCTGATACACGCTGTCCCACATTCGTCGTGCACTTGGGAAACTATGCATCCAGGAGTAGCTGGTCAACAGCCCGTCAGTCACCGTGCGGATATTTCCTGTGACCCTATTCACGGGGACGAAGAACCCGACGCTTGGCAGCGCACCATCAAATAGCGGAACAGACATTTGCTCCAAACCCTGAGGCCTGAAAAGGAAAGGGTGGATGTACTTGATGGGACGTATCACGGCTGCAATGAACACGCTGGCAGGGATGAGGAATTCGGTGCCGTCATGTACGACCCTGAAGACATGATGACTGTCTTGCGGCTCGAATTTGTTGATGCCCAGGTATTCCCAGAATGGTTTCGCTGAGCCTGTCAACCAGCTCTGGCAGTCCGAGGTGATGCGAGTGCGAGAGGTTTTACCGTTGAGCGGTTTGGCGCCCAGCCCGACAAGTGATTCTTGAGTTCTTGCGCCATCCTTATGCAGCGTCTTCAGCACGAAACCAATCGGGGTGCGTGCAATTCCTTCAATCCAAAACATCGATAAATCCAGCAGTACGGGTTACCGTATAGCTCTGCCGATGTAGGATGAAGGTGCCGATTTGCAGTCATCTTCAAAATAAACTTGGGGTCACTACGCGAATGCGACGCTGCTCATCGAACAGCGTCGCGACTGTCTCGCAATGTCGCGCATTGCTCATGTTTGGCCGAAATGGAAAAGCCCGCTGAGTAGCGGGCGCGTGAGCGACGCTTCGTCATCCGAGCCGGTTTGGCCGGTTCTTGAAGCACAGGGCGTCAACGAATCAGACGCCAAGTATCGTTTCAACATCTGGCACCATTTTCAGGGCAACCAAACGTTCATAGTTGCTCTGTCCCTGGCCCGCCGGATTGAGCGCGTTGCGATAGTCGCCCACTGGATACTCTGGGAACGGGGCGTTTTCCTTGTCCGCCTTTCGGCGCGGCGTTTTGCGGCCCGAGGTTGCCTGATGAAGCGCCTTCTTCACACCATCGATGACATTGGTTGCATCTTTCACCGACTCAGCGAGGGCTGTCGCGTCTGAGGCTTCAAAACCCAAACCGCGCAGGGTATCCGTAACTTCCCCGGTGTATGCGGGGTTTGACGGAAGAATGGTGGCTCCGCGAACTAGGCGTCCCGAATATGTCAAACCGACATTGCTCATCATCTCGTCGAGGGTGAGCGGTTCGATGTCCCTGCACGTCATCAAAGCTTCCAGGTTGTTGTCCCTGATTGCGGCAATCATGGGTTGGACGAGTGCCATGTCTTTCCGTGCAACCTCATCGATAAGTGCCCCCGTCAGAGTTTCAAACCCCTCGTAGATGGCCCTGGTCTGGCTAAGCGCAAACAGTTTGATGGCGATGTCAACGATGCCCTGAGAGTGGTAGTGCATGAGTTCAGCAATAGCAGGGGTGAGCGTGAGCGGCTCCCGGACCCACTGGAATCGAAAGAGCACATTGAGAAAGTCCTCCCATTCTGACGGTTGCTCCAGTGTTCCTCGCGCTAGCGTGTCCCAGTACGTCGAGACCAGACCGGTCGAACGACGCGCCTGCCGGAAGTCTAGCGATAAGAGTCTTTTCGCCTTGTTTGTGCCGACAAAGAGAATGGGGACGCCCAATTCATTCGACGCTGAAACCAGCAGAGTCATTAATGCCTGGCGGTTCTTCGGGGATTGCTCCAGATTCTGGATTTCATCAAGTATCAGGAGTCCGACGCCGTGGGCGTGAATGACACGGGCCGCATGATTCATCAAGGTTTCTGCCCCCGACCTTCCGTTGCTGTACAACTCTCCGTAGCGTGCATCAGGGAGGAGTAGGTCCATTTTGCGGAAAATTGATTCGGCCAGTCCCTTAATACTTGCGCCGTCGAATGGGGTTTCGATAATCAGATAGGGAACCTGATAGAAGTTGATGTCCGGATGAAAAATGACTTGTGGTATTCGGGCAAGGATGCGTCGCAGGGTGGTCGTCTTGCCCATCCCCGGAATGCCTATAAGGCTTCCGGAGAGCTGAGCTGTCAGTTGCCCAACGCTACTCTGAAAACCTTTGCCGGCCTTTTGCTGTTCATACAGCTTGTTGAAAATGGCGTGGGAAGCAGCGGTACGCGGAGCGCGGCCAACGTAACCTTGACGCATCATGGCGTCCAGTCCCTGCGCGAGCTTCAGATGACGGTCCATCGGCAGCATGAAGTTGCCGAGCTGGGCAATCAGTTGCAACCGCTCAGCATTCGACCAATGACGCTGTTCGTCAGCGAACTCTGGCACGCAGAACAGCGATTTCAACAAGGCCTCGCCGTCTTCCATGGGAGGCAAAGCCTCTATCAATGGATTCCCACGGTACTGGGGAATACGCTGCGGTGTGTAGATGGCTTCGATTGCGAAGTCATTGGTTTTAGTTTCCATCGATAAGGTCCTGGTAGAGTTTTTTGTGTGATTTGGGTTGAGCGTTGGACGAGCGCGGCTGTGGCATCGCGATAACTTCAGCGCTCTCCGTGGCAGGCAACGGTGGGGCGACGAGTTGAGCCGTCTCCTGCCGTTCGTTTCTGCGGGCGTCGGTACGCGCCTCGACGGTGTCCTTTTTGCGTGCGCTACGTGACTTGCCCTTGGTTGCTGCATTTTTGAGGGCGACAGCGTTGTCAACCATTGGCTTGGTTTGCGCGTTGAAGTCGGCCTGTAGTTGGTGCTTGATACGCGCTCCCTGGTGGAGGATGACCTTCTTCTTGAAATTCACAGCCTCGGCCTCAGCAAAGCTCAATCCAGCGTACTGACGGCAGCGTTCAACCAGTGTGGCAACGAAATAGCCATTGGGATGGTTCTCGTCATGGACGTAGATGGAATTGACCAGTCGCAAGTCATACGACACCGTCTTCTGGAATCGTCCGTCACCGGCTTGAACAAACCAGCCGTATTTAAGAGCTTCCGGTGCGCTATAAAAGCAGTCACCAATTCGGATACCCTCCCGACTGATGCTTGCTTGTGTTTTCGGGAGTAACGCGAATAACACTTCCGCTTCGGAGTAACGCGTAAGCAGGCCAGCGCGCTCGCGGACTTCGGTGTTCCAGATATTGATGGGAGTTGGCTGCAGACCATCGAGGATATGCCGATGGTCCATTGGATTGTTGGTCAGCGGTGCCTTGTTTTGCTGAATGACCTTTTGGAGTATCACGCGCGTGAATTCCTTCAGGGTTAGCGCCGCATCCTGCGAGCGGTCGCGCTTTTGTCGCTCGTCAGAATCCTTGGGTGGGGTGTAGCCAGGGACCACGTTGGCTAATGGTTGCTGGAGTTGCTTAAAGCCACATTCAACGTGAGGTTTCCAATCTGCGCGTCGGGTAGGCAAGTTACGAACAACGATTTCAAGACCGTCCGCCAGTTGGGTACTGCTGTTGCTCAGCATTTCGGCCCCACGGTCAGCGATGAACTCTTGCGGGAAGCAGCGGTGTGCAGGCCAATCTTCGGGGTCATAGGGCAGGTCGTATTTTCGACATAGCTCGGCCTTATCTTCAGAAATGAATTTAATGGCCTGCATCGCTGCTATCCAGGAGGCATTTTCCAGCCCAATGTAGAGCCCAGTGATAAGGCCGCTTTTGCGTTCACGAATGGTGTAGAGGACAGGCTTGCCGATAATCTTTGAACGGTTACTTTCGTGGACAAGAAGTACGTCAACCACGGTAGCGTCAATTTCATAGAATTGGCCGATGGTGTAGGTTGAGGCACGAAGGCTGCCCAGCTTGGGGCGATGGTTGAGCTCGAATTCCGCATCGCCGTGGCGGGCACGAATCCTCTGCTCTTTTGAAACTAACTGATTGAGGAACCAGCGAAACTGGTAAATGCTGGGACATTCACCTTCGCACTTGTTATAGAGCCGTCCTTCTCCGTCAAGATAGGAGTAATGCTTGTCCAGGAGTTTCTGATAGGCATCTGAAGCGGTGGTGGTTTTGTCTGTCAGATAGTGGTCATGGATGGCTTCTTTCATCCATTGACGGTCTATCTCGGTGACCTGATAGATTGGGTACTTCAGGTAAACCGATGGCCTGCCGCGGCCTCGTGTGTCACCCTTTTTCCCACCGATTCGGTGGAAACCCGGCATCAGGCACTGTTTGCTCTGCCCACCGCGCCACCAGGTTCGCAGATACTTGTAGAGGGTCTGTTCTGAGCAGTGGAGCGCTTTCGCGCGAGCGCGAACTAAACCACCGCGTGTCAACGCATCCAGGATGCCGGGGTGTTGAATGAGCGGCTCGATTGCGTCATAGGCTTGGTCTCGACGCGCCGTTGCCGCTTCAGAGAATTTTCGGGGGGCAGCCAGCGTGCCTGCTTCGAACTCGACAAACAGCCCCTCGCGCAAGGCCTCTTCCACGCTTTCCACGGAATAGGCCCGAGGGAGCGCTTTGGGATGCGCAAGGTCGAAGAGCCAGACCAAGTTGTTGAAGAGGTCAACATCGAGGATACGTGTGTTTTGACCGCTCTCTACAAAGGTGAGTATCTGGTTCTTGAACAGCATCGTCATGCTCTCCGGGCTTGCGGGGTGACACTCGGCGCCAGGCTGAACATGACTGCTGGCTGCCCGGCCAGGTCTGCCGTGTTGAGGTCGGTCACAAGGTCGCCGCGCCAGAGCAGTGCCCGGGTGACTCGAAGGCCTGTGCCCGTTTCGGTGCCGGTCATTCGGTCGTAGTTGGCGCAGAACTCGGCCAAGCTACCTGCCGGCTTGCGTGACAGCTCATTGATGAGGCGCTGCCGGTGCTCCGGAAAGGCATCGACGTATTCGTAGGTGCCTTCGTCGTTGATACTGGCCCCACGGCACCAGTTCAGGTTCTGAATCTTGTTCTTGGGTAGCGAGCGGTCAAAGACCAGGTGGTGGGGAACGTCGCGAGCACTGAAGTAACTGCGTTCGATTTCGAGTTTCTCAACGTCGCGCTCCCCGTCTACCCCTTCCTCCCGCTTGCAACTGAACGCCCGAACGACCTGCTCCCCATGTTCCTGGAGGATGACCAGGAAGTCGCAGGTCATCACGGTGGCGACAGTTGTACCGGGGTAGGTTGGGTGGCGAATGCCCAGTTCAGACGCGATGGAGAGCGTTTGCTCTCGCTTCAGGGGGTACTGCTCGCGGATGTCCAGCACCGCTGGCGAAAACTCCAGCAGAAGGAACAACTGCCATTCCACCTCGGAGAGGAGGTGATGGACGCGCCCCGCCTTTGGACTGAATACGCGGCGACTATAGCCACGGGACGAGAAGTCGCCCACCTGTACCCAGGGCTTGTACTCAGCGCCAGTCCCTTTGCCTCGCCCCTCTCGTTCCAACTGGGCGATTTTTCCTTCAGACCACTTAATCTTGGCTGTCATGCTTGCTTCCCGCATACCTGCCGGCAGCGGAGCGCGGCCGGGCATTTGTTTGAAATGTCCCCGGCTTTAAAACAGCGGGGTCAAGGTATAAGAGAGGGGCAGGGCCATGCTGAGCCGTTGCGGCCAGAAAATCCCATTTATGGGATGTGTATCTCGATAGTGATGAAGACTTTTTGATAGACTGCTGCGATGAACGACGAGCCCGCCACCGATTTGAAGTCGTTGCCGTACTGGCAGGTCGAGGCCAAGGGCATCCTGAAGGCCGAGCTGCAGCGGCGGGGGGTGACCTACGCGAAGCTGGCCAGGCTGATGCAGGCCAACGCGATGCACGAGACGGAGCGCTCCCTGGCGAACAAGATTTCGCGGGGCTCGTTTTCTTTCGTGTTTTTCCTGCAGGTGATGCGCGTCTTGAAGGTGACACACCTATCGTTGGCGCCGACCGAGGCTGTGGCCTCAGTGCTGTACTCGGGGCAACCAGCTCAGTTTTGGGAAGACCAAGACCCTTCCTTGGGCAGGAAGGCGTAGGCGAGCGGTAACGTCGTCGGGTGACGGAAATCGGAAGACGCCGGAGTCGGCTCTGAGCTTGTCTGCGCTGCCCAAAATGTCTTGAAACCCGCATGGTTGCGTCCTTTTGGTCTGTTCACCAATAGGGCAACCTGCCATCTGCGGCATAAAGTCTAAGCGCGTTTCAACGATTGGCTCGCTGAGAGCCTGTTTTTACGGTATCCATTTTTCTCAGCTGTCGCAAGTAACCACTTGGGCTGTCTGGAGTAAGTGAGTAGCGCTCCGTGTTGGAAAGCTCGCCGTTTCTGCTCAAGACTGCGCCACCAACTTCCTTGCAAGCAACTGTGCGCCAGTTAGGTCCAGGTGGAGCGACGCGAACGATTTGCGGAGCAAAGGTTCCGGTAGGGCCCAATCCCACTTCTCTCGAACTAGATTCTTGGCATCTGCCAGAACTGATTGAGGGTCCAGGTGTGGCCGCTCCGCGATGTCCGTCAACGCGTCAATGACCCTATCGGTGGAGACGCCAGAAACAGCCAACGCCACCCCCTCGTTTGTTGCGTTCAAGCCCGCAGACGCCAGCAATATCGCGAGGCCATCATTTACCCAGTCACCACGCCATGTAAGCAGTATCGCTTCGTTGCCATTCTTGATGAGCCCGTTCGAGTCAAGGTCCGCTCTTCGATAGTAGTGGCGGGCTTCGGTAAGAAGCGTTGATGCAGTGGCATCCAGGAACGGTACTGGGCTCGTCTCACTTAGTACCTGGCGCATCTCCTGTCGAACGATGTCGTGGACCATGCCAGCGCCTCCATCAAACGCTGGAGGGGCTCCACCTTTGTCCGGAGCGACAACGATGACCTTTTGCTCCGAATCCACATCTATCACACGCCAGCGACGGCCACCGAAGATGATGCGCTGGCTCGGCAGTAGGGGGTGGGAAACAGGCAGTGAGCCGAGTGTTCGCCCTTCACACACAATCCGGAATTCCTCGTCCGAAGCGAATGCTGCGTAAAAGTCGTAGTGATTGACGAGCTTTTCACCAAGCTCCCCATGCAAAAGTAGCCCGGAGCTGTCCTGGCTGACTAGCAGCTTGTCACCGAGGTGCCGGAGCAAGGACACGAAATCGTCGCGGGAGCAGGATGAGAACGCGCCATCCTTCACCAAACAGGCCCACAACTCCGAGGCGTTGGCGCCACCCCGTTCAGCAATGATGGAGAGGAGTTGCTGTACGAGGGTAGATAAGTGCAGACCGTCGAGCCTGGGTGGTTCAAACCATCCTTTGATGAGCAGCCTCACCATTGCCACTGACTGAACGAGTCCCTCGCGCAGACAGTCAGAGAGACCTGATTTGGGCCCCAGCTCGGGTTCAATGCAGTAACCGCGCAATATCGCCGGCTCGCCCTTGCGGCGGCCAGACCGGCCAAGTCGCTGGCGGAGGCTGGCCACAGACGGCGGAGGCCCAATCTGGCAAACGCTCTTGACCGAGCCAATGTCAATTCCAAGCTCAAGCGTAGTGGTGCAGATAGCCGTGGCTGCTCGAACACCATCCTTCAAGGCTCGTTCGGTCTCCTCGCGGAATTCCTTGGAGAGGCTGCCATGGTGCGCCCAAAATTCGTTGGGTGCGTTGTTCCGCTCACAGTTTCGACGCAACAGGTCGGCATAGATTTCGACCTGTCTGCGACTATTGGGGAACACCAGATTATTGGAGCCGCGCAGCGCGGCATAGAGGTGTTGAGCGACCTCAAGTGTGCTGCCTTGTACGAGGTCCTCCATTGTCGGGTCGTTGAGGTCGGGCTCTCCTTCTACTCGCGGAGGCTTTTCCACATACCCTTTGATAAGTACCTTGAGTTCCTGACCACCACTTTTCGCCACAATTAACTCGACGGCACTTGCGCCATCTGGACGAAGGAAGCTGGCGGCTAAACCCATGTCTCCAAGGGTCGCGGACAACCCCACGAGCGGAAGCTTTCGCCCAACAGTTCGTTCGAGTCGATGGAGGAGAGATTGAAGCTGCTTGCCGCGCTCAGAGCCGATGAAGGCATGCAGTTCGTCGATGACTATGTAGCGAAGTCGGGACATCAGACCTGGCATGGCGGAACCACGCCGCACGAACAAGGCTTCGAGCGATTCCGGTGTGATGAGCAGGATGCCACTCGGTTCTTTGATAAAGCGCTGCTTCTTGCTCGCAGCCACATCGCCGTGCCAGGCAACGACAGGGATGTCCAACGACTCGCACAGCTCAGATAGCCGGCTCCACTGGTCGTTGATGAGGGCCTTCAGGGGCCCAATGTAGAGCACGGTGCCGATGTCGTGCTCTTGGCGCAGCATGTGGGTCAGGATGGGAAAGAAGGCCGCTTCGGTTTTCCCTGCAGCGGTTGCTGCCGCCACGATGACGTCGCGGTCGGCGTCGATGAGCGCAGGAATGGCCTTTTCTTGGGCATCGCGCAGGGCTGTCCATCCTTCGCTCCATATCCACCGCTGGATGCGCTCATCCAGCAGTTGAAAGCCCCGGGAGTCAGAGCTTGAAGCTGGCGAGCTCGTCATCATCCTCTACAGCCGTATCAGCAACAGCACCGTCGTCCTTCTCGATAGCAACGTGTCCAAGTAGTTCAGCCCAGTTCGCAGTGGGGTTCTGTTCGAGAATCGCTAGCAGATTGATGAACGCGGTGATGGTCGTCCGTGGTGTCCTGAAGTAGGCGTCCCCGAGTCGTTGGGCACAATGCGTCATGAAGGCCGGTATTGCCTCATCAGGCACTAGATACTTTGCGGGGTCTCCAGAGCTATAGACATGTCGCAGCTTGTTGAGCAGTACGTAAAAGTCCTCGGGAGTAAGGCTGGCCAGTCGCAGCACCGGGCCGGAGTAATCCACCATGCCAGCTTTTGCAAAGGTGTTCTCAGCCAGACGGGATTGCAGGGCCGCGTAACTGTAGAGCCCACGGCGCGTATCCATCAGGAACTCCGGTGTGCCGCCGAGCACGATACCGAGGCCGTCGGCTGAGCCCTGGAGCGAATCGTTGAGGATTCGGAGAATCTGTTCGTAGTTCGCGTTACGAGCCTGAGTGTTCGAAAGCTTGTAGAGGTTCACCAGCTCATCGAGACAGACCATCAAACCGGCGTAACCGGCAAGCCGGACGAAGCGTCCCAACAACTTCAATTGGTCATATATTGAAGCGTCATCAATGATGGTGCGGACACCGAGTGCCGCTCGAGCGTCTGTTTTTGTAGTGAACTCTCCGCGAAGCCAACGAACGGCGTCTGATTTGAGTTGCTCATTGCCTTCGTCGAACCCGCGGCAATATGCCGCTATGACCTCGGCGAAGTCATAGCCGTTCACCATCTCTGAAAGATGGTCCAAGCGTTCTCGAACGACATCTTCACTGGGTTTTCCGCTTACCTTTGCTTCGGATTTCGCCTGTGCGATGAACTTCTCGACGATGCCTGGCAGAGCGCCTCCATCAGGCTTGGTGCGCGTCGATAGATTCTTGGCCAGTTCCGCGTAAAGGGAGCGGGCTTGTCCTCCTGTTGCATGGAGGCGGCGGTCCGGATTGAGGTCGGCATGCATCGTGACAAGCTTTTTCTCCATCGCGATGGCACGGACCAGATTAAGGAAAAAAGTTTTTCCCGAGCCATATTCCCCGATGACGACTCGGAATCCCGACCCTGCGTCAGCGATGCGCTCAACGTCCTTCATCAGGGCTTCAAGTTCCTTTACACGTCCAACCTGAATCAGATGCTGACCCACTCGCGGGACCACTCCCGCACGAAGTGACTGAATAACCGCATCACGGTCTTTTGCGCGTATTGTGCTCATACAGGGAGCGCCTCCAGGATTTCCTTGTTGATTTCAATAGGGTCATCTCCCTCGGTTAGCGGTGCTTCGAGGGCATCCAAGGCCGCCTCATTGATGTGCTCCAGTGCGCCATCAAGCATGAGTTCCATATCGGAGGCTGCATCCGCGAGTTCTTCCCGAAGCCAAGAGCTTCGAGTAATGAGCAGGCGAACAAAGGCCGAATGGTCTGCGTCAAGGCCGAGGATTCCAGAGGGCTGCGCGGACTCCTCGGTGGGTTCTGTCTCGGCAACGGGTATCGGTTCGTGTGTCTCTTGGTCCACGAACACCCTTGCAAGCAGTTCGGATACCTCTGCGGTTTCCTTCTCCAACTGCGCAATACGAGCAGGGTCGAGAGCGAAAGTCCCCCCGTTGGTTGTGGCCGTCGCAATTGGCGCTTTGGTTGTGGTGTCTGCAGAAGGCCTTGCAACGGTTGATGCGGGGGCGCTTGCGTGTAGGTCGGAGTACACGAGCCTGGCGTCGAGTGCCATTGCTTTGTAGGTGCGCTCCAGGAACTTCACTTCAGCCGGACTTACGACGCCATCAACCTGCGTCAGGTGGGCCAGAAGTTGACATATCGCGTGGCGTGCGTCCTCGGCCAAGGGTTCGAGCTTCTTCTTGAGGCTAGCAAGAGTTGCAGGCTGGTCGATGCCAAGACGAAGGTGTGCTCTGAGCCGCTTGCGTTGAGTATCGCTCAAATGGGTCCAAGCGTTGATTTGCTTGGTCAGCGACATCAACTCGTGTGCCGAGACTTCGCCGTCGGCATGCGCAGCCATGCAAGCCAAGTCGAGCGTGACTGCGGCAGCTTGATAGGCATGTTCATTTCCCCCAGCGTCGTCTTCGGTTGCAATCGTGAATAGGGCAATCTTGTCCTCGGCCTTGGGCGTTCGACTTCCGGTGAGAACATCCGGCTCCATGCCGATGTGGAGTGCCTTGAGTGCGCGGGCCAAGCCCAGCACTTTGTCGCGAGACAGCGGGCCGGCACTTTTGAGACGACCGGAAAGTTCTCCAAAGGCCATAACGAGCATGCCTTCGCCCACACGGCTCTTGATGTCATCAAGCTCGGCACGAACAGTCGTGGGCCAAAGCTCTACTGGCAACTGTAGTAGTCCTTCAAGCGCTTGGGCCTTGTCTGGATTGCGTCCGATGAAGCGACTAAAGGAGTCCAGTGACTCAGTGCAGGTATCTACCAAGGCTTGCAGCTTCTGAATAGGTCCTTTGACAGCCGTGACGTCAGGTAAGTCTCCGATGTTACGGGGGGCGACACATCCGGCCAGGGCGCTCGATGCCGGATGGTAAGAAACTTGGAGTTTTGTCTTATTGAGCCTAAGTACGATGCCATCCCCATAGGCTTCTGCGTACTTGCGACTGAAGAGCGACTTGAATTCCGTTTCGCATCGCGACACGGGGGTCCGCCGGTAGATGTTTGGGTCGTTCAACGCCCATGCCATGGCCCACGATGCGGGAACAGGTTTTTGCGCGACAGCAAATTTCCCCAGGCCGAGTTTCAGGCTCAGTGGCAATTCATAGCTCTGCTCAAGGACTTTGGGTGGGTCAGGTGTTATGGGCTGATTGTCGTAACCTCTAGCTTCGATGAAGGCGAGAAAGCGACTTGCATAGCCATGGAACGAGTTGTTTTCTCCGTAGATTTTGAGCAAACGTTGGACTTCTCCCTGAATGGCCGCAGCCTCACCACTCATCGTGGAATCCACGCCAAGGTTGACCAAAACTCGGCGCTCTAGGCCGTAGAAGAACAAGAAAACGTATCCAATGTTAGCGTCAGGCGCACGCCGACCATCGGCGAGCCACTGCAGATAGGCACGTCGTGCGTCGGGAGATATGGATGAATACGAAGGCCAATAATCGGTGAGTCGAAGGGACCAGTTGACGGGGCTACTGGAAATGCGCAACTTCGGATTGATGAGTGATGGCTCTGTTTGGCCATACTCGTTCCGCTGGCCACTCGCTACGTAGAGCAGCCCTCCGGGGACATCAAACCCGGCGAGGTTCACGTTCTCACCGGCGGGTACCCATCGCACTCCGTCACTTGCCTTGGTGGGCTGAGGAATACGGTATTCACTGTCCTCTGGCGTTTCGTTCGACGACAAAGCTTGCGAACTTGTCGTCCCCCCTTTGGGTTGTTGGCTGTCTAGGCCGGGCAGGTGGTGCCGGATTGGGAGTGCGCGAAGGAGAGGGCTGCGCACTTTTGCTTGGCAGGGACGAACCAGCGCTTGATTTTCCGCCCAGCAGTTTCTTGGCGAGCCAAATAACAAACACTGCGCCGCCTATGAGAAGAATGAGGACCCAAACCTCCTTTGGAATAGACGCGATTGCCCCGATTATGATGACTGCTCCGATGAGCAGCGGACTCGACCCCGATTTCTTTGCCATAAGTGCAGGTTGCCTCGTCTTAGGTCAGGAGGCGGCAGATAGCCATCCGTCTAACTCGACATATTAATGTGGGATTGCGCCAGACGGTTCCTTGTGGCTGTTAATCGGCAGCGGGCACGCTTGTGTAATGACGTATCTGCCGCATGTATGGCGACGGCTGGCAGTAGGTGTGGTCCGTTATGTCCAAAAGGGCATCCATGTTGAATTGGGGCTGCAATCGGCCGTCGCTAGTGTTGCTCCACCGCGCCAGGCGGGCCACGTTGCTGTTCTTGGCTAGGTTGAAGCGCTCACATACCTTGAGCGGCACTTTGGGCCCACGGAATCTTTTCGGAGGTTCCCTTCGTCTGCGGCGAGATGCGTTCATTTGTCATATGGACCCTGGCGCAGCATAAATATCTTCGAGGGGGAGGTGAGGCTCATAAGCAGCAGACGTGAAAGCGTCACGACGACTGCTTCCATCTTTCTAGTTCAACCGTTAGGTGCGTATTTGTGAGCTCGTATGCCACGAGCCTTACTTTTTCTGGCACATCCTCCCGTTGCAGCCGCTCGAGGCCTAGTTTGAGCCGGCGCCGAAACTCACGGAACTCGCAGACCACGCCGCTCCACCTGAAAAGGTCCTCCACTTTCACAGGGAACGGCTTCGCGTGCGTGCTGTAGTAGCTTGCGAGCCACGCTGGCAGACCGGAGTAGTCGTGCAGCGCAGCCTCGCTGACCGCGCTCCAGTCCTCTGGGCCGAAGAGCGTCGCCATCGACTCCAGGATGCGAAAGGAAATCAGGTCGCTTCCTTTGAGCAAGCGTGCTGGCGTGTCTTTCCCTTGGTAGCCATCGTCAAACAGAACATCCAAGAGGCGCGGCATCGGGATGTTGACGCGTTTCACCCGAATGCGCAGATGTGCAGCGTTGAGCCGAATGAGGCTGTCGCGGATGGCCTGGTGCGTGTTGGCGCAATAGCTAACATTCAGGTTCCGCGCCAATTGCCAGAACGTCACCGTCACCCAACGCAGCTCAGTGCCTGGACAGAGAGGTCTGTCGTCCCGATAGTAATTAAGACAAGCAGCGAAAACGCGCCGGTCATAATCGCCGAGCGGATGCCCCGTCAGGGTGAGAGACGTGTCGCCTTGTACACGTATCTCCAGATTCATTAGCGGCTTGTTGGTGACGCCAGCAGCCGAAAACAGGGAAGACCTCAGCAATGCGTTTGGGATTCCAACTGTTGCTTCCCTCCAGGTGGGAAGGAACACATCCTTGCCCCGTTGGACCGCTCGTTGCAAACGTGCCTGGCGTACCTCAGCAACGGAGGCATTGTCGGGTAACACGAGGACAGGCGCCTCTTCAGCTGTCTTGCGCCGCAGTTGATGCCTAGCTACAGATTCGAGCGTTGCGGCCGCCGCGAAGGCAAGGTCTTGCGTCAAGACATCTGCTGCGGCTTCCGCTGCCCGTCGCGTTGCTGCCGCTTGCGCCTGGAGTCCAGCTATCTGCTCAGTGTTGTTCCGTTTTGCCATGCGGGGCTCCAGACGCACGAGAAACGTAAGCCGCAAGCAGGCTGCGTAGCACTACCGATGCACGGAGCCCTTGCACAGCGCAAAGCGAAGCAAAGTCGTTCTTCAGTTCGTTCGGGAGCCAGGTTTTCATCTGGACCATACCGGCACGGTGCTGGCCGCCGGATTTCTTGTTTTCGGTGTTCAAGTGTCTTCTCCATTGGGGGGCGCAATGGGGCCCCAACAGAGCGGTATAGCGTGTGAAAGACGCATAACGAGCAGTACACGCAGGGGACGATGCACCGTCCTCCGCTTCAAAACACGTTTTACTTGGCCTCGACACACGTGTTACTTGGCGTGGCCCCCCAGTTTGCTTGGCGTCAAAACACGCTTGGGCACCTCGGGCGGGAAAAACTCCGTGCAAGGCAGGGAGTTTTCATGGGTATCCACCGCCGTAATCCTTAATCGAGTAATCCTCCCAACCGGCATCTCGCAGGCTGCACATTCGCGTACGGCCAACGGCTTCAGCGCAAGGGGGCGATACATCGCATACGTAACCCACGAACATCCGAATGCTGGGTTTCCGGACAGGATTCGCATCCTGGTCGCGAGCTCCTGTGGCTTACCAGGAAAGACGAACCGCGCCTACATCGTGTGACGACCTGGTTGCCCTGACGAAGTCAGAGGGGAAACTGTGCCACGCGCTTCAATCCCTCAGCGCAGAACTGCACGTGCGCCGTGGAAGACGACAGACATTCGCAGTATTGACCCAATGATGCAGCTCGGTGCGTTCGAGATGGCCACATAACGATATAGCGTTTCCAGAGCAGCATCAGCACGGGTATTGCTGCGCATCGCCTTGCTGGAAGAAAGCAGGCTTAACCGGCAGACACGCGTTGCGCCAACACGCCGTCGGGTTAAGCCTTGGCATCAGCGGAGGCAAGCCGTGGGCTTGGAAGTGTCATTCCGCTCTGCAATCGACTGCCCCTACTTGCGCAGGCTCCGATTCCTGATGGTATCCAGGTAGGGTTGAACGTCCGTTTGGTTCTTGAGGCAGATGTGCGTCACGATAGGTCCATCGTCAACTGCGAGCCCCAAGTTCTTCAATGTGTAGAACAAGAGAGCTTGGCGGCAAAGAAACGTCACCTCGCCGTTAACCATCCCATAGTCGTATGCGATAGCTGCACGTTTCTCATCGGGCAAATCGGGATGCGGGACAAGGATAAGGGGTACCTCTGTGTTCCACTCCGTATCGTCCTCGATATGGGCTGTCGCAGCGCCATGGTCGCGAACATTACTGAAGCGTGTGAGCACAAAATCTCCGAACTCGTTTTTGCGATGGGAGTACGCACGTACGTGCCAGCGGAAGCCGTCATGGCCTAAGGCTACGGGTGACAGGACTCGTTCCAGCTCCGAGGACGACATTGACTGATACCGGACCAAAATTGACCGCTTCGCCTTGATGGCTCGGACGATTGAAGCCACTGTTTTGTCATCGATAGTGCGGCTCGGCGTCGGGGCGAAATCAATTTCAATGCCGGCTCCTATGGAGGTGCCACGGAGCTCCAGCAATCCGGACTTTGTGGCCAGAAGCTCAGCTAAGTACCGATTCGCTGAACTCTGGGGGTATACCGGATTGAAGTCGTCCGTTGCTTGGTAGCTTTTCGAACTACGGTCGTAGACCAAGTTGCTCGGCGCTAACTCAAGGTACTTTGCGATGTCGAGTGAGGACTGAGGCACGGATACACCAAAGTGCTCGATGAGGTCCTTCCTGTTGAGCCGACCTTCCCAACGGAGCCTGAAATCGATGAACTGCAGGCGCCGCTCTTGGCCCCACGAGGTCTTCGGCTTCTCAATTTTTGTGGTCATGAGTTCTCTGGAGGGTATAAAAACTAGACGAACATAAAAACTGTTCGTATAGTTAGTATATATATGTTTTGTTCCGCGAGCCTTCGGCGTTGTCCGTGGTTGGCTTCTTTGTCGCCAACAAACTAGAGATGCCCCTTAAACAGGGCGATTGGTGCCAACTTGATGTTCTTTGAGGCTGAGCGGCAAAACTTCTTTCGACCACTGAATGGCAAGCGCCGCGAGCTTGTGGTTGCATGCCTGCGTGCACTTTACGAGCGGCTTCATGGCCCCGGCGCCGACTACTCCCAGAACCTGAATCGTGACAGCCTGCGTGATGTGCTTATGCCGACGATTCACGAGCATGCTGCTGAAGTGCTTGATGAGGGCATGGTGGAGGAAGATGACCTTGCTGTCATCGATAGCGGTGATGTCCAGCAACTGGCTGGTGCGCTGATACGAAGCCTGGTCAAGGATGGGTGGCTTGAGACCTTTGGGGACCGGATAGGTTTGGTTACCGCGTTTCGATTCTCCAGGGCCGGCAAATTGTTCGCAGAAGCTCTGTGGTCACTGAGCCGCCTGCGTACACGCAGTCGTCAGCGAAATGTCCGCGGATGCAGAAATGCGCTCGAGGCGGCCCTCAAGAATGTCGATGCCTACGACCTAGTGGACGCATACGACTACGCGGAGAAGGTTATCAGCGACCTCTCAGAAGGCGTCAACTACTTCCAGGAACTGGTTCGCCGGCTCATGTCAGAGGCGTCTCGAACGCCATGGGAAGAATTCATCGAGTTTCTCGACCGCTTCGAGAAGGACTTCAAAAAACAGATGACCGCAGACAACGTCGAGCGGCATCGTCAAGCCATCCGGGACGGTGTCCTTCGTTTGCGCTCCATTGAGCAGGAGAAGTTCGAAGTGCTCGAACAACAGCTCCGCGACATTGCACCGTGGGCTAACCCAGACGGCCAATCGCTCAGTGCCGTTCGACTGGATGCTCGACCGCATTGAGGAGATGGTCGAAGCTGCCTGCATGACAAAACACCCTGAACTGCTCAAGGCAATGAACATCTACGTTCGCAGGGCCACGAACATTGTTCAGCAGGCCATGCTGTTGCGAGGAGGCCAGGCCCGCAATAGCTACGTCAAAGCCATTGCCCTGGTTGCAGACCAGGCAGGGGAGGCTCAGGACGTGCTGCTGGAAAAGCTTGGGGACGTCATCGCGTCGGCAGAGGTCCGTGTGCTGGACCCAGCATCTTTCCGGCTCAGAACGGCCACGCAACGACGCAAGGCACTTGCCGTGACGGTTCAGCCGCGGGTCACGCGAGAGTCTCGCTTGGCCGCCGCAATGCATCGTGCGGAAGCTGGCGCCTTCGCACTCTCCAACGATGACGTGATGGAAGGCATACGCAGGGAGCTGCGTATGCGAAACGGGGCGGTTCGTTTGTCGAGCTTGCCGATGGAAACGGCCACCGATGTCTTACATGCAATGCAGGTGGTGGAAGCCATCCGCAGTGCGCGTACAGGCGACATCAAGGTGACCCGGCTGCCTTCCCGCCTCAAGAACGACTACTACGCCGCGAACGACTACCTGATTGAGTTCGACAATGAGTCTGACAAATACCGCCATTGAACATCTGAACCTCACCGGCCTAAAGCTCAATCGTTTCAAGGAGGTCGTGGCTCGACTCTTTGCCTACGGCATCGTCGTCCGTGCCGAAGGGGGCGTCGAGGCACTTTTCTACGATGATGCTCGCCGCATGGAAAACCTGCTCTTCGAGTATTTTGGCCTAGCAGGTTTTCTTCTTCACCACGATACGAAGGCAGAGTTTTTCCGCCTGTATGCCCCGGGAGCCCAGGCGCCGGGCATAACGCCTGAAGATGAAGAACCGGTGCCTTCTCTGCGAGCCAAGCTCTCCCCTGAGTTCGTCGCGGCCGCGTTGGCTATTCGGTTTCTGTACCAGAAGGGTTTGATGGATGGCGGTACGCACCTGACCGATGAGGGGGAGGTGCTCATCCGTTTGGAGGACCTCGCTGAGACCCTGCAGGCACAGCTCAAACGTCCGCTCCCTGACTCGGCAAGCGAACGTGAAAAGCTCTTGAGGGAACTGCGCCGCCACCGATTGATACGGCTCAGCCCTACGTTTTCGATGACTGACGAAGACGCGCTGATTGCCATACGCCAAACCATTCTGGGCATCATCAGTGAGGACGCGCTTTCAGCTGTCATCGAGGGTGGCGTCGCAGAGCCGCTTGCCGAAGAGGAAGACGTCGATGAAGCTTGATTCCCTCATTCTCGTGAACTGGGGCTCGCTGCGGCCTGGTGAGTACCCAATGGGGAACATGACGTTGCTGACAGGGCCGACGGGCTCGGGTAAGTCCACTATGCTCGATGCCCTGCAGACCGGCATGACCGCGGTCTATCAGCACATCTTCAACTACAACCCAGGGCAAGATGAAACCAATCAGGGGGCTCGCAACGGCAAGACCAAGCGCACCTTGTGGTCGTATATTGTGGGCGCGGAGGATAACCTCTTTGCCCGCCCCGACGGTGCACATGGCTACGTGGGGTTGGTGTTCCGTCCTAGCGAAGGCGAGACCGGAAAAAGCTTTACTGCGCTAGTTGGTGCCGCTGCCCGTGTGGATGGGTCAGGAGACCGTCGCCAAGCTGTCCAGGAACGGCTGGCCTTGCTCATTCTTGATGATGCCGCGCTCACGTTCGAGGACCTAGTGTCCCTGGACACTGACGGCAATATGAGCGTTGTTGAGGTCGAACGCGTCGAGTCACACCTAAGGTCCCACTATTCGCAGGTGCTGAACCTCCGGGACAACAAGCGCGAATACCTTTGCCAACTGTACGGGCGCTTTCGGGGGCAGAAAGTCGTGTCCTTCCAGGAGGCCGAAGCCGCGGCGAAGGCGTGGACACAGGCTATCGCACACAAGCCCATTGGCAGCGTCAACGAGCTGGTCAAAACCCAAATTCTCGAACACGACCCGCAGCAACATGCACAGCGCATCGGCCAAATCAGTGACCTGATACGCCAGGTCCACAACCTGCGCCAAGAAGGCGAACGGCTCAAGGAAAGTGTGGCGCGGCTCGAGACGCTTGGAGAAGTGTCGCGCAAGGCGGGCGAAGCCTACGAGAAGGCTTTGGTGTACCAGGCGCTGCTGTCGCACCGGCTGCTGCGCAGTGATGAGCGTGCGGTCGATACCGCAAACCACCTCATCGAGCAGCTCAATGGCGAGCTTGAGCATCACAAAACCCGTATCGCCGGGCTGAAGAGCGAAAAGAGCAGTCATCATGACCAGTTGGTCGCTATCGAAGCGCAGCTGTCGGGCATCCCTGCCGCGAGTCGAAAGGAGCAGCTCGACAAACGTGACAAGGCCGCGCGGTCCGCGCTGAGCGAGTCAGTGGCCGGGCTTATTGCGGGTGTCGGGATTGTCCAGGCGCTGCTGGCCCAGACCCGGCAATTGCTGGGGTTGCCTATTCCCAACGAGTTCCGCGAGGTTCGCAAGGCCATCGCTGACGTCGGTAAGGAGCTCGCTGCATTCGAAGACCTGAAGGTAGACGCGTGGCGTCCCGCACTTGCCGAGCTGCGGGATTCGGCCGACATCGGTGCGTTGCGCGCGGCGGCGGGCGTGTTCGACGAGCTGCCGCCCCTGGCTGCCCGACTTGAACCCCTGTTTGAGCGCCTGACGGGCCCGACGAATAGTTTCGTGGCGGCTGTTAACGCGCAACTGGGCATCCTGAACACCCTGCGTGACCAAGCGGAGGAAGCTGAGAAGCGGGCCTTCGAGCGTAAGCGCAATCTGGCCGGCGGTGGTACGGACTATCCGCGCGACATTCAGGTCAGCCTGAGCGCGTTCAAGCGGGACCTTCCGCATATCCGGGTTCAGGTCCTTTGTGACCTGATTGAGCCTGTTGAACGAGAGCTGGATGCCGGCTATTGAGGGCTACTTGGGTGGGGCGCGGTTCAATTTCATCGTGCCTGAAGAGCATGAAGAAGAGGCAACCAGCTATGTCCGGGACAATCGCTTCAAAACGCGCGTCATCCAGGGGGTGCTGTGCCGCCGCTCGGCTCGCCCTGAACTCGTGCCCTCGGACTCCATCATCCACGAGCTGAAGACCGACCACCCTGTCGCCCTGGCCTACCTGCAGGAGCAGTACGGCCAGGCGGTCAAGGTGGATACCTTCGAAGCCCTACGGAAAACCTCACGGGGCGTGATGAAGGACGGTCGCGCCACGGCGGGCCGGACCTACTTCCACGCATGGTCGGAATCTCTCGTGTTCGGTAAAGCCCAGCAAGCACGGGCGCTTGAAGCGGCTGAGCTCGCGCACCGAACCGCTGAACGGGAAGTGAGCCGGCTGGACGAGGAGCGCCGGTCTTTGCAGGCGCTCCTTGCTTTGGGCCGGCAGAACAGGCGACCGAGCTTCGAGGCGGCTACCGTTGCGTCGGAAGCGGTCCGGGAGATTGCTCGCGTTGCCGACGAAGTTGCCCAGCTTGATTTGAGCGAGGTGTCTGCGTTGACCGCGCAGAAGGTATCGCTGACGCAGCTTGCCGAAGCCTGCGACAACCAAATTTCGGAGGCCAATCAGGCTATCGGGAAGTGCCGTTCCGATATTGCCGCTCAACAGCTAGAGGTCGAACAAAAAGAGGCCACCTTGCCCGCTCGGCGTCAGAAGGTTGGTGACGAAATGCGGCGCCTGAAGCATCTGGCGGAGGTGAAACGGTACGCTTTCCTACGCTGAGCTCGATGAGCAGGTGATGCAGCTACTCGAGAAGGACGCTGGACCTCAGAATCTGGCGGAGGCGGCTCAAAGCCAGATTAGCCGCGCGAAGGACTTCACGGGGGATGTACGGGAGCTGGTCGCGGACTACAACCAGCGTGCCCGCCAAGATGAGCGGCTGGACTTCCCTTATGGCGTGCATCGTGAGGGCGATTTCGCACCGGTGTACGGCCTGCTGGTACAGCTTCGCACGCAAGTTCGCACGCAGCTCGAGACCCAGCGCGAGGTGGGCTTGCTCAAAAACCTGGACAAGCTTCGGCAGGCTGAAAAATCCTTTCAGGATGTCTTCACCAAACAGTTCTGCTACGAGGTTCGAAACGCAGTCAACACCGGCGTGCGGACCTTGAAGGCGCTCAACCATGAGCTGGACAAGCTCAAGTTCGGCACGGACCGGTTCCGCATTGACTGGGCCCATTGGGTTCCGGAGTACGAGGAATACTACCGATTCTTCAGCGCCGCCTACGATTTGGCAGAAACGCAGGAGAACGGCGGGCTGTTTGATGATGTGCTGAGCCCCGAGAATCGCGCCGTTCGCGACCGCCTGCTTAAGCTCCTGCTCTCTGACGACCAGGAGCGTGCGCAGAAGGAACTTCAGCGCATCGCGGACTACCGCAACTATCGCCGGTATGAAATTTGGAAGGAGTCCGATTCGGGCTCCAAAGTAGCCTTGTCCGAGTGGGGCACGGGCTCGGGCGGTCAGCTTGAGACGCCGGCCTACATTGTCCGTGCCGCGGTGGTGACCAACCGGCTCAAGCACTTCGAAAAAGGCATGAATCTCAAGCTGCTGGTCAACGACGAGTCTTTTGCGAAAATGGATGAGCGTCGGGCACACGACGTCATGAAGTTCATCCGCGACAATCTTGGAATGCAGCTCGTCTGTGCAATGCCCACCAAACATGCAGGCGCCCTGAAGTCTGAGTTTACCCGCGAGTGGTGTTTCACCCGTACAGCAGCGGAAGGCAACGGCGAAGTCGACTTTGTCTCCGAAGCCGATGAACGGGAACTCAACCCTGACAAACTCCGGGAGCTGTGGGCTTCGAGACGCTCGGAAGTCCGCGAGCAGGCGCAACTAAACTTCGAAGCCGCTGAGGCCAAGGCAACAGCATGACTGAGCCGCTATGGTTGCGTGAGCCAGGGGCTGCGCATTTGCTGAATTTCCTGGTCGATAGGCTGGATGCTGCCGATGAGCTGGGCAGGCCCCTGGCCAGGGCCATCAAGCTCGACGCAAAGTCGTTTCCCGCCCTCTACGCGGCTGACCTTGAAGAGGAGCGCGAGCGTTACTGGGCCCTGGTGAAGCAGATGGCTTTGTTGGGATGGTTCGAGCTCAAGACAGACCGGCTGAAGGCCGGGCTGGCTGCGTATGAGGCCACCCCGCGCTTGGCGAACTTGGATGAAGGAAAGCTTCGCGCGTTGACAGGGCGGACAGTTCGGGTTCGTTCAGCGGGCGAGCTTTGGCGCGCCGCCGTCATGAAGTTGAGCGGCGTGGACGACGACGTTAAGGAGTGTGTCGCTCGCATGCGACTCGATGTTCCTGGGCGTTCAGCGGACGAGGTGGCACAGCAACTAGCGCTGCTCCCCTCATTGGCTGACGAACCACTGCTCCTGCGGGAGGTGTCGGCTCGTTTGTTCTGGGGTCTCTCGAAGGTGCTGGACGGACGTCAGCAATTGGTAGCCGGCATGCTGAAGGCCGACGAGTGTCCATTCCCTGAAATGCCCATCCAGCTTCAGGTTTTTCTGCCTCGGAGTGGGTTCAATGGTGTGCTCTTCATTGAGAACCTGGCTACGTTTGAGCAGGCAACTCGTGATGACTCGTTGCGGTATGGGGGCCTGGCTCTGGTCTATGCCGCGGGATTCAAGGCTGGTGCGCGAAGGTTACGCTCGACGACCGGCTCGTCTGTGTATTTTGCCGCGCATGGCGCAATGGAAGAAAAACAAACGAGTAAGTTTCTCGCTTGGCTTCGCGCGGGGACGGTCTTTCCATGCTGGTTCTGGGGCGACCTCGACCATTCAGGAATGCGCATCCTAGCCGCGCTCCGCAGGGTCTTTGACGGTTTGGCTGCCTGGGAGCCGGGCTATCAGCCCATGTTGGTTCGATTGCTTTCAGGTCAGGGGCATGCTCCCGAGTCTGGCCTCAAGGCTGGCCAGAAAGCCATTACGGCGACAGGTTGCGCTTATGCTGACGTGAGGCTTCTTCCCGCAATTACTCAAACAGGGTGTTTTGTGGACCAAGAGGTAGGCTGAATGCAAAGACAAATGGAAATCATACGTTCTGTTGGCTGCGTCGTCGTTTGGCGTACTGAGGCGATAGATTGAGTTCGGCTGGACTGGGCAGTTCAGGAAGTTGGAGCCTTCCTTTCTCTTGCTGCAACAAAATGGGCCAAAACCTGGGAAAGTTGGGAGGCTAGTATCCCGATAGGGTTACGATAGTTGCTCGTACTACTTTCTCGATGCCAAGCGCAACTAGCTGACTCATCAGAACTGTTTCGGTTTTGACTATTTATGCACGTTCTGCAGACCATAGTGCCAACTGAAATGGTTCTGTTAAAGGTCAGCAAATTCAACCCGTCAAAAATTCCAAGAAGGGGACGCAGTGAACATCCTTGCAAGTCTGGTCAACAAACCCGTAATGCTCCTTGTTACGGGTGGGTTTCTAGTGATTTTGGGCCTCTCTTTCCTTGGCTGGTTTCTGCCTCAGGCTATTCTTCACTGGGTAAAATTGAGCGGACTGCTAAGGAGAATGCGTGCGGTAACCAGAAAGAATGCCATTGCTGAATTTAGGGAAATTTTCAGTAAGGACAAACGACTGTCTCACCTTTGGCAGGAATACCAGGAGTCCTTACACGTCCAGCACCGATTTGAAGGCGGTCAGTCTGTCGTTTCCGCCGTTCGTGCAACGGTACCTGCTGAGCTGTACTTCAACGGACAGTTTGTTGTCGATACCCGCTTGGGCACAGAGTTTTTCAAGCATCTGCCAGGTATTTTTACGGGCATCGGCATCATTGGCACCTTCTCAGGACTTATCAAAGGCCTGGATGCCTTTCAGGTTAGTGAGAACGCAGTTGTAGCCCGCAATAGCCTCGAATCCCTCATGCATTCGGTTGGCGAAGCCTTTTTGGTTTCCGCTGCAGCCATCGGTTCGGCGATGGTGGTCACACTCTGCGAGCGGCTACTTGCTGCAGTTCTGTACAAACTAACCGAAGAAATGGCGCATGTGATTGACGCCCAGTTCGAATCAGGCGTCGGGGAGGAATACCTGTCGGAGCTTGTCAAGTCCTCGGGTGAGTCCGCAGCTCAATCCCGAATTCTCAAAGACGCACTGGTCAAGGAACTGGGTGAGCTATTGCGAGAATTGACGCAAAACCAGATTTCTGCCGCTCAACAGCAACAGGCACAGCTCATAGGGCGTGTCGAGCAATCCTCCCGCGAGCAGGTCGAGGCAACGCGTGAGGACAATCGCGAACTGGGGCAGACCATTGCCCAAAGCATCCAGGATAGCCTCCGGGAACCATTGGATAAAATTGCGACTTCGGTCAAGGCTGCTTCGGGTGACCAGAGCCAGGCTGCTATCTCCATGTTGCAGGACGTGATGACAAGTTTCAGTCAGAAGCTCAATGACCTATTTGGCGGACAAATTGCAGGCATCAATGAACTCAATCAGAAAGCGTCCCAGAACATCCAAGAGGCTGTTAGCACGCTGCAGACCTTGGTAGCCAGTATGGAGAGTTCCAGTCAGCGCTCTGCTGATGCCATGGCTCAGCGCATGGCTGAAGCTGTTGAGCGGATGGAAGCGAGACAGTCCGCCATGGACGCCCAAAGCGCGGCATTCGTGGAGCAGATTCGCGCGCTCGTTGCGTCCTCGCAGTCGGAGTCGAGTCAGAAGTTGCACGAGTCGCTAGAGAGCATTGGCAGTGAGGTGGGTCGCATGCTAGCGGCACTGGCTGACTCCCAGAAGGAAGTATTCGAGCTGAGTCAGGCTCGCGAGCTGGCAATGAGCTCCCGCACAGAGCAGGCGGTTGGCGCAATGAGTGGGTCCGTGGAGAGCGTGGTACGGGAGCTGGGAGCAGCCACAACCAAAATGGCGCAAAGCGTCGAAATGCTCTCAAAAGCGTTTACTACTTCTATCGACCGGATGAACGCAGGGGCTGAACTCCTGACCACGGCATCTCAGCGCTTTGCTTCTGCCGGTGAAGGCGTAAATAAGGCGTTGGGGCAGGCAGCAGGGCTTGCTGGCAAACTCACCGAAGCATCAGGCCAACTCACTAGCGGCGCTTCTGCAATACAAGACTTGTTGCGTGACTATCGCGCCCAGCGTGACAGCGTTGGCCAATTGATGACAGAACTTCGTGCAACTGTTGAAGCTGCACGAAAAGATGCCTCTATCACTTCAGACATCCTTCGCCGCATCGAGTCCTCAGCTCAGAAACTGAGCGAAGCCCAAGAACAGGCAGACACCTACCTTGAAGGCGTTAGCAAAGTGCTTGGCGATGCACACTCGACCTTTGCCGCGCAAGTAGTGAACACTCTCGACAAATCCAACAAGGCTTTTCACGAAAAGTTAAGTAGTGCAGTTGGCATGGTGTCGAGTTCCATTGATGAATTCTCAGTGGCACTCGCGACGCTAAGCAGCCCGTCGTCCAAGCAGGCCTAAGTGATGCTTGGGACTCGCATTGTTTTAAAGCGGGGGAGTAAGGACGAGGCTGAAAAGCCCTTCTGGATTTCCTTTGCCGACCTAATGACGGCTCTCATGGTGCTGTTCCTTGTTGTCATGGGGGTGGCTCTGCTAGCGGTCACCAAGAACGTGACCGAACGCGAGAGGAAAGAGGCCCAGCACCAACAGGACATCGAGACTCTGCTGAACCGGTTTGAGCAGGCTGCAAAAAAATACGAGGGGATTCGGGTTCACCGTACTCGCGGAGTCATCGACTTTGGGGACCGTGCACAGTTCGCCTTCGGAAAATGGACGCTCTCACAGGAGCAGGAGGTCGTGCTGCGTCAGTTTGTTCCAGAAATTCTCTATCGTGCCGATGATGCGCTCGGTCGCCGCGTCCTGAAGCGGGTCGTCGTGGAAGGTTACACGGACAAGACCGGGTCATATCTAGCGAACCTTAATTTGAGTCTGCAGCGTAGCCAGCGTGTTCTTTGCGCCATGTTTGCCACCAATGGCCCTCAGTTGCTTACCGATGAGCAGAAGGTATCTGTTCGCAACCTCTTCTTAGTAGGCGGCTATTCTTTCAATGCGTCTAAGAACACAGACGCGGAGAGCCGTCGAGTAGAGATGCGGTTGGAGTTTCTGGGTATTGATGAGTTGCGTCCTGCGGGAGCGGAGTCCGGCAATTTTGGGGACTGTGCATTGCGATGAGTTTGGAACTACTGAGCTCACTTCTTCACAAGGGGAATCTGCAGGTCCCGGAGACTTTGCATGAGTCTTTTGCGGCCAACGAGGTGTTCGCCCAAGTAGAAAGGCGCTGTCGCGCTAACAAACCTGACTTCCTGGCCAAAGACCGCCAGATGGAGACTATTCATGGATTTTGGCGCTCCAATGAAATTCTCTGTTTTCGTGACGTTTACTATCTTTCTTGGGGGCTAAGCCTTCCGATACGTGAAGGTGGACCTTGCGTGCTTGAAGACGAGTCACGCTTTCGGACAGTTCTAAAAGGCCTGGATGATTGGACGGCCGAAAGGCCTGCGATGTACCGGCGTTGCTATCAAGGGCTTGCTCGCTCGTACTTCACCTATGACGTGCATGACCCGCGCAGGTCTTCGGAGTCTGGCCGGACTAATTGGGCGACGCTTCGAGACTATCTTCACAATCACACGCTGCGTATTGCCGATATTCGCGTGAATCCTGAGTGGGTTGAGGCCACTCTCTCGCATCGCCAACTTTTCTCGGCGGAACCCTATGCAGCTTTTGAACGTGAGCTTCTGGCGGGGGATAGCGAACGCTTCAAGGAGCTTTGTAGGCGTATCGGTATCCCGGATGGTAGTTGGTTTCTTAGGGAAGTTATTCTTGCTAGGGTCAAGGCGGCGGTACGGCAAGGTCATACTGAGTTTTTGCAGCAGCTCAACCTGCTTGTGCCGCTCGTCGTTCAAGACAATGTTCTGTGTGACCGCGGATTAAAGCTTTTGCTCGACCGTTATGCTCAGGTACCAAACCACCCGCTGCATGTCCAGTTGCGTGACGCTTCTGTGGGGGCTTGGGGCAACCCCTGGCTTCCATCCAACGTGATGGCCTGGGGGGGCGTCGTACTGGAAGCTAGGGCCATGGTGAGTGACTGGCTCAAGCTTGAGTTCATCGAAACCTTCTTTACAAAGCTCGCTGACGACGGTCTTGCGGACCCGCGCCGAATGAACTTCTGGAAGCGTTACGTCAAAGCTATCAGTGGCATCGAGTTTGCTCTGGGGGCAACGGCGCGCAATTCGTATGATTCTGATATGAAGGCGCTTCGAAAGAAGATGACCGGTTTGACATGTCGGCTTGAAGCATCAGGTAATAACAATGCTTTCATTATGCGCATGGGGTCGCTGGTTGCTGTCGAATTCAGCTCAGAAGGAAACGCGTTCTATGGATACGACGCGCGAAAGAATCTGCCCTTTGACTCTAGCAAAAGCCTGTATCTCGAAGTTGATGGGTTCAACTCACTGAAAAACCGCTCCCGCAAGTTATGGATGTCGCACACTGACGGCAATCACGGATGGGCAAAGTGGGAGCAGATGTTCGAAGCGGAGTTTCGCAACAATTTTGGCATTGAGCCACTCAAAGCAGCGGCAGAGCATCTTCAAGTCAAACAGAGTTTTCCATCCGCTTCGGCATCCATGCCAGAGCACCCCAAAAGACAACAGGCAGCGCCGCTACGCTTTGAAACGTCGCAAACAACGTTGTCTCCACACAGGTTTCCAGGCGGGGAGGTGGCGACCCCGAGAGCAATTAAGCCTGCATCGCTAGAGCCCCGTGAATCGCCCCCTATTCCAGACTTCACGAGAATGTCCTTCTCTGGTGAGGCGCTTGAACGTCTTGCCAGTACCTACGGATTGCAAATCGACGACAAGACCTCAAAAGGCGGCAACCTTTGGGTACGCACGAATGACACTAGCGCGACTGTTGCGCAGACGCTGACACGTTGGAAATTCCGGCACGCCCCTGGTAAGGGCTGGTATCGGAGCATATAAGGGGGCACGGTGTTCAAGCTCTTCAAGCGTTCTTCCGCTGTTGGTGATGCCTGGCAACGTCGCTGGACAGTAGCGGGCATTCATCTCACGCATGGGCAAGCTACGAATGATGGCTGGCAAGCGCTAATTGACCCGCTGTTTGAAGGCTATCTGATACAGCTTACGGATGATGGCTATCTTCAGAGCATAGACACTGGCGAGCATTTGCTCCCTTGGGACGGACTCTATGCGGCGCTCAGGCTGTCTGCATACAAGGGTCTAAGCGAACAGCTTGCCCTGCCGCCCTTCACAGCGGCCCGGCCTGTTCTTGCCAGTCAGAATTCGCTGACCGACTACGATTTCGCCATGGCCATCACAGGGTGGCGTCTCGAGGACGGCCTCTTTCTTGGCGAAATGACCGGTCCGGTTATGAATGATGGAAGCCTGTCCTTGATGCCGGAGAGCCACTGGTATCTCCTGCAGGCGGTCATAGCCTTTTCTCGAAGACCTGAAGAAGCGCATAACGACCTGAGTCACCGAGAAGCGTGGGCTCGAATCCGCAAGCTTGCGCAGACTGCCAACGCGCATCTTGATGATTTTCTGTTCCGCTCAGTTGTGGTGGCGCCCGAGCAACTCAGTATTCACCTGAGACGCTCGACTGTTGCGAAGGATGACCAAGTCATTGAAGTGACGCCGAGCTTTGATGAAGCCCCTCCCGACTGGTTGAACACTTTTGACCGTGCGCGTGACGTCCGGGGACGATACGACATCCCTACAGAGGAGGGGATTGTCCAGGTCCTCATAACACCCAAAGTCCGCGGCGTGCTCGAGGAAATCAAGCGCATGGACAATCGGCGGGTGGCAGGTTCTCGTGCCCAGTCCTTCATCCTCAACCCGTATTCGTTGCTTGGAGAGGGGGCGCACACCGTCATCGATGAGACTCAGTTTGAAGCGGCGCGAAGTGAAGCTGGGCTGGACTACGAGCGCTTCTCACCAGTCATTGAGCGTAATTCAGAGGGATTTCCCACACGAGTTGGGCTCCTCATCGAGACAGCCTCTGTTACGGGGCCAACGTCTTCGGAAACTCACTGGTTCGAGAACGATGTTCGACTGGAATCCTTTGTACGGACCCTGCAACGCGCATTGGCATGCAACTTTCAGCTCGTTGCCTGGGAGGGCTACGACCTGCTAGTTCAAGGTGAGACCGAGCGGCATCTGGTCGCGCTTCGTGAAGTGCTCGAAGAGCGTGTAACTCCACCCATTCTCATCACCTATGACAGCGTCCATGACTTGAGTGGTTACTCGGCACGCATCGAAGGTATCGGTGTTGAGAAGCCATACTACTCAGCCTACATTGCGAAGAAGAAAGAGGACGACGGCTGGTTTCCCGAAAACGTCCAGCCCTTAGTGGTGTTTACTGGTAAGGAGGGCGGGGAGCCAATTGCTGTGCCGACCTCCCGGGACGCCATCGAGAAGCTCAAGACTGCTGTTGAGAAGGCAGAGCAGGCAAGCGTTTCGTCTGTAAGCGTTCCCTGGCTCCCTCAGCCAGTGAAAATCGAGGAAGCCAAGGACATCGTTATGAAGTTCGAGGCGGTATTTAATGATGTCGAAGCGGGTAGTCCCCCCAGAGAGCCGAAGGAGCACAAGCCTCGTGACCAGGGTTCCGCAACGCAGCTCATTCTGCGTGCGAACATCCAGGCGTTGGACTACGAGGAGCAACGACGTGACGCATTGCTCTCGGTGCCGACGCAGCCGAAGCTGCCTTCGAGCATTCGACCCGAATATTCTCTGCTGCCGCACCAACGCGAAGGCGTGGCTTGGCTTCAGCACCTCTATTATTTGAATGCTGATTTTCAGGTACGTGGTGGCATCCTGGCCGATGATATGGGTCTGGGTAAAACCTTCCAATTGCTAACGTTCATGGCAAGTCTTTTGGAACGGCATCCAGATATGGAGCCCATGCTAGTCGTTGCACCAGTGTCTCTTTTAGAGAACTGGGCGGAAGAAGCAAAGAAATTCTTCTTACCAGACGCGCTTTCCCTACTTACCGCCTATGGCGACGCACTCAAGCCACTTCGAGTATCCCGCGAGCAGATTGACCAAAAACTCCTTGATGATGTGCTCGTGAAGTTCCTCCAGCCCGGCTGGGTGGGGAGTGCCAAGGTTGTTCTAACGACCTACGAGACGCTGCGTGACCTGGAATTCTCCTTTGCGGCGCAAAAGTGGTCAGTGATGGTGTGTGACGAAGCGCAACGCATCAAAAACCCGGCGGCTATGGTCACCAGAGCGGCCAAGAAGCAGAACGTGAACTTTAAGATTGCGTGCACAGGCACTCCTGTCGAAAACACTCTGGCAGACCTCTGGTGTCTCTTCGACTTTGTGCAGCCGGGACTTCTTGGGGCTTTGAATGACTTTGGCGACCAGTATCGCCGTGCGATTGAAGCCAAGACGGAGGACCAGCTTGCGCGCGTGGCCGACTTGCGCGCAAAGGTCTCTCCACAAGTCCTTCGTCGGCTGAAAAAGGATGTCATAGAGGGGCTGCCAAAGAAGGTCGTGGTTGAGGAATGCCGTAGTCTTCCACTATCCGCGCTACAGCGCAGTCTATATGCCAACGCCGTGGAAGGTTTCAAGCGTCGTGAGGAACCGGGCTTCGCAACGCCCTTCAAAAATCACTTGGCATTGCTGCACTATTTGCGACTTGTTTGCACAGACCCACGCCCTTACGGGCTGGACGTCTTCAAGGCCGAACCGCTGACGCAGTATCGCGAAAAATCGCCCAAACTCGACTGGATGCTAATCCGACTCCATGCCATTTGTTCCGCAAGCGAGAAAGCCATCATATTCTGCGAGTTCCGCGAGATGCAACGCATGCTCAAGCACTACCTTGACCTCGAGTTTGGCATCAGGACGGAAATCATCAATGGAGACTCGGCCACTGCAAGCACGCATGCCCGCAGCCGGCAGAAGCTCATCAAACGCTTTCAGGATGAAGCGGGGTTTGGTGTGCTTATTCTGTCTCCAGTTGCAGTGGGTTTTGGCGTCAACATTCAGGCGGCCAACCATGTCTTTCACTTCACCCGAACCTGGAACCCAGCGAAGGAGGACCAAGCAACGGACCGCGCCTATCGTATCGGGCAAAGGAAAACTGTTTTTGTGTACTACCTCACCGTAACAGCTCAGGATTTCACGACGTTCGACGAAAAGCTTGACCGGTTGCTTAGTTTTAAGCGAGAACTGTCAGACGATTTGCTCAATGGCTATGGCGACGTCACCCCTGGGGACTTCAATGTGGTCGAGATTGTCCCGGATGGTGGGAACGACCACGGCGTCGTAACTCGCATTACGCTCGATGTGATGATGCGGATGAATTGGCAGCACTTTGAGTGCTTCGTCGGGGCCCTTTGGAGCAAACTTGGATACGACACCTACCGAACACCCGGCGCGAACGATAACGGTGTGGATGTCGTGGCTTTGGACGCACGCAAAGGCCTGCTCATACAGGCCAAGACAAGTTCTCAAGAGGGAGCTTTGCTCGGCTGGGAGGCTGTAAAGGACGTAGTTACTGGTGCGGCTTTCTATCAGCGTCGCCATCCCAAGGTGAGCTTTGGCAAAGTGGGTGTGACAAATCAGTTCTTCAGCGCCCAAGCCAAGGATAATGCTCAGTTGAACGGCGTCGAACTATTGGACCAGACGGACTTGGGCAGGCTGCTGGAGGAAAACGAGGTAACCCTACTAGAAGTTGAGAGAATGCTCTATTCGGAGTGGAACTAGGAGGCTGCAGTATGGATGGTAACCTTAGTACGCGCCGTCGCAGGTAGTCCACCTTAACTAGCACGTTGACGAAGCCCCTGCGATAGGGTGCAGCCCACATCTCTTACTGAAGTGCTTGAGCGCCGCGAAGTGTGCAGCGCTCCTATATCCCCGCTTTTCCTTAGCTACAGTTCCGCTCGACGTTTCTTGCGAAAGTCCCAGGGGGGTGTTGGTTGTTCGTCATGCCACAAACCTCGGCGGAGCCGTTGTGCCTCCATTTCAGCGTCGGCATATAGCTGTCGCTCTGCCAGTGATTGCTCTCGCTCGTAGGCTTTGTAGTGCCAGGCAAGACCGCTTCGGACCTGTTCCAGATTGGCGTCTTGCCCCGCGACTAGAAGTCTTCCCACTTCTCGGCCGTAGCGGTCTGTTTTGCTGGTCTCGACCGTGACCATCTTGGCGAACACCAGATTTGAGAGATTTTCTTTCGAGGCGGTTCCGAATGGTTGTTTCTTCTCGGGAGCATCGATACCGCTTAGTCTGACCTTGTGCTGCCGATTGTTGGAGTCAAGGACGGTAACTGTGTCGCCGTCGCTTACTGCCACTACCTTCCCAGAATACTCGGCGCACCAACCGGAGCCGCAGGTGAGACCTGCCCAGAGTGCAAGCAGCATTGCGCGATGAAATAGGTTGCTCATTGTCAGGCCGTCACGGATTTAAGGCAGGCCCGATAATCCATAGCATCAGGGTCACGAATGTCGTTGACGGTCATGAAAGCTCCCAGCAGATTGGGCAAAGGGTACTTCATGTTGGAAAGCGGCGGGAGCGGACCGCAGTGGTTGGGGCAAGGAGTTCATTCGCGAAGCAAGCCAACTCAACTTTCATTGCTAACGATTGCTTCCGCCTCAGTTTTATATCCAAAAAAAGCTTTTTTTGGGGCTTTGAGCGCCGTTGCGCTGCATCCTATGTTCCAGCCGTTGGAGCTTGGCCAGTCGGAACGAATGCCTGTCGAAGTCTTGGTATTCAAATTTGAGCTTTGATATGTGATTGAAAATAGTGGGGGTTTTTTTAGATTTGGAGGCTGGGCTGTGTGTGTTGTACGTAGCCTGAAACGCCTTAACTCAAATCCTATTACCAACTCACTTCTTATTCTGTGAGGTCAAGTTTCAATTACAACTTTCCAGCACGCGAAGACTGGTTGACGTTCGCTCGCACCGGCACGACGCATCTGATGGCGATATCGGGTCTGCATGTCTCCATGGTGGCGGTATTTGCCTCACTGATTGTGCAATTTGGTTGGCGACGCTGGCCTGCCGCCGCCTTGCGCGTACCGGCACAGAAAGCCGGTGCCCTGGCTGGCGTGGCGGTCGCCGCCGTTCTACGTAGCGCTGGCGGGCTTTGGTATTCCGGCGCAACGCACGCTGTACATGTTGGCCATTGTTGTCGTTGCCGCGTTCTGCGGGCGGCGTCGCGACACGGTTCGCTGCCTTATGTATGCGTTGGCGGGCGTCCTGGCGATCGACCCATGGGCGGTGATAACGGCCGGGTTCTGGCTGTCGTTCGGCGCTGTCGGTGCGCTGCTGTTGGTGTCGTCAGGCCGGTTCAAGGCTGGCGGGCGCATTGGTACGTGGCTGCGAACCCAGGGCGCCGTGACGATTTTCAGCCTGCCGTTGTTGCTTGGACTATTCGGCCAGTTTTCCCTGGTGTCGCCGCTTGCCAATGCAATGGCCATACCGTTGGTGAGCATGGTGGTTACGCCGCTGGCGCTGCTCTATATCGTGTTGCCTATTCCGTGGATCATCGAAGCAGGGCAGCTTGTAATGCGGGGCCTGATGTGGGTGCTGGCGCTGATGGCGGATTCGTCGTTCGCCGTCTGGCAGCAGGCTGTGCCTCCCCACTGGCTGATCGTGTTGGCCTTGCTTGGATGCGCGTGGGCGTGCCTGCCGCGCGGCATGCCGGGGCGTTGGGCAGCCTTGCTGACTGTCCCCGTCTTACTGAGTTGGTCCCCTCGCAGGCCCGATGTGGGCGAAGTGCTGATGACTGTCATCGACGTCGGACAGGGGCTCGCGGTGCATGTTCAGACGGCGACGCGCGATCTGTTGTTCGACGCCGGGCCGGCATTTGGCGGGGTGAGCGACGCTGGCGAGCGCATCGTTGTGCCTTATCTGCGTGCGCAAGGCGTTCAGCGCATCGATGGCCTGATCGTGTCCCATGGTGACCAGGATCACGCTGGCGGGGCCGGGGCCGTCATGAAGCTCATACCGACAGCTTGGTGGGCCGCGAGCCTGGGGCCCGAACATTCATTGCACGACAGCCCGGTCCTGCCCATCCCTTGCCGTCGCGGCCTTGCGTGGTCGTGGGACGGGGTGCAATTCGACCTGCTGCACCCGGACGAGGCATCGTCACGTTCGTCGAACGACGGCTCGTGTGTGCTGCGCGTGCGCGGCGCGTATGGCACGCTACTACTGCCTGGCGATATTGAAGCCCGTGCTGAACGCGACATCTTGGCCGCATTCGGCGACGGACTGCGCGCGGATGTGCTGATCGCCCCGCATCATGGGAGCCGCACGTCATCGCGCCGTGACTTCGTGGCGGCCGTATCGCCGCAGGTGACGGTCTTTTCGGTCGGACACCGCAATCGTTTTCGTCATCCATCGCAGGTGGTGGTGGCGCGCTACGAAGCGAACGGCGCAACACTCACGCGGACCGACGAGGACGGGGCGGTCCGGATATTGCTCGGTGTCGATGGCCTGCATCTGGCACGTTGGCGCAATGAACGGCGACGATACTGGTATGGTCAGTAACCCGGCCCGGCCGGTGCAAACGGAGGTGTGCTCATGGCGGGATGGTTCAAACGGCTTTTCGGCGAGTTTACGCGTCAGTCCTTGGCAAAGGCGACGATTGCCATGCGCCAGGGGAGGGTGCAGTGCATTGGCGTTAACGGATTGCACCGCATGTCGTATGTGGAGTGGGGCGATCCGGATAACCCGCGCGTGCTGGTATGCGTCCACGGCCTGACGCGCAATGCACGTGACTTCGACTTTCTGGCGCAAGCGCTGGCGAACGACTATCGCGTGGTCTGTCCCGATGTAGTCGGCCGTGGCAATAGCGATTGGCTGCGCGTGAAAATGGACTACGCAGTGCCGCTGTATGTCAGCGACATGGTCACGCTACTGGCACGCATCGGTGTCGAGAGCGTCGATTGGGTGGGCACGTCGATGGGCGGGCTCATCGGCATGGCGTTGGCGGCATTGCCGGACACGCCGATCCGCAAACTGGTGCTGAACGATGTCGGGCCATTGATTTCCGGAAAAGCGCTGTGGCGCATCGGCGAATACGTTGGCCGCGCACCGGAGTTCGCCAGCCTTGCCGAGGCAGAGGCCTATATCCGCCAGGTCAGTGCTTCGTTTGGGCCATTGACCGATGCTCAATGGCGACATCTGACCGAGCATTCGGTACGCGCGAACGGTGAGAAATTCCGCATGGTCTACGACCCTGGCATCGGCGACGCGTTTCGGCTTGCGCCGTCATTGGCGATCTCCGATGTTGCAGTATGGCCGACCTACGACTTGGTTCGTTGCCCGACGCTGGTCATTCGTGGCGCGGAATCCGACCTGTTGTCTGCCGAGACCACCATGGAGATGACCCAGCGGGGGCCGAGGGCTCAGGCGATTACCATCGCTGGTGTGGGGCACGCGCCCATGTTGATGGACGAAGAACAGATTGATGCCGTCAAACGATTCTTGCTCGTGCCTTCTGTCTGACGAGAATCCTGCAAAAGAAGGGCGGCGCCGTAGGTGCGCCGCCCGATACGATCAGGCTGCCTGGGCTTGCAGCTTGGCGTGAGCCGGGGCGCGTTCGCCCAAGGGCAGCACGACACGGCCGTACACTTCATTGAGAATCTGAGCGGCTGCGGCGTAGATTGCCGAAGCGCCGCAGAAGATGCCTTCCCAGCCGGCCAGGTGCTTGATGGCGGCCGAGCCGGTCGCGTCACCCAGTGCCAACAGCGCGAACAGCACCGTCAGCGAACCGAAGATGATCTGCGTGGCAAGGTTCATGCGCAGCGTGCCGATGAACATCACGAACGTGAAGATGCCCCACATCGAGAGAAACGCCACCATCGCGCCTTCAGACGCGGCCTGGCCCAGACCGGCTTGCGGCAACAGGATGAGGGCGACGAGGGCGATCCAGAAAAAGCCGTAGGACGTGAATGCCACGGTGCCGAAGGTGTTGCCCTTCTTCCATTCCAGCACGCCAGCGATGGCTTGCGCGAGACCGCCATAGAACAGGCCCATGGCGAGAATCATCGTGTTCAGTTCAAAGAACCCCGCGTTGTGCAGGTTGAGCAGAACGGTGGTCATGCCGAAGCCCAGCAGGCCGAGCGGGGCGGGATTGGCAGTGGTGTCGGCTGCGCCGTGGTGAGACATCTGATGCTCCAGGTATTGGCAGGGGGAAATTCGTGCGCGCGCATTGTCCGCCCAGGATCGAGAGTGGTTTGTACGATTAGGTCAAACAATCGATAGCCCGCAACAATCGATTACGATTTTTCTGACAGCGATGCTTTTCTATTCGGAGGGGGCGCACCGCAATGTGAAACGGCGTAAGAGAAAACTGGCTCGGTGATGGCTAGAGTCCTCATTGTTGGCGCTGCTATGCTGTCGGACTGCAGTAACCCCAACCACCGCTCTCAGGATTTATTGAATGTCTGATACGACCAAATTCCTGCTCGACGAAGCACGTATTCCCAAGTCTTGGTACAACATCGCCGCCGATCTTCCGGCCCCGCTGGCGCCGCCGCTGCACCCGGGCACGCTGCAACCGATTGGCCCGGACGACCTCGCCCCGTTGTTCCCCAAGGCGATCATCGAGCAGGAAGTGTCAACCGAACGTTACGTCGATATTCCTGAACCTGTTCGAGACGTGCTCAAGCTGTGGCGGCCTGCGCCGTTGATCCGGGCTCGTCGGCTCGAGAAGATGCTCGACACGCCGGCGCGCATTTACTTCAAGTACGAAGGCGTGTCGCCCGCTGGTAGCCACAAGCCGAACTCAGCCATTCCGCAGGCCTGGTACAACGCACAGGAAGGCGTGAAGAAACTCACCACCGAAACCGGTGCGGGCCAGTGGGGTTCGTCGTTGGCATTTGCCGGACAGTTGTTCGGACTGGACGTGACGATCTTCCAGGTGCGCGTCTCGTACGATCAGAAGCCGTATCGCCGTGCGCTGATGGAAACCTACGGCGCGCGTTGCATTCCGTCGCCTTCACCGCTGACTAACGCCGGACGCTCGATTCTTGCCGAGCACCCGGATCACCTTGGCGCATTGGGTATTGCCATTTCGGAAGCCGTTGAGATAGCGGCACAGAATGAAGACACCAAGTACGCGTTGGGCTCAGTGCTCAACCATGTGCTGTTGCATCAGACGGTGATCGGCCAGGAGGCCATCGCACAGTTGGAGTTGGCTGAAGATGACGCCGACATTGTGATTGGGTGCACCGGCGGCGGCTCGAACTTTGCCGGGATCGCGTTCCCGTTCATCGGTCAGCAACTGCGTGGCGAAACTTCGAAGCGCCGTCGCATCATCGCCGTAGAGCCAGCGGCGTGCCCGTCGCTCACGCGAGGCAAGTTCGCTTATGACTTTGGCGATACATCACACCTCACGCCGTTGGTGAAGATGCACACGCTGGGTTCCACCTTCACGCCGCCCGGTTTCCATGCCGGCGGCCTGCGTTATCACGGCATGGCGCCGTTGATCAGTCACGTTGCCGATCTGGGCTTGATCGAAGCCCGCGCCTACCACCAGACGGCGTGTTTCGAAGCCGGGCTGATGTTTGCGCGCACGGAAGGAATCGTGCCCGCGCCTGAGTCGAACCATGCGATCCGCTGCGCCATCGACGAGGCTTTGCGCTGCAAGGAAGAAGGGCGCGGCGAGACGATCGTCTTCAACCTCTCAGGTCACGGTCACTTCGACATGATGGCGTACCAGAACTACCTTGAAGGCAATCTGGTGGATACCGCTTACGACGAGGGCGAATTGGCACAAGCGCTTTCCGGCCTGCCGGCAGTCGGCAAGGGCTAAGCGACTGACATGGACGGATGCGTTTGATGGCGCATCCGTCTGTTTCAATCAGGCCATCGCATCGATGGTTTCGTCGTTGGTTTCTTCGCCGAGGAATCCACCGCTCTGATGCGCCCACAGGCGCGCGTAGATGCCGCCCGCAGCGAGCAGGCTGCGATGGTCGCCCTGTTCAACGATGCGACCTTCGTCCAGCACGATCAAACGATCCATGGCCGCGATCGTCAACAAGCGGTGCGCGATCGCGATAACCGTCTTGCCTTCCATGAGACGGTAGAGGCTCCCTTGAATCGCGGCTTCGACTTCGGAGTCAAGTGCGCTCGTGGCTTCGTCCAACAACAGGATCGGGGCGTCCTTGAGCATGACGCGCGCAATGGCGATGCGCTGGCGCTGACCGCCCGACAATTTGACTCCGCGTTCGCCCACATGCGCGTCGTATCCGGTGCGCCCCGTCGGATCTGTCAGCGTTTCGACGAATTCATGCGCTTCGGCACGGTGCGCAGCGGCTTCCATGGCTGCATCGTCCGCATCCGGGCGGCCATACAGAATGTTGTCGCGCACCGAACGATGGAGCAGGGAGGTGTCCTGTGTGACCATGCCGATCTGCGCGCGCAGGCTCTCTTGCGTGACTTTCGAAATATCCTGCCCGTCGATCGTGATGCGGCCACCTTCGACGTCGTAGAAACGCAGTAACAGGTTAACGATTGTTAACTTGCCCGCGCCAGAGCGGCCAACCAGGCCGATCTTCTCTCCGGGGCGTACGACGAGCGACAAGTTGTCGATGATCTTGCGCGGGCCGCCATACGAGAAATTCACATGATCGAAGCGCACCTCGCCATGCGTGACCGCCAGCGGTTTTGCGTCCGTCGCATCGGTGACGCGCAGCGGTTGTGTGAGTGTGTTGATGCCGTCCTGAACGGTGCCGATGTTCTCGAACAGGCGCGCGGTTTCCCACATCACCCAGTGCGAGAAGCCATTGAGGCGCAACGCCATGGCCGTCGCGGCGGCGACAGCGCCCACTCCCACGACATTGTCGGCCCAGAGCTTCAGTGACACGCCAGCCGTGATGACGACCAACAGCATATTGAGCGTCTGGTTGACGATTTCGATGCCGGTGACGAGGCGCATCTGGCCATGGACTGTCGTCATGAATTCCTTCATCGCCGCGCGCACGTACGACGCCTCGCGGTGACCGTGCGAGAACAGTTTGACGGTCGCGATGTTGGTGTAGGCATCGGTGATCCGCCCGGTCATCAGCGCGCGCGCATCGGCTTGGGCTTTCGAGACACGCGCCAGACGCGGGATGAAATATCTCAGTGAAGCAACATACAGCGCGAGCCACGCGAGGAACGGCCATAGCAGACTGAGGCTGAAGTCCGCAGCCACCAGCGCCATCGACACGAAATAGATCGCGACGAACAACATGATGTCTGTGACGGTGAGGATCGTGTCGCGCGTTGCCAACGCGGTCTGCATCACCTTGGTGGATACGCGTCCGGCAAATTCGTCCTGATAAAAACTCATGCTCTGGCCGAGCATCAGTCGGTGGAAGTTCCAGCGCAACAGCATCGGAAAATTGCCCGCCAGCGTCTGCTGTTTGAGCATGGATTGCAGTGCCACAACGATCGGACTCACAAGCAACACCGCACCGAGCACAAGCAGCATGGTGCCGTGTTGCGCCCACAGACGATCCGGTTCCACATGCGCGAGCCAGTCCACCATCTTGCCGAGCATACCGAACAACGCCGCCTCGAAGACACCCATCAGCGCGGTCAGCGCTGCCATGACGAGAATGTGGCGGCGTAGTCCGTTGGAGCACGCCCAAAGAAAGCCGAATAACGTTTTGGGCGCCGGACCGGGAACGGCATCGGGATAAGGGTGGATAAGGTTTTCGAAGAACTTAAGCACGGCAGGCCTTGCGAATGAACTGCTCCCGGTACGCAGGAATGCGGGCACCGGAGACGAAAAAAGGAGGAAGACTTCCCTCGACCGCATTGGGTTCGAGGGCATTCGAGTCAGGTGGAGGCGACGCCTCGAGAAGGCAAGATGATAACGCAGTCAGCACGGGCTTCCAGCGTGTGGGCACCTTTGGGCCGGAGTCGGGACTCGTGCGCGGTATGCCTCCGCTTGCACGTTCTGCTGCGCGAGCGGGAGCCACTATCAATCGTCCTATGAGGACGGACTGTCGCATCGCCCAAAATGACGACAGAAATGACTGAACGGTCTGCGTGCTGATTCCAACGTCGAAAAGGCCAGATTGGCGTTGGTGAACGGATTTCGTTTTATCGCAGGTGTGTCGATTAATGATCCTTCATCGACGTGCGGAAGGGTGAGTGCCTGAACGTCGAATTGGATTTCACACTGGCGAGTGTGCACGTGGTGCGCGGTGGAGCCGCTCCGTTGGTGGGGGCGTATGCTTGGCTGATTCGGACCGACAACGGGGCCAAGTTCGTAAGCTGAGTGATCGAGGTGTGGCTCTTGAGCGTGGCTTCCGATTTCGACCCATTTGCCCGCAAAAATTCGCCGACAAGGCATGTATAAACTCCTGCAGTCGCCTGTGTGGCAACGATGTACGTTGCTTGGCTTGAGCGACGTTCCCCCGAATTTGAGTAGCGCGAGCATTTAGAGTCCAATCCCCATTAACCAAGGAGATCGGACGTGAAGAAGCGTTTTTCAGAAGAGCAGATCATCGGATTCTTGCGTGAGGCGGAGGCTGGCTTGCCGATCAAGGAACTGTGTCGCCGGCACGGCTTCTCGGAAGCGAGCTATTACCTGTGGCGCAGCAAGTTCGGTGGCATGAGCGTGTCGGACGCCAAGCGCCTCAAGGAACTCGAGAGCGAGAACGCACGGCTCAAGCGCATGCTGGCCGATGCGATGCTGGAGAACGAGATCACGCGCGAGGCACTGCAAAAAAAGTGGTAGCCGCACCGGCCCGACGAGAGTTGGTGCGGCATATGGTTGGGCGAGGCCTGAGCGAGCGTCATGCTTTACAGGTGGCGCGGATGAGCGCGAGTGCGCTGCGTTACGAGCCAAGACCGGATCGCAATGGCCCGTTGCGCGAGCAGATTGTCGCCTTGGCGCACAGGCATCGGCGTTATGGCGCGGGCATGATCTATCTGAAGCTGCGTCAGGCCGGATGGCAGGTCAATCACAAGCGCGTGGAACGACTGTATGGTCTGGCTGGTTTGCAGGTGCGTCGGCGCCAACGCAAGAAGGTGCCTCTCGCGGAACGCCAGCCCTTGCTGCGGCCGCAGGCGGCCAACGAGGTCTGGTCGATGGACTTTGTCTTCGATCGCACAGCCGAAGGACGGGTGATCAAGTGCCTGACCATCGTCGATGACGCCACGCACGAGGCCATTGCCATCATTCCGGAGCGGGCCATTGGCGGCGATCCACTCACACGTATGCTCGACCGGCTGGCAACCCAACGAGGGTTGCCACGCGTGATTCGCACGGACAACGGCAAGGAGTTCTGTGGCCGTGCCATGCTCAGCTGGGCGCATCTGCGTGGAGTCACGCTACGGCAGATCGAGCCTGGCAAACCGAATCAGAACGCGTACATCGAATCGTTCAACGGACGTCTGCGCGACGAGTGTTTGAATGAACACTGGTTCGTCAGCCTGGCCCAGGCCAGGGTCGTGATTGAAGCGTGGCGACGCGAGTACAACGAGCAGCGTCCCAAGCGAGGGCTCGGCGGGCTCACACCGTCGGCCTATGCACAGAAACTACGAGCAGGAATATCGTTAATATCCGGGGCTCGACTCTAAAGCTCGCGGCTACTCAGGTTGGGGGAACGTCGGACGAACCGCGAGGAGCTTTGTCAAGCGCTTCAGCAAGGCTCATATAGACTGGCTTCAGCGAGGTTGAATTGTCCTTGTCAACGTACAGGACCTCTGTCAAATCAAGCGTATCACCATCAAGCTCGTCCCTGAACTCGCTCAGGTAGTGGGCAAGATACGATGGCGAGAAACCAATGGCAAAGCCATGGCCGTCGTCGCCGTACCCTCGCCATTGACTTAGGCGATCCTCTTCCAAAGACAAACAGAAACCGAACGTGTCGAAGAGCGACTCGCCATGTCCATGGCTCCCGAGATAGTGTTGGCCACATCCTCTCGCTCTTGCTCCCTGGCAAATGACTCCAAAAATTCGCGGAGCACGCGCCCTTCCATGGAGTCATTGGACAAGCTTAACAAGGAGAGCCGAACGACGGCCTGCTGACTGCCGTCATCCGCTTGTCCCTGCAAAATGGAGGCGAACGCCTCACTGGAGCAGTAGTGATAGAGAGGGGTGCGAGGGTATTCCTCAGGTTCCGGCATGGTGAAAAAAGCTGACCAAAATGTTGACCAAACTGCCCGAAAAAGCCCAAAAAAATGGTCAGCCTAGGCTGACCATTTTATTGTAACGCTTTGATTTTAAAGCGAATGTCTGGTGGAGACGGCGGGAATCGAACCCGCGTCCGAAAGCCCTCCACAACCGGATCTACATACTTAGCCTAACTATTTGGATTTAACCGCAGGCTTAGCCGATAGGCAGGCCGACCTGTAGCGAGTCACCTTAATTTTAGCTCCGCACCAAGTAACCCGGTGCGGCACGAGTCCCTGTGAATGACGCTGCTATCGGTTGCCCGATCTGATCCAGAGACCAATCAGTGCAGCGGCTTAGGCCTTAAGCGGCCAGAGCGAATTGCTCGTCGTTGGCGAGTATAAATTTCCAGTAGATTTACGAGGGAACTGGTCCTCGGTATGCACCAAGCTGCTTTGCGACCCCCGTCGAAGCCAGGTCGTCCCCAAATTGCAGGTCACCGGCAACGAACCGGCGACGTCGTAATTCTACCCGGCAGCGCCGAGGCAGTCCAACACTTGCAGCGGGTGTTGCAGGATATGGGTGGCGCCCCATGTGTCGATGGGATCGTCTACGCCCAAGTAGCCCCACTGCGCGGCGATGGGCAACATTGCGGCAGATTGCGCCGCCACCATGTCGCGTTTGTCGTCGCCTATGTACATGCAGGCGTCGGCGGGGATTTCAATTGCATGCGCTGCAAAAAGCAGCGGATCAGGAGCCGGCTTTGCTCGCGCCGTTGTGTCACCACTGACGATACATGCCGCTCGCTCACGCAATCGTAGCGCCTCGATCAGCGGAGCTGTGAAACGAGCGTGCTTATTCGTGACGATTCCCCAGGGTAAACCACGTTCTTCGAGGTTCGCGAGGAGCTCGTCCATGCCATCAAACAGGCGTGTTTCGTCGCAGATGTGTGCCTGATATTGCGCGAGAACTTCATTTGCGAGGTTTGCGTAGTCGGGCGAATCCTGCCCGATACCAAAGCCTGCGCGCAATAGGCCACGCACTCCCTGGGAGGTGTACGGTCGCAGAGCGGGCAAAGAGATGATGTCGCGCCCGTGTGCAGCCAGGACGCGGTTCAGGGCTCCACCCAGGTCCGGAGCGGTATCCGCGAGCGTGCCGTCGAGGTCAAACAGGACCGCCCGAATCATGTTCATGCGCTCCGGGTGCAGCGGACAAGGTAATTGACGTCTGTGTCCGTACCGAGCGCGTAAATGCGGCTGATGGGGTTGTATGTCATGCCGATCAGCTCGTTGGTCTCCAACCCAGCCTGCCGCGCTGACCTAATCAGCTCGGATGGCTTGATGAATCGGGCGTACTCATGCGTGCCACGCGGGAGCATGTTCAACACGTATTCCGCGCCTACGATAGCGAGCAGATAGGATTTGGCGTTTCGGTTGAGCGTCGAGAAAAAAACGCTGCCTCCCGGTTTGACCAGTGTTGCGCAGGCGCGGATGACACTCTCAGGTTTGGGTACGTGTTCGAGCATCTCCATGCAGGTGACGACGTCATACTGCCCTGCACGCTCGGTCGCCATCTGCTCGGCGGCGATCTTGACGTATTCGACCTGTTGCCCGCTTTCGTAGAGGTGCAGACGGGCAACGCCGAGGGCTCTGTCCGACAGATCAATGCCCGTTACCTGTGCGCCTTTGGTTGCCATGCTCTCAGACAGGATGCCGCCACCGCAACCGATGTCTATGACGCGTTTGGTCGCAAGTCCTCCGCATCCAGAATCAATCCACTCCAGGCGGAGTGGGTTGATTTCGTGTAGAGGTTTGAACTCGGATTCGCGGTCCCACCAGCGGTGCGCGAGCTCGCCAAATTTGGCCAGCTCTGCTGCATCGGCATTAATGGTTTCCATTATCGGTCTCTGATTCGTTTGCCAAGGGAGGCGAAATGAAAACACGAAAAGCGGTTCGCATCCAGAGATGCCCTAGGAGAAAAAGGGCTACTCATGTTCCGAATGCACAAACAAAAAAGCCCTGCCGAAGCAGGGCTTTCTTGCATCACAGCCTGAGCCGTAATTACTTCTTGGTCGTACCAACGGCTTCCAGTTCAACGCGACGATCCGGAGCCAGGCAGTCGATCAGCTTCTTGTTGTGACGGTTTTCAGCGCCTTGGTTCTTGCAACTGTCGCCGGTCACGGGTTGCGATTCGCCCTTGCCTTCGGTGTAGACGCGGTTGGCTTCGATGCCTTGACCAACCAGGAAGTCCTTCACGGAAGCAGCGCGCTTCTCGGACAGCTTCTGGTTGTAAGCGTCGGAACCGATGCGGTCAGCGTGGCCGACGGCGATCACGACTTCGATGTTCAGTTGCTTCACGCGGTCAGCGAAGGCGCCGAGGCGGTCCTTGCCGGCCGGGGTGATGTCAGCCTTGTTGAACTCGAACAGCGTGTCGGCCGGGATCGTGACCTTTTCGTTGCTCGGGGCGGGTGCCGGGGCCGGAGCGGGAGCCGGGGCCGGGGCGGGTGCCGGGGCAGCAGCCTTCGGCGGTTCGCAGACGTCCTTCGGCAGCAGGTCCTTGTCGCAGTAGCAGCCGACCGGCAGGTTGTCGCCGCCGACGGTCTTCACGGACTGGGCCAGTTCCTTGGACCAGTAACCCGTACGCCAGCACAGACCGGTGCCGCTACGAACCAGCACGCCACGCGAGTCGATCAGATAGGGGACGGTGCCGCTCTTGGTGTTAACGACGACGTCTTTGGTTTGAGCGTAGGCGTTGGCAGCGAAACCCGCAGAGGCGATCAACGCCGTAAGCAGCAGTTTGTGACTTTTTTTCATATTCTCCTCGTAGCAAGGCTGATTGCGAACAAAAGGATAGCTCGATCCCGCTTGTGAGCCCCCCAAATCCTTAAGGCTGTCCTGAAACAGCGCTTGCGGATTAAAGCCACAGCGATTGGCAATATACCCCAAACATGCCAATTTGCTATGGCCAGGCGTAACGCCCAATGCCTGATTGATTTTTGGCATGAGCTAGTCAGGCTTTCAAAGAATTTTGCCACATGCCCGAAATTCGCATCAATTCTTTGTTGTGCGGATGCAACAGCGTTCCATCCTGTACACGACGAATGCCGTCGACCCACACGTCCGTGACTTCTTCGCGCCCGACGACGTAGATCAGGTGCGATGCGGGGTCGAAGTATGGCTGGTGAAACACGTTGTTCACCGAGATAGCGCAAAGATCGGCGATTTTTCCAATTTCTATCGATCCGACTTGATCCTGTAGGCCGATTGCATGAGCGCCGTCGAGCGTTGCCATGCGCAATACCTGGTGCGCCGGCAGGACGGCGGCATCTCCCGTGCTGACCTTGGCGAGCAGTGCTGCGTGGCGCATCTCTTGGAGCATGTCGAGCCGATTATTGCTTGCCGCGCCGTCTGTTCCCAAACCTACGTGGATACCTGCCGTGATCATTTGCGCGATAGGTGCGATGCCACTTGCAAGCTTCATGTTCGAGGTGGGGTTGTGCGCCACCCCGACCTGCGCAGCGGCGAGCGCTGTTAGTTCGCCCTCTGTCATGTGTACCGCATGGGCCACGCTCAGGTTCGGGCCAAGCAATCCCAATGCCTGCAAGCGCGCCAGTGGGCGTATTCCATTACGTTCGATGGCGTCGGAAACTTCACCCGCTGTTTCATGCAAATGAATATGGATGTTGGCGTCGAGTTGTTCGGCCAGATCCCTGATGCGCTCCAGGCTGGCGTCGCTCACAGTATATGGAGCATGCGGGGCAAAGAAGAAGCCGATCCTCGAATGATCGGCCCAGGCGTCGCGTGCAGCCAGACCTTTTCGAAAGTAGTCGTCAACGTCGGAGGCATAGGGCGTCGGGAAGTCGATCACCGTCATGCCAACCTGCGCACGCAGGCCAAGTTCGTCATAGGCCCGCGCGCCTGCGTCGGGGTAGAAGTAAAGGTCGTTGACGCACGTGGTGCCACCCCGGAGCATTTCGGCGCCGCCAAGCAGGGTTCCCTCATATACGAAGGCCGTTAACGCGTGCTTGCTTTCGCGTGGCCAGATCGCTTCGCGCAGCCACCGCATGAGCGGCAGGTCGTCGGCAATGCCGCGCAGAAGGCTCATGGCCGTATGGGCATGGGTGTTGATCAGGCCCGGCATAAGTACGTGATGCGGCAACTGTACTCGTGGGGCGCCAGGGTAGCGGGCCTTGCTGGCTTCGGTGGGGAGCAGGTCGGCTATTCGGCCTTTTTGAACAAGAATTGCGTGATTTTCGAGGACGATGCCCGCAGGTTCGATGGGGATCATCCAGCGTGCTTCGATGATGAAGTCTTCGTGTCGAGGTGTCGTCATCCGTTGGGGGTGTCTTGTCGTGCCGGGTTCAGGGCAAACGGGTTGAACTTGTCAGCATGTTACAATTTCGCACTTTTATTGCGCCACCTGCTGCCTAAGCGGACATATGAACTCATTCGCCAAGGAAACGCTGCCGATCAGTCTTGAAGACGAAATGCGCCGTTCGTACCTCGATTACGCCATGAGCGTGATCGTAGGCCGGGCGCTGCCGGACGTGCGCGACGGTCTCAAGCCGGTTCACCGCCGTGTGCTCTTTGCGATGCACGAGCTGAATAACGACTGGAATCGTGCCTATAAGAAGTCGGCGCGTATCGTCGGTGACGTCATTGGTAAGTATCACCCTCACGGTGATCAGGCGGCCTACAACACGATCGTGCGCATGGCGCAGAGCTTCTCCTTGCGTTACATGTTGGTGGACGGGCAGGGTAACTTCGGCTCGGTCGACGGCGACGAAGCCGCGGCAATGCGTTACACCGAAATTCGCTTGGCCCGCATCGCGCACGAAATGCTGGCGGATATCGACAAGGAAACCGTCGATTTCGGGCCCAACTACGATGCGTCCGAAAAAGAGCCGCTGATCCTCCCCGCCCGCATTCCGAACCTGCTCATCAACGGCAGTTCGGGTATCGCCGTGGGTTTGGCGACCAACATTCCGCCGCACAACCTGGGCGAAGTGGTCGAAGCTTGTCTTGCGCTTCTATCGAATCCTGACACCACGGTTGATGAGCTCATCAAACTGGTGCCCGCCCCTGACTTTCCCACGGCTGCACTGATCTACGGCCTGTCTGGTGTGCATGAGGGCTATCGCACCGGTCGCGGCCGCGTGATCATGCGTGCCCGGACGCACTTCGAAGACCTCGAAAAGGGCAATCGTCAGGCCATCATCATCGACGAGCTGCCGTACCAGGTGAACAAGCGCAGCCTGCTCGAGAAAATCGCCGAGCTGGTGCAGGACAAGCGCATCGAAGGTATTTCCGACCTGCGCGATGAATCTGACAAGTCCGGCATGCGCGTGGTCATCGAACTCAAGCGCAACGAAATGCCTGAGGTCGTGCTGAACAACCTGTTCAAGCAGACCCAGATGCAAGACACCTTCGGCATGAACATGGTGGCGCTGGTTGACGGCAAGCCCCGCCTGCTCAATCTGAGGGACATGCTGGAGTGCTTCCTTGCGCACCGCCGCGAGGTCATTACCCGTCGTACCATCTTTGAACTGCGCAAGGCTCGCGAGCGTGGTCACGTACTTGAAGGTCTGGCGGTCGCGCTGTCGAACGTCGATGAAATCATCGCGCTGATCAAGGCGGCACCGACTCCGTCCGAGGCCAAGCGCGAGTTGATGGACCGCATCTGGCGTTCGCCGCTGGTCGAAGAAATGCTCGCCCGCGCGATGGCCGATTCGTATCGCCCCGAAGGTCTGTTGCCAGAATACGGGCTGTCCACGCAAGGCTATCGCCTGTCGGACGTTCAGGCGCAACGCATTCTCGAAATGCAGTTGCAGCGCCTGACCAACATGGAGCAGGACAAGATTGTCGCCGAGTACCGTGAAGTGATGGATGTCATCACCGATCTGCTCGATATCCTTGCCCGCCCAGAACGCATCACCCAGATCATCTCCGATGAGCTGCGTGCCATTCGTGATCAATTCGGTGATCCGCGCCGCTCCGAAGTGGTGATGAACACCGCTGACATCAACATCGAAGACCTCATCGCGCCCGAAGACATGGTCGTGACGTTGTCGCACACCGGCTACTTCAAGCGTCAGCCGCTGGCCGACTACCGTGCTCAGCGCCGCGGCGGGCGTGGCAAACAGGCTGCGGCGGTAAAGGACGACGACTTCGTCAACCAACTGTTCGTGGCCAATACGCACGACCATATCCTGTGCTTCTCGAACCGCGGGCGCCTGTACTGGCTGAAGGTCTTTGAAGTGCCGGAAGGCAACCGCAACTCGCGTGGCAAGCCGATCGTGAATCTCTTCCCGCTCATGGAGAACGAGAAGATCACGACCGTGCTACCGGTAAAGGAATTCGACGAAGGGCACTTCATCTTCATGGCGACCTCGCAGGGCACCGTGAAGAAGACCCCGCTGACCGATTTCTCGAATCCGCGCAAGGCCGGCATCATCGCTGTTGCGTTGGACGAAGGTGACTACCTTATTGGCGTGGCGATCACCGACGGCGAGTACGACGTCATGCTGTTCTCCGATGCGGGCAAAGCGGTGCGGTTCCGTGAAAGCGATGTCCGCCCGATGGGGCGTACCGCGCGTGGCGTGCGCGGCATGATGCTCGAAGACGGTCAGAGCGTACTGTCGATGCTGGTTGCGAACGGCGAATATCAAAGCGTGTTGACTGCTACCGAAAATGGCTTTGGCAAGCGCACGCCGATTGGCGAGTACACGCTGCATGGTCGCGGCACGAAGGGCATGATCGCTATCCAGGCTTCCGAGCGTAATGGCAAGCTGGTCGGTGCCGTGCTGGTCGACCCGACAGACCAGGTCATGTTGATCTCGGATAACGGCGTGCTCATCCGCACACCGGTAAAGGACATCCGCGAGCTGGGCCGTTCGACACAGGGTGTCACGCTGATTAATCTGGACGATGGCGCCAAGCTGTCGAGCATCGAAAAAATCATCGAGTCCGACGACGCCGACATCGATGGCGTGGAGGGCGAGGCGGATTCTGCAGACAACGGAGAGCAATGATGCGTAATACCCTTGCTGGCAGCATCGCGGCGATTGCCGTGGCGTGTTTCTTTGCAGGTCCGGCGTTCGCACAGAGCGCCCCGGCGGCAACGCCCCAATCCAGTCCCGCCAAAGCGGCGCTGGCCAAAGAAATCATCGCCGTCTCGCTGCCCAAGGAGACCACGCAACGCATGCTCAACGACGTCTCTCGCGCCATGACGGCCCAGGTGGCCCAACTCATGCCGCGCATGGTTGACGAGTCGATCGACGCCTATAGCAAGTCGCGCAATCTGACGCCGGAGGAGCGGGCCAAGCTGGTTGCTGAAAAGCCCTCGCTGGTGGATGACTATCGCAAGCGCATGCTGCCCGAATTCGATAAGGGACTTCGCGACATGTACGTGCGGCTCGATCCAGCCGGCGAGATGGCTAACGCGTTCCTGGGGTGGTACGAGCAGAACTTTACCGAAGCCGAGCTGCGCCAGATTCTGGCGTTCCAGAAAACACCCGTTGCGGCCAAGCTGCGCGAAATCCAGCCGGCCTTCATGGCGCAGACTTCGCAGCAAGTCATGAGTCGCATGGCCGAACAATTTCCTGCTGTGCTGAGCAAAGCAGCATCGTCGCCGGTGTTTGCGGATATCGTCGCTTCGCGCTTGTGCACCGACAAAGCACCAAAATTCTGCAACAAGCCCGCCGCCAAGTAAGTCATCGAGAGCATACGAAGGAAGTAGTCAATGAGTCGCGCATTCAATTTCTCGGCCGGTCCGGCTGTGCTGCCCGAAACCGTACTTCAGCAAGCGGCGGCGGAGATGCTCGATTGGCACGGCAGCGGCATGTCGGTCATGGAGATGAGCCACCGTGGCCCCGAGTTCACTTCGATCATCAAGCAGGCACAAGCTGATCTGCGTGAATTGCTGGCCGTGCCCGACAACTACAAGGTGCTGTTCATGCAGGGCGGGGCGATTGCGGAAAACGCCATCGTTCCGTTGAATTTGCTGGGCAAAAATCCCAAGGTTGACTTTGTTGAAACGGGCTCATGGTCGACCAAGACCATTGCCGAGACGCGTCGCTATGGTGACGTCAATATTGCGGCGTCGAGCTTTGATGCGTCGGCTACCCAGGGGCGCTATACCTCGATCCCCGATGTCGCCTCCTGGAAGCTGCGTTCCGATGCGGCCTACCTGCATTTGTGCGGCAACGAAACCATTGACGGCGTTGAGTTCCACCAATGGCCCGATATGGAGAGGCTGGGCGCTTCGAATGTGCCGATGGTGGTCGATATGTCGTCGCACATCCTGTCGCGGCCCATTGACGTTAGCAAGTTTGGCCTCATCTACGCGGGCGCCCAAAAGAACATAGGCCCGGCTGGACTGACCATCGTGATCGTGCGTGAAGACTTGCTCGATCAGGCGCATGCGCTATGTCCCTCGGCATTCACCTACAAGACCGTTGCTGCCAACGAGTCGATGTACAACACGCCGCCCACCTATGCAATCTACATTGCGGGGCTGGTCTTCCAGTGGATCCGTAGCGAAGGTGGCGTTGCGGCCATGCACGCCCGCAACGGCGAAAAAGCCGAGATGCTGTACGAGACGATCGACAGCAGCGAACTGTATGTCAATCACGTCCGCCGCGACTGCCGTTCGTACATGAATGTGCCGTTCTTTCTGACTGATGAGCGGCTGAACGAAGCCTTCCTGGCCGGTGCCAAGGAACGCGGCCTCCTGCAACTCAAGGGGCACAAGTCGGTTGGCGGTATGCGCGCATCGATCTACAACGCCATGTCGGTACAGGGCGTTGAAGCGCTCGTGCAGTACCTGGGCGACTTCGAGCACGAGCGGGGCTGATGTTGTGAGCGACGAACTCGCGAGATTGCGTGCCGAGATTGATCGGCTCGACGTCGAAATCCTTGAACGGCTGTCGCAGCGCGGTCAATACGCGCGTGAGATCGGCTCGCTCAAGGAAGGCCTGCTGTATTGCGCTGAGCGCGAAGCTCAGGTGTTGCGTGCGATGGCCGAGAAGAACGTCGGCCCATTCTCCGACGAAGCAGTACAGCACATCTTCCGAGAGATCATGTCGTGGAGCCTGGCGCTAGAGCAGCCGCTCAAGGTGGCCTACCTCGGCCCGCACGGTACCTATTCGGAAGCGGCCACCGCTAAGCACTTTGGTGGCGCAACGCAGATGCTGCCGCAGCAGAGCATCGATGATGTCTTCCACGCAGTTGAGGCCGGTGCAGTCGAGTATGGCGTCGTGCCGGTCGAAAACTCCACCGAAGGTGCTGTCGGTCGCACGCTCGATCTTCTGCTCGCCGGCAATGTGCAGGTGTCCGGTGAAGTGGGGCTGCGTGTGCGCCACAACCTCATGTCGCGCGCCGAGAGCATTTCCGGGATCAAGCGGGTGTATTCACACGCGCAGTCGCTTGGCCAGTGTACGGAATGGCTCACCCGCAATGCGCCGGACGTCGAACGTCTGTCGGTCTCCAGCAACGCAGAAGCAGCCCGATTGGCTTCGCAGGATGCTGAATCCGCCGCCATTGCTGGCGCCACCGCTGCCGCCCATTACGGCCTGAATATTCTCGCGGCCAATATCGAAGACGACGCTAGCAATACGACACGTTTCCTCGTGATCGGCCAGCACGATGCCGAACCTTCTGGTCGTGACAAGACCTCGCTCGTGTGTTCGGCCCCGAACCGACCGGGTTCGGTCTGCCATCTGTTGCAATCGTTCGCGGACGAAGGTGTGAGCATGACCAAGTTCGAGTCGCGGCCGTCGCGTACGGGGCTGTGGGAATACGTGTTCTATATCGATGTTGAAGGCCATCGCGCAGATCCGCAGGTGGCCCGGTCGCTCGACGCGCTGCGCGCGAGCGCGGGTTTTCTAAAGGTGCTGGGCTCGTACCCGGTCGCCGCCATTTAGCCGAGTCTTACCCCTGGAGTTGACCATGAGTGCTGCTGATCGCGCGCCGGAGTACATCCGCGCGATTTCTCCGTATATCGCCGGCAAGCCCACCTCCGAACTGGCCCGCGAACTGGGTCTGGAAGAGGCGAGCATCGTCAAGCTCGCGTCGAACGAGAACCCGCTGGGCATGAGCCCCAAGGCGCAGGTGGCGGCGCAGGCCGCGCTCGCCGATCTGGGCCGCTACCCGGACAGCAATGGCTTTGCCCTCAAGCACGCCCTATGCCGCAAGTACGGCGTGAAAATGGATCAATTGGTGCTGGGTAACGGTTCCAACGATCTGCTTGATCTGGCGGCGCGCGCTTTCCTTGGCCCGGGCTCTTCGGCGGTGTATTCGCAGCACAGTTTTGCGGTCTACTCGATTGCGACGCTGGCGGCGGGTGCCGAGCGTATCGAAGTGCCTGCCAAGGCATACGGTCACGACCTGCCTGCAATGGCTGCCGCGATTCGTCGTGATACACGACTCGTGTTCATCGCGAACCCGAACAACCCGACCGGCACTTATCTTGCGCCGGCGGAAATCGAAGCCTTCCTTGAGCAGTGCCCACGCGACATCGTGGTGGTGCTCGACGAGGCTTACAACGAATACATGCGCCCAGAGCAGCGTTTCAACGCGCTGGACTGGATGGCGCGTTTCCCGAATCTCGTCGTGCTGCGTACGTTCTCGAAGATCTACGGCCTGGCGGGTCTGCGCATTGGCTATGCGGTTGCCAATCCGGCGGTTGCTGATCTGTTCAATCGCGTGCGCGCGCCGTTCAACGCCAACAGCGTAGCGTTGGCAGCAGCCGAGGCCGCCATTGACGACGTTGCTTTCCTCGAAGAGAGCTATCGCATCAATCAGGAGGGCATGCGCCAGGTCGAAGACGGCGTGACCAAGCTTGGACTCGAAGTGATCCCTTCGTCGGCCAACTTCCTAACCATCAATGTCGGCGACGGCATGGCGGTGTTTCAGGGACTGTTGCGCCTGGGCGTGATCGTGCGCGCGATTCCTGGCATGCCGCAGTGGGTGCGCGTGACGATCGGCACGTTGACGGAAAACACGCGCTTCCTCGAGGCGCTTGCGACTGTGCTGCAAAAGGGCTGACGTGGTTTTCGATCGCGTTGTCATCGCCGGTGTTGGCTTGATCGGTGGTTCGTTTGCACTGGCGCTCAAGGCCGCCGGGAAGGCGCGCCATATCGTGGGCGTGGGGCGCCGCAAGGAAACCCTGGACGAAGCGCTGGCGTTGGGCATCATTGACGAGGCGTCGGTGGATTGGGCGTCGGCGCTGCGAGGAGCGGACTTCCTCCTGCTGGCCATGCCTGTCGGGCAGATGGAAAACGTCATGTCCGCAGCGGCACCGCACCTTGAGCCGCACACCATCGTCACGGACGCCGGCAGTACCAAGAGCGACGTGGTCGAGGCGATCTACCGCCACTTCTCGACCCGGCTGGCCAATGTCGTGCCGTCGCATCCTATCGCCGGGGCGGAAAAAAGTGGCCCGTCGGCGGCGCGCGTGGATCTTTTCCGCCAACGCAAGGTTGTCGTGACGCCCTTGGAGCAAAACGCGCCGCACGCAGTAGAAGCGGTTCGTTCTGCCTGGGCCGCGTGTGGCGCCGAATTGCATCAGATGACGTCGGCCGAACACGATGGCGTATTTGCCGCGGTGAGCCATTTGCCGCATCTGCTGGCTTTTGGATTGGTCGATGACCTGGCTCGTCGCCCCAATGCTGAACAGCTTTTTGACTACGCCGCGTCAGGTTTTCGTGACTTCACGCGCATCGCCGGCAGCCATCCGGAAATGTGGCGCGATATCTGCGTCGCCAACCGGCAGGCTCTGCTCAAAGAGCTCGATGCCTACGTGGCCGAGCTTGCGCGTTTGCGTGAATTGCTGGATGCGGGCGATGGCGCGGGCCTCGAAGAAATTTTCGCCTGCGCGCGCCAAGCTCGCACTGCATGGGGCGAGCGCCGCGGTTGAGCGGCTGCGCCTCGGCTGGAGCCGAACCAACACATGAACACTATGGAATATCTTGATCTTTCCCCTTTGAGTCACGCGCAGGGCAGCGTTCGCCTGCCGGGTTCCAAGAGTATTTCGAACCGGACTCTGCTGCTGGCGGCATTGTCCAGTGGTTCGACACGCATTGAAGATCTACTCGCCTCGGACGACACGGAGCGCATGCTCGATGCGTTGCGTACGCTGGGTGTGGCCTGGACGAAGACTGGTGAGCGCAGCTATGAAGTGACGGGCATTGGTGGCGCCGATGCCTTCCCGGTGAAGTCGGCCGATCTGTTTCTTGGCAACGCAGGTACCGCGTTCCGTCCGCTGACGGCTGCACTCGCACTTGCGAATGGTTACTACAAATTGTCGGGTGTGCCGCGCATGCACGAACGCCCGATTGGCGATCTGGTCGATGCACTGCGTCAGTTGGGCGCAGACGTTACGTATCTTGGCAACGAAGGCTTTCCTCCACTGGAAATCAAACCCGCCAGCATCGTTGCGGGCGGCGTGGTCAAGGTCAAAGGCAATGTATCGAGCCAGTTCCTTACCGCGCTCCTGATGGCGTTGCCGACGACCGGTCTGGAAACCACGATCGAGGTGGTGGGGGAGTTGATCTCCAAGCCCTACATCGACATCACCCTCAGGCTGATGGCGCAATTCGGCGTGGATGTTCGCCGTGAAGGCTGGCAGCGTTTCATTGTGCCGGGGAGTGCATCGTACCGTTCGCCGGGCGTGGTTTACGTTGAGGGTGACGCTTCCTCCGCGTCGTATTTCCTCGCAGCCGGAGCCATCGGTGGTGGGCCGGTGCGCGTCGAAGGCGTGGGGCGTGACAGCATCCAGGGGGATGTGCAGTTCGCACAAGCATTGTCGGCCATCGGCGCACAGGTCGATATGGGCGACAACTGGATCGAGGCGCGCCTGCCCGTAGGCAGCAAACTGCGCGCGTTCGACATGGACTTCAACCACATTCCGGATGCGGCGATGACGCTGGCGGTGGCGGCCTTGTTCTGTGACGGCCCGTGCCGCCTGACCAACATCGGCAGTTGGCGTGTGAAAGAGACCGACCGCATTGCGGCCATGGCGACTGAATTACGTAAGGTCGGCGCAACGGTGGAGGAGGGTGAAGACTGGTTGCGTGTGACGGCACCGCAGGCGCTCACGCCCAATGCTGCCATCGATACGTACGACGATCACCGCATGGCGATGTGCTTCTCTTTGGTGGCGCTTGGTGGTGTGCCGGTGCGGATCAACGACCCGCGCTGTACGGCAAAGACCTTCCCCGAGTATTTCGACGTTTTTGCGTCGGTGACGAAGTAACGCTTTTGCATATTGCAGGCAGGGGTGGCAAAGGTGCTGCTCCCATGTGCGCCGCCTTGGGCGATGACGCATTGGCCGTGGAATGACAACATAATGACCCAGACTCTTCTCGAACTGATCGACACGCGCGTGAGCGCCGCGCTGGCTGCGGCCGGTTGCGAAGGCGCGGCTGCCATCGTGCAACCCGCTGCCCGCCCGGAATTCGGCGACTATCAAGCCAATGGCGTGATGGCTGCAGCCAAGGCTCGCAAGATGAATCCGCGCGAACTTGCGCAAACGGTGATCGATAAGCTCGATCTGACCGGCATCGCCAGTAAGGTCGATATTGCTGGCCCAGGCTTTATCAACATCACGTTGTCACCGGCATTCCTCGCCGAGCGTGCAAACGCTGCATTGTCGAGCGCTGATCTCGCCGTGCCGCAACCAGCACGGCAGCACGTCGTGGTCGATTACTCGTCGCCCAATCTTGCGAAGGAAATGCACGTCGGCCACTTGCGCTCGACGATCATCGGTGACGCGATTGCGCGCTCGTTGCGCTTCCTCGGACATGACGTCATCGCGCAAAACCACGTCGGTGACTGGGGTACGCAGTTCGGCATGCTGACTGCATACATGCTTGAAACATCTTCGGCGGGTGACGCGGATCTGGCGCTGTCCGACCTGGAAGGTTTCTATCGCAATGCCAAACAGCGTTTCGATGAAGACCCCGCGTTTGCGGAGAAATCCCGTGAATACGTGGTCAAGCTCCAGGGCGGCGATCCGGAAGTCAATGCGTTGTGGAAGCGCTTCCTTGATGTGTCGCTTCATCACTGTGAAGCAGTGTACGAAAAGCTGGGTGTTGGCCTGACGCGCGCTGACGTGCGCGGCGAGAGCGCCTACAACGACGATCTGCCTGTGGTCGTGGCCGATCTGCAAGCCAAGGGTTTGGCCGTTGAGAGCGATGGCGCGCAGGTTGTGTTCCTTGAGGAGTTCAAGAACAAGGAAGGGCAGCCGCAGGCGTATATCGTGCGCAAACAGGACGGTGGGTATCTATACGCGACGACCGACCTCGCCGCCGTGCGCTATCGTGTCGGCACGCTTCACGCGGACCGCGTGCTGTATGTTGTCGACGCGCGTCAAGGGCTGCATTTCCAGCAATTGTTCACGGTATGTCGCAAGGCCGGTTATGCGTCTGAATCCGTGCAACTGCAACACGTCGGTTTTGGCGTGATGCTGGGTGACGACGGCAAGCCCTTCAAGACACGCAGTGGTGGCACGGTAAAGCTCGCCGATCTGCTGGTCGAAGCCGAAGAGCGCGCCTTCACGCTGGTTAGCGAATTGAACGCCGATCTGCCCGAGGATGAACGTCGCAAGATCGCGCATGCCGTGGGCATCGGCGCGGTCAAGTATGCCGACCTGTCGAAGAATCGCACCAGCGACTACACGTTCGACTGGGACACCATGTTGGCCATGCAAGGCAACACGGCGCCCTACCTGCAATATGCTTACGCGCGCATCAGCAGCGTGTTTCGCAAGGCCGGGGTGCGGGATACCGCAGCGCCTGTTGTGCTGAATGAACCCGCTGAACGTATGCTGGCACTCGAACTGGCGCGCTTCGCCGATACGGTGAATGCTGTGGCACGCGAAGCCTCGCCGCATTTCCTGTGCGCTTATCTGTATGAACTTGCCGGCCAATTCATGCGTTTTTATGAGAGCTGCCCGGTGCTCAAGAGCGAAGGGGAAACTCAGGCAAGCCGCCTGCAGTTGTGCCAACTGACGGCCAATACTCTCAAGACCGGCCTTGGTCTGCTCGGAATCGACGTTCTGGAGTCGATGTAATCCCTCTGCGGCGCCTGCATAGGCGGGCGCCGCGCATTCACGAAATTTCCGTTTTTTCCAAAAACGCCCCCTCGCGGCCGTTGATTCTGCTGTGTATCGTTGCACCGGTACCGTAATGGCGGTTGCCGCATAACGAGAAACGAGGGGGCGGTCGTGGAAAAGCAGTGCGGATGGTATGCCGTAGTGTTGTGTGTGGCACTGGCTGCTTGTGGCGGCGGCGGAGGGGACAGCGGCGGTACTTCGCTGCCCGCATCGAGCAGTTCCAGTTCAAAGTCGTCGGCGGGTTCTAGTTCCAGCAAGACCAGTGCGTCCAGTAGCGCGAGCTCGTCGAGCAGCACGACTTCGAGCGCAGCTGCGTCGTCGAGCAGTCAGTCCTCGTCATCATCCCTGGACCCGGCTGCCGCACCCGGCAAGAACTTCGATCTGAGTCACTGGAAACTCCAGTTGCCGGATGCCAATACCACCGAGATTTCCTCGGCCAATCTTGGCCTTGGCTATACCAGCCAATATTTCTATACCGATACGGATGGCGCGATGACGTTCTGGGCACCGACGACTGGTGGCACGACGGCCAACAGCAGTTACCCGCGTTCAGAATTGCGCGAGATGCTCGATCCGAGCAACTCGAAGGTCGAACTGGGGGTGGCAGGGCACGCACACGATGAAGTTGTCGGGCAAGACGGTGCAGTTGCCGTCCAGTGGCAAGATCATCGTGGCGCAGATTCACGGCATCATGGATGACGGCACTAATGCACCGCCGCTGGTCAAAGCCGTGTTCCAGGACGGGCAACTGGATATGCAGGTCAAACAGAACTCCGACGGTACTGGCTCGGACGTCCATAACTACTTCACCGGAATCAAGCTGGGCGACCTCTACAACATGGAAATCCGCGTGACCGATGGCGTTGCTTACGTAACGATGAATGGCGATACGCGCTCCGTGGATTTCGTGGGCAAGGATGCGGGCTGGAAGAATCTGAAGTACTACTTCAAGGCTGGCAACTACGTTCAGGACAACACGTTAACGGGTGGCAGTGCCATTGCCAAGCTGTATTCCCTGTCGGTGTCGCACAGCAACTGAAGCTGGGTTCGCGCGCAGCGGGCTTGGACGTATACTTGCGCAGCGCAACACCCGAGGCAGCCTTTTTGTAGGCGAAGAGCAAGGCCGGTCAGCTTGACCGGCCTTTTGCATGCCTGCGTCGGTGCTTGCATGTCTCTGAACAAAAAGGAATTTTCATGATGCAGCAAGCCCCGGTCATTGCTATCGACGGCCCCACCGCGTCTGGCAAGGGGACGGTCGCCGCCCAAGTTGCCGAATCCCTTGGTTGGCATCTGCTGGATTCTGGTGCGATTTATCGCGTGCTGGCCTGGGCCGCGCTGACGCGTGGCGTGGCTGTCGATGATGGTCCGGCGTTGTGCCGGCTGGCGACTGAGTTGGATATCCGCTTTCTGCCGGGTAGCCGCGTCATGCTGGACGGCAGCGAAGTCACCGAGGATCTGCGCCGCGAGGAAACCGGCAATGCCGCTTCGCGACTGGCCGCTTTGTCGGACGTGCGCGAGGCTCTGTTGCAGCGCCAGCGGGACTTTCGGCAGTCTCCTGGGCTGGTCGCCGACGGACGCGACATGGCGTCGGTGGTCTTCCCTGATGCCTTTCTCAAGATATTCCTCACGGCGAGCGTCAAGGCGCGGGCCGATAGACGTTATAAGCAGTTGATCGGCAAGGGAATGTCAGCTAACATTGAGCGTCTTTCGGCCGACCTTCGAGAGCGTGATGCGCGTGACATGTCCCGCGCGGTCGCACCCTTGAAACAAGCTGAAGATGCGCTTCTGCTGGATACAACCGCCCGTAGCATCGAACAAGCAGTTCAGTTCGTCCTCATGCACGCCACGCAGCGTTTGCACAATCCCGGGGAGTCGCGCCAGGTCTGAGCGGGTTCGCGCCCGCATCAGGTATTGCAACATTTGTTGCGCAATTAACCTCGATGCCGATGCATGACGGCGTCCGATGCATCATTTTTCTATGTCAACCTCTACTGAACTCCAACAAGACTCGATGGAAAGCTTTGCCGCGCTTTTCGAAGAAAGCCTTTCGCGTCAAGAAATGCGCGCTGGCGAAGTCATCACCGCTGAAGTGGTCCGTATCGACCAGAACTTCGTGGTGGTCAACGCGGGTCTGAAATCCGAAAGCTACATCCCGGTCAACGAATTCCGTAACGACCGTGGCGAAATCGAAGTGACCCCGGGCGACTACGTCCAGGTCGCCATCGAAGCGCTGGAAGATGGCTTCGGCGAAACCCGCCTGTCGCGTGACAAGGCCAAGCGCATCGCTGCTTGGAACTTCCTCGATCAGGCACTGAACGAATCGACCCTGGTCAAGGGTGTAGTCACGGGCAAGGTCAAGGGCGGTCTGACCGTCATGACCCACGGCATCCGCGCGTTCCTGCCGGGCTCGCTCGTCAACATGCGTCCGGTCAAGGACACCACGCCGTACGAAGGCAAGGAATTCGAATTCAAGGTCATCAAGCTGGATCGCAAGCGCAACAACGTCGTTGTGTCGCGCCGCGCCGTGCTGGAAGTGACCATGGGCGAAGAGCGCCAAAAGCTGCTCGAAACCCTGCAGGAAGGCACTGTCGTCAAGGGTATCGTCAAGAACATCACCGACTACGGTGCGTTCGTCAACCTGGGCGGCATCGATGGCCTGCTGCACATCACCGATCTGGCCTGGCGCCGTGTTCGTCACCCGTCCGAAGTGCTGGCCGTGGGCGACGAAGTGACCGCCAAGGTCCTGAAGTTCGACCAAGAAAAGAACCGCGTCTCGCTGGGCATGAAGCAACTCGGCGAAGATCCGTGGGTAGGCATCTCGCGCCGTTACCCGTCGGGCACGCGCCTGTTCGGCAAGGTCACCAACATCACCGACTACGGTGCGTTCGTTGAAGTCGAACAAGGCATCGAAGGTCTGGTGCACGTGTCCGAAATGGACTGGACCAACAAGAACATTCACCCGACCAAGGTTGTCCAGCTGGGCGACGAAGTCGAAGTGATGATTCTGGAAATCGACGAAGACCGTCGTCGTATCTCCCTGGGCATGAAGCAGTGCATGCCGAACCCGTGGGAAGAGTTCAGCCAGAACCACAAGAAGGGCGACCGCGTGAAGGGTGCGATCAAGTCGATCACCGACTTCGGCGTGTTCATCGGCCTGCCGGGCGGTATCGATGGTCTGGTGCATCTGTCCGATCTTTCGTGGTCCCTGCCGGGCGAAGAAGCGATCCGCAACTTCAAGAAGGGCGACGAACTGGAAGCCGTGGTGCTGGCCATCGACGTCGAGAAGGAACGCATCTCGCTGGGCGTCAAGCAGCTGGATGGGGATCCGTTCACCTCGTACGTGGCAACCCACGACAAGAACAGCCTGGTCAAGGGCACCGTCAAGTCGGTTGACGCCAAGGGCGCCGTGATCGACCTGGGTGGTGACGTCGAAGGTTACCTGCGCGTTTCCGAGTTCTCGCGTGATCGCGTCGAAGACCTGACTTCCGTGCTGAAGGCTGGTGAGTCGCTCGAAGCAATGATCGTCAACGTCAACCGCAAGTCGCGCACGATCAACCTGTCCGTGAAGGCCAAGGATCAGGCTGAGCAAAGCGACGCACTGTCGAAGCTGGCTGCTGACGCTGGCAACGCTGCGAGCGGCACCACCAATCTGGGTGCGCTGCTCAAGGCCAAGCTGAACAACGCGCAACAACAATAATTCGGCGCCTCATGACCAAGTCGGAGCTCATCGAGCAGCTGACTGCGCGTTTCCCGCAGTTGGGTGTGAAAGATGCTGATTACGCGGTGAAGGTCGTTCTCGATGAGATGGCGGCGTGCCTGGCGCGCGGCCATCGGATCGAGATCCGCGGTTTCGGCAGCTTTGCGCTCAACTATCGGCCACCGCGTGTGGGCCGCAATCCCAAGTCGGGTGACAAGGTCATGGTCCCCGAAAAATACGTTCCGCACTTTAAAGCGGGCAAGGAATTGCGGGAGCGCGTGGACAGCGTGCAACGCTGAATTCAAGCGCCACAAAGGCAATAAGTGAAAGCGGTCATGCAATGACCGCTTTTTTTTTTGCGTCGCATCGCCCCTGTGGGCATCTTTCGGTGCTGCGAGTTTGAAGCGGGGCGCGAATGAAGGATAATCGCGCGTTATGAAACTGATCGTCTGGATCTTCCGTATCGTGCTGTTCCTGCTGCTGCTGGCATTCGCCATCAAGAATGACAGCGTGGTGGCGGTGCGCGTGTTCTTTGGCGGCGAGTGGATGGTTCCGCTCATCGTCGTCATGCTCGTCATGTTTGCAGGCGGCGTTCTACTGGGTGCCACCGCCACCGTGGCGACACTGTTTTCGCAGCGCCGTGAGATTCGTCGCCTGCGCCGTGCATCCACGGTGCCCGAATCCGTCACCAATCGTTCCCGCACCGTCAGTGCGGACATTCCCGAAGCATTCTGAAAACCTATGGACTTTGAGCTGTGGTGGCTACTTTCCTGGCCGCTGTTTTTCCTGCTCGGCTGGTTGGCTGCGCGCATCGACATCAAACACTTGGTGCGTGAATCGTCGACGTTGCCGCGTTCGACGCTGACGGGCCTTAACTTCCTTCTCAACGAGCAGCCGGACAAGGCTATCGACTCCTTCCTCGAAGCGGTGCAGATCGATCCGCAGACGATCGAATTGCACTTCGCATTGGGGAGCCTTTTTCGCCGACGCGGTGAAGTCGATCGGGCGATTCGAATCCATCAAAGCCTGATCGATCGCGAGGATCTGACCGAAGAGCAACGCCTGCAGGCGCTCGATGAATTGGGGCAGGATTTTCTCAAGGCTGGTCTGTTGGACCGCGCCGAGAACATCTATCGCCAGCTTCGTGATACGCCGCGCCAACAGGTGGCATTGAAAGCGCTGCTGGAGATCTACCAGCAGGAGAAAAACTGGACGGAAGCGATCGAAACCGCCAAGCGCTTGCCTGATCGAGACAGTCACCTGTGGGAGCAGGAAGTCGCCAATTTTCATTGCGAACTGGCAGCTGTCGAATTCAGTCGCGGCCAATACGACAAGGCGTGGCAGCACACGCAGGACGCCTTCTCGGTTAATCGCAAATGTGTCCGTGCGGCGATTCTTCAAGGCGACATCTTCGCCGCCCAAGGGCGCGACGAGGACGCGCTTGAAGTCTGGCAAGGTATCGAACGGCTGGATCCGAGCTATCTTGCCTTGGTGGCCGAGCGCATGATGGATGCCTTCCGTCGCACGCATAACGAGGCGCGTGGCATTCAATTGCTGCGCTCGTATCTGTCGCAGTATCCCTCGCTCGACCTGCTGGAGGCTGTTTTCCAGTGGGAAATCGAGAAGCAGGGGGCCGAAGCAGCCTATGCGTTGGTGCGCGATGAATTGCGCCGTAATCCGACCATCCTCGGTCTGGACAAATTGCTCGAGGCCGCCATTCTCACGGCGCCGCCCGAAAAGCGTCACGACGTCGAAATGGTACGCGGCATGATCCATGGGCATACGCGCCGCGTTGCCCGTTATCGCTGCAACGAGTGTGGCTTCAAGGCTCGCCAGTTTTATTGGCGTTGCCCGGCCTGCGGTGGATGGGAAACCTATCCGCCGCGCCGTACCGAAGAGTTCGATCTGGAAAAGTGATGTAGACGGCTTTGCCGTTTGCCGTCACGACAAACACGAAAGACAGCATCATGAAAATCACAGTCATCGGCACAGGTTATGTCGGCCTTGTTTCGGGCGCTTGCTTGTCCGAAGTGGGCAACGACGTGCTGTGCCTGGACGTCGATCCGCGGAAGATCGAGATCCTCGAAAACGGCGACATTCCCATCTATGAGCCGGGCCTGCTCGAAATGGTCCGCCGCAACGTGGCCGCCGGACGGCTCAAGTTCACGACCAGCATTGAGCGCGCCGTGACCCACGGCACCATTCAGTTCATTGCCGTCGGTACGCCACCGGACGAGGATGGCTCTGCAGACCTGCAGTACGTGCTGGCTGCAGCGCGCAATATCGGCAAATCGATGACCGACTACAAAGTCATCGTCAACAAATCGACCGTGCCCGTGGGTACCGCCGACAAAGTGCGCGCCGCCATTGCTGAAGAACTGGCTGCGCGTGGCGTGGATGTCCCCTACAGCGTGGTGTCGAATCCGGAGTTCCTGAAAGAAGGGGCGGCGGTCGAAGATTTCATGCGACCGGACCGCATTATCGTCGGCGCGGAAGACGAGCAGGCGATTCACTTGATGCGCGCGTTGTATGCCCCGTTCCAGCGTAACCATGAGCGCGTGATCGTCATGGACGTGCGTTCGGCTGAACTCACCAAGTACGCAGCCAATGCCATGTTGGCGACGCGTATTTCGTTCATGAACGAAATGGCTTTGCTGGCAGAGCGTTTGGGGGCCGATATCGAGCAGGTGCGCCAGGGCATTGGTTCCGATCCGCGCATTGGCTATCACTTCCTGTATGCCGGTTGTGGTTATGGTGGTTCGTGCTTTCCCAAGGACGTGCAGGCGTTGATCCGCACGGCGAGCGACGCAGGGCAGGGGCTCAAGGTGTTGCAGGCAGTCGAGGACGCCAACGAAACCCAGAAGCGGGTTCTGGTGGATAAAGTCGTGGCGCGCTTTGGCGAGAACCTTGCCGGCCGACGTTTCGCGTTGTGGGGCTTGGCCTTCAAGCCCAATACGGATGACATGCGTGAAGCCCCGGCGCGCGCCATCGTGGCGGAACTGTTCGCCCGAGGCGCGACCGTCGCTGCTTACGATCCCGTCGCGATGCACGAAGCCCAGCGCGTTTTTGGCGACGATGCTCGGCTGACCTATGTCGATCAGCCTATGGCTGCGCTCGACGACGCGGACGCGTTGCTCATCGTCACCGAGTGGAAAGAATTCCGCAGTCCTGATTTCGACGCCATCAAAACCAAGCTCAAAGAGCCGGTGATCTTTGACGGACGCAATATGTTCTCGCCAGCGCTGCCGCGCCAGGCTGGTCTCGAATACCACGGCATCGGTCGGAAATAAGACGAATGAACTCGCTTAACCTTCCTCCCATTCCTGACACGCGCGCAGCGCGCGTACTCGTTGTCGGCGACGTCATGCTGGACCGCTACTGGTTTGGCGACGTGAGCCGGATATCGCCGGAAGCGCCGGTGCCTGTAGTCAATGTGCAGCGGACTGAAGAGCGCCCTGGTGGTGCGGCCAACGTGGCGCGCAACGCTGCAGCATTGGCGGCGCAGGCGTCGTTATTGTCCGTCGTGGGCAAGGACGAGGCGGCAGACGCGCTTGCTCGCTTGCTCGAAGCCGACGGCGTCAAGACGAGCCTGCATGGTGACGCCTCGTTGTCGACCACCATCAAGTTGCGCGTGCTGGGCCGGCAGCAGCAACTCTTGCGCATCGATTTCGAGAACACGCCGACGCGCGAGGTGCTGGGTAACAAGCTCGATGAGTTCCGCAAGCTAGTGAGCGAGCACGACGTTGTCGTACTTTCAGATTACGGCAAAGGTGGTCTCCTGCACATTCAGGAAATGATTCGCTTGGCCCGTGAGGCTGGCAAGTCAGTGTTGGTCGATCCGAAGGGGGACGACTACGAGCGCTATCGGGGCGCGAGCATGCTGACGCCCAATCGCTCCGAGCTGCAACAGGTTGTTGGCAAATGGCGTGACGATGCGGATCTAACCGCACGTGCCCAGGCGCTTCGCAGCCGCCTTAACCTCGATGCGCTGTTGGTTACGCGTTCGGAGGAAGGGATGACGTTGTTCCGCGCCGATGGCGCGGTGCACGAGGGTACGCGCGCTCGCGAGGTGTTTGACGTATCCGGCGCAGGCGATACCGTCATCGCTACCTTTGCCGTCATGCTGGCCGCGGGCGCTGATCTTGTTTCGGCCATGCGTTTATCGAACCATGCCGCTGGCATCGTTGTCGGCAAGCTCGGCACGGCCACCGTTACGCTTGAAGAGCTGCAACGCAGCGCCACGGAGAATTAATCATGTCTCGTTACTACATCGTGACCGGCGCAGCCGGCCTTATTGGTTCCAACATCGTCGCGGGTCTGAATGCCAAGGGCATTACCAACGTCATCGCCGTTGATAACCTGACGCGCGGCGACAAGTACCGCAATCTGCTTGGCTGCGAGATCGAAGACTACCTCGACAAGACCGAATTCCTCGAAGCCATCGAGGCTGGCGAGTTTGATGGCGGCGTTGAAGCCATCCTGCATCAGGGAGCGTGCTCCGACACGATGGAGCACAACGGTCAGTACATGATGAGCAACAACTACCGTTACTCGCTGACGTTGCTGGACTTCTGCGTTGACCAGCAGATTCCGTTGCTGTATGCCTCGTCCGCGGCAACTTACGGGGGGAGCAGCGTTTTCAAGGAAGAGCCGGCCTATGAGCGTCCGCTCAATGTGTACGGTTATTCCAAGCTGCTGTTCGACCAAGTGGTGCGCCGCAATCTTGCCGATCTGTCCTCGCAGGTAGTGGGCTTCCGTTACTTCAACGTGTATGGGCCCAACGAGCAGCACAAGGGGCGCATGGCTTCGGTAGCGTTCCACTTTTTCAACCAGTATCAGGCTGACGGTCGCGTCAAGCTCTTCTCTGGTGCCGATGGGTACGGCAACGGTGAACAACTGCGTGACTTCATCTACGTGGATGATGTCGTCAGTGCCAACCTGTATTTTCTTGAGCACGGTGAGCGCTCGGGCATCTTCAACCTTGGTACCGGGCGCGCACAGACCTTCAACGATGTGGCTGTCGCTACGGTCAATGCCTGTCGTCAGGCAAAGGGCGAAGGCACGCTGACGCTAGAGCAGTTGCAATCGCAAGGCATCATCGAGTACATCCCATTCCCGGATGCGCTCAAAGGCAAGTACCAGAGCTTCACGCAGGCTGACGTGTCGGCGTTGCGCGGCGCTGGATATGACAAACCGTTTTACGATGTGTTCAACGGGGGTTTCGGCCTACTGCGCTAAGTTGCTTGAGCGCGTGTGATTTATGCACTGCGCATATTTATTCTGAATAAGGAGACAATATGCTCAAGAAACTGATCGTTGCCGCTGTAACCCTGCTGGCCAGCGTCTCGATGGCGCTGGCGGCAGTCAATATCAACACCGCATCGGAGAGCGAGCTGGCAACGTTACCAGGCATCGGCCCGGCAAAGGCCAAGGCAATCGTTGACTACCGCAAGGCCAACGGTGGCTTCAAGGCGGTTGAAGACATCCAGAAGGTAAAGGGCATCGGCCCTTCGACTTTCGAAAAGCTCAAGCCGCAGTTGGCGGTTGCCGCCACACCGGCCAGCAAGGCTCCAGCCGCCAAGAAGTAAACCGCTTGCGCGATGTCCGGTGGCAGCAAAGGGCGCTCGGTCTGCTGACTGAGCGCCTTTTTTTGTTCACGTTATGCCTCCATACCTTGCGCCGGGCCGCACAGGTGACAGGCAATCGGGTATATTCGCGGCAAAATCCGCGCTCGGCCGTATTTGGTGAGTTGGCGGGACCCCTGTAGGAGATCAGATTCATGACTTACGTAGTGACCGAAAACTGCATCAAGTGCAAATACACCGATTGCGTCGATGTATGCCCTGTCGATTGTTTCCGCGAAGGCCCCAATTTCCTCGTTATCGATCCGGACGAGTGCATCGATTGCACGCTATGCGTGGCTGAGTGCCCGGCCGAGGCGATTTTTGCGGAAGACGATCTGCCTGCCGATCAGCAGCATTTCCTGGGGTTGAATGCCGAACTGGCCAAGGCATGGCCTGCCATTGTCGAAAGCAAGGAGCCGCTGGCCGAAGCCGACGAGTGGGTCAAGGTGAAGGACAAGCTCGACAAGCTCGAGCGCTGATGTATGGCTGGCGTCGTTGCGGCCGCGCAATGACGCCTTGCTTGTGCCAAATCCCCTACGCGGCGCAGCAGTTCTCTGTGTTTGCCTAGCACCGTCCGGTGCGGTTTTCCCTGATCAATGGATATCTCTCGCTGCGACGATTCGCGCTGGCGAGTTCTTTGCTCAACCGCTTCGGGTTGTGTCGTTGATGCTTGTCAACCGCAATTGCATTAAGTTGTTCCATACGGTACGGTATGGGAATGGGATTTCCCCAGCGTGCCACCTTGGACTAACATCCGCGCACGGTCATAGAGCCGTGCTGGAAAAGAAATCGGGCGCTTTGGCGCACCCCAAGGAGAGTGACGATGTTGGTTCGCGAAATCCTCGCCATTAAAGGCAAGGTGCTGTACACCACCGCTCCGCAACGCACGCTGGCAGAAGCAGTGGCGGTGATGAATGACCAGGATGTGGGGTCGCTCGTTGTGATGGAGAGCGGGGCCATGGTGGGCATGCTGACTTTCCGCGAAGTGCTGGCCGCGATAGGGCGTGCCGGTGCCAATTGGGAGTTGGCTACGGTGAGCGAAGCGATGATCCGCGAGCCGCGAGTCGGTACGGCCCAGATGGAACTCGACGAGTTGCGTCGCCAGATGATCAATCACCATCAACGCTACCTGCCCATCATGGAAGGCAGCATGTTGCTTGGCGTGATCTCGTTCCACGACGTGGCGCGCGCGGTGCTGGAAGAGCAGAGCTTCGAGAACCGCATGCTGAAGAATTACATCCGCAATTGGCCTGAGACCGAAGCGGACGGGTCGCACGAATAGTTGCTGCGTTTTGCCGCTACAGATAATCGTGGTGGGCGGGCGCCGTAACGGCTGACGGCGGCCTGGACTGGGTGAGTGCTAGGGATTTGCCGGGCGTTGGCTGGTTTGCCGACGTGCCGGTGCGATCGAGCGCATCGATCGGATGAGTGGAAACAACATAAACACCTCAATCGAGGAGACAGCCGTGGAAAAGGTGTGGCTCAAGAGCTACCCCAAAGGGGTGCCTGCCGAAGTAGACCTGCAAGAGTTTCGATCGCTCGGGCATTTGTTCGAGACCGGCGCGGCGCGCTGGTCCGATCGCGTGGCCTATATCAATATGGGCAAGAGTCTGACGTATGCCGAACTGGATCGCCTGTCGGCTGCCTTCGGAAGCTACCTCCAGAACACGCTGAAGCTACCTCGGGGCGCGCGCGTCGCCCTGATGATGCCCAATCTCCTGCAGTACCCGGTATGTCTTTGGGGGGCGCTGCGCGCTGGCTATACCGTCGTCGAACTGCAATCCGCTCTATACCCCGCGCGAACTCGAACACCAACTCAAGGATTCGGGCGCGCATGCGATTGTCATCGTTGAAAATTTCGCACATACGCTGGCTGACGTTATCGAAAAGACAGACGTCAAACACGTCGTGCTGACTACTATTGGCGACATGCTTGGCGCCAAGGGATGGTTGGTGGATTTTGTTATCCGGTACGTCAAGAAGATGGTGCCGCCGTGGCGTCTGGATGGATACGTGCGCTTCAATGATGCGTTGGCGCGCGGCGAGGCCGGCAAACTGCAGCCAGTAGAGGTTACGCACGACAACATTGCGTTCCTACAATATACCGGCGGTACGACGGGTGTGGCCAAGGGCGCGATGCTCTCGCACGGCAATATCATCGCCAACCTGCAGCAGGCACACGCGTGGGTGCGCCCGTATCTGCATGATGGCGCCGAGGTGATCATCACGGCGCTGCCGCTGTATCACATCTTCTCGCTCACCGCGAACTGCCTGACGTTCTTCAAGATCGGCGCCACCAACGTGCTGATCACCAATCCCAAGGACATCCCGGGCTTCGTCAAAGAACTCAAAAAGTACCCGTTCTCAGCAATTACCGGCGTCAATACGCTGTTCAATGCGCTGCTCAATAACCCGGATTTCGCTTCGCTCGACTTCTCGCGGTTGCGGGTTGCGTTGGGGGGCGGGATGGCTGTCCAGCACGCGGTGGCTGAGCGCTGGAAAAAGGTGACAGGCTGCACGTTGGCCGAGGCCTATGGTCTGACGGAGACGTCTCCGGCTGTGTGCGTCAATCCGTTGGATGTGGCCGATTTCACAGGCTCGATCGGCCTGCCAGTGCCGTTCGACCGAAATCTCCATCCGCGATGAAGATGGCCAGGAGCTCGGCGTTGGCCAGGCCGGTGAGTTGTGCGTGCGTGGCCCGCAAGTGATGAAGGGCTACTACCGGCGTCCGGACGAAACCGCACGCGTCATGACCGAAGACGGCTATCTGCGCACCGGCGACATCGCCGTGGTGGACGACGCTGGCTTCGTGCGAATCGTCGATCGTAAGAAAGACATGATCCTGGTGTCCGGCTTCAATGTGTATCCGAATGAAGTCGAAGATGTCGTAGCCACTCACCCTGGCGTGCTGGAAGTCGCCGCCGTGGGGGTGCCGGACGAGCGGGCTGGCGAGGCCGTCAAGCTGTTCGTGGTACGCAAGGACCCGTCGGTAGATGCCGATTCGATCATCGCCCACTGCCGGGCCAACCTTGCTGCGTACAAAGTGCCACGGTCGGTGGAGTTCCGCGAAGAACTGCCCAAGACCAACGTCGGCAAGATTCTGCGCCGCGCTCTGCGCGACGAAGTGCTCAAGAAAGCGGCGTGAACGTCGATATAGTTCGTTCGTACAGCTTGTGCAGGGCGATGGCTTGTGATTCAATCGCCCCTGCGTTTCTCACTTGGGTTTGACCCGCACTACCGTGAACCTCGCCGACTTCCGCACCTTCGACTTCGCTGCTGCCGCTAACGCGGTTGTAGTAGTCGTACGCGTAGTAGGCGTAGGCGGCCTCGCGCTGTAACGGGTACGGATCGAACCAAAAGTCTCCAACCCCGCCGGCGCGAGCCGAGCGGGGTTCATTTTTTTGTACCTCCCCTCGGTCTTGTGATGCCGGCACGAATAGAAGGATGCGTGCCATGCGACTCACCGGAGCTCAGCTCATTGTCCGCCTGCTGGAACAGCAGGGGATTTCCATCGTCGCCGGTATTCCCGGCGGTGCTGCCCTTCCGTTGTATGACGCTTTCTCGCAAAGCACCATCCGGCACGTGCTCGCGCGCCACGAACAAGGTGCCGGGTTCATTGCCCAGGGGATCGCTCGCGTCACAGGCCGTGCGGCTGTCTGCATGGCGTCCAGTGGTCCCGGTGCGACCAACCTGCTGACGGCAATCGCTGACGCCAAGCTCGATTCGATCCCCGTGGTGTGCATTACCGGTCAGGTGCCGCTGGGCATGATCGGCACGGATGCGTTCCAAGAGGTCGATACCTACGGCATCAGCATTCCGGTTACCAAGCACAACTACCTTGTGCGCGATGTTCGCGAGCTGTTGCGAGTCATTCCCGAAGCCTTCCGGATTGCCGAATCGGGTCGCCCCGGCCCGGTGTGGATCGATATTCCGAAAGATGTGCAGACAGCCAGCATCGACATCGATGAGCTTCCTGTGCCGGGTTGTGCCGCCGCCGTGCCCGCGATCGATATCGAAGGCATCGAGCGCGCCGCACAGATGATCAATGCCTCACAGCGCCCGGTGATGTACATCGGCGGCGGCGTCATCCAATCGGGCGCGTCAGAGGCCGCCGTGATGTTGGCCGAGCAGGCCGCGCTACCCACGACTTCCACGCTGATGGCGCTGGGTGCCATGCCCACGGACCACCCGTTGTCGCTGGGCATGCTGGGCATGCACGCGGCGCGCTTTACCAATTTCGTGCTGGAAGAGGCCGACCTGCTGATTGTCTTGGGCGCGCGTTTCGATGATCGCGCCATCGGTAAGGCCGAAAAATTCTGTCCCAACGCCAACATCATCCACATCGATATCGATCCTGCTGAACTGGGCAAGATCCGCCGGCCGCATGTGGCAATCCACGGTGACGTGGGGCAGGCGTTGCAGATGCTGTTGCCGCGCGTGACGATTACCTTGCGCAAAGAATGGCTCTCGCGTGTAGCCAGCCTCAAGACCGCACATCCGCTTGCCATGCCCGAAGTGGACGATCCGCGCAGCCACTACGGTCTGGTGCGCGCAGTGGCGTCGCTGCTCGATGATGAAGCCGTCATTGCCACCGACGTGGGGCAGCATCAGATGTGGGTGGCGCAGGCCTATCCGTTTGCACGGCCGCGCCAATGGCTGACCTCTGGCGGCCTCGGTACGATGGGTTTTGGCCTGCCGGCCGCCATCGGTGCGGCGCTGGCAGAACCGTCGCGGACGGTTGTGTGCTTCTCTGGCGACGGCAGTCTGCAGATGAACATCCAGGAACTGGCGACAGCCGTCGAGGAGGGGGCCAACGTCAAGATTGTGCTGATGAACAATCAGTCGCTTGGTCTGGTGCATCAGCAGCAGGATCTGTTCTACGGCAAGCGCGTGTTTGCTGCGGACTATCGACGTCGCATGGATTTCATCTGCATTGCGCAGGGTTTTGGGCTCGACGCCTTTGATCTCGATGCCGCCGAAGATCCGCTCGTCATGTTGCGCACCGCGTTGCGTGCGAACGGACCGTGCCTCATCCACGCGTCGATCGATGTGGCGCAGAAAGTGTTCCCCATGGTGCCGCCGGGAGCGGCCAATACCGAAATGATCGGAGGCTGAGATGAGCGACAACAAAGTGGTGCTGGAACTGGCTGTGCGCAATCACGCGGGCGTCATGTCGCATGTGTGTGGCCTGTTCGCGCGGCGCGCCTTCAACGTCGAAGGTATTTTGTGCATGCCGATCGGGCATGGGGATGAGAGCCGCATCTGGCTGTCAGTGCGCGACGATGCACGCTTGCCCCAAATGGTGAGCCAGGTCGAAAAGCTCGAAGACGTCCTGTCAGTGAGTCGTCACGGCGCAGAACACCGTATCTTCGAGCAGCTCGAAGCGTTCTTCATGCATTGACGCCAATGGGGTCGGCGGGCGCGATCAGTGGCATGCGGATGGTGAAGCGCGTGCCCTGGCCGCGCACGCTTTGCACCGAGATTTCGCCGCCGAGCGGACCTGTCACGATGTTGTAGATGATGTTGAGCCCGAGCCCTGCACCACTGCGGCCAAGCCGAGTCGTGAAGAACGGATCGAAGATGCGCGACAGATTCTCCGGTGCAATGCCGTCGCCATCGTCACTGACTTGCAGGACGACGTTTTCGTCGTCGCGGTGCGCTTCGATTTGAATGATGCCGGCACGCCCGTCCGGGTAACCGTGGGCGACAGCGTTTTGCACCAGGTTCATGAGCATCTGGTCCACGAGCCCTGGGTAGCCGTCGAGTTCGATGTGCAGCGGCACCGATGAGCGTAGCTTCAAACCGGCCTGTGCCAGCGTCGGCTGCAGCGTGACGGCCAGGTCGTGGATGCTGGTGTTCAGACGGAAGCGGCGCCGATGTTCGGTGCTGCGATCCGCCGCGACTTGACGGAAGCTGGTGACTAATTCGGACGCGCGTTCAAGACTGTGCTGGATGATGTCGCTGGCTTGGGCGAGATCATCCAATGCGGCGAGCCATTCGGAACGCCGAATCGTCTGCTGTTCGCGCAAAGCCCGCGTGCGACGAGTCAGTGCGGTCGCGGCCAACATGCTGTTGCCCAGCGGTGTATTCAGCTCATGCGCGACGCCCGCGACAAGACCGCCGAGCGCGGCGAGCTTCTCGCTGCGAACAAGTTGGTCCTGCGCTTTCTTGAGTGTCTCAAGCGTGTCGGTGAGCTGGTCGTTGGAAGCCTGTAGTGCTTGCGTACGGGCCAGGACGCGCTTTTCGAGATCGCCGTTCAGGCTTTCCCTGTCGGCGGCGTCGCGCAGCGCCGACAACACGAGGGCCGAGATGAGCAGCGAGACGAGGATATAGATCAGTCGCTGGCGCGCCGCGTCAGCCGAGCGCCAGCCTTCCAGTGGCGTCGCAGCCAGCAACCATTCGCCGCCGGGCAGCGTCAGCGGTGTGGTGACTGGGTCATCGGCAAAGACATCGTCGTCCCCGAAGAACACCGGCCCACTTGCACCCGTACCGTCACGTCCGCGTATCGCGATCTGAATGCCCTCCATGACAGGCGCCAATCCGATTGCTGTCTTGAGCTTGTTCCAGTCAACGACCAGGCTGAGCAGTCCCCAGTAGCTGCCATCGGCCAAAAAGACGGGCGTGCGGGCTACCAGTCCTTGACCGCCCTGAACAAGCGAGACGGGGCCAGCCACGACTGTCTGTCGTGTCTCGATGGCACGCCGCACACTGGGCCATTGATCGGGCTGACTGGGGTAATACAGGCCGAGTGCTTTGCGGTTGTCCTGAAGGGGGTGGATCCAGCGCAGTCGATTGTCGGGCGCGATACCGATGTTGCGGATATTGCGACCGTTGGCATAGAGCGCCGATAGCAGCGCGTTGGCGTGGGCTTCGGTCAGGCCGCCTTCCTGTGCGCTGACGTAGGCGACAAGGCCCGAAGTCAGAAACAGCGTGCTGTTCAGTTCGGTCTCGAGTTTTGCTCGTACGTGTGCCAGCTTGCTGGTGACGAGCGTGCGCGCGCTTTCGTATTGGCGAGCCTGGTTGAGCCGTAGCACGATTTCGCCCGTGCAGAGCAGGCTGACGAGGACAACGCCAACCATCAGGCGGCGCCAAAATGGCACGACAGCAACAGTCGTGGCGCCACGCCGAAGGAATGACGCGGGTCGGGTTGAGGGCAGGGCGGTAATCTGCAAGCTCCGTCGGGTTGTCGGATGGCCTTGGCGGCTCTCGTTTCGGGCGGCGATATGCTAAGGCAATTCGTATGCCGGTGCGCCGGAATATGGCACGCTGGCGTTCGCAGAGCGCCGGACGGTACGGGGCCGCGTGGTGCCTTGCCGCATGCTAAAATCACGGCCCCCGACAGACACGTACTGGACGCAAGAAAGCCATGTCAGGCAGCACTCTGGGTACCTTGTTTACCGTCACCTCATTCGGCGAGTCGCATGGCGCAGCCATCGGTTGCGTCGTGGATGGTTGTCCCCGGGACTGGCGCTGACCGAAGCGGATATCCAGCTCGAACTGGACCGTCGCAAGCCGGGCACCTCGCGCCACGTCACGCAGCGCAAGGAGCCGGATACCGTCGAGATTCTCTCCGGCGTCTTTGAAGGCAAGACCACCGGCACGCCGATCGCACTGTTGATCCGCAACCAGGACCAGCGCAGCGGCGACTATTCCAAGATCGCCAACACCTTCCGTCCCGGTCACGCCGACTACACCTACGAGCATAAGTACGGTGTGCGCGATTACCGTGGCGGTGGCCGCTCGTCGGCGCGCGAAACCGCAGTGCGCGTCGCGGCTGGCGCTATCGCCAAGAAATGGCTGGCGGAAAAGCACGGTATCGTCATCCGTGCGTGGATGAGCCAGTTGGGCGAAATCGCGATTCCGTTCAAGAGCTGGGAGCATGTCTCAGAGAACGCCTTCTTCGCGCCGAATGCGGAGATCGTCCCCGAACTGGAAGCGTACATGGATCGCATCCGGGCTGAACGCGACTCGATCGGCGCCCGCATCGACGTCATCGCCACGGGAGTCCCGCCAGGTTGGGGCGAGCCGGTCTACGATCGCCTGGATGCCGACATCGCCTACGCGATGATGAGCATCAACGCCGTCAAGGGGGTCGAAATCGGTGACGGCTTCGGCGTGATTCCGCAGCGCGGTTCTGTGCATGGTGACGAACTCACGCCGGCCGGTTTCTTGTCCAATCATGCCGGCGGCATTCTCGGCGGTATCTCCAGTGGGCAGGACGTGCGAGTGTCGATGGCCATCAAGCCGACCTCGTCGATTCCGCAGAACCGACGCTCGATCGATCGCGACGGCAACCCGGTCGAGATGATGACTACGGGTCGCCATGACCCGTGCGTGGGGATTCGCGCGGCGCCCGTCGCCGAAGCAATGTTGGCGCTGGTGCTGATCGATCACGCTCTGCGGCAACGCGCTCAGAATGCTGATATCGCACCGCACGCGCCCCGGATTGCCGGACTGGCGCCGGACGGCGTGCAAGACATTCCCAGCCCGAAGGCCTGATCTTCGGCCCGACACGTCTGCGAGAGGAGGGAGCCATGAAGCACTCGAAACGATGGACGACTGCTCGCCTGTTGCTTGCTGGCGGTGCTCTGGCGGTGGTTGCCGCTTGCCAGACGGTACAGACGACCGCACCCGGCACCGTAGGTATCGATCGCAAGCAGACCGTGTCGCCGCTTGTTGATCGCAGCGAACTGACCCAAGCGGCCGCACTTGAATACCGCCAGACCCTGGATGCAGCGAGCACCAAGGGCCAGCTTGATCAGAACAAGGCAATGACCGAGCGCGTGCAGCGCATCGCGGCGAGGCTGATTCCCCAGACGGCGGTATTCCGCCCCGACGCGCAGCAATGGAAGTGGGAGACGCACGTCATCTCGTCGAACGAGTTGAACGCGTGGTGCATGCCGGGCGGCAAGATCGCCGTGTATTCGGGCCTGATCGACAAGCTCAAGCTGACTGACGACGAAATTGCCGCCGTGATGGGGCACGAAATCGCACACGCGCTGCGCGAACATGCGTGGGAGCGTGCCTCTCAGGCCGCCAACGCCAACCTCGGCATGTCTATCGCAGGCGCCTTGCTGGGCGTGGGCGGCGGTGGCATGGATATGGCGGGCATGGCCTATCAGGTGATGTTCGAGCTGCCTAATTCGCGCGGTCAGGAGACCGAAGCCGACCGCATCGGTGTCGAGCTGGCCGCCCGTGCTGGATACGACCCGCGCGCAGCCGTGACGCTATGGCAGAAAATGGGGCAGGCCGACAGCGGCGGAGCGCCACCCAAGTTCCTGTTCGACCCACCCGCCAAGCGCCGAACGCCAGACCGATCTGGCGAATTACGCCCAGCGTGTCATGCCTCTTTACGAATCAGCGCGGGGCCGCGCTACCAAGTAACCCCGTCGCGTGAAATAATTGTGAACTTTTCCGCTGAACTGCCTGGAAATTCGAGCATGTTGCAAACGTTGTACGACAAGTTGTGGTCCAGCCACGTGGTGCATGAAGAAGATGACGGCACCGCACTCATCTACATCGACCGTCATCTGGTACACGAAGTCACCAGCCCGCAAGCGTTTGAGGGCCTGAAGCTGGCTGGTCGCAAGCCGTGGCGTATCAGCTCGATCGTCGCCACCGCCGACCACAACACTCCGACCGACCACTGGGATCGCGGCATCGAAGATCCGATCTCGCGTCTGCAGGTCGAAACGCTGGACGCCAATATTCGCTCGACCGGCGCGCTGGCGTACTTCCCATTCAAGGACAAGCGCCAAGGCATCGTGCACGTGATCGGCCCGGAAAACGGCGCAACGTTGCCCGGCATGACCGTCGTGTGCGGCGACTCGCACACGTCGACGCACGGGGCGTTCGCCTGCTTGGCGCACGGCATCGGTACGTCGGAAGTCGAACACGTCATGGCCACGCAGTGCCTGATCCAGAAAAAGTCCAAGACGATGCTGGTGCACGTCGACGGCCCGCTGGGGCGTGGCGTGACGGCCAAGGACATCATCCTCTACGTCATCGGTCAGATCGGTACGGCTGGCGGCACAGGTTACGCGGTGGAATTCGCCGGTTCGGCGATCCGCAGCCTGTCGATGGAAGGCCGCATGACCCTGTGCAACATGGCTATTGAGGCCGGCGCACGCGCAGGCTTGGTGGCGGTGGATGACACCACCATCAACTACCTCAAGGGCCGTCCCTTCGCTCCGAAGGCTGAAGACTGGGATCGCGCCACACAGTACTGGCGCACCCTGGTTTCGGATGCAGGCGCTCAGTTCGACCGCGTGGTCAACATCGACGCACGTGCGATCGTGCCGCAGGTAACCTGGGGTACGTCGCCCGAAATGGTGACCGACGTGACGGGGCGTGTGCCCGATCCGGCCAAAGAGGCCAACGCCGTCAAGCGCGATGGCATGGAGCGCGCCCTGCAGTACATGGGCCTGATCCCCAATACGCCGATGACTGATGTAAAGATCGACAAGGTCTTCATTGGCTCCTGTACCAACTCGCGCATTGAAGACCTCCGCGCCGCCGCAGCGGTCGTGCGTGGTCGCAGCGTTGCCGCCAACGTCAAGCTGGCGCTGGTGGTGCCGGGCTCGGGGCTGGTCAAGGCACAGGCCGAGCAGGAAGGCCTGGACAAGATATTCACCGCCGCCGGTTTTGAATGGCGCGAACCGGGTTGCTCGATGTGTCTGGCGATGAACGCCGACCGCCTCGAACCGGGTGAGCGCTGTGCCTCGACGTCGAACCGCAATTTCGAAGGCCGTCAGGGGCCGGGCGGCCGCACGCATCTCGTCAGCCCGCAAATGGCCGCTGCTGCTGCCATCGCAGGTCGTTTCGTCGACGTGCGCGAAATCCTCTGAATACCGAAAGACTGAAAGAGCTCGCCATGAAAAAGACGCTGTATTTCCTGGTTTGCGCGATTGCCGCGCTCAACGTGGCTGCCTGCAATACGGTCGCTGGTTTTGGCAAGGACGTCGAGCATGTCGGCGAATCCATGCAACGCGGAGCGAAGAAGTAAATGGAAAAGTTCACCGTCCTGGACAGCCTGGCCATGCCGCTGGACCGGGCTAACGTTGACACCGACGCGATCATCCCGAAGCAGTTCCTCAAGTCGATCAAGCGTTCCGGCTTTGGCCCGAACCTGTTTGACGAATGGCGCTACATGGACCACGGCGAGCCGGGCATGGATAACTCCACGCGCCCGCTCAACCCGAACTTCGTGCTCAACGATGCGCGCTTTCAAGGCGCCCGCATCCTGCTGGCGCGCGAGAACTTCGGTTGCGGTTCGTCGCGCGAACACGCTCCGTGGGCGCTGCACGACTATGGTTTTCGCGTGATCATCGGCACCAGCTACGCCGATATCTTCTTCAACAACAGCTTCAAGAACGGCCTGCTGCCGATTGTGCTGCCGAAGGAAGAAGTTGACGCGCTCTTCGAGGGCGCTCTGAGCACGCAGGGCTATCGTCTGCGTGTGGACCTCGATGCGCAGACCGTGACGCGCCCTGACGGCCGTGCGATCCATTTCGATGTCGACGCGTTCCGCAAGTACTGCCTGATCAATGGGCTGGACGATATCGGGCTGACCCTGCGTCACGCCGACAAGATCCGTGCTTTCGAAGAGAAGCGCCGCGCCGAACAACCCTGGCTGTTCGCCTGATAACGAGCGGGTCGCCCGTGTGACCTGCGCCCCGATTGGAGTTTTGATGAAAGTCTGTGTCCTGCCCGGTGATGGCATCGGCCCCGAAATCGTCGGCGAAGCCGTTCGTGTGCTCGAAGCGCTGCGCGCCGATGGCCTCAAGATCGAGATGGAAAACGCCCTGCTGGGCGGTTGTGCCGTCGATGCCACCGGTGAGCCTTACCCGGAGGCCACGCAGAAGCTGGCGCGCGCGGCTGACGCAGTCCTGTTGGGGGCGGTCGGTGGCCCCAAGTGGGATTCGCTTCCGCGTCCGCAGCGCCCGGAGCGCGGCCTGCTGGGCATCCGCAAGGACCTGAATCTGTTCGCCAATCTGCGTCCGGCCGTGGTGTACCCGGAACTGGCCGGTGCTTCGACGCTCAAGCCCGAGGTCGTGGCGGGGCTGGATATCCTGATCGTTCGTGAGCTGACCGGCGACATTTACTTCGGCGAGCCGCGCGGCATCGAAGAGCGTAACGGCGAACGCGTCGGCTTCAACACGATGATCTATTCGGAATCCGAGATCGTCCGTATCGGCCGCGTCGCCTTCGAGGCCGCCCGCAAGCGCAATCGTCGCGTGTGCTCGGTCGACAAGATGAATGTGCTGGAAACGACCCAATTGTGGCGTGATGTCATGATCGAGCTGGCCAAGGAATATCCGGACGTCGAACTCTCCCACATGCTGGTGGACAATGCCGCCATGCAGCTGGTCAAGGCGCCGAAACAATTCGATGTGATGGTCACCGGCAACATCTTCGGTGACATCCTCTCGGACGAGGCCTCCATGCTTACCGGTTCTATCGGTATGCTTCCGTCGGCCTCGCTCGACGACAACAATAAGGGTATGTTCGAGCCTATTCACGGCTCGGCGCCGGACATCGCCGGCAGGGGCGTTGCAAATCCTTTGGCAACCATCCTGTCGGCGGCAATGATGTTGCGCTACAGTTTCGGCGATGAGCAATCGGCGACGCGCATCGAAAAAGCTGTCCGCAGTGTTTTGGCCTCGGGCCTGCGCACCGGCGACATCTGGCACGAAGGCGCCAAGCGCGTTGGCACCCGCGAGATGGGTGACGCCGTGCTGGCTGCACTGTAAGGCTCTATAGCCCGCTCAAAAACACATCACATGATCACCGGACGCGAACATTTCTGCCCGACGCCTGCTTGCGCAACCCGCGCAGGCGTCGTCGCGTCCACCACGATCATCACCACGAAAACGATCATTATCGTTACCGGCTGATTTGCGCCTGTTTTGCCGCCTGGGTTCCCGCCGCGGTGGGACAGGCGGAAAAAGTCGGCGGGAACAACACAGCGGTCATCAATAAAGGAAATCTGCAATGCGAGTAGGTCTGGTCGGTTGGCGCGGCATGGTGGGCTCCGTGCTCATGCAGCGCATGCGCGAAGAGGGCGATTTTGCACACATCGAGCCTGTGTTCTTCACCACCTCCAACGTCGGCGGCAAGGGCCCGGACATTGGTCGCGACACGCCGCCGCTGAAGGACGCCAAATCGATCGACGCGTTGCGCGAAATGGACGTCGTGCTGACGTGCCAAGGCGGCGACTACACCAACGAGATCTTCCCGCAACTGCGCGCCGCTGGCTGGAACGGCTACTGGATCGACGCGGCATCCAGCCTGCGCATGAAGGACGACGCGATCATCGTGCTCGACCCGGTCAACCTGAACGTGATCAAGGACGGTCTGGCGCGCGGCGTGAAGAACTACGTCGGCGGCAACTGCACGGTTTCGCTCATGCTGATGGCGCTGGGTGGTCTGTTCCAGCACGATCTGGTCGAGTGGGCCACCTCCATGACTTACCAGGCCGCATCCGGCGCTGGCGCGCAGAACATGCGCGAACTGATCGCTCAGATGGGCCGCATTCACGGTTCCGTTGCCCACCTGCTGGAAGACCCGGCGTCGGCCATTCTCGAAATCGACCGCAAGGTGGCTGAAACCATGCGTTCGGAGGATTTTCCGCGCCAGAACTTCCGTGGCGTGCCGCTGGCAGGCAGCTTGATCCCCTGGATCGATGTGCCGGTCGACCACGGCCAGAGCAAGGAAGAATGGAAGGGCGGCGCAGAGGCCAACAAGATTCTTGGCCGTCCCGCATTCCGCACACCGGGCAGCATTCCGATCGACGGTCTCTGTGTCCGGATCGGTGCCATGCGTTGTCACAGCCAAGCGATGACAATCAAGCTCAAGAAGAATGTGCCCCTGGACGAGATCAACGACATCATCGCGCAGGCCAACGATTGGGTGCGTGTGGTACCGAACGAGCGTGAGCGTTCTGAACGCGAACTGACGCCGACGGCGGTGACGGGTTTCCTGCATGTTCCGGTCGGTCGCCTGCACAAGCTGGCGATGGGCGATGATTATCTGGGGGCATTCACGGTTGGCGACCAGTTGCTGTGGGGCGCCGCCGAGCCGTTGCGTCGCATGTTGCGCATCCTCATTGAACGATGAGCGAAAAGAACGGAGTCTTCGGACTCCGTTTTTTGTTTCAGTGGACGTTGATGCCTAAGGCATAGACAGCGTCCGTCCGCTCCGGAACGCCGCCCATGGGGCTCAGACTTGTCGTTCGGCGCGATTTTGAGGAAAAGCATTAGCTTGCAGCGGTAAATTGCTGATGTTATGTTGATCCGGGAACTTTTGTGGCTTCCGATACGTCGCGCAGCGTTCGCGGTATTGGCAAGGTTCCCCGTTTTAAACCGGAATTGAATGGGCTCGCATGCCGCGTCGACACCAAATGAACACACCAATCGTTCGTAGCACCTTGCTGGCTGTAGCCGTTGCTGCCCTGTGCAGTGGCGCCAACGCAGCCGGACTGGGTCGCATCAGCGTTTTCAGTGCCCTCGGGCAGCCGCTGCGTGCCGAGGTCGAAATCGCTGCCACTCCCGCCGAACTGGAGACGATGAGCGCGCGGCTGGCCACGCCGGATGCCTTCTCCAATGCCAACATCGACTTCGCCCCGGCGTTGAGCGGTGTGCGCATGGTCATCGAGCGCCGTGCGGGCAACGCTGCCGTCATCCGCGTCAATTCCGACCGCCCCTTCAATGACCCGTTCGTCAACATGCTGGTCGAGCTGAACTGGGCGGGTGGGCGCATGTTGCGCGAGTACACCTTCCTGCTCGATCCGAGCAGCACCAATGGCGGGCAACTGGCGACCCCGGGCGTGAACGCCCCGCAATTGGGTCGTCCGGAATCCGCCGAACGCGCCCCGGCAGCAGCCTCCGCTTCGGCAGGTTCCACCGCGCCGCGCGCCGCCGCTCCGGCATCTTCTGCACCTGCGACAACACGCCGTGTGCCAGCAGCCGCCGAACATCCGGCTCCGCAAGCCGCTGCGTCGGCCTCGGCCGGCGGAGACTACACGGTGCAAAAGGGTGACACGCTGAGCAGCATCGCCAACGGCGCTCGCAGCGACGACGTCACACAGGACCAGATGATCGCGGCGCTGTACCAAGCCAACAGCGCAGCATTCACGGGCGGTAACATCAATCGCCTGCGTGCTGGTCGCGTGCTGAAGGTGCCCGAAAATACCGAAGCCCAACGCATCTCGCGCAGCGAAGCCCGCCAGATCATCCTGAAGGCTTCCAATTTCGACAGCTATCGCCAGTCGGTTGCCTCGGCCGCCGCCGCAGGTCCGGCCAAGACGACGCAGACCACCCAGAGTGGTGGCGGCGCCATCAGCCCCAAGGTGCAAGAAGCTGCTCCGACCCAGACGCCGTCGCGCGATCAGCTCAAGATCAGCAAGACACAAGTGGCGAGTGCCACTGAGGCTGGCGCAGGCGCCGGCAATGCCCGTGTGCAAGCGCTCGAAGAAGACGTAGCAGCCCGCAGCAAGGCTCTGCAGGAAGCCAATTCGCGCGTTGCCGACCTCGAAAAGAACGTCGCCGAGCTGCAGAAGCTGCTCGAAATGAAGTCGCAAGGCATGGCCGACTTGCAGAAGCAGGCCGCAGCGGCGGCTGATGCCTCGAAGGCCGCTGCCGCAACCTCGGCCGCACCGGCTGTGGCCGCAGCCACCGCCGCTGCAGCAGGTGTGGCCGCGAGCGCGACCGCGACGTCGGTGCCCGGAGCTGCCGCTACGTCGGAACCGGCGGCCGCTACCGCGACCAGCACCGAAGCAACGCAAGCCTCGGCGCCTGAAGCCGCCAAGCCTGCCGCACCGGTCATCCAGGAGAAAGTCGCTCCTGCGCAGGCCCCCATTGTTGAAGAAGAGAACTTCTTCACGAGCCCACTGGCCCTGGGCGCCATCCTGATCGCGTTGCTCGGCGCTGGGTACGTCGCACTGCGCAACCGTCGGCGCCAGCCGCAGACGACTGGCCTGACTCAGGCCAGCCTGTCGGAACTGTCGACCAGCCCGAACTCCGTGTTTGGCAATGCGGGCGGACAGACCATCGATACCGGTACAAGCATGCTGCACACCGACTTCAGCCAGTCGGGCCTGTCGGCCATCGACACCGATGAGGGTGTTGATCCGGTCGCTGAAGCCGATGTCTACATGGCCTATGGCCGCGACGCGCAGGCTGAGGAAATCCTGCTTGATGCGCTCAAGAATGACCCGGTGCGTATCCCGGTGTACCTCAAACTGCTCGAAATCTACGCGCAACGCGGCAGCGCCAAGCAGTTTGAAAACGTGGCTGGCGATCTGTATGCGCAGACGGGCGGTACGGGCGACGACTGGGCCAAGGCCGTGGCGCTGGGGGCTCGCATCGATCCGAACAATCCGCTCTATCAAGGTGCGGGCGCTATTGCCGCGCAGACGCCCTCTGCGAACGTTGCAGCCGCCCCTGTTGCACTGGCAGTTGCCGCAGCCGCAGCCAGCACGGGTGCTACGAGTGAAGAGAGTGCAACTCCGGCTGTGACCTTCGGCACCGAAAGCCTGTCGCAAATGCGTGCGACCTGGACGCTGCCGGGCGATCTGAATCAATTCACGGCTGACGCTGCCAGCACGGCTGAAGTCGTCGACACTGCAACCCAAGAAGCGACGGCGACTTCGCCCGACCTGAATCTCGACTTCAACCTTGATCTCGAATTGCCGGAAGAGGCCGAAGCCGCTGCCGCCGTAGTTGCGTCGGAGCCGCTCGTGGCAGACGCAGCCGACGAAATCGCTCCGCTGGATTTCAGCACCAGCCTGCCTGACTTCCCCGCGAAGCAAAGCGCCCCTGCGTCTGTGGTCGAAAACGAAGTCGCTCCGCTGGAATTCGCATCGGTCGCCGCAGCGCCGGCCATCGCTGAGGCCGCACCGGTTCTGCCGGCTGGTGATCAGACTGAATTCGATATCGGCATCGAACCTGCTGCACAACAGGCTTCGCTGTCGGTCGTTGATCTGGAAACCACCAACTTTGAGGGTAACTTGCTCGATTTCGACTTCGAACTTGGCGACGAAAAAGCGCGCAATGTGCCGGCCGATCGCAGCGTTGATCTGACCGGTGTGCGTCTGAATACCGAACCCGCTCCGGTAAGTACGGCTGGTGTTTCGCTGACGGCGGCCAACAACGACATCACCATCGACGATATCGACGTCAACGACGAAATCAGCACCAAGCTTGAACTCGCGCGCGCCTACGAAGAAATGGGCGACGTCGAAGGTGCTCGTGAGTTGCTCGAAGAAGTTGTCGCTGGCGGCAAGGGCGCACAACAGGATCAGGCTCGCTCGATGCTCGCGCGTATCGCCTGATAATTCCGATTTGTCTTCGAGACATCCCAACGTGCACCCGGCCGTCCTTGTGACGGCCGGGTGCTTTTTGCTTGTACTCCTGCAACAGTTGGCCGGCATACCGCTGGCAGCGTTGGTGACCCTGACCACCATTCTTGCACTGGCCCGCGATGCAGCCCGCTGGTGGCGGCTGCTGCGACGCATGCGCTACATTCTGCTGGCCGTGTGCATTCTCTTCCTGTGGCAGACGCCTGGAACGCTTATGCTCCCGGCGCTGGGTGGGTGGAGTCCGACCGTGGATGGCGCTACACAGGCGCTCATGCATGTCCTGCGTCTTGTCGCGGTCGTCGATGTGGTGGCCATCCTGATGAGCGCGCTCAGCGTCGAAAGCTGGGTTGCCGGCCTTTACGTACTGGCCATGCCGTTGCGCGTTCTTGGTGTGTCGCCAGAGCGTTTCGCGGTGCGGATGAACCTTGTGCTGCGTGACGCGGACAGTCCGCAAAAGCGAAGCTGGCGCGAGTGGATTTCGGACGACGCCGCATCGCCGTCACGGGAAGCCTCCTGGCGTGTCGCATGGCCCACAGCGCGCGACTGGTTGTTGCTCGCGATATTGTTTGTCTTGGGAACGGGAGTTTTGTGGTGGCTCGCATTGCGCTAGGCCTGGAATACGATGGCCGCGCCTTTGAAGGCTGGCAGACCCAGCGGCATCGCCGGACGGTGCAGGACACGTTGGAAGATGCGCTCGCCGTGATCGCTGCGCGTCGTGTTGAAACCGTTTGCGCAGGGCGTACAGACACCGGCGTGCACGCGTCAGCCCAGGTTGTGCACTTCGACTGCGACACCGAACGTGCTGACAACGCCTGGGTGCGCGGCGTGAATGCGCATCTGCCGGGCTCGATCGCGGTGCGTTGGGCTTGTCGCGTCAACGACACTTTTCATGCACGATTTTCGGCACGCTCGCGCCGCTATCGCTACGTATTGTTCAATTCGCCCGTGCGCAGCGCGCTTTTCGATGGCAAGGTCGGTTGGTATCACGCGCCTCTCGATCTCGATGCCATGCAGGCCGGGGTGGCCTATCTGCGGGGCGAACACGACTTCTCGGCATTTCGGGCCGCTGAATGCCAGGCAAAGTCCCCCGTGCGTACGCTGACAGAGGCACGCGTCACGGGCTCGGGCGAATGGGTGTTCTTCGATTTCGAGGCAAACGCCTTTCTCCACCACATGATTCGCAACATGGTCGGCGCGCTCATATACGTGGGCAACGGACGGCTGCAGCCCGCCGACATTGCACATCTGCTCGATCAACGTGATCGCCGCCGCTCGCCGCCCACGTTTTCGCCTGCGGGGCTATACCTGAGCGGTGTCGAGTATCCTGATGACTGGCAGTTGCCCGGTGGTGGCCGTATCATCGCGCCCCTCGGCCCCATGCTCGGCCCTTTGGTAACCCCATGAACCCTCGCACCCGAATCAAGATCTGCGGCCTGACGCGCGAGGCCGATGTTGCTGCCGCTGTGCGGGCAGGGGCCGATGCCATCGGTTTCGTCTTCTACGCAAAAAGCCCGCGAGCCGTGGATATCGAGCGCGCGCGGGCCTTGTGCCGTATCGTGCCTGCCTTTGTGAGCACGGTCGGCCTGTTCGTCAACGAAGACCCGGGCCGCGTGCGCGAAGTCCTTGCCGAAGTGCCTTTGTCGCTGCTGCAGTTCCATGGCGACGAGCGCGCGGCCGACTGCGAGCGCTACGCGCGCCCGTACATCAAAGCGGCAAGAGTGATGCCGGGTCTCGATCTGGTAGACTACGCGGCTGGATTTCCGTCAGCTTCTGGCCTTTTGCTCGACGCTTTTGTCGAAGGCTATGGCGGCGGCGGACAAACCTTCGATTGGAGCCTCATTCCGGCCGGCCTTTCGTTGCCCCTCATCCTGTCGGGCGGCCTTCACCCCAAGAACGTCGAGCAGGCGGTGCGCCAGGTGCGGCCGTGGGCGGTGGATGTGAGCAGTGGGGTGGAGCAGGGCAAAGGCATCAAGGATGCGGCGCTGATCGAAGCATTCATTTCAGGAGTTCGTAATGCAGATGGCTGAAAAGCCCTATGACCTGCCGGATGAGCACGGGCACTTCGGTCCCTATGGCGGTTTGTTCGTCGCCGAAACGCTGATCCCCGCGCTCGATGAGCTGCGCGAGGCTTACAACAAGAGCAAGACCGATCCTGAGTTCCAGGCCGAACTGGCTTACGAGCTGAAGCATTTCGTCGGGCGTCCGAGCCCGATCTATCACGCGGCCCGCTGGTCGTCGCTGCTGGGTGGCGCGCAGATCTATCTCAAGCGCGAAGACCTCAACCACACTGGCGCGCACAAGGTGAACAACTGCATCGGGCAGGCCATGCTGGCACGCCGCATGGGCAAGCCGCGCGTGATCGCCGAAACCGGTGCCGGCCAGCACGGTGTGGCGACCGCTACCGTGGCGGCACGCTATGGCATGGAATGCGTGGTCTACATGGGCAGCGAGGACGTGCGTCGTCAAGCAGCCAATGTCTACCGCATGAAGCTGCTGGGCGCGACGGTCGTGCCCGTCGAGTCGGGCTCCAAGACGCTCAAGGACGCGCTCAACGAAGCGATGCGCGACTGGGTCACGAACATCGGCAATACGTTCTACATTATTGGCACCGTGGCGGGCCCGCAGCCTTACCCGGAGATGGTGCGCGACTTCCAGACCGTGATTGGCAAGGAGTGCATCGAACAGATGCCGGCCATGGCCGGTCACCAGCCGGACTACGTCATTGCCTGCGTGGGTGGCGGTTCGAATGCTGCTGGCATTTTTCATCCATACATCGATTACACCGACGTCAAGCTGATCGGCGTCGAGGCTGCCGGTGATGGCCTGGATACCGGCCGTCACGCCGCATCGTTGCAAAAGGGGCGCCCCGGCGTGCTGCACGGCAACCGCACGTACCTGCTGCAGGACGCCAACGGCCAGATCATCGAAACGCACTCGATCTCAGCTGGTCTCGATTATCCGGGCGTCGGCCCCGAGCACGCATGGCTCAAGGATATCGGCCGCGCCGATTACGTCGGTATCACCGACGCGGAAGCTCTGCAGGCGTTCCATGATCTGTGTCGCTTCGAAGGCATCATCCCTGCGCTGGAGTCCTCGCATGCATTGGCCTACGCTGCCAAACTTGCGCCGACGCTGCCGAAGGACAAAGTGCTGCTGGTGAACCTGTCCGGTCGTGGCGACAAGGACATGCACACCGTTGCTGAAAAATCCGGTATCAAGTTCTAAAATTTCGAGAACCTGAACCCTCGCGCCAGGCTGTTTGGCTTGACCCGCGAGGGTTCGTCGTGTGAACAGAACATGTCGAGAATTCAAACCGTTTTTCAGCGTCTGCAAGCCGAAGGCCGCAAAGCGCTGATTCCGTTCATCACCACCGGTGACCCCGATCTCGCAGCCACGCTGGAGATCATGCATGCCATGGTGGCAGCCGGTGCCGACGTCATCGAGCTGGGCGTGCCGTTCTCGGACCCCATGGCCGATGGCCCGACGATCCAGCGTGCGTCCGAACGCGCTCTGCGCCACAACGTGTCGCTGACCGACGTGTTGGGCGTCGTGAGCAAATTTCGCCAGACCGACAACACCACCGCAGTGGTGCTGATGGGTTACGCCAATCCGATCGAAGCCCTGGGTTTCGAAGCCTTCGTAAAGGGCGCAGCGGAAGCGGGCGTCGATGGCGTGCTGGTGGTCGACTACCCGCCGCAGGAATGCGAAGTGCTGGGTGGCATGCTCAAGGCGGCGAACATTGACCCGATCTTCCTGCTTGCGCCCACCTCGACCGAGGCGCGCATGGAAGAAGTCGGCAAGATCGGCAGTGGTTACATTTACTACGTCTCGCTCAAGGGCGTGACGGGGGCAGGGCATCTGCTCAACGTCGACGAAGTGGCGCGCCGCGTGCCGCTGATCCGTGAAAAATCCGGTCTTCCGGTGGCAGTTGGCTTTGGCATCCGTGACGGTGAGTCCGCCGCGCGCATCGGCGCCACCGCCGAAGGTGTGGTGATCGGTAGCCGCCTGGTTGAAGAAATCGAGCAATCTCCGCGTGAAGAGCTGGCCGCCCGTGTTGGCGCCTTTATCAAGTCGATCCGCAGCGCAATGGACGCTGCGACCCAAGGAGCACACGCATGAGTTGGCTGACCAAACTGCTGCCGCCGAAGATCAACCGCGACCAGCCGACACGCAAGTCGATTCCCGAAGGGCTGTGGAGCAAGTGCGAGTCGTGCGAAGCGGTGCTTTACCGCTCGGATCTCGAGGCCTCGGAATACGTCTGCCCCAAGTGCGGTCATCACAAGCGTATCCGCGCACGCCATCGCCTGGATCTGCTGCTCGATCCGGAAGGCCGATTCGAAATCGGCGCCGAAGTCGCACCGGTTGACCCGCTCAAGTTCAAGGACAGCAAGAAATACTCTGATCGCATTGCTGCGGCGGTTGAAGAAACCAGCGAAATTGACGCGCTGGTCGTCATGCAGGGTGCCGTGCGTAACGTGCCGATGGTGGTTGCGGTATTCGAATTTGACTTCCTTGGCGGTTCGATGGGCTCGGTGGTGGGCGAGCGCTTCGTGCGCGGAGTCAATGCTGCCGTTGAACAAGGCTTGCCGTTCGTGTGCTTTACCGCCACCGGCGGCGCGCGTATGCAGGAAGGCCTTTTCTCGCTGATGCAGATGGCCAAGACCACTGCGGCGGTCAATCGCCTCTCGGCATTGCAGCTCCCGTTCGTGACGGTGCTGACCGATCCGACCATGGGCGGTGTGTCGGCCAGCTTTGCATTCATCGGCGACGTGGTGATGGCCGAACCCGGCGCGCTCATCGGCTTTGCCGGCCCGCGCGTGATCGAGCAAACCGTGCGCGAAAAGCTGCCGGAAGGTTTCCAGCGTTCTGAGTTCCTGCTGGAAAAAGGCGCCATCGACATCATCGTCGACCGTCGCCAGTTGCGCGAGCGTCTGTCCAGCGTCGTGACGCTCCTGTCCCGTCAGCCGGCTGTGACCAACTGATGGCGAATCAACCGACCAGCCTGCAGGAATGGCTGGCCTACATCGAACAGCAGCACTCCCGCCCGATCGAACTCGGCTTGGCGCGCGTCGCCAAAGTGCGCGACGCCCTAGCCCTACCAGCTTTGCCGGTGGTGATCACCGTAGGGGGCACCAACGGCAAGGGCTCGGCCTGCGCCATGCTGGAAGCGATCCTGCGTGCTGCTGGCTACCGTGTGGGCCTGTACACCTCGCCCCACCTGCTGCGTTACAACGAACGCGTACGTATCGATCTGACTGAAGCAAGCGACGACGCGCTGTGCGCCTCTTTCGCGGCGGTCGAAGCAGCGCGTGGTGACGTGCCGCTGACGTATTTCGAATACGGCACGCTTGCCGCCGTACATCTGTTCGCGCACGCAAAGCTCGATGTGATGATCCTCGAAGTGGGCCTCGGTGGCCGGCTCGACGCCGTCAACGCGATCGAGCCCGATTGCTCGATCGTCACGGGTGTGGCCATGGACCACATGGACTACCTGGGCGATACGCGCGAAGCCATCGGTTTTGAAAAGGCTGGCATCTACCGCCCGGGCAAGCCAGCCATCTGTGGCGATCCGATGCCTCCGCAAACGCTGGTGGGGCACGCTCGCAACATCGGTGCCGATCTGCGTATTTCCGGCCAGGACTTCGGCTTTTCCGGCGACAAGAATCAATGGCAGTTCTGGGGCCGCGAGCAAAAGCGCAACAGCCTGGCGTATCCCGCGCTGCGCGGTGCCAATCAGTTGCTGAACGCTTCCAGCGTGTTGGCTGCGCTTGAGGCACTGCATGACAAGCTGCCGGTGCCGATGCAGGCTGTGCGGCAGGGGTTGATGCTGGTGGAGCTCCCGGCGCGATTCCAGATTCTGCCGGGGCGTCCGAGCGTGGTGCTGGATGTCGCGCACAATCCGCAGGCTGCGGCGGTGCTGGCAGAAAACCTCATGAACATGGGGTTCTACCAGAACACCTTCGTGGTGTGCGGCATGCTCTCCGACAAGGACATCGCCGGCGCGATGCGTGCCGTGCTGCCGCGCGTCAACCGCTGGTTCTTGTGCGATCTGCCGGGCCCGCGTGGCGCCAAGGCGGCCGATCTGGCGGCGCATCTGGCCGACGTTGGCAACACGGCGCCGACCGAACAGTTTGCCGATCCGCACTCGGCATTCGCTTCGGCGCGGGCGCAAGCGGGCGAGGGTGATAGAATCGTCGTCTTTGGTTCCTTCCTCACCGTGGCCGACGTGCTGCGCGTGATCGCAACGAAACCTTGAGCGTGTTCATGTCATTGATTTGTGGGCGCAAGTATGGCGGATAGTGACGCCCAGCTCGACCTCAAAAAGCGCGCCCGCCGTCGTCTGGTTGGCGCTGTCGCACTGGCGCTGGCGGCTGCGATCATCCTGCCGATGGTCATGGAGAGCAGTCCCAAGCCGACCGGCAACGACCTGCAGATCCGCATTCCTAGTCAGGAAGGCGGCAACTACGCATCCCGCCTGATCACGGGCTCTCCGCCTCCAGCACCGACGGCTGACGCGCCGGAAGAGATCGACAGCGACGAATCCGCTCCACAGGGCGCGCCTGTCGCCCCGGTCGCGGCGGCATCGAGTTCGCGCTCGTCCGTCGCCTCCGTCACGCCTGTGCCGACTTCTGCCCCGCGCTATGCGGACGCGTCCGGGCCGCTGGTGTCGCCGTCGGGCCGTCCCGTTCCCAACTCCGTGGCACAGCAGTCGCAGGCGGCTTCGAGCAAGGCTTCATCGAGTCGCGCTTCGGCATCGAGCAAATCTTCATCGGCACGCGCCGAGTCGCGTTCGTCGGCCGCTACCGGCGACGCTGACCGCGCCCGCACCATCCTCGATGGCGGTGGTGTGGCGCCGACCAACGCTGCAGCTTCGAGCGCTGCACATTTCTTTGTTCAACTGGGCGTCTATCGCGACGCCGACAACGCCAAGAGCGTGCAATCGCGCGCCAAGGCGGCGGGATTCGCGGTGAGCACCGAAAAAGCGGGCGAGAGCACGCGCGTCCGGGTGGGTCCCTTTGCGACTCGCGCGGCAGCCGATTCCGCCCAGGGCAAACTCAAGCAGGCGGGCCTGACCGGCGTAGTGACAGCGAAGTAGGCGTGAATGACGCTCTTCGACTATGTTTTTTTGTGTCTGCTCGCCCTAAGTGTGATCGTCGGCCTCTGGCGAGGTCTAATCAGCGAGATTTTTGCGCTTGTCGGTTGGGTCGTGGCGTTCGCCGCGGCCCGCTACGGCGCGCCGCTGCTCGCCCCGACGACGGCTCGCTGGGTGGAGACACCCTGGATGGCATGGGCCGCAGCGTTCCTGGCGGTGTTCATCCTGACGCTGCTGGTGCTTGGAGTGATACGTTTTTTGCTGCGCGAACTGTTGGTCGTGATTGGCTTGTCGCCAATCGATCGCATGTTGGGCGCGTGCTTCGGTGTTGTACGCGCCGTTTTCGTCGCCATATTGGTGGTGGCGGCAGCGGGGCTGACGCAGTGGCCAAAAGAGCCGTGGTGGCGTGATTCAACGCTCGCTCCGGCTTTCGAGACCGCTGTCATTGCGGCCAAACCGTGGATGCCCCACGAGTTGGCTGTGCGAATCAAGTATCGATGAACAGGTGAAGGTATGTGCGGAATTATCGGCGTGATGTCAACCACGCCCGTCGGCCAGTTGCTCTACGACGGGCTGCAGGTCCTGCAACATCGCGGCCAGGATGCGGCAGGCATCGCAACCGCTGAAGGCGGCCGTTTCCACATGCACAAAGGCTCCGGCCTGGTGCGCGACGTGTTCCGCACCCGCAACATGCGGAACCTGCTTGGCAACTGGGGCATCGGCCACTGCCGTTATCCCACCGCCGGCTCGGCCTACAACGCGGCCGAGGCGCAGCCGTTCTACGTCAATTCGCCGTTCGGCCTGATGCTGGCCCACAACGGCAACCTGACCAACTCCGACGCACTCAAGCGCGAGATGTACCTCGCCGACCTGCGTCACATGAATACCAATTCCGATTCCGAAGTGCTGCTCAACGTGCTCGCGCACGAACTGCAGGAATCGTCGCAAGGTTCCTTCCGCCTGGACGAGGACACCATCTTCCGCGCCGTCGCCGGTACGCATAAGCGTGCCAAGGGCGCTTATGCGGCGGTGGTGATGATCGCCGGCTACGGCCTGCTGGCCTTCCGCGACCCGTTCGGTATTCGTCCGCTGGTGATCGGCAAGAACGAAACAGCCAATGGCGTGGAATACATGGTCGCGTCCGAATCGGTCGCCATCGACGTGCTGGGCTTCAAGGTCGTGCGTGATGTCGCCCCTGGCGAGGCCATCCTCATCGACACACAGGGTCGTTTGGTCAGCCGCCAATGTGCCGAACGTCGTCCGTTCGCGCCGTGCATGTTCGAATACGTCTATCTGGCACGTCCCGACTCGCTGATCGACGGCATCTCGGTGTACGAAAGCCGCATCAAGATGGGCGTGTTCCTGGCCGAACGCATCAAGCGTGAATACGGCCACCTCAAGATCGACGTGGTGATCCCGATTCCCGATTCGTCGCGCCCCGCCGCGATGGAGCTGGCGGCGATCCTCAACGTGCCGTATCGCGAAGGTTTCGTGAAGAACCGCTACATCGGCCGTACCTTCATCATGCCGGGGCAGGCTGTGCGTTCGAAGTCGGTGCGCCAGAAGCTCAACGCCATGTACCAGGAATTCGCCGGCAAGAACGTGTTGCTGGTCGATGACTCCATCGTGCGTGGCACGACGAGCCGCGAGATCATTTCCATGGCGCGCGATGCTGGCGCCGCGCAGGTGTTCATGGCGTCCGCAGCGCCTCCGGTGCGTTTTGCCAACGTCTACGGCATCGACATGCCAAGCCGTCGTGAACTGATCGCAGCTTTCCGTACCGAAGAAGAAGTCGGTAAGGAAATCGGTGCCGATGCGCTGATCTACCAGAATCTCGAAGACCTCAAGCGCGCCGTCGGCTCGCTCAACCCCGAGGTGGGCGATTTCGAAACCTCATGCTTCGACGGCCGTTACGTGACTGGCGACATCACCGCCGAATATCTCTCCTACATGGAAGACGGGCGCCATGCCGCCAGCAGCGATGATGGCGAAGGTGGGCAGCTTGACCTCAACCTCGTCGAGTCCGACGTTTGACGGGCGGAGTCGGAGAGAGTAATTTCTGACTTCCGGCCCGGAGTTATTCCGGGCTTGCGCCGATTTGAGCTTCAGCTTGCGGGCGCGTGACAAATACAGCTAAAGCGATGCACGAAACCCGTTCATCGCTCGCGCTGTGGACGGGTTTTTTATTGAGCTCATTTTGTGAATCCCCTCGAGCGCATCACCCACTCGCGGTGCTTCATGAAATGAGCTCCACCTGAAAGGCAAACACGATGGATGAATTCGATCTCGATACGCTCGCCGTGCGCGCGGGCATCGAGCGCAGCCAGTTCGGCGAGCATTCCGAAGCGCTGTACCTGACTTCCAGCTACGTTTTTGGCAGCGCAGCCGAAGCGGCCGCGCGCTTCTCCGGCGAAGCGGAAGGCAATGTGTATTCGCGCTTCACCAACCCCACGGTGACGGCATTGCAAACGCGCCTGGCGGCGCTGGAAGGTGCCGAGCGTTGCGTGGCAACGTCATCCGGCATGTCGGCCATTCTGTCGATGGCGATGGCGCTGCTCAAAGCGGGCGACCATGTGATCGCCTCGCGTGGCCTGTTCGGTTCCACGCAGCAACTGTTCGGCAACATCCTGGCCAAGTTCGGCATTGAAACCACCTTTGTGCCGGCCACCGATCTTGCCGCTTACCGCGCTGCCATCAAGCCGTCCACGCGCCTGTTCTTCGTCGAAACGCCATCGAATCCGCTGACCGAACTGGTTGACATCGCCGCCGTTGCCGAAATCGCTCACGGAGCGGGCGCGCTGCTGGCTGTCGACAACTGCTTCTGTTCGCCTGTGCTGCAACGGCCGCTCGAACATGGCGCCGACATCGTCATCCATTCGGCCACCAAGTACCTCGACGGTCAGGGTCGTGTCCTTGGCGGTGCGGTGCTGGGCAAGTACGAAACGATGGAAGAGGTCTTCAAGTTCCTGCGCACCGCAGGCCCGTCGATCTCGCCGTTCAACGCGTGGGTGATCCTCAAGGGACTGGAGACGCTGCGCATTCGCATGGAGGCGCAATCGGCCAATGCGTTGGCACTCGCGCAGTGGCTCGAAACGCAGCCGGGCGTGGAACGCGTTTACTACCCGGGCCTGCCGTCGCACCCGCAATATGCGCTGGCACAGCGTCAGCAAAAGACGGGCGGCGCCGTCGTAGCGTTCGACGTCAAGGGTGGCCGGGAAGGCGCATGGAAGGTCGTCGATAACACGCGCATGGTGTCGATCACGGCCAACCTTGGCGATACCAAGACGACCATCACGCATCCTGCCACCACCACGCATGGCCGTATTTCGCAGGAAGCGCGCGACGCGGCGGGTATTCGCGACGGTCTGCTGCGCATGGCGATCGGGCTGGAGTCCGTTAACGATATCAAGGCGGATCTTGCACGAGGCCTGAGTCTCGTTTGATCGTCGCACTGCGCCTTTGCCTCGCACGGGGCGAAGGCGCAGTGTTCATCCCTTTCTAAAGCGAACCCTCGCGCCTCAGAACGGCACCCAGTTGCCGCAGCCAACCGGCGGCGAAACTCGTCGCAGTGGCATCGATATGTACTGCGCCTGCGCGCTCCTGGCGCACGTGCGCGGCACCGGCGCACTCATCCATTCTCACGCGGAACACCGCCCGCAGCGGGGCAAGCATCTGCCCCTCGCGCACAGCCGGGATCGGCCCGCCAAATACGCTGGCAAGCTGAGGCGAGTCGATCTGCGCGAGATTCACGCGGTTGACCTCCGCCACGCGGCAGGCCACCGCCGGCATGCCCGGCGCATCGGCAATGAAACGCGCCTGCGCATGGTCGGCGATTCGCGGCAGATCTTCTTCTGACACGTAGGCCTGCACGCGTGCGCCTTGTTCGCTCACTACCTGCAGGACCGCTTCGCCGCGCGCCAGCCATTGGCCGCTACGCAGGGCGTCGCTGCGCGTTGCCAAGACACCGTCGAATGGCGCGCGCAATTCGAGCTGGCGCGTGAGATCTTTCAGACCGGCGACTTCTTCCCGTGCGGCCTGCCAGCGTGTGCGCAGCGCTTCGCCTGCGTCCTGCAGGCGGCTGTCGAATGGTTGCTGCTCGACCTGCCAGCGCAGTTGTTTCTCGCGCGCTATCGCGCTGGCCAATTCGTAGTCGAGTTCGGGAGACGCAAGACGCGCAAGCAACTGCCCGGCACGTACGCGATCGCCTTCGCGCGCCACGACTTCGGCAACCTGCGCGGGCACTGGGGCGTACAGCTTCTGCGCATGGCTCGCTTCGACGATGGCTGGCGCCCGCACACTGCCGCGCCACGGCACGACGAGTATCAACAGCGCGGCCACGAACAGGACGGCCGCACGCAACGTGTGGCCATGCCACTGCATGCGATCACGAAGTTGCCACCACGTTTTCATTTCGCGCCAGATTGGCAACGCAATGAACCAGCCGAGCTCGATTGCCAGCAGAAAAATGCCCAGCGCCTTGAAAAAGACGTGGTAGACGAGGAAGGCGATCGACAGGAACAGTGTCAGCCGATACAGCCAGGTTGCGTAGGCAAAACCAATGACAAAGCGCGCACGGCGGGGCGGAAAACTCTCCGGCGGCGGATCGTTCAGGCCGAACAGCCATTCGCGCATATGCCAGCGCCCCAATGCAAAGGCGCGGCTGTGCAGATTGGGCATGTCGAGCCAGTCCGACAGTAAAAAGTAACCGTCGAACCGCATGAAGGGCGACAGGTTGATGGCCAGTGTGAGCAGCCACGTACTCGTCGCCAGCAAGAACACGCCGCCACGCACCGGGCCGTCGGGCAAGAAGCTCCAGAGCAATGTCGCCGCTGCGGCCAGTGCGATCTCGGCCGCCATGCCGGCTACGCCGATCTGCAATCGCTGGCGACGCGAGGCCAGCTTCCACGCTTCGTTGGTGTCGGTGTAGAGCACTGGCCACATGACAAGGAAGGCCACGCCCATATGTGCGACCCGGCAGCCGTGGCGGTACGCGGTAAAGGCGTGTCCCATCTCATGCAGCACCTTTGCCACTGACAACGCAACGCCGATCCCCACCAGACCTTGCCAATCCGCATACGCCGCGAATGTGTGGATGAACTGGTCCCACCGCTGCGTGGCGAGCAGCAAGCCGCCCGCAGCGCACAGCGCCACCGACCACCAGAACAGCGGCGTGTAGATCCACTGGATGTAGGGCGACACCGCGCGCAGAAACGGCATCGGCCGCACCAGCGGCACGCGGATGAACAAGTAATGCTTGAGCAGCCACATCGCCTTCGACAGCTTGCTCGCTTGCGCGGCTTTCTCGAGTCGCGCGGTATCGGGCGCGAAGTGCGCGGCGACCAGATGGTGGTGCAGCAGAAAACGCAGCAGGTCTTCCAGCGCGGCTTGATCCACGCTCAGCGTCGTGTCGCGAGCAACGGCGGCGAGCAGCTTTTCATCGCTGCCCAAAGACCAGCGCGACAGCATCTCGAATGCCGCCCAGCCAATCTGGAAGAAGCGGTTGTCCGCTCGGGTCATGCAAGGTCCACGTCGGCGTGCCATCTGCCGCGCGCGGACCGGGGTGGAGCGCCAATTCCTGGCGCAGGGCGGGCAACTGCATGCTTACCAGCCCAGCCATTGGCGAACCGTGGTCAGCGGGCGCCGCAGTGCGTAATAGACCAGCGGAACGCGAGTGCCGGAAACCCGTGCGTTGCCAGTGAGCCCCACGCGCGGCAGCGTGCCGCCGTCGAATGCTGCCTTGAGCCGATATGCCACCACGCCCTCGCGCGTGGCTTCGGCGCTGTAGGCAACCTGCGTGATGCGTGCGTCATACGACGACAGTGGGTTGGCGTTGGGGTAGAGCGTAACCGTGGCACCCGGCTCAACGTCGAAACGCTCGCCTGCTGGCAGTTCGACGGCCAGCTCCACCTTATGCGGATCGGCCAGCGTCATGATGCGTTCGCCCACGGCCACGGCCTTGCCTTGCCAATCGTTGACGTCGCTGAAGACCGCCACGCCAGCCCGTTCGGCTTTGATCTGAACGCGGCCGAGCTGCTGTGCGGTGTAGTCGAGTTCGACCTGTTTTTGCTCCATCTGACCGCGACGCTGCGCCATGTCGAGCCGGCTCTTGTCGTCGGTGACTGCCGCCTGTGCCGACTGGCGATACTCCTCGGCAGCGGCGTCATAAGCCTTGCGCGCCACGGCGTAACGCGCCTGCAATGCCGTGGTGTCGAGCGTCACCAGCGGCGTGCCGGCGGCCACCTGCTGATTGGGTTTGACGAGGATTCGATCCACCACGCCGTCTTGCGGAGTCCGCACCAGGAATGGCTCCAGCGGCACGACTTCGGCGGGCGCCAGCACGGTCTGCCGCACCGGGAACAGGGCGACGATCAACAGTGCCAAGGCAACCGCCACACGCCGTTTGGTCGGGCGCAGGGCATCGATCAGTCGCGCACGCCATGCACGTCGCGGCGCGAACGCATCGAGCGCATGGCTGTACGCGTGTGCCAGTTCGGCCGCCAGCGTCAGCGCGCCATCGGGCCAGGGTTCGTCCGATGCGAACAGCAGTCCGCCCAGTGCGTCGTCATGTTGCCGCAGCGCCACCCACAGGCCGTGCGTGGGCAGCCATTCCGACCATTCGGTGCCGATGTCGTCCGACAAGTCGCTCGCCAGCACGCGGCGCGGACCGTCGCTCGGTTGCGTCGCCAGCGCGGGCAGGGCGCGTTGCAGCCATTGCACGTAGGGCGCGTTCGGATCGACCAGCGGAACGCCCGACACGCAGGCCACGCGTCCATGACGAGCACCAAGCCACAAGGCGGACTGGCGGTAGACGAGCATCTGGCGCGATTCATTCACCATCGTGAAGGCCAGCGCATCGACGTTGTCGGCTTCGCGTGCGCGGCGCGCGAGCTGCACCAATGCCAGCAATTCGCGTGGCACGGTCACCGGCGGGGGAAGTGCGGCACTCATGATGCGATCACTTCGCGCCGGGGAACACGGCCCAGCCGCTCATGCCAGGCAACAGTGTGCCGGCGGGGGCTTCCATCACACCGGTGATCTGGATCGACTGACTGACCGGATCGATGCGCGCGCCCGTGCGCACGACGCGCGCCGGGAAGCTCTTGCCCAGTTCATCCACCTGTACGGAAAAGCGCGTGCCGGTTTTGACCGATGCGAGCCAGCGCGAGGGCACGATCATCTGCACTTCGAGTTCCCCCGAATCGATGATGGCGATGAGCTGCGTGCCCGGCGTCACATACTGCTGAGCCGTGGCGACGCGCTTGACCACGCGCCCGGCAAACGGCGCGGGAATCTGGCATTTCGACACCGTGGCCTGCATGTAGGCGACTTCCGCACCGCTTTCCTTCACCTTGGCTTCGGCCTGGTTGACTTCCAGCCTGCCGACAGAATTCAGCTCCGCCAGCCGCTTGTTGACAGCTAGCGTCTGTTGGGCGGCTTCGTTCGTGGCGCGCGCCTTGGCAAGCTGTGCCTGGAATAGCGTGCAGTCGAAGCTCACCAGCGTCTGCCCGGCGCGGAAGGCATCGCCTTCGCGCAACGGTAACGAAGCGATCTTGGCCGACAGTTCGCTGGAAATGACGACATCATTGCGCGCGGAAAGCTGCGTACGTACGCGCCCGTCCTTATCGGTGAGCGTGTTGTCGGGCGCGGCCGCCTGTGCGCTGGCGGCCAGTGCGAGCAGGGCAGCGAGCCCCACCGTGCGTGCTGCGTGCAACATCAACCGGCCTTTCCGTCCTTGCTCACCGTGTCATCCCAACGCGATTCCATCGATTGGATGGCCTGCGTCAGCGTCGACAGATCGTAATTGGGCACCCCCTTGGGCAGCGGATCGAGGCCCAGCGTCGCGAGCACTTGGCCATAGGCGCCTTGCAGGGCGCCATAGCTCTGGTAGCGGCGCAGTTCGGACATCAGGCTGCTGGCGGCAGCACGGATCTCCGCGAGCTTGCCTTGCGCGTCGTTGCGCGCGGCGTTGCGGGTGTGGTCGAGGATGCGGCGCTCCACGCCGTCCAGATCGCTCGACAGTTCAAACTGGCGCTTGCGACCGAGGTAGTCGCGATAGGCCACCTGCGTCTGCGTCAGCACCGCCATCGACATGGCGAGCTTCTGGTTGCGCGCGATCTCGCTTTGCGCGTCGGCCGCCTGCAGCACGCTGCGGGCGTTGAACACGCCGAGCAGGTTCCACGACACGCGCACGCCGGCGCTACGCCACTCGTTGTTGACGAGGAAGCTGTTCGAGTCGTAGTTGTCGCCGATGTCGAACTGAATGCCCGGCAACAGGCGCGCGATGGCTTTGCGCGTTTCGTTCAGGCTGATGCGCTCGTTGTAGCGCGCCTCCATCAGCTCGGGACGATTGAGCAGCGCGGTCTCTTCCATCCTGTCCAGCGGCATCGAAATCGCCGGCGTGCCGAGGTCGCCCGGCATTGCCAACTGATACGACTTGCCCGGTTCCAGGTTCATCAGCGACGCGAGCTTCGGCTTGGCTTGCGAGAGTTCGTCGTTGATTGCTTCGAGCTGACGAATGATGTCCAGCAACTGGCGTTGGTAGTTGAGCGTTTCCAGCGGCGATTGCAGCTTTTCCGCTTCGATCTTGCGCGAATCGGCCAACGCGGCGCGGGCCTGTTCCAGCACCGGGCCGATCTTGCCTTCCAGCGCTTGCGCGCCAGCGGCCTGCCAGTACGCCTGACGCACTTGCTGCATGACAAGGTGGATCGTCTTGCGGCGACGTTCCTGCGCGACCAGTGCGCGGTCGGCCTGTTGTTTAGCCTGGAAGTAGCTCACGCCAAAGTCGAGGATGTTCCACGACAGCGTCAGGCTGGCGGTGCTGCCTTCATCGTCCGACGACACAGAAGGCTCCAGCGACTGCTGGCCGGTGATCACGCTGTATGACGACGACGCGTTCTGGTTGCTGCGATTGGAATACCCGGCCGCAGCCGTCAGCTTGGGCAGCAGGTCGAAATTGGCCAGATCGAGTTGGCGTTGCGCCAGGGCTTCTTCCATCTGCTTGAGGCGGAAGTCGAGGTTGTACTTGACCGCGCGTGCCATCGCCTCGTCCAGCGCGATCGGGCCGGCGACCGGCTCCTGGTTCTTGAAGAGATCCGCACGTTCGGCGCGCACGTCGGTCTGGCGTTCGTCGAGCGTGATCGGCGTCGGCGAAATCGCGCAGCCGGTCAGCGCGATGGCGACCGTCAGTACAGCCAGTGGCTTGAGCGCCAGCTTGGGCGCGCGGCGGGCCGTCATGGCGGCTCCGTTCTGTGAATGAGCTAGTTGCATCTCTGTATCGTCTGTTGGCGTTGAATGTCGGGTCGGGCGTTATGCGCGCTCGTGCTCCAGTTGGCCCAGCGCGTCGAGCAGGGCCTGCATGTCGCGGTCGAAAGCACGTTGTCCGTGGCTGGCGAATTGCGCGTCGAGGCCGGTACGGCCTGCGGCCGGTGCGTGGGCGAATTGCGTCAGCGCGCGTTCGAGCGCGGCGCTGCGCTGGGCGGGCTCGGCACCGTCGAATTCAATACGGATGACCGTACTGACGCGGTTGCCTTTGGCGTCGCGCGCCGAAATCTCGATAGCCATCGCTTGCTTCCAGCCGGCCGGCGGGCGGCCGCTCAAGGTGCCCGTCACCGGGTCGAAGCGCAGCCAGGCGGGCAGGGGACGTCCGTCGGCAAGCGCTGCCGTCACCGTGACCGTGGCGTTGGCGTCGCTCAGGCTGAACGCATTGCGTGGCACGGCAATGTTGACCGGTTCGCCGGGCGATACGCGTTGCACGCCGAGGTCCGGCATCGATTGCAGCGTGTCGCTGCGTGCCGGGCCGGCGTCTCCGGTCGGGCGCGATGTGGCGACCGGCTGCGCGCGTGTATCTTCGCTGACCCATGCATCGAGCATGGTGTTGCTGCCGGCCAGCATGCCGCTGATCGTGGGCGCGCCAGTGCCGTCAGTGGAGGTTGAACGAGGCGGTCGCATCCGTCGCAGTGGTGACAATCAAGGGCGTGCTCAGCACTTGTGGCGGAGTGGCGACGAGCGGCGGCAGCGGTGGCGCGGCTATTGTTGGCGGCGGCGCGAACGGTTGCGTGTCGATGGTGCGGGTTGCACTTGCAGCCGATGCGGCCAGCGTGTTGCCGCCGATATCGGCGATGCCATGGCCACCGTTGAGCTGCAGCGCGATGCTGCCAGCACCATGGATGTCGCTTACCGTCACGATGTACGTATGCGCATCGACGGCACGCACGCTGGAAATCGTGGCCCCTGCGCTGCCCGTGGTGAGCAGCGTGAAGCTGTCCGCGCCTACGCCCGTGACGTTTTCCGAGAAGGTGACGAAATACTCGCTTTCGCGCGCGGCGTTACCCGGCGCCCCTTCGATGGTGATCTGTGCCGTCGGCGCCACGCGGTCAACCCGGTAGGCCGCGCCCGTGATTCCACCGGTCAGCGCATTGCCCGCCCGGTCGACGATACCCGTGCCGCTACCCGCGAGCGTCAGGCCGACATTACCGTCGCCGCTCACGCCCGTCAGCGTGATGAGGTAGGTGTGCGCGTCCACCTGCGAGACCGAAGCGATCGACGCTGTGGCCGTGCCGGTCGTGGTGACGACGAAGTCGGACGCGTCCACGCCCGTGACATCTTCGGACAGCGTCAGTTGGTAGTGCAGTGTGCCGGCATTGGTCACGGCCGCGTCGACGCGATCCAGCGTGGCGACGGTCGGCGCGATGGTGTCGATGACGACGCCGGTCGTATTGCCGACGCTGTTCAGTGCGGTGTTGGCAGCGTTGCCCGCCGCATCGCGGATCGATCCACCATTGAGTTGCAGGCCGCTTACGCTGATGCCGTTGGTGTCGTTCTGACCATTCGCCACCACGTACTGGAAGGTGAGCAGTCCCGTACCCGAACCCGACACGTAGTCGGCATACACCGTGGCGCCGCCCACGTCGAGCACCAGTCGCGGCGTGCCGTTCGTGGTGGTGACGAATACGTTCTCGCTGGCATTGATGGTGAAGGTCAGCACGTCGCCCGCGTTGTATTGGCCCGCGGCCGGTACGGCGACCGACGCGACCGTCGGCGCGACGGCGTCCACGCGCACGCTGCTCGTATTGCCAACGCCATGCAGTGCCGACTGCACCGCATTGCCAACGCTATCGTGGATGCTGGCGCCGTTCAGGTCGATGGTGCTGCCTAGCGTGATGCCGTTGGCGTCCATCTGGCCGTTTGCGATGGCCAGTCGGAAGGTGAGGGCCGTGCTGCCCGATCCGCTCACGTAGTCTGCATAGACCACGCCGCCCGTATCCAGCGTGACGGCGATGCGCGGCGTGCCGTTGTCGACGATGACGGCCTCCGAGAACTGCACGGTGAAATCGAGCGACTGCCCCGCGACGTATGTACCCGCCGCCGGCGCGCCGACCGCTTGCACGACAGGCGCGTCGCGATCCACCGTGTAGGCTGCACCGGCAAGAACGCCGGACAGCGGGTTACCCGCGTGATCGACGATTCCGGTGCCTGCGTTCTTCAGTGCCAGGCTGAGGGTGCCTGTGCCGCTCACGCCTGCGAGCGTGATGACGTACGTGTGACCATCCACCTGCGAGACTGACGACACAGCACCTGTGGCAGTGCCGGTGGAATTAACCAGGAAGTCGGCGGCGTCGAGCCCGGTTACGTCTTCGGACAGCACGAGCTGGTAGCGCAGCGTGTCGGCATTGGTGACGACGGGGTCGATGCGATCGAGCGCGGTGACGGTGGGCGCCATGGTGTCGACGATCACGCCGGACGTATTGCCTACGCCAGTCAGCGCAGTGATGACGTTGTTGCCGGCCTGGTCGCGGATCGTGCCGCCGTTCAGTTGCATCCCGCTGATGCTGATGCCGTCGGCATCGTTGAGGCCGTTGGCCACCGTGTACTGGAAGATCAGCGTGGTGCTGTTCGAGCCTGCGACGTAGTCGGCGTAGACGGTGGTGCCACCAACGTCGAGCGCCAGTCGGGGTGTGCCGCCGGACGTCGACACGATGACGTTCTCGGATGTGTTGATCACGAAGGAGAGCACGTCGCCTGCGTTGTACTGACCCGAGGTAGGCACCGCCACTGACGTCACCGTGGGCACGATGGCGTTGACAAGCACGCCAGTCGTGCTGCCTACGCTGTTGAGGGTGAGCGTGGCGCTGTTGCCCGCGACGTCGCGGAGCGTGGCGCCATTCAGACTCAACGCACCGATCGAGATACCGTTCGCGTCCATCTGCCCGGCGGACGCCGTCAGGCGGAATGAGAGCGCCGATGTGCCCGAGCCGCCGACGTAGTCGGCGTAGACCGTGCCGCCCGTGTCGAGAGTGACGGCTATGCGTGGTGTTCCGTTGCCGACGACGACGGTCTCGCTGAAGTTGACTGTGAAGTCCAACGGCTGGCCTGCCACGTAGGTGCCATTGGCCGGGACGAAGACCGATGTGACGGTCGGAGCAATGCCGTCGATGACAATGTCGCGGTTCGCGCCCAGCGATTGCGTGCCGCCGGCTGCCGGCAGAATCAGGTTCACGTTGTAGTTGTCGCCGCTGCGGATCGATGCGCCATTGAGCGACAGTGCCGCCGTGTTGGTGTAGTTCAGGTCGCTGGTCAGGTCGCCGGCTTGCACGGTGTAGGTAAAGGTCAGCGTGTTGCTGCCGCTGCCACTCACATACGTGGCCACGCGGTCGATGAGGCCGGTTTCCAGCAGCAGGGTCGGTGTGCCACCGGCGGTGTTCACGTAAACCGCGCTGTCGAAGGAGACCGTCACGGTGACGGTGTCACCGATCTTGTACGTGCCGTTCGGCACGACGGCGTTTACCGATGTCACCGTCGGAGCCGGATCGACCACGTTGAGGCTGATGGTGTCGGTATCGGTTTTGGCGCCGCCTGAGCCGGTGTTGCCCTGGTCGTTGGAGGTGATCTGCAGTGTGTCCGCCCCGAGATATCCCGCCGAGGGCATGTACGTCAGCCCGTTGAGCGCGGCATTGATGTTGGCCATCGTGCCGGTGAACGTCATGGTTGCGTCGCCGGTACCGCTGCCGACAAAGAAGGTCGACCCCGAGGTGCCCGACAAGCTAAGCAAGCCATGGCCGACGGTCAGGGTCACCTGCATCATTCCGCCGCCCGCGTTGACATCGCTGATCGAAATCTGCGTGCCACCCCCCGCGCTGAATACCAACGCCTCGTTGATGTTGACCGATCGAGACCCCGGTACGGTATTGACGGGCGCATCGTTCGACGGCGGCGATGGCCAGCGTGACCGTGGTGCTGGCGATGAGGTTGTTGCCCGCGCCGACGTTGCCGTTGTCATCGATGCGCACGTTCAGTGTGACATTGCCGTTGGCGTTGGCCGCGCTGACGTAGCTGACGGCGCCCGTGGCGACGAAGGCGTTGATGTCCGAGAGCGTGCCGCTGAGGCTCAGCGACCCCGTACCCGAACCCACAACGGTGAGGCCAGCCGCGCTCAGCGCAGTGAACGTGCCGTTGCCAAACGCGACGCTGAACTGGACGGTGACTATGCCCGAACCGGCGTCGATATCGCCGAAGCTGATACCGGTGATCGATTGCGATACGTCTTCCGTCACGCTGATCGTGGGCACCGCAGTGATGTAGGGCGCGTCGTTGACCGGTGCGATGGCGATGGTCGTCGTGGCGCTGCTGGCCTGCGCTGCTCCACCGCTGTTGCCGCCGTCGTTGATGGACGCGGTCAGGGTGACGTTGCCCGTGCCGTTGGCGACACCGAGGAACTGCACGTTGTTGCCCAAGATGAAGGCGTTGATGTTGCTGATCGAGCCCGTCAGCGTCAGCGCATTCGTGGTGCCGCCGACGGTGACGCCAGCGCCGCTTGCTGCTGACAGCGTGCCGCTGCCGACGGACAGCGTGACGGTGACGGCGGCACTGCCCGCATCGGCATCGGAGAAGCTGATGCCGGTGATGAAGACGGACATGTCCTCGGTGGCGGCGATGCTGGGCGGCATTGCGACCGTCGGCGTGTCGTTGGTGGCTGCGACGGTGACGACACGGGTGGCGGCAGTGCTGTTGCTGTTGCCGTCGCTGATCTGGAACGTGATGGTGCGGTTCTGACTTGACGGCGTGTCCGAGCTGTTGCTGTAGGTCACCGCCCGCAGTGCGGCTTGCCATTGCGCGGCAGTGGCGCCGCTGGCCGAAGTCAGGGTCATCAGGCCGCCGCTATAAGTGGCGGTGATGTCGCCCATCGTTGCCGGGTTGTTGCTGAACGCCAGCACGTCCTGCGTGCTCACGAAATTTCCAGTGATCTGGACCGTGGCACTGAAGAGGAACGCAGAGTCTGGGTCGGACACGGTGATAGCACTGTCGACCACGACAGGTGTAGAGCTGACGTTGTTGCCCTCGACAAACGCGGCAGTGCCGCCGCTGGTGGTGAGCGTCGGCGCGTCGTCGACAGCCGTGACGGTGACGCTTGCGGTGTCGCTGGCCGTAGAGAAGGGCGTCGCACCGCCAGTGCTGGACGCATCCACCTTGGTGCCTTGCAGGCCTGCCGTGGCGCCGGTCTGGTCCCACGCATGGTAGGTGAGGGCAGCGTTCGTGCCATGGATGCCGTCTGGCACGAAGCGGACGCGATCGCTCGAACGCAACAGCAATGCGGCACCGTCGGACACCGTGCCCACGTTCTGCCAGGATGCGCCGCCGTCCACGCTGTACTGCCATGTCCCGTTGCCGGCATTCAGACCGGTGATGGCAATGCCCATGACGGCGCCGTTGTCCACGTCGGCGATATTGCTGCCAGTGAAGCTCGATACGGCTTGACCGACGCTGTTCACGTCTGTGTCGGTCAAGCCGTTGAGCGTGGGGCCGGTCGGCGTCAGCACCGGCGCGTCGTTCACACTGTTCACCGTGAGCGAGGCCTGTGCTGTGCCTGTCGAATATGCGGTTGAACCGCCGTTGGTGGTGGTGTCGGCAGTGCCGCGTACGCCGTTGGTGGACGCGGTGCCCGCGCTACGGTCCCAGGCGCGGAAAGTCAGCGTCGGCGTCTCCCCATTCTGTCCATTGGGCGCGTAGCGTAACTCAGTGCCGGCCGACAACAGCAATGCGCTGCTGTTGCTGACAGCGCCCACTGCAGTCCAGGTAACGCCGTCGGTAGAGTATTGCCAGAGGCCGGTGCCTGTGCTGCTGGTGATGGCAATACCGCTGGCGGGACCATCCGCATCGGCGTATGTCATGCCGCTCAGCAGGCCGGAAACGGTGACCGCGGTCGAGGTGACGTCCTCGCTCGTGCTGGTCAAGACATAAGGGCCACCCGATAGCGTGGGGGCGTCATTGACGGCGGTGACGGACACTTGTGCGGTCGCAGCCGTTGACGTGGCGCCGCCGCTGTCGGTCACGGTGAAGTTGATCTGGCGCGTGGTATCCGTGCCGCCGAAAGTCGGGTCGTGCGAAGACGACGAATAGGTGACCGAGCGCAGCGCCGCCTGCAACGAGGCTAGCGAGCCGCCGCCGCCAAGTGTCAGCACGCCTGTGCCGACGTCATAACTGAAGGTAAAGCCATTGGGCGCGCCGACTGACAACACGTCGCCCGCGCGGAAATCGCTGATCACGACCGTCGCACCTTGAACGGTGGTGCTGTCAACGTCGGTAATGGCCAGCGTGCCCATGAGCACGACGCCGCTGCCGCCTTCCGTATAGTTGGTCGTGTTGTTGGCCGGTGAGAGCGTCGGCGCGTCGTTCACGGCGACGACATTGACGCTCACAGTGTTGGTGGTGCTGGTTCCGCCATCGCCATCGTTGACGGTGATGCTCACCGTGCGCTGCGAGGCCGTCGGGTTGTCGACGTTGCCGTTGTTGTAGGTGATGTTGTGCAGCAGCGCTTCGACGGCCGCAGGCGTCGCCTGCGTCGAGCTGAACGTAATCACCAAGTCATTGGTGCCGCTGCCGCCGGAGAAAGTGCCGATGACAACGCCGCCATAGGTAACGGTGTTGCCGCTGATACCGATCTGCCCGGCGCCAGTGCCCTGGTTGCGGATGGCGAGCACGTCTTCGCCTGTGATGCGGTTGCCTGTGATCGAAACCGTCACGTTGCCGCCGTTGAAGTCGACGGAATCGCTATCGGCGACGGTGGCATCGCTGCCAGCGTCAATCAGGCGGGCGGTGTCGCCTTCGGTAAAGGTGACGCTGTCGCCCTGCAGACCGCCCAATACGGGCGGGGCGTTGGGCACGTAAGCGGTATTGAGGATGCCGCCATCGTTATAGATGCCGATGACGGCGGCGGGGCTGGAGCCGGGCGAGCCGGTGCCGAGTTCCTGTCCGCCCGCGCCGCTACCGGCGCCGTTGCCAGTCATGGCTGCATTGTTGGCTGTCGTGATATTGAAGACACCCTTGTTCCACACAGCGCCGACGCCGCGACCACCAGCGCCTCCGTTCTGGTTGCCCAGCGAACCGCCGGCGCCTCCGCCGCCTCCACCGCCACCTGCGCCGAGGTTGTTGCTGATGGTCGAATTGCCGATCACGTTGATGGTGCCGCCGACGGCGTTGTAGATGCCGCCGGCCGCCGAGCCGCCAGCGCCGCCCGTGGCGTCGGTGCCCAGACCGCCACCGCCACCGCCGATGCTGATGGAGCCGTTGGTGGCGGTGCCGCCCGTACCGCCTGTGGAGTAGCCCAGATAGGAGCCGCCGGCTCCGCCGACGGAGGTGCCTCCCTGTCCGCCCATGCCAGGGAAGGAGATGTCCGCGCCGCCCCGGCCACCCTGATTGGCACTGCCATTGCTGCCGAGGTTATTTGAGACGCCGGATTCGCCGCCTCGACCTCCGATCCCGCCACCAATGGCTCCGCCACCGCCGCCGCCACCGCCGTCGTAGGCAAAGTTGCCGCCACCACCACCACCACCGGCCGCTGCGTTGGCGGTGACCGACGTATTGAGCAGAGTGAGCGTGCCGGCATTCCAGATACCGCCACCAAAGGCGTTGGCAGCGGCCAGGCCGCTGCCAGCATCCCCACCGTTGCCCGAGACCAGTCCGCGCGTGATGACGAGGCCGTCGAGCATCACGTTGCTACCCGCCTGCACCTGGAGCACGCGGCTTCTGTAGTTGGCGTCCAGCGTGACGTCGGCGACGCCATCGTTGTTAATGTCGCCATCGATGATGAGGTTCTTCGAGATCGTCAGTTGTCCGGTGCTCAGCCCGATCGTCATGCCACTACTGAACGTGATGGTGTCGCCGCTCAAGGCCGATGTGATCGCGGCACGCAGGGAGCCCGCGCCGCTGTCCGCACTGTTCGTGACGGTCTGCGTGGCGAGGTCGTAGGCGTAGCCGGCCGTGGCCGATGACGACAGTACCGGAACGCTTTCGATGCTGCCGGTGGTCAGTTCCAGCGTCCAGTCGCCACTCGCGCCGGTGCGGTTGGTCGACGCAGCAATGTCGCGGCCGGTCAGGTCGGCGAGCGACGACACGAACGATGCGCCACGGTCGCCTTCTGCCGTTTCGCAGGCGTAGATGAGGATGTCACCACCGACGCGCATGTCCGAGCCGATGCGGGCCAATACATCGGCATGCTCGCCCGCGTTTTCGGCCGACAGGTAAGTGGTGCCCAGCCACATGTCGCCGCTGGCACCGTGTGCGAGGATTTGCACCGATCCTGCGCCCTGGTGCTGGTCGAGGTACTCGGCGATCTGTGCGAGCCCGTCGCGGGTGGCATCGAGATATACGATCTGCGTGCTGGCAGCAGCGCCCGCGACGAGACTGCCGGCGTCCTTGACGCGTGAGTCGACGAACAGTACGGCGGGACCAGACTGCGATTCGGTCGCGGCGGGCGAAGCGGGCAGGGTGATCGCATGGTCGGTGGACACGTCGTGCGCACCGGCTGAAGTCGTGTCATGCGTCGGCGCGCTGCGGGCCACTTCGGCCACGGTGGCGCCGACGGCGGCGTCGAACATGATGCGCGGCTCGAGCGCGATCATCAGGGCCGGACGTGCCGACGTGGGGCGTGCGTGTGAAACCGGCGCGCGGCGGGGCGCGCGATCAAACCATCGCTTCACGATGCTCTCTCCTGCTGGGTGGGTGCGCGTCGTGGCGCACCGCATATTTCAAGGATTGTTGTTATCTGGCCGCGACGTTCTGTGTGTCACGTGCCCGTATTTTTGTTGCGTATGACGTGTGCGCCCGACGGCAGGTCCTGGTTCCAGAACGACAGGGCGGCGTACTTCTCGAACAGGTCCGGCGGCAAAACCGTGCGGCGCGCTTCGATGCCGACGCTGCGCCGCACTTTGTGCAGGCCTGCCACGCCGAGCCCGAGGTCGAACTCCGGCGCGTCGTACTCGACATTCTCAAAGTCGTGCTCGAACCACGGTTCGCCGATGAATTCGTACACCAGGCGCAGCACTTTTTCGGGCGCATGGGCGAGCAGGTCGTAGTCGATGACCAGCATCGAACTGGCGTGCTCGCCGAAATACGCCTCGCGCAGCGCCGACCATGCAAAGCCAACCATGCGGTTGCCTTGGGCCAGGGATTCGACGCGGCTGTAGAACGGTGTTGCGCTCGCTGTCGTCGGCGAACAGCTTGGTCTGTTCAAACGGGTTGGCGCGGTAGAGGCGTTCGACGCTGTCCATGACCCACGCCACGTTGCGCACGCAGGCGATCACACGCGACTTCGGAAACAACTCGTTCAGCGCCGGCATGCGGCCGCACCACATCCGATTGGTGTCGAAGATGACATCCTTGTCGGACTGGTCGGCGTAGTAGCTGTCGAAGAGGCCGTGCAGCAGGCGGCGACGCTGGTCGCGGCTGACGACGGGGCCGAACTCGGAGCCGGCGGAGAGCTGACCGAGCATGCCGGTCATGAGCCCGCCCACGGGGCTGGTCATGCCAGCGTGGAAACGCGGGTTCTGCCGCAGGAGCGCAGACAACAGCGTAGAACCCGACCTGGGCAGGCCGGAGATGAAATGGAACTGTCGGGACAACGAAACACCTGTTCGTTAAAGTCCGCCTCCAGCGCCATGCCATTGAAATAACGACAAAAACAGCAACTACGTGCGGATTCTGATTAATTTCTCTCGAATGTCTCAATCGTGGCAGAGAACGGCATTTTTAAAACGCCGTTCGTCCATGAAATCCGCCCGCTTGTCCGCCCTGACCAATCGTGACCATGACAACCGCGTGTTGCATGCCGCCATGACGTTGGGCGCGTTACGATGCCGGGCTTTGTCGTATCCGCAGGCGCCGTACCGCTCATGAATGAATTCCCCGCCGTCACCGTATGGCTCACCGGCTTGCCCGGCTCAGGCAAGACGACCCTCGCGCGCGCATTGATGCAGGCCATGCGTTTGCGTGGTCAAGCGGTGCTGCTGCTCGATGGCGACGAAGTGCGCAGCGGGCTGTGCCGCGACCTGAGTTTTACCAAGGTCGACCGCGACGAAAACGTGCGACGCGTGGCGGAAGTGGCGCGGCTTGCCAACAATTCGGGCGTGACTGTATTGGTGGCTTTGGTGTCGCCCTTGCGCACGCAGCGCGAGTGGGCGCGCAATGGCATCGGGCGCGAGCGTTTCTACGAAATCCACCTGAGTGCGAGCCTGGAAACCTGTGCGATGCGCGATCCCAAGGGGCTCTATGCGCGGGCCAAGGCGGGGCATGTGCCGCATATGACGGGTGTTTCTGACCCCTATGAGATCCCCGACGCGCCGCGCTTGCGCTACGACTCGGCGAGTGAGAGCGTCGACGGCGCCATGCGCCGAGTGCTCGCCATGCTGGATTGAGGCTCGCGCCGTTATTTCGGCGACCCTGCAAAGCTCCTGAAGATTTCTTGTTTAGGCTGCGCCCGCGTGCGCCCTAAGCTCATCGCATTCCAGAACAAAACACCCCATGGAGAGCCGATGAGCGAAGTCGCAACTCAGCAGGGAACGCTCAGTTTCCGCAACGTTCGCAAGCAGTACGAGGTCAAGGGGCAGACGCTCCAGGTCCTCGATGGCATCAATCTCGACATCCGGCCCGGTGAGTTCGTCAGCATCGTTGGCACCAGCGGCTGCGGCAAATCGACGCTGTTGAGACTGGTCATCGGGCTGGAGGACGATTACCAGGGCGACATCCTCGTCGACGGTGAACGCGTACGCGGCACCAGTCTGGAGCGCGGCATCGTCTTTCAGGAGCATCGCTTGTTCCCGTGGCTGACGGTGGAACAGAACGTCGCCGTGGCCTTGGAGAATTCCACGCTCAGCGCCGCGCAGAAGAAAAAAGCCATCGACGAGCATCTGCACCTTGTCGGGCTCGAGGCTTTTGCACAGGCTTATCCGCATCAGCTTTCCGGTGGCATGTCGCAGCGGGTAGCCATTGCGCGCGGGCTGGTCAATCGGCCCAAGATCCTGTTGCTGGACGAACCGCTCGGCGCGCTCGATGCGCTGACCCGTGCGAATCTTCAGCAAGAACTTCAGCGCATCTGGCGTTCGGAAGGCATCACGATGATCCTTGTCACGCACGACGTGGATGAAGCTGTGTTCCTCGGCGATCGCGTGGTGATCATGGAACCGCGTCCAGGGCGCATCAAGCGCATCGTGCCGGTGGACGTGCCGCATCCGCGCACACGCTACAGCGCGGCGCTGGATCGCATCAAGGAAGACATCCTGCGTGAGTTCAGCCAACTGCCGTCGGAAGGGCTCGTCGAGGAACCCGTGCATCAGGCTCGCGATCTGGTTTTTGCGTGGTGAGGTGGCGCGCGCTTCGCTGATCGCGGGGCGCTGACAGCCAATCTGCTTGTCCAGTCAGTGCCCGGTCGGGCGCTGCCGCTGCTTTCAGGTGTCTAGTTTTTCCACCGTCGGTTGCACCGATCCGCATGCGTGCGGGTCGGGCCTGTCTCACTCATTCCGCTGTGTTCATTACCTTGGCTATCAGGCAACGGCGACAAGGCCGTCTGCGCTTGAGTTGTGGCAAGTGACGCCGGTATCAAGGTGTCTGTCTCCTCGTTCTAACTAACTGGCTAGTTTACGATGGCCCGGTCGTTGGTGATCCCATGCCGACACACATCGCAATCGAGTCCAAAGAAGGAGGAGCTATGAAACTTCGCGTCATGGTGGCCGCTCTCGGTCTATTTGCCGCATCCGTCGGAGGCGCTTACGCCGCCACGTTCAAACTCAGTCACAACCAGGACAAAACACACCCGGTCCACAAGGCCATGGAACACTTCGCCGAGAAGGCCAAGGAGTATTCCAAGGGCGACGTAGTCGTGCGCATCTACCCGAACGGCACCCTGGGCACGCAGCGCGAAACGATGGAACTGATGCGTTCCGGCGCGGTGCAGATGGTCAAGACCAATGCCGCCGAAATGGAAGCCTTCGAAGATTCGTACAAAGTCTTCAGCCTGCCGTACCTGTTCCGCGATCGCGACGCGTATTACGCCACCATGCAGGGCGACGTCGGCAAGAGCATCCTGGCGTCCACGAAAGCCAAGGGCTATTTCGGCCTGACCTTCTACGATGGCGGCGCACGCAGCTTCTACGGCAACAAGCCGGTGCTCACGCCTGACGATCTCAAGGGCATGAAGGTGCGCGTGCAGCCAAGCCCGAGCGCGGTGGAAATGATCAAAGTGATGGGCGGCAACCCCACGCCGCTCGATTACGGCGAGCTGTATACGGCGCTCCAGCAAGGCGTGGTCAACATGGCTGAGAACAGCGTGATGGCGCTGACCACCATGCGCCACGGTGAAGTCGCCAAGCATTTCAGCCTGGACGAGCACACCATGGTCCCCGACGTGCTGCTGATGAGCAACCAGGCCTTCGACGGACTCAAGCCGGCGAGCAAGGAAGCCGTGCTCAAGGCGGCACGCGATTCGATGGAATTCATGAAGACACTGTGGTCCGAACAAGAGAAGCAGGAGTTCGCCAAGCTCGACAAGATGGGCGTGAAGGTCCACAAGGTCGAGAAGGGGCCGTTCATGCAGAAGGTGCAGCCGATGTACGACACCTTCGAAAAGCAGAATCCCGCGCTGGCGCCAGCCGTGCGTCAGATTCGCGGCGGCGAAAAATAGGCGAAACTCACGTTCGACAATGACAAGGGGAAGCGCCTGGCGCTTCCCTTTTTTGTGTGCGCTCGTCGACAGGACGCTGCGCCCGCCCAGCGTTGTCAGTAGATTGCCAAGTGGTTCTGTGGTGATGCGCTCAGGTTTCGTTATGCGGGCGACGGCGACAACGCGGTTGCCAGTTCATGACCTATTGCGGGCGACGGAGGTGTTCTCACGTTTCACTGGCCGGTAGCTCGCAGCATGCTGTGGGCAAAAAAAGAAGACGGGCATTGGCCCGTCCCCTTTTGCATCGACCCCGTTACGAGCGGTCAACTCAGTACCCGAGATAGCGCGGCACGGTCATGCTGATCTGCGGAATGTACGTCACCAGCGCCAGCACCAGCACCATGACGGCGTAGAAGGGCAGCATGGGCTTGATCACGCGATTGATCGGCAGCTTCGACACGCTGCAGCCGACGAACAACACACTACCCACCGGTGGCGTGCAGATACCGATACACATGTTCAGCACCATGACGATGCCGAAATGGATCGGGTCCATGCCGAATTCCGTGACCACCGGGAGGAAGATCGGGGTGAATATCAGCACCGCTGGCGTCATGTCCATGAAGGTCCCGATGATCAGCAGCAGAATGTTGATGATCAAAAGGATGACGATCGGGTTGTCCGATATCGATTGCAGCATATCGAGAATCAGGAAGGGCACATCCGCATTGGACATTGCCCACGACATACCCATCGAAGCGCCGATGAGCAGCAGCACGATGGCGGTTGTCACGACTGATTCGAGCAGAATCGCGGGCAGATCGCGCACGCCGATCTCGCGGTAGATCACCAGGGCCAGCAGCAGGGTGTAGACCACCGCCACGGCGGAAGCCTCAGTGGGCGTGAAAATACCCCCCAGGATGCCGCCCATGATGATGACAATGAGGAACACGCTGGGGCCAGAATCCCATATGGCACGGGCGACTTCGCCGAACGAGGGGCGCGGCGGACGCGGATAGCCGCGACGGGCGGCCATGATGGTCACCACGACCATCAGCGCGAGTCCGAGCAGAATGCCCGGCACGTAGCCAGCCAGGAACAGGGCTGCAATTGATGTGCCGCCACTGACCAGCGAATACACGATCAGCGTGTTGCTTGGCGGAATCAGCAGACCTGTGGGCGCCGACGAGATGTTCACGGCCGTGGCGAAGGCCGGGTCGTAACCTTCCTTGGTTTGTTGCGGATGCATCACGCCGCCCATGGCAGCGGCGGACGCCACGGCCGAACCGGATATGGCACCGAAGAGCATGTTGGCGAGGATGTTGCAGTGGGCCAGTGAGCCCGGCAGGCGGCCGCCCAGCACCTTGGCAAGCCCGATCAACCGACGCGCAATGCCACCGTGATTCATGATGTTGCCGGACAGGATGAAGAACGGAATCGCCAGCAGCGTGAAGCTATCCAGCCCCGAGGCGAGCTTTTGCGAAACGACCGACAGCGCGGCGAGAAACGGCAGTTGCGTGGCAACCGAGGCTAGTGTCGATAGCCCAATGGCATATACGATCGGCACGCCAATGGCGAGCATGCCGAAAAATGACGCGAATAGAACAACGATGGGTAACCAATCCATGAAGGTGTCTCCGGTTTGTTATGGTGAGCCGCTGGTCACGCGGCTTGTGGCGGCGTACGCGCGCCAAGGTGTTCGAGGATCGCGGCGACTGAGTAGAGCGCGATGAGCACGCCGCTGACGGGAATGCACAGGTACACGTAACCCATGTTCCAGCCCAGCGCGGGCGATGTCTGGCCCGAATGCAGGGTGTCCAGCGCCAGGCGTCCGCCGCCGTAGGCCATGATGATCAGCGCGAAGGCGATCACAAAAAGCTGGATGAATATGCCGAGATAGCGCCCGGCGTTGCCCTTGAGCATCATCGGTAGCAGGTCGATGGCCAGATGTCGGTTCTGCCCGGCGGTGTAGGCGCCGCCGAGCAGGCCCAGACAGATGAACAGCAGGCGCGCCAACTCGTCAGTGACGATGCTGGGGCTTTTCAGGATGAAGCGCGCTGTGACCTGCCACACGACGCAACACACGAGAATGGCGAGCATCACGATATTGATGCCCGCCAGCGCGGTGGTGACAGTCTTCATTGCACGTTGCATGGTTTTCTCAGACCTCCATGAGTGGGTGATTGAATACGCCACGACTGTCGCAATGCGGTGACTGTGGCGGTGAAACGAAAGCTGGTGATCTGGCTCGCATCCAGCCGTCGGCGCCGCCCGACCGCAACGACATTGCGGAGGGCGACTGCTACATCGACGTCGGATGTATGTCTCGCAGAAAGAACGCCCTCGGGGGAACCAAGGGCCGGGCGCTAGGGGAGGTGTCTTTCAGGCGCGATAGATGTCCCCTTTCAGATAGGGCATCCAGTTTTTCTCGAAGTACACACCCGTCGTACCGTCGGCTGCGCGCGGAGGGCGTTCGCTGATTTCGATACGATCCGCGACACGGCGCACGTGTATTTGCACTTGCCTGTCGTGTGTGCGTTCGCCGATGCAGCGGAAGTCGTCGAGGGCGCCGTGGCGGGTCTCCGGCGCGTGCGGCGCATTCGGAGCGCAGAGTGCACGCGCGCCGCGACTGCCGCCGCCTTGTTCGACGTAGTGTCGCAGCGCATGCAGGATCGCCTCGGACGCGACCGCCATCTGTCGCCATAGCACTGCGTTGACCGCCTGCGGCGCTTGGTCGAAACGGATGCCGCGCTCAGCGATGGTGCGATTGAGTTCCTCGGCGCACGCGCAGGCTTCCGGCACCTCTTGCGTCTGGCAGATGAAGCCGGCCTTGTCGCTCATGCGTGCCTGCACTTCGGCGCGGATGTCCGCCACCGTCAGCCCATTAGCATTGCCGTGGTTACGAGTGAGCCAGTCGATCTCCGATTCGATCAGTGCGGCGGGCAGATCGTGGGGACCCGTGTGTGCCTGAGCGTGGATATGCGTGGCGCAGCGAATGCCGAAGACCTGACCGGCATTGAGCGCGGCGCCACCGGGGCGGGTGACGCCATGCGTGCCTGCGGCTTCGCCAATGGCGTAGCAACCGGGCAAGCTGCTGTGGCCCCAGGTGTTGACGGCCACCCCACCGTTCATGTGTTGGTGATTGACGCGGAAGGGCAGTGGCTCGCAGCGCAGGTCGTGCTTGTATCGGAGATACAGTTCGATGGACAGCGGATTCATCCGTGCAAGCCGATCGATGGGGCGCGTGAGCACCGCGTCGTTGTTGCGCAGGTAGGCCGCCACGTCGTCGTCTAAGCGAGAGAGCGAGAACGGTTCGCTCCCCGGCACGGCTACCGGGTTGCGGTTGAAGTCCATGTACACCGTTCGGCCGCGCCGCGTTTCGATGAAGATCGCCAGATCGATCAGACTTGATCCGAAGCCCTGCATGCGCGTGGCGTGAAAAGGCCACTGGTAGCCTTTGCGGAAGATGTTCGATACGAGTTCTCGCGTGCTGCGGTAGTAATCGGCGAGAAAGTTGTATTCCTTCCCCTGTGCATCTTCTGAATAGATGTACGGCATCGCCTGCATGTAGGTGCCGGACAGGTTCCACGGAAAGCCGTCGCGACTGGTGCCGATGCCGAACTGATGCTCGGTGAGGTTGACGGTGTCGATACCGGCTTCCAACGCCAGCCCCAGCGAGCCGAAACAGTGCACCGGGTAGACGCTGTCACGGAACAGCTCGCCCGGGCCACCCGCAGCCAGTACGAGGGCGCTACATTCGTACAGCTCGAAGCCCAAGGGGTTGTCCGGCGTGCGCTTGTCGGTGTTGAGTGCCAGCAGGCCGCAACAGCGGCGGTCAGCGCCTTCGCCGGTGGTCAGGATGCGTACCGCCGTGCTGCGGTTGACGATGGGTACGCCCAGGCGCAGCGCTTCTTGGGCCAACACCTTGACCATCAGCCGGGATGTGCGCGGCCCGCAACTGGTGGCGCGACCCGCCTCGTCGTGATCGGTCTGGTAACGCAGCACAGCGCCGAAGCGGTCCTGTGGCAAGGGCAGCCCCATGTATTGCAGGCCGGCCATCGCTTCGATGGAGCCCACCGATTCGACATAGGCGGTGTCCGCATCCATGGCTCCGCCCGCACCGAGCGCTTCGGCAACTTTCAAGAAGCTGTCGCCGTTGCCGCAGGTTGACGCAGTGTGCAGGGTTTGTTTGTCCGAACCAGAGCAGGCGGAGGTGCCCCAGTACAACGTTTGCGTGGCGACCATGACATTGACCTTGCGGCGTGCCAGTTCGACAGCAGCGCGCAGGCCCGCAGCACCGCTGCCCAGCACTACGGCTGCGCAGCGATAGCGGGGAATCCGCACGCCGGCCACCTCCAGCGTGCCGTGCGGCACTGGGCTGGCGGGGGCAGGGGGCATGTTTACATCGGTCAGTGCATCGAGCAGGGCTTGCGTGTCGTTCATGGCAAGACCTCTCACAGAAACGATGCGGCTGGCATCTGCGCCGGGTTGTCCCACACCGGGCGGAAGTCCATGCAGGGCAGAATGTCGCGTTCGATGTCGATGCCGGGCGCGATCTCGATGATCTTCAGGCCCGCTTCGGTCAGTCGGAAGACGGCACGCTCGGTCACGTAGAGCACTTCTTGACCGCTTTGGCGCGCGAATCTGCCGGCGAACGTGATGCGCTCGACGCGTTGCACGAATTTATGGACCGCGCCGCGCTGCTGCACAACCAGACGGCCGTCTTCAAAAGCGAGCTTGCTGCTCTGCGCATCGAACGTGCCGCAGAACACGACCTTCTTGGCGTTCTGCGCGATCTCGACGAAGCCGCCAGGGCCGATCAGATTGCCGCCCAGGTGGGAGACGTTCACATTGCCTTCGGCGTCGGCCTCACCCATGCCGAGGAACGCCACGTCGATGCCACCACCGCTGTAGTAGTCGAACTGCTCAATGGATGGAAGGATGACGTCAGCGTTGCGTGCCGCGCCGAAGAGATGGTCGTCGAGCATGCGGCCGTTGTGCACGCCTTGTTCGACGCTGGTCCACATCTGATCTGAGCAGCCTTGTTCGGCCATCACGCCGAAAATGCCGCCGGGAATGCCGAAGCCGAAGTTGAGCGAAGCGCCGGGGCACAACTCCATGGCGGCGCGGCGGGCGACGATGCGGCGTTCGAGCCGCGCCGGAATATCCGCCTTGAGCGCGCCGAGGTGTGCGCGGCGCTGGCCGCTGACCGTCGGGTCGTAGGGCAGGCCATAGAACTGCTGTTTGTCCGCGTCGACCACCACGGCGTTGACCATGATGCCGGGCACACGTACGCTACGCGGTTGCAACGCACCGTTTTCAACCACCTGACGCACCACGGCCAGCACGCGACCTCCACTGTTATGGGCGGCCAGCGCCATGCTGTGGATGTCCAGGTCGACGGCTTCTTCTTCCGGGCTGAGGTTGCCGCGCGCGTCGGCGTAGGTGCAGCCGATGATGGCGACGTTTACCTTGAACGGCTTGTAGCGCAGGATTTCGTTGCCATCGATCTGCATTAACTCGACCACGCTGTCGGTGCTGCGCGCGTTGCAGCGGCCGCCGTCCTGACGCGGATCGACGAAGGTGCCCAACCCAGAGTGCGTGAACAGGCCGGGGCGGCCTGCGCCGATTTCGCGCAGCAGATGCTGGATGACGCCGCCGGGCAGGCAGTAGGCCTCGATCTTCTCGTCGCGGATCAGTTGTTGCATGCGCGGCGACCACGTGAAGTGTGCGGCGATCACTTTGCGTACCAGCCCTTCATGCGCGAAACGATTGGTGCCGCGTTCGGCGCGGTCGCCGAGCCCCAGCGAGTGAACCAGTGTGAGGTCGCGAGGATGGCCGGTTTCAAGAAAACGCTGCTCGATGGCGGCAAAGATGGCTTCGCCCGAAATCATGCCGGCGCCGTTGCCGGCAATGGCAACGGTGGCGCCATCGGGTATCGATGCGGCGGCCGCTTCGGCGGACGTAAACGTGGTGTGTGCCATGGTGTGTGTTTGATGGATTCTGTGTGTTGTGCGTTAGACGGACAGGGCCGCGTGGGCCCTGTCCTTTAGCGATTGCGGTAGACCGGTGGCCGCTTGGCGAGGAAGGCGGCAACGCCTTCGCGGCAGTCCTCGCTGGCCGACGATTGCGCCACCGCCCAGCCGTGCTCGGCAGCGGCGTCGGCGTGTACGTCCGCCATCAGTTGCTTGACCAGCGCCATGGCGATCGGCCCGTTGGCACACAGCGCGTCGAGCCATGCGGTGCACTGCGCTTGCAGGGCGGCTTCGTCGTCGGCCAGTGCCGTGACCAAGCCCCATTCGAGGGCCTGTTCGGCGGTGATGGGTTTGCCTAGCAGCGTCAGATGTGCCGCGCGTGTCGGCCCGATGAGTTCGGCCAACCGGCGTACGCCGCCCCAACCGGGGATCATGCCGAGCGTGACTTCCGGCGTGCCCAGCTTGGCGCGACGTACTGCCACGCGCAGATCGGCCGCCATGGCCAGTTCCAGCCCTCCACCGAGGGTGTGCCCGTTGAGCAGCGCGATGACCGGTTGCGGCAGGGCGGCGATGCGCTTGAAGACATCGATGCCGTAGCCGATCCACTCGCGGCCCATGTCGCAGGGCGTGAGCGCACCCCATGCGGCGATGTCGCCGCCCGTGCAGAAAAAGCGTTCGCCCGCACCGCGCAGGACTACGGCGCGGATATCTTTGTCAGGTTCGAGCCCGCGTGCCGCTTCATCCAGCAGACGCAGCATCGGCATGTCGATGGCGTTACCCTTGTCCGGGCGGTTCAGGAGGATGTCGACGTGCGCGGCGTGGCGCGTGACGATGATCTCGTTGCTCATGCGCGGGGTTCCTTTCAACAGACGGTGCGCAGGCGCTCGATGCAGGTGTCGAGCACTTCGTTGGCGGGGCGTTGCCACCAGTTGGCGGCGGAGAAGATCTCGACTTCCACTGCGCCGTCGTAGCCGGCTTCTTCCAGCCAGCCGCGAATGCGTTTGAGGTCGATGACGCCGTCACCCATCATGCCGCGGTCGAGCACGAGGTCAGTGGTGGGTACCAGCCAGTCGGAGACGTGATAACCCAGCACGCGATGGCCCTGCATGGCGCGCGCGATCTGAGCCTGCAATGCCGGGTCCCACCACACGTGGTACACATCCACCGCCACGCCCAGCCCCTGGCCGCGCGGATCGATTTCGTCGCACCAGTCCAGCGCCTGTCCCAACGTGGACAGGCACGAGCGGTCAGCGGCGGTCATCGGGTGCAGGGGTTCGAGTGCCAGGGGTACGCCGACCTCGCGGGCGTGTTCGAGCAGAGCGGCGACGCCGGCCTTGACCTGATCGCGCGCTCCGGCCAGATCGCGGCTGCCCTCGGGCAAACCGCCGACGACCAGCACGAAGCAGGCTGCGCCCAACTCGGCCGCGTCGTTGACGGCGCGCAGGTTGTCTTCCAGCGCGGCGCGGCGCCCGGCGTCCGTTGCGTGGGTGAAGTAGGTGGAGCGGCAATAGCCGGTCACCTTGAGGTTGGCCGCTCGCAGGCGTGCGGCCACACGGGCAACATCGTGACCGGCCAGGTCGCGGCGCCACGGCGCGATGCCGCCGATGCCGCGCTGCTGGCACAGATCGATGACGGCATCGATATCGATGCGATGCCCGAAGGTCGCCGTATTGATGGAAAGGCAACCGGGCGTAGAGGCGAGATCGCGCATGCGCCGCTCCTAGAAGTGGGGCAGGGTCAGGCCGCCGCCAATGGTCACTGCCTGACCGACGGTGTAGCAAAGCTGGCCTTGCGCCATGGCGTTGACGGTGGAGGCGATGTCGGCCGGGTAGCCCCAGCGCTTCATCGGCACGATGCCTTCGGCGATCAGCTTGTCGTAACGTGCCTTGACCGGTTTGGTCATGTCGGTTTCGATGATGCCCGGACGAATTTCATACACGCCGATGTCATGTTCGGCCAGACGCAGCGCGAACAGCTTGGTGGTCATGCTGGAGGCCGTTTTCGAGATGCAATACTCGGCGCGCGTGATCGCCAGCGCTTCGACGTTGCACGAGGTGATGTTCACGATGCTGCGGTGCTGTGCGCCGATCTGCCCCTGTTCGATCATGTGGCGCGCAACGCGCTGGCACAGGAAGAACACTGCCTTGGTGTTGACGTCGATACAGAAGTCGAAGCTCTCCGGCGTCGCGTCGAGCATGTCGCCGCGCTGCTTGACGGTGACGCCCGCGTTGTTGACCCAACAATCGATACGTCCCCAACGATGGAGCGCGGCTGCAACCAACGCTTCGTGGGTGGCAAGGTCGGCAACGTCGCAGGCGTGGATGGCGACATCTGCGCCCAGCGCGCGCAGTTCGTCGGCGGTGGCTTCGAGTGCGGCGCGGTTGACGTCGGTCGGCAGATCGTTGATCAGGATGTTGTAGCCGGACTGCGCAAGGCGCACGGCGCAACCCTTGCCGATACCGCGCGCGGAGCCGGTGACGACGGCAACAGGCTTGGTCGAGAAAGTAGTCATGGTGTGTGGGTCCACAGGAATGGAAAAGGACAGAAAAGTGGGAGGCGTGTACCTCCCGCTGGTTGCGGGCGCTTTCTTTCGATGCGCCTGATCGGATTTGCTGCGGTGATGGCCGCGCGTGGGTAGCGCGGATCGTGTTTCGGCTGACGTGTTGTCTGTTGCCCTGGTGTCGCGATTGCCTTGCGTTGATGGCAGTGCTGGACATGGCGGGCAACGTGGAGGACAGGTGCTCATGGATGCTCGGCGAACACCATCAGGCCGTCTTGGCGACCCACTTGAGGATGTGCTCGGCCACCGTCACCTCATCGTCATGCTGGTTGGTGATGACAATGCGGGCGCGGCTGCGGCGCTTTTCGGGGTCGATTTCGACGACGGTGTAGCGCACGGTGATGGTGTCGCCGATGCACACCGCCTTGAGAAAGCGCACGCGGTCGTAGCCCAGCGAGACGGGCGTTTCATTCAGGCCAAGATCGACAGCTTTTTCGACGATGCGCGTGGAGGTGTTGGACATGTAGCCGACCAGTAGCGCGCCATGGGCGATGCGTTTGCCGTAGGGCGTGCCGGCCATGAAGTGCTCGTCGATGTGGTTCGGATGCAGGTCGCCGGTAATGCCGGCAAAGAGGTAGACGTCGCTTTCGCTTACGGTCTTGGAGAAGCTGACCGTGTCGCCGGGGGTGAGATAAAACGCCGACATATGGGCTCCTGGGTTGCGTCGGACAGAAATTCCGTGCGGTCGTGTAATAACTAACCGGTTGGTTGATTAGAGGCCAAGGCTCGCCCGCGTGTCAAAAGCGAATCGGGAGTCGATTGATGGTGGTCAAGACACCGGAGAAGACACGAACGCGGCTTGCCGTTCGCCGTCGCTCCCTCTAAAGTGCCGGGCCAGGGCTGGCGTTTATGCCGGGTCCATGAGCGCCATGCGGCATGTACGAACCGCAGTGGTCGTGCGCACGATGGTGTGCGTCATCTGATCTCGAGCGAATACCAATGGACGATAAGAAGCCGCCGCGCAAGCGCGACGCAGCAGCGACCAAGCAAAAGATCATGCAGGCAGCGCAGACCGAATTTGCCGCCAAGGGCTTCGACGGTGCGCGGGTGGATGCCATCGCCGAACTGGCGGACGTCAACAAACTGATGCTCTATCACTACTTCGGCAACAAGGACGAGTTGTTCGCCACAGTGCTCGAAGCGGTGTTCAAGGACTTTCGTCTGCACGAATCACGGCTCAAGCTCGACCACTTGTCGGCTGACGAAGCGATCCTTGAACTGGTGGAGTTCACCTGGCGCTATTACCTCAAGCACCCCGAATTCATCCGCCTGCTGAGCAACGAAAACCTGCTCGAAGCACGCCACCTCAAGCAGTCGCCCAACATCGGCGACATCAATACCCATCACCACCGTTGCATGGCAGAACTGGTGCGCCGAGGCATTGAAGAGGGCACCGTGCGCGCAGATATCGAGCCCAAGCGCATCAACATCTGCATTGCCGCGCTGGGCTTTTTCTACCTCATCAACCGGCATTCGCTGTCGGTGACCTACGCCTGCAATACCACCTCACCCAAGGAACTGAAGGAACATCTGTCGGTGATGAAAGACATCATCGCGCGCTGGATCAGGCCGTAGCGGCACCGATAGTCCGCTCGCACGATGCGGACTGTGTTCAGTTGCTGCGCTCGTCCAGCGCAACCTGCCGTACGCCCTGGAGCGCCCGCAGGGCGTCTACGACTCGTGCGGCGTCACGGTCCTCGCAGTGGGTCAGGGCAATACGCAGTTCTTCTTCGTCGCCGCGCGGATCGCTCTTCAAGGTCATGCCGCGCTGCTTGAGGTTGCTGTCGTCGAGCATCGTCTGCACCTGTTCGGTGGTGAGACTGCCTCGCGCAAAGTTGATGGTCAGCGTCTGATCGTGGCGATTGCCGCGCATGCGGGCTTCCAGTGGCTTGATCAGCACGAGGATGACGAGAATGAGCACCGTCGCGCCGACCGAGGCCACGTACATGCCGCCGCCCGCCGCCAGGCCGACCGCCGCCACGCTCCACAGGCTTGCTGCCGTGGTCAGGCCGTGCACGATCTGACGGCGCAGCATGATGGTGCCCGCACCCAGAAAACCGATGCCGCTCACGACTTGCGAGGCGACGCGCGAGACGTCCAGATGCACGTCGCCTGACTGATGCAGGGCGTCGGCAAAGCCGTAGGCGGATACCAGCATGAACAGGGCCGAGCCCGTTGCCACCAGCATGTGGGTACGCAGGCCGGCGGCCCACGCAAGGCGTTCGCGGTCGATGCCGATAAGCGCCCCCAGCCCGGCGGCGAGTGCAAGGCGCAAGAGCAGTTCGGTGTGCGAGATCATGGCGGCCGTGTGTATGAGGGATCGTACGATCTTAGCCCTGTTCGACCGTGTGGGCTGTGCAGCTTTGCCCGCCCTCTGGTGCCAGCGCTATGATGCCGGACGGCCGCGAGCGGTGCGGCGGCCACCTCCTACAACACCGAGAGCACCCTATGACCCCTGAACAGAACAAGGGCTTTGCCGCGGCGACGCCGCCGCAGGCAACCACGATCCACACCGACGACACCGGGCTTGCGTGCCGCGATGTCACCATCGATTCAAAGGGCGACCGTCTGCCGGCCTACGTGGCTGCGCCGCAAGGGGCGGGACCGCATCCGGTAGTGATCGTGGTGCAGGAAATCTTCGGCGTGCACGAACACATCCGCGACGTGGCGCGGCGTCTGGCGCACGTGGGCTACATGGCCGTGGCGCCTGAGCTGTACTTCCGGCAGGGCGACCCGAGCGCGGTCGCTTCAATCGAAGAGCTACGCGAGAAGATCATCTCGCGCGTGCCCGACGAGCAAGTGTTCGACGATCTGGATGCAACGCTCGACTGGGCGGTTGCCAACGGTGGCGATGAGTCGCGCCTGGCGCTGACCGGGTTTTGCTGGGGTGGGCGCATCGCATGGTTGTACGCAGCGCGCCAGCCGCGTCTGAAGGCTGCGGTGGCGTGGTACGGCAAGCTGGTCGGCCCGATCAACGCCATGTTGACGCGTCAGCCGCTGGACGTTGCCATCGGCATACAGATTCCGGTGCTGGGCCTCTACGGCGCCGAGGATGCTGCCATTCCGCTGGACACCGTTACTGAGATGCAGCAGAACCTGGTGACTGGGGGTAGCCCGTCCGAAATCATCGTTTACCCCGGAGCGGGCCACGCGTTCTACGCGGACTATCGGCCGACCTATCACGCGACATCGGCGCAGGACGGCTGGCGTCGCTTGCGTGAGTGGTTCGCGCGCTGGGTTGGCTGAAGGAGAGGGCGCGGCGCTCGCTGGGCGCCGCGTGTTGTCCGGCGTTATTCGTCGGAATCGAGCAGAGTGTGAGGCGCCTCGGGCGGCGTTATGTGCATCGCCAATACCTTGTCGATGCGCTTGGCGTCCATGTTGACGACTTCAAACTTCCAGTCGCCCCACACGACGCTGTCGCCCGTGCGCGGCACGCGGCCGAGCAGCAGCATCAGCATGCCGGACAAGGTGTGATAGCGATTGCGCTCTTCTTCCGGCACGTCCCTCAGTTCCAGCCGGTCCTTGAGTTCAGGCACGGGGATCAGCCCATCGAGCAGCCATGAACCGTCTTCGCGCTGTACGGCCCAAGCGTCGTCGACGTCGCGCGGCGTGAATTCGCCCGTTACCGCTTCGAGCAGATCCTGCAACGTGACGAGGCCTTCGATCTCGCCGTATTCGTCGATGACGAAAGCCATCTGGATGTTGTTGATGCGGAAGTTCTCCAGCAGCTCCATGCCCGTCAGCGTTTCGGGCACGAACACGCACGGCGACAGGTTGCGCGACAGATCGGGGCGCTCGCCGCGCAGCGTCTGCGCCAGGATCTGTTTGGCATGCACCACGCCCAGCAGGTTGTCCAGGCCGCCACGGCAGACGGGGAAGCGCGAGTGTTCCGACTCGGACAGCAGACGCAGGTTTTCTTCCACTGGGTGGGATACGTCCAGCACCACCATGTCGGAGCGCGGAATCATCAGCGAGCCGAGCTGGCGGTCATCCAGGCGGAACACGTTGCGCAGCATCTCGTGCTGGTGATGTTCGATCGCGCCGGTTTCGGAGCCTTCTTCGATCAGCGCATGGATCTCTTCTTCGGTTACGCCGGTATTGGTGTTCTGGCGCACGCCCATGATGCGCAGCAGCGCATGGGTCGAGCCGGACAGCAACAGCACGAAGGGGCGCGCGATCTGCGCGAGCACCTGCATGGGGCGCGCCACCAGCCGAGCGATGTTCTCTGGCGCGATCTGCCCCAGGCGCTTGGGCACCAGCTCACCGATCACGATGGATAGATAAGTCACCACAACGACCACCAGCGTGGTGCCGAGGATGCGTGCACCCCGGTCGGCCATGCCGAGTTCGCGCAGCCAGTTGGCCAGCGGTTCGGCCAGCACGGATTCGCCGACGATACCGTTGAGGATGCCGATGGAGGTAATGCCGATCTGGATCGTGGACAGGAATCCGGTTGGGTCCTGGCCGATCTTGAGCGCGACGGCGGCGGCCGTGTCGCCGTCGGATGCGAGTTTCATGAGGCGCCCGCGCCGCGCTGCAACGAGCGCGATTTCGGACATTGCAAAAAGGCCGTTGATCAGGATAAGGCCAATCAGCAGCAGGATTTCCATGGATGAGTCGAACGTGCGCCCGTCGAGCGGGCAAGAGCGGCCAATCATACCGTATTCGTGCAAAAGCCCCGCGTGACAGGGTGCCGCGCATAACCAAAGAGCTGTCGGTTCTATCGAGCGCGCCTTATGCAGGCTATATTTCCGTCATCTATGTGCAATGCGGCAAATTCACCGCATGCCCACTATTGCTACGAAAGGGAGCTTGCATGGCGTTCTGGTTGCGCAGGATTCGCATCATGGCGGCCGCTGCATTCAGCGGTCTGGTGTTGTCGGCGGGTACGGCCACGGCGGCCGACCTGAAAATCGGTCTCGGGGCGGATGTCTCTTCACTCGACCCGCATTTTGTGAACATCGCGCCCAACATCGCTTTCTCGCAACACGTGTTCGACGCGCTGGTGCACATCGACGCCGACGGGCATTACGAGCCGGGGCTGGCGACCTCATGGAAGCCCATCGATGCCACGACGTGGGAATTCAAACTGCGCCAGGGCGTCAAGTTCCATGACGGCAGCAACTTCACCGCCGAAGACGTGGTCTTCTCGCTCGATCGTCCGGCCACGCTCACCAATAGTCCGGGGCCCTTCACGAGCTATACCAAACAGATCGTCTCCAAGCAGATCGTCGACCCGTACACAGTGCGGCTGAAGACGGCCACGCCTTATGGCCCGCTGCCGCTGGATATCAACACCATTTTCATCGTGTCGAAGAAAGCAGCCGAAAAAGCCAGCACGGACGACTTCAACAGCGGCAAGGCGATGATCGGCACCGGCCCGTTCAAGTTCGTCAGCTTCAAGCGTGGCGAATCGATCGAACTGGCGCGCAACGACAGCTACTGGGGCCCCAAGCCGGCCTGGGAACGCGTGACGTTCCGCATCCTCACCAATGATGCCGCGCGCACCGCCGCGCTGCTGGCTGGCGACGTGGATGCCATCGAAAATGTGCCGACCGCCGATATCGCGCGCCTGAAAGGTAACGCCAAGGTTCATCTGGAGCAGCGCGCTTCGTGGCGCACGATTTTCTGGCACCTGGACCAGTTCCGCGACAATTCGCCCTACGTCACCGACAAGGCGGGCAAGCCGTTGGCGAAGAATCCGCTCAAGGACGTGCGGGTCCGTCAGGCCATTTCCAAGGGCATCAACCGTCAGGCACTGGTTGAACGCACCATGGAAGGACTGGCCACGCCAGCTTCCAACATCGTTGCGCCGGGCATCCTTGGACACGACGATAAGCTCAAGGTCGAGGCCTACGACGTGGCGGGTGCCAAAAAGCTGCTGGCTGACGCCGGCTATCCGGACGGATTCGCCATCACGCTGCATGGCCCCAACAATCGTTACATCAACGACGAGCAAATCGTGCAGACCACGGCGCAACTGCTGACGCGCATCGGCATCCAGGCCAAGGTCGAAACACTGCCGCTGGCAACGTACTTCGGTAAGGCGCGTGCGTCGGAATACAGCATGTCGCTGCTGGGATGGGGGTCGCTGGCGGGCGATTTTGCGTTGCGTTCGCTGCTGGGCACGCCCAACCCGGACACCGGATGGGGGACGTGGAACTGGGGCAAATACAGCAATCCCAAGCTCGATCAGTTGATCGCAGCGTCGCTGGCTTCGGTGGATGACAAGAAGCGTGCGGAGATCGCACGACAGGCGGCGGATGTGGCGCTCAAGGATTACGCGCTGATTCCGTTGCATCACCAATACGCGACGTGGGCGATGAAGAAGGGCGTGCGCTACAAGGCGCGCGTGGACGAATTCACCTTCGCGCAGCAGTTCTCGCCGGAGTGAGCGTTTTCCAGCAGTAGTGAATTTTTGAATCGGATGCGGGGCGTACCACCCGGTGCGCCCCGCATGGGAACACAATGACGCCTTTGTGCGCGGTCGCACACAGGCGCGCACCGTGGTTGGCGAACAGGCGCCGGCCCGAATATGGAGACACGACTTTCCTGAGTTGAAGGGCGAGCAACAACAAGATGTGCCAATTGTTGGGGATGAACTGCAACAAGCCGGCGGCGATCACTTTCTCTTTCGAGGGGTTCTGCCGGCGGGGCGGGATGACCGGCGAACACGCCGACGGATGGGGTATCGCCTTTTTCGAGGACCGCGGCTGCCGCTTGTTCATCGACGAGCAGGCTTCCTGCCGGTCGCCGCTGGCCGAAATGATCCGCAACTACCCGATCAAGTCGCGCAACGTCATCGCCCATATCCGCAAGGCCACCCAAGGCGTCGTGTCGCTGCAGAACTGCCACCCGTTCCAGCGCGAACTCTGGGGCCGGCACTGGATCTTCGCCCACAACGGTGACCTCAAGGAATTCCGCCCGCTGCTGTCGGGCTTGTACACGCCGGTCGGCGATACCGACAGCGAACGGGCTTTCTGTTTCCTGATGCAGCACCTGCGGTCGCGCTTCGGCAATACGCCGCCGGCGTTGCCGGAACTGTACGAGGCGTTGCAGGAATACTCGGCGATGGTCGCCGCGCATGGCGTGTTCAACTACATGCTGTCGAACGGCGAGGCGCTATTTGCGCATTGCTCCACGAATCTGCATTACGTCGTACGTCAGTCGCCATTCACCTCTGCACGATTGGTTGACTGCGATCTTGCCATCGACTTCAATCAGCACAATCACCTCGATGACCGCATCTGCGTCATCGCCACGCAGCCGCTCACCCGAGACGAGGTCTGGCACGCATTCGCGCCAGGCGAACTCAAGCTCTTCGTCGGCGGACAGCCGTCGGACGGCACGGTGCGCGCGCCGCTCAGCGCTATCGCGATTTGAGCGGCATTCTGTCGTTCAGAACGGGTACTGGCGGGGAGTCGTCTGGAGCGTGATCCAGCGTGTCTCGGTGAACGCATCAATGCCGGCCTTGCCGCCGAAGCGCCCGTAGCCGGAAGACTTCACCCCGCCAAAAGGCATCTGCGCTTCGTCGTGTACGGTTGGGCCATTCACGTGGCAGATGCCAGATTCGATACGCGCGGCAACCTGCCAGGCACGCGCAACGTCGCGCCCGAACACCGCGGCCGACAAGCCAAATTCACTGTCATTGGCGCAGGCGATGGCTTCTTCCACGCCGCGCACGCGCACGATGGCCTTCACCGGGGCGAAGGTCTCTTCGCGGAAGATCTCCATGTCGAGGGTGACGCGATCGAGCAAGGTCGCCGGCATGAGCGTGTCGCTCGCCTGGCCGCCGCATACGAGTACCGCGCCACGTGCCAGCGCGTCATCGATCAGCGCATTGCAGCGCTCCACGGTCGTCATATCGACCACCGATCCGAGCACCACGGGCCCTTTGCGTGGATCGCCCAACGGCAGGCTGGCGGCCTTGTCGGCAAGGCGGGCGACGAACGTATCGGCGATGGATTCATCGACGATGATGCGCTCGGTTGACATGCAGATCTGGCCCGAATTGGCGAACGCGCCGAAGGCGGCGGCGGCAACCGCTGCGTCGATATCGGCATCGTCCAGCACCACGAAGGGCGCCTTGCCGCCCAACTCCAGCAGCACCGGTTTTAGATGACGTGCGCAGGTTTGCGCGACCAGCCGGCCCACGCGCGTGGAACCCGTGAAGTTCACGCGCCGTACGGCCGGGTGCGCCACCATCGCTTCGACCACCTCGGCCGCATCCTGCGGCGCGTTGGTGACATAGTTCACGACTCCCGGCGGCAAGCCGGCTTCGAGCAGCGCCTCGACGATCAGCCCGTGCGTGGCCGGGCTCAGCTCCGAACCTTTGAACACCACCGTGTTGCCGCAGGCCAGCGGCGTGGCGAGCGCGCGCACGCCAAGAATGATGGGGGCATTCCATGGTGCAATGCCGATCACCACGCCAGCCGGGCGGCGTACCGCCATGGCGACGTTGCCGGGCACATCGGAAGGGATCACCTCGCCATTGATCTGCGTGGTCAGCGACGCGGCTTCCAGCAACATGCCTGCCGCCAGATGGACGTTGAAACCGGCCCAGATTGCTGAGGCGCCGGTCTCGGCCGCCATGGCCGCGGTGAAGGCTTCCGTACGTGCTTCGAGTGCGGCGGACGCCTTCATCAACAGCGCGCGGCGTTCGTTTGGGCCCATCGCCGCCCACGCGGGGAAGGCCTGCGCGGCTGCATCGACAGCCCGGCGTGCATCGTCGGTGCTCGCTGCGGGCGCGCGCGACGCCACGCTGTGATCCAGCGGGTTGCGTCGTTCGAAGGTGGCGCCGCCAGTCGCTGCGCTGCGTTCGCTGCCGATGATGAGTTGAATGTCCTGCATGTGGGGTCTCCTGTTTGAATTCAGACGGCAGCACCGTCCAGCGTATGGTTTGCGACAGCGCCGAGATAGGCGCGCTGAACGGCCGGGTCGTCGCGCATTTGCGCAGCCGTGCCGGCACCGATCTGGCGGCCGGTTTCGAGCAGGTAACCGCGATCGGAGATGGCGAGGCTTTGCCGCGCATTTTGCTCGACCAGCAGCACACCGACGCCCAGCGCACGGATGCGCGCCAGCGTGGCGAACAATTCGCGGCACATGAGCGGCGACAGTCCCAGCGAAGGCTCATCGAGCAGCAGGATCGCCGGCTGCGACATCAACGCGCGGCCCACTGCAACCATCTGTTGTTCGCCACCGCTCATGGTGCGAACGATCTGGTCGAGCCGTTGCGACAGTCTCGGGAAGAGTTCGAACACACGCGCGAGGTTGCTCGATTGGTGCGCGCGCGCGTGGTGTGGCTGGGCGCCGAGCATCAGGTTGTCGCGAACCGACAATTCGCCGAACAGGCCGCGCCCTTCGGGCACCAGGGCAAGGCCGGCATCGACGATACGATGCCCCGGCAGACGCGAGAGTTCAACTCCGTCGAGCGTTACGCTGACGCCCGGTTGCGGCGCAACCATGCCGCCCAGCGCCTTGAGCAGCGAACTCTTGCCTGCGCCGTTGGCGCCGAGCATGACGACGATCTCACCACGCGCCACCTGCAGGCTCACGCGATCGACCGCGAGGTGCTTGCCGTAGCGAACCGACAGGTTCTTCACCTCAAGCATGGCGCAGGCGCTCCTCGTGTTGTGCGTCTTGTGGTGCAGGCGTGTTGACATCGGTGCCGAGGTAGGCCTCGATGACGCGCGGATCGCGCAAGACGGCGTCGGTCGGGCCATCGGCGATCTTCACGCCGGCGTTCATCACGACACATCGCGTACACAACGCATGCACCGCATCCATGACGTGTTCGACGAGCACGATGGTCATGCCGTCGGCGGCGAGCGAGCGTACCAATGCAATGCCCTGTTGGAGTTCGGTCGGGTTGAGCCCGGCGAGCCATTCGTCGAGCAGCAGCAGCTTCGGTTCAAGCGCCAGCGCGCGGGCCAGTTCCAGGCGCTTCTGGTCGATATAGGTCAGATCGCACGCCAATGTGTCGGCGTGCGACGCCAGCCCGACGCGAGCGAGCAGGGCGCGCGCCTGATCCAGGGCGGCGGCACCTTTCGGTGCGTGGGGACGGAACGAAAGGCCTGCCACGATGTTGTCCACGCACCGCATGCCACCGAGCACCCGTACGAGCTGGAACGTGCGCGCCACGCCGAGGCGGGCGATGCGATGACTGGATTCGCCATCGATGCGGCGCCCAAGCAATGCGATGCTGCCTGCGTGGCAGCGCAGGGCACCTGATATGAGATTCATGGCGGTTGTCTTGCCCGAACCGTTCGGACCGAGCAGGCCAATGACTTCGCCGGGCATGACAATCAGGTCCAGACCATTTACCGCCACCAGCCCGCCGAAGCGTCGCGTCACGCCTTTGACGTGCAGCAGCGGCAGGCCATTGCCTTGTGCTGTTACCGTGTTGGCGGCCTGCGCAGTCAGAGTCGGAGGCAACTGCACAAGCGGTGCGATGGTTGGCGCCGCGACAGCGGGGCTATCCGTGTGTGGCGTGCCGGTGCGGGTTTTGCGCAGCTGTGCCAGCAGCCCGGCAATGCCGTTCGGAACCAGATAGACGATGAGCAGGAACACCAACCCGAGCAGGATCGGATAGTGGTTCGGAAACTGCGCTGAGAGAAACTCAAACAGCAATACCAGCGGCACCGCGCCCAGCAGTGGGCCGAACAATGCGGATGCGCCGCCGAGCAGTGCCATGATCAGCGTCTGGAATGAGATCACCGGTGCGAAGGCGATGGCGGGATCGATGTAAGTCCAGCGTGGCGCCATCACCGCGCCAGCCACGCTCATGAATCCGGCGCTCAGCGCGAACAGCAGCACCTTGAGCACGGTCGTGTTGATGCCCACGTGCACGGCGACCGTTTCGTCTTCGCCGATCACGCGCAACGCGAGTCCGGCACGGCTGCGGTCGAGCCATGTGCGCAGTCCGATCGCCAACGCCAGCAGCGCCAGCAACTGCCAGTAGATGTCCTGCTGTGTGATATCGACGAACACATAACGGCCGATTTCGCGGGTGATGTTCACTTCGTACCACGTCACCAGTTGTTTGGTCAGCTCCGCGAGCCCGAAGCTGAAGATGACGAAATACACGCCCGACAATCGCAACGTCGCTAGACCCACCACGAGCGCGATGCCGACGCCAAGCGCGAGCGCGACCGCCAGCACGCCGGCCCACGGAATCGACTCGCCGAGCACGGCCGTGGTGTAGGCGCCAAGACCGAAGAAGGCTACCGTCGCCAGCGAGATGTAGCGCGTCGGTCCCGAGAACAATGCCCATGCACTGGCCAGCACGCCGTACATGAGCACGCTGACCATGAGCGACAGGGCGTATTCATTGGCGAGCCAATACGGGACCGTGGCGAGTGCTCCGACGGCTGCGGCACCCAGTGCCCAGGCAATACGTTCGCGAGGGTTCATCGCGCCATCCTCCCGAACAGACCCGTCGGCCGGAACAGCAACACCAGCAGGAACAGCGCGTAGTTCGACCGCCAGCGTGAGCCCCGGATCGATGAAGCTCGCCACGAGTGTTTCGGCAAACCCCAGCAGCATTCCCGCCGCGAGGCAGCCCATCAGGTTGCCCACGCCCCCCATGATCACGACGATCAGCGCCTTCATGGCAAACATGGTGCCCATTGAAGCCGAGAACGGCAGGAACATGCTCACCAGCACACCACTGGCGGCAACCAGTGCGCCACCCAGACCGAACGTGAGCGCCGCCGTGCGGGCGACGTCGATACCCACCAATGGTGCGAAGCGCGGCGCCACGGCGACGGCACGCACGACCGCGCCGCTACGTGTGTGGGTGAGCAGATAGTAGAGACCGCAGCCCAGCACCACCGCGAAAGCCAACACCAGCAGCCGGTTGGCCGCGACAGTGCTGCCCAGTATCGATACCGGCGTCGAGAGATACGCGTAGCTGTGATAGTTGCCGCCGAAGATCACCAGCATGATCCCCTGCATGATGAACAGCAGGCCGAAGGTGGCGAGGATCGAATCCACTTCCAGCGCAGGCCCGGCTCCGGTGCGCCGAACCAATGGCGTGAGCAGCACGCGATAGATGCCCCATTGCACGACAAAACCCAGCGGCAGGGCGAGCAGCAACACCCACAAAGGCGAAATGCCAGCGTGGGTGACGAGCACGTAGGCGAGAAAGGCGGGCGCGATCAGAAATTCGCCATATGACAAATTCATGATGCGGGCCACACCATATTGCAGCGTGAGCCCCATCGCGGTGAGGCCGTACAAACCACCGAGCGAGAGCCCGGCAAGCAGCACATCGATTGCATTCATGGGCGCTGGCACCGTTCCGCAGTTGGCTGTGCGCCCACTGCGGCGTCGCGTAGGTTGATCGAGAGTGTGTCAGCTCTTGGGCCAGGCCGGTTTGGGGATGATGGCCGGTCTGGCGCCGTGGCGACCGGACGGCGCAACACCATAGAACTCACCGTTTTGCCACTGGCCAACCCACCACAGGTTGGTCAGCATCTGGTTCTGCAATTTGGTTGGGCCGAGGATGGTGTCGAAACTGCCGGTCTTGAGTTCCTGTGTGATCGCCGCGCGGTCGATCTTGCCGACGCGTTCGATTGCCTGCTGCAGCATCTGAAGCGCGGCGTACTGGACGGTGCTGGCGAAACGATCCGGCTCATAGCCCGCCGATGCCACGTGGCGCTTGAAGTAGTCCTGGATCGCCGGGCTGCTGAAGTCCACGCCGCCCGGTGCCATCACGCCTTCGGCCGCCGAGCCGAACTTCTGCTTGTACATGGGGAACTGCGTGCCCACGCCGGTGAACATCACTTTCGGGTTCAGTCCCAGCACACGCGCCTGGTCGGTCAGCAGAATGGTGTCGGGCGGGTACGAGAACGCGATGAATGCGTCGGCGTCCTTGGTCTTCACCTCATTGAGAATCGGCGTCATGTCTTGCGTGCCGATCGGGTAGCTCTTGTCGTAGACCAGCGTGAAACCATGGCGCGCGGCGGCCTTGCGGGCAGCGGACGCGAGGTCCACGCCAAAGCCGTCGGCCACGTTGATCATGGCGATCTTGTTGCCGATCTTGCCGGCTTTCCTGGCTTCTTCAAGGTACGACACCAGCGCTTCGGCGTACTGACTGCCCGTGCCGAGGAAGAAGAACGTGTGCGGCCAGCGCTTGACGAGCTCCGGCGCCTTGTCGGTGATGGACGTCGCCGCCAGAAGCGGGTAGCCGTGCTTTTCGTACGTCGGCGCCACGGCCAGATTGTTGGCCGTGCCCCAGGGCGGCAGCAGCAGGTCGACCTTGTCTTGCGTGATCAGGCGTTCGGTGGCGCGCACGGCCTCTTCTGAACTGGATCGGTCGTCGTATTCGACCACTTCGATCGGTACGCGCTTGCCGTACGCCTTGAGCATCAGGCCGCCAGCGGTATTCACTTCCTTCACCCACATCTGGTAGTTGGGCGCCACGGTGGCAGCCGTGCCGCCTGCATTCGGGCCCGTCTTGGCCAGCGCCCAGCCGATGCGCACAGCCTTGGGCGCTTCTTGTGCCCATGCGCAGGGCGCCAGCGCCAGCGTTGTCGCGAGGGCCATGGTCTTGAGCCATGTGCGCCGAGTATTGGCGGTCATCGTCGTCTCCTGCCTCTCTGGTTTGGTGACTGGATTCTAGGAAGAGAGTGGGTGAGACGTTTTTCCGCCAGCGAACTTTGCTGTTGTCTGAGCGCGCACACGCTGATGGGTTAACCCTGATGCGTGGAGCATTGCCGCTGTGGCGCCTGCCCATGACAATGACGCGCATACCTATCGCGCCTCACAGCGCGCGCACCGCGTGGCACGTGGACCATTCCAGCGTGACCGGCGGGCGACATACCGACGGAGACGAGCATGGCCAACGGACTCATCGTGAGCACTGAGAACGTGCCGCTGCAGGATAGCGCCGGCGCGTGGTGTGACTGGATCGACCGCCTGTTTGGAGGACTGGGTTCCGACCTGTACGGCGATGCGACTTTCGATGGACGCATGGCAACCTACTATGCCGGCGACGTGGTCCTGACCCAGCTCGAAGCGAACCGTCATCGCGTCATCCGCAGCGGGCGCATGGCCCGCACTTGCGATGTCGATCACCTCAAGATCGTCGCACCCTGGCATGGCAGCGCCATCGTCGAGCAGGACGGCCGGCAAGCCTGTGTGCGCCCCGGCGGCTGGGCGATCTACGACACGACCAGCGGATACCAGGTCGAAAACCCAGAACGTTGCCGGCACCTCATCGTCATGCTGCCCAAGTCGCAGCTCCAGCAAGCCGGGCTGCGGCTCGATGCGCTGACGGGGCGGCAGGTGGGTGGCGGGCATGGCATTTCGCGCGTGGCGCTGGAGACCATGCGCAACGTGTACGGCGAACTACCCGTTATGACGCCCGCCGCCGCGCACGGAGCCGGGCAACTGATTCTGGAACTGGTCCGGCTGTCATTGCAGGAACTGGCGGGGCAGCATTCCGCGACGACGCAGCAGGCTGCTTTCAGGGATCGCATTCGTGACTATGTTGGCCTGCACCTGCGCGATCCGGAACTCTCCATCGAGCGTATCGCCAGCGCGCTCAATTGCAGCAAGCGACATCTGCACAACGCGTTCGCCGACGAAGACGACACGCTCGCCAATCACATTCTGCGGCGCCGCTTGCAGGCCACGCTGCGCGAGCTGCGCGTGAGCGAACCGCCGTTGCGCACCGTCACCGAAATCGCATTGTCATGGGGCTTTGCCAGCGTCGCGCACTTCAGTCGTGTGTTCCGCGAACACACGGGTATGTCGCCGACCGAGTTCCGCGAAGCCAGCCTGCGTTGCGGCAACCCATGCAATAGCGGCGGTCTGCCGGACGAGGTCAACTGCGCTGTCTGCCGCCAGCGTCTTGCTCGACGCGTGAAGGGCGAAGCGGAGCAGATCCTTCATCTATGACGACGGCCTAGTTGGGCGGAGACACGCGCTCCAGTTCGAACTCGGCTTTCAGCCCATCGAGATCGCGCCCGATGGTGGCGACTGCGAGCGTGCGGCCGTCGCGTTTGTAGCGCACCTGCGCATTGGCGTCGCCGATGACGCCGTCAACTTCAATGGCGTCCCAGCCTTCGGCGTGGCCGACGTAATGGATCATGACGTCGTAATGCAGGCTCCAGAAGAAGGGTACCGCGTCGAACGCTTCTTGGCGGCCGAGCATGTTACGTGCGGCGATTTGTCCTTGCCGTGTGGCAACGACCCAGTGCTCCACGCGCATCCGCTCGCCGGTGTGCGGATCGGGCCAGCGCGCAATGTCGCCCGCCGCGTAGACACCGGGCGCGCTGGTCTGCAGGTAGGCGTCAACCGACACGCCGCGCTCGACTGCGAGCCCCGCCTGTTCGGCGAGCATCGTCGCCGGACGCACACCGACGCCGAGCACGATGAGGTCTGCGTCAACGGTGTCGCCGTTGGCGAGTGTGGCGACGGTGCCGTCCACCCGCGCGACGGTGGTGCCAAGATGAAAGACCACGCCATGGCTTTCGTGCAGAGCCTGCACGAAGCGGCCGATGTCCTCGCCCATCACACGCTGCATCGGCACGTTGTCCGGTGCGACGACGTGGACGTCAACGCCACGCTCGCGCAGCGAGGCGGCAACTTCCAGACCAATGAAGCTGGCGCCGACGACGATCGCGCGTTGCGCCTGCGTAACCTGCGCGACGATGGCGCGGTTGTCCCTCACGCTGCGCAGGACGTGCACGCGCGAGGCGTCGGCGCCGGGGATTTCCAGTCTCACGGGTTCGGCGCCCGTGGCGAGGAGCAGTGCGCCATAAGGCAGTTGGTCGCCATCGGAAAGCGCGACGGTGCGCGCCAGGGTATCGATGGCGGTCACGCGCGTGCCGCGCCGTAGCTTGATGTTCTGGTCGGCATAAGCCTCTTCGGGCCGCAGGTAGATCCATTCTTCAGGCGCGGTGCCCGCCAGATTGTCCTTTGAGAGGTTGGGGCGATCGCAGGGCAGGGTGTCTTCAGCGCAGACCATGGTTACCGGGCCTTCATAGCCTTCGCGCCGCAGCATATCGGCGCAGGCAAAGCCCGCCGCACCGCCGCCCACGATGACAACCGACGACGGCGGCGCCGAGATCGCGGCGCGCAGTGTTTGCGGCGTCATGCGCTCGCGGACGAATACCGTGCCGTCGCTTTGCTCGACGCGCCAGCATGGCAGCGGATCAAACGCCGGGGCGCGAATGGCTTCGCCTGTCGCGAGATCGAAGCTCGCGTGGTGCAACGGGCAGCGGATAGTGCAATCGACCACCAGCCCCTTGGCCAGATGCTCGTGGTAGTGGCTGCACAGTGCGCCGATGGCAAAGATGCGACTGCCGCTGCGTACCAACACCGCCTCTTGGCCTTCGACCTGTCCAGCGACGATGCCGCCGTCTTCGAATTCATCGACAGAAACACCCGCGCGCAGGTCGCGCGTTGAAGCCACTTGCTCAGCCATGACGCCCTCTAGCCCGGAAAGATTATGACAATTGTCGTCCCCGTTCCGAAGACTTTCCACTGGCCGGGTGGGTGTATCACAAGGAGACCAGCGAGGGCGTCCGAGGTCTTGTTTCAGCGGGCGGAAGGCAACCGATGCCGCATAGGGTGGCCTCGACGGCCTCATCCAGCGGCGTGTTCGGCTCATGTCCGAGAAAGTCGACCAGGCGCGTGTTGTCCAGGCGGACGGGCGTGCGCCACAGGTAGCGCATCTCCAGGAGTTCGCGAAAGGTGGTGTTGAACGGCGCGGCAAGGCGCAACGCCCACCACGGAAAGCCCTTGATGCGCGGTGTAGCGCCCGTTCGTGCCGTCACCACGCGGGCAATGGCCTGCGCCATGCCGGAACCATTTGTATCCCAGTAGCCCGCCATGTGAAATCGGGCGAAGGCGGGCAACTCATCGCGCCGTGCGAGCAGCATTGTGATCGCACGGGCGACATCGGGCAGATAGGCCCATTGATGGCCGATTCCCTCAAAAGCTGGATTGGCGATGCGCTGGACCGGTCGTCCGGCGCTGACCATTCCCTGCGAAAACCAACTGTTGCCGGGGCGAGGGCCAAAGAAGTCCCCCGCGCGGACGATCAAGGCGCGACCGCCATCGGTGGTGAAAGCGCGCAGTCGATCTTCCATCGCCACACGGATGGCGCCTTTGCGCGTGAGCGGGCGTTGCGGCGCGTCCTCGTCGATGAGAGGAAATGCGTCGGGACCGTAGTTGTAGATCGTGCCGGGCAGCACGATCAGCGCGCCCGCTTGGTTGGCCGCAGCGATGGTGTTGTCGAGCATCGGCAGCACGAGTTCGTCCCAGCGGCGATAGCCCGGCGGATTGACGGCATGGACGATGACATCGCAGCCGTGCGATGCACGCATGACGGCAGAAGCGTCCAACGCGTCGCCCGTTGCCCACTCCATGCCGTCGGTGTGTTGGGGCATGCGCCGGCTCATGGCGCGGACATGCCAGCCTGCCGCTTGCAGTTGTCGTGTGATCTCGCCGCCGATGCCTCCGGTGGCGCCCAGTATCAGTACGCGGTTTGTGGGGTTCATGTGACGCTCCGTCCGAAATAAATGCGGTGGAGGCAGTGTGGCGACGCGCAGGTGAAGAATAAATTGACGAGGACGATAGATCGGCTATACAAAAATGCATGGCCTCGAAAATCCCTTGGGAATGGTATCGGTCCTTCCTCGCGGTGCTTGATGAAGGTTCGCTTTCTGGAGCAGCTCGCGCGCTGGATATCACGCAACCGACAGTCGGGCGGCACATTGCCGCGTTGGAGCAGGTATTGCACCGGTCGCTGTTCACCCGCTCGCCGACCGGGCTGCAAGCCACGCAGCTCGCCCACGACCTGGGACGCCATGCACGGGCAATGGAGAGCACGGCGGCTGCGCTGGAACGGACGGCCGCGTCTGCCGACGAAGCGGTCGCTGGCGTCGTCCGCATTACCGCCAGCGAGGTCGTCGGGATTGAAGTTCTGCCTGCCATCGTCGCCGGATTGTGCGCGGAGCATCCGGCGCTCAAGATTGAACTGGCGCTCAGCAATCGCGTGCAGGACCTTCTGCACCGTGAAGCGGACATCGCCGTACGCATGACGCGCCCGCAGCAGGAGCAACTCGTCGCGCGCCGTATCGGCGATATCGAGCTCGGCCTGTATGCCAGCCACGACTACGTTGCCAGGTATGGCGTGCCGGGCAGCATCGACGAATTGAACGCGCATGCACTCATCGGTTTCGATCACACGACGCCATTCATTCGCGCGGCCACGCGGGTGTTCGGCAATCTGACGCGAGAGCGTTTCACCCTGCGGGCCGACAGCGACGTGGCACAGCTTGCTTTGGTGCGGGCAGGGGCCGGCATCGGGATCTGCCAGCAGCCATTGGCGCAGCGCGACGGCCTTGTGCGGGTGCTGGCAGAGCGATTCTCCATGCGGCTCGATACCTGGGTGACGATGCACGCGGATCTCCGGCAGAACATACCGTGCCGTGTGGCGTTCGACGCTTTGGCAGCAGGCTTGGCGGCGTACATTGGCGAGCGGGCGGAGAACGTCATCGAAGCACGATGACAAACCAGTTTTTTTCTGATGGTTTAGGTGTGGATTATTGCGGTCGAGACGGCCCCCCTCGGCCAGCGCGCATCTTCTGCCGCCTGTCTCCGGAGCAGCGTTTGTTGACCAAAGCTGACATGTTTTGCACCTATGATTCGGCCAACTATTCCATGAACCGAATCATGCGTCTCGTTGCCCTGTTACCGCTCATCGCTCTGGCTGCATGCAGCACGACCAAGGCGCCCATGGCGCCGCAGCCTGCTCATCTGTTGTTGACGCCGAAGCCCGCGTACCCGGCTACCGCCATGCAGGGAGGGCAGCAGGGGCGCGTGGTGGTCAAGGCCTGGCTGACGGCGGACGGCGAAGTGCAGCGCACCGCCGTCGATCGCAGCTCGGGCTGGCCTGCGTTGGATGTCGCCGCGCTCAAGGGTGTGGCCGACTGGAGAATCCAGCCGGGTCGCACGGCAGAGGGCAAGATGGTCGATACCATCCTGCTGCCGGTGGATTTCCGCCTCAAGGATTGATCGGATCGTCCCAGTCTTCCGTGCTGCCGAATTCAATCGGCACACGCGCGTAGAAGATCTTCAAACCCTCTTCGCGCAGGCGATGAAGTAGCGTATTCGCCAGCGCTTCGCTGGTCAGCATGGTGACCTGTACCGGCTGATCGGCCAGTTCAAAGAAATGTGCGGCATGCAGCTTGAGGCTGCGCCCGTAGCCTTCGCTTGCCGCCATCACCGTCGCACCTTGCACGCCAATCGCGCGGGCCTCGCGCATGAGCCATTCGCACAGCGGCAGACCGCCGTGCTGGTGATTCTGTTGCGTGAAGAAAATGAGCTGGAAGCCTTTCATGATGTGCTCCTCGCGCTATGTTCGTCAGGGCCGCAGCCACGAAACCGTGGCCATGCCCGCGATGGTCATGATGAGTGAGCCGCCCACGTGTGCCGCAATGGCGGCACCCGCCCAGGCGACTCGACCTTGCTGCAACAGCGTGGTCACTTCGGCCGAGAAAGTGGAGAACGTCGTCAGCCCGCCGAGAAAACCCGTGATGACCAACAGCCGCCATTCGGGTGCCAGGTCTACATGCAACGCAAAGAACGCGACGGATACGCCGATCAGGTAGCCGCCGATCATGTTGGCGATCCATGTGCCCGGCGGGATCGTCGGAAACACGCTATTGAAGGCCGAGCCGAGAATCCAGCGCATGATCGCGCCGAGGGATGCGCCCAGCGAAATGGCAAGAAGGGAACGGAGAGTCGTCATGGAGTCTTCAGTCAGTCACGGTCAATGTACTTGCCGCATGGATGACCGACCGAGTTTGCGGCGGAGCCGCCTGAGGTGCGGGCATGCGCCTGCACCGTTCCCCGGCCGGGAAACCATGCAGGCATCATCAGCCCCGATGGGGCGGTTCAGGGAGGAATGCCATCTCCCGGCCAGCATGGTAGCACCGCCCGTTCAGAATCGATAGAAGCCAGTAATGATCACGTCGCTGCGGGTGTTGCCGAAGCCGATTTCGCCGGCAATGCCCCATGACTTTGAAATGTTCCAGTTGGCCCCGACGAGGTAATTCCAGCTCTGCACCTGCTTTTCGGTGATGTCGAAGCTCATCGTGGTGTCGCGGCCGAGGACCGTATCGGCGGTATTGAAGGTGAAATCGCCGGTCAGGCTCGAGGTGCTGCGAAGATAGGTGCCGCCCACGTAGTAGACGATCGAACCGTAATCCTTGAGCGGTTGCGACCAGCCTATGCGGGGCGCGATATTGAGTGCGCGCGCCGGCGTGTCGGAGATGCTGGCATCGGTCAGCACATAGGTGATCGGCAGCGCAAAGAAGATGCCGTGCCATGCGCCGGCCACCGTCATGCCCACGCCGTAGCTATTGCCCCGGTAATTGGGCTTGGCTGTGCCCGAAAGCGTTTTGCTGCACAGATCGGGCCGCAGCCGTTCCGGGAGGCTGCAGCCCGACACGCCGAGGTAATTCATCAGGTCGCTGCCGGGGATCGAAATGTCGATATCGCCCTGGCCGTGCACCTGGCCAAGAATCCCGTACACGTTGAGGAACGGAAAAACCCACGCGCCGGCCTGCACCTGGTACGACTGCGTGCGGATTTCGGTGCGTGTGAAGTTCACGAAATCCAGCGTCTGAGGATTGGCACCGTTGAAGCCGATTTTCAGATCCGACAGGTGATATTCCTGGTTGCCGGAAAACAGCGACAGTCCAATGTCGAACGGGTTAGGCAGATCGTAGCCCTGGTCGATGACGCGTTGCGCGAAGAACGGTAAGGCGCGATCCCATTTGCGTTTTTCCGCGTCTGCCGCGGGCGGGGTAATCGGGGCTGTCGGCGCGGTCATCGGCGGCAACACACGGCCGGCATAGGCAAGGACTTCGCTCTCTCTCACGTCTGGCGGGTGGGCCGCCGGTGCGTCCTTGTCTGTCTCTTCAGCATGCGCAGCGAGCGCGGCCAGCATGCACGTTGCGGCAATGCCGATGCGGCGTGACACATGGCGATGGGGCGACCCGCGTGTCACCTTGTCCTGAGTGGGAACGGTCATGCCGCTCCTTCCTGATGCATCGCGTGCCCTATGCGGTTTGAGTGACGGGCACATGCTAGAGTGAAGGAGCCAACAGTCATCGGGGAGTCCTCATGCTGTGTTGACGTTCGTTGCACTCATGGATCGCGGCGATTTTGCTCGTCGCCGGCTGCGCGACGCATCCTGAACCGCCGGCCGACACCATCCGCAAGGAGATGGCTGCGCTGCGGGGCGCAATCGACGAGGCCGTGAAGGACTCAACGCGCGCCGACCAGGCCCGGCAATATAGCGTCGCCATGGAGACCGATCTGCTCGCGCTCGAGCAAGCCGTATATCAATCCAGCATAGAGCTGCGTGCCTTGAATGCAAGGCCGGACGCCACGTCGCAGGACTTCGACGCGGCACTCCAGAAATTCGATGACACCCGCACCAACCTGCGCCAGCGCATCGTCGACGAGCATCTGGCGCTGGTGGCGAGCACCACGGCCGACGAGTGGAAGACGCTGTTTCCCTTTGAGAGCCGCGCCATGCTTGCGAGCGTGCGCATTCCTCAACGGTGAGGCCGATCATGCTCAATCGACACACGCAGCGCGGTCAGGTGCTCATCGCTATTTTTGTGACGACCTTGTTGATCGGCGGGTCGATCAGCGTGATGTCCAGCGATGCGTTGGGGGGCCGGGCCATATCCGCCTTGCGCAAGGATGTCCCACACATCGTGCAGGACGAAACGCGTCGCAAGCAGATCGACGATGTGCTCGACGACATGGAAAAGACACAGAAGAAAATCGGTGACAAACACGCCGACAATGCCAAGCGATGGTTGGCGTTGTTGGCCGCGCACGACAGCGCGCGCCAACAGTTCGAAGACCTTGCCGCGACGGTGGAGGTCGAAAACCGCCAGCAGCGCGACGACTTCGTTGCTTTGCGCTTCCGTCTGCGCGATCTGGTCAGCGCAGACGAGTGGCGCCAGCTCTTTCCGCCGCCGCAAGCGCCTGACCCGGTCGCGCGTCAGCCCTGAAGGATCAGCCCGTCAAGGATCGGTTGGTGGTCGAGCAGTCGTTGCGCTGCGCCCAGACGCAGGGCCAGGCGCGCGGCATCCAACGGTGCTTTGACCTTGATGTCGTTGTCGAAATAGCAGAACACCTCGCGCGAATTGCGTGCCGGCGGCGCTTCGTGCGAGATCCGTGGTGAGTGACGCGGCTGCCGACCATGGCACCATGCGTCGATGTGCTGGGCCCAATCATCCAGCGCCGCATCCGTGTAACCGCTGGCGTAGAGTTCCTTGTCGCCATGCAGACGCAGGTACATGAAATCCGTCGTCACGTCCTGACACCGCGGCCAGCGTCCGGCCGTGTCGGCCACGACCAGGGCAACACGGTATTTGCGCAGCATTTGGACGAATCGTTCGTCAACGAAGCTGTGATTCCGTATCTCAATGGCATGGCGCATCGGCCACTTTCGCGGGCTGTGTATCTGCGATCGCCCGCGCAGGTGGGTGTCGTGACGTTCAGCCAGCCGGCCCGCTGCGTCGGTGTCGTGCGGCAGGGCCGCGAGAAAACCTTCCAACTGGTCCGGGTCGAATCCGAACGAGGGCGGGAATTGCCACAGAATCGGCCCCAGCTTTTCTTGCAGGCTGAATATGCCCGATGCCATGAAGTTCGCTAGCGGTGACTCAAAGTCGCGCAGCCGCCGTATGTGCGTGATGAAGCGAGGGGCTTTCACGCTGAACACGAATCCATCGGGCGTGGCCTCGTGCCACTCGGCAAACCGCTGTGGCGTCTGCAGCGAATAGAACGAGCCATTGAGTTCGATGGTGGACAGCGCCCGTGAGGCGTAGGCAAGTTCCAGCCGTTGCGGCAGGCCCTTGGGATAGAACTCCCCACGCCATGGGGCATAACGCCAGCCCGAAATTCCGACTCGAACCAAGCCCGCCATTGCCTTATTTCGCCGGCCAGTTGAATACGGTCTGGCTACTTGCGCCGCCCACCTTTACGTTCTGCGAACGCGGCACGTCCTTGTAGGACGCCTGCACCATGTAGTCCCCGTCGGGCAGGCGAAGCAGGCAGCTCGGGCCATCGGCGGTGAATTGCAGTGGCTGCTGCAGTCCGCCGCCGCGCACGGTAACGGCGACGCCGCTGACCCAGGCGCGTTCGGCACCCTCGGTAAAGAGCAACTCCGCGTTGGCATCGCGTTTGTGGGTTTTCAGGGCTGCCATGCCTTCGTCCGAGATGCCGCCGCACATGTAGCCCGCGTTGCCGCTGGCGCTGTGCCATGCAGGCGCGGCGTCTGCCGCCCAGACGGGAGAGGAGAGCGCCAAAGCTGCAACCCACGGGACGTGGCGGCGGGCGATGGTGGCGGCTTTGGCGCCGATGAGAGCCTTGCGAGTGTTCTTGAACATGATGTGCTCCTGAGCATAGACGACGGGTCAGAAGCTGCGCCGCAAGAAACGTGCGCAAGGGCGGGAATGGGTCTTGCTGTTTCAATTTCCTGGCCGTCTCTTCCCCAGGAGCTTAACTTCTTGCTGCCAACGTCGCCACCGCGCAGGTGGTGGCGATGTTCGCACTCATCCGTTCTTTCGCTTGATGACGCTGACATCGCCGTCGCTTTCCATGTAGGCACGCCGCACCTCGGCAATGTTCTCGACGCCGTTCATGCGCAGCTTGCTCTTCAGGTCGTCGAGTGAGATGAACTCTCGCCGCAGCGCGCGATGCAACACACGCCCCTCCTTGATGAGCAATACCGGGCGGGGGGAGAGAAGGCGGTCGAGCAACGGAATGCGCCACGCGAGCCAGTCGAGCAGTACATTCCAGAAGGCCAGCGTGAGCACCAGCACGATGCCATCGCTCAGCGTGTTGTACTGGCCCGCCATGGCATTTTGCGAAGCGTCTGCCACAAGCACGACGAAAAGGACGTCCGCCAGCCCGATCGAGCCGACGTCGCGGTGGATGACAAAGCGGAAGAGTATGAACAGAAACCAGTACATGAGCGTACCGCGCACGATGATTTCGAGCACTGGCACGTCGAAGTTGAAGATGCTGCCAAGATCGAGTGGGCCCATCGGATTGCTCCGGCAAGCCGCCACGGCGGCGATACTGGCGTCATAGCAAACGGTGTGCCCCGGTGCACAAAAAAACCCGCCACCGGGGCGGGTTTTTTGTGCCGTGGCGTCGGCGCTATTACATCGCCACCAGCGTCTGGCGACCCCACCACGTACCGTCCGGGCCAAGTTGAATGGGCTTCTGGATGGCGCCGGCTTCAACGCAGATCATGTAGCGGAAGCCGTTGTCCGGCATGTCGGCGATCTTGGCGCAACGGTCAACCCACGGGTTCCAGACGACCGTCTCTGGCATGTTCTCGGCATGGATGCCGAGCGAGCGGTGCGGTTCGCGCAGCAGCAGCGGGTTGCGCGTGTCGTAATACACGCGATCGGTTTCTTCGGAGATCGCCACCGTGATGCCGGTTTCGAGCTTGTTGTCTTCCTTGCTGACGTTGTCGAAGTAATGCTGGCCACGCAGCCCTTCGAGCGTGGCCTCTTCGACTTCGCGCATGCGCAGGTAGGTATGCAGTGCGGCGGTGAAGGTGAAGGGTTCATCGCCACGGTTTTCGATTTCCAGTTCCATGTCGAGGCGATCGCCCGCGACGCTGACCGTCATCTCGGCAATGAAAGCATGCGGCCACATTTCGCGCGTGGCAGGCGTGTCGGTCAGGCGCAACACGGCCATGGCGTAGTCGTCGCCGGTGCGGGCGTCGCTCACTTCCCAACTGAAGAGGCGGGCAAAGCCGTGTCCCGGCAGCGGGCCGCGGGTGGAGAACTGCGGAAAGCAGATGGGCACGCCGCCGCGCACGGGCTTGCCGTCCGCGAATTCCGATTTCTCGGACATGTAGAGGCGCTCTTGCCCGTCGGCGGTCTTCCACGACACAACATGTGCGCCGTGCAGCAGGATGGTGGCCTCGGCGCCATTGGGGGCGCGCACGCGGACGGCCGGCAGGCCTTGATAGGTGATGTTTTCGGTGATTGCTGTGGTCATGGTTCTTCTAATGGGCGGGTAGGGTTATGGAGCCAGCCGTGCGACCTCGGCATGGCGGAAACACTCGGCGACGTGGTCATTGACCATGCCGACGGCCTGCATGTGAGCATAGCAAATGGTGCTGCCTACGAAGCGAAAGCCACGACGCTTGAGGTCTTTCGACAGGGCATCGGAAATCGGTGTGGTGGCGGGTACCTGCGACATGCTCTTCCATTTGTTGTTGATCGGTTTGCCATCGACGAAGCGCCACATGTAGTCCGCAAAGCTGCCGAATTCGGCCTGCACTTCGAGGAACGCACGGGCGTTGTCGACGACCGACGCGACCTTGAGCCGGTTCCGAATGATGCCCGCGTCGGCCATAAGACGATTCTGATCGGCGTCAGTGTAGCGAGCGATGCGGCGCGCATCGAAACCATGCAGCGCACGGCGGTAGTTTTCGCGTCAACGCAAGATAGTGATCCATGAAAGCCCGGCTTGCGCTCCTTCGAGAATCAGGAACTCAAACAGCTTGTCGTCGTCGGTGACGGGCACGCCCCATTCGGTGTCGTGGTACTCCACGTAAAGCGGCTCAGTGCCGGCCCATTGGCAACGGCATCGGGTATCGGACATGGTGTTTTCCGTATAAGGACTCAGGCGCGCAGGTCGAGCGTGCCGTGGCGTAGCGTTGGTGTTTCGGGATCGGGAACGATCACAAAGCCGATGTTGCGCACGAATCGCAGCATGCGCTCGTTGTCGGAGAGGAACACGCCCTTCATTGTCTTGAGTCCGCGTTCGCGTGCACACAGGATGAGCGTTTCCATGAGCTTGCGGCCGACGCCGCTGTGCTGGAAGGCGTCGGCCACCACGATGGCGAACTCGCAGCTCTCGCCGTCGGGGTTGGTGGAGTAGCGGCATACGCCGATCTCCAGCGGCTCGCCGTTGTTTTCGATGATGGCGATCAGCGCCAGTTCGCGGTCGTAGTCGATCTGCGTGAGCTTGGCCAGCAGCGATGGCGGCAGCTCGCGCAGCGCACTCATGAAGCGGAAGTACTTGGTCTCCGCTGACAGAGCGCGCACAAAGGTCTGTTCGAGTTCGGCATCCTCCGGCTTGAGCGGGCGGATCAGCACTGGCGTGCCATCGCGCAGCGTCCATTCCTGTTCCAGCGTGCTCGGGTACGGATGGATCGCCATGTGGGCGTAGCGTCCGACCCCCTCTGAGACGTGACCGACTTCGATCTGCACATCACCCACGATGGCACTGCGCTCGTCCGCGTAGAGCGGCACGATATCGAGCGAGCGCACCCAGGGCAGCTCGCAGACGATTTCCGACACGCGCAGCAGAATCTGCTCGATGCGTTCGATGTCGGCCGCAGGCAGCAGATCGAGTCCGGAGAGCGCGCGCTCGGCGTGCGTCTGCCGGATCAGGTCGCGGGCCAGGAAAGCGTTGAGCGGAGGCAGGGCGACAGCCCGGTCTGGCCAGTGGTGCGGGCTCAGGCTGCGTTCGCCGAAACCGATCACCGGGCCGAAGACGGGGTCGCGCCACACACGTATCGCCAGTTCGTGGCTGCTGCGTGTGTCCAGCACTCGCTCGACCGAAAGACTGTGCATGGCCGTACCCGGCGCCTTGTGCGCCAGGCTTGCCTGAATCGCGCGCCATGCCAGACGTACGGCAAGTTCGTTGGGCAATTCGCTGCGCACCAGCGAGGCTGCGCCAGTGCCGTCCGGTACCGTGGCGTCGGGCCGCAGTGCGATCGGGTAGCCCAGATCGTCGGCGATCGACGTGGCGTCGTTCTCCGAGTGCGCCACGCGCGCTTCGACAACAGGCACATGGAAGGCTTCCAACACGGCCAATGCTTCGGAACGCAGCAGCGTGGTGCGCCTGTCCCCGAGCGCACGTTCGATGATGGCACGTGCGTTACCCACGGCTGGTTCGCGTGCGTCTTCCAGCGGCGCTGGCGCCTGCGTGAGCAGTTGCTGGTTCAGGTAATAGTTGGTGATGTGCGAGAACAGTTCGACGGCGGTTTCCGGCGTGCGCAGCGACGGGATGCCTGCCGATTGGAACAGGTTGCGTGCTTCACGGGTGTGTTCGTCACCGAGCCAGCAGGTCAGGATCGGTTTGTCGCTCTTGCTACGCAACGCGATGACGCGTTCGGCTACTTCGGTCGGTCGCGTCATGGCCTGCGGCGTGAGCAGGCACAGCACGCCGTCCACGCCATCGTCCTGTAACAACGCTTCGAGCGCGGTGGCGTAGCGGGCGGGGTCCGAATCGCCGATGAGGTCGATGGGATTGGACAGCGACCAATGCGGCGGCAGCACTTTGTTCAGCCGAGCCAGCGTGTCGGGCGAGAGTTGCGCTAACGGAATGCCGAGGTCGCCTGCGCGGTCGGCAGCCATGACGCCCGGGCCGCCGCCGTTGGTAATGATCGCCAGCCGATTGCCCCGTGGCCGGAAATGCAGGAACAGCGCCTTGGTGGCCGCGTAAAGCTGGCTCAGGTTGTTCAGCCGGATGACGCCCGCGCGACGCAGGGCGGCATCGAATACCGCGTCTTCGCCCGCCACGCCCCCCGTGTGCGTGAGCGCAGCACGCAGGCCCACCGGATGGCGCCCGACCTTGAATACCATCACCGGCTTGGCGCGGGCCGCCGCGCGCAGGCCACTCAGGAATCGGCGCGCGTCACGGATGTTCTCGACGTACAGCAGCAGGCTTTCGCTGCGGTAGTCCCACACCATGTAGTCGAGGATTTCCCCGAAATCGAGGTCGCTCGCCACGCCCAGCGACACAACGTTTGAAAAGCCCACTTCCGCCGGACGGGCGTAGTCGAGGATGGCCGCGCACAGCGCGCCCGACTGCGAGATGAAACCGATCGAACCGGACAGGGGCGGGACCAGCGCAAAGGTGGCATTCAGCCCCGATTGCGGGCGAGCCAGCCCCAGGCTGTTGGGGCCGAGCAGGCGCAGGCCGTGCAGGCGTGCCGCCTTGAGTACCTTCTGTTCAAGCTGCGCGCCTGCCGCGCCCGATTCGCCAAAGCCTGCGGACAGCACGATTGCTGCCCGCACACCCGCGCGACCGCATTCAGCCACGATGTCGGGAACGGTGTGAGCCGGCGTTGCGATGACGGCAAGGTCCACCCGCCCCGGCACGTCGCCGATGCGGCGGTAGCAGTGCAGGCCCTGCACGCGGCGGTATTTGGGATTGACGGCGAAGAGCGCGCCCCGGAAGCCGCTCTCCAGCATGTTGTGGACCAGCACCGCGCCCAACGCGCCCGCGCGTTCGGTTGCGCCGATGATGGCGACCGACTGCGGCTCGAACATGTGGCTCAGGTAGTGCCGTTCGTCGAGGAGGATGGGCGATTCGCTTTGCATGGTCGAATCATAAGCACTTGTCGGCCCGGCGGCGCAGCCGTCCGCCGCTTTAATTGCTGGCCAGTTGCGATTTGTGGCGTGCGGCCGCCAGCCGCGTGCGCCTAGAAACCGTTCTGGCCGATGCGCACTTCTTGCATGATCTTCGCGGATATCTCTTCGATCGACCGCGATGTCGAGTCGATGAAAGTGATGCCTTCGCGCCGCATCAGCTTCTGTGCCGCTTCGATTTCGTAGCGGCAGTTGTCGATGTCGGCGTAACGGCTGTTGGGGCGGCGCTCCTGCCGGATCTGCGCCAGCCGGTCGGCGCTGATGGTCAGTCCGTACAGTTTGCTGCGATAGCGGTGCAGGTCGCCGGGCAGCTTGTTGCGTTCAAAGTCCTCGGGAATCAGCGGATAGTTGGCCGACTTGACCCCGAACTGCATCGCCAGGTACAGGCTGGTCGGCGTCTTGCCCGAGCGTGACACGCCAACCAGGATGACGTCCGCATCCTCGAGGTCCTTGTCGGTCACGCCGTCGTCGTGCGCCAGCGTGAAGTTGATGGCCTCGATGCGCGTCTTGTAGTCCTCGCTCTCGGCAATGCCATGAAAGCGCCCGACGGTGTGAGTGGATTTGACGCCGAGTTCGGTTTCGAGCGGGTCGATGAACTTCTCGAACAGGTCCAGGAACTGCGCTTGCGTAGCCCGGAGGATGGCGACGATATCGCTCTGCACGAGCGTGCTGAACACGATAGGGCGTCGCCCGTCCCGCTGGGCGGCTTCATCGATGCGCCGTGCGCAGTCGGCCGCTCGTTCTGGCGAATCGACAAAAGGTGCCCTGACGTGCCGGAACTGGCAATCGGGGAACTGGGCGAGCAGACTATGCCCGAGGGTTTCGGCAGTGATGCCGGTACCGTCCGAAACAAAGAAAACGGTACGCTTTGTGCTTTGCAACATGATGAGTTTATCGTCTCCAGGCGGGTTGCTGCATAGGACGTAACCTGATGGGGAATGCTCTTATGCGGTGCACCATTCCTGGCTGGATAGAATGCGGCCACTTTTGCGATTGCGCAATACAGGTGAAACGATGAGCCGATATGTCATTCCGTTTGAATTGCTGCGCATGACCGACGTCGACAAGGTCGGCGGCAAGAATGCCTCGCTGGGTGAAATGATCAGCCAGCTTGCCGACGCAGGCGTCCGGGTACCCGGCGGGTTTGCCACCACCGCCGACGCGTACCGACAGTTTCTCGCTCACCAGGGGCTTGCCGAACGCATCGAAGCTGAACTCTCGCGGCTCGATGTTGACGACGTTGCCACACTGGCTCGCACGGGCGAGAAAATCCGCCAGTGGATCATCGACACGCCGTTGCCGGCCGCGCTCGAAGACGAAATCCGCACGCACTACGAAGCGCTCGTCCGTCACGGCGAAGGCTCGTTTGCGGTGCGCTCGTCGGCCACGGCCGAAGACCTGCCCGATGCTTCTTTCGCAGGTCAGCAGGAAACCTTCTTGAACATCCATGGCTTCGACAACATTTTGCACGCCATGAAAGAGGTGTTTGCCTCCCTCTACAACGACCGCGCCATCGCCTACCGCGTGCACAAGGGCTTTACGCATGCCGAAGTTGCATTGTCGGCGGGTGTGCAGCGCATGGTGCGTTCGGACCTCGGCGCCTCGGGCGTGATGTTCACTATCGATACCGAATCGGGCTTCAAGGATGTGTGCCTAGTGACAGCCTCGTACGGGCTGGGTGAGATGGTGGTGCAGGGCGCGGTCAATCCGGACGAGTTCTACGTGCACAAGCCCACGTTGCGCGCCGGCCGTCCGGCCATCGTGCGCCGCAGTCTTGGTTCGAAGATTAGCCGCATGGTGTTCAGCGAGACGCGTGCAGCCGGCAAATCGGTGCGCACGCAAGACGTGCCGGAGGCCGAACGCCATCGCTTTTCTCTGACCGACGATGAAGTGCTTGAATTGGGTCGCTATGCCGACATCATCGAGCGCCACTACGGGCGCCCCATGGATATCGAATGGGGTAAGGACGGTGACGACGGAAAGATCTACATCCTGCAGGCTCGCCCCGAGACCGTGAAGTCGCAGGCATCCAGCCTGCAGATGGAGAAATTCCGCCTCAAGCAGCATGGCAAGGTGCTGGCATCGGGTCGCGCCATCGGGCAGAAGATCGGCGCGGGGCCGGTTCGGATCGTCCAGCACGCGTCCGAAATGCACCGTGTGCAGCACGGCGACGTGCTCGTCACCGACATGACCGACCCCAATTGGGAGCCTGTCATGAAGCGAGCGGCCGCCATCGTGACCAACCGCGGCGGGCGCACCTGCCACGCAGCGATCATCGCGCGCGAATTGGGTATCCCGGCGCTGGTGGGTTGCGGCGATGCGACCGAAGTGCTGACCGAGGGCGAATCGGTGACGGTGTCTTGCGCGGAAGGCGATACGGGGCACGTGTATCGCGGCCGCCTGGACTTCGAGATCCAGACTACCGACATGGGCAATCTGCCCGAACTGCCGGTCAAGATCATGATGAACGTCGGTAACCCCGAGCTGGCCTTCGAGTTTGCACAGATTCCGAATGGCGGCGTGGGGCTGGCGCGCGTGGAGTTCGTCATCAACAACATGATCGGCATCCACCCGAAGGCGATCCTCGAACACACACAGGTGCCGGCGAGCCTTAATGCAGAAATCATGCGGCGCTCGCGTGGCTATGCCAGCCCGCGCGAATTTTTCATCGGGCGCCTGACTGAAGGTGTTGCGACCATCGCGGCGGCCTTCTGGCCGCAACCCGTGATCGTGCGTCTGTCGGACTTCAAGTCGAACGAATACCGCAAGCTGCTCGGCGGCGAAATCTACGAGCCGGAAGAAGAAAACCCGATGATCGGCTTCCGTGGTGCGTCGCGTTACATCGCGCACAGCTATCGCGATTGCTTCGAGCTGGAGTGCATCGCCATGAAGCGCGTGCGCAACGATATGGGGCTCACCAACGTCCAATTGATGGTGCCATTCGTTCGCAACCTCGAAGAGGCGCGCGGCGTGGTCGACCTGCTCGCCGAGCATGGCCTCGCTCGGGGTGAGAACGACCTCAAGCTCATCATGATGTGCGAGATTCCCTCGAACGCGCTGCTGGCAGAAGAGTTTCTGCAGCACTTCGACGGTTTTTCGATTGGGTCCAACGACCTGACTCAACTGACCTTGGGGCTCGATCGCGACTCTGGTCTGGTGGCCCATGCGTTCGACGAGCGAGACCCGGCCGTCAAGCAACTGCTGTCCATGGCAATCAAGACAGCCAACCGCTTGGGCAAGTATGTCGGGATTTGCGGACAGGGGCCGTCAGACCATTCGGATTTCGCGGAGTGGCTCATGGACGAAGGCATCCAGACGATTTCGCTAAATCCCGATACTGTTGTGGATACTTGGCTGAAATTGGCTGCCCATCGTCGAAGCTGAATACAAGAAATCCGGCCGCTTCATGTAGGTATGTTTCCGCTCATCCTCTCCTGATCACCTTCACGCGATTTTTTGCGGGAATCGAGCTGTCTTCCCGCGCTAAAATTCGCACCTGATTTTCCTGCCACGGCGGCCCGTACTCGCGGGCCGTCTTGGTGTCTGCTTGACCAGAAGCGTTTTCACTACGGTCGCCGTGTTTTTGGGGCGGCCTGTCCGGGCCGGAGTTGTCATATGGCTTTGCTGTTGCTATCGAAACGGTCGGCGACGCGTAGCGGCGTGCGCGCCGTGAGTATGCGCGTGGCCCTGTCCGTGGTGGCTGGGTGCGGTGTCGCGGTGGCCGCGTTGGGTTTCGGCGCAGGCCTGCTGGCCGGGCGGATGACCGCCGAACCTCAACCCATGGCCGTCGCGCAGGCCGATCCCACGCGCGACAAGTTCTCCATCCAGCAACTGGGTACCTTGTCCGCCCGTCTGCTGCGCCTCGAATCCGACGCGCAGGGATTGGTGCGCAAGGTCGGTCTGCTGGATTCCATCGAAAAGAAGCTGCACGGCCTGCGTGCGGGAGAGGTCGGCGTTGCGCCAAAGTCCGGCGCGGCCGGTGGCGCGCTGTTGCCGGCCCGCCAATGCGGAGCAGGGCGCGACGTCTCGCTCGACGCCGCCGCGATTGATGTGCGCTGTCTCGAAGACATGCTGGGCAGGGTCGATGCCGCCGCCCGCGAACGTACCGTGGCGCTGCTGGCTGTGCCAGCCCAGTTGCCCGTGGATGATCGCGAGACGGGCTCGCCCTTTGGCAATCGCGTGGACCCTTTCAACGGTCGCGTCGCGTTTCATTCCGGGCTGGACTTCGCCGCGCCGCTCGGTACGCCGATCCACGCTGCGGGCGGAGGCACGGTGCGCTTTGCTGGTTACATGAACGAACTGGGCAACATGGTCGAAATCGATCATGGCAATGGACTGACCACACGCTACGCCCACGCATCGAAGCTGCTGGTGCGCACGGGCGATGCGATCGCCCCGCGTCAGGTCATCGCACAGGTGGGTTCGACCGGCCGTTCGACCGGCGCGCACCTGCATTTTGAAATCCTTCATCAGGGACGCTACGTCGACCCGGCCCAATACCTGACGCTGGCCGGCGACATGTCGGCGCTATAGGCGATGGCGCGACAGCGTACCAAGCGGCTCACACAGGCTTCGTGCCGCATACGCGTGCACGATGGGCGCATGAACAACTGGACGCGCGCCGGCCTGGCAGCACTTGCCTTGCTGCTGGCAGCGTCTGCCTGGGCGCTGGTACGGGCGCCATCGGCGAACGGTAGCCAGCAGGCCGAAATCGCACGATTGCAGGCCGCCAACCGCGAGCTGACGGAGCAACTCGAACGTGTGCGACTCGATGCCGAGCATGAGGCCGCGACCAATGCCGAGCTGGTTCGCCAGATCGCCGAACTCAACGAACGCCTCGGGCGCGTGCAGGCCGATGCCAGCTTCGCCCGCGCAACCAGACCGGCTACACGCCCGTAGCAGGCCGACCAAAGAATCTTTGTATCAACGCAGGAGAAACGCCATGTTCGGTTCCAAGAAGAACGCCACCGTCGAGTTGACCAAGTTGTCGAGCCTGATTGCCGGCTCGGTCGAGGTGCATGGCGATGTGAATTTCGTCGATGGTCTGCGAGTGGACGGCCACGTGCGTGGCAACGTCGTCAGCAAGGCCGGCGCACAAAGTCTGCTTGTGTTGAGCCAGCAAGGCAGCATTACCGGCAACGTGACGGCCTATGACGCGGTCATCAATGGCACCGTCAAGGGCGACTTGGAGATCGAACATTTCCTTGAACTCCAGCCCAACGCACGCGTGACTGGCGACATCATCTACCGGCAATTGCGCATGGATTGCGGCGCGGTCGTCAACGGCTGCCTGTGTTCGGCGAACGACGATGTGCCTGCCGACAATGTGGTTGAATTGCCCGGCGTGGCCAGCGCCTGATCCGTGCTCGGTCGCCGAATGGCGACACGGGGTACCATTGGCATACCAGTGCGCGCGCGGCGCGCATGGCGGTCATGGAGAAAGCAATGCAATGGTGGATGTGGGTCGTGCTGGGATTCGCGCTGATCTCTGCCGAGTTGTTGGTCCCGTCGTTCTTCATCATCTGGTTCGGTGTTGCGGCACTCGTCGTCGGCCTGCTGGTGGCTGTGCTGGCACCCGCGATCGGCGTGCAGATTACGGTGTGGGCGGTGCTCTCGGCGCTGCTGACGGTGCTGTGGTTTCGCGTCTTCAAGCAGCGCACGGTATCGTCCTCGGGCATGTCGGATGCCGCACTCGGCGAGGTGGGTCTGCTGGTGCACGACGTGCGCCCCTTCCATCCCGGCAAGGTGCGTTTCCAACGTCCGATCCTGGGGGCTGATGTGTGGGATTGCGCCGCAGAACGCGAAATCGCCACGGGCACGCGCGTTCGGGTGGTGGCTGTCGAAGGCAGCACGTTGCGCGTAGAAAGCGCGGAGCATTCCGTGCGTTGAACACGCAGGTCCGCGCCCGAAAGCAGTAAGCAAAAGCCCGGCAATTGCCGGGCTTTTCTCATTCAGGGACTCACATCAGCGAGTGCCCCGGCCGCAAGCGACATATTCATCCACCTGTCGAGCCGGCCGTGTCAGGGGCGGGTGGTAGCGGAGCGGGCTGTCGCAGCCATACATCGCGCTGCGGGAACGGAATCTCAATGCCCGCGCCCGCGAAGCGTTTGAGGATGCTCTCGCGGATGGCGCTGGCCGTGCCTCCGGCGACATCGGTGTCGTTGACCCACGCCAGCAGACGGAAATCCAGCGAGTTGTCACCAAAGCCAACGAACAGCGCCAACGGTGCAGGTGTCGGAAGGATGTCCGGGTGGGCGTGGGCGGCTTCGACCAAATGCCGCTGCACTTCCTCCGGATTACTGCCATAGCCTGCGCCGATGTCGATTTCGATCCGCCGCCGCCGATTGGATAGCGTCCAGTTGAGCAGGTCTTTGGACAGCAGACTGCCATTGGGCACGATCACATCTCCGCCCTGGAAGGTGCGGATGGTCGTGGCGCGGATGCCGATGTGCTGCACCACGCCGCTGGCATTGTCGGTCTCGACCGTATCGCCGACATGGATGGGGCGTTCCAGCAGCAAGATCAGCCCCGACACGAAATTATTGACGATGGCCTGCAAGCCAAAGCCCACGCCCACGCCGACCGCGCCTGCCACGATCGTCAGCTTGGTCATGTCGATGCCGGCAGCCGCCAGGGCGAACATGAAGCCGAGCACGGCGATCGCGTAGCGGGTGAGTGCCGAGATGGCGTAGGGCAGGCCGTCCGACAGATTCAGGCGGGGCATGATCTCGTCTTCGAGCAGCACCCGCACCACCCCCATCAGCACCCACGTGCCCACCAGGCACAGCGCCACCGTGATGAGCGCGCCCACGGAGATGCTGGCTTCACCCACGTCCAGCCGCAGCGCCATCAGGCCGCTGACCGCGCTGGGGACAGTGTCGTAAAAGCTGAAGGCGAACATGGTCCCCACCAGGACACCCATCACGCACAAAGTGGCCTGAATGCGGAACAGGGCGTGTTCGAGCGTGGCGCGACGGCGCTGTACTACATGGAAGCTGCGGGCTGCTGGCGTGCGCAGTGCCACTAGACCAAGCCCGAGCGTGGCGTAGAAGGCTGCGGTGTACGTGAGGGTAAAGCCGAGCGTGCCCAGCACGCCTGTGCGCAGCGTCGACGCCAGCCCGACGAAGCCGACGATGTTGGCGTACAGCGAAATGGACAGTGCGCCCAGCGACAGCCACGCGATCGTCTTGAGCGCGCGGCGCTTGCGCGGGGTGCTGACGTTGCGCGGCAGTTTGTGCAGATCGTGCCAGAGCGCGGCGCCAACCAGGATCGCCTGTGCGGCCATGACCAGGCGATCGATACCGGGCGTGAACTCCAGCAGCGAGCGGAAGGGCGACGCCAGCAGTGCGATGGCCAACGCCCATACCGACGCACGGACTACCGGCCCGAGCGCCGATACGGTCAGGGCTGCGGCGGGAATCGGCACGAACAGCCACAGCAGGTCATAGAACGCGATAGGGCCGCGTGGCGCGCTCAATGCCACGTACAGCAGTGTGACCAGCAGGGCGACCCAGAAAGGCCGATGCATGACGCGTTGGCAGCGCTCCATATCAATCGGCAGGTTGGTCACGTCATGCAGCGAAATCTGTCGAGCGCGTCTCATCAGCCACAGGCTGATGCCGAAGATCGCCATCGCCAGCAATGCGAGGAATGCGCCGTGCAGCGCGAAGTAGGCTTTGATCTGCCGCGCCTGCGCGCTCCATTCGGCACGCATCTGCGGCAAATGGCTGCGCTCCGCGTCGTAGATACGCCAGATCGGCTCAGCCTCTGCGTCGCGCAGCGCCTGGCTCACGCTCAGGCGCCGGGCAGTAATGCGCGAGCGCACCTCTTCTACGCGCGAGCGCAGCTCCACCGCGTTGCCCAGCAGTACCAGCAGCGCATCGCGTTGAGGGCGCAATCCATGGATCTCACCGTCGATTGCGCTATGCACCGAATCGATGCGTGCCTGCAGGGCCGCAGACGCTTCGAGCTGCTTGGCGAGCAGCGACCGTTGCGCCCATCGGTCGCGTTGTTGCTGGAGTTCGGCCAGCAGCGATTCGACTTCTTCGACCCCGGAACGCAGGCGTTCGACCATGCCGGACAAGCTCACGTCGTCGTTGAGGATGGCTGTCTGCATGTCGATCAGTTCGCCCGCGCCGACGGATGATCCACTCGCGCGTTCGATGCGTGCCAGCAGGGTGCGCAGCTCAACGTCGTGCTGCGCGAGTTCGGGCGCGAGTTCCTTGAGTGGCGCGACGCGCTCGGTGATTCGCGCGGCGCGTACGGAGAGGCGTTCGGGTTCATCCAGTGCCGAAACAATGGCTGCCAGAGTGGTCTCGGCGGCGGCTGACGATGACGAAAGACTGGATGACGAACTGCTGGACGAAGCAGCGCTGGCGGTATCGGCGGCGGTATGCAGGAGCAATACCAGAAGGGCGCAGGTCAGGGCGCGCAGCGGGTTCTTCATGGGTGTGGGGAAGGTCTGTCCGGGAACATGATCCGGTCGCCATGATGGCCTCATGTCGATGCTTCGTCCACGTGCATGCATAGCCCCTTTTTGGTGCGTGAATTTTGGCAATTGATGCAGCGCAACGCCCGTCATACGGGCTCTCAAGTTGCTGATAGGTATACCCGTAATGTCGCTGAAACATGGCGTCCGGCAAGGCTCTCGGGCGACTCGTACCAAGAAGACCAATCAAGACACGAGGATGCAATCATGCTGCGTAGCAGGGAAATGGCACTAAGTCCCAAAGAGTTGAAATGGCTACCGTTCTTTGGCAAGACCGGCAAGCTGGCCATGCGGTGGGGGACCTTTCTCAGCCGCAGCCGCTATGCACGGCTCGAAATCGCTTTTGAAGGATTCGCCACCACCCGCGTCCGGCTGATGCAGGGCTGGGCCGACCATATCTGGCAAGTGCTCGCGCAGACGAGCGAAGAGGTCACCGCCGCGTGGCCGGAAGTCGACCGTGGTGCGCTCGCCGATCGGCTTGCCGCCTTGCGCGATGCATCCGAGATTTTTGTTGTCGACACCGCCGGGCGGGTGATCGAGTCGACGACCGCTTCGCGCAAAGGGGCCGCCAGCGCCAAGGGCGACGCGCTGCGTGCCGGGCTGCGTGCGCGCTTTTTGCACGGCCCCTACGTTGATGAGGTGACCGCGAAGCTGCCGCCTTCGTCGTCGCGTTTCCATGACGCGGTGACCCTGATGTTCTATCAGCCCATCGTCATCAATGGCACAGCGGTCGGCGCGCTGTGCGCGCGCGTACCCAACGATGTCGTCGGCGACCTCATCCAGCGCGAGGCGGGGCACATCTTCCACGAGTCGGGCGACAACTATCTGTTCATGGTCGACTCACGCTTCGACCCGTCGATTGTGCGTGGCACAGCGTTGTCGCGCTCGCGGTTCGAAGACAACACCTTCTCGCTGGGCGACAACCTCAAGGATGGCGTGCGCACCGCGTTCGGCACCGTCAAGGTACAGCGCCACACCGAATTCGAACTGGTCTTCAACGACCCCGCCACGGGGCAACTGCACCCCGGCGTGCGCGAGACCATCGCGCGTGGTTCGAATCTGTTCGTGACTTACCCCGGCTATTCCGACTATCGCCACATTCCGGTCGTGGGCAAGGGCGTGACGTTCCAGATGCCGGGCTCGCCCGATACCTGGGGCATGATGTGCGAGGCCGATCTGGAAGAGGTCTATCGCTTCCGCGGCATCTCGTATCAGTTGCAGCGGCTCTACATCGTCACCAGCCTCGTGGCGTGGGGCGTGGCCCAGGCCGCGCAGTTGGCCTTCTCGTTGAACCCCGGTATTTCTGCGGCGACCGAAGCCTTGTTCCTCGTTGCCGGCATGCTGGTATTCCGGCAGCTTGGTGCGCGGCCGGTGTCAAAGCGCATGCTGTCGCTCAACGCCGTGCTGCAAGGCATCGCCGAAGGTGGCGGCAATCTCAGCGAGCGTCTGCCGCGCGCCGAGGGGCGTCGTGATGAAACGACAATCATGGCGCAGTGGGTGAACAGCTTCATCGACAACATAGACCAGATCATCAGCAAGGTGATCCGCACCTCGCACGACATCGACCGCACCAACGCCACGCTGGGTCAGAGCAGCGCCGTGTCGGCCACGGCATCCGAGGACATGTCGGTGCAGATGCGCAGCGCCCTCGATTCGATCCACGGCCAGATCGACGAGATCGAACAGGCTGGCAGCGAGGCGGAAGCCATGCGAGGTGCCGTTGACGCGGCGACGGCCGAGGCTCGCCAGCAGTTCGAGCTGATCCGTGTGCGTAGCGACAGCATCCGCAATTCGGTCGGGCTGGCCACGCGCAGTATTCGTGACCTGGAGGTATCGGCGCAGGAAATCGGCCGTATTGTCACCGTGATCAAGGACATCGCCGGCCAGACCAACCTGCTGGCGCTCAACGCCGCCATCGAAGCGGCTCGCGCGGGTGAAGACGGGCGTGGTTTTGCCGTGGTGGCCGACGAGGTGCGCAAGCTCGCCGAACGTACGGCAGTGTCAACCAAGGAGATCGAAGCCATGGTCGGCGCGGTTCAAGGTCGTGCGGAAGATGCCGTGAATACCATGGAAACCGGCATGGCAGAGCTGGAAGAGGGCCTGCAATTGGCCACGGCCGCGGCGACCGACCGCGCGGACGTACAACACATTCTGCAGCGCCTGTTTGCCACCATCGACCAGATCTCTACGGCGGCCCACGACAACGGTCGCCGCGTCGAAGAGGTGGCCGGCTCCGCAGAAGCTGTGCGTCGTGCGATCGACGAGGCGGCTCGTGGCGCGCAGCTCACCGGCAACGCGGCCCGCACGCTCGATCAGTTGGTCGGCCAATTCAAGGTGTCCGGCCACTGAGAGTGGGGTGACGGTCCAGGTAGCGCCATGCTGGAAGAAGCGGGGCGGGCACGCGTGCTCGCCGCCGCCGGGTGTGGAGCTATCAAGGAGTATTCCGTCGAGCAAGCACATTTTTTGAATGTATGCATCGGCAATAGTCCTACGAATGATTAGGCTTCACGCGTTATTATTCGCCGGTCTGCCTTTGCCTGGCATTGCTTGCTCCGTCACCCATGCCGACATCGAGTACTTCTGCACGCTCCATTCGCCACCGCCTTCTGATCAGCGGTTTTGCTGCCGTGGTAGTGCTGGCGACGATGTGCGCCACGATCTACTTCAACAGCGTCCGATATCAGACCAGCGACCAGTGGACCGACCACACGCAGCAGGTGCTGACCAACCTGCGCAACGTTTCGCTGGCTTTTGAAGAGGCCATCGCCGAGCACCGCGGCTACCTCATCAGCGCTGACGATACGTTCCGCCTGCGCCGCGATGCCGCGCTCGGCCGTGGGCGCGAAGTGCTGACAGTGCTGCGCGCACTGACTTCCGACAACCCCGAGCAGGGCGCGCGCGTGCAGCGGCTGGGCGAATATCTGCACCGCTACCAGACACGCATGCAGGCCGTCGAGGTGCCCGCCCAGCCCGCCCTCGGCCCCGACCGATTCCAGGCCGAGAGGGCTGTGGTCTTCAATGAACAAGTCGCCTCGCTGCTGCGGGACATGCGCTCCAACGAAGAAGAACTTCTTCAATCGCGCCGCGAAGAAGCCCAACGCCGCTATCGGCTGACCAACGGGCTCACCATGGCATTGGTCGCCGGATTGATGTTGATGGTGGCGGTCATCAGCGGGCGCATCGTCAGCGATCTGCGTCGTCGTCAGCAGATCGAAGAGGCCTTGTCCCGACAGCAGGGATTCGACCGCACGCAGAGCGAATCGCTCGGTCTGTTCAACAGCACCACGGATCGCAAGGAAACGCTCGACGGACTGCTTCGCCTGCTTGCCGAAAACCACGGCTACCCAACGATTGCGTTCTACCGGTACGAAGAATGGGAAGGTTCGCTCATTTGCGAGTCGAGCCGTGGGGCGGCGCCCACGCTGGCGATGCAATGCGGGCTCAGTGACAGCCTGCCGGGGCAGGCGCTGCGCGACCGTAAGCCATTGCTGTTGCAGGCCGCTCCGGGCTTCACGTTCAGCAGCGGGCTGGGCGAGTTCGCGCCCGCCGCCGTGCTGATGGTGCCTGTCACGCACGGTGACCGCGCGCATGGCGTCATCGCGCTCGCATCCACCGCACCGCGCGATCAGGCCGATGTGGACTTCCTCGTACGTGCCGCGGGGCAACTGGCCGTGGCACTGCACAACACCGGCCAATACGAGGCCATGCGCATCCTCTCCGCACAGTTGCAGTTGCGCAACGAAGAGGTCGCTCACAAGAACGAAGAGCTGGAGCATGCCAGCCGCATGAAAAGCGAATTCCTCGCCAACATGTCGCACGAATTGCGCACGCCGCTCAACGCGATCCTTGGTTTTTCGGAAATCATGCGCGACGGTGTCGTAGGCGATCTGAGCGAGGAACAGCAAGGGCTGATCGGCGATATCCACGACAGCGGTTGGCATTTGCTGTCGTTGATCGACGACATTCTCGATCTGTCGAAGATCGAAGCGGGGCACATGAGCATAGAGCCCGCCGTGGTCGATCTGCGTGCGCTACTGTCGAACAGCCTGACGATCGTGCGCGAACGCGCCGCCAACAATCGCGTGATGCTGCGTGCCGACGTGGATGCGCAGGTCGGCAACGCCGTGCTCGACGAGCGCCGCGTCAAGCAAGTCGTCTACAACCTGTTGTCGAACGCAGTGAAGTTCACCCGCGAAGGCGGTTCCGTGAGCCTGCAGGCGCGTCTGTGCAACGCCAGTGAGATCGATACGCGCGCGGCGCCGGGCTACCGCGCGCTGCCTTTGCCCGAGCCGGTGCGCGAGCGCTATATCGAGATTGCGGTGGAAGATACCGGCATCGGCATTGCACAGGATGCGCTCAACGAGTTGTTCGAGCCTTTCGTGCAGCTCGATTCGGATCTGTCACGACGCTACGCCGGCACGGGCCTTGGGCTATCGCTGGTATTGCGCCTGGCTCGCTTGCATGGCGGCACGGTGGCGGTGCGCAGCGAGCCCGGTCGTGGCAGCCGTTTCATTGTGTGGTTGCCGGTCATGGATGCTGACGAGGCCAGCCGCGTCATCGCGCCGCCAGCAATGCGCAAGGCACAAGGTGGAAAGAACGTGCTGGTGATCGAGGACAACGCCCGTGCGGCCGACCTGATCCGTCATCAGCTCGAAGGCGCGGGCTTTGAAGTCACCGTGGCGGTGACGGCGGAAGATGCGCTCGCGCTGGCGCGGGCGACGCCGCCAGCACTCATCACGCTGGATATTCTGTTGCCGGGCATCGACGGATGGGAATTGCTGAGCCAGCTCAAGGCCGACCCAGTGTTGGGCGGGGTGCCGGTGGTCATCGTGTCCGTGGCCGCCGACCAGCAGCGTGGCGTATCGCTCGGTGCAGCAGGCATTCTCCAGAAGCCGATCGGTCGTACCGAGTTGCTCGATACGCTGGAGTCACTCGGCCTGGGTTTGACGGATGATGCCGAGGGAGGGCGCCGCGTGTTGGTCGTCGACGACGACCCGAAGGCGGTCGAAGTGCTGGCCCTGCAACTGGAAGAGGAAGGCCGCTATGAAGTGCTGCGCGCGTACGGAGGACAAGAAGGGCTTGCCGCCGCACGACAAGAGGAACCAGACCTCATCATCCTTGATCTCATGATGCCGGGCACCAATGGATTCGAGGTCGTCGAAGGGCTGAAGGCGGAGCAACGTACCCGACACATTCCGGTACTGATCATGACCGCCAAGCAGCTCACCGCCGAAGACAAACGCCGGCTCAATGGCGACGTCGAGGCGATCCTGTACAAAGCGGATTTCAACCACGGACGTTTCCTCAACGAAGTGCACCGCGCGCTGCGCGTCGGTCAAAAGGGCGAATAGGGCATCACAGCATGGCACGCATTCTCGTCATCGAAGACAACCCGACCAACATGAAGCTGGTCAGCCTTGTGCTGGACAAGGCTGGGCACGAGGTACTGACGGCGGATGACGCCATCACCGGAATAGATTTGATCAGGCGCGAACAACCGGACCTGGTCCTCATGGACGTGCAATTGCCGGGCATGGATGGGCTCACCGCCACGCGGCAACTGCGCGCCGCACCTGAGACGCGCAACCTGCGCATCGTGGCGCTGACGGCCTTTGCCATGCCCGAGGACGCAGCGCGGATTCGCGCTGCGGGGTGCGATGCATATCTCACCAAGCCGGTTCGCTATCGCGAACTGATCGACACCATCGACACGCTGCTCAAGGTCGCCTGACAGGCCTGCCGGGTACGTCGCTTGCTGCCTTCATGCGATCCACGCCCTCAAGGGCGTCACTGAATCGCGGAGGTGCGAAGCATGAGCTGGTCCGATGCCCAACATATCCTGTGCGTCCGCTTCGACGCGCGCGGCGATCTGTCGATGTGCCAGCCCGCGTTGCAGTGGCTCAAGCACGACATGCCGTCGCGCTGCATCACGCTGCTGACCTCACCACCTTGCGCCACACCCGCGCAACGCATCGAAGAAGTTGACCACGTCATCCTCTACGACGCACCCTGGCTATCGCTTGCCAGCGAGAACGAAGCGATTTCCGACCGGCGCATGATCGCGCGCATCGATGCCGGCGATTTCGACGGAGCAGTCATCTTTACGCGTCGTGGTGAAAGCGCTCTGCCGGCGGCGCTGATGTGCATGCTCGCCGACATTCCGCTGCGACTGGGGCGCGGGGCGGATCATCCGGGGCGTTTGCTGACGCACTGGGTGCGCGACACATCGGTTGACGAAGACACCAGCGAGGCGCAACGCCAACTCGTCATGGTGCGCACCGTCATCGCCGGGGACGCTGGCCGCGCCGGGACGCGTATGCAGGCGCATCACGCTTCGTCAGTACAAGCCGGAATGTAGGTGTAGGAGGGCGTTTTCAACGCCCCCACAGATCGCTCAGCGCGCGTTTTTGCCCGGTTCCTTCGGTGCGGTCGGCACGAAGATCACATCGGGCTCCAGATCGTGTCCCACATGGCTGGGCGCCATGTCATCGTCGTCCACTGACGGGCGTTCGCCCGTGCCTTCGGCATCGGTTTCGGTGCCTTCCAAAGGCGTGCCCATCAGGTCGCTGGCTGAATCGACGCTGTCGCTGGGGCCGTACGGGTCGCGCAGCTGCGCGGGGATGATCTCTTCAAAAGTGTCCGGGTTGATCGAAGTGCTCATTGCGGTTCCTCCTGTTCATGCCCGCCCGCAGACGGTGTATTGCATAGCAGCAAACTTGATGCCGCACTGCAGCATAGACCCGTCGAGGGAAGAGTCACAGTCCTGTTACATCATGGTCACAATGTTCATGCTGCTCTGCAGCGATCAACTCTCGTTCGACACAAAGCGCTGTGGCGCGTCTTGGTCGCTGCGCAAGCCATAGGTCGCGCAGCGAAAGAGCGCGTTTTTGTCGAGGTGATAGATCGCGCCGACGCATGCGCCATGGGTACTGAGTGAGTTCGCGCAGCACATTGCCGCCCAGCCCGGCGATGCTCAATTCGCCCAGCATGGTTGCGACACTCGTATCTGGCCTTTGGTGATCCAAGCCAGCCGTTAAAGGTCCTTGCGCGAAACGATGACGTGTAGGACCGGCCCTGCAGACCGATGACGCCATAGACGCGATTGAGTCCGGAATGCCACTTCTGGAGCACACCAGCAGCCTGATGCGAACAGGTACGCCGAACTCACGCCAGTCGTCAGTAGGGGCGGGACTGCCACGCGCAGGCAGCGTGTAGAGCACACCATTCAGTGGTGCCCGGCGACGTCAGAACATCAAGGATGAAAATGCACAGCGCCGAAAGGATGACGCCCAGATAAACGGCAAGTTCGTTGCATGAGTTCGGTTCGTGCCTTCTGGATGGCGTGGTGTTGCGATACTAGGGTCAGACCGATGCCGTGGGGTTGGGGCCTGCGCCCGGTGGGCTGGAATAGCCGGGCGAGCGATGCTCGCCGGGGCGCCGAAAGTCGATGTCATCCGCATCGGGTGGGCCCGGAGGGAGCGGCGCGTCACGACGCTTGTCGTTCACGGTGCGGTCGGCTTCGACCGGGCGATCTGGTGATTCTGTTGGCATGGCGGGTCTCCTTGCGTCTCGCGCGCAGCACGGCGTTGTAAAAATTACACGCCGCATTTCTCATTTCTACGCATCCAGCCTGCCCGGCTCAACGCACCTTCGCGGCACAAGCCCGATGCAGGCGGCACGCGTGCGTTGCGTGCATTCATTTGCAGACATGCGGTCAGGCAAAGATCGCAAATAGCGTTCCATGTGTGCGACGCAATGCTGATGGCATTGCCGCCAAAAAGACGACCGCCGCATGGCGCGGCGGTCCGTGGCGAGACGAAGCGGGGGAACGCTTCGTCGATGGGGCGGGGGCTTACTGGGGAATGACGGACGAAGCTTGCAGTCCCTTAGGGCCGCGCGTCGTCTCGAATTCGACGGGCTGGCCGTCCTTGAGTGTGCGGAAGCCAGAGCCCTGGATGCAGGAGTAGTGGACGAAAAGATCTTCGCCGCCGCCTTCAGGCTGAATGAAACCGAAACCCTTCGATTCGTTGAACCACTTCACAGTACCTTTTGCCACGTTATCTCTCCTGACTGACTTGAATGAGTGCTCTGGCACGCCGCAACGTCGCCGTCTTGCACAGTCATGATGGAAACATGTCGTAGCCACGTGATCTGTCGGACGCTGCCCGACACGCTCAATCGTCAACGTGATCGACAATATGCCGGCGTGCCGGGCGAACAATGCAAGACCCGTTCCGGGGAGCCTATGCCCCTGAGGGCATGAGTCTTGATCTCGTCTGAATGCCCCCGCGCGACTCGATGGCAGTATCCATGGCTGCCCGGAAACAACTGAAGGAATCCACACATGCAAGGAATCAAGATCATCTCCGGCCTGCTGGCCTGTTCGCTTTTGCTGGGTGCGTGTGCATCCATGACTGAAACTCAACAGGACACCGCCAAGGGCGCGGCCATCGGCGCCACGGCGGGCGCGGTCGTGGGTGCCATCGCCAATGGCGGCAAGCCGGCCAAGGGCGCGGCGGTGGGCGCAGCCATCGGTGCGGCGGGCGGCGCGGTCATCGGCAACGTCTGGTCCAAGAAGATGCAGGAACAACGCCAGCAGATGGAGCAGGCCACGCGCGGCACCGGTGTTGAGGTCACGCAGACCGCCAACAATGAACTCAAGCTGGAAATCCCCAGCGACATCTCGTTCGATTCGAGCAGCGCGGCCATCAAGCCGCAGATGCGCCCGATCCTCGACCGCTTTGCGCAGACGCTGCGCGACAACCCGGTGACCCGCGTTCGCATCATTGGTCATACCGACAGCAGCGGCTCGGACGCCATCAACAACCCGCTGTCGGTCAACCGTGCAACGTCCGCACGCGACTACCTTGCCGATCGTGGCGTGGCCGCTGGCCGCATCGCGGTCGACGGTCGCGGTTCGCGCGAACCGATTGCCGACAACAGCAGCACCTCTGGTCGCACCAAGAACCGTCGCATCGAAATTTTCGTCGCGGAACAACAAGGCTGAGTGCGTCGACAACTGCTACCAAAGCAGAACAAAAACGGCACCGTTTTGCGGTGCCGTTTTTGTTTGGGCGCGGACTTCGCGTGTGCCGGAGAGTGTATTCAGGCGGCCAGCGCTCTGATCGCCGAGAACTCGCGCACGACGCGCACGACTTCCTTGGCGCCCTGGCTGATGTTGACAATCGCCGTGCCGGCCTGCATGGCCAGATCCACGCCATGCCGCGCCTGTTCCACGCAGGCCTCCATGCCATCGATGACAGAGCGTGTTTCTTTCTGCACGCTCGCCGCCATGCCGGCGATTTCGGTCGTCGACGCCGCCGTCCGCTCCGCGAGCTTGCGGACTTCGTCGGCAACGACTGCAAAACCCCGTCCTTGATCGCCCGCACGCGCGGCTTCGATTGCGGCATTCAGCGCAAGCAGGTTGGTCTGGTCGGCAATGTCGCGGATGGTGCCGACGATGTTGCCGATGCGGGACGACTGTTGCGCCAGGTCTTCCATGAGGCGCGAGGCGGTGTGCACTTTTTCGGCGATCTGGCGCATCTCGTTGCAGGCGTGCTGGATCACCTCTCTGCCGCGCTCGGACACCGTGTCCGTCTGCTCCGAGATGCGATACGCCTGCTGTGCATTGGCCGCGTCGGTTTCGCGCTCAAGCATGCGCGCGGTCACGTCGTTGGCGAACTTCACCACTCGACACAGCTTGCCGTTGTCGTCGAACACGGGGTTGTAGCTGGCCTCCATGCCGAGCACGCGACCGCCCTTGCCGACGCGACGATATTCGCCAGTCGTGAACTCACCGCGATTGAGCGCGCACCAGAATTCCGCGTACTCGGCGCTGGCGGCGTGGGCTGGCTCACAGAACATGCGGTGATGCTGTCCGCGAATCTCTTCGATGCGGTATCCCGTGGTGCGCAGAAAATTGTCGTTGGCCGAAATCACCGTACCGTCGGGATTGAATTCGACGACTGCTGTTGACTTGTCCAATGCGGTCAGGCGCGCGCGCATGTCGAGCTCGGCTTCGATGCGGGCGGTAATGTCGTGCGCAAACTTGATGACCCGGACGACACGGCCTTGCGCGTCGGTGACAGGGTTGTAGCTGGCCTGCATCCAGATTGCCCGGCCGTCGCATGCGATTCGCCGGAACTGGCCGCAGATGAATTCACCGCCACCCAGGCGTCGCCAGAATGCACGGTACTCTTCGGTCGCGGCCAGGGCCGCATCGCACAACATGCGGTGATGCTGGCCACGCAACGCGTCGAATGAATAACCGGTGATGCGCAGAGAGTTCTCATTGGCTTCGAGAATTCTGCCTTGCGGATCGAATTCAATGACGGCAGCCGAGCGATGTAGCGCGCTGAGCATGGCGGCATGGTCCGGAGCCTTCTGCTGCGCATCGCACGTGACACCTTTGCGTCTGAGTGCCTTGAACATGACGGGTCCCCCTCTGCGGCTTGTGTTGTTTTCGTGGCTGGCGAATGACCGATCGGGCAAATGCGGCGCCGCGCCGGCCTCCCTGTCTTGCGACATGCGTTCCATGACCGTTCCTCATGGTTGCGCATCCACGCTGTAACGGCGCGACGCGCGCTGTCTGCGCTGTACCAAAGGGCAAAGGGGGAAGGTCGCCCGCCGTGCGTGACGAGCGCTGGATTCAGTGCGAAGGGGATGAGTGCAGCGCGTCCATTGCGGCGTCGATGCGCAGGCGGGCTTCACCTCGCAGGTATTTCGGCAAATGCAATCCAAGGCGCGTGCGGCGCCACAGTACGTCGTCAGCGCTGCGTGCCCATTCCTGGGTGACGAGGTAGCGCAGTTCCGCTTCGCGCAGGCCAGGGACGATTTCTGCCCCCAGGTCATTCATCGACATCGCGTCTCCCATCCAGCGTGTGGCCCGGCTGCCATAACAACGCGCAGCGCGACGTACCAGCGCAGGGTCGAGCGCGGGGTAATGCGCCTGCAGGGCGCTGACAAAGTCGATGAACGTGCGGCGCGGATTGTCGCCGGGTTTTGTCCATTGCGACAGATCGCCGCCCGGTAGTGGCGTGTCGGCGGTCCATGCCGGACCGCCACGGCCCAATCGCTTGATGATGCGTTCGCAGGCCTCTTCGGCCAGCTTGCGGAAGGTGGTGAGCTTGCCGCCCCATACCGACAGCAAGGGCGCGGCGCTGTGATCCTCTTCGAGCAGGTAGCCGCGCGTGACTGACGCGGGGTTGCGCGCATGGTCGTCCAACAGCGGACGCACTCCGGCAAAGCGCCACACGACGTCCGCAGCCGTCACCGGTTGGCGCAGATAGCGAGAAGCCTGCGCGCAGAGGTAGTGCACTTCGGCGTCGGTCGGTTCGACACGGTCGGGCGATTGTTGATGCTCCACGTCGGTGGTGCCGATGAGCGTAAAGTCGTCCTCCCACGGCAGCACAAACAAAATCCTGCGGTCGCTGTTCTGGAAAATGAACGCGCCGTCGTAGGCGTACTCCCGCCGCACCACGATGTGGCTACCGCGAACCAGGCGCAGGTTGCGTCGCACATCTACGCCGGGAGCGCAGTCGCGCAAAAAGCTGTCCGCCCACGGCCCGCATGCGTTGACCAGCATGCGAGCCTGCACCCATGTTCGGGTGCCATCGGGCAGCGCCAGTTGAAGCGACCATTCATGCGTACCGCGATCGGCGCGCGCACACGGGGTACGTACCAGGATGCGCGCACCGCGATCGGCCGCGTCGCGCGCGTTGAGCACCACCAGCCGCGCATCGTTGACCTGCACGTCGTAATAGCTGAAACCCCTTACGCAATCGGCGGACAGTGCTTCGCCCGCAGGGTCGTGTCGCAGGTTGACGGCGGCAGAGTCGGCCAGCACGGTGCGAGGCGCGAGGTGGTCGTACAGATACAGGCCGGTACGGATAAGCCATGCCGGGCGCATCGCGGGGTTGTGCGGCATGACAAAGCGCAGCGGCCGCATGATGTGCGGCGCGCATCGCAGGAGCACTTCGCGCTCGCGCAGCGCTTTGCGCACAAGGTTGAATTCACCGTACTCGAGGTAGCGCAGGCCACCGTGGATCAGCTTGGATGAGTTCGAAGAGGTGTGCTGTGCGAGATCGTCTTTCTCGCACATGAGCACGGACAGGCCGCGTCCGGCCAGATCGCGTGCAATGCCGGCACCGTTGATGCCGCCGCCAACGACAACGACGTCGAATATCTCGCGGGTGGACGCTGCCATATCGGCAGACAACGCAGGTTTCGCATTCAAGGCGGCGACCTCCATCAATGCGTGCGCGGGGGCATGCCAAGGCACGCGCCAAACGGAATGCCTCGCGCCCAGGTCGCGACGAACACGACACGACGATGATAGATCAGCCTGCTGAAGCGGGGGGAGAGGGGAGAACCGCAGGGCGCCCACGGACGGGGCGGAGGTGAAACGGGAGCAACCGATTTACAGAGAGGCGGTGCGCGCCGGCGGGGCCGCCGCGCACCGTTTGCGACTTACGCCGCAGCGTCCTTCAGCTTCTTCAGTGCGCGAGCCTTGATGCGCACCGAAGCGGGCTTGGCGTCGAACCAACGCTCTTCACCCGTGAACGGGTCCTTGCCGAAGCGCTTCTTCTTGGCCGGGATCTGCTGCACGCCGATCTTGAGCAGACCGGGCAGGGTGAATTCGCCAACGCCCTTCTTGTGGACGGAGCCGAGAATGGTGGCTTCCAGCGCGGCAAGCACGGCCTTCACAGCCTTCGGCTCAACGCCGGCCTGGGTCGCCAGGTGAGTTGCCAGAGCGGCCTTGGTGAAACCGTCCTTGACGGGCTTGATCGCCGCCACGGTGGTTGCCTTGGCTGCCGCCGGAGCCGCCTTGGTGGCCTTCTTCGCCACCGGTGCCTTTACTGCCTTCTTTGCCGTTGCCATAAATGTCCTGATCGAAAGGAAAAGTAAAAAACAGCTGTCTCCGAATGATTGTCAGTAACCGGAGCGCATCCGTGCCAAGCGTGGTCACGCAGGGCCGATTCTAACGGTGATCCTTGTGCGCCTGACAAGCGGTTTATGCGTGTATGGCGCGCTTTCTGCCACTAATCATGATGCGTTTGCGCAACACCAGACATCACGCGAGGGGGCATACGTCCCCCGCGCAACGATAGGGCGGGGTCCGCCAGCGCGAAAATGCGCCCCGCCAGTCGCGGCATCGGTGCGACGAGCGGCAGCGCGCGGCGACCGTTCAGACCGCAACGTTGAGCGTCACGTTGACATTGTTGCGGGTGGCATTGGAGTACGGGCAGACCTTGTGGGCCGCATCCACCAGCGCACGCGCTTGCCCGCTGTCCATGCCCGGCAGGTTGATCGTCAGTTCAACCTGGATACCGAAACCGCCGGGAATCTCACCGATTCCCACCGCACCGTCGATCGATGCGCTATCGGGAACAGGCACTTTCTGCTGGCGTGCGACGAACTTCAGCGCACCGAGGAAACACGCCGAATAACCGGCGGCGAAGAGTTGTTCTGGATTGGTCGCGGCGCCGCCACCTCCGCCCATTTCTTTCGGCACGGCGAGCTTCGCCTGGAGTACGCCATCCGAAGACTTCACGCTGCCGTCGCGGCCGCCAGTGGCTGTCGCGTGCGCGGTGTAGAGCACCTTTTCGATCTTCATGTCCGTTTCCTCGTGTGAGTTGGCGATGAGCCGGCCGGGCAATGCGGCCGAAATCCAGTGTAGGCGACACCGGTGGATTCGGCCTTCAGCGAATGGGGCGTCGCGCTTAGGGTGAAGACGTATGCGAGGAAAGCACCTACGAGTGTGGCGCCGTGTGCGATGCCACCCACGTTGTCGGTGGCATCGCGGATGAGATCAAGACTCCGGAACGTTGCGTTCCAGTTCTTCCAGCCACACCGTCGCATCGCCATCCGACGGTGCACGCCAGTCGCCCCGCGGCGACAGCGAGCCACCGGCCACCACTTTGGGCCCGTTCGGCATGGCAGAACGCTTGTACTGAGAGAATCCGAAAAAGCGACGCAGGAACACCTGCATCCAGTGTCGGACATCGCCTAGTGAATACGCATTGCGCACGTCCTCCGGGAACCCCGGCGGCCACGCGCCGCGTGTGGCGTCCCCCCACGCATGCGTCGCAAGAAAGGCAATCTTGGATGGCCGCATACCGTGGCGCAGCACATGGAAGAGCGTGAAGTCCTGCAACTCGTATGGTCCGATCTTGGCCTGAGTGCTCTGTGGTTTTTCACCTTCGGCCACCGGCACGAGTTCGGGCGAGATTTCGTGGTCGAGCACGTTCAACAGGGTCTGGCTGGCTGCGTCGTCGAACTGACCGGACGCCACCACCCAGCGGACGACATGCTGGATCAGCGTCTTGGGCAGCCCGGCGTTCACGTTGTAGTGAGCCATCTGATCGCCCACGCCATACGTGCACCAACCCAGCGCGAGTTCCGACAGGTCACCCGTGCCGATGACGATTGCATCGTTCTGGCCTGCCAGCCGGAACAGGTAATCCGTGCGCAACCCGGCCTGCACGTTCTCGAATGGCAGATCGTAGACAGGCTCACCGCGTGAATAAGGGTGGTCCATGTCATCGAGCATCTGCCGCGCAGCGGGGCGAATGTCGATTTCGTGCGCTGACACGCCGAGCGCGTTCATCAGACTGTGTGCGCTTTCGCGCGAACGTTCGCCGGTCGCAAAACCGGGCAACGTATACGCCAGAACGTCTTTGCGCGACCAGCCCAACCGGTCGGCTGCACGCACCGCCACGATCAGTGCATGCGTGGAATCCAGCCCGCCCGATACGCCAATCACCATGCGCTTGACGTTGATCGCCCGCAGCCGCTGCACCAGCCCGGACACCTGGATGTTGTACGCCTCGTAACAGTCCTGCGCGAGCCGGTCCGGCTGAGATGGCACAAAGGGGAAGCGATCCACCTCGCGCTCCAGCCCGATGTCGCCACGCGGCGGTTCCAGCGTGAACTCGGCCACGCGATAGTCGACCGGGTTGACATCCAGGGCGCGGCGATTGTCGTCGAACGTGCCCATGCGCATGCGTTCCTGCCGAAGCGTGCCGAGGTTGACGTCGGCGAACGCAATGCGCTCCGCATCGGGGAAGCGATCGCTCTGCGCGAGCAGCTTGCCGTTTTCGTAGATTGCCGTCTGGCCGTCCCATGCCAGATCGGTGGTCGACTCTCCCACGCCGGCCGCCGCATACAGGTACGCGGCAATGCAGCGGGCCGATTGCGACTGGCACAGCAGATGGCGTGTATCGGCCTTGCCGATGGTGATGTTGCTCGCCGACAGGTTGGCCAGCACCAGCGCACCGGCCAGCGAGGCGCGCGCGCTGGGGGGCGAGGGGAGCCACAAGTCTTCGCAGATCTCGGCGTGCACCACCAGATCGGGTACGTCTTGCGCGGCGAACAATAGATCGGTGCCGAAGGGCACCGCCACACCGCCAATGACGATGGCCTCGCCTTCAATGCCGGCGCCGGAGGCAAAATGGCGGCGCTCGTAGAACTCGCGATAGTTCGGCAGGTAAGTCTTGGGGACGACGCCCAGCAGGCGTCCGCGATGAATCGCGACGGCCGTGTTGTACAGGCGGTGACCGTGGCGCAGCGGCGCGCCGACCAGGATCAGCGGCAGCAGGTCGCGCGAGGCTTCGGCAAGCTGGACAAGCGCCGCTTCGACCGCGTCGAGCAGCACGTCCTGCAGCAGCAGGTCGTCAATGGCGTAGCCCGACAGGCACAGCTCCGGAAACACGGCCACGGCCGCACCTCGCTCGCTGCATTCGCGCGCGACGGCAATGATCGTGTCGGCATTGGTGTGCGGCCGTGCCAACGCACAAGGCACGGTACAGGTAGCCACGCGGGCAAAACCGTGACGATAGATCGAGCGAAAATCCACGTATCAGTCCTCAGACGCCCCGCTGAGGCGGGACTCAAGCCGGCATGTTACCGCGTGTGGCGGCTGGCGGTGCGCTGCCCGGACCACGCGCATCGACACGGTATCGACCGCCACCGCACGACGACATCGAAATCGCATGATGCCGGTAGGCTACGTGGAGCAGGCTGCCTGCCTGCGCACGTCGGAAGTCATATGGCCCGTGTCGGCACGGTTGTCCATGCGCCGAACAACGCCGCAGCGGGCCTCCCCGGCGCCGCAGCGTGTCAGTGCACGGATCGATTCAGTTCTCTGGCCATATCGAGGTGCATCCGCACCGGCGCAATCGTGCGGCTGGCAAATGCCTTGAGGTCGGCGTCGTCACCGTTGCGCGATTCCTTGATGAGCAGATTGATCGTCTCCTCGTGGGCCATGACACCGAGCTTGTCCGAATAGAGCTTGTCGAAGTCCTTGCCGCTGGCGGCCTTCAGCAGCCCCAGCAATCTGGCCTGATCGTCCGACACCGATTGTGGCAGGGTGCCACCCTTGGCCGAGACCAGACTGCTCAGTTCCTGATTGACCTTGTTGTGGTCCTCGACCATGTGTGCGGCAAATGCCTTGACTGTCGGGTCGTCGCTCTGCGTCTCGGCGATCTGGCCGGCCTGCACTTCGGTCATGCCAGCCTGCGCGGCCTTGGTGACGAATTCCTCGTCGTTCGTGGACAGGCCAGCCGCAGTGGCGGTGGCCAACGCACTCGTTGTTGCGGCAGCCATAACGATGTGTCTGAGCTTCATGTGCGTCTCCTCACGATGTCAGCACGCGTGATCGGAGTCGGTCGCGGGGTTTCCTTTTTACGGCCGAGGTGCGATGAATCAGGCTGGTTTTCTCAGTCGCGCGCGTTCTGGTGCGTACCGGGAACGTCAGCCTGCTGTCGGGTCTTATCGGCGCGGGGCGGATAGACCATGCCCTTGAGGGAGTTCTGCGCGCGCATCTCGGTTGGTTCACTCATGGCAGCTCTCCGTTGCGTGGTGTTGTCACGCTGCGTGGCTGTGCGGGCCGTGTTCTGGCACCCGCAACGCGCGCACCATTTACCTCTTCGGGCATTGACCTGACTGTACGCGCTTCCTATACCGCCAGACAGTGCGGACTTTCTACGACTACACGGCACAGAAGGTGAGGCAACCATGCAATACCCCAACCACGTGGTGAAGGTCGGCGAAGCCGACGCCGCTATCGTCAAGGCGCTCAAAAAGCAACTCAACCTGATGTTGGTGCCGGGCGACGACGAGAACCTGCGGCTGGACCCGCAGGACCCCAATTTCGGTCCCAAGATGAAGCGGGCGGTAAAGCTCTTTCAGGCGCGCCACGTTGACAACGCCGGCCGACCGCTCAAGCAGGACGGTGAGGTCGGCTCGCTGACCTGGGAGGCGCTATTCGGCGCCCAGACAGTGACAGCGAGCGAGAACGCCAGCGGTCTGCTGGCAGAGGTGCTCAAAGTGGCAGCCGCGGAAGAGGCAAAGAAAGTGCGCGAGCAGCCGCGCAACAGCAACCGCGGCCCGCAGGTGGACCTCTATCTGCGCAGCGTGGGGCTCGATCCGGGCTACTCGTGGTGTTGTGCGTTCGTGTACTACTGTTTTGAAGAGGCCGCCAAAAAGCTCCGGCGCGCCAACCCGATGGTCCGCACAGGCGGATGCCTCAAGCACTGGCAGGACGCACCCAAAAAGGGCGCCGCCCGTATCGCTGCCGCGCAAGCATTCAACAACCCTGCATTGCTCCGGGCGGGGATGATTTTTATCATGGATCACGGCAAGGGGCTGGGGCACACCGGTTTGATCGAATCGGTCTCTGGTGGCTTGCTCACCACCATCGAAGGCAACACCGACGCCAGCCTGACGCGCGAAGGCGGCGGCGTTTACCGGTTGGTGCGCAAAGTCGCCGACATCAACAAGGGCTACATCGACTATTCGGGCACGTAAACGGCGCGGGGTGGCAGGCCAACCATCGCCTGCCACCCCGTTCCTTGCGGCGCACCCGGTCGGGCAGCGCCGCGCGTTGCGATTACTTCGTCAGATCGATGCGGTACTGAACCAGGCCCTTTGAGTCAGGCGTGGCGTTGTCGAGGGTGACGTTGGTCACGCCTTCGGCGGCGAGCACCGAAGCGGCTTCGGGTGCGGACGAAAACACCACCTTGCCGGCCAGGGACGGCAGTTGCGCCAGACGCCAGTTGCGGTTCGGCGTGAATTGCGCGGACGTGATCGTCTTGAGCTTCTTGACGTATTCGATCACCACGTCGCGATTGGCATCGGGCGAAGCGAGCACCACTTCAACGTCGGCCGGATCGATGTACTTGTAGATGGCCTGATTGGTGATGCCCGACGCGCGATAGTTGTTGGTGGCGACGATGAACTGCTGCGTGTCCGTCACCGCCGTACCGTTGTAGCGCAGATTGACGATGCGACTGCCGACAGGCTTGGTCACGTCGATCTCATACGTCACGCCGTCGATCACGTCGTAGTTGTACACCGCAAAGCTGCTGTTGAGCAGTTGCTGGTCGGCGGTCTTGGCCGGATCGATCTGGTTGAACTGGTTGCCCGAGTTCTCCAGCCAGCCCTTGAGCGCGCGGCCGGTGATCTTCACCGCGTACACCGTGTTCGAATACAGGTACAGGTCGGCCGCGCTGCGGATCGAAACCGGGCCTACCTGCACGTCGGTGTAATCCGTGGCCCCCGCGAAGCCACCCTTGAACGGCGCCTGTGCAGACAGCACCGGCAGGCTGGCGTATTGCGGCAGATTGGCCTGCACGTAGGTCTTGACGTAGTCAGCCTGGGCTGCGTTCAACAACTCCAGCGACGCCGTGTCGGCCACTTGCGACACGTACGACGACAGGCGTAGTTCGGTGCTGCCGATCGGCGTCTGCACGTACTTGATGGTCTCCTGGTGCAGCGCGCCGACCAGCTCGGTGAACTTGGCGTCGCCGGCGACCAGCGCCTTCTTGTTAGTCTTGTCGTAGATCTGGCGCACGGTGGCCGAAGCCTTGGCCTTGTCGCTCGTCCACTTGCCATCGGCGCCGCGCGTCAACTGCAGCTTGATGATGCCAAGCTGGCTACCCCAGAAACCTGCCTGCACGACGGGCACGCCCTTGATCAAGCCCTTGGTGTTGTCGACATCGGCGGCCGTGTACCTGGTGCCGCCAACCGAATCGGCCGGGAAGTACGTGTGCGAGTGGCCCGCCACGATGGCGTCGATACCGGGCACGTCGGCCAGGTAATACACCGCGTTTTCCATGTCGGCGCGATAGGTCTCGGTGCTGATGCCGCTGTGGGCCAGCACGACGACGATATCGGCACCGGCCGCACGCACCTGCGGAATGAACCTGGCGGCCGAATCCTTGATGCCGTTGACCTGCACCTTGCCTTCGAGCCAGCGCTTGTCCCATTGCACGATGGCCGGCGGCGTAAAGCCGATCACGCCGACCTTCACGTCGCGCGTCTTGCCCAGGCTGTTGACGTACTGCCGCGTGAGGATGGAGTAGGGCGTGAACATCGCCTTGCCGGTGGCGGTGTCATTCACGTTCGCCAGCACGAAAGGCGTGGCCGGCGCTTTGCAGGTGCGCGTTGCGCCGTTGTAGGTGTGGGCACGGCCCTGCACCTGATTGAGGTAATCGAGGCCGAAGTTGAATTCGTGATTGCCCAGCGTGGCGATGTCGTACTTGAGGTAGTCCATCGCCTTATAGATGCCGAGCAGATCGTCGCACTTCACCGGCGATACCAGCGCCTGGTAGTCGCCCATCGACGAACCCTGCAGCGTGTCGCCGTTGTCCACCAGCAGCGTGTTCTTGAATTCCTTGCGCGCGTCGTTGATCAGCGTGGCGGTGCGCTCGAAGCCGATGGTCAGGTCTTCGGCGGTCTTGTAGTAGTCGTAGCTGAAGACGTTCTGGTGCAGGTCGGTCGTCTCCAGAATGCTCAGATCGATCTGCCCGAACGCTTCGGCGCTGCTGGATGCCGACGATGAAGACGCGGCCGCTGCGTTGTCGTCGTTATCGTCGCCGCTGCACGCGGCGATCTGGGTTGCGGCCAGGCACGCCAGCGCGATGACGCGCAGGCGGCACAGGGAGAGGTGCTGCATTTTTTGCCCCCGGGGCTGTTGTCATGAATGGGGACAAAAACTATCCGGTCGTCATTTCACCAACGTTAAGCGCGCATGACAACTGTGACGATTGCAAGACGCTCGGCGCAGCCCGTCGTCGCACGCTCACGCATACTCGCCGCGCCGCAAGGACTGGATAACGTCATGACGACCGGCCAGCGCAGCCAACGAGGGCATGCACAATTTCTTGAGCGCGGCCACGCGATGGTGGCTCACCGTCTTCGGGCTCAATCCCATGTCGGCGGCGACATCCAGGTTGTTTCTGCCGTCGAGTAGTGCGAGGACCACCTCGACTTCACGCGCGGTCAGTCGCGCCGATTGCGAATTCGGCAGGCACGTAAAGCCCGAGGCAGCCAGCCGGATCGTCGTGGCCAGATCGCTCAAGGCCGACTCTTTGTACATGAACCCTTTGACGCCCAATTTGCCGAGCGACGGTGTGTAGCGCATGTGGTGGCCGTCGCAGAACAGCAACACGTTCGGGTGATAGGGCAGAGCAACCAGATCGCGCACAAACTGCAGATCGTCGTTCGCCGCAATGAAAGGATCGGTCACGATCACGTCCGGCATCAAGCGCATTGCAGTTTCGATGGCCTCGGCGGGGCGGCGCACCGACGCCACGAGCGTCAGGGCAAGATCGTTCTCAAGCAGGCCGCGCACACCGACGTGGATCATCGGGTGTGGGTTGACGATCATCACCGAATGCGTCAGCGAAGTGCGCGGGGTGGTAAGGGCCGTCGGGTTCGTGGAAGAAGCCGACAGCAAAGCAGCGGTGGATTCGAGATAAGACATGAAGGCCTCCATGAGAACTAGTAGTGTCGAGGCCTAGAAATTTCTCATTCTCACCCTAGGGCTGTACATGAGACTAGTCGCAGATCGTGGGGGGCGTCGGCATGCGAAACACATTGCCACAGGCGGTGTTTTTTCGAATATGCGGATGGTATTGAGATTTTTCCGGTGATGCGGAAATCCTCCGGTACGCCGTTTTCATGCTGTTCGTCGAGAAAAAAACAGACAATAACGAATGCCGGTATCTAAATGACATGTGATGCGATGTGCGGGCAGGCTGGTCGCCCGTATCCCCAGGCACCACGGACAACCGCATCAAATCTGGCCGGGCAATGTTCGATACTGAACGATCGGTCGCGGATCGGCAGCGCCGAACCCTCACCCGTTGACACGAACGAATCAAACCGATTTCGCCTGCAAGCCGCACGGCTCATCCGCATTCCATTCGAATGAACGGTGCTCTATAAAGAAAACGCAGAAAGCGCGGAGTTGTACACGAAATTTCGGACAAAAAGGGTTTGTCGATCTCTTATGGCGCCTGGGTCTGGTCTTACCGAGAAGAGGCAGTCTTTTTGGCGACAATGCCGTCCATGTCGCTGGAAAAGTCTCAACCCACCTTGTGCGTCGCGGGCCATGCCTGTCGGCACTGGCCGCACTGCACCACGCACGACACAGGCAACTGCCCGCTCGGCAGGTCGATGCGTAGCACCCATGCGGCACGGTCCATGGAGACGCAGGCCATGCGTTCGGTAACCGAACAGAGTGCGCCGGACGACGCCTACCTCGCCGAACAGCGGCCGCCAGCGCTGGTCCAGACGTTCGCCACGCTGCTCTGCGTCGGCATCGTGGTCGCACTGGCGGCCTACCTCACCTTGCTTGGCAACGCCATTCTCGAACGCGAATTCAGTTGGCGGCACGCCGAACTAGTACGCCTGCAGGACGCCCACGCCCGGATCATCGCTTACACCCAGCGTGTGGGAGACACTTTCTCGGGTCGCGAAGAGCCCTTCCTGCGACTGACAACCGAAATAGCTACGTCGGGCAAACGGGTTGTCAGCGTTCCGGCCACTGATTGGACGCATTCGTTCAGCCTGGTGGCCGCGCGGCCCGAATTGATTACGCCCGAGCGGCTGCTTGCCGGATGGCGCATGGCCGTCCGCGAATTCGCTGCATCGCAGCAGGGCGAGCCCGCCGTCACCACCGTTCTGCTATCGCACGCGGGCGATTTTGCCGTCCGCATCCCGGCGCTCGACGACGCACGAAGCGAGGCGCCCGACGCCTACCTGGCGCGCGATCGACAACTGCTGGACCGGCTCATCGAATTCCGACGCGATCTGGACTGGAACCGTCAGGTTCTCGTCGTGCCGGGCTCGGCGGCTAAGGAGGTCACCAACGTCTTCTATTACGTCAAACCGATGCTGGCCGGCGGTGGGGCTCTGCCCGAGGGGGGCACGGTCATCGTCGCCGCCAATGCCCAGCAGTACAGTCTGTTGAGCAACGTGGCGACCGACATGGCGCAGAACCTCGCTATCTATCTGCCGGATGGTCGACCGCTGTTTGTCGGCAGTGGCGCACAGGATATCAAGCCGCAGATATCGGCACACGCCAACGTTGGCGAGCACTACGACTTTCAGCTTGGCCGGGTGCTCATCTACTCGCGCGATGGCCCGCTCACCACCATCATGACCGTTCCCTATGGCACGCTGGTTGGACCGTACGCCTGGCGCATCGCACTGCCCATCGTTGCCGCCTTGCTTGGATTGGCGCTGGTCATCCTTGGCGAGCGGCGCATTTATCGCGACGTTCTCCGCCCGTCCGCCACGCGGCTACAACAACTGCGCGACAGCGGTGCGCTGGTTACGACGGTATTGCAGGCCGCGCCGGCCGGCATTTTCGTGCTCAAACAAGGGCAGGCCGAACCGTCGATTGCCAACGACCGGGCTCGCATGCTGCTTCAGCGGCCCGTCGTCGGCGACGCGCAGAATCCGCTGCTCGGCGAGTTGATGAGGCGCGACACATCGCCCACCGCACCGGCCGAGGTGCGCGTCACGCTGCCCGACGGCCAGCCCTGCGACCTGCTCGTCACCACCAGTCACATCCAGTACAGCGCAGAGCCCGCTCGCCTGTGCACACTCACCGACATCTCGGACAACAAGCGGGCCGAAGCCGCGCTGGTCGACGCTTCGACATCCGCCGAACTGGCCCGTGTTGCGGCGGACGCCGCCAACCAGGCCAAGACCTTGTTCCTGTCGACCATGAGTCACGAAATCCGCACGCCGCTGCATGGCATGCTCGGCACGCTCGAACTCATGGGCCACGCCGACATGCCCGCGTCGCAGCGGCGCTGGCTGGAACGGGCGGAAGGGTCGGCACGCAGCCTGCTCGAAGTGGTCGATGAAGTGCTCGACTTCTCAAAGATCGAAGCCGGCGAAATCCATCTCGAACGCGTTCGTTTCGATCCTGTGGCGCTGGTCGAATCCATCGTTCTCGCTTATGCCTCGCTTGCCCAAAAAAAGGGACTCGTCTTGCAGAGCGCCCTGCGGCCGGACGTTCGACATCCGCCTGCTTGGCGACCCCGGTCGCCTGCGGCAGATCGTCTCCAACCTGCTCAACAACGCCATCAAGTTCACCGAGGTTGGCCGGGTGTTCGTTGGGCTGGACATCGACGTTGGCGGGGACGATGACGATGACGAAATCGATGACCTCGGCGACGTCGGCGATGGCGACGCCGCAGACATGCCGCACGCCGCCATCCGCGTGCGGGTCGCCGACTCGGGCATCGGCATCGCGCCAGATCAGCAGCGTCTGCTCTTCGAGCCTTTCGTTCAGGCGCGTGCGGGCAATACGCCCGGCACGGGCCTCGGGCTGGCTATCAGCCGGCGGCTGGCCAACCTCATGCAAGGCGACATCGATCTGGTCAGCACGCCAGGGGTCGGTAGCTCATTCATGCTCCTGGCGGATCTTCCCGTCGAGCACGTCCAGCCCGTCGCCGCCGTCCTCGACGGCGTCCGCGTCATCCTGCGAGCGTCGGTGGGCGATATCCGCGACAACCTCACCGGCCTGCTCACCGCGCGTGGCGCCGAAGTCCGCCTGCAGGACGACCCGCTGCCCGCCGACGTCGATGCCCGCCAATGCGTGCTGCTCGTCAGCGACGACGACATACGGCCCACGCGTGCCGAGGCCGAAGGCTATGCGGCTGTCGTGCAGCTCACCAGCCTGCCGTTGCTCGACGAAGACGAATCCTGGCTCTTCGAGACCGACCCCTACAACCATGCCAACATCGTCGATGCCGTCCTGCGCGCGGCCGGCCGTCGTGCCGCGCGCGCACCGCGCACCACGCTCGCCGAGCGACGCCTTGGCCTGCGCGTGGCGGTCATCGACGACCATCCGGTCAGCCGCGAACTGCTTGCCGAACAGCTCGCACACCTGGGGTGCAGCGCCCGCTGCTATCGCGACGCCGAAAGCGCGCTCAAGGACCTCGCCCGCATCGACGTCAACGTGGCCCTCGTCGACATCAACCTGCCGGGTATGAACGGCTATGACTTCACGCGTCAGGTAAAGCGGGCAGGGCACTTGTGGCCGGTCATCGGCACGTCGGCCAACGCCGTTCTCACCGAATCAGAGCGCGCGCGCGAAGCCGGCATGCACGACTACCTCGTCAAGCCTATCGGGCTTGAACAACTACGTAGCACCCTGCTCAAGTACGCCACGACGGCATCCGCAAACGATGGCGCGCCAGCCGGGGGGGCTGAGCTGCCCCAAAGCGCGCATCTACGGCTGACCTTTCTGCGCGCGCTCGACGAAGACTGGCGCGCGCTCAACCAGGCCGTCGGCCAGAGTGACTTCGCCACGGCCACCGAACACGCCCATCGGCTCAAGGGCGGCTTTGCCGTCATGCACATGGCCGATGAAGCCGCCTTGGCCGAAACCGTCGAACACGCCGCCCAACGCGCACAGCCCGACGCCGCGCGCGTGGGCATCGAACAATTGCGCCCCCGTGTCGCCCGACTCCTGGAGGAACCACAATGATCCGCATCATCGTCGCCGACGATCACCCCGTCGTGCGTGCCGGCATCGTCGCCGTACTCAAGAGCGCACCCGACATCACCGTCATCGGCGAAGCCGACGGCGTGACCGCGCTCACCGCGCTGGTAGCCGCCGATCCGCCCGACATCATCGTCACCGACTACCAGATGCCCGACGCCGACAGCAACGACGGCGCGCGCATGTTGCGCTTTTTGCGCCAGCGCTATCCGCGGGTGCCGGTCATCGTCCTCACCATGCTCTCCAATCCGCTGGTCTACCGGGTCATTCTCAAGCTCGACGTGCGCGGCCTGCTCATGAAGAGCGGCGAAACCTCTCAGCTTCTCGACGCCGTGCGCGCTGTCCGCGCGGGGCGGCGCTACATCAGCCCGACGATCTCAGCCGCGCTCGAAGAGCGCAGCGACGCGCAACTCAGCGCCGACCTGTCCCTGCGCGAAACCGAAGTCATCCGTCTGTTTGCGGGTGGGCTCACCGTCAACGACATCGCCCGTCAGCTCGAACGCAGCAAAAAAACCATCAGCCATCAAAAGCGCAGTGCCATGGACAAAATCGGCGCCCAGTCCGATCAGGAACTGATCGAATTCGTCATCCGCACAGGTCTTGTCTGAGCGCGCGCAGCGAAGCGAGCCTCGCCGCATTCACGCGGGCTCGCCAACGCGGCATCGCGATGTCATGGCGTGTCTTCTCTCGGCAGGGGCGCATCGTGTGCGCGCGTCAATGACCTCTGGCCGTCACAGGCCGGAGCAGGGCGCCCATATCCTTTTTGCGTTAGCAAAGCGCGCCAGCGCCGCCGATCTCTGCAAGCTGGTCGCCGGGCTTCCGGCGACTGCATGACGATGTCGCCGCCTGCCCGCCAAAGCCATCGACCGGCTTGCGCGCTACGCGACATTTCAATAATATTCGAAATATGGAAACCAAAGCCGCAGTCGTCCAACTCGCCGCCCTTGCGCAGGAAAGTCGCCTTGCCGTGTTTCGTCTGCTCGTCCAGCACGGTAGCGCGGGGCTGGCCGCCGGGCGCATCAGTGAACTGGCTGGCATTCCACCGTCTTCGCTGTCGTTTCACCTTAAGGAACTCAGCCACGCGGGGCTCATCGTGTCTCGCCAGGAAGGGCGCTTTATCTACTACGCGCCGAACTTCGCGCAGATGAACGCCTTGCTCGCCTACCTCACCGAAAACTGCTGCGAGGGTGCTGCGTGTGAGCTGGCCGCTGTGCCGTGCTGCGCACCAACCGGCGATGGCGGCTAAAGGGCGGTCGAATCGGCAGGCAACACCCCTCCGCGCGACCTGACGCGCACATCCCTACGCAAACGCTCCCATGACCACGCACGTCCTGATTCTCTGCACGCACAACTCCGCCCGCAGCGTACTTGCCGAAGGCATGCTCAACCACCTCGCGCACAAGCTCGGCAAAGACGTGCGTGCACACAGCGCAGGCAGCGCGCCGAGCGGGCGCATCAACCCGCTGGCTATCGAAGCGCTCAGCAACGCCGGTATCGACACGCGCGACTATCGCAGCAAAAGCTGGGACGAATTCGCGCGCCCCGACGCACCACCGATGCACGTCGTCATCACCGTCTGCGACAGCGCAGCCAGCGAAGTCTGCCCAATCTGGCGCGGTAGCCCGGTGACGGCCCACTGGAGCTATCCAGACCCGTCGAACGCCGAAGGGGGCGACGAAGGCAAACGCCGCGCCTTCGAACTGACCCGCCAAGCCATCGGCTACCGCATGCTCCAACTGCTGAATCTGCCGCTGGCGAGCATGGCCCCCGCACAACTCCAGACCGCGCTCGACGACATCGCAAAGTCCTGATCATGTCCAAGCCCTCGCAAACCATGAGCGTCTTCGAACGCTACCTGACCGTCTGGGTGTTCCTGTGCATCGTCGCGGGGGTTGTGCTCGGCCAAGCGTTTCCGCAAGCGTTCCAGGCCATCGGCAGGGTAGAGGTCGCGCGCGTCAACCTTCCCGTGGGGCTGCTCATCTGGGTGATGATCATCCCCATGCTGATCAAGGTGGACTTCGGCGCGCTGCATGAAGTCCGCAGGCATGTCAGAGGCATCGGCGTGACGCTGTTCGTCGAACTGGCTGGTCAAGCCGTTCTCGATGGCCTTGCTCGGCTGGCTGTTCATCCGCCACCTGTTTGCCGCATGGCTGCCCGCCGGACAGATCGACAGCTACATCGCCGGCCTCATCCTGCTCGCCGCCGCGCCGTGCACCGCCATGGTTTTCGTGTGGAGCCGGCTGACCAACGGCGACCCGTTGTTTACGCTGAGCCAGGTCGCGCTCAACGACACCATCATGGTGTTCGCCTTCGCCCCCTTGGTGGCCTTGCTGCTGGGCGTCGCCAGTATCAGCGTACCGTGGGGCACGCTGCTCACATCGGTGATCCTGTATATCGTCGTCCCCGTACTCATCGCCCAGCTCTGGCGCCGCAGCCTGCTCGCCAAAGGGCAGGCGAGCTTCGACGCCGCGCTGGCCCGCATCGGGCCGTGGTCGATTGCCGCGCTGCTCGCCACGCTCGTCCTGCTGTTTGCCTTCCAGGGCGACGCCATCCTCAAGCAACCGTTGGTGATCGCGCTACTGGCCGTACCTATCCTCATACAGGTCCTGCTCAACTCGGCGCTGGCTTACGGGCTCAATCGCTGGCTGGGCGAAAAACACGGCATCGCATGCCCCTCGGCCCTGATCGGCGCTTCCAACTTCTTTGAACTCGCCGTCGCCGCCGCCATCAGCCTGTTCGGCTTCGAGTCCGGCGCCGCACTGGCCACCGTGGTCGGCGTGTTGATCGAAGTACCCGTCATGCTCCTGGTCGTGCGCGTCGTAAACGCCAGCAAGGGCTGGTACGAACGGGGCGCGAATCTGGCCTAGCGCAACGCATGGCCTTGGCGCCGGGCTATGAAGGGCCGGGCAGTCGAATGCGATCTTGATCGCCTCAAAGACGCCCGCAGAGCGGTAGGAGCCCTCAACGCCAAGGCGGTTTTCGCGCGTGGCACACATGCCCATCGCATGCCTCGCGCACGCAGCGACATCACCCAACTCCCCGGAGAAATCATCCCCGCGTCGCAAAAACGTTAGGGCAGGTGCCCTTATGTACCGAGCGGCGACGAGTGCTGTCGCGCTACAACAGCAATGGCGCCCGCAGTCTATGGCTGTCGGACGGGCGCCGCTGACCGTACGCGTCCGGGGCGCAACCGTGGGCGAGCAAGGGGAGGGGCATCGTGGAACGTCGCGAACTGATCTGGCGGCTGATCGCCGCGAGACTCGAAGAACTTGGGTCCGATGTCGAAGGCGACCCGACCAACCAGGATATCGAACGGTGGATGGTCGAAGTCAGCGACGCCGTCGAGGTGCGTATCGCCGAGCTGATCCCACGTGTCGGCGCACGACGCGTCATTTGTGAAATGCCCAACAACACGCACGACTGTCCGCAGTCCGCCGCGCGGCAATGCGTGGCGTGCGGACGCTATTTCTGCCGCAAGCACCCGATTCAGGCGTGCCCCGTGTGCGGAGGCGCCGTGCAATGAGCAAACACTGGCCCGAAGTACCCAACCCCTTCGGCGCCGTGAGCGCCACGCTGCCCGTGCTTTGCGGTGCGCTGGCCGCATTTTCCAGCGGGTACTTTGCCGCCGTCATCGTGGCAGAAGCCCCGCACCTGGCGACGGGTTACCACATTCCCATTCTTGGCAGCGATCCCGTTCGCCTGTTTGGGGCCGCAGTCACAAAGCGATACGCCATATCCGCAGTCAGTCTGCTCGCCATCGTCGTCCTGCTCTGGTCGATTCTTCGCACACTTGTCGCGCAGATGTACCACTATGACGCAGGTATATACGACGACACCGCCGAGCCTCCGGTGCCAATACAAGCGCGTTGGCGCAATCAAAAACGCCGAGCCACGTCTCATGCGTTGATCTGCTTTCAATTCGGCGTGCCGCTGGTGTTCCTCAGCCTGGTCCTGCTACTGGACGAAAATGCCCTGACCGCCGCGCTCGCCCTGTGCCTTGTTTGGTTGCTCCACGCGTTCAGGTTCGCAGTCGTTACGTGGCAGGACACCAGACAGCCAGCGAGCTGATTCCACATTGGGCGAGGTCCGAACGCAATTGGCATGGATCGCCCGCCATCTCATGGAACTGAGGTTGGGTAAAAACGCGGCCCCGACGGACCTTCTTGATGTCGTGGCGGACACTCCTGCCGTCCTTGACCTTCCTCGCCTAAAGCTGATTGGCAGATTCCGGCCCGAAGCGGAAGTTGCCGGTTCGAGAAAGCGGACGTTTAGGCGCGTTTCGCGTGCGGGAGGCCAAAAGAAACCACGATGACAAGCGGGCCGTTGGAGGTGATGTTGCTCGAGAACCCCGCGATGGGTATCAGCAACATTGTGCAGACAATAGCAATGGTGACAAGACGGAGCATGCGTCTAAGCCGTCCTGGCTAGCTATGTTTTTGTTTGACTACGAAATCGATGCCCGCACGGATGACAACGACCAGGGCCGCAGGTAACGCGCAGAAGAATAGGACGATCCATGCATAGTGAAATGGCACGTTGATGAGCAGCGAAGCATCTCGATTCAGCGGGTTCAGGGCGAAGGCGATTACTGTGGTAATCGGAGCTACCAAAACAGACTTCAGCACGGCAGCGCGAGCGGTAGCAAAGCTGTTTGTGCCTAGTGCTGCTGGCAGTAGGCAGACAAAGGCAAGGTACGAAGGAAGCATAAGGGGTGATGGCAAAGCACTGGCCCACTCCGGGAGCTGAACCACCTTTGACCAGCGGAACAGGTCACCCCAAATAATCATAGCCGCTGAAAGCGCGGCCAAGCTGGCGAAAAATGCTATGCGGTTCCGATCCATTCTCGATCCTGGGTCGTGAGCCGTGGCGGCTGCAGCGGATTATCAGCCATCATTCCTAGCCTGGACGTACTCGATTTTCACCCCATGCATCAATGCCTCCGTCTTGAAAATGCGCACACGTGAATCGTGCTCAATTCTCAGCAGAGAATTGGAAATCCAACTTGCTTCCACAAAAAGCCCGTTGTTCTTTCCAATAGGGGCATTCCCGTGCCCGTTATCTGCCACGAACACGTTACCCCCTTCGTCTTCCAGCGTTTTGTCGGTCTCAAGAAGGGCCACCTGTGTTGAGTAGTCTGTTGCTGCTCCACAGTCGCGGACGAAGACAATGGCCTTGTACGTCCCGTTCGGCGAGGTCGCCTCGCTAAGCGCCGTATTTGCGCACATATTAGGAAGTGACTGCCATGCCACAAGAGCAGCCAGCCCCAAAAGCAAGCAGGTGGCGCCTAAAGCCGATGCTGCAATCTTCAGCGGCCGGTGGGTACGCAAAGACATGGGAATGGCATGCTGTTGGCAAATAGACCAACCAGTCGCGAAAACGATTCAGTTGGGCAGAGGTAGAATTCGCCAAGAGCATACAAGAGGTGTGTCCGTCCTAGCGTGTTCACGGTACGGACTGTCGGGCGTGGTTGGCAATATCCCATACCTTTGGAGTAACCCCGGCTAGAGCATCTGACTGCTTTGTGGGATTGAACCCATATGTCCGCTCCTGCCCGGCACCAGCCTCATCAGGAGGCGCTGACCATTGACCAGGCATATTCGCCTCAAAGCGGAAATGGCCGGGAAATGTGCCAAGCCGGCCCTCAAGCGGACATAGTCATATGCAGTGACAAGAGTCGGGGGCTCTTATCGGTTTGGAGTTTCCTTGGTGATTCTCTCCAGTCGCTGCCCGACCTCTTTGACTTCCATTTCGATGGCCGACATACGCGCAGGGTCAATAGGCTCGGGCTTGTCACTGCCTTCCTTGTAAATTGACTGCATTTCGAACATCTCCAAAAGCAGTTCGCTCATGCGCTTTGACTCCTTAAGCAGAGGATTGCGCGGATCCGATGGAGCAAGGTATGCCAAAGACAAGTCCCTGGTGACTTGGCGCATCATCGGTGCCAACACCGTTCTGCTTCGCTCGTCACTTTCGCGTTCCGTCATCTGGCCCGATTGAACATTCAAGAGGTCCTTCTGAATTGTCTCCATTGCCGCGCCGAGTTCTTTAATGGCGAGAATGAAGGCAGCCTGTCCTTCAACGACTCGCTTTTGATCTACGGCCGCCTGGGGGGCTGTTGCAGTGAGCGTCAACGTGGCAACGGTTGCGATGACCAAGGCGACAACAGTCCGACCTTTCAAATTCCGAACGAACCGCTCCATGTCGAATCGCTTCGGCAAGACAAAGGCAAGCGCGCACCCACCGAGCAGGCCGCCGACGTGGGCAGCATTGTCGATGCCTTGCTTTGCGAGACCTTGCACCAGCGAATACGCGATGAAGACCCCAAGGCTACTTAGCGTTTGCTTCCCGAACGTTTTGGGCAGTTGATGGCGATGCTGATACATGCCCACCAACAGGGCGCCTGCAATGCCGAACACAGCGCCGGAAGCACCTACCGAAACAGCATGCTGAGCGGAGAAGTGAAGGCTCAATGCGCTTCCAATAAGCCCTGAGCCGAGATAGAGCAAGACAAATTGGCGATGGCCATAGATACGTTCGACGGCGACGCCTGCACCGGCCAAGCCAATCATGTTCACCGCGACGTGCACCAGACCACTATGAAGGAACGTCGCAGTCACCAACCGCCACCATTCGCCTCGCTGAACCTCAGACGCAGCATTGCCACCCCACAGCAGCAATTTCTCGGCTGAAGTACCAGCCACGCCAGCACCCAAGGCGACGGTAGCCACCCAGACGATGACGTTAAGTGCAATGACTCCGTAGGTAGCCCAGGGAATAGGGGCAAAAGATTCAAGTCGCTCCCGAAACTCGCGCTCCTCCGTCAGCGGATTGATCTGCGTTGTCGCATCGCGCCCAGTTGCAGTGATCTGCACTCGGCGACTGACCGCCTGATACAGCGCTTCCTGTCCTGTAGGGTCGAATGACGTCAGGGGTATGAATGGGCGGGCATAGTTAATCCCGGTCCAAAAATTGCGCTTGTCTGGAAAGCCCTGGGACGAGTCCAGTTGGAACTGGAGAACCAGCATATTCTGCTTGCGCTCTATTGCGAGTCCGACAATAACCTTCCACGGGAATTTTTTCGTTTTTCCGGACAATAGCCGAGATTCAATGCCGTCTTGCGAGATCACTACCGCCGGGCCTGACTTAACCACTTGCTGACGCAACATCAAGTTGACCAAAGCTGCAAGGATGGCAGCAAATAATAGGGTGAGGCCTATCGATCCCAATGATCCTTTGCTGGTGGCGACTGTGCCGACTGATCCGAGAGCAACAGCAAGCCAGATCCATTTTCGGGCCTTGCCAATTTCGCTGTTGCCAGATGAAAAAAACTCCTCGTCTGGAAGGGCTGCGCCTGAGCCGTGAGGTGCGAGCTTGTTGATTGAATTGCAGAACGTCTCGCCATCAATGACAGACTTGTGTTGATTCAGTGCTTCATTCATTTGCATTTCTGTATTGCCTCTTCCCCCGTTTTGTTCTTGTCAGGAGCCCCAATTGGTCACACTGCAGTGAATACCGGCAGACCCGCCAAGTTGTGCGCCCATGACTTGCCAATAGCATATAGGAAGCCAGTCCGCCCACGGATACTGACAGTACGGACAATTGGGCAGGGGTCGCTTCCGCCACCTGTTTGCGGCATGGCTGCCGGCCGAACAAATCGACAGCTACATCGCCGGCCTCATCCCGCTCGCCGTCGCGCCGCGCACCGACACGTTTTTCGCTGATCAATGGTGCCCCTTTGGCTACGCTGAGCCAGACCGCGCTCTACAGATGCCCATCGCATGGCCCGCGCGCGCAGCGACATTACTCAACTCACAGCAGAAATCATCTCTCCGTTGCAAAAACGTCAGGGGTACTGAGCGGTGGCGAGCGCTGCCGCGCTACAACGGCAATGGCACCCGCGGTCTATGGCTTTCAGACAGACAGCCGACGACCAAAACCGCCTCATCCCGACGGATGACTAACCGAGGTCGATAGACTCGGTGCCGCTAGGCGGTCCGTACCCTTGATCGATATGCCATGCCCGTACGCCACAGCAATAAGATGGCTGCACAAACGGCGACTGGCCACGCAAGGAGGACGTAGCCAAGGGCACCCCACCAGATAAGTGCCATTTGCCACGTGGTGGAGGTCTTGGCTTGGAATCCGATCGCAATGTGCGCTCGAATATGAGCGAATTCCGGGACTGGTCGTGTTATTTCGGCCTTGAAAATGTACTTGCCGGGCTGAACCTGAATATTGCCGACTGTGCGATAGACGCGCGTACCAGACCAAGCGTTTGAATCTACGGACTCGACCTCTCCGGCAGATACGACCCCCCCTGTCTTGCTATTAGTCAGTGTCCAACGAACCGGGACCGGCACCCCTTTTGAGCATTCTTCATTGGGCAAGCAGACCGCCATGGCGCCGATTAGTCTTTGGAGCTGCGACGTTCCCCCGAATTTGAGTAGCGCGAGCATTTAGAGTCCAATCCCCATTAACCAAGGAGATCGGACGTGAAGAAGCGTTTTTCAGAAGAGCAGATCATCGGATTCTTGCGTGAGGCGGAGGCTGGCTTGCCGATCAAGGAACTGTGTCGCCGGCACGGCTTCTCGGAAGCGAGCTATTACCTGTGGCGCAGCAAGTTCGGTGGCATGAGCGTGTCGGACGCCAAGCGCCTCAAGGAACTCGAGAGCGAGAACGCACGGCTCAAGCGCATGCTGGCCGATGCGATGCTGGAGAACGAGATCACGCGCGAGGCACTGCAAAAAAAGTGGTAGCCGCACCGGCCCGACGAGAGTTGGTGCGGCATATGGTTGGGCGAGGCCTGAGCGAGCGTCATGCTTTACAGGTGGCGCGGATGAGCGCGAGTGCGCTGCGTTACGAGCCAAGACCGGATCGCAATGGCCCGTTGCGCGAGCAGATTGTCGCCTTGGCGCACAGGCATCGGCGTTATGGCGCGGGCATGATCTATCTGAAGCTGCGTCAGGCCGGATGGCAGGTCAATCACAAGCGCGTGGAACGACTGTATGGTCTGGCTGGTTTGCAGGTGCGTCGGCGCCAACGCAAGAAGGTACCCGTCGCGGAGCGCCAGCCCCTGCTGCGGCCGCAGGCGGCCAACGAGGTCTGGTCGATGGACTTTGTCTTCGATCGCACAGCCGAAGGACGGGTGATCAAGTGCCTGACCATCGTCGATGACGCCACGCACGAGGCCATTGCCATCATTCCGGAGCGGGCCATTGGCGGCGATCCACTCACACGTATGCTCGACCGGCTGGCAACCCAACGAGGGTTGCCACGCGTGATTCGCACGGACAACGGCAAGGAGTTCTGTGGCCGTGCCATGCTCAGCTGGGCGCATCTGCGTGGAGTCACGCTACGGCAGATCGAGCCTGGCAAACCGAATCAGAACGCGTACATCGAATCGTTCAACGGACGTCTGCGCGACGAGTGTTTGAATGAACACTGGTTCGTCAGCCTGGCCCAGGCTAGGGTCGTGATTGAAACGTGGCGACGCGAGTACAACGAGCAGCGCCCCAAGCGAGGTCTCGGCGGACTCACGCCGTCGGCCTATGCACAGAAACTACGAGCAGGAATATCGTTAATATCCGGGGCTCGACTCTAAAGCTCGCTGCTACTCAGGTTGGGGGAACGTCGAAACGGGCCGCGTGGCTCGTCGTAGTGAACAATGCGGACAGGCGCGCCGCGCCTTAAGTCCATGAATCGCCCGCAGCATACAAGAAACAGATCTATCCTCGCGTGCCAATGATGCGGACTGTTGGGCAATCCGAGCGCTATGCCATTGAAATCGCCCGGTGGACTGCTTTTTCGGGGCAGGGTTAGGCGACCTGCCTCGAGTTTTCGGGCCAGTTGGGCCTTCAAGAAGAGGAGAGGGTCATGAAGCAGAGCAGGTTCAGCGAAGCGCAGATGGTGAGCATGCTGCGCGAGGCAGACAGAACCTCGGTGGCGGCAGTCGCCAAGGTCAACGGAATAAGCGAATAGACGCTGTACAACTGGCGCAAGCAGTTTGGCGCAATGAACGTCGATGAAGTGCGACGTCTGAAGTTCGATTTCGGCGGACAGCGGTTCCTCGAAGTGCCGCGATTTGACCGCATCGGTCAGCTAGGCCGGCTTGCCGTGTTCTCCCTGCGGGCGCTCGACGCAGAATTCATCGGCGACGTATCGGCCCCCTGGCCATCGCTGGTGAGCCGACTGGCGGTTCACGGCCATGTCCATGCCGACGCCGTTGCCGGCGCCGCGCGGCTTTGGGCGTTCGGAACGCTGATCGGCAATACCGACATGCATGCAGGCAATGTGTCGTTCATCGGCGCTCACGGCCGCCCCTACCAGCTCGCACCCGCTTACGACGTCCTCCCCATGGCGTTTGCGCCCCGCAGCGGCGGCGCAGTCAATAACACGCTTCCTCCCGCTTCACTGACGGCTACGGTCAATGGCGACACCTGGCGCGAAGCGCTGCGCCTGGCCGAAACATTCTTCGCCACGGTTCATGAGTGCAACGGCTTTTCCGCCGGATTCACCCCCTGCATTGAAGCCCTGCGTCGCCATATCGACGAGGCAGCGTCCCGTATCGCGCGGTTGGACTAACGCCCACCAAGCCTCTTCAAAGTGCGCCAAGCCGTCTGCGCCGCCTTCGACGGCTCGCCGCTGGCGACTGACCAAACGTAATAAACAGTCGCGATTTGCCGTTTGATTTCGCCGTCCGGTCGCCGCATGCCGACAACGCGCGCCGTCACCTCCCATCCAATCGACCAATGCGCCTGGCCGTCACAGCAATCAACCATCGCCCGCGTCCAGCGCCGCGTGCGTCGGGGTTGTAACCCTCTGCGTACGGCACCGCCCCAATTCACTGTGCCCAGCAACGCCTGTCCCGCGTGGGTGGCTTGCCCCGTACAACGCCCTGTCAAAAGTCAGCCCTTCCCAAACAGACTGCCGCACGCACGCAAGTGGCGGATGCCACCGCGCGCTGGCGTCCATGCCCATGCGCCGGGGCAACGGGGCGGTAACGGTTGCAGTGGCCAGGCCGACGCTGACGCAGCGCTAGGTTCCTTCAGTTGTTTCTGCCCCCTCTGACGGACTTTGTCGTCGGACTGCAGGGTGCGGCCCGGTCGTGGCGGAAGGCATCGGCCAGCGGGCTGTCAATCAGCGCGCCCTTATGAACTGAACGCAGCCGCGCGGTCGGTTTTTTGCGGATCTGCCAAGGGCGCCAAATTCGCGTGCAAAACGGCAAACCACGCGCACGCAATGTGCGGGGTGGTGATCGGGGTGTGGGTGTGCCACAGGGCGGGGGTTTTGGGCGACGGCATGTTGACCGGCAAAGAAGTTCTCTCATGACGCACGACGGTGTTTTCTGTCGCGCAAAAGGGAATTTGCCGAGGCCGCAATTTAACAGTTCCCAACAATTCCACTCGCATAAACGCATAACCATTCTTTACACACCAGACCGCCGCGACTGATCCAGATCAGTTTGCGCAACGCATTGCGACTAAGCCCACGGGGGAACGGAGTCGACCTCAGATAGGAACATCCAAATCCGATTCCTTCAGAAAACCCCCATCCCTAGCATCCCGCTGGCAATGAGAGCTGGCATACAAGTTCCACAGGGAACGCTGCCGGCCAATCAATCCAGATCGGAAGCAAGAATCCAAACTAGGAAGATGGTGGAAGCATGAATAAGGCATATCGCGTCGTATGGAACGCGTGTACGCAAACCTGGACGGCCGTGGCAGAAATTGCCAGCGGCCACGGGAAGAGCGGGCGGAGCAGCAAGAGCAGCAAGCTTGTCGTCACAACGCTGAGCTTGATGGCAGCGTTGGGTGGTGCCGAGGTCGAAGCTGCGTTCTCCGGCGGCTCTAATGCCACGGCGAGCGGCTCTGGCTCGGTCGCGGTAGGCGATGCGTCGGTTTCAACCGGGCAGAACTCGACGGCCATCGGTTATCTGGCCACCACAACGGCCATGAGCGCTGTCGCCATAGGTACGAGCGCAAAAGCACTGGCGGCCAGCGCATACGCGTTAGGCGTTAGCGCAACCGCAGACAAAGACAATGCCATTGCCATGGGTACCGTCGCAAAATCGACAGCGACAAATGCCATCTCAGTCGGCCAGAGTTCATCGGCCAGCGGAACCAATGCGGTGGCTCTTGGCCCGAGCGCTGGTGGAGCGGCCAATGCATCTCTGGCGATTGGGTACAACGCGCAAGTTAACTCCACTGCGGCCTATGGTGTAGCTATGGGGCACGGCGCAAGCGTTGGTGCCACCGACGCCGTCGCCATCGGCGTCAACAGCAAGAACGCCGGCACTGGTTCGGTCAACCTCGGCAGATACACCAGCGTGGCGTCAGGCGCCAACTACGGTGTAGCGATTGGTAACTACGCCAGCATCACAGGCCTGAATGCCATTGCAGTTGGTTCGGGCACCAGCGCCACTGGGGCAGAATCAACAGTGGTCGGTCCCAACGCGAAGGCAACTGGTAGCAACGCGACCGCCATCGGTTCGCAGACCAAGGCCAGCGCCGACTATACGCTGGCTCAAGGTGCAAACAGTGAAGCCAGCGATGAGGGCGCCGTAGCGGTCGGCTACACCGCCAAGGCGACGAGCCGTGGCGCTGTGGCGCTAGGCCGTGGGGCGGTGGCCGATACGGGCAGCTATGCCATGGCGCTGAGCGCTTTTGCGACGGCTTCGGGGTTGGATGCCACGGCCGTAGGTCGGAACTCTTCGGTCACGGCAAATTACTCCACGGCCATCGGCTCGTTTGCGACGGTCGAGAGTACGAACGCGGTGGCGGTGGGGAGAACGGCCAAGGTTGGCCCATCGGCCACTGGCGCCTCGGCAATCGGTTTCAATGCAAATGCGCTGGCGGACTATTCCAACGCGCTGGGCGACGCGACGACTGCCAGCGGCTTGCACAGCACCGCAGTGGGCCATGCAAGCTGGGCGACAGGTGAGCGCTCGGTGGCGCTCGGTGAGGTTGCAAGGGCCAGTTCCAAGTTTGGTCTGGCAGTTGGTACCGGTGCGTCCGCCAGTGGCGAGGCTGCCACGGCGGTGGGGCGGGCGGTATCGGCGTCTGCGGAAAGCGCCGTCGCGTTGGGCGCTTACGCCAATGCATCTGGCATCCATTCCATTGCACAGGGGCATTTGGCTTCAGCCGCCGGCGGCTCGTCCATCGCCCTTGGCGATCAGGCTAACGCAAGCTTTTCCGGCGCCATCGCGCAGGGCTTTTCCGCCAACGCGTCGGGAGCCAACGCCGTGGCGATTGCCTCCAGCGCGAATAGTGCTGGAAACGCGGGCGTAGCAATCGGTTATGACGCCCACGTGTCTTCCACGGCGAACTATGCCGTTGCTGTTGGTCACGGCGCACACGTGAGTGCGACTAATGCCATTGGCGTCGGTAACGGCGTGCGCAATGCGGGTGCCGCCAGCGTTGCAATCGGTAAAGGCGCATCCGTCAATACCGGGGCGGATTCTGGTGTGGCGATTGGTGAAGCCGCTGCCATCACGGGCGCCAAATCCGTTGCCCTGGGCAATCTGGCGAACGCCACAACGAGCAATTCTGTTGCCCTGGGTTCGGATAGCGTCGCCAACAAGACGACGCTTGGCTCCAACGGCTATGGCTACAAGGGCACCGTGCCGACCGGCGCGCCCACGGCGTATGCCGAATTGTCGGTGGGGGCTGCCGGCAAGGAACGTCGCCTGACCAACCTCGCAGCCGGCAAGGACGACACCGATGCGGTGAACGTCAGCCAGCTCAAGCTGACCGACACGGCTGTCAGCAGCGTCGACACCCGCGTGTCGAGCCTGGAAGGCGGCTGGAACGTGCAGGCCAACGGCGGCACGAAGGACGCGATCAAGTCCGGCGACACGCTCAACGTCGCCAACGGCACCAACACCAACGTTGCCTACAACGCCACCACCAACGAACTGAAGGTCAACGTTGTCGACGCGCCGGTTTTTGCCGGCCAGGTCAAGGCCAACGGCTTTGACGCCAACAACAACAAGATCACCAACGTCGCCGCCGGCACGGCCGCGACCGATGCGGTCGAACTACGGCCAACTGACGTCGGTTCGACAGCAAGGTCAGCATTCTCGACGGCAAGGTCGGCAGCCTGGATACGAAGGTCGGCAGCTTTGATAGCCGTATTTCGTCGACCGAATCGCTGGTGGGTTCGCTCGATTCCAAGGTGGGTTCGCTTGACACCAAGGTGTCGGGCTTCGACGGCCGTATTTCGGGCGTGGAAGCCGGCGTGAATACGCTGAACACCGCCGTGAGCGCACTGGGGACCACGGTGGGCGCCATCGATACGCGTGTGTTGACGGTGGAAACCGATGTCGCCACGCTCAAGGGCGGCTGGAACGTGAAGGGCGGCACCAGCAGCGCAGACGCCATCAAGGCGGGCGAGACGCTCAGCTTTGTCAACGGCACCAACACGACCGTCGACTACGACGCCAGCAAGAACGAAATGAAGATCAGCGTGGCCGACGCCCCGGTCTTCGCAGGTCAGGTCAAGGCCAACGGCTTTGACGCGAACAACAACAAGATCACCAACGTCACCGCCGGCACAGCCGACACGGACGCGGTCAACTACGGCCAACTGACTTCGGTTGAAAGCAAGGTCAACTCGCTGGATACGAAGGTCGGTTCGCTGGACACCAAGGTTGGTTCCATCGACACCAAGGTGGGTTCGCTGGACACCAAGGTCGGTTCCATCGATACCAAGGTTGGTTCGCTTGATACGCGTGTGTCTGGCGTCGAAACCGGCGTGAGCACGTTGAACACCGCCGTGGGTTCGTTGGACAGCCGCGTGTCGGGTGTTGAAACGGGCGTCAGCACGTTGAACACCAACGTCGCTTCGCTCGACACCAAGGTTGGTTCCATCGATACCAAGGTGGGCTCGCTGGACACCAAGGTCGGTTCCATCGACACCAAGGTGGGTTCGCTTGATACGCGTGTGTCTGGCGTCGAAACCGGTGTGAGCACGTTGAATACCGCTGTCGGTTCGCTGACCACGCAAGTCGGTTCGCTCGACACCAAGGTCGGTTCGATCGATACGCGTGTGTCCGGTGTGGAAACCAGCGTCGGTACGTTGAACACCAACGTCGCCAACCTGGGCACCGCCGTGAGCAGCATGGACGGTCGCGTAACCACGCTGGAAGGCGGCTGGAAGGTGCAGGCCAACAGCGGCGCGGCAGACGCGATCAAGGCTGGCGACACACTCAAGTTTGTTGATGGCAAGAACGCGTCTGTTCAGTACAACGCCAGCACCAACGAGATGACAGTCGGCGTCGTCGACGCCCCGGTCTTCGCAGGTCAGGTCAAGGCCAACGGCTTTGACGCGAACAACAACAAGATCATCAACGTCACCGCCGGCACGGCCGACACGGACGCGGTCAACTACGGCCAACTGACTTCGGTTGAGAGCAAGGTCACCTCGCTGGATACGAAGGTGGGTTCGCTGGATACCAAGGTCGGTTCCATCGATACGAAGGTTGGTTCGCTTGATACGCGTGTGTCTGGCGTCGAAACTGGCGTGAGCACGCTGAACACCGCCGTGGGTTCGTTGGACAGCCGCGTGTCGGGTGTTGAAACGGGCGTCAGCACGTTGAACACCAACGTCGCTTCGCTCGACACCAAGGTTGGTTCCATCGACACCAAGGTGGGTTCGCTTGATACGCGTGTGTCTGGCGTCGAAACCGGTGTGAGCACGTTGAATACCGCTGTCGGTTCGCTGACCACGCAAGTCGGTTCGCTCGACACCAAGGTCGGTTCGATCGATACGCGTGTGTCCGGTGTGGAAACCAGCGTCTGTTGATTTGCACCGAAACCTGACCCCGGATTTGCATCCAAATCTGACCCACCCAAGGGTCAGTTGTTCAGGGTAGTAGAGGTTGGTTTCGAGGTGCGCTTCTCCTTCTTGGGTTGAACCGTACTGTTCCTGAATCGATAGCTGTCGTTGCCCGTCTCGACGATGTGGCAGTGATGCGTGAGGCGATCGAGCAGCGCCGTAGTCATCTTCGGATCACCAAAGACAGAGGACCACTCGCTGAAGCTCAGGTTGGTGGTGATGACGAGGCTGGTGCGCTCGTAGAGCTTGCTGATGAGGTGGAACAGCAAGGCACCACCGGCCTGACTGAAGGGTAGATAGCCCAGCTCATCAAGAATTACCAGATCTGCATACATCAGGCGGTTTGCCGTGTGCCCGGGTCTGCCTGCGGCTTTCTCCTGCTCGAGCATGTTGACCAGCTCCACCGTCGTAAAGAAGCGCACACGTCGGTGGTGGTGCTCGATGGCTTGCACGCCGATGGCTGTGCCCAGGTGCGTCTTGCCTGTGCCTGGCCCCCCGACGAGCACGATGTTGTGTGCGGACTCCAGAAAGTCGCACCGGTGCAACTGGCGCACGAGGGCTTCATTGACTTCGCTGCAGCCAAAGTCGAAGCCCGTCAGATCGCGGTACGCAGGGAACCTGGCGACCTTCATCTGGTAGGCCAGCGACCGTACCTCGCGCTCGGTCAGTTCTGCCTTGAGCAGGCGCGACAGAACGCTCACCGCGCCTTGATAGGCCGGGGAGTCCTGCTCGGCCAGCTCCTCCAGGGCTTGGGCCATGCCGTGCAGTTTGAGCGACCTGAGCATCTGAATCATGGCCTCATGCTGCATGATGGGTCTCCCTGAGCGCGTCATAGCGTCCCACATTGGCTTGCGGCTCCACGTGCAGGGCTAATGCCTGGGGGGCGTCGACGGGGGACACCGGCCCGCCTTCGAGGAGACGGCTGAGAATGTTCAGAACAGTCTGCTTGGAGGGCGCGCCGCTCTCGAGCGCCAACTCCACCGCAGCCAGTACGGCCTGTTCATCGTGTAGCAGAACAAGCGCTAGCACCTCCACCATCTCGCGATCACCCCCTGGGCGTTTGAGCAGCGTTCGTTGCAACTGCTTGAAGCCTTCGGGCAGTTCGCAGAAGGGCGCCCCGTTGCGTAATGCCCCCGGCTTGCGCTGGAGGACGGCCAGGTAGTGTCGCCAGTCGTAGATCGTCTGGCCCGTACTATGGCTGCGGCTGATCAGGCGGGCGTGTTCGGCGATGATCTGGCCTTCGGCGACGAACACCAGTCGTGCGGCATAGACACGCAAGCTCACCGCGCAGTTGGCGAAGGACGCCGGCACGCTGTAGCGATTGCGCTCGAAGTGCACGAGGCAGGTGGGCGAGACCCGCTTGAGGTGTTCGACGAATCCATCGAAGGGCTGGCCCACAGGCATCAGATGGGGGCGCTCTTGTGACCATGCTTCCCACACCGTCATGTCCAGTTCCGGGTGACGGACCTGCTGCCAGAGCAGCACGCACTGGTCCGCCAGCCAATCGTTGAGGGCCTCGAGCGACGTGAAGGATGGGATGCGCTGCCAGATGCGATGGCGGCTGTCCTGCACGTTCTTCTCGATCTGTCCCTTCTCCCAGCCTGAGGCCGGGTTGCAGAACTCGGCATCAAACAGGTAGTGACTGACCATCGCGCTGAAGCGCAGGTTGACCTCGCGGTGCTTACCCTGGCCGACGCGATCGACTGCCGTCTTCATATTGTCGTAGATGCCACGCCGGGGAATGCCGCCCCACGCCACGAAGGCGTGATGGTGGGCGTCGAAGAGCATCTCGTGGGTCTGCAGCGGATAGGCGCGCAGGAAGAACGCCCGACTATGGCTGAGCTTGAACTGCGCCACCTGCAGCTTCATGCGCTCGCCACCGATGACCGCCCAGTCCTCGCTCCAGTCGAACTGGAAGGCCTCCCCTTCGGCAAAGCGCAAGGGAATGAATGTTCCCCGGCCCGCCGTCCTGGCCTGTTGCTGCTGGTCCTGGCGCCAGCGCCGCGAGAACGCGGCCACCCGATCATAGGAGCCCGTAAAGCCCAGGACGCATAGGTCAGCGTGGATCTGCCGCAGCGTTCGTCGCTGCTTGCGTGGCTTGTTTGATTCAGTCTTAAGCCACGTATCGAGCTTGGCCGCGTAGCCGTCGAGCTTGCTCGGACTATGTCGTGCGGCGTAGGTCGGAACGGTTGTTTGGGCGCGCAGGTAGCGCCGAACCGTATTGCGGGAGATACCCAGGCGCCGGGCGATCTCGCGAAGCGGGATCTGGTCGCGCAGGTGCCAACGTCGAATGATGCTCAGGATGGCCACGTCGATCACTCCAAACTCCTGCTCGTTGCCGAGCAGGCAAGTGTTCTATACGTGGGTCAGAATTCGATGCAAATCACCCCATCAGGTGGGTCAGGTTTCGGTGCAAATCAACATGAAACCTTCTCTCTGACCTTTGTGGAGTTAATCACTGTGAAAAAAACACTGTTTTCCCTTGTGCCAGCAGCGTTCGCGCTGGCCGCCTCGACCCTCCTGACTACGCCGGTGCATGCACAGGAAGTCGTCGTCGGCGTACCGATATCGTCGTCAGGCATTTTCTCGTTCGCAAACCTGCCGGCACGCAATGGCATCACGCTGGCCGCCGAGGAGGTTGCCCGATCCGGCGACCTCGGGCCGGTGAAGATCAAGCTCCTGATCGAGGACACCAATAGCGACAAGAACCAGGCTGTGAATCTGGTCAATCGCTTCATCAACACCAACAAGGCAGTGCTGATTCTCGGATCAACTTCGACTGTCGAGGCGCAGGCCTATCTGCCGATCGCCCAAAGCAAGAAGATCCCGGCGCTGACCCAGGCGTCCGGGGATGTCGCTGTCATTGGTGATTGGATCTTCAAGGCCAACGCATCGCCCAGCAAGATCATGGAAAGCCTCGCGCTGCGCTATCTGAAGGACTATCAACCCAAACGTGTCGCGTACATCTTCAACCGTGACAACGAGTCCTACGTACAGCAGAAGGATGGGGTGAAAGGGCGCTTTGAGCACGCGGGGGTGAAGACGGTCCTGGAAGAGACCATTGTCGGCTCGGATACCGACTTCAGTGCCATCGTCACGAAGGTCGTCGCGCAGAACATCGACACGCTGGTGATATCCACGACCGGCGAGGTGACGGCCAATATCATCATCCAGGCCAAGCAGGCCGGTTTGCCGCCGTCAGTGCGTATTGTCGGCACACCGTCGGCCGCGTCCAATCAGTTCTTGAAAGTTGGCGGGTCGGCTGTGGAAGGCGTGATTTTCACGTCGGACTATTTCGTCGGCAATCCGGCCAAACTGAATCAAGACTTCATCAGCGCGTACACCAAGAAGTACGGCTCCGAGCCCGATACCTTCGCCGCCATCGGCTATACGGTTTTCAAGACGGCTGCGGCCGCCATCAAGAACGCCGGCCCCGACTACAGCCCAGAGTCGATCCGCAAAGGTCTCGCGGGCATCAAGGATCTGCCCACGGTCCTGGGCAACGGCTCACTGACGCAGACGCAGACACGCACGCCAGCCTACGACGGAGTCGTGTTAACTGTTCGAAACGGGAAGTTCGTCCAGCTATGACAGCACGGCATCTCTTCGTCTGAACACCCAGTGCCAGTCCGTGACGAGACATGGACTGGCACCGTGCGATCGCAATGGACAGACCGAGATCTTGGCGACAATCGTGCCGGTGTGCAGTGCTGGCGAGGCGCTTCGAGCCACGGGCTGGTTTGGCGGAAGAGCTACGACTGTGATCAGTCGGTACGCCCAACGCGTGAAAGTGGGGGCTGGCGATTGTTGGGGTATGAGTTTTCCTCGCTGAAAGGCCCAAACTTTGGAATGAGAGAAGAGGGGGCCATGACTGACTTTGCCCACGCAGAGAAAGGCTTGAGATAGTCATCCAAGAAGTCTGTGCGTCGCTGCGTCGCGACGCACACGTGTCACTGAGGCGCTTCGCAATGCGCTGCAGAATCGCGACAATCAATGAGCGAGTATTTCACGCCGTCAACGGTTGCCTTCATGCTGACTAGCGTGCCGTTAGGTTTATAAGTCACCAGCGCGTGTTCACCGACGACATCGAGATTGCCGCTACGGGAATTGCGCAAGTCATATTTCACATCCAGCCTTAGTTCGACTAGGTTGCCAGCGCTTTGAGGTATGACGTGATAGCGCACGTTGAGCGCGCCATTGGGGGAATGGCTCTCATCTCCTGCAAACCGAACGGTGGTCGCTCCACGCCAACCGCCGCCAATGTTCAGTCGCTTGGGGAACAACATAGCTTTCGCGGTGTTATGCCGAACTGGCTCAGCGTTGAGCAAAATTGTTCCGCAGGTTTTGTCGCTCTGCCACAGCCAGAATTCGCCCAGATCTATCGGCGAGAGATTGACGTATTGAATCTGTACGTTTGTTCCGATCAAACTGCTTTGCTCTCGAGTGCAACGATAGCGTTGCGGGCTCATGCCTACGTCCTGAACTTGCTCAGAATTCACTGAGGCGTTTGGCTCTGCGTGCGCGCCACTCATGGCGAGTACGCCGATACAGAGCGCAGCACACGTCTTCCATGCTTTCATAGCTTTTCCCCCGACGGCCGTCATGTGACCTTTTTTGGTGAGTTATGGCGGTAGCGCTTGGTGAGGCGCTTCCGAGGCGGAGCATAGTATCTCCGCATGCATCGAAGAAAGAGGGGTGTCCCACCGAACGAACGAGTCCCGCTGGCGAAGATCGACACGCCACGCTGCGGCTTCGAGTTCGTTGGCAACAAGCTGGTTCTTTTGATTGCCATTTATGTTGACATAATAAACATTATGCGCAGTCTTGCGACCGCAATTCGAGCGGCAGCTCGAGCTGCTCACGCCACGTTGACAAAGTTGCGACGGCCCGTCGGTTACATGGGTTCGTGAGCACCCTGCAGACCAAATGAATGTGAATGTAAGGAACGCCTGCCGAGTGCAGGCGTTTTTTTCGTCCCTGATTCTGCGGTACCAAGTTCGACGCGTCGGACGCGACCCCGGACGCGACATTCTCAGCGACCAGTAAAGCCGCCGCAGTTCCGACGACCACGCTGGATACACCGTTCGACCCTGCCCGTTAGTACGTAAGAAAACCGCAGCGAGAGTTGCGAAAAAACGACGGCCCCATGAATCAAGACCTATCTCGCGCAAGACGATCCATCGCCCGCGCAATAGCTTCACCGCGTGAAATACCTGGAGCACGACTCAACTCATACTGTACAAGCCGATTCGCCGCCCGCACATCGCCGCCTACTGCATTAGCCAACAAATCAAAGGCACCACTTGTGGGAGTTCTATTCCCGGTGAAGTACGGATCGTTGCTAACCGGCGGCAACAACGGTGCGTCACGCGATAGCGAACGCTTACGCCGAAAATCGGACGCTCTTAAGCCCTTCTCATCATCGGGCTTCTTTGTGTATGCAGACCAAACCACCCACACAAACCACCAAACGCCGACAACCATCAAGAGATAGCGCAGCACATCAAGGAAGAAGATTCGATCTAGCATGATGAGCATCATGCCAAATTTGTAGGAATTGAAGAATTCGCCTCAAAGGGCAAGACGACCGCTCCGACGCTACGCGTCATCCAGGCGGCGTAATCGCCGCACACCGTGACCGCCTCTCCGATCAGCAGCACCACGTAAGCCCCTCCCTTCGCCTACACGAAGTCTCCGACCACGGCACCCCGCCGCAAGACCGCCCAACGGGCAAGCCCGATGGATCGATCTGGCGACAAGGCCCCGTCCGTGGTCTCCGCATCGTTCCGGGCGAAGCGACGGGCGTACGGTGGAACGCGGCCCACACAGAAGCCGCTCACGGAAGTCCAACGATGGGCTCAGCTCCGGGCCCCGGTAGGTGGAAAGGCGAACACCATGATTGCGAAAAACTTCAAGCGTTACCCCGAAGCCATGGCCGCGCAGGCGGTTTTTGAGTTCATGGAAGAGTTCGCGCTGCTACTGGTAGAAGCGCCGCGCGCAGTCTGGCAAGCCATCCAGATTGCCCGCATGCGCGAACAGCAGGCAAAGAAAAAGCCAGAGCAGTCACCCGCACCGGCCTTGTCAATTTGGCAACGCGCCTACACGAAAACACAGACGTTAGTTCTGCGTGCCCTGACTTACCTGCGCAACCTCATGACGTGATTCGCGCCACGGGTTGAACGGCGGATGCTTGAGCCATTCCCGACATTGGCCGTCGTCCAAGAACGCATCCGTTCCTTGTTCAGTGAAGCACGTGCACCGATCAGCCATCGCCACACAGCCCACAACTACTGGCATCGTTTTGACCTGGCGGATGCCATCGTACATCGGTGCGGTTTCTGGCCGCGTAGTGATGCGCGGCGTCCAATCTGAAACTGTTGCTCCCGCAATCTGTTGCCCCGGAGCAGGAACTTGCTGACCACCCTGTGGCAATGCTGGCACGCCAACCGGGCCGGATTGCTCAGCCGAACGCGTAGCCGGCACAGGCGTTTTGTCTGCGGTAAGCCGATGATAGGCACGCCACCCCAAGAACCCGACCACGGCAACGCCTATAGCGACCCCATAAACCGCCAACGGCGCACGCTGACGCTGTTTCACATGCACCGACGCTGACTTGTATTTGCCGAAGATACCCTTCGGCAATTTGTAACTCCGTACCGCCGCCGCAGCACGATCCGTCCGGCTTTCCGGATCACTGCATTCAGCCCATTCGTAGAGCTTCCGACCCGACCAAAGCGCACGCAGATGGATGTGTTTGCCGACCAGCTTCCGCACGTTTGAATCGACCAACGTCGGCGCTTGCGTGATCAGCCAGAAATCAAGGCCCTGATGGCGATGCTTCTCAAATGCCGCAACATAGTCCGGCACCTTTGAACCGACAGAGCGCGGACGGAAGACCTTTTGCGCTTCGTCGATGATGATCAGCGCACCTTCCGGAAACGTAAAGACAGCCTCTAGCAACGAAGCATCTTCGTCCGCCTGAACCTGTATCGTCCAATCAGAAACCGGTGGAACTACGGCATGCCACAACAACAATTCAGGAATGCCCATGACATACACAGGACGATCAGGATTCGCTGCAATGAATTCCTCAAGCTGCGCCACCGCATAGGCCGTCTTGCCCGCACCGGGCGTTCCCGTAATGAGCGTAATCATGCTTGCATCATCCCGAGTTTTTTGAACGTCAGCAGAGATACCGCCGCTGTGATCGCGCCCAACCATACGCCAACGGCATCAACAAAGCCCGCCAACGCAATCACCTGATACACCGTCGCAGGCACCCCGCCCCACATGTTTGCAATGGCACTATCCAGCTGCGATTTAATGACGCTGAAACCGGCATAGGAAATGACCCCCATACCCACCGAGACCAGCGCGCGCTTGACCCACGGCCCAACGCCCGCAGCGATGAACGACGCAAGACTCATCGCGTTCCCCTTGCGATCATGAACAGAAAGATACCCGCCGACAGCCACGCCAGCCCGATCACCATCGGTCTAATGATCTTGGCGTAATCGCACATCATGTCGAATGACAACGTAGCGGTCTGCCCGAAGTAGGAAATCGTCACCGGTGAGGGACAGCCCCCCGCAGCCGTACCCTCTTGCTGCCACAACACTGACGACTCTTGCTCAGGCAAATCCACATCTTCAGGATCGCCCAATTCCTGACATGCCAATGCATCCGGATTCTCTTCGCACATCGAAGTGTCATCCGGCTCCCGCTCCGGCTCAGGTTCCGTCTGCACATCGCCTGCCGTCCCCTCTTCCGTCACCGTACCGGTCTGAATTGCCCCGTCTGGCTGTGTAACAGTCGTCCTCGTTGTCGCCCCTACTGACACCTGATTCCCTGCATAGCCGAGCTTGTAGTCTGTCTGCGTCTGCGTGACAGTCTGCCCCGCCGGCCCCGTCGCTGTAGTCGTCCTCACCGGCCCCGGCAAAGACGCCGGCCCCGTCACCTGCAAAGGTTCAACATCCAACGGCGTATTCGTAGAGAGAATCTGCTTAACAGCGGGAGCAGCAGGCAACTCCCCGCTATCCAGCGCTTTAGCTACCTGCCCCTGCAAATCCGCGTCCGTCGCTTCGACCTTCGGCACCTCTGCCGGCTGCCCCCGATACACGGTGTATTTCGTTTCCGAATCTGACCGACCCGGATACGAACAAACAATACGATAAATTGCCGCACTACCACCGCCGTACTGAATACCCCCGTCAGCACAAGACCAAGCCCCTGCCGAAGCCTGAGTCATCCGCAAAAAATCGTTCCCTACCTCCGCAACAGAGCAACGTGCAGCCGCCGTGCATGGATATCCGCCATAAGTGTGATACCAAAAGAACGCATCCTCAGGCTTCGTCGACGGCACTTCCCACCGACTCTTCGCGACGTTGTAGACGGCATCCGCAATAGCCAAACCAGCAAGCACCAAACCGACCGGACCTGCTCCGCGCAACAATGCCGCCCCCGCCCTTGCAATAGCCGCCTTCGGCACAGCACGCGTCAGCGCAAACTCTCCCGCAGCATTCGCGATAGTGAACGGCTGAACAGCTCGCAACATGGCCCCACCATTCGCCGCAGCCTGCACCGTTTGACTACCCACACGCGCCACGTTCATAACCGCGCTGGAACCATTCGACACCACTGCCTTAGATGCCGTTTGAGTAACCCAATCAATCGGCAACGCCTGAGCATGCGCAGAATCAACAACCAGCACGCCACCAACAGCAAAACCAGCAATGAAGAGCAAGAGCCGCCGAAGCTCCACTAGCGCAAGATGATCCATGCTGCCCCCGTCACACAGAGAAATCCTGCAATGAAGTATGCGATTTCCATATCAACGCCCCCACACTCGCCGCAGGTACATCACACCCCACACAGCAGCCCATACACCGGCTACCGCCCAACCCAACGTCACGCCATCAATGAACGCATCGCCCGGATTGCATTCCGCGAACTGAACAGAGGGAACGCCCACCGACGACAACACCGCCCCACCCTGCCGCGCAACAAGTAACCACCCTTCCCCGTCACGCTCTACCGTAGAAAGAATCGGGGGCGAGCCCGACGAGACCACCGGACCCACCCCCGACCAGTACGCGGATGCCGCATCCGAGACCGACGCGAAGCACCGGCCCGCATGCAGCGCACCCATATCAGTGCATCGCGCGCTTGATGGCGCGGAAGCCGAACAGGATGCCAGCCAGACCGAGGCACAGGCCCGCCACAGTCGTGCTGTCTTCCTTGGCGTCCGTAATCGCGGTCGTGATTTCGGTCGGCACGGCAGCCATGGCCGAACCGACCAGAACCATCGCACCGGCGAGAACAGCCGAACCCTTTGCAGCGATCTTCTTCAGCATTTCACTCTCCTATGGCCCTATGACAATGGAGTGCCCGCAACGGGCCAACTACAAGCACTCGGAAATCAATCGATCAACTCACACAGCCGATGAATATCGAACTCACCATCAGTGTTCATGCGACCCGTATCTACGGCCGCTTCGTAGTCGTCGCACCGCCCTGCCCTACGCAGCGACCGCACCCAGTGCAGTTCTTCGGACAGGAACAGACCTGAGTTCCGCTCCTGAATCACGAAGACGGTGCGAACGTTCGCAAGCATTACGCCACCTTGGCCTGACCCGGAGCCGTAACCGGACGCAGGGCGAGCACTTCGTAGCCCTTCGTCGTCATGGAAACCGTCAGTTCGCAATCCAGCGGGAACGACAACCCCTTGAGCTTTTCGAACTCCTCGGACTTGCCAAACGGCAACGTCACCGCGTTACAGCCCACTTCCGTTCCATTTCGCTCGGAGACATCCATCACGACATGCAGCTTCGTACTGTCGTAATGCACGCCCTCTACGTCGCCTTTGAACTTCTTGGCACCCAACACCTTGAACACGCTTTTCATTTCCATGACTTACCCACCCCAGTTGATCGCCTACGCGAATGACATTTCGATAGCCGCTTCCGCAGGCATACACTCCCGTGTGCGCTGATGCAGGAACTCCCCGCAAGTGCGCCAGTCGGGAACCCTCAGACGCTTCGGGAACACCCCTTCGCGCTGAATTTTCTGTAGGGCCTGATCTGCCCCGCCTTCAATCTGCGACACGACCCACAACGCCGCACCGCATTGGCGCTTGAGCCAATCGAGGACATCGGCATACGTGATTTCCATGCGCTTTTGCAGCGTCCGGACACGCACCTGTTTTTCGCTGATGAAATTGAGAGCCGGGTACATCGCGGCCAGATAGGCCCCCGGCTGTAGAAGACACTCGAAAGGAACGATGCGACTCACCGAGCGCAGCTCCCCTTCAAGCCGCAGCCACCGCGACGACTTGTCGCCTAACTGCTTACCCTTTTCGTACCCACGGAAGTACTTCCCGTTTTCCCGCGCACCGACGTAGAACGAGCGCCCCTTGCCGTTGATGCGTTTCCAATTACCGCGTTGCTCGCAATCGGGCATTCGCCCGCCAGCGCCGAACAGACCTGCGTCATACCAGCCTGCAACGTCATCGACTGAATTCACGCCTTCATAGTCGTCGTACGCCAGATCAACCCGCGTGATCCGCGCACCGTCCGCCCGCTTCAGGAACTCGACACAGCGCTGTTCCCATCCTTCGCGCGCAGCCGCACACCCTTCCCCGCTGAGACTGACCAAAACAGTTCCACGCTGGCCACCGTGACAGACGAGACCGTACCCATCACCGAGCACGTACGAGCGTTCGTAGAAGTTCGCGCCCTTATCGCGCTGGCCGGAAATGCCGAATCCGAAAATGCCCTGGCACACCATGGACACTTCGCAGATCACCTCATCGTCTGTAACCCCGCGACGCTGAATCCGGAAAGCATCCTCATGACATGTGAAGTTCAGCCAATCAATGAACGCGGCATCCCCGCCATGCCCGCGACGCCCGGGAATTTCCATCACTTCGCCATCTTCGAGAACGAGCCGTGCGGCAATCCACGCCGGACCCTCATCGGAGACCTTTCCCCCCGTGTTACCAACGGGGGGCGCCTTCGGCGCGAGCGGCCCGCCGTCGCGCAAGCGCGCCGCCTGTGCCGCATCGCGCTCCAGCTTCGCGGACAGATCGGACAGGGAAACCACGCCCATCCCATCCTTTTCGGCGAGGCTGAATTCGCGCTGTGTGCGTTTTCCCGGCTTGAGTGACATCCCCTGACCCCGAATCGTTTACATCGCCGCCAAGCGGCTGTACGCTGCCAAAACGACGCAAATCCGCTAGTAGCAAATCCGCTATCAATGAGGCGGAAGCTACAGTAGCGGATTTGCTACTGTCAAGAGGTGAAACTATGGAATTCAACGACTACATCGAAGCCGGAGTCGCAACGACAGGATCGAAAGCAGCCCTGTCACGCGCGCTTGGAGTCCATGCGCCGACACTTCACGCTGCTATAAAAGGCAAAGTTCCGCTGACGCCAGAGGCGTTACGTAAGCTCGCATTGCTCCTAAACGACGGCACGACGCCGGGTCAAATCTGGGAAGCACAACAGGCCGCGAGAGCCGCGACCGAGGAAGAAAGACAACTATGGCTCCCTTTTGTTAAGCATGCACATGGCATGGCCAAGGCCGCCAGCCTGCTAATGACAACGGGATTAAGCGCGCTCGCGGCTGTCATTTTGTTTTTGACACCCGCTCAAAATGCGCAAGCTAAATCAGTAGGTTATAGCGTGCCTACACATGAAATAAACATTATGCGCAGTCATAAAGACTGGCCACACGAGCCGTGCATAGCCACGAATTGGCGGTACGCATACACACATAGCCCACTCTCAGCCATACAGCTTCCCCACATCCTCACCCGACGCCATCGCTCCGCGCCGGCTGGCGATGCGTTTGACTGATGCGCCGGGCGCGAGCTTGCCGCCGAGCAGAACCGTGCATGCCGGGCCTTGGGGGCGCGCCATGCGTCGCTGCAGGAGCATCAGCGCTTCGGCGCCGAGTTCTTCGCGTGCGACGTGGACGGACGTCAGTGCGATGTCTCCGATGGTGGCCAAGTTGAAGCCGTCGATGCTCATGACTGACACGTCTCGGGGCACTCTGCATCCGCTTTCCTGTAGCGCGGCGATGATGCCGACCGCCATGAAGTCTCCACCCGTGATGACCGCTGTCGGGCGTTCGTCCGGCGGGCATTTGTCGAGATAAGCGCGCATGGCGGCTTGTGCCTCGGCTGCGCCGAAACCGGTCGTTGTGATGAGCTGACGCGTTTCGTCCAGAGGCACGTTATGTGCGCTGCAGGCGTCGCGGATTCCGTCGAGCCGCCATTCGAGCGTAAACCGGCGCAGGCACATGACAATGAGGATGCGTCGATGCCCTTGGCGGATGACGTAATTGGCGGCGAATTCGCCCACCTGGCGGTGATCCGGCATCACGGCGTTGAGCCGCATCCCTTGGTCGCGGCAATTGATCAGTACGGTCGGTTTGCCCAGATCGGCAGCCAACTCGTGCACGGCGGGATCGTCGATTCCCAGGATGATGGCCGCCTCGTTGCCGGGGTCGGACATTCGCTTGAGGAACAAAGGCGCGTCGCTGTCGTTTTCTTCCAGCGCGCAAAAGCTCAGGTGGATCTCGAACGGCGCGACCGCCTCGCGCAGGCCCTGGATGATGCGGAAATAAAAGATGTCCGCATGCTGGTCGAGCGCGCGTGCCGGCGCAAACACGACGACGCGATTCACCAACGGATGCTGCCCCGCTGCGGGTTCCAGAACGCCCTGCTCCCGTGCGCACTCAAGAACCAGAGCCTTGGCACGCAGGCTTGTATTCGACTTGCCCGCCAATACGCGTGAAACGGTGCTCACGGACAGGCCGGTCTGCCGTGCAATGTCCGCAATTTTCAGCTTGCCTGCCATCAGTAACGCCCACATCTGTCGTGCAAAAATTTGCACGAAAATTAACCCATACGTCTCATGTACTTAAACGGACATGCGCCATATTCTTAGGGTGTGCTGCCGATTTTTGCAAGAATGTTGCTTGTTTGCAAACAAGGCCGCTCATATCGTGCGATCCGCTGCGGCATGCAAGCCTTCGCGCGAAAGGCGGCATGCCCCGAGGCGCCGGAGACAGCGTCCAGTGATAAGGCCTGATGCCCCCGCATGAGCCTGACCTTGCACACCCCTCCGGCATTCAAAACCAAGGAGGAGTTCGCATGAAACGCATTCATGGGTTACGTTGGTGGATCATTGCCCTGATCTGCCTCGGCACCATCATCAATTACCTCGCCCGCAACTCGCTCGGCGTATTGGCCCCACAGTTACAGAAAGACCTTAACTTCACCACGCAGGAGTATTCGTACGTGGTGGCCGCGTTCCAGTTGGCGTACACGGTGATGCAGCCTGTGTGCGGCTACATCCTCGACTTTCTGGGACTCAAGGTCGGTTTTGCTCTGTTTGCCGTGCTGTGGTCCGTCGCCAGCATGCTGCACGCCACTGCGGGCACCTGGGGCTGGCTGGCGTTCTGGCGCGGTCTGCTCGGTTTGAATGAGGCGGCCGCCATTCCGGCCGGCATCAAGGCCGTCGGCGAATGGTTCCCTGCCAAGGAGCGGTCCGTCGCCATCGGCTGGTTCAACGCCGGCACATCGCTGGGCGCCATGCTCGCGCCGCCGCTGGTGATCTTTGTGGCCACCATGCACAGCACGGGTCTGGCGTTCATCGTTACGGGTGCGCTGGGTTTCGTTTTCGCCGCACTGTGGTTCTTCTGCTATCGCTCGCCGAACGACCACCCTGCGCTATCGAATGACGAACGCGAGTACATCCTCAGCGGGCAGGTGAAGGAAGTCCTGCCGGCAAAGCCCGCTGTCAGCGAGATCATGCGTTCGAGCGCCTTCTGGGGCATCGCACTCCCCCGCTTCCTGGCCGAACCCGCATGGCAGACGTTCAGCTTCTGGATTCCGCTCTACCTCGCCACCGAGCGGCACATGGACATCAAGCAGATCGCCATCTTCGCGTGGATGCCGTTCCTGGCGGCCGACCTGGGCGGTGTGCTCGGCGGCTACCTGTCGCCGTTCCTGATGAAGCACTTCAAGCTCAAGCTGGTGAATTCGCGCATCGCCGGCGTGGTGCTTGGCGCGCTGTTGATGATCGGCCCTGGGTGCATCGGCCTAGCCGCGAGCCCCTATACCGCGATCGCGTTGTTCTGCATGGGCGGCTTTGCGCACCAAATGATCTCTGCCCTGCTCAACACCCTGTCGACCGACGTCTTCCGACCCCACGAACTCGCCACCGCCAACGGGCTGACCGGCATGGTGTCGTGGATCGGCGGCCTGTCGTTCTCTCTGGTCGTCGGGGCGCTGGCCAACACCATTGGCTACAACCCCTTGTTTGCATGCCTTGCAGTGTTCGACCTGATCGGTGCGGTCATCGTCGTCTCGCTGCTGCGCAACCGACCATCGGTCAACGCCTGACCCACGCTCCGCATGGCCCGCCACCCCCTGGCGGGCCAGCTCCGACCTTTATCTGAATTCGGGAAAACGCCATGAGCTCAATGCAGCATCCCCCTCTATTCCGGCTCGCCCAAAAAGACGCCGGACACCTCACGCTCACGAGTGACGATGGCCACGCCGCGCACGTATTCGTGCTCGAAGAGGACATCCTGCGCCTGATGGTCCTGCCCGCCGGCACGATCAGATTCCCCAAGACCTGGGCTATCGCGCCGGGCGAAGAAGACGTGGCCACGGTGGGGCGCGACCGCTTCGACCTGAGCGGCTTTTCATTGCCCGCCGCCGACGTGTCGGAATCCAACGGCATGCTGGTTGTCGCTACGCCGCGCGTGCGTCTCACCATCAGGCTTGCCGGCCTGTTCTGCCAGTGGGAAGTGTTCGCCAATGATCGCTGGCAAGTGGTGGCCCGTGACCGCAACACACAGAGCTACAACTTCGGCTGGTGGGACGAAAAGGTCTATCACTACCTCGAACGCAAGCCGGACGAAATGTACTTCGGGCTGGGCGAACGTGCGGGTGACGCCAACCGCATGGGCCAGAGCTACCGCATGTGCAATCTGGACCCGATGGGCTACAACGCCCGCACGACAGACCCGCTGTACAAGCACATTCCTTTCTACATCACCTGGAAGCGCTCGGAACAAGTGGCCTTCGGCCTGTTCTACGACACGCTGTCGGACTGCACTTTCAACATGGGGCGCGAGCTGGACAACTACCATGGACACTACCGGTACTTCAGCGCCGACCACGGTGATCTCGACTATTACTTCATCGCCGGCCCCCTCCCTGCCGATGTGACCCGTCGCTTTACGTGGCTGACCGGGCGCCCCACTTTCACGCCAAAGTGGAGCCTCGGCTACTCGGGGTCCACGATGACGTACACCGATGCGCCCAACGCGCAGGAGCAGATGAACGAGTTCCTCGACGGCTGCCGCACGCATGACATCCTGTGCGACTCGTTCCACCTGTCGTCCGGCTACACGTCGATCAACGACAAGCGCTACGTATTCAATTGGAATCGCGACAAATTCCCCGACCCGGCGGGTTTCGTGCAGCACTACCTGGACCATGGCGTGCGCCTGTGTCCCAACATCAAGCCGTGCCTGCTCAACGATCACCCGCGCTTCAAGGAAGCAGAAGAAGCCGGCCTGTTCGTGCTGGACGCCCAGGGCAAGCCGCTGGCCGTTCAGTTCTGGGACGAAACCGGCGCGTACCTCGACTTCACCAATCCCGCCACCATCGCGTGGTGGAAGAAGCACGTGAAAGAAGCCCTGCTCGAATACGGCATTGCGGCAACCTGGAACGACAACAACGAATTCGAAATCTGGAGCGATACGGCAACCGTCTATGGCTTCGGCAAGCGACAGATCGCACGCGAATCCAGACCGGTTCACACGCTGCTGATGATCCAGGCATCCAAGAGCGCGCAACGCGAATTCCGCCCGCAGGAACGCCCGTATCTCGTGTCGCGGTCGGGTGCCACCGGCATGCAGCGCTACGTGCAAACGTGGTCCGGCGACAACTACACAAGCTGGGAGACCCTGCGCTACAACATCAAGATGGCGATGGGGCTGGCGTTGTCGGGCGTCTCGAACACCGGGCACGACATCGGTGGTTTCTCCGGCCCGGCGCCGGAACCGGAACTGCTTCTGCGCTGGGTGCAGCACGGCATCTTCCTGCCGCGCTTCAGCATTCATTCGTGGAACGACGACAAGACCGTCAATGAACCGTGGATGTATCCGGAGCACGCCGGCACCATCCGCGACCTGATCCGTCTGCGCTACAGCTTGCTGCCCTATCTGTACGACCTGTTGTGGCGCTCGCACCAGTATCTCGAACCGATGATCCGCCCCACGCTGCACGACTTCCCGGCGGACGTGCGTTGTTTCGAGGAGAACGACGACATGCTGGTGGGCCGCAATCTGCTGGTCGCTTCGGTGGTGGACGCCGGCCGCTCGGAGCGCTCGGTGTATCTGCCTTCGGGCGCAGGCTGGTACGACTTCTGGACCGGGCAGCACTACGCCGGCGGTCAGGACATCGTGCTACCGGCAACGGATTGGCGCCAACCACCGCTGCTGGCACGAGAAAGCAGCGTGATCGCACTCAACCTCGCCGAACAGCACTTCGCGCAACCGGCCGACACCCGAGGCTTTGCGATCTTCCCCAACAAGGGAGCCGGCTCGCTGGAACAGGACATCTTCGAGGATGACGGCATCAGCGACGCATATCGCGACGGCCAGTACGGCGGCTGGCGAGTGGGCGCAAAGAGCACGGACGACGCTGTCGAACTGGGCCTGTCGCGCGCCAATCCGGCGTGGAAGGTGACGCAGGACGAGTTCGATCTGCTGCTGCCGCGCACCGAGGCGCGTCGTATCACGGTCGTGGGCGCTGCGCTGCTCACAGACCAGACCGACGCTCAATGGCGCCGTATCCGCGTGAAGCTCGCGCCGACTTCGCCCTGACGCATTTCGGCGGTCATTGCTGATCAGCGCGTGGCGATGAGCAGTTCTTCTGCGTTGGCAGGCGGACGCAGTCCATCGCCACGGTCGGCAAAATAGCGCGCGGCAAGCATGTCGGCCGACACGTGCTGCGCCGCGTGGAAGCCAGCTTCGCGTGCCACGTGAAGCATCTCTTGCGGCGTGAAGAAGCTGATGAAGGGCGTGCCGTTCGCGCGCGCGCCCTTCGCAGCCATTTCGAAACCGGGGCGGACTTCAGCACCCATTTGCTCGATCGGCACGAGGAATGTCATGGCAAAAGCCGAGCCCGGCGCCAATGCCGCGACGCGCCTTAGCGTTGCCACCACGGCGTCGCGCGTGAGGTACATGCTCACGCCGCTTGCCGCCACGACTGCCGGCCGGTTTGTGTCGAAGCCCGACGCGACGAGCTGCGTCCACCAGTCGTCGTTGGTTTCGAAGTCGACCGGCACGAAATTCGGCGCGGGGAGCCCCAGCTCTGCCAAGCGTCGTTTTTTCCATGCTTGTGGGCCCGCTTGGTCGAACTTCGAACACCTCCACCTTGTCTGCAGCCACCGGCTTGCGCTGGGCAAAGCTGTCCAGCCCCGCACCAAGAATCACGTATTGATCGACGCCCTGCTCCGCGCGCTCGATCACCAGATCCTCAATGAACCGCGCCCGCGCCACGATGGACGCGCGAAACAGGCGCGTGCCTTCGGCATGCATGTCCGGGCGTCCTCGCCAGTCCGCATCGGGCGCTGCCAGCCGCAAGCCGATGTCGTCGTCGAGCACGTGCGGCGCAGCATCGACTTCCAGATGCAGTGCACGCCACAACGCCACGCGGACAGCGGAGCTTTCGGCTGCTTCGATCAGGCTTGATTGCATGGTGTTGGCGGACGGTGGGTGACGCGCCGAATGATCACACAACCCGGGCATCGCAATGCCTTTGGTTGGCGTCCCAGAGAGTGAGACATCGACGATTGGCTGCGTCTGCCCATACACCCATCGCCTGACCGAAACCCCCTGCCCCTCAAGCATTTCAAGCCCGCTCCCACACCTTCGCGGCATGCGCGCAGGTTCGCTATGTCGAGCCTGCGGGCTTACCCGTACATCGTGAAAACTCTAGAAGAAAAGCAGGATTTCGAAGGTCGCCCCTTCGCTGTGTCGGCATGCTCATCGGGCGATTCCGGCGTATTCGTCGGAGCCCGTACCGAGTGATATTCAAAGGAGACACTGCGTGAAATCCATACTGACCCTGGCAGCACTGCTCGCCTCAATGAACTGTCTGGCCGACGTGACTTACGACAAGCCAGTCTCTGCCGCAATCGACTCCGGCAAGATCGAGTACTTCATGCAAGGCAAGGGCGGAGCCAATCCCGAAGGCAATGCACGCTGCGAGGATGGCCTTTTTTTCAGCAACAACTTTGTCGCTGTCTTCGATGGCGCAACAGACAAATCGGGCAAATCGTATGACGGCAAAAAGGGCGGACGCGTGGCGCGCGAGCTGATCGCCGGCGTCTTCGAGCAACTGCCTGCGGACGCGGCCAAAGAAGAAGTGCTGCGTCGCATCAATGCGGCTTACCAGACCTTCTATCAGGCGCACCCCGACATGGATTTCGTCAAGAATCCCCTGTGGCGCCCCACCGCAACGCTCATCTGGTACAGCTTCGCGCGCAAGGAACTCACGGCAGTCGGCGACTCGAAAGCGCGGATCGACGGCGTCATCTACAACGACAAGGCCAAGCTCGTCGATGTGCTCAACAGCGATCTGCGCGTCAAGGTGATCGAACACCTGAAACTGACTGACGCCGATATCGCCAAGAACGACCTGGGCCGCTACTACATCCTGCCCCTGCTCGAACGCCAGTCCGAATTCCAGAACAACCCCAAGGCGCCGAAGGCCTTCCAGTACTGGGCCATCGACGGATTCCCGATCCCTGCTGAAGAAGTGTTAACTTGGCATTTCGACAAGACGCCGAAGCTCATCGAACTCAGCTCCGACGGCTACGAAGCGTTCCCGCCGGAAGCCAGCGTGGCGAGTTATGAATCCGCCTTCGCGTCCTTCCTCAAGGCCGATCCTCAGCGCGTAAAGAACCCGTCTACCAAGGGGCTGCAGCAAGGCAACGTGAGTTTCGACGACCGCACCGTGCTGATCTACCACGCCAAGTAACACCCGACAGAACCAAAGGGGGGGCACGGCCCCCTGTGGTGTCAAGGCGAGGAATCCAGCCTCGACGCTGGAAAACGACCTCCCCATACTTCACGGCCAAATGGCTGGAGCCCTCCCGCAGGGGCGAGACAAGCAGGTATCCGTGGCGATCTTCACCAACATCGTTTTCCCCATGCTGGCGGGCGTGTTCCTGCTGCAATGCGCGATCTACTTCTTTGGCATCCGGGGCGAGGCCAGCCACAACTCCCGGTATTGCGCGCATTTTCTGCTGTCCTTCGCGCTGTTCCTGATCGGTCGGCCGGTGCAATTGTTGAGCGGCGAGTATCCGTGGCCAGTGGTGATCAGCGCAATCCGCATGGCCCTGCTGGGCATGGTATGTGTGCCGATGCTCCTGCTCACGGCGGGCCTGCAGCGCTTTGGCCGATATCGGGTGAGCCTTCGCGCCATGGTCGTCACGGGGCTCATTCTGGGCGTGATCTACGCCGTGTTTCGCTTGCTCGGCACGACGGGCACGTACCCGCTGTTCAAGCTCGCCTCGCTGACGGCTTACTCGTCCACCATGCCCTTGCTCGAACCACCGTGGTTCGGCCGCGAAGTCTCGCTGGCGGTGCAGGTCGTCCTGGGGCTCATCCTCTTTGCAGCGTCGCTGCACGGATGCATCCGAGTCTTGCGCCACGCCGCGTCGCCCCTGGACTGGCGCAAGTTGCTGCTCTTTCTGGGCGTCATGGCGTTTGGCGCTTCGTTCGTCGTAGGCTCTTTCGTCAAGCAGTGGGCCGTGTTCTACGTGGGTTCGTTCGTCAGCTCACTGATCGTGGGCGCGTCGGTCATCCTGGATGTCTATCGCACGTCGCATTCGCTTGAACGGAGCGTGCCCTTCCTGAAAGGCGCGATTCTTCATCATCTGTCCGGGCTGGGCGGCACAACGGCAGGACTGAGCGAGTCCTTCGCGCTGTTGCGCAAGAGCGCCGACATCGATTGCTTCGCCATTCTTGGCAGTCGCAGCGCACACGCCGACCAGATTCTTCACCATGCGCAAGCCGTCATCGACGAGACATGGCGCGCAGACGATTTTCTCTATCTCCCTCTGGGCAACAACACGCTGGGCGTTGCGTTCCGCGCGGAGGCGCTCCCGCGCGAGATCATGTTCGATGCGTTCGAACGCATCGCTCGCCGTCATGAAGAGGAATGTTCGACTTCGCTTGCCATCGGCATCTCTCGCCCCTGCGGCGCGGTCGAGCACTTGCAGACAGCCTATCGCGAGGCCCTGCTTGCACACGAAATGTCTGTGCGCCAAGGGGGAAGCCTCGTCATCCACATCGATAGCGTTCGGCAGGCAAGTACCGGCGCACCCTTCCCGTACGCCGAGCAGTCTGCGTTGATCAGTTGTATTCGCCTGGGCGACAGTGTCAGCGCTCCCGCGCATGCGTCGGCCTATTTCGAAGAGCTGAAGTCCTTCGTCGGGGCCGCGCCCGGCGCCCTCAAATTGCGTCTTCACGCGGCCGCGAGCCTGATCGTGGATGCAGCATTGAGTTCGGGCGCGGATGCCGAGCGCGTCGAAGGATTCAACGTTCAGGCCTACGGCGGTTTGCCCGCGATGGCGGATATCGTCTCGTTGCACGACTGGCTGTGCGCACTGTCGAGCGAAGCTGCCGGCCTCGTGGCCGAGGCGCACAAAGAGATCTCCTTTTCCGTCGTTGAAAAGGCACGCCAGTATCTCGCCGAGAACTACCCACGTTCCCTTACGCAGGAAGAGGTCGCCCGCGCCGTGGCGATCAGTCCGTCGTACCTGGCCCATCTCTTCAAGAAAGAGTGCGGTCAGAGTTTCTCGAAATATCTCGTCGAGTTGCGTCTGGGCGCTGCGCGCAAATTGCTCATCTGCAGTGACAAGAGCATTACGCAGATCGCGCTGGATGTCGGGTTCAGCGACTCCAACTATTTCAGCACCGTGTTTCGCAGCAAGACGGGCTTCAGCCCGAGCGAATTCAGAAAGCGTAATCAACTGACCGAGGGTATGCTCAGCCTCGCGGCGTCCACAAACGACTGCTAGACAGCGGCGCGCGCCTGCCCTTTCAGGATCGCGTCTGCAAACTCCACGAACCCGGCACCACCGGGCCCCTGCGTGACCCACGCCGGGGCCTTCGGCAGTTGCGGCAGACAGTTGACAACCGTGCTGACGCCTGCCGTGTGCTTGAAATGCGCAAACATGGGAGCGTCATTGAGGGAATCGCCCGCATAAGCGACCTGCTCGATCGCGTCCGGTCCCGACACGCCAAAGACGTCGGAGAGGATTCGCTGTGACATCGCCAGCTTGTCGTAGTCGCCCCACCATCCCAGCACCCACAGATTGTTGATCGTGGTGCGCGCCCCGGCTTCTGCCAGCGTACTCACCAGCCGCTGGTCGGCACGATCCCCTGCCCGCCGATAGGCGAGACTGTCGAGCCGATAGGGTTGATCGTCGGCGAGGCGCGCTTCGGGCGATACGCGTGCCACGACGGCAGCGACCTCGTGCAGTCTCGCGCGGGCGTCATCGAGGTCTTCATCCGAATGCCAATGCAACCGCTCCGCTCCCTGCGCAGAACGGCGGATGAACAACCCACCGTTCTCGGCAATCACGCCATCCACCGGCCACATGCGCGCCATCTGATCGCACCACCCTGCCGGTGCAGCGGTGACTGGAATCACGCGGATGCCATTGGCCTGCAGGCGTTCGAGCGCGGCGATTGTGGCGCTGGCGATGCGCCCCCGGTAGGTCAGCGTGTCGTCCATGTCGGTCAGGACGAAGCGGACGGCATTGAATGCGTCGAACGGCGCATAAGACAAAGGTTGCATGTTGATCGTCCGGACAAGAGTGAGCGCGATTATCTCGACACGCCGACATCCATCTCTGCCGATCTGCTTATTTGCTTATCACTTTGTGTGCGTGTGCCGACGCTCGACGTACGCGCCACGCAACTCACAAGGCGGCGCGCAACGCAATCGCCGGATTGACGCGCATCAAGCGATGCACGCCGCGCATTGCAGGCCGTCGTCGCCAACAGTGTTGCGCAAACCTAGCGCTGACGCCGTTCGCCCTCCGATATCGCCCGCTTTGCGCACCTCGTCATATCCATATCGAGATTTCTTGTTTCGGTCGGCAATGGACGCTTACTAGCATCAACGCTGATCCGTATCACTCGTGGAGACACCATGGTTCATTTTGTCGTGCATGACCGGCGCGATACGACGGGCGTTGTCGTCGTGGAAGGCGTCGAGGCAGGCCAGACCCTCACCGGCTGGCTGATGGACGGGGACGACACGCTCGCCATCACGGTGCGCGATGCCATTCCCATCGGGCACAAGCTCGCACTCAAGAACATCGCGACCAGCGATGACGTCGTCAAGTACGGAGAAATCATCGGCGTTGCGATCGCACCCATCTCGCGTGGCGAGCATCTCCACGTCCACAACGTCAAGACGAAACGGTGGTAACCGCAATGAGCCTGCAAAAAACCTTCTGGGGATACCTCCGCGAAAACGGTCGCGTCGGTGTGCGCAATCATGTCATCGTCCTGCCCGTGGATGACCTGTCCAATGCAGCGAGCGAAGCCGTTGCCCACAACATCAAGGGCGCGCTCGCCTTGCCGCACCCTTATGGGCGGCTCCAGTTCGGCGCCGACCTCGAACTGCATTTCCGTACGCTGATCGGCACCGGCGCCAACCCGAACGTAGCAGCGGTCGTCGTGATCGGCATCGAGCCCGGCTGGACCAAGCGTGTCGTCGACGGTATTGCCGCCACCGGCAAACCCGTCACCGGCTTTTCGATCGAACTGAATGGCGACATCGCCACCATTGCGGCCGCGTCGCGCGTCACCAAGGAATACGTGCAATGGGCGTCCGAGTTGCGGCGCACCGAGCAGGACCTGCGCGAGCTGTGGGTGTCGACCAAGTGCGGCGAATCCGATACCACTTCGGGCTGCGGTGCCAACCCCACGGTGGGCAATGCCTTCGACAAGCTCTATGACGCCGGCACGACGCTGCTGTTTGGTGAGACGTCCGAGATCACCGGCGGTGAACACCTCGTCGCAGCACGCGCCGCCACGCCCGCCATCGGCGAAAAATTCCTGCGCACATGGCAGGCGTACAACGATTTCATCGTCGCCAACAAGACCAACGACCTGTCCGAATCGCAACCGACCAAGGGCAACATCGCCGGTGGGCTGACCACCATCGAAGAGAAAGCACTGGGCAACATCCAGAAGATCGGCAAGCGCTGCAAGGTCGATGGCGTGCTCGAACCGGCCGAAGCGCCCACGGGCCCTGGGCTGTGGTTCATGGACTCCAGCTCGGCCGCCGCCGAGATGGTCACGCTCGCCGCTGCTGCGGGGTTCGCCGTGCACTTCTTCCCCACCGGCCAGGGCAACGTGATCGGCAACCCGATCCTGCCGGTCATCAAACTCACGGCCAATCCACGCACCGTGCGCACCATGGGCGAACACATCGACTACGACTGCTCGGGCCTGTTGCAGCGCGAACTCAATCTCGACCAGGCCGGCGACGCCCTGCTGCACGAACTCTTCCGCACGGCCAACGGGCGTCTTACGGCGGCCGAAGCGCTGGGACATCGCGAATTCGTGCTGACCAAACTCTATCGCAGCGCCTGACACCACCTTTCATTCGGGAATCTGACACATGTACAAACGCATTCTCTCGCTGGCCTTGAGCGCGGGCCTCATCGTCACCACGCAGCTGGCTCATGCCGAGGCAAACGAACTGCGCATCGCCAAGCAATACGGCGTCAGCTATCTGCCGATGCTCATCATCGAAGCCGACAAGCTCGTAGAGAAACACGCAAAGGCCGCCGGCCTGGGCGACATCAAAGTGACGTGGGCGACCTTTGCCGGCGCCAACGTCATGAACGATGCGCTGCTGTCCAATTCGCTGGATATCGCCTCGGCCGGCGTGCCGCCCGCTATTACGCTGTGGGACAAGACGCGTGGCGACGTCAAGCTGATCGCGGCGATGAACTCGATGCCCAACCTACTCAACACGCGCAACCCCAAGATCAAATCGATCCGCGACTTCACCGACAAGGACAAGATCGCGGTGCCCGCGGTCAAGGTCGGGTTTCAACCCGTCGTGCTGCAGATGGCGGCATTGCAGACCTTCGGCGAAGGCCAGCAATTCAAGCTCGATCCGCTGACGGTGTCGCTGGCCCACCCGGATGGCCTTGCCGCGCTCGTGTCAGGCGTGGGTGAGATCACGGCCCACTTCACCGCGCCGCCGTTCTCGCAACGCGAACTCGAAACGCAGGGCATTCACACCGTGCTCAATTCGTACGATGTGCTCGGCGGCCCCGCAACATTCAACGTGCTCTATGGCAGCCGTCGCTTCCATGACAACAACCCGAAGCTCTACGCCGCGTTTCTGAAGGCCTACGAAGAAGCCACCGCCACCATCAACCGCGACAAGCGCGCGGCCGCGCAGCGGTATCTCGAACTTTCAAAGGACAAGGACTCGGTGGAGGACATCTACAAGATCGTCAGCGACCCGCAGGTGATCTTCACCACTACCCCGCAGAACGTCACCAAGTTCTCCGACTTCCTGTTCAAGATCGGCTCGATCAAGCAGAAACCGGCGAGCTGGAAGGACCTGTTCTTCCCCGAAATCCACGCCCTGCCCGGGAGCTGATGCCATGGCCGCGCCGCTCCTCGACGTCCAGGGCGTCACGCTTCGCTACAAGACAAGCGAACACGTGGTCACCGCCACGCATCGTGTCAGCTTCTCGGTGAACCGCGGTGACCGTTACGTCCTGCTGGGGCCGTCGGGGTGCGGCAAGTCCACACTGCTCAAGGCCGTGGGCGGATATCTCGCCCCGGCCGAGGGGCGTCTGCTGCTCAAGGGCGCCCCCATCAGTCGCCCGGGGGCCGACCGGGTGATGGTGTTCCAGGAGTTCGACCAGTTGTTGCCATGGAAGACCGTGCGCCACAACGTGAGCTTCGGGCTGGAGGCCAGCGGCAAGCTCAAGGGGGCGGCTGCGCAGACCCATGCCCTGCACTACTTGCGCAAGGTAGGGCTTGAGAAATTCGCCGACAGCTATCCCCATACCCTGTCGGGCGGCATGAAGCAGCGCGTCGCCATCGCACGCGGCATGGCCATGGAGCCCGACATCATCCTGATGGACGAGCCCTTCGCCGCGCTCGACGCGCTGACGCGCCGGACGATGCAGGACGAACTGCTCCAGCTTTGGCATGACACGCACTTCACTGTGCTGTTCGTCACCCATTCGATTCCCGAGGCAATCCGCCTGGGTAACCGCATATTGCTGCTTTCGCCGCACCCCGGCCAGGTCATCGCCGAGATCGCGAGCAACGGGCAGGACGAGCCCGATGCAGACGGCAAGCTGCTCTCCACCCGTATTCACGAGACGTTGTTCGCCGACGCGTCGCAGCCCGAGCTCACCCATGCCTGACCAACAACTCACACTGGCCGCACCCGGCCCCGCTCCGCGCGCGGAGGCCCACGACGAACCGGAGCGTGCGCTCGGGCTGACCGAACGTTTGTGGCAGATCGGCGCGCTGCGAAAAGCGCTGATCCTCCTTGCATTGGCGCTCCTGTGGCAAGGCTATGCCACGCATCTGGACAACCCGCTTTTGTTCCCGACCTTCACCGATACCCTGACAGCGTGGTGGGACGGCATCGTGTCGGGCAATCTGCTCAAACGCGCGGGTTTTACGCTACAGACGCTACTGACCGGCTATGCGCTTGGAATCATCATCGCGGCTTTTGTCACAGCACTCGCCGTCGGCTCGCGCATCGGCAACGATCTGCTTGAAACGCTCACGGCGATGTTCAATCCCCTGCCGGCCATCGCGCTGCTGCCGTTGTCGCTGATCTGGTTCGGCCTCGGCAATGCCAGCCTCATCTTCGTGCTGGTGCATTCGGTGCTGTGGCCTGTCGCGCTAAGCACGCACGGCGGATTCAAGGCGGTTTCGCCAACCTTGCGCATGGTCGGCCGCAACTACGGACTGTCGGGCTTGCGGCTGGTGGTGACGATCCTCATTCCGGCAGCGTTCCCCAGCATCCTGAGCGGACTCAAGAACGGCTGGGCGTTTGCCTGGCGCACCTTGATTGCGGCGGAACTCGTTTTCGGCGTCAGCTCCGGCGGCGGCGGGCTGGGATGGTTCATCTACGAAAACAAGAACCAGTTGGAGATCCCCTCGGTCTTCGCAGGACTGCTGAGCGTGATCGTCATTGGGTTGGCGGTCGACAACCTCGTCTTTCGCGTCCTCGAAGCAAAAACGGTCCGCCGTTGGGGAATGCACGCCTGACAAAACGTGGCCGGGAGGATTTGCGGCGCTCTCGGCCGCGAAGCGTTCTAGCCGGCCAGATCACGCAATTGGGCCAGCAGCGCGTCGGGCACTTCGAACCCTTCGCGCGTTGCCGCCAATGCGGCTGCACGGCGCTCCCCCGGGAGGCGCACACCATCGTCCTGGAGCATGTAGGCGATGAGCGTTTCCAGCCGTTCATTGAACACATCGCGCCCGGCCAGCGCGCCCGGATCGATGACGAGGAAAGCCTGCCCGATGCGCGGCCGATTACCTTCCTCGACGAAGAACGAATCGGCTTCGAATCCCAACGCGGCCCCGGTCAACGCGGTGCACAGCACCTCGACCACCAACGCCAGCAGCGCCCCTTTGAGCCCGCCTGCGGGCGCCATCATGCCAGCCAGTCCGGCCTTGGGGTCGGTCGTCGGCTGACCATCGCGATCCAGTGCCCAGCCCAGCGGAATCTCGCGCCCTTCCCGCGCGGCGACCATCAGCTTGCCGCGCGCGACTTCCGACAGGCTCAGATCGATGACAACCGGCTCTGCGTTGCGACGGGGGAAGACCGCTGCGATCGGATTGGTGCCGAAGATCGCGCGCTTGCCGCCCCACGCCGGAATCCCTGCCGGGGAATTGCCGAACGCCAGACCGACCAGCCCTCTGCTTGCCAGATTGCGCAGGTGGTACGCCGCCACGCCGAAATGATGGCTATTGCTCACCCCGGCGAACACCACACCCTGCTCGACGACGCGATCGATCGCCACATTCACCGCCAGATCGATGGCCGGAAAGGCAAAGCCCTCATTCGCATCGACCAGCACCGCGCCGCCACGTGCGCGCACCACGCGGGGCTCGGCCACGCCATCGACGCGACCCAATCGCAGATGTGCGGCGTATTGCGGCACGCGGGAGAGTCCATGCGAAGGTAGTCCTTCCCGTTCGGCGGACACCAATGCGCGCGCCGTGCTTGCCGCGTTGCGGGCGCAGGCCCCTGCTGCGCGGAGTGCACGTTCGGCCAACGTTTGCGCCGAGCTTGGATCAATGCGTGCCATGGGCCACCTCCTGTGCAAGCAGCGCTTCGGCGACGGCGTCTGCAATGCGCGCGCTCACCCGCACATTCGATTCTTCGGTGACGCCTGCCACGTGCGGCGTCAGGATCAGATTCGGCGCGTCCGCCAGCGGAGAGTGCGCCGGCAGCGGTTCGTGCTCGAACACGTCCACCGCAGCGCCGGCAAGGCGGCCGTCGCGGAGTGCCTGAGCCAGCGCGACTTCGTCCACGATCTGTCCGCGTGCGGTGTTGATCAGCACCGCACGTGGCTTGACGCGAGCCAGCTTTGCGGCGTCGATCAAGCCATGCGTTGACGGCAACAGCGGCACATGCAGGCTGATGACATCCGACTCGGCAAGCAGCGCATCGAGTGCGACCGCGCGTACGCCGGTGGTGTGCCAGCGCGGGTCGTCTGCCGCAACGACCGGGTCGTGCGCCACCACCCGCATGCCCAACGCGTGCGCCAGACGGGCCACGCGTTGAGCAATATCGCCAAAGCCGACGAGCCCGAGTTGCTTGCCTGCCGCTTCGCGACCGTTGGAAAGCCGTGCGCGCGGCCACTGACCTGCGGCGACCTGCGCGCTCGACAGCAGGCTGCCGCGCAACAGCACCAGGGATGTGGCGATGACGTACTCCGCTACGCTGTCAGCGTTGGCGCCGGTCGCGGCGATCACGTGGATGCCGCGCGCCTTCGCCGTGGTCACGTCGATGTTGTCGAGCCCCACCCCCAATCGACCGATGACAGCGCCATCCGGCAACGCATCGAGCAACGCCCCCTTCACCTGTGTGCGGTTGCGCACGATAAGGGCATCGACTTCGCGGGCGGTGGCGATGAGCGCTTCGGGGCGGTCGACCAGATCGGGTGCGTAGTGGACGGTGAACACGGAAGACAGCCGGTCGAACGGCGGCCGCATCCATGAACTCGCTGATCAGGATCTTGCGTGAGGTGGGCATGGCGTGGATTCGGTTTGATGGAAGAGTCGCGCAACGGCAGCGCGGAGTCTCGCCGAGAATAGTCCGCACGCCACGCCGCCCCAACGATGATTTTGTGATTTGCTTTTGCATCGCTTTTCGATGGGTGGTCGGCATCGAAAAACGGGGTCCGATTCACTGGTGGCCCCACAAAAATCCGCTCTCCAACCGCCTTATCTCATTTGATATGGGTCAGAAAACAGGCTCCGCCCTGCAGCCTGTATGTCCGCAATGTGTGACCTGTCCAGATCGCCATACCCAATGCGCATTCTCAGTATTGACGCGGCTTTGCACCGACCAGCGAATGCCCATGGCATTCCAATGACGGCGTTTCTTGAATTGCATATTCCGAATAATTGGTTCAGTCGCTGTCGGCCCCGATGATCGAATCGATTCACCAAAGGCGGCGCCCCTCGCACCGCCTGCTCACATCGAAGGGACATGACATGCAACGACTCACCCGCTTTGCCGCCCGCATTACCACGGCTCTCCTGCTGATTGTGGGGCTCCATGGCGCCCAGGCCGCTGACAAGACCATCGTCTTCGGCGTCGCACCCGGCCCATACGGCGATCTCATCAAGCAGGCCATCCAGCCGGGGCTGGAAAAGAAAGGCTACAAGGTCGAGATCAAGGAATTCAGCGACTACGTGCAACCCAACCTCGCGCTGGCCAACGGCGCGCTCGACGCCAACCTGTTCCAGCATCGCCCGTACCTCGAAAAGTTCTCCGCCGACAAAGGCCTGAAGCTCTCTCCGCTGATCAATGTGCCGACCGCCGGGCTGGGTTTTTACTCGCACAAGATCACCTCGCTCGATCAACTCAAGAAGGGTGACGTGGTCACGCTGGCCAACGACCCGACCAATCTGGCGCGCGCACTGCGCTTTCTTGCCAAGCTCAATCTGCTGACCTTCAAGAAGGACATCGACCCGACCACGGCGTCCGAGAAAGACATCGACCAGAATCCGCGCGGACTCGTGTTCCGCCCGCTGGAAGCGGCGCAACTGCCGCGCACGCTGGATTCGGCGACGGCCTCGGTGGTCAACGGCAACTTCGCCATCGCAGCGGGGCTGAAGCTGTCCGACGCCCTCAAGCTCGAAGAACTCGATGAGCCGCTGAAGAACCTCATCGCCGTGCGTACGGACGATCTCAACAAGCCTTTCGTGCGCGACATCAAGGCGGTGGTCGAGTCCGACGAATTCCTCGCCGTCATCGACAACCCGAAGTACGTCTTCAAGTCGTTCCAACGCCCCGCCTGGGTACAGAGCCGTCTGGCCGCCCGCGTCGCCGTCACCAAGTAACCAAAAGGGGCGCGCACGGCGCGCCCGCATCGACGAGAAACATCGCCATGACCCAGCCCGTACTTTTTGAAGAACTCACGCTCGACGCCGCCGTCGAGTCCGCCAAGACACACGGCATCATCATCGTGCCCGTCGCCACGACCGAAGCGCACGGCGATCACCTGCCGCTGTTGACGGACACCATCACCGCCGAATGGATCGGCCTGGAACTGAGCCGGCGCACCGGTCTTCCGGTGCTTGCCCCCACGCCGATCCGCGCGGGGACGTCCCCCACTTTTCACTACGACCGCAACGCCGATCCGATTCCAGGCACGCTCGCAATCTCGCATCAGACGATGTTCCTGCTCATCAAGGACATCCTGCGCGGACTGTGGGCCACGGGTTTCCGCAAGATCATCATCATTCAGGGGCATGGACAGGAGCCCAACTTCCAGGTCATCGCGCACGAGACCGCCACCGAGCTGCGCCGCGAAGGCAAGAATCTGTTCATCGCCGCGGCGACTTACTGGGAACTCGCTGCCGAGACCTTGCGCCGCGAGGTGAGCACGCCCTTCTACCATTCGGGCGAAGAAGAGACGAGCAACATCCTGTTCACGCGCCCCGATCTGGTGAAGCTCGACAAAGTGTCGGGCAAGCCCTTCAACCCGCTCATCGACCGTTCGCTGCTCAAGCGCTCGATCACGCAGGACGAGACCGAGACCTTCCAGGTCTTCGACATCGCGCAGGTCATTCCCATCCCGGAACCGGGACATCTTTCGCGCGGCGGCATCGGGCGCACCGAAGACATCCTGACGGCGAGTGCGGAAAAGGGCCGCAAGGTGCTGGAACGTGCCGTAGACCGTTATCTGGCGCTGATCCGCGACCTGGAGACCCACTACGCGCCGAACGAGGTGCCGGGCGTCGATGTGCGCACCCGCCCCGAGGCGCCGCGCTTTGACGTGGCCTACTGAAAGCGCGCCCATGATCGAACTGGAGAACATTTCGGTGCGCTACCACGGGCGCGGAAACGCAGTGCACGCCGTGCGCGACGTGTCGCTGACGGTGCCGCGCGGCAGCATATTCGGCATCGTGGGCACCAGCGGCGCGGGCAAAAGCTCGCTGCTGCGGACCATCAACCTGCTCGAACGGCCGCAATCCGGGCAGGTACGCATCAACGGCCGCGACATCAGCGGGCTGCGCGGCGGCGCATTGCGTCGCGAGCGGCAGCGCATTGGCATGGTGTTCCAGCACTTCAATCTGATGCACACCGCCACCGTGTACGAGAACGCGGCCTTTGCCCTGCGCGCGGCGGGCGTTCCCGCCGAAGAAGAAGCGCGCCGCGTGCCGGAAGTGCTGGAACTGGTCGGGCTCACCGACAAGGCCAACGCCTATCCGGCCCAGCTTTCCGGTGGACAGAAGCAGCGCGTGGGCATCGCGCGCGCCATCGCCAATCACCCCAGCGTGTTGCTGTGCGACGAGCCGACCTCCGCGCTCGACCTGGAAACGGCCGACTCGATTCTTGAATTGCTGCGCGAAGTGAACCAGCGACTGGGCATCACCATCGTGTTGATCTCGCACGAGATGTCGGTCATCAAGCGCATCTGCACGCAGGTGGCCGTCATGGATGCCGGGCAGATCGTCGAGCACGGCAATGTCTATGACATTTTCGCGCGACCGCAGCACCCGTTCACGCGACAACTGGTGGACCGCACGCAGCACATCGAGCTGCCGGCGCATCTGCTCAATACGCTGCGCGGCACGTTGATCAAGGTGCTGTTCCTCGGCGAGCGGGCCGAAAGCGCATTGCTCTCGGAGGTGACACGCCGATTCGGCGTGGCCGTGAACATCCTGCACGGCAAGATCGAGTACATCGACGATCGCGCGCTCGGCCTGCTGGTGACGCTGCTCGAACACAGCAAGATCGACGATGGCGCCCGCGTCGCTGCCGCCATCGACTTTTTGCGCGAACGCACTGCCCGCGTGGACGTGCTGGATGTGCTGACCGACGAGGTGCCCTATGCCGCATGAGTGGATTCCCTTGCTGCAGGACCTCGGCAAGGCCAGCGGCGAAACGGCCGTGATGGTCGTTATCTCCAGTGTGTTCGCCGTGCTCGGCGGACTGCCCGCCGGCTACCTGCTGTATATCGGCGAAAAACGGCTGTTCTGGAACAGCCCGGCTTTTCATCGTGTCGCTGGCGTCGTCGTGAACGTCGTCCGCTCGGTGCCCTTTGTCATCCTGCTGGTATTGCTGTTGCCACTGACGCAGTTGCTGGCCGGCACCACGATTGGCCCCGTCGCGGCCGCCGTGCCGCTGTCGGTGGCGGCGGTGGCCTTCTATGCGCGGCTCGTCGAAGGCGCGCTGTGCGAGGTTGACAACGGTGTCATCGAAGCCGCACAGGCGTTCGGCGCCAGTCCGGCGCGCATTATCGGCGTGGTCCTGCTGCGCGAAGCGCTGCCCGGTTTTCTGCGCGGCTTCACGATCACGCTCATCAGTCTCATCGGATACTCCGCCATGGCCGGCATCGTCGGCGGTGGGGGCGTGGGCGACCTGGCTATCCGCTTTGGCTATTACCGCTACCAGACCGACGTGATGCTCGTCACTGTGGTGGCGCTCATCGTGTTGGTGCAAGTCGTCCAGACAGCAGGCGACCGGCTGGCCAACCGTTCTGATCGAAAGGGGGCCTGACGTGGGCGCCATTGAATCCGTCGCCGACACCGCCGTGGCAACGCGACGCTACTGGGACGAGGCTGTCGAGACGCTGCCCCGCCCTGCCCTCGAAGCCTTGCAGTTGACGCGCCTGCGCGCGCACCTGGACTTTGCCTATCGCAATTCGCCGTATTACAAGGCCGCGTTCGACCGTGCCGGCGTGCGGCCCGAGGACGTGGAAACGCGGGCCGACCTGCGGCGCTTTCCGTTTGTTGACAAGGCGGTGGAGCGTGCACGGCAACTGGCCGCACCGCTGCTGGGCGACATGCGCGCCGTGCCCGAGCGCGACATCGTGTTCGTGTCCGCATCGTCCGGCTCGACCGGCGTCCCGACGTTGAGTCCGTTCACCGCGCAGGACTTCGACACCTTTCAGGACGCACAGGCGCGTCTGTTCTGGGCGGCCGGAATGCGCCCGTCCGACCGTTACGTGCACGCGCTCAACTTCACGCTGTTCGTCGGCGGGCCGGATGTCATCGGTGCGCAAAAGCTCGGCGCACTGTGCTTCTGGGCCGGAACGGTGCCGTCCGACCGCCTGCTGTTCATCCTGCGCGAATTCCAGCCTACGGTGACGTGGACTACGCCGTCATACGCCTGGCACCTGGGCGAAGCTGCCCGTGCTCAAGGCATCGATCCGGCACGCGATCTGGCGGTCCGCCGCATCATCGTGGCCGGAGAACCGGGCGGTTCGATCCCGGCCACGCGCGAGGCAATCGAGCGCTTGTGGAATGCGCAGTTGTTCGATTTCTACGGCATCTCCGACATCTACGGTGCCTGCGCCGGCATGTGCGAGGCACGCGACGGCCTGCATCTGATCGAAGACGACATCCTGCTCGAAGTGCTCGACCCGCGTACTGGCGAGCCGGTGCCGGACGGTACGCCCGGCGAGATGGTGCTGACCACGCTGACCAAGCGGGCGCGGCCGATGATCCGTTTCCGTACGGGCGATGTCATCACGGCCGACCATTCACCTTGCCGTTGCGGACGCACGCACGTGCGCATCAAGGTCATCGGCCGCATCGATGACATGTTCATCGTCAATGGTGTCAATGTTTTCCCGAGCGACGTGGAGTCGGTGATCCGCAGCATCCCCGGCCTCACCGGCGAATTCCGCATCACGCTCACCGATGACAAACACTTGACGCGCTACGCGCTTGAGGTAGAGCGCGGTCAGAGCGCGCAGAGCGATGCGTTGCTGGTGGAGCGCATCGTGCACGACGCGAAGACACGCCTGGGGGTGCGCCCAAGCTCGGTCCTGATCCTTGAGGAAGGCACCCTGCCGCGCAGCACTCACAAAGCGCGGCGCGTGGTGGACCAACGTGGTGGCGCGCGATGAATGCTGCGCGACACGAGACCGTGTGGCTGGGGCGCGGCGGCCAGGGCGCGTTTACCGCAGCGCGCCTGTTGGGGGTGGCCGCCGCGCGCTTTGCCGGGCGCGAGGCGCTGGCCTTCCCCGCCTTCGGGCCTGAGCGCCGAGGGGCGCCGGTATTCGCCTACACGCGCATCGGCTCGGGCGCGGCGCGCGAGCGCGGCACCCCAAGACGTGCCGACGTGCTGGTCGTACTCGATGCGACCCTTCTGGATCAGGTGTTGACGCCGTTCGTTCACGCCGACACCTTACTCATCGTGGATGGCGGAGAAGCCGCCGCCGAACGCCATCGCGCCCGATACCCCGGCCGCGTGATCGGCGTCGATGCGATGGGCGTCGCACGCGAAACACTTGGGAGCGCGCATACCAACACCGCGCTGCTCGGTTATTTGGTCGGATTCACCTCGCTGTTGCCTGCCGATGCGATCGAAGCCGGCATCGTGACCGAATTCGGCGACAGCCCGCGCGCGCGCAAAAATCTCGATGCGTTCAAGCTTGCGCTGCAGCGTGCGACGGTGCCGGCATGAGCGACAAACCCGAACCGTCCACGCAACCGTGCGTGCTGGTGCCCTTCGAGCGTTCCCGACAACTGGCCGATTGGCCTGCCACACCGCAGGCCGCCAGCGGACACCTGGCATCGAGCAATCGCGGGTGGCGCAGCGCCTGGCCCGTGATCGAGCTGGACGCCTGCAACAGTTGCGGACTGTGCCTGCTGTACTGCCCGGACGGCGCCATCACCTGGAACGAGCGCAAGTTGCCCGTCATTGCCGACGACTGGTGCAAGGGCTGCGGCATGTGCGTCGTCGAATGTCCCAAGCACATCATCACCTTGTCCGCTGAGCCGGAATCCGTTCGCGCATGAGTCATTCACTTGAATTTCTGTCCGGCAATGAAGCCGTGGCCCAGGCCGTCCGTCTGTGCCGGCCACGCGTCATCGCTGCTTATCCGATCACGCCGCAGACCACCGTGGTCGAGCGTCTGTCTGAACTGGTCGAAGAAGGCGCGCTCGATGCGCAGTTCGTGCACGTCGAATCCGAACACTCGGCGCTGGCCTTGCTCATGGGCAGCGCGGCGATGGGCGCGCGCACGTTCACGGCCACCTCGTCGCAGGGGCTCCTGTACATGGCCGAATGCCTCTACTACGCCTCCGGCGGGCGCTGGCCGCTAGTGATGATGAACGCCAATCGCGCGCTTGCGCTGCCGTGGAACATCTATGGCGACCAGAGCGATTCGCTGGCCCTGGTGTCCGCTGGCTGGATACAGGCGTATGCCGAAAACGCGCAGGAAGCGCTGGACATGATCATCCAGGCCTACGCGGTGGCCGAAGACCCGACGGTGCGCACACCGGTCCTGGTCAACCTCGACGGTTTCGTGCTCACGCACACCTACGAAGCCATCAGCGTGCCGGATGCGGCGGATGTTCGACGCCTACCTGCCGCCACCGGATTTGCCGGAGGGATATCCCGGCACATTCAGTTTTGCGTCACCCCAGAGTCTTGCCGCCACAGCCGGCCCCGGCGACTACACCGTGTTCAAGTACCGGCAGCATGCGGACATGGTGCGCGCGGCCGATGCGATCCGCGCAGCGGCCACACGCTACCTGCGGCATTTCGAGCGTGGCGCGACCGGTCTGATCGAAACCTACCGGCATGACGATGCAGATTGCATTCTGATCACGCTGGGCAGCGTTGCCGGCACCGTGCGCGCGGCTGTCGATGCGCTACGCGCGCAAGGGCACCGTGTGGGCATGGTGCGCTTGCGATACCTGCGTCCGTTCCCGGTCGAAGAACTCGCGACCGCATTGTTTGCGCGGACGCGCACGGCGCCTGTCCGCGCCATCGGCGTACTGGAGAAGGACATCTCCTTTGGCCACCAGGGCAGCGTCAGCCTGGAGGTGAAGTCGGCGCTCTATGAGCATGCATCGCAACGTGGCGCGGCCTGCGTGCCGGTCATCAACTTCATCGCAGGGCTTGGCGGGCAAGACGTCGGCGTGCATCACGTCGAAGCGTTCTTCGCCGATCTGGCCGAGCGCGCGAATCATCCTGAATCCGTCGGACGCCATTTGCGCGCGCCCGGCGCCACCGATGTCCGCTTTGCGGGCATGGAGTCGTTCCTTGAAGAAAATCAGCATCAAGACACTACCCGATGAGGAGTACTTCGTTGGCCACAAGGGCTGCGGCGGTTGCGGCGGTACGCTGGCCTTGCGATGGACGCTCAAGGCACTGGGCCCGCGTGCGTTTCTCGTGATTCCTGCGGGCTGCATGTCTGCCGTCGGCTTCATCTACCCGCAGATGGCGCTGGGTGTGAATGCCATGATCGCGCCGTTCGCTGCGACGGGTGCGGTGTTGTCGGGCATTGCAGCCGTACTGCGGCAACGTGGCATCGACGACGCGCACGTGGTGGGCTTCGCCGGCGACGGAGCGACTGCCGACATCGGCTTGCAGTCTTTGTCGGGCGCGTTTGATCGGCGCGAACGCATTCTCTACATCTGCTACGACAACGAGGCGTACATGAACACCGGCATTCAGCGCAGTAGCGCCACACCGGTCGGCGCACGCACGACGACCTCGCCATCGGGGCGGGTGTCGTTCGCCGCAGCCAAGAAAGACCTGCTACGGATCGCTGCCGCGCACGGCATTCCATACGCCGCGACAGCCTCGGTCGGATACCCCGCAGACTTTCTGCGCAAGCTCGATCGGGCGCGGCAGGTTGACGGGCCTGCGTTCATTCACCTGTTTGCGCCCTGCCCCACGGGCTGGGGCTGCGAAGCGGGCATCACGGCGGACCTGGGCCGTTCGGTGGTCAACACGGGCCTGTGGCCGCTCGTGGAATGGGACGACGGCCGTGTCGTCATCAATCGAGAGCCGCGCAGCTTCGACCCCTTGTCGAGCTATCTGCAAGGACAGGCGCGTTTTCGGATGCTCACACCGGCGCAGGTTGACGCGCTCGCGAACGAAAGGGATGCGCGCTGGGACGCACTGAAGGCGTGGCAACGCGAGACTGCGTAGAGTCCTGCCCGTCGTGTTTAGGCAGCATCCGCTGTCGTCCGACGACGGGAAAGCTCGTGGGGCGAAGGCAAAGATCGGCCCGATTCAAGACAGGTCGCCTGCCATGACCGGCCGGTCATCTAGAATCGGACGCCATGTCTGCGCCCCCTACCCTCACCTTGTGGGTGGCCACTTTCGATGGCCGCTCCGCCGAGATCGCCGAGAAGATGGCTACACGCCTGCACGCACTCGGCATATCGACTCACACGACTCTGCTCGGAGCCGAACCGCCGCCGCTGCCTGACGGGCCGGTGCTGGTGGTGGCTGCAGTGCGCTATGGGCGTCTGCTGCCGGCCGCGCGTGCAGCGCTGCGACGCCTCGGGCAGGCATCACGCCATGCGGTCATGCTGGCCGTGGTGTGTTTGAGTGCGCGGCGTGCCAACCGCCGCAGTCCGCAAGAAAATCCGTACCTGCGTCGCGCCATCGCGCAAAGCGGCTTGCGCCCACTGCTGGCTGAAGCCTTTGGTGGACGACTTGATTACGCGCGCTGTCGCTGGCTGGATCGCCAGATGATCCGACTCATCATGAAGCTGAGCGGTGGGCCGAGTGATGGGGTATCGGTGCTCGATTACACCGACTGGGCGCAGGTCGACCACTTTGCCGATCGTGTGGTTGACGCGCTCGGGTCTGCGCCACAGTGACCACAGGGTGGTCGTGCGGGTGCCTGGGCTACGCCCAAGGCAAGGCCGGCTGGCCTCAGACCTGCATGTTCATGATGTCCTGGTACGCATTCACAAGCTTGTTGCGCACCTGAACCATCTGCTGGAACGAGAGGTTGGCTTTTTGAAGGTTGATCATCACGTCCTGCAGGTTGACCTCCGACGTGCCGGTGGAGAAATCCTGCGACATCTGCTGGGCGCTTTGCTGTGCGGCGCTGACGTCCTTGAGCGCGGTTTGCAGCGCCTGGCCGAAATCCGCTCCGCCTGCGGCCGGCGCAGCCGAGCTCTTGCCTGCCGCCAGATCGCTGGCGGCGCGCAAGTGTCCGAGCATCTGATCGATTGCGCTGGTGTCCATATGTCTTCTGTGCCTTATCGGTGCCTGACTCTACTTACGGCAGGCGATGCTTTTGCTGAAGGCTAAAGCAATCCTCGTACCTGTCTGCGTTCAGATGACCACGCCCTCTTCACGGTACTGCTGCAGCTTGTAACGCAAGGTCCGTTCCGAAATGCCCAGCCGCTCGACGGCCTTCTTGCGCGAGCCGCCCACGGCGCGCAGGGTTTCGAGGATGTGGACGCGCTCCAGATCGCGCATGCTGGCTGGCTTGTCGTCGGCCTGCGGCATGGCGATGGACATTGCAGCGGGCTGGAAGTCCATGGTCGGTGCGGCGGGCGTGACGGCGGCGAAAGGCGCGGCGACGACGCTGTCGGGCGTCCAGTCTGGCAGGCACATGCGCACATCGTCGGCCGTCATGGTGTCGCCGCTGGCCAATATCAGCGCGCGCTGCACGGTGTTTTCCAGTTCGCGCACGTTGCCGGGCCAGCGCCAACCGGCAAGAATTGCCGCCGCTTCGCCGGCAATTCTTGCCGTTTTGCCGATCCGTTCGCCGTGCCGGCCGACAAAATGGGCCGCCAGCGCAAGCACGTCGCCCGGCCGTTCGCGCAGGCTCGGGATCGCCAGGGGGAACACATTCAGGCGGTAGTACAAGTCTTCGCGGAAGCGTCCGCCCTGCACTTCGCGCAACATGTCGCGGTTGCTGGTGGCCAGCACGCGGATGTCGAGCGGAATCGCCTTCTTGCCGCCGACGCGTTCGACTTCGCGTTCCTGCAGCACGCGCAGCATCTTGGCTTGCAGACCGAGCGGCATTTCGGAAATTTCGTCGAGCAGGATGGTGCCGCCCTGCGCTTGTTCGAACTTGCCGGCCTGCGAAGTCTGCGCCCCGGTGAAGCTGCCCTTCTCAAAACCGAACAGCGTGGCTTCGAGAAGGTTTTCGGGGATCGCCGCGCAGTTGATCGCCACGAACGGGCCGCTCTTGCGACGGGAATGCTGGTGAATGTAGCGCGCAAACACTTCCTTGCCGGTGCCGGATTCGCCGGTCAGCAGGACGGTTGCATCCGTTTGCGCGACCTTGGCGGCCAGTGCGAGCACGGCGCGCGTGCGTGGATCTTCGGCCACCATGTCGTCCTGCGTCGGCGTAACGCGTGCATGGCGGCGCACGTTTTCGAGCAGCACGTCGGCTTCGAACGGCTTCATCAGGAATTCGCACGCACCGCCGCGCATGGCGGCCACGGCCTTGTCAACGTCACCGAAAGCCGTCATCAGCAGCACAGGCAGGTGCCTGTGACGCGCGCGGATCTGGCCGAGCAGTTCGAGACCGTCCATCGGGTCCATGCGCAGATCGCTGATGACCAGGTTGAAGTGCGCGCCGTCGAGCGCCTGCAGGGCTTCCGGCCCACTGGCGGCGAGCGTGACGCGGTGTCCGGCCGAGCCCAGGATCAAGTCGATCGCGTCGCGCAGTGCTGCGTCGTCGTCGACCACCAGAATGTTGAGCGTTTCGATCATGTCAGGTCCTGTTCGCGGGGGCGCGGTGCATGCGCGCTGGATTCATTCGGATTGGCCTGCGTACTCATGCGGCAAGCTCCTCGGTTCTGGCAACTTCGTTCTGCACGATCAGCGGCAGCGAGAAAGTGAATTCACTCCCCACGCCGGGCTCGGACCACAGCGCGATGTCGCCACCGTGCGCACGCGCCACACCGCGCGCGATGGCCAGTCCAAGACCGGTGCCGTCCGCGCGCGTGGTGAAGAAAGGTTCAAAGAGGCGGTCCTGCATGGCCGGCTCGATGCCACGGCCGTTGTCGCGCACGCGGAATCGCACTTCTTCGCCGTCGAGATCGGCGGCCAGCAGCACACGACCGCCCTCGCCCAGCACCTGCAATGCGTTTTCGAGCAGGTTGGTGAGTGCGGCGGCGATCTCTTTACGATTACCGAAGACTTGCTCGGTGCCTGCCGCGCAGTCGGTGTCGAATACCACGCCGCCGCGTGCGGCCACGGGTTCGATGGTGTGACGCAGTTCGGCGATCAGTTCGCAGATGCCAAAGGCCTCGCGGCCAAGCGCCTCGCCACGAGCGAAGATCAACATGTCCTGGATCAGCCGTTCGAGGTGGCGCAGGCGCTCCACCGCACGGCCGGCGACGTCGGCGCGCTGCGTGGCGGCCAGTTGCGTATTGGCAAGGTGCCCGGTGTACAACAGGGCCGAGGCCAGAGGCGTGCGCAACTGGTGCGCGAGCCCGGCGACCATCTCGCCCATGGCGGCCAGCCGTTCATTGCGCGCAGCGGCGCGGCGCATGCGCCAGGCTTCGGTCACGTCATGCAGCAATACGATGCGACCGCCCGAGCGATCCAGCGCGGTTTCCGAAATCGACACGCGGCATTCGGCCTCCGCAGCGGCAAGCTCCCATTCACCCGGCGTATCGCTGGCGACCAGCATGCGCGCGGCAAATGGCTGCCAATCGCTGCCAACCAACGTGCTACCCAGCATGACGCTCGCGGCCTTGTTGATCTGCTCGACGCGACCATGGTTGTCGAGCACTACTACACCGGCAGGCAGCGCTTCAAGCAACAGGTCAAGCCGTTCGGTCAGGACGCCGACCTGCTGTTGCAGGCCGCCATAGGCCTGAGTCAGCTCTTCCGAGGCGCGGGCGAAGACCTGAAAGGCTTCGGCCAGTCCAGCGGCATCCAGCGGCGGCGTAAGGGGTGCGTTCATGATGGCGAGTTAGGGCCATTTGCGATGGATGGCACTTTATGCCCGCCCGTGCGTTGGCCGAGGCCGGATTAGCCGGCAAAACTTGCCGCTTATTGCCGGCTCGCGCGAGCAGTGCCGCGCTCAGAATGCGTCCATCCGAAATGGGACCGTAGCCTCTACTGGACACGAGCATGGCCGCCGACGACGCCCTCACCGCTCCGCCACCTTCGCCGTGGCAAGCGATTACTGACAATCTGAACAAGCTCACGCAACGCCAGAAGCTGGCGGGTGGCGTGGCGCTTGCCGTTGCCATCGCCCTGCTGGTCGGCGTGTGGTTGTGGGGCAAGCAGCCTGACTACGCTGTGCTCTTTTCCAATCTTGCGGAAAAGGATGGAGGGCAGATCGTCGCTGCACTCCAGCAGCAGAACGTGCCTTACAAGGTCGAAGCCGGGGGTGCCACGATCCTTGTGCCAAACGATCGCGCCAACGAACTGCGCCTGCTGATGGCATCGCAAGGCTTGCCCAAGGGCGGCATGGTCGGTTTCGAACTGATGGACACGCAGAAGTTCGGCATGTCGCAGTTCAATGAACAGGTGAACTACCAGCGTGCGCTGGAAGGTGAGCTGGCACGCACGATCCAGTCGATTGCAGCCGTGGGCGGCGCGCGTGTCCATCTGGCGATGCCCAAGCAGACAGCCTTTTTGCGCGACGAGCAAAAACCCAGCGCGTCGGTGGTGGTGACGCTGCGCGCCGGGCGTCGCCTCGAACCCCAGCAGGTGGCGGGCATCCTGCATCTGGTGTCGTCCAGCGTGCCCGATCTGTCGGCCGATCAGGTCAGCATCATCGATCAGAACGGCAATCTGCTCACGCAGAAGCGCGATCCGCGCTCGCCGGGGCTCGATCCGACCCAGCTCGAATATGTCGATGAAGTCGAAGCCAGCTACATCAAGCGCATCCAGACGATTCTCGAACCGGTGCTGGGCAACGGCAACTTCCGCGCGCAAGTGACGGCGGACGTCAACTTTGACGCGACCGAACAGACGTCCGAAATCTACAAGCCCAACCCCAACCCGAACACCGCGATCCGCAGCCAGCAGACGGCCGACAACCAGACCAACCAGCCCCCCGCGATGGGCGTGCCCGGCGCGCTGTCGAACCAGCCGCCGACCCCGGCAACCGCCCCGCTCACCACGCCGCCGCTACCCGGTCAGGGCCAGAGCGCACCGGTGGTGCTGACGCAGTCGCGCAATGCCACCACCAACTACGAACTCGACAAGACCGTGCAACACGTCAAGCGCTCGCTGGGCGCGGTGCGTCGGTTGTCGGTGGCAGTGGTGCTGAACTACAAGACCGGCAAGGACGGTAAGGGCAATCTGCAAGCCACGCCGCTGACCGATGCCGAGATGAAGAAGATCAGCGACCTCGTGCGCGAAGCCGTGGGTTACAGCCAGACGCGCGGCGACACGATCAATCTTGCCAACGCTGCGTTCGCGGAAGCGGCCAAGGTCGAAGCGCCGGCACTGCCGATCTGGAAGGATCCGGAATACGTCGAATACGGCCGCGAGGGTCTGCGCTATCTGGTGATGTTGTTCGCGGTGCTGATGGTGTACTTCGGCGTGGTCCGCCCGCTGGTACGCACGGTGCTGCCGAAGCCGCCGGAGCCGACGGAAGAAGAGCCGCTGATCGACGTGATGGTCGACGACGAGGAAGACAGCACCAACCTGGACGACGTGCCGCCGGAAGTGCTGGAGGCGGAACTGGCGAAGATGAGCTTCGAACGCAAGGTGGAGCGCGCCCGCGAGATCGTCCAGAAGGACCCGAAGATCGTGGCGCAGATGATCAAGGAATGGATGGGAGGGGGCACCAGTGGCGAAGGACGGTAACGAAGGCGTCGAGAACGCCGCCCTGCTGCTGCTCACGCTCGGCCCGGACCATGCGGCCGAAGTGCTCAAGCACATGTCGCCGCGCGAAGTGCAGAAGCTGGGCGCGGCCATGGCCAAGCTGCCGCCCAACCCGCGCGAGCGCGTCGGCAAGCTGGTCGAGAAGATGCAGCTCTACGCCGCGCACGGATCGCACATCCAGCCGGATGAAGAGACCATCCGCATCATGCTGACCAAGGCGCTGGGCGATGAGCGGGCCGCCAATCTGATCTCGCGCGTGCTGCAGGGCTCGGATACCGCTGGCATCGAAAGCCTCAAGTGGATGGACGCGGCCACCGCCGCCGACCTCATCAAGAACGAGCATCCGCAGATCATCGCTACGATCCTGGTGCACCTTGAGTTCGACCACGCCGGCGAAATCATGCGGCAGTTCCCCGAGCGCCTGCGCAATGACGTGCTGTTGCGCATCGCCACGCTGGACGGCGTGCAGCCTTCGGCGCTGCGCGAGCTGAACGAAGCGCTCACGCGCGTGCTGTCGGGTTCGGCGCAGATCAAGAAAGCCGCCATGGGTGGCACGCGCCACGCAGCGGAAATCCTCAACTTCGTTGGCAGCGCGGCCGAAACCGCCATGCTCGACAAGCTGCGCGAATACGATCCGGAACTGGCGCAGAAAATCCTCGATGAGATGTTCGTGTTCGAAAACATCCTCGACATCGATGATCGTGGCGTGCAGGTCATCCTGCGCGAAGTGCAGTCCGACCAGCTTGTCATTGCGCTCAAGGGTGCTGCACCGGAAGTGCGCGAAAAAATCTTCCGCAATATGTCGAGCCGTGCTGCGGACATGCTGCGCGAAGACCTTGAATCGCGTGGGCCGGTACGCCTGTCCGAAGTGGAAACCGCGCAGAAAGACATCCTCAAGGTTGCGCGCCGCCTGGCTGAAGAAGGCCAGGTCATGCTCGGCGGCAAGGGCGGTGGAGATAGCTTCGTATGATAGGAAGTCATTTCATTCTCGCCTCGCACTGCACCCCGCAACGGCACCGTTGCCCCTGCGGGGACCGATGACATGAGTTCTCCCATCATCCCGCGCAACCAGGCGTCCGGCGCGTTCCAGCGCTGGGAGCCTTCGGCATTCGATGCGCCGCCGATGGACGTGGCAGTCGCCGCCGAACCCGAAACGCTTGAGCCGCAGATCACTGAAGAGCCGGCGCCGCTGGAGATCGCGCCCGGTGTGACGCTCCCCACGCTGGAAGACGTCGAGCGCATTGAAGCCGAAGCGCGCAAGTCTGGCTACGACGCCGGGTATGAAGAAGGCAGCGCGCGCGGCCGTCGCGAAGCGGCCGAGCTGCACCAGATGGTCCAGTCACTCGACGACGTACTGACGCAGGTCAACCAGGAAGTCGCCATCGAATTGCAATCGCTCGCCATTGAACTGGCACGCCAGATCGTGCGCGACACGCTCGCCGTGCGGCCCGAGGCCGTGCTCGCCGTCGTACGCGAAGCGCTGGCCCAACTGCCCCAGCAGGCGGCAACGTTGCGTGTGAATCCTGCTGACGCGCAGCTCATCTCCCAATACCTTGCCGACCAACCTTCTGGTCAACCGGCGCGCATTGTCGAGGACGACTCGGTCGCGCGCGGTGGCGCATTGCTGGAGGCCGGTGGCAGCCAACTCGATGTGCAGGTGCAGACCCGCTGGCAACGCGTGGTCGAAGGCATCGCGCGCCATACGCCGGACTGGATAGATGGCTGAGCGCGACACGCCGCGCCTTGGCGACGCCTGGCGCAGATACCTCACCGATTGCACGCGTGTCGCGCAGAATGCGGCACCGTTCCAGACTTCCGGCCGGCTCACGCGCATCAACGGACTGGTGATGGAGGCCTCGGGTCTCAAGCTGCCGTTGGGTTCGGGCTGCCGTGTGCTGGTGCCTGGGGGCGGCACGGTCGAGGCCGAAGTGGTGGGATTCAATGGCGAAAAGCTCTTCATGATGCCGACCGACGACGTACTGGGTCTGGCACCCGGTGCCGAAGTCGTGCCGCTGGAAGCGCCCCCGCTCTTGCCGCAGGTGGGTGAGCGATTCGAACCGCGCCGCCGTGCCGCCGACCGCGCCAAGCACTTGCCGGTGGGCGACGAATTGTTGGGTCGCGTGCTTGATGGCGCTGGCCGCCCGCTCGACGGACTCGGCCCGCTGCGTGCGCCGCAGACACGTTCCCTGCAAAGCCGCCCGGTCAATCCACTGGGCCGTGCGCCAATCACCAATAGCCTTGACGTCGGCATCCGCGCCATCAATGGCCTGCTGACCGTCGGGCGCGGCCAGCGCCTCGGTCTGTTTGCCGGCTCGGGCGTAGGCAAGTCGGTGCTGATCGGCATGATGGCCCGCTTCACCACGGCCGATGTCATCGTCGTCGGGCTGATCGGCGAACGGGGCCGCGAGGTGAAGGAATTCATCGAACACAACCTGGGTGAGGAAGGCCGTGCGCGCTCGGTGGTGGTGGCCGCCCCCGCCGACACCAGTCCGCTGATGCGTCTGCAAGGTGCCGCTTATGCGACCACCATCGCGGAGCACTTCCGTGACCAGGGCAAGCAGGTCTTGCTGATCATGGATTCGCTCACACGCTACGCCATGGCGCAGCGCGAAATCGCACTCGCGATCGGCGAACCCCCCGTGACGCGCGGCTATCCGCCATCTGTATTCGCGCGACTGCCGGCGCTGGTGGAGCGCGCCGGTAACGGCCCGGAAGGCGGCGGCTCGATCACCGCGTTCTACACCGTGCTGGCCGAGGGCGATGACCAGCAGGACCCGATTGCCGACTCGGCGCGTGCGATTCTCGACGGCCACTTCGTGCTGACCCGCACGCTGGCCGACCAGGGGCACTACCCCGCCATCGACATCGAGCAGTCGATCTCGCGCGTAATGCACAACATCGTGCGCCCAGGGCATTTCGATCTGGTGCGACGCTTCAAGCAGTTGTTCTCGCGTTATCAGCGTTCGCGCGACCTGATTGCCGTTGGCGCGTACCAGCAAGGCGCCGATCCGCTGCTGGACGAAGCCGTGCGCACGTATCCGGCGCTGGAAGCCTTCTTGCAGCAAAAAATCACGGATCAGGCTGACTTTGAAAGCAGCCTGCAAGCGCTGCATTTACTATTCGGCCAGAGCCTGTAAGAACCGGAAACTGATCGATGACCGCTAAACAGACGCCGCTCCAGATGCTCACCGAACTCGCGCACACGCGCGTGGATGAGGCGACCCGTCGTCTGGGGGAACTGCTGGCGACCGAACAGGCGAGCGCCGACCGTCTGCAGATGCTGGTGCAGTACCGCGCCGAATATCGCCAGCGCTTTCTCGACAATGCGCGCGACGGTATCGGCCCGGACGCATGGCGCAACTATTCGGTGTTTCTGGGCAAGCTCGACGACGCCATCGCGCAACAGCAATTGATGGTCAACCGATCGCGCCAGATGACGGCGCAAGGCCAGGAAAAATGGATGGCCGAGCGCAATCGCATGAAGGCCTTCGACACCCTTGCCGCCCGCGACGAAGCGCGCGAAGCCGCCGCCGTCGCGCGGCAAGAGCAACGCCAGAACGACGAACACTCCAGCAACAAATTCAGCCGTCAGGGCGACTGATTTCCTCGGGTTACAATTCCGGCCGGTGGCGCTGGAATGTCGGGCCCACCAATTGCGTTCACGCTGTATCCCCTTGCTGTGTCGCTGGAGTGTCCCGTGTCTGTCTTACGCCTGATTGCCCGCCCCGTTCTGCTCGCCGTGCTGTTTCTGTCTGCCTGCGCACCGGTGTCGATGCGTAATGTGTGGCGCGACCCTGCGTACAACGGCCCCGCCCTGCACCATGTGGTTGTGATGAGCATCAGCCGCAGCGACGTGCAGCGGCGCGTGTTCGAGGACAGCTTTGCCGGCTACCTGCAACAGCAAGGCGTGCAGGCGCAGGTGTCGTACAACATGCTGCCGGAGAACGGCCCGATCGCAAACGACAAGATCCAGGCGGCATTCGCCCAGAGCGGCGCGGACGGCGTGCTGGTGACGCGCATCATCCACGTCGAACAACGGCTGGACGTGGCGCCTTATCCCTACGTGGGCCCCGGTTGGTATCGGCCTGGCTTCTACGGCTGGTATGGCGGGCCAGCATGGTCGGCCGTGCCGGCGGACGTCTACCAGTACTCGGTGCTGACGCTGGAAACCACGCTGTGGAACCTGTCGTCCGGCAAGATCGTGTGGACGGCCGCCAGCCAGATCGTGGAGCCGGACGACGTGTCGCGGCTGGCGAGTTCGCTGGCCCAGACGCTGGTCACACGCATGCGTGCAGACGCGGTGCTGTAAGGCACTTGTCTGTGATCCCCTGTCTTGCTTGCGCCCTGCACTGATCCACGGAATCTGCCAGAACTGGCATAGCCTTTGCTGAATGGCGTGTGACTCGCTTTTCAGAAAGGACTCTCCGATGGCCGATGTAACGATGAACGTGGTGCAGGCGCTGCAAGCCATGACACCCGCTTCACCGCAAAACAGCGCCCAGTCGTCCGCTTCGCCCGCCGAGAGTTTTTCGCGTGTGATGAGCCAGCGCGGCAATACGCCGCAGAACACGCAGCAATCGTCGAAAGCCCCTCAGGACAAAGCTCCTGGCCCGCAGGAGGCCGCTCAGCCCGAAGAAGAACCCGCTCCGGCCGGCACAGCCATCGAACGCCTTTTGGCGGCGATGAAGGCGGACACCAGCGCGACGGAAGAAGAAGACCCGCTGGCTGCCGTCAAGGCGCTCATCGAAAAACTCACCAAGCCGGCCGACGAGACCGACGATGACAAGAGCGAAGCGCTGACCACCGACACCGACGCGGCAACATTGATCGCTACGCCAGTGGTCGTGCCGGACAAGCTTGCCGCCCCGGCGGCAACTGTTGCCGATACGACGGCGACCGACGACGCAGCGCTGGGCCAGACAAGCACCAAGACGCGCGGCACGCTGGATGACGCGCTGGCCACCATCGGCCGCGAAGACAATCCGCATGCCGCAGTGCAGACACCCGAGGGCGACAACGGTTTTGCCGCGCATGCCGCACAGGCGGCCGCCAACCAGCACGCCGCCGCACAAGCGGCGCAACGTGCCGATATCCCGCAACACACCGTCCACACGCCGGTCGACAACCCCGCCTGGGCCGAAGACGTGGGCCAAAAGCTGGTGTGGACCGCCCATCAGGACTCCGGCAAGGCCTCGCTGGTGCTGACGCCGCCCTCGCTGGGCCGCGTGGAGGTTTCGCTCAACGTGAACGGCGATCAGGCCACCGCAACCTTCGTCGCCGCCAGCCATGCCGCACGCGACGCGCTGAACGATTCGATGCCCCGCCTGCGCGAAGTGCTTGCGCAAGCCGGCATCCACCTTGGTCAGGCCGACGTGAGCGCCAACCAGAGCGGCCAGCAGGGGCAAGCGCAGAACGCCTGGCAAGGCAGTCGCGCCACGGGCGGCAGCAACTATGCGCAAGGCGGCGCGGCGATGACGGAAGTGGGCGCCGTGCGCAGCCAGATGCCGGTGCGCGGAGGCAACGGATTGGTCAACACCTTCGCCTGATGGACCTGCCAATTCAGGGGAGCAACAACACCCTGAAAGGTTTTTTTGCGTTCGAACCCTTCATTTGACGGGTAAGGCGTCCGTTATTCAACGCATCGAACCGGCCTTCTAGGCTGGACAATGCAACGGACGTGAAAGGCAGAAAACCATGGCGAAGGAAGCACCAAAGAAAGAGGAAAGCGCGGCAGTGCCGGCCAAGCGCGGTCGCAAGGTGATTTTCATCGTCATCGGCGCGGTGCTGGTTTCGGTTGTCGTGGGTCTGGCGCTGGGAAAAGTGCTGTTCGGTCGTCACGCCAGCGGCGGTGCCACCGCCGACGGTGAGGAAGAAGTGCATGAAGCGGCCCCGCGCAAGGCCGAACCGGGCAAGCCGCCGGTTTTCGTGAACCTGGACCCGTTCACGGTGAATCTGCAGGCCAGCGACACTGGCGTCGAACAGTATTTGCAGGCGGTTGCCACCCTGCGCGTGAGCGATGAAAAGGCTGCCGAGCAGATCAAGCTGTACATGCCGCAGATCCGCCACGAAGTGCTGTCGCTGATGGCGGCCAAGACGTCTGCCGATGTCAGCACGCTGGAAGGCCGCAAGCAACTGGCGGAGGAAATCCGCGACGTGAGCAATGAAGTGCTGGGCTTCTCGCCGCCAGCGAACAAGCGCGGCAAGCGCCCGGCCAGTGACGATTTTCCGGTGATGGCGGTGTTCTTCACCCAATTCATCGTGCAGTAACGCAGGCGAACACACGGAGCAAAAGGACACCGAGGCGCAGCGATGGGACAGGATTTTCTCTCTCAGGATGAAGTAGATGCCCTGCTGCGCGGCGTAACCGGCGAATCCGATGAGCCGGACACGCCGGACGACGACGGCACGGGCATACGGCCGTATGACCTTGCCACGCAGGAGCGGATCGTGCGCGGGCGCATGCCCACGCTCGAACTCATCCACGAACGCTTCGGTCGTTACCTGCGGATCGGGCTGTTCAACTACATGCACCGCAATTCGGAGGTGTCGATCGGCTCCATCCGCGTGCAGAAGTACAGCGAATTCGTGCGCAACCTGGTGGTGCCGACCAACCTCAACCTGGTCATGGCCAAGCCGTTGCGCGGCACGGGCCTGATCGTGTTCGACCCGAACCTTGTGTTTCTGGTGGTCGACAACATGTTCGGCGGCGACGGGCGCTTTCATACGCGCGTAGAAGGCCGCGACTTCACCGCCACCGAGCAACGCATCATCCAGGGCCTGCTCAAGGTGGTGTTCGCCGAATACGAACGCGCCTGGGCGCCGGTATTCACGCTGCAGTTCGAATACATCCGCAGCGAGATGAATTCGCAGTTCGCCAACATCGCCACGCCGTCGGAAATCGTCGTGGCGACGACTTTCACGCTTGAGTTTGGCGGTGCGCAGGCCGATATGCATGTGTGCTTCCCGTATTCGATGGTCGAGCCGATCCGCGACATCCTGTACAGCTCGATGCAGTCGGACCACATCACGCAGGACAAGCGCTGGGTGAGCCTGATGTCAAAGCAAGTGCGTGCGGTCGATGTGGAAATCGTCGCCAATCTTGCGGAAACCACGCTCACGCTGCGCGACGTTGCCAACTTCAAGGTGGGCGACGTGATCCCGCTGGATATCCCCGAGATGATCAGCGCGCACGTAGACGGCGTGGGCGTGCTCGAAGGCAAGTACGGCACGCAGAACGGCAATTACGCCTTGCGCGTGGAGCGTTTCATTACGCCGGAAGACACTGAAATCAACCTGATCGCGACGAAATTGGGAGTTGAACAACATGGCTGATCTCGACACCGCCGACAGCATCACCGACGACGACTGGGCAGCCGCCATGCAAGAACAGGCTGTGCCCGCGGCTGCGCCGCAGCCGGCCAACAACCTGTTCCAGAACTTCGGCCAGCCCGCAGCACCGACCGGGCCGTCGACGATGAATGACTTTGATCTCATCCTCGACATCCCGGTGAACATCACCGTGCAACTAGGCCGCACCAAGATTTCGATCCGTAACCTGCTGCAACTGGCGCACGGTTCAGTGGTGGAACTCGACGCCCTGGCGGGCGAGCCGATGGACGTGCTCGTCAACGGCACGCTCATCGCACAAGGCGAAGTCGTGGTGGTGAACGACAAGTTCGGTATCCGCCTGACCGACATCGTCACGCCGTCGGAGCGCGTGCGGAAGCTGCGGACCTGATTGAACACAGAGCCTCCGATTGGAGGCTTTTGTGAATTGCCGACAATACTTGGGAAAAGTCTGACCTAGCCCAGCCTTTGGACGCAGTCGCGTCTATACAGTCGCGCCCTTCCCCATCCAAGGCGCGGCCATGAATCAAGAGAGTTTCATCCCCGGCAAGGACGCTTCGCTCGAAGCATCCATCTCCACCCTGCGCGGCGTGCTGGCCGCTCGCGGTTTCGACGTCGAAGAGGCCTCCTGGCTCAACCCGGTTGACGGCGTGTGGTCCGTGCATCTGCGCGACACGGCGTGCCCCATCATGTTCTCGAACGGCAAGGGCGCAAGCCAGTTGGCAGCCCGCGCAAGCGCACTGGGCGAGTTCGTCGAACGCGTCGAACAGCCGGCATTTCTGGACGCATTACTACCTGGGTGCGGAACGCGCCGGATCGGCGGCCGTGCACGACGCACGCGAGCGCTGGTTTGCCGTGCCGGACGACGGTGAGTGGCCCGAAGGCCTGCTCGATGAAGCGTTGATCGAACATTACGACCCGGATGGCAACATCGATGCGGCCATGCTCGTCGACCTGAACTCCGGTAACCGCGAACGCGGCATCTGTGCCCTGCCCTTTACGCGACTGTCCGACGAGGCAACCGTGTGGATGCCGGTGAACATCGTCGGCAACCTGTTCCTCTCCAACGGTATCGCCGCCGGCAACACGATGTTCGAAGCGCGCAGCCAAGCGCTATCAGAAGTGCTGGAACGGCACGTCAAATACCGCGTGATCGCTGAAAACCTGTGCCTGCCCGAGGTCCCCGATGACGTGCTCGCGCGCTACCCGGTAAGCGTGGCGGGTATCGAAGCGCTGCGCGCCGCGGGCTTCGGCATCCTGGTGAAAGACGCTTCGCTCGGCGGCGAATTCCCCGTCATGTGCGTGGCGCTGATCAATCCGAAGGACCAAGGCCTGTACGCCAGCTTCGGTGCGCACCCGAACATCGCCATTGCGCTGGAACGTGCGTTGACCGAGCTCCTGCAGGGCCGCGCGCTGGACGCGCTGGACGGTTTCCCGCCGCCCACGTTCGACGCCGACGATGCCGCATCGCCGGCCAACCTTGAATTGCACTTCGTTGATTCGAGCGGCCTGATCGCGTGGGATTTCGTGCGCAACGTACCGGACTTCGACTTTGCCGACTGGAACTTCGCCGGCAGCACACGCGACGAATACAACTGGCTGTGCGAGTGCATCGCGCAACAGGGCCATGACATCTATGCCATCGATTACGCGCATCTGGGCGCGTACACCTGTCGCATGCTCGTGCCGGGCATGTCGGAGGTCTATCCGGTCGAGGACCTCGAATGGGAGAACAACAGCATCGGCATCGCGTTGCGCGAATACCTGTTCGATGTGGGCGCGCTGAGCGAGGCGCAATGCCAGCAATTGCTGGACGAACTGCAGGAATCGGACCTTGCCGATGAGCGCCCGATCTGGGAACTGGTCGGTCTGGCGATGCCCGACGACCAGCCCTGGAAGCAGCTACGCATCGGCGAACTGAAAACACTGTTGGCGTTGGCCGTGGGCGACGCCGACGCCGCACGCGAAGGCTGCGAATGGATCGAGCATTTCAACGATCTGCCCGCGCCGCGCGCCAAGGTGTACCGCTGCGTGCGAGCCTTGCTTGAACTGACCGACCGCGACGCATTCGAACAGGCGCTGACGCTGAGTTTCGGTGCCGAAACCGTGGCACGCGCAGCGGCGCTGGTCGACCGGGAAGAACGGTTCTTCGACTTGAACCGGCTGGGGCGCAACTTTGAAGGGAGCGCGCTGCACCAGCGCCTGCTCGCAGAACACGACAAGCTCGGCATCGGGCGCTAAGGCCGCACTGACAGGGGTTTGCGCTGGCGCAGGATGCGCGCCGGCGCAGCCTTTACCTACGTGTTCGCAATTGTTATTGCGAACCATTCTTGTTATCCTCGCGGGCATTGAAATCCCTGCCCGCAGTCGCTGTGACTCTCATCGCCGTCCTGTTGTCGCTCATGTCCGCGACCGCGCTCTATGGTGCTTCGCGCCACCAGCGTCTGCTGCGTGAAGCATTGCCCGCGCGCGCCGCGCTGATCTGCGCCGCCGTGCTTGCGGCCTTGTCGTGGCACGCCTGGGCGACTGTGCTGTGGGCGACGTCGGCTACCGCAGCCACCTTGTCGGTCATCATGCTCGGCGCCGTTGCGTGGCCCATCTTGCTGGCGATCTTCAAACCTGCCACGGAGCGGGTGCGCTGATGTGGGGAAAAGTCTCCGCAGGTGTGCTGCTCGGGTTGCCTTTGTCCGTATTCCTGCTCGGCGCGCTGGCCTATGCGTTGCCCGGCCCCTGGCAGGACTCCACCATCGGCGTGATGCTGCTCCTGCCACCCGTGTGGATGGCGGTCATCACGGCCAGCGCCAACTTCCGTAACGGCCTGCGCGCATGGCGCGTCATGGCGCTTTGCACCGCCCTCGCCTTTGCCCTGCTATCGCTGGCCCGGATGGCCGGTTAGGGACGACCCATGTTCAAAGCCGCCACGCTTCGCGTCTTTCTGACCCTGCACACCTGGACTGGAATCTGCGCCGGTCTCGCGTTGTTCGTCGCCTTCTACGCCGGCGCCATCACCATGTTCCACGGCGAATTGCATGGTTGGGAGAAACGCCCGACCACGCAGATCGTGCAAGACGACGACGGCACCGCCCTGGTCGCAGCACTCCACGCCAAGTACCCGGAAGCGCGCAGCAACTTCGCCATCCAGCCTGCCACCGACGAATCGCCGACGCCGTATGCGTGGTGGATCGACAAAAGCGGCCAGTGGCAGCACGCCTCGCTCGCCGAGCTGCGGGGTGAGGCGCACGACGATGGCGCTTCGGTGATATCGGAACTCGTCAACGAACTGCACTACACGCTGGGGATTCCCGGCGTGGGCATTTACCTGATGGGCATCGTCAGCATGCTGTATGGCGTGGCGCTCATTTCGGGCGTGATCATTCATCTGCCGACGCTGGTAAAAGACCTTTTCGCGCTGCGCGTGGGCAAAAACCTCAAGCGCATGTGGCAGGACGCACATAACGTGGTCGGCATCCTCAGCCTGCCGTTCCATGTGATCTTCGCCGTCACCGGCACGGTGTTATGCCTGAGCCTGGTGATCATGGCCACCTTCAACACGCTGGCCTACAACGGCAAGCTGACGGCCGAAACCAATCGCGTCATGGGACATGGCGTCGTGCGCAAGCCGGCTGGCGAGGCGGCGCCGATGCTGTCGCCAATGCAGGTCGTCGAACATGCGCGTACCGTGCAGCGCGACTTCATTCCGGTGTGGATCGCATTCGAAAACTACGGCGACCGCGCCGCTTTCGTCGAAGTGCGCGGCGAGACGCCCGGTGCGCTTGGCACCTACGGCGGCATTACGGTCAACGCCTCGACGGGTGAGATCCTCACCGTTCAGGTCGGTGGCCAGCGCGACGCCAATCACGCGCTGCTGGCCGGCGTGTATGGCCTGCATTTCGGCAGCTACGGCGGCTTTGCCGTCCGCGTGTTGTATTTCGTGCTCGGGCTGATGGGCGCGCTGCTGTTCTACAGCGGCAACCTGCTGTGGATCGAATCGCGCCGCAAGCGGAAGCAGGCTCATCAGACGGGCCCGGTGCGGTTCATGGCACGCCTGACGGTGGGCGTGTGTTTTGGTCTGGCGGCCGGCATTGCCGCCGCGCTCGTCGCCAATCAGGTCGCCATCGCCGTGGGCGGCAACATCGGCCTGTCGGAGCGCGCCGCATGCTTTGGCACGTGGCTCGCCTGCCTGATCTGGGCCTTTGTGCGCGACCCAGCTCGCGCGAGTTTCGAGCTGCCCTACTTTGCCGCCGCCCTGTCGTTGGCCGTGCCTGTGGTCAATATCGCCCTGCACGGCGGCATGATTGCGGCCGGCGGACATGACGCTAGCGCGTTCATCGTCATCGATGTGATGTCCGCTGCGCTGGCAGCCGGTTTGTACGCGCTGGGCCGCGCAGCCCGTCGCCGCGCCCGTGACGGTCAGCCCAACAGCGTGTGGGCACTGCGCCCGGCAACCTGAATCCACGGCGTTTTTTTGAGAACGGCATTATTTGCCGCCCTTTTCACGCGCTTATCGGCGGCTGAAAAATCCCCGCGCTCGATAAGCTGCACACAGTTCCATTCACCGTGTGCAGTGTCGTGAAGCCGATTCTCCTGCGGGCCGCGCCCGTCGCTTTTCTTGCCCTGAGCCCTGTTGCCCGCGCTGCGGACGGTTCGCTGTCAGCTGCCGGCAGCCTGTTGCAGATGTTGTTTGGCTTGGCCGTGGTACTGGCAGCCTTGTTCGGCGCGCTACGCCTGCTGCGCCGTGTGCAGGGTTCGCGCCCCGGGCTGGCCGGCAATCTGAAGGTGCTCAGCGCGACAGCGGTCGGCCCCCGCGAGCGCGTGGTGCTGGTGTCGGTTGCCGATAAGGTGCTGGTGCTCGGCGTGGCGCCGGGGCACATCAATGCCTTGCATACGCTCGATGCTGCCGATCTGCCCGCCGCGCCCGAAGCCGCCGCGCCGACATTGCCGAGCGCCGATTTCGCTGCCCGCCTCAAGCAGTTGCTGGAGGGCAAGCGCAATGCGCGCTGAACGCTTCGTTCGCGCCGGTCTGGTTGCAGCCTTGGCGTTGCTGCCCGCGCTGGCGGCCGCGCAGGCCCTGCCGGCACTAACCAGCGTGCCCGGCCCGGGCGGTTCGACGACCTACAGCCTGTCGGTGCAGACGCTGCTGATGCTGACAGCGCTGAGCTTCATCCCGGCCGTGATGCTGATGATGACGAGCTTCACGCGCATCATCATCGTGATGTCGCTGCTGCGTCATGCGCTTGGCACGCAGACTTCGCCGCCCAATCAGGTGATCGTCGGCCTGTCGCTGTTCCTGACTTTCTTCGTGATGTCGCCGACCATCGACCGCGTGTACCAGGAAGCATGGGTGCCGTTGTCCCGCAATGAGATCCAGTTCGACGAGGCCATGACGCGCGCCACCGTGCCGCTCAAGACCTTCATGTTGCGCCAGGTGCGAGAGCCCGACCTGTCGCTGTTCTCCAAGCTCGCCAAGACGCCGAAAGTGGAAAAGGCCGATGACCTGCCGCTGCGCGTGGTCGTGCCGGCCTTCGTGACGAGCGAGCTGAAAACCGCCTTCCAGATCGGTTTCATCATCTTCATTCCGTTCCTCATCATCGACATGGTGGTGGCATCCGTACTCATGTCGATGGGGATGATGATGATGTCGCCGGTCATCGTCTCCCTGCCCTTCAAGATCATGCTGTTCGTGCTCGTGGATGGCTGGAATCTGTTGGTTACATCGCTGGTAACGAGTTTCGGGAGCTGAACATGACACCGACTACTGTCGTCGCCCTCGGTCGCGAGGCGCTGGAATTGACCCTGCTGGTTGCCGCGCCGCTGTTCATCGCCGCGCTGGTCACCGGCCTGATCGTGAGCATTCTGCAAGCGGCCACGCAGATCAACGAAATGACCCTGTCGTTCGTGCCCAAGCTGGTGGTGATCTTCGGCACGCTGATCGTGGCCGGCCCGTGGATGATCACGATGCTGACGGACTACATCCGCCGGCTGTTCGAATCGATCCCCACGCTGATCGGATAGCGCAGCATGTTGTCTGTCACCAGCGCGCAACTGTCGGCGCTGCTCGTCACCTGGCTGTATCCGCTGGCCCGCGTGCTGGGTCTCATGAGCGTGGCGCCGTTGTTCGGCAATCAGGCGATGCCACGACGGATACGCCTTGCGGCAGGGCTGGCCATTACGTTCGCGCTGGTCGGCGCCCTGCCCGCGGCGCCCGACATCGATCCGGGCAGCTATGTCGGGATGGCGGCGTTCGTGATGCAGATTCTCATCGGCGTCGGCATGGGCATGGTGATGCGCGTGGTGTTCGCCGCGACCGATGTCGCCGGTGAAATCATCGGCATGGAAATGGGTTTGTCGTTCGCGACTTTTTTCGACCCGCAGAGCCAGGGGCAGACCTCTGTGATTGCCGAGTTCATCGGCCTGCTGACGACGCTGGTGTTCCTGTCGTTCAACGGCCACCTGCTCGTCATCGACGTACTGGCGCGCAGCTTTGAGTGGTTGCCGGTGGATTCGCGTCCGCTTGCCGCCCGTGGCTGGATGGCGCTGGTGAGTACCGGCATGACGATGTTTGCGGCAGGCGTGTTGTTGTCGCTGCCCATCGTCGCCGCGCTGCTCATCACCAACATCGCACTGGGCGTGCTCACGCGCGCCGCACCTCAGTTGAACATTTTCTCGCTGGGCTTCCCGATCACTTGCACGATCGGCTTTCTGCTTCTGCTGCTATCGATGAACGTCATGGCGCCCGTGCTGCAATCGCTCTTCGATAGAGGATTCGACTTACTGGCGATGGTGGTCAAGGCCTGGCATCCATAGGGCGCGCGCAATTCCGGCCCCGTGCGCGGCAATCGCATCGCTTTGCGAAACGACGACGTTGCCCGTCAGGCCTTGCCGATCAGTCGCTCTTCGAGCGCCTCGCGAAGCTCTTCCACCGCTTCAGTCCAATCGCCGAGACTACGCTGGCGGAACAAACGGGCTGACGGATACCAGGGGCTGTCGTTGCGGTCTTCGAGCCAACGCCAGTCCGGATAGATATACGGCAACACGCAGACAGATTTGCCCAGCGCGCCGGCAAGGTGTGCGATGGACGTGTTGACCGCAATGACGATATCCAGCCCATCGATGGCCGCAGCGGTGTCGTCGAAGGTCTGGAAATGCGAACCAAGGTCGATCAGTGGTGTGGTGTTGGTCGCCAGTTCGTCCGCACCGCGCCCCTTCTGCAGCGAGTACCAGGCAATGCCTTCGAGCTCCCACAACGGGGCCAGCGCATGCAACGGAATGGAGCGACGGGCGTCGCGGCCGAATGTCGGATTGCCTGCCCACGCAATGCCGACACGCAAGCGCCCTTGTGCGTCGGCGTCGATGCGCTGCTGCCAGTGCGCGCGGCTGGCTTCATCGGAGTGGATATAACGCGATTGGCCGGGGATGGTGTCGAGTTGCGTCCCCACCACCGACGCAAAGCTCATGACGTTGATCCAATAGTCATAATCGGCACTGTCCGCCTCCAGCAGCGAGTGCGCGACGCCGTCGGCGCGGGCGATCAAGGCACGGGTGGCACCGGAGACCATCACGTTGACGGTCGCCCCAAGGTCGGCGGCGACACGCGCATAGCGGACGAACTGGAACAGGTCGCCAGCGCCTTGTTCGGTCAGCACGAGCAGTCTTTTTCCCGTCAGCGGCTCGCCTCGCCATTCGGGGCAGATCAGGTTGCCGCGGAACGATTCGTTACCCTTGATGCGGTTGCGCAGTTCGTAGAACTCCCACGCTTTGGCATAGTCGCCCCGCCGCAAATGGATGGATGCAATGCCATGCCCGGCCTGCCCCCGCACGGATTCGTCATCGACTGCACGCTGGTAGCAATCCAGCGCTTCGTCGTAGCGCCCGGTGTTCTCCAGGCTGGTCCCGAGGTTGACGAGAATCGCCGGATGCCCAGGGCTGATTTCCAGCGCGCGGCGATAGCACGACATCGCTTTGTCCGGATGTCCGAGCGAGTCCGTGCACAAGCCAAGATAAAACCATCCCTTGAGGCTCTTGGGATCGCGCGTGACGAGTCGCTCGAAGAAGAAGCACGCTTCGCTGAAACGGCGCGAGCGATTCAGTGCCAGCCCGGTTTCCAACAGGGTGTCATTGTCATCGAGCGCGGCGAGAAGACTTTCTATGTCGATCTGTTTGCTGGACATGATGTTCACCCTTGCTTCGCTACGCCTGCCCGCCAATCGCGGATTGCGTGATGCAGGCTGGTGACGACGTTGCCCCACTGCCCGAGCGAGGTCTGACGGAATAGTCGTGCGGAGGGGTACCAGGGGCTGTCTTCGCGCCCGGTCATCCAGCGCCAATCTGGGTTGCCGGCCAACAATATCCACACTGGCTTGCCAAGCGCGCCGGCCAGGTGCGCGACCGAGGTGTCGACAGCGATCACCAGATCGAGATTGGCGATGACGGCCGCCGTATCGGCAAAGCTCGCCAGATAGTCGCTGAGACAACACACGTAGCTGCCGCTGTCCAGTTGAGCCAGTTGCGCCTGCGCGGCGGTGCCTTTCTGCAATGCGAACCACGCAATATCGGGCGAGAGCATCGGTTCGAGTTCAGACAAGGAAATCGACCGGTAGTGATCGCGGGCGTGCAGCGGATTGCCGGCCCACACCAGCCCAACGCGCGGGCGGCCCCGTGCGATGCCATTCAATCGCTCGCGCCATGCCTTGGCCTTTGCCGGATCGGGGGTGATGTAGGGCTGCGCCGGCACCGAATCCACGGTGGTGCCGAAGCGGTATGGCAGGCTCATCATGAGCGCCCAGTAGTCGTAGTCCTTGGCGTCGCAGGTGATGTAGGCGTGATCGATTCCATCGACGCGGCTCATCACGTTGACGAGCGCGGTAGACACCAGCGCATCAACGCGTGCGGCGCCACGCGCCTTGAGCAGCCGCGCGTAACGGATGAACTGGATTGCGTCGCCCGCTCCCTGCTCAGACGTGATCAGGACCTTGCGCCCTTCGAGCGGTTCGCCTTGCCATTCGGGGCAGACCATGTGGCCGGTGAATGAGCCTTTGCCCGGGACTTTTCGGCGATATTCGAAATCGGCCCAGCCTGCCTCGAACTCGCCCATGCGCAGGCGCGACATCGACAGGTTGTGACGCGCCTGTGGTTCATCGGGATTGCACTGCACGGCTTTGGTGTGGTTCTCGTAGCCCAACGCGTGCTCTCCGCGACCTTCGTAGATCGAGCCGAGATTGACGTACGGCCCGACATGTTGCGGTGCGATCTCGATGATGCGCTTGTACAGTTCGACGGCTTCGTCTTCGCGCCCCAACTCACGCAGGGTGAAAGCGAGATTGAAGAGCGCCACCACGTCGGCGGTGTTGAGCGCGACTGCGCGGGCCAGGTGCTGGCGGGCCAGTTCGTAGCGTTTGAGTTCCTTGAGCGCGCTGCCGAGCGTGAGCGTCGCTTCGAAAGAGTCCGCGTCGATTGCCACGGCCTGCAAGGCGTATTCGACGGATTCTTCGAACTTGCGCTCTTTCGACAGATGGCGGGCCAGTCTCAGCAGCGACGGGAAATGATCGGGCGCTGCCTTGACGGCTGCCCGCAGAGCGGTCTCGGTATCGGCCGGCGCAGCGTCGACCGCCGACGAAGGCGATTGGATTGCATCCATTGTGTTTTGGCCTGGATTTCAAGTGGGGTCAGCGGGCGAATTTCGCACCTGGCAAGGTCCCGCGCCTTGCATTGGCGCAGCCGCGCACACGAAATCACAAGGCATCACGTTTCCACTCTAAGAAGCGTGGAAGTCCGCAATAAGAACTGACTTAACAATGCGTGAGAACTGCCCCCCAAACTCCAGCGACTCAGTGAAAACAACACCTTACGGTGATGTGGTGCCTGCAAGCCAAAGGACCATCCGAATGCGCTGTCGTCAATCCAGCACACTGCCCAATGGCGCGCTCCACCTTCTTTTTCGGGCCTGCGGCTTGCCCACGCGGGTGCCAAAAAGTAAACTCGGGCGGTTTATCAATCTGTAACAAGGCTGCATGCCCCCGCAAACGTCCAGGACAATGCACAAACCCATTGAATTCAAAGCAGGATCCATCACCGCGATGACTGCGGTGATCCGTGAACTGGACAACGTGCGGCTGGCCGACAGCCTGCACACCATGATGGGCGGCATGGGCGAGTTTTTCGCCGATGAAGCCACGGTCATCGACCTGACCCAGCTGACCAGCGCTCCCAGCCGCGTGGACTGGGCCGGTCTGGGCAGCTTGTTGCGCCGTTACGGCCTGCAGCCGGTGGCACTCAAGGGCACGCCCGAACACTTGATCGAAAGCGCGCGCAAAGCAGGATTGGCCGTGCTTGGCGATGGCGCCGCCCGTGTCACTGCGGCGGAAAAGACCGCGCCAGTGGCGCCTGCTGCCGCCGAACCGGTCAAGGCCGAGCCCGCTCCGGCGCCTGTACCGGGGGCTACAACCATGATCATCGAGCGCCCCATCCGCTCGGGCCAGCAGATCTACGCCCGTGGCGGCGATCTGGTCATTCTCGGGGGCGTGAGCAACGGCGCTGAAGTCATCGCCGATGGCAGCATCCATTGCTATGGCCCGTTGCGTGGCCGCGCATTGGCCGGCGCGCAGGGGGACACCCGCGCTCGCCTGTTGTGCACGAATTTCGGTCCCGAGCTGGTTTCCATTGCGGGCGTGTATCGCACTTTCGAACGTGGCGTGCCAGAGAATCTGGCCGCCAAACCGGCCCATGCCGTGCTGCGCGAAGCTGCCGGCGGCAAGGGCGGGCACACTTTGAACATCGAACCGCTTCAGCTCGACTGAAGCGCCTCTAACCAGAATTGACAGGGGGAAACGTGGCACGTGTCGTCGTCGTGACATCCGGCAAGGGGGGGGTCGGCAAGACCACCTCCAGTGCAAGCTTTGCAACCGGCCTCGCTTTGCGCGGCTTCAAGACCGCCGTGGTCGACTTCGATGTCGGCCTGCGTAACCTCGACCTCATCATGGGCTGCGAACGCCGCGTGGTGTACGACTTGATCAACGTGGTCAATGGCGAGGCGAACCTGCATCAGGCGCTCATCAAGGACAAGCACTGCGAAAACCTGTTCGTGCTGCCCGCCTCGCAGACGCGCGACAAGGATGCGCTCACCGAAGAAGGCGTGGAAAAGGTCCTGAAGGACCTTGAACATATGGGCTTCGAGTACATCGTGTGCGATTCGCCTGCAGGCATCGAACGCGGCGCCGTGATGGCGCTGACCTTCGCCGACGATGCGCTGGTGGTGACCAACCCCGAAGTCTCTTCCATCCGCGACTCCGACCGCATTCTCGGCATTCTGCAAAGCAAGAGCCGCCGAGCCAAGGAAGGCCGTGAGCCGGTCAAGGAACACCTGGTCATTACCCGCTATTCGGCCAAGCGCGTCGATGAGGGTGAAATGCTGTCGTACAAGGACGTGCAGGAACTCCTGCGCGTGCCGCTGATCGGCGTGATCCCGGAGTCCGAAACCGTGCTGCAGGCGTCCAACCAGGGCTCGCCTGTCATCCACATCAAGGACAGCGATGCGGCCGAAGCCTACGCGGATGTCGTGGCCCGCTTCCTGGGTGAAGACCGGGCGCTGCGTTTTGTCGCGTACGACAAGCCGGGCCTGCTCAAGCGCCTGTTCGGAGGTGCCTGACCATGTCCTGGCTCGAACGACTCTTCGGCAACAAGCAACCGAAGTCCGCAGAACTGGCCAAGGAACGCCTCACGGTCGTCATCGCGCGCCAGCGCACCGACGACACGCGTCCGGACTTCCTCAACGCTTTGCAGCAGGATCTGATCGCCGTCATCTCGAAGTACGTCCCGATCAATCCGGACGACATCAAGGTCCAGCTTGAAAAGAAAGACAACTTCGAGGTTCTCGAAGTCAACATCGTGATGCCGGAACAACCGGCGCGCTGATCAAGCCACCTTCGCGGCGGAGGCACCCGCCTCCGCCGTGGCTTACCTCATCCGCAGCACCCGTTTGCGTGTTTCAGCCCCACATGCGTGCTGAATGCGCTACGCGCTTCTGCACGGTCTGCTGACGGCAATATGCCGGGCGCGCCACGCGCGACAAAGCGTCCGCTGCCTCGCGCCACCTTCAATGCGCCATCGCGCACGACGCTGCGCCCGCGACTGAACACGTCCGTAGGCCATCCGGTGATGGTGCGGCCCTCATAAGGGGTGTAGCCCACGTTATCGTGCAACATGCTGGCCGAAATGCTGACCACGCGATCCGGGTCCCACACCGCGATGTCGGCATCCGCACCGACCGCAATGGTGCCCTTGCGCGGGGCCATGCCATAGAGCCGCGCGTGGTTGGTGGCGGTGAGCGCGACAAATTGCTCGATGCTCATCCGGCCCGTCCTGACACCTTCCGAAAACAGCAGCGGCAAGCGCAGCTCAACGCCTGGCACGCCATTGGCCATTTCCTTGAACGTGGTGGCTTCTCCCTTGGGCAGCTTGCCGCTCGTGTCGAAGCGATACGGCGCGTGGTCCGACGAATACACGCCCAGCGTGCCGTCGATCAGGCCTTGCCATACGGCCTGCTGCGAATCCGCATCGCGCGGTGGCGGGCTACAACAGAACTTTGCGCCTTCCAGCCCAGGCAGATCGCTGTCGCTCGCTTCGAGGAACAGATACTGGGGGCAACTTTCCGCCAGCACCGGGGCGCCCATCCTTTGCGCTGAACGGATCACATCGATGGTTTCGCGGCCCGATACATGAACGATCAGAACGGGGACGTTCACCAGACGCGCAAGCGTGATTGCGCGGTTCGTCGCCTCAGTCTCGGCCAGCGAATCGTGCGCCATGGCGTGGAATTTCGGTGCGGTATGGCCGCGCTCCAGCAAGCGATGCGCAATCCAACGGATCATGTCGTGATTTTCGGCGTGCATCATCACCAGCGCGCCGAGTTCGCTCGCCTTGTCCATCACGTCGAGCAACTGGTAGTCGTCGAGCTTGAGCCGGTCGTAGGTCATGTAGACCTTGAGCGAGGTAATGCCGTCGCGCACGGCCTGCGGTAAGTGTTCGCGCAATGCGACCTCATCGGGATTGGTCAGGATGAGGTGAAAGCCATAGTCGATGACTGCCTTCTCGGCCGCGCGGCGATGGTAGTCGGCCAGAACGTCCGGTATGCGATCGCCGCGATGCTGTGCGGCGAAAGACAGTATGGTGGTCGTGCCGCCAAATGCCGCCGACACGGTGCCACTGTAGAAGTCATCCGCGCACATCACGCCCATGCCTGACAGTTGCTCGATGTGGCAGTGGCTATCAATGCCTCCGGGCAGCACCCAGCGCCCTGTTGCGTTCAACGTCTTCGCGCCCTGGCGGTAGCTGCGGCGCGATAGCCGTAATGACGCCATCATTGATGCCGATGTCGGCCTGAAAGGTCGCGTCTGCGTTGCTGATGCGACCGTTGCGGATCGTCAGATCAAAGTCCATGGTTCCCTCTGTTTTGGGCAATGACTGTGCGTGCTCAGAAAGTGCCGGGGTAATGGCCGCCGTCGAGCAACAGATTCTGTCCAGTGATAAACCCCGCCTGCGCGCTGCACAGGTAGGCGCAGGCATCGCCGAATTCGGCGGGTTCGCCAAGGCGGCCAGCCGGGTTCGCCGCAGCACGCTCGGCAATCACCTGCTCCACGGTCTTGCCGCTTTTGGCGGCCCACTGCGCCGCTGTTTCTTTAAGGCGATCCGTCTCGAACGGGCCAGGCAAGAGGTTGTTGATGGTGACGTTGTGCGCCACGGTTACGCGCGCAAGGCCTGCGACAAAGCCTGTCAGCCCCGAACGTGCCCCATTCGATAGACCCAGTATGTCAATGGGCGCCTTCACCGCGCCGGAGGTGATGTTGACGATGCGCCCAAAGCGCCGCGCGATCATGCCGTCGACCGTGGCGCGGATCAGCGCGATCGGCGTGAGCATGTTGGCGTCCAGCGCGGCGATCCACGCCTCGCGGTCCCAGTCGCGGAAATCACCCGGCTTGGGGCCGCCTGCGTTGGTGATGAGGATGTCGGGTTGCGGGCAGGCCGCCAGTACGGCAGCACGCCCTTCGTCGGTGGTCACGTCGGCCACGACCGTGGTGACCTCACTACCGGTTGCGCTGCGGATTTCGTCCGCCGTGCGTGCCAACGCCTCCGCGCCGCGCGCCACCAACGTCACGTGCGCGCCCTCCCGCGCAAGCGACTTGGCGCACGCACGTCCGAGACCTTTGCTTGAAGCGCACACCAGTGCGCGGCGTCCTGAGATTCCGAGATCCATTGATGGGGTACCGAGTCAATCGCGTGGTAAGTGAATGAATGCAGCCACGGCACAGTGCGGGCGGCTGAATCGCGTGACCTCATTATTCGAACCACCAGGACGGCTGTCGCATACCTTTTTGTCGGCCTCCATTAACGCAGCGTTATGCGCCACAACGGCGCATCGTCTGTGTAGCAGGCTCGCGTCAATGCACCGCCCTGGCCCCCACATTGCCCGCCATCGTGAATGCCATGCGGATTTGCGCGCATGACGCTCGTGCGGCGCATGCCCCATCACGCAACGCCTGCGCACGATCCGCTGCACTCGCCGGAAAACCTTCGGCATACCGATTGCTTTAACGCTGTTCATCATTAACTGTTTGTTATGCACGATCCGTACCCACGGACGGCAGTCTTGCCATGTCGATGAACCTGCGTCAGATCGAAGTGTTCCGGGCCGTGATGATCACCGGCTCAATCAGTGGCGCCTCGCAACTGCTGTTCGTCTCGCAGCCGGCGGTCAGCCGCCTGCTGTCGCACACCGAGTCACGCGTGGGGTTTGCGCTGTTCGAGCGCATCAAGGGGCGGCTCTACGCGACGCCCGAGGCGAAGAAGCTCTTCCGTGAAGTCGAACACGTCTACGCCGGCGTGCAACGCGTTAACACATTGGCACGCGAGCTTGCCGAGCATCAGGAGGGCATTCTCAACGTGGTGTCGAGCCCCAGTGTCGGACAGATGGTGATCCCGCTCGCCATGGCGGCATTCCGGCACACCCATCCACAGGTGAAGCTGAGCTTTCAGTATCTGGGCTTTGCCCCGCTCGTCGAGCGCCTGCTCAACCGTCAGGCCGATCTCGGCGTGACCATTCTGCCGACCAAGCATCCCAACCTTGAAACCACGCCACTGGGTAGCGGCCGGCTGGTGTGCATCTGCCCTGTCGATCACCCGCTCGCTCGACTCGACACACTTTCCGTCGCGGACGTCATGCCCTACCCCTTCATCGCCTACGACCGCAGCTCTCCATTCGGACTGCTGGTGAACGGCTGGTTCGAAGGTGCGGGCGAGAGCTATCGCGCGGCCATAGAAGTCGGCTCGCCGCAGAACGCATGCGCATTGGTGCTCGCGGGTGCAGGCGTAGCCATCGTCGATGAGTTTTCAGTACGCAGTTGGCCGGCGAGCCAGCTGGCGGTGCGCCCGCTGCTGAACGGACCCAGCGTTCGCGCCAACCTGGTGCATACGCGTTTCGAGCCCTTGTCGCAGATTGCGCAGACGTTCGTCGGCGTGCTCGGCCAGCTCATGCAAACCGAAGGATTCCAGCCTGCGCCCGATCTGGTGCAGGAACAGAGCGATTGACGCCATGTTAAGGGTGGCCTCCATAAAAGCACGCGACATAGACCGGGGCGGTTCGAATAATGGCCACAACTCAAACGCAACCCGGCAATCGACTCATGACAATCGCATCCTCAACCGACCGTCTCGCATCCGCCAAGGGTGTGTTCACCATCTGCCCCACGCCGTTCGCCGCCGATGGCTCACTCGATCTGGCAAGCATCGCCTCACTGGTCGACTTTCAGATCGAAGCGGGCGTCAACGGGCTGGCGATCCTTGGCTTTCTCGGCGAATCGCACAAGCTCTCGCAGGATGAGCGCACGCAGGTGATCCGTGCCTTCATCGCGCAGGTGAAAGGCCGCGTGCCGGTGTGGGTAGGTGTGCGTGCGCTGGGCGTGGCCGGTGCAATCGAACAGGCTCGCGAGGCCGAATCGCTCGGCGCCGAGGCGGTGTTCGTCGCGCCGCTCGACACCACGGCGGACGCGGTGCAGTTCGACTACTACCGCACCGTCGCGCAGGCAGTGAAGATCCCCGTCGTCATCCACGACTTTCCCGATTCGTTCGGCACCGAGATCGGCGCTGACCTCGTGGCACGCCTTGGCCGTGAAGGCGGCGTAGGCATGATCAAGATGGAAGAGCCGCCTGTCGGCCAGAAGATTTCGCGCATCCTCGAACTCGCGCAAGGCAGCACAAAAGTGTTCGGCGGCCTGGGCGGGGTGTACTTCCTCGAAGAGTTGCAGCGGGGTGCGGTGGGCACGATGACGGGTTTCGCCTTCCCCGAAATCCTCGTGCGTATCTACCAGCACCACGCAGCGGGCGACCACGCCGCCGCAGCGGCGACCTTCGATCGCTACTGCCCCCTCATCCGCTATGAGTTCCAGCCCAAGGTGGGGCTCGCATTGCGCAAAGCCACCTATATGCGACGCGGCGTGATCGCCTGCGACGCCATCCGTTCGCCTGGCATGCGCATGGACCCGATCACGGCGCGCGAACTGGAAGCCACGGTTGAGCGTGTGGGCCTGTCGTTCGCGCATCGCGGTGCGTATTGCATCGAATGACCTTGCCCCGCCCTAACCACTGATTGACGCATCAACAGAAAGAGACCTCGATGACAACCGACATCTACAAGCTGACCGTGCGCGAAATCGGCGAACGGTTGCGCAGCCGCCAACTGACCGCCACGCAGGTGGTCAACCACTTTCTCGCACGCATCGACACCCTTCAGCCGACGCTGAACGCCTTCATCCATGTCAACGCCGAAGGTGCGCGCGCCGCAGCCAGAGAGAGCGATGAGCGCTTTGCCAGAGGTGAGCCGCGCAGCTGGCTGGAGGGCATTCCGGTATCGATCAAGGACAACATTCTCGTCAAGGACATGCCTTTTGTCTTTGGCTCGCCGCTGTTCAGGGACAACGTCGCCGATCACGATGAACTGCCAATCGAACTGTTGCGCAATGCCGGCGCCATCATCATCGGCAAGACCAATCTGCCGGAATTCGCCAGCCGCGGCTCGACCTACAACCCTGTGTTCGGCGCGACCGGAAACCCGTGGAACGCCGAACTGACCACGGGTGGTTCGAGCGGCGGCTCTGTCGCGTCGGTCGCGGCGGGCATGGTGCCACTGTCGCTCGGCACGGACGGTGGTGGATCGATCCGCCGCCCGGCCGGCTACACCGGGCTGGTGGGACTCAAGCCCACGCTATCGCGTATTCCGCGTGCAGATGGTTTTTCATCAGTGCTGTACGACTGCGAAGTGGTCGGCCCCATCGGCCGTACCGTCGACGATGTCCGTCTGATGATGTCCGCCATCGCCCGCCCCGACCGTCGTGACCAACGTTCGCGAGGGTTCGCGCCGATGACAGAAAACGCCTGCGCACTGCGCAAGCTGAAGGTTCTGTATGTCCCCCGATTGGGCAGCAATCCGGTCGACCCGGAGATTGCACGGAGCTGTGCGGAAGCCGCCGGGCGCTTCGCCCGCATGGGGCATGAAGTCGTCGAAGGCGAGCTGCCTTTCGACATCAAACCGGTCAGCGACAACTGGGCAAAGATCGGCAACGTGTGCATGTCGTTGATGGCGCGTAACAACGCGGCGTTCAAGGATCTCGTGACGCCGGAGTACCGCGACCGTGCGATGACGGGGGACGCCATCTCGGGCGGCGAATACCAGGGTGTCATCGAACTGCTCTATGCGTTGCGCGCCGCCGTAGGCAGCGCATTCGAGACCTGGGACATCATCATGACGCCGGCCTCCGCCGCCAATCCGTGGCCCAAGAATGAGCCCTTCCCTCCGGTTATCGACGGCCAATCGGTCGGGCCACGCGGGCATGCCGTCTTCACCAACTGGGTGAACGCCTGCAGCCACCCCGGCATCACTTTGCCGGCGGCCCCCACGCAATCGGGCATGCCAATCGGATTCCAACTCGTGGCTGACTTCGGCGCCGATGAGTTGCTGCTCGATCTGGCCGAGCAATACGAACAGCACCACGAATGGAAGAACACCTGGCCTGCCTGCTGAGCCACGGAAGGATTCGACGCCATGAGAGTGCTGCTGATCAACCCGAACACCAATACCGCGACAACCTCTTTGATGCTGTCGGTGGCGCGCGCCATCGCACCTGCCGGTTGGGATTGGTTGTCGCTGACCGCCGCCAACGGTGCTGCGCTGATCGATAGCGAAACCGCATTGCACGTTGCCGCCGCGGAGGTCGCAGGCATGGCGGCGCAGATTCGCATCATGCAGCCGGATGCCGTCATCGTGGCGGCCTTTGGCGACCCCGGCCTGCAAGCGTTGCGCATGGTGCTCGACATGCCGGTGTTCGGCATTGGCGAATCGGCCATGCAGGCCGCCGACGCGTTGGGTATGCCGTACTCGGTACTGACTGTCACGCCGAAACTGCGCGCTTCGACGCTGGGCCAGATCCGCCGCTACGGATGCGAAAAGCACTTCAACACGCTTGTCATTGCGGCCGATGACGCCGTCGCGACGACCGCCAACCCGGACACGCTGATCGAAAAGGTCAAAGGCTCTATCGATCGCGCCATCCGTGAAGACGGCTCGAAGGTGCTCGTCATCGGCGGCGGTCCCGTCGCGGCAGCGGCGCAGACGTTGAGCCAATCAGATGATGTCGTCGTCATTCAGCCTTTGCTGGCGGCCATCGACAAGGTCAAGAGCATTCCCCGTCACTCGTACTCCCCCACGTAAAGGAAGAACCATGCGTAGCCGTCCCACCCTGAAGCTGTCCGCCACCGCCGCCGCGCTGCTGTTCGCCAGCACGCTTGCGCACGCCACGCCGGACAACCTGCTTTCGCCCGCCGACTCATCGCTGCCGCCGTTCTCGATGTCCGACCTCGGCGGCGGCCTGAAGGGGCTGACCATCGACCTGGCCGCTGAGCTTTCCAAGCAGATCGGACAAAAGATATCCATCGATGGCGCGCAGTGGAGCGCGGCCCTGCCCGGCTTGAATTCGGGCAAGTACGACCTGCTGCTCTCGCCGGTGAATGTCACGCCCGAGCGCGCCGCCATGTTGTTGTTCAGCGAGCCTTATCTCGAAAACGACTTCCTCTTTCTGACCAAGAAGGACGCGCCCGACGTCACCGATCTGAATCAGTTCAAGGGCAAGACCATTGCGACGAACAAGGGCTCGTCCTTCGAGGCGTGGGCCAAGAGCAAGGCCGACGAATTCCAGTTCAAGGTGGACGTGTACGGTTCCGGCGCGGACGCCATCCAGGCCGTTCAATCGGGGCGCGCCTTTGCCACGTTGTCGAGCATCCAGACCGGTTCCTGGCTGGCCAACAATAACCCCGTGCTCAAGGCGAGCTATCGCGTGCGCACCGGCAACGTGGCCGCCATTGCGTTCCGCAAAGACAACGCTGAACTCCAGCTCAAGGTGTCGAACGCGCTCAAGTGCCTGAAGAAGAGCGGTGTGCTGGCAGCCATGTACGAAAAGTGGACCGGCGTGAAGCCCGACGCCACCTCGCCCACCGTCGTCATCTACGAAGGCGTCGGCGTGAAGGGCTTCGAAGGTTATCAGCCGAACGCGCCGAAGCCGGTCTGCAAGTAATCCCCGCAACGCCCTGCCCGAGACCTCTACAGCATGCAGAAGCAGATCATTCTTGAAGCCGTCGGTATCACGAAGAACTATGGCGATCTTCGCGTTCTGAATGGCGTGGACTTTCGGGTACGCAAGGGCGAACTGGTGTCGATCATCGGCCCGTCGGGCTCCGGCAAGAGCAGCATGCTCAGGTGCTGCAATCTGCTGGAGCGCCCGACGTCGGGCCAGATCGTGTTCGATGGCGAGAACATCACCCGCGAGGGCGTGAACATCAATCAGGTTCGCCAGAACATGGGCATGGTGTTCCAGCAGTTCAATCTGTACCCGCACCTGTCGGTGCTCTCGAACGTAACGCTAGCACTGCGCTGCGTCCGCAAATTGTCGAAACCCGAAGCCGCCGACATCGCCATGGATGCGCTGGCGCAAGTCGACATGGCGCACAAGCGCGACGCTTATCCTTCGCAGCTATCGGGCGGCCAGCAGCAGCGTGTGGGCATTGCGCGCGCGGTGGCGCTCAACCCGAAGATCATTCTGTTCGACGAACCGACCAGCGCACTCGATCCCGAACTGGTATCGAGTGTGCTCGCCGTGATGCGCAAGCTGCGCGAGTCCGGCATGACGATGCTGGTGGTCACGCACGAGATGAGCTTTGCGAGAGACGTGTCGGATCGGGTGATCTTCATGGATGGCGGTGTCGTTGCCGCCAACGACACGCCGGACAGGATCTTCTCGTCGCAGGGCAACGAACGCATGCGGTCATTCCTGTCGCGTTTTCTGGGTGAGCAATAGCATGGCGTCACCCTCTTCGCTGATCCACACCTTTCTGAACCCGGACATCATCCGGCAGACCGCGCCCATGATTATGAGTGCGGTCGGGCAGACTGTTCTGCTCGGCGTGCTGGTGATCGTGTTCGGCGTGCTGCTCGGCATCGTGCTCGCGTCGATCCGCACGTACACCTCGCGCCGCTTGGTGACGACGCTGATCGTTGGCTATGTCGACGTGCTGCGCGCGTTGCCGCCGCTCGTGTTGTTGATCATGGTGTACTTCGCACTGCCGTACGTGAACATCTCGATCGGATCAGTATTCGCCACCTTCATCTGTCTTGCGGCGATTCTGTCGGCGTTCATCGAAGAATGCGTGTGGTCCGGCATCATGACCTTACCGAAGGGACAGATGGAGGCCTCGCGCTCAACAGGCATGACGTGGTTTGCCAGCATGGTCCACGTTGTATTGCCACAGGCGATCAGGGCGACGCTGCCGCAGATCACCAACCGCTGCATCGCCACCATCAAGAACACCGCGCTGGGTTCCGTGATCGGCTTCAATGAAATTCTCGGCAGTGCACAAGCCGCCAGCAGCGACTACGCCAATCCAACGCCGCTCACGCTGTGCGCGTTGATCTACATCGCCTTGATATTCCCGTTCGTCCTGGCGTCCCGATACCTTGAATACAGATCAGAGAGCCGCTGATGTCGAGCATCCTCAACGCGTTCTTCAATCTCGACGTTGCCAGGCAGGTACTGCCGTTCCTTCTGGAAGGTCTGCTCACGACAATCAAGCTCACCCTTCTGACCGTTCCGCTTGGTCTGCTCGGTGGGTTGGTGCTGGCGCTGCTGCATACGCAGTCACGCAGCCGCACGGTGCGCGTGCTGGTCAATGTGTACGTGGACTTCTTCCGCTCGTTCCCGCAGTTGGTGCTGCTCATCTTCGTGTCATTCGCCACGCCGTTCCTGGGCATCGATCTGCCCCCGATCATCTCGTTAGCGATCAGCTTCATGCTGTTGACGTCGGCCTACTACTGCGAGATTCTGCGCGCCGGCATCAACAGCATTCCCGCCGGGCAGACCGAAGCGGCGCGGTCCACTGGCATGTCGTCGATACAGGCGCTGGTCCACATCGTTCTGCCACAAGCCATCCGCAACGTGACGCCCGATCTTCTCGGCAACAGCATCGAGATCATCAAGGGCACATCGATTGCCAGCGTGCTGGGCATGTCGGAGTTGCTTCACAACGCCCAGTCCGCTCAATCGGTGCTGTTCAATCCCACCCCGTTAATGCTGGCGGCATTGATCTATCTGATTGTTTTGTGGCCGGCGGTCAGGCTGATCAGCGCGCTGGAGGCGTCACGTCGTCTGCGCAGCAGCCGCTGACACCCTGCCGACGCAATGCGACGGCCGCCCATTGGACACGGCCCTGGGCTAGAATGCATGCCCCCGCCCGGGTGACGAAATTGGTAAACGTAGCGGACTTAAAATCCGCCGCCGCATGGCGTACGGGTTCGACTCCCGTCCCGGGCACCACCCCTTCTCTTCTGTTTCGGTCGCACGCATACGCACCACCGCGCGTACGCCGGGATTGCTCCTCTCGCAGACTCCGGCCACTGTGCCATGACTTCGCACGTCTGTTGCCAGCATGTCTAGCGCCACGCCATGGCGTTACGCCTGCCGGGGCACGCTCCGTTCGCCGACGCCCTGGTATCTGATCGGCAGTTCAAACACGCAATCCAAGCGTTCCAATTCAATTGCGGCAAATTTATTTGCAATATCTAAATATTGCCGCCAATTCATATTGCGCAATATTTAAATATTCGTCGCTTATATCGCAAAAACAAAATCAAAACACAGCCGTCGATCTAAAAATCCGATCCCTATAAATAAAACATGGTCTACATCAAGAATCGTTTATGGGACCGGAAACAAGGGCGAATCAAAATATTGTTGGCAGGAAAAGTCTGAGGCAGGATTCGGCAAAACAAAGAACGCTATTCAAATGCCGCCAATTTCCAGTTGCGGCCTATCGGCCAATGACTGACTTAAAAAATGACGGCATCTAACAAGGAGATTTGTATTTGTGGCAAACGGCCTGCAACGTAGGCCAGGCGGCCTTCTCGCCCTGGTGGAGATAACCAACGGGACGGGCGTATTCAGGGTCGCCACGATTATTTGTTTGTACGAATTAAATTGACTGCATTTGTTTAAATAAACCGTACAACGGATATCGCACCACACAGCCAGAGTCAGAATTAGTTTTCTTCAATATAAATAGCGCGACGGACTCATTCTGCGTCCGATACAAAACCCCGCGCACCGTCAGACCACCCTCTGACAAACAAACTCCAATGAGGTTTCGGTGGCATCTGCTGCCCTTAGTGTGTCCAGGAGATTTAAAGATGAAGTGCAAGCTGAAAACAATCGTCGGCGTTCTGATGGGTAGCGCGCTCGCCCTTTCTGCATCCACCGGCATGGCCCGTACGTTCCGTTCTGCGGACGTTCACGCCAAGGATTACCCGACGAACATGGCGGTGATCCACATGGGCGAAGATCTGTCCAAGGCCACCGGCGGCAAGGACACGATCAAGGTGTTCGGCGACAGCGCACTGGGCTCGGAAACCGACGTGGTGCAGCAGGTCAAGATCGGCGCCATCGACATGGTGCGCGTGAGCACGGCGACCTTCCACGGCATCGTGCCCGAATCGCTGATCCCGTCGCTGCCGTTCATGTTCCGCGACATCGATCATTTCCGTAAGGTCATCTACGGCCCGACCGGCGACAAGATCCTGGCTGCCTTCGACAAGGCTGGCTTCGTTGCCCTGTGCATGTACGAAGCAGGCGCCCGTTCCGTCTACGCCAAGAAGCCGGTCAAGACGGTGGCCGACATGAAGGGCATGAAGATCCGTGTGCAACCGTCCGACCTGTCGGTGAGCATGACCGAAGCGCTGGGCGCCTCGCCGACGCCGATGCCGATGGCCGAGGTCTACACCGGCCTGAAGACCGGCCTGGTCGACGCTGCCGAGAACAACTACCCGTCGTACGAAGAAGCCAAGCACTTCGAATCGGCTCCGGTGTACTCGGAAACGATGCACATGATGACGCCTGAAGTGCTGGTGTTCTCGAAGAAGGTGTGGGACACGCTGCCGAAGGAAGAACAAGCCGCGATCCGTAAGGCCGCCAAGGATTCCGTGCCCTACTACGCCAAGCTCTGGGAAGCCAAGGAAACCCAATCCAAGGCTGCTGTGATCAAGGGTGGTGCCAAGATCGTTCCGGCTGCGGAAATCGACAAAAAGGCCTTCGTGGCTGCTGAAAAGCCGGTGTGGGACAAGTTCGCTACGACGCCTGAACTGAAGGCGCTGGTGCAAGAAATCCAGAACACCAAGTAATTCCGAAGGCTTCGCACTTCCTGACGACGGCCGTGCTGCGCGTACGCGCAATGGCACGGCCGCTCCCGAGGACCCCCATGAATATGCTTACTGCTGTCAATTCCCGGCTCTCGCGCTGGGCGATGTATCTCGCCTGCATATGCCTGACCGGGCTGGTGCTGATCGTCAACTACAGCGTCGTCATGCGCTACATCTTCAACGACGCTCCGCCATTCGTTGAGCAGGTCGCCCTGCTGTTGGTCATCTGCGTGTCCATGTTCGGCGCTTCGGCCGGCGTGCGCGATGCTGGCCACATTGGGCTCGACTCGCTGGTCGCAAAGCTCCCGCCGCGCGCCCAGGACGTCTGCGCCTTGCTCGTCGGTGTTTTCACGATCAGCTTCGCCATCTTCCTCTTTGTGTGCGGACTCATCATGGCCGAGGAAACCCTCGACCACACGATTCCCACGCTCGGCATTTCGGAGGCGTTCCGTTTCTTGCCGCCCATCATCGCCGGAGTCTTGATGTTCTTGTTCTCGATTGAGCACATCGGGGCGCTCTTTACCAAGAAGAAGGTGGTTCCGTCATGGCATTGACCGTCCTGTGTCTTAGTTTCATCGTCTTCCTGCTGCTCGGGGTGCCGGTTGCCATCGGCATCGGCCTGAGCTGTGTGCTGACCTTCTTCGTCGAAGGTCTGCCCATGTCCACCGCGCTGCAGATGATGATCTCGGGGATGAACGCGTTCTCGTTCCTCGCCATTCCGTTCTTCATCTTCTCCGGCGAACTCATGCTGCACGGGGGCATCGCAGACAAGATCGTGGTGTTCGCACGTAGCCTGGTGGGCCACTGGCGCGGCGGCCTCGGTCTGGCCAACGTGATCGCGTGTACGTTCTTCGGTGGTGTCTCCGGCTCGCCCGTTGCCGATACGTCGGCCATGGGCGGGGTGATGATCCCGATCATGAAGCGCGAAGGCTATAGCGCCGACTACGCGGTCAACGTCACCACGCACGCATCGTTGTCGGGTGCGCTGATGCCGACCTCCCACAACATGATCATCTATGCCTTCGCTGCGCAAGCCGCGTCGGGCGTGATCAATGGTCATGAGATCAAGGGTGTGTCGATTGGCGATCTGATGTTCGCGGGCCTGATTCCGGTCTTCTGGATCATGGTGTGCATGCTGACGGCGGCCTACTGGCAAGCAGTCAAGTACGGCTTCCCGAAGCGCGCCGACGGTACCTCGATGATCGAGAAGTTCCCGGGCTGGAACGCTGTGCTGCGCTCGTTCATCGCTGCTGTGCCGGGCTTCATGGTGGTGGCCATCATTCTGGTCGCGGTCATGAAGGGCATCGCCACGGCAACGGAGTCGGCCGGTATCGCCGTGACGTACTCGCTGCTGCTGACGGGACTTGTGTACCGCACACTGGATCGGAAGAAGCTGCTCAAGGCACTGGCCAAGGCATCGAAGACCACGGGCGTGATCCTGTTGCTGATCGGCGTGTCGAACATGCTGCGCTGGCAACTGGCGTACCTGGAAATCCCCGATGCGATCGAAGCCGCGCTGCTGTCGGCCACGCACACCCCCTGGATCATGCTGTTGTACATCAACATCATCCAGGTCGCGCTGGGCATCTTCCTCGACATGGCCGCACACATTCTCATCACGACGCCGCTGTTCATGCCGCTGGCGATCCAGATGGGCGTGGGCCCCGTGCAGTTCGGCATGATGCTGCTGCTCAACTGCGCACTCGGCCTGGTGCACCCGCCGGTCGGCACTGTGCAGTTCGTCGGTTGCGCCATCGGTGAGGTCTCTATCGGGCAAGTGATGAAGACCGTGTGGCCGTACTATCTTGCAATCTGGACTGCCATCCAGTTGGTGACTTACGTCCCGAGCTTCTCGACGTGGTTGCCGTCGCTCATCACAGGGCACGTGGTGCTGTAGCACGCGATCTCGCGCTCATCACACAGACAGCCGACGGGTCTTTATGACCGTCGGCTGTTTTGTCTTTGGGATACCGGTTGGCTGATCACCGCGCGACGCGTCACCGTTGACAAAGAAAAACGGCAAGCCTGGGTGCTTGCCGTTTTGCGTGAAATCCGGCCGCGCCGGGGACGATTTGCGTGATTACGCGGTGGCCGCCTTCTTCAACAGCACATAGAGCTGGTCCTTGACCTGCAGCTTTTCGCGCTTCAAGCGGTGAATGTCGTCGTCGGAGCCTGCTTCGATGCGCGCTTCGATGTTGAGGATGCGCTGGTCCAGTTCATTGTGCTTGTCGAACAAGCGGCGGAAGTGCTCGTCACTGGTCTTCAGCCGCGTGATGAGATCTCGATATTCCGGAAACATGTCCCCTCGCTTTCGTGTGTGCAAAAGTGTTGATTGTGGGCGCGGCGAAGGCTCTTGCGCGATGATGACCGTCAATCGCACAAGTTCGTCCGGGTGCCTGACAAGCTGCGCGGAATCGCTATAATGCAGTTGTTACCGACCGGTTAATACACATACCACATGGCCGAATCCTCGCCGACGGAAACTCCCACCCGCAATCGCGATCGCACGCGCTCACTCATCCTTGCTGCCGCGCGCGACGAATTCTCCGAACGTGGCTTCGACGGCGCCCGGGTCGACAGCATCGCCGAGCGCGCCGGCTCGAACAAACGCATGCTGTACTACTACTTCGACAGCAAGGAAGAGTTGTTCCTGGCGGTGATGGAGGACACCTACCGTTCGATCCGCGAGGCCGAGCGCGAGTTGCAGCTACTCGACATGCCGCCGATCGACGCCATCAAGGCACTGGTGACGTTCACCTGGGACTACTACATTGAGCACCCGGAGTTTCTCAGCATCCTCAACACTGAGAACCTCTATCGCGGCACACACCTGAAGCGATCCGGGCAACTGCACTCGCTCAACTCCAAGGTGATCGAAACGCTGCAGGACATCCTTGTGCGCGGCCACCGCGAAGGAGTGTTCCGTGGCGGCGTTGACCCTTTGCAGCTCTACATCTCAATCGCTGCGCTGAGCTACTTCTATCTTTCCAACAACTACACGTTGAGCGCCGTCTTCGGTCGTCCGCTCGACACACCGCGCGCCCGCGTAGAACGCCTGCAGCACATGATCGACGTGGTGCTGGGTTACCTCGTCATCGGCTAGGCACGAGCAACACAAGCAAAAAGGGACGCCGCAGCGTCCCTTTTTTGTTTGTCGCGCACATAACCGGTCAGTGATCGTCGAGCGAACCTTGCGCATAGAAGTGACCACGAATGGTGCGCGTGTAGCGCGCGAACTCTGGGGAAGCCATGACGTTGAGTGAACGCGGGCGCGGCAAATCGATGTCGTACGTCGCGGCGATCGAGCCAGGGCGTTCGCTCATGACCAGCACGCGGTCGGAAAGGAACACCGCCTCGGGAATGCTGTGCGTGATCAGCAGCACAGTCTTCTTCGATTCCATCCAGATGCGTTGCAGCTCGCCGTTCATCTTTTCGCGCGTCATCGCGTCGAGCGCGCCGAAGGGCTCATCCATCAACAATACGGAAGGATCGTGCAACAGCGCACGGCAGATCGACACGCGCTGCTGCATGCCGCCCGAGAGCTGCCATGGATACTTTTTCTCGAATCCCTTGAGCCCGGCCATTTCGATCAGCGTCATGGCGCGGACGCGAGCGGCCTTCATGTCCATGTTGCGCATCTCGGCTTGCAACAGGATGTTGTCCAGCACGTTGCGCCATGCCAGCAGCACCGCGCCTTGAAACACAATACCAACGTTGGTCTGCGGCCCCTGGATAGGCGTGCCGTCGAGCGTCAGCGCGCCTGAACTGATCGGCAGCAGGCCGGCGACCAGCTTGAGGAGCGTGCTCTTGCCGCAGCCGGAAGGGCCGACGACAGAGACGAACTCGCCCTCGCGAATGTCGAAGCTGACTGGCAGCAGCGACTGGACCGGGCCATCCGCGCCCTGGTAGATCTTGGTGACGTCACGCAGTTCGATCAGCGTGCGGTCGGTGTGCGTGGCCTCGCTGGCGACGGCGTGAAGGTGCGTTCTCTGGAGCATGGTGGCTGGCATGTGGTGGTCCGTTCCGGGGGCGTCTGCCGCTGTTGCGCGGGCGGAACGCAAGCGCCCCGCCCATCTTCGCAATCAGGGCAGATACTCGTTGGTGTAGTACATCGACGGATTGTTGGCAGCCTTATCGAGGCCGCCGTACTCGACCATCATCTCGGTCGAGTCGGCCATGTTCTTGGCGCTGACGCGGAACGGACGTTGACCGGCGGTATCCGGCGTGTGGAACAGATCGACCGAGCTCTTGAAGCCAGCCAGCAGGCTTTCACGCGGCGGTGCCTTTTCGACCAGCTTGATCGTCGATGCCACGGCCGCGTCGGGGTTCTTGGCGGCCTCTTCGAACGACACCGTCAGCGCGCGCATGAAGCGGCGCACCAGGTCCGGGTTGGACTTGAGCGTCTCGGTGTTGGCGATGATGCTCATCGACGCCACGTTGATGCCGCTGTCAGCGAACAGCAGTGCCGTGGTCGGCTTCTTCGTCAGGTACTCCAGTTCGTTGGTCTGGTCCGTCGAAAAGCCGATAAGCATGTCGGCCTGCCCGGTGGCCACCGCATTGACCTTGGTCTTGGCGTCGCCGGCGACGGTCTTGAAGTCGCTCTCGGTCAAGCCGACCTTCTTCAAGAACACCGGCCACAACTGCGAAGGCGCATCGCCCGGCGTCACCGCCACGGTCTTGCCCTTTACGTCCGCCGGCTTGGCGATCTTCTTGTCCGCGAAGGCAATCAGCGCGGTCGGGTTCTTCTGGTAGGCCACGCCCACCGCCTTGACCGGTGCGCCCTTGGCGGTGATCTTCATCATCGTGCCGATGTCGGCGAAGCCGAAGGTCACGTTGTTGGCGGCCACCGCCTGGATGGTCGGGCCCGAGCCGCGCCCTTCCTGGATTTCGAGATCGATGCCCTCTTTCTCGAAGTACCCCTTGTCCTTGCCGTAGTAGAACGGCGCGTGCGTGCCGGTCACGTACCAGTTGAGCATCAGCTTGACCTTATCGGCGGCGAAGGCCGAAGGCGCGCCCAATGCGGCCACGAGGGCAGCGGCGCACAGCAGTTTCTTTGACATGCCGTTTTTCATCTCTCTGTCTCCTGCGGGTGTGGTGATTGCAGCTGAACTTAAGGGCTTGGAAAGCCGGTTACGGACCTCCCTGCACATTGCGCTGGGAGGCGTGCCACGGAATCGCATAGCGCTCGACCAGATCGATGAGCCCGAAGAGCAGCACACCGATCAGCGACAGGACCACCAGCGCGGCGAACATCAACGGCAGATCGAAACTGCCGTTGGCCCGTTGCAGCACGTAGCCGATGCCCGAGTTGGCCCCGACGAACTCGCCGACGACCGCACCGACCACGGCCAGCGTCACCGACACCTTCATGCTTGAGAAGATCGATGGCAGCGCCTGCGGCAGGCTGATCTTGTAGAACATCTTCCAGCGCGAACTGCCCATCGAGCGGGCCAGATCGACCATGTCGGCCTCGACCGACTTGAAGCCCATCACGGTGGCCACCACGATCGGGAAGAAACCAAGCAGGAACGCAACGATGATCTTCGGCACGATGCCAAAGCCGAACCACACCACGAACAGCGGTGCGATAGCGACCTTGGGAATGCTCTGCGAGAACACCAATAGCGGATAGACGTAGCTTTCCACCGTGCGCGAATACGCGATCAGCATGGCAATGGGCACGCCGATGATCACCGACAGCGCGAAGCCGCCCATGGTCGCGTAGATCGTGGGAAGCGATTCGCCGAGCAGCATCTTCCATTGCGTAACAAGCTGGTGGAGGACTTCAAGCGGCGGCGGGATCAGGTACGCGGGAATCTTGAACAGGCGCACCGCCAGGTCCCACAGGACGAGAACGATGAACACGAGCACGATCGGGCGCACCCAGTTGGACGACATCATGTGTTTCATGCCGCACCCCGTTGGCTGGTTGCGCGACACATTCCGGCCACCACCTGGGCGGCATGACCGGCTCTCTGTTCGGTCTTGCTGTTCATTCCAGTCTCCTCAATCGTGGCGCTTGTGTTTGTTGTACGCGCTCATGACTCCTGATTGTGTTCCAGCTTCTAGCAATGTGCGAGGTGACGCTCCTTGCAGGTGACGAGGACTTCATCGCCGGGCCGCTTCCACCAGTTGTTGGCAGAGAAGATCTCCACCTCATGGAAGCCATCGTAGCCCTGCTCTTCCACCGCGCGGCGCAGCGCACGGATGTCGATGACGCCATCGCCCATCATGCCGCGATCAAGCAGCAGGTCGGTCGTCGGCGCGAGCCAGTCACAGATGTGAAAGGCCAACAGGCGGCGCCGGCCGGCTCGCTGGATCTGTGCGAACAGTTGCGGGTCCCACCATACGTGGTAGACGTCCAGCGCGATGCCAAGACCATCGTCGCCCAGCTCGTCGCACAGGTCGTTGGCATGCGCCATGGTATTCACGCACGCACGATCCGCCGCGTACATCGGGTGCAATGGCTCGATTGCCAGCGGCATGCCGACTTCGCGCGAATACTGCAACAGCGTGCCGATACCGTCGCGCACCTGCGCCCGCGCACCGGCGATGTCACGCGAACCGGCCGGCAGCCCGCCCACCACCAGAACGAGGCATTTCGCGCCGAGCGCGAGGGCTTCGTCGACCGCTCGGCGGTTGTCATCCAACGCCGCCTGACGTCCGGCCGCATCGGCAGCGGGGAACATGCCACCGCGGCAATAGCCGGTCACGGTCAGATCGTTGGCGCGAATGCGGCGCGCGGCTTCCGCCAGCCCCAGGTCGGCAACCTGATCGCGCCACGGCGAAATACCGCGAATGCCATGACGCGCGCAGCCGTCGATGATGGCGTCGAGCTTCCACTGCTGGCGCACCGTTGCTGTATTAAGCGACAACTGTTCGGGACGCGGCGCGCTCATGCTTCCACCCCATGGATCGCCATGTACTGACGCATGCGGCGCGTGGCGAGTTCGACGTCATCGAAGAGCCCCGCGTCGTCCGCCAACCGGAACAGCTCGCAGTAATGCGCCAGGCTGCGCGCACTTTGCTGACCGCCGACCATGGCGAAATGATCCTGATGTCCGTTGAGCCAGGCCATGAAGACCACGCCCGATTTATAGAAGCGCGTCGGTGCGCGGAAGATGTGGCGCGACAGCGGCACGGTGGGTGCCAGCGTGGCGTGGAACGCATCCACGTCGCCATTCGCCAGCGATTGCAGCGCGCTGGCCGCAGCCGGCGCAATGGCATCGAAGATGCCCAGCAAGGCGTCTGAATACCCCTGCGTGTCGCCCGCGATCAGTTCGGCATAGTTGAAGTCATCGCCCGTGTACATGCGCACGGTGCTCGGCAGGCGGCGACGCATGGCGATTTCTTTGTCTTTGTCGAGCAGAGATATCTTGATGCCGTCGATGTTGCGCGCGTACTCATTGATGAGCGACACGCACACATCCATGGCTGCATCCAGATCCTTGTGCCCCCAATAGCCCGACAACGCCGGGTCGAACATGTCGCCCAGCCAATGAAGAATCACCGGCTGTCGAACCTGCCGCAGGATGTGCCCATATACGCGCAGATAGTCATCGGGCGACGTTGCGGCAGCGGCGAGCGCGCGGCTCGCCATCAGGATGATGCGACCGCCCGCCGCTTCGACCGCTGCGACCTGCTCTTCGTACGCGGCGATCACATCATCGATGCGGACCTTGCCGGACGGCTGCAACTGGTCAGTGCCAACGCCGCTGGCGATCAGCGCACCGGGGAAGTCCTTCGCCTGCTCTACGCTGCGGCGGATCAGTTCCAGCGAAGTCAGCCAGTCCAGCCCCATGCCACGCTGCGCGGTGTCCATCGCTTCGGCAACACCGAGACCCAGCGAAAACAGATGACGCCGATAGCGCAGCGTGGCGTCCCAGTCGATGGCCGCAGTCAGCCACGGATCGTGCTGCGCAAACGGATTGGCGACGACGTGCGCTGCCGAAAACGCCACGCGATTGAATGCGGTGGACGTCGGCGAAGCCCAGCAGCGTTCGCCCTTGATGGCACATGACGCGAGCTTGCCGTCGTGATCGATGAGTTTGATGGTCGCCATGCCTCAGGCCTCCAGCGAAGGCACGTCCACCCAACGACGCTCGCGCCAGCTCTCCAAGCCGAGTTCGACCAGTTGCACGCCCTTGGCGGCTTCGAGCAGGTTCCACGTGTAGGGGGTGTCTTCCACCACGTGGCGGAGGAACAACTCCCACTGCACTTTGAAAGCGTTGTCGTATTGCGTGGTGTTGGGGACTTCGGCCCAATCGCCGAAAAAGTCATGCGTGTTGCGCACGTCCGGGTTCCACACCGGCTTGGGCGTGTTGACGCGCGACTGCGTCCAGCAATCAGTGAGGCCGGCGACCGCTGAACCGTGGGTGCCATCCACCTGAAATGTGACCAGATCGTCACGGCGCACGCGCACGCACCACGAACTGTTCATCTGCACGATCACGCCGTTTTCGAGTTCGAAGGTGGCATAGGCGGCGTCATCCGCCGTGGCGTCATAAGGCTTGCCCTGCTCGTCCCAGCGTTGCGGAATGTGCGTTGCGCCCAGACAGGACACGCTCCTGACTTTGCCGAACACATTGTCTATCACGTAGCGCCAGTGGCACAGCATGTCGAGGATGATGCCGCCGCCATCCTCGGAACGGTAATTCCAAGACGGGCGCTGGATTGGCTGCAGATCGCCTTCGAACACCCAATAGCCAAACTCGCCGCGCACCGACAATACACGGCCGAAGAAGCCCGCCTCATTGAGCATCTGCAGTTTGCGCAGACCGGGCAACCACAATTTGTCCTGCACCACGCCGTGCTTGACGCCCGCCGCCTTGGCAGCGTGATAGATGCTCATCGCCTCGGCCAGATTGGTCGCCACTGGCTTTTCGGAATAAACATGCTTGCCGGCCGCGATGGCCTGCTTGAGCAGACCGGGGCGCGCTTGCGTGGTGGCCGCGTCAAAGAAGATGGTGTCGTCCGGATTGCGCAGCGCGCCTTCCAGGTCGGTGGTGTAGCGCTCGATGCCATGGGCGCGAGCGAGTGCGGCGATCTTGTCGCGATTGCGCCCCACGAGGATCGGGTCCGGCATCAGCCGGTCGCCGTTGGACAGGGCCACGCCACCCTGCCTGCGGATTTCCACGATGGAACGGATCAGATGCTGGTTCATCCCCATGCGGCCGGTGACGCCGTTCATGATGATGCCGATGCGCTGCAAAGCCATGTCGTCTCCTCTGTCAGGCGGGCTTCGATATGCCCGTCATTGTTACTCGTCGGTTTTATTTTCTTTGGCGACGGCGCCTTATCCAAGGCCGGTCGAATATGCGCGAAAGCCCCTGTGCCAAAGGCGCTTTCATCGAAATTTCGGGGAGCGTTATTTGCTCCGCCTTCGCCGCAACAGTTGTTACCGATTGGTTAATTGAATGCTAGCAGCGCCTTGATCTCGGTCAAGAACGTTTTGATCGGGATATACCCGCATGCCGAACGTCGGGCATGCGGTTTGCGATCGGCTGAGGAAGCGCGGTAAAAATGCACGGCGCATATGCCGTTCGGATTCTTCTTGCACGCCCTCCTACAGCGCTGATCACCCTGCTCCTACAGCGCGCCAAATCGGATTGACCAAAGATTCAGACACAGGCCACAACGCTGCACTTGGGCCCGAAGGAATTCCAACTGACAGACAGAAGGGAAAAGCCATGATGAATCTGACGAACGCAGGCTTTGCATCGCGGCGCGTGGCGTTGGCGCTGATTGCTTCGGCGGCAATGCTCAGCGCGTGCGGTGGCGATGACGCCAGTGGCGATCTTGGCGACGGAGGGCCGATCCCGGATTCGATCACCATCAGCTCGCTGGATGGCCCGAGCGGCGGCACGGTGGGTCAGCCCACGAGCCTCAAAGTGAAGGTGGTCACCTCAGGGAACATTGCCGACAACGAGATCACATACAAATGGGAGCAGACCGAAGGTACGCCGACCATCAATGTCACTCAGGACAATGGCGCGCATGACTCGCAGCTAACGTTCTATCCGGTAGCGCCCGGCAACGTTACCTATAAGGTGACGGCGACGGCGCGCGGCAAGACCGCGTCGCAATCGAAGTCGGTACCGATCTCGGCGCCCTGATCAAAACGTGCGAGATACACGGTGCGGTGATCGATTCCGGTCGCCGCGTTGTCATCTCCGTCCACGCAGAAAGGTATTCAGGAACTGGCAGTCGGCGGCACGATCTCGTACCCATGGTCCTCAAGAAGACGGATGGCTGCCTGAATGCGTAGATGATGGCGCGAGCGGTGCGCGCCACTGCCCAGGCGCGGCCAGTTTTCGGGGAATAGACCCTGGGCTTCGAGCCAGAGGCGGATATTCTCGATGCCCTTGGGCCCCACGCCCGGCAGACGGCGAATGACGCGGTAGTCCAGCGCCAGGACTTCGTCTGCGGAGAATTGGACTTTATCGAACAGTCCACGCAGCGCGTTCAGCTCACGCGTAGGCAGCGATTGAGCCATGGCGCAGCGTCCTTCTGCGGGGCGTACACATTCGACACATGGATGAGTGCTCCCGGTTGACGGTCGCCCCATGGTACGAAGTCGTCCTTCGGACGCCAACGAAGAAAAATTCCAAAGCTCTGCGTCAGCGCCGCTAAGCGCGCAGCGTTACCTTAGCTCGCGCGCTCGGCCTCCTGGGTGCCCCCGTCGGCGGGCTTGTCGTGATGGTGGCCAGAGATATCGGCACCGGCATGGCGCGGGAGAGACGTCAGAATAATCAGCGACGATGCCGACACCAGCCCCACTACGATGAATGCCGGCAAAAAGTCGGCGGCAACCACGGTAGCGTGCCCTTGCACAAAGCTCGACATCTGGAGCGCAAACGCTCCGACCGTCACCCCGGTCCCCGCAGCCAACTGCTGTACGACGCTGGCAAGACTCGTCGCCTGGCTCATGTTGGGCTGCTCGATGTCGGCGTACGACAGCGCGTTGAGGCTCGTGAATTGCAGCGACCGCAAGCAGCCGCCCACCAGCAGGGTGCCGATGATCAGCATGTGCGGCGTGGTGTCGGTGAACATGCCGATGATCATGAGCGACAGCGCGGTGGCGATGGCATTGGCAATCAACACACGCCGGAAGCCGAATCTGCGAAGAATCGACGCCGCGATGGTCTTCATGAACAACGCGCCGGCCGCCGACGCGCAGGTGAGCAAGCCCGATTCGAATGAGTTGAGCCCAAAACCGAGTTGCAGCATCAGTGGCAGCAAGAACGGAATCGCACCGATGCCGATGCGGAAGAAAAACCCGCCGACCACGCCGGTACGAAATGTCTGCAGACGGAACAGGTCGAGGTTGAGCAAAGGGTGCGGATTGCGTCTGGCGAAGTATAGATACGCCGCGACCAATGCACCGCCCCCCACCACGCACGCGACCGATGCCGTGGCCGACACCATGTGACGCCCCGCCGTCGCCAGCCCCAGCATCAGGCTCGACAAGCCGACGGCCGACAGGATGAAGCCACGCCAGTCCAGCGGTTTGACGTTGTCTTCCTTGAGGTTTTCGATGTACTTGGCGGCCAGCACAATGCCCACGATGCTGATCGGAATATTGATGAAGAAAATCCACCGCCAGTGAAAGTACGTGGTGATGAAGCCACCCAGCGGCGGCCCGATCACCGGGCCGACGAGTGCTGGAATGGTCAGGTAACTCAATGAGCGAACCAGCTCTGCCTTGGTCGTCGTGCGCAACACGACCAGGCGCCCGACCGGCACCATCATCGCCCCGCCCATGCCTTGCACGAATCGCGCGGCGACGAATCCGGCCAGCGAGCCCGATAGGGCACACAGGATCGACCCGCCCATGAACATCGCAATGGCCGAACGGAACACTTTTCGTGCACCAAAGCGATCGGCCATCCAGCCGCTGATGGGAATGAATACCGCAAGACTCACCAAGTACGAGGTGAGTGCAAGCTTGAGTGCGATAGGGTCTTCGTTCAGGTCACGTGCAATGGTGGGCAGCGATGTCGCGATGACGGTCGAGTCCATGTTCTCCATGAACAACGCACACGCCACGATCATCGGCACCAAAACGGCCTTTGGAATGCGAATCAAGGCAGGGACCTCTGTGAACACGGAGCCGCGAGCGCGTTCCGGGGTGCGAATTGTACTCCCGTGCCAAGCTTGATTGCGCACGGCAACAATTGGAAATCTATGGAAATCCAGGCTCGCGCCGGCCCTTGCCGTCAGCGCTGCAAACGGGGGTTCAGAACGTCGCGCACGTGGTCGGTGACAAGATTGATCGCCACGATGGTGAGCAGCAGCGCGATGCCGGGAAAGAAGCTGATCCAGTACGTGCCCGACAGCAGGTACTTGTAGCCGTTGGCGATCAGCAGCCCGAGCGACGGTTCCGTGACCGGCAGGCCAACGCCAAGGAAAGACAACGTGGCCTCCAGCGCAATGGCTGCCGCAATCTGCAAGGCGGCTACCACCAGCAGCGGCGGCATGCAATTGGGCAGCAAATGCCCGAGCAGAATACGCAGCGGCGGCAGGCCGAGCGAGCGAGCGGCTTCGATGTATTCCTTGCGGCGCTCGACCAACGCCACGCTGCGCGCAGTGCGCGCGTAGTAAGCCCATTGCACGATGACCAACGCAAGGATCACCTTGTCGACGCCACGCCCGAACACGGCAATGAGCACCAGCGCTACAAGGATGCTGGGGAACGACAGTTGCAGATCCGCCACGCGCATCACCCACGCGTCGACAAAGCCGCCCGCGTACGCAGCCATCAGGCCAAGCAAGGTGCCAAGACATAGCGCAATGACAGTCGAGCCGGCCCCGACCATCAGGCTGATACGCAAACCGTACAGAATGGCCGACAGCATGTCGCGGCCCTGCTCGTCCGTGCCCAGCCAATAAGTGATGCCCGATACCTCGGCATGCGAGCCCGGCGGCAAGCGGCCATCGAGAATATCCAGTTGCTGCAGGTCATAGGGATTCTGCGGAGCGATCCAGGGTGCCAGCAACGCCAACACAATCAGCGCGGCCAGCAAGACCGCGCCGCCAGCCGCGACGCGATGTCCCCGGAACACGTCGCGAGCGCGACCCAATGCCTGTTTAAGTGCTGCTGTCATGGGCGCTCCTCCGCCGCGCGAACACGCGGATCGAGCACCGAATACAACAGGTCGACGACCAGATTGATGACAATGAAGACCAGCACCACCACCATCAGGTACGCGACGATCACCGGGCGGTCCAGCACGTCGATGGAATCGATCAGCAGCTTGCCCATGCCGGGCCACGCGAAGACCGATTCGGTCACCACTGCAAAGGCAATCAGCGAGCCGAACTCCAGACCGATCACCGTGACAATGGGCACGAGAATGTTCTTCAACACGTGTACGCCGATGATGCGTGACGATGTCAGCCCCTTGGCCCGCGCGAACTTTACGTAGTCCTGCGCCAACGCCTCGCGCGTACCGGCGCGGGTGAGGCGAATGATCAAGGACATCTTGTAGAGCGCAAGGTTGAACGCCGGCAGCAACAGATGGCGCCATCCTTCCGCCGAGAAGATCGACAGTCCTATGCCGAAGACCTCGCGCGTCGGCCCGCGTCCGCTCGCCGGCAACCAGCCGAGGTACACCGCGAACAACATGATCAGCATGAGACCGACCCAGAAGGTCGGCAGTGAAAATCCGAGGATCGAGCCGGTCATGATCGAGCGCCCCGCCCACGAGTCGGGCCGGAACCCCGCCCACAGACCGAACGGAATGCCAAACAGCACAGAAATAATGAGCGCACCGACGGCAAGTTCAAACGTGGCCGGCATGCGCTCGCCGATGAGCGACAGCGCGGGCACGCCCTGCGCAAATGAGCGCCCGAGGTCGCCATGCAGCGCGTGACCGATGAAGCCCAGGTATTGCTGCCACAAGGGTTTGTCCAACCCGAGTGCTGCGATCGTGCGCGCGATTTCCGCCTGATCCGCCTGCGGACTCACGAAGATCTCAACCGGATTGCCAATGGCATATACCGCCACGAACACCAATACGGACATGGCGAACAAGGCAGCAATGGCTTGCAGGGAGCGGCGCAACAGAAAGGCAATCATCGCGCCAGAGTATAGCCTGAGGGCATACCCGCACACGCCTTATGCCCATCTGCTGCTGCGCTGCTAGCCGGCCTTTCGGAAGGTAAGGTTGATGCGACACGCGCCAAGCAGCGGATGATCGCCGTCCTGCACCGGCAGGACGCCATGAAAGCGCAATCTCGACGGCCCACCCCACACCACCACGTCGCCATGGAACAACGGCAGGCGCTGCGTGTGTTCGGTACGTGCAAATCCGCCAAACAGAAACACCGCCGGCAAACCCAACGAGACCGACACGATCGGCTGCGAGAGGTCGCGCTCGTCCTTGTCCTGATGCAGCGATAGCCGCGTGCCCGGCGCGTAACGATTGATGAGACACGAATCCGGCCTGAAGGCTGCGAACCCTACCGCCGCTGCGGCTTCTTGCGCCAATGCGGAAAACACTTCGGGCATGGCTGGCCAGGGCTCGCCGGTCTCAGGGTTGCGGGCGACGTAGCGGTAGCCGTGACGATCGGACACCCAGCCCAGCGCCCCGCAATGCGTCATGGCCACCGACATCGTCGCGCCGCCGGGTGTGACCATTTGGTAAAACGGCGCGGTGTTTTCGATCTGCCGCAGAGCGGCGAGCAAGGCATCGCCACGATCCCGCGCGAAGCCCTCGAGCAGCCATGCGCCTTCGGCAAGTTCGCGGGCATGGCGGGCAGCGCGATCGAAGCCGAAAAGGTCTATCTGCCCAGTTTTGCCGTGACTCGCGAATCTCCTCCTGCCCGCGCCTGCATTCGCTATGCTACCGATTCCCCGCCCGACCGAAAGACGCACGTGCAGCACCTCATCGATCTGTTTGACCAGCATGGTCCGTTGCTGGTCTTCCTCAACGTGTTCATCGAGCAGCTTGGTGCACCGATTCCCGCGGTGCCCACCCTGCTTGTTGCCGGAGCGCTGTCGGCAGACGGGCGCGTGTCGGGACTTGCCGCGTGGGCGTTTGCGGTGGCGGGTTCCAGCACAGCCAACCTTTGCTGGTACTGGGCGGGGCGTCGCTACGGACAGCGCGTGCTGGCATTGATGTGTCGCGTATCGATCTCGCCGGATGTCTGCATCCGCCGTACCGAGAACATTTTCGCCCGCTGGGGGCTGGCTTCGCTGCTCGTCGCGCGGTTCGTGCCGGGCCTGTCGGCCATCGCCTCGCCATTGGCAGGCAGCATGGGGTTCCCGGCGGGCCGCTTTGCGGTGTTCGATGCGCTGGGCACAACGATCTGGGCCGCTTTGTTCATCGGACTGGGACTGCTCCTGCATCGGCAGGTGGACGCTGTGATCGGTTCGATGTCAGAGATCGGAGGCGTTGCGCTCTTGGTGCTCCTGGCCCTGCTGTCGCTCTACATCAGTTATCGCTGGATTGAACGCCAACGCCTGCTGCGTTTTGTGCGCACCTATCGCATTGAACCCGAAGAGCTTCGCACCCTGATCGACAAGGGTGCCTCGCCGCTCATCGTGGACGTGCGCGCGGCCTCGTTGCGGGCCAGTGACCCGCGCCGCATTCCCGGCGCGGTCGAGGCGGAACTCACTGAGATCGCCCGATTGCTCAAGGATGAATCGTCCGATCGGGAGATCATCCTCTACTGCGCCTGCCCCAACGAGGCGTCAGCCGCACACGCAGCCCGCATCCTGCGACGGCAAGGTTTCACGCGCGCCCGGCCTTTGCGTGGCGGTCTGGACGGCTGGATGGCACTGGCACCGTCGGCCGACGCCTATTCGACGACGGTGCGCGCGCATTCGGCGTAGACCGAATGCTCACAAAAAACGGGCCTTGCGGCCCGTTTTTCTTTTGAAGGACGACCCGATGCAATTACTGCAGCGGCTTGAACTTCATCGACCACGAGTACGTATGCGTGGAGCCTGCAGGCCACAGCGCCGGCGTGGTGGTCTTGCACGACATATTGCTCAGTAGCTTGCCAATCGGCGTGGTGGCGTTGGTCACCGTGCCGAACGGCGCGAGCGTACAGCCGTCGTAACCCGTCGTTTCGTACTGGTACGCATCCCCCGTCGCCCAGTTCACCGACGTACCGTTCTGCACTGCGCCGGTCATGTCCGAGAACGACCCGAAGTCCTGCTGGATGGCATTGACGGTGACGTCCGCAGTCGGAGTGAAGGTGTCGGTGCGGGTGATCCAGCCCGACTTGATCACGTAGGTCGTCTTCGACGTCATGCCCGTCCACGGCGCGGTGCTCCACGTGCCGTTGGTGTTGGTCAGCGAGTCCTGATCGTACGAGATCGTGATCGTGTCGCCTTCCTGCTTCACCTGCAGGTTCTTGTAGTAAATGATCGGCATGTACTGCTTGCCGTTCGACAGCGCAATACGCGGGACGAGCAACGGGTACGTCGCGTCTGCCGTGCCGTAGACCAGGTTGTCCGCCGTCGGAATCGGGAAATACGGGTTCTGGTTGAAGTACGGGTTCTCGCCGTTGACGAAGTTCAGGTTGATCACGCGCTTGCCGTCGCGGATCGTCACCAACGTGCGGCTGTACTGGCTGTTGGTGTTGTACTGCGTCACGTGCAGCTTGGGCTGACGCGTGTCGAGCCATTGCTGGAAGTTGGTCACCGGCATCGGTGCCTTGTTCTGCAGGCCCATGCGGTTCCAGTGCGAGTTCACATACAGGAACTGGTGCAGCAGGCTGAAGTTCTCGCCCAGCGTGCGCTTGGTCGAACGATAGGCGTCGGTGCCACGGCCCTTCACCCACATGTTCACCGAGTGCGCGTTGACGTCGTACCAGAAGTTCATGTAGCGGTTGGCAACGCGTTCAACGAACGCGTAGGCGATGCGCTTTTCGGCGTCGCTCAGCACGCCAACACGGGCGGCTGCGGTCAGTACTTCCATGAAGGCGTTGTCGCCGTACGGAGCCAGCGAGCGCCCGTAGTTGAAGCCCTTACCGTCTGCGTTCAGCTGCGGCATGATGATGTTGACCGAATTGCGCAGGAAGCCCTTCATCTCATCGGTGATGGCTGCTTCATTGCCCATTTCGAACGTGCGCTGGAACGTCTCGGCGATCAGCAGCACGCTGTAACGGTCGAAGCGACCGTTACCGTCCGTCTCATCCGATACACCCGCCGTGGAATTCGTGCGGTAGTGGTTGACCAGCTTAGCGAGGATGTCGTCGCGGGCATTGGCCGGCGTGTTGGTCCAGCCCAGGCGCACGCGCAGGCCGGCAATCGCATAGGCCACGGCATAGTAGTTCTGCGCGGTGTTCAGGACGTAGTTGTTCACGTCCGAGAACATGTCGTCGAAGGTCAGGCGCTGCTTGAGGATGTCGATCATGTCTGCATCGAACACCTCGTCAACCATGCCTTTGTCCTTGAAGTTATTCAGGGCCAGCAGGTAGTAATACTCGCCGAAGGACTTGTTCGTGTAGACCCAGGCGCCCGAGGTGTTCTTGGCCATCATCTTGCGGGTGATGTCCTTGTACACGGCCAGGTATTCGGCGTAGCGCGGGTCGTTGCGCGTCTTCATGTCGATCAGCACGTACGACAGGCCGAGCGCCAGTTTGCCGGGCAGGAACTGGTCGCCGGTGTTCGGATCGAGCACCTTGGCCGGCGAAGTGCCGTCGCCCAGGTTCATGGTCATGTCGGTGCCGTAGGTCTTGACCTGATCGAACAGGTACATCATGTGCCCCATCATCGTCAGCGGCACATCCACGCCAGTGGGCACGCTCCAGTCGCTGTTGCCGACCACGATGCCGTTGAGCGAGCGCTTGTCGGCCGGATCGACCGCCAGGGTCAGCCCTTGCGGATCGGTCGGATCGACGGTCGCACTGCTGGAACTGGAAGAAGCGCTGGAATTCGCGCTGGAGCTGGAAGAACTCGACGTGCTCGAAGAACTTGACGACGAGCTGGACGACCCCTTGCTTGAAGAGATCGACGAAGTCGATGAACTCGACGAGGCCGTCGAGCCCGAATCATTGTTGTCGTCACCGCCGCAGGCAGTCAGCGCGGTCAGCGTGGTCGCACCGATGATCAGGGCGATAGGACGAAGTTTCAAAGCCAACATAAGAACCCTTGCCTCCTTCTTCTTGGATGACTGGCGACGCATCCGGCGGCCCTTGTAATGACCGCTTCTCGTCTCTCCGTACGTCGCCGCTACAGGAATGCCTTTTCCGCATGGCATACGCATGCTTGTATGCAAGCGCGTGCGCAAGGTAAACGTTTGCCTCCATGCCTCATATACGTGTTCACCCTCTGTTGCCGTGCACAAACGTAAGCGTTTTCTTACAGATGTCTGCACGATATATGCACAATCGCGTGATATGACGTCTTGGTAACCGGTATCTACCCGACATTGAAGAATTTGCCTCCATGCGTCGGCCCGCATGCGGTGCGCATGAAGCGGACGATGGGCGCCAACGCTAGGCCAATCGCCGGTTGGCCCTTGAACCGGGGCGTGCGTGCCGACGGTGGATATCGGCAACGCCGCCGACACGGCCTTGCTCGCCGGACGAAAAAAAACCGCCAGAGGCACACGGCCTCCGGCGGTCTTCACTTCATGCTTGCCGGATTTACCGGCCGGCGGATTACTTCGTCCCGAAGATACGGTCGCCCGCGTCACCCAGGCCCGGCACGATATAACCGTGTTCGTTCAGGCGTTCGTCCACAGCGGCAACCCAGATCGGCACGTCCGGATGCTCGGCCTGCACCGCGGCCAGGCCTTCGGGGGCTGCGAGGATACAAGCCAGGCGCAGGGACGTGATGCCGGCGCCCTTCAGGTGGGCAAGCGCGGCAGCGGCCGAGTTGCCGGTGGCCAACATCGGATCGAGCACGATCACGAGGCGATCCTGGATATCGTCCGGCACCTTGAAGTAATACTCGATGGCCTTGAGCGTTTCCGGATCGCGGTACAGGCCGATGTGACCGATGCGCGCGTTGGGCAGCAAGTCGATCATGCCGTCGAGCATGCCGGTACCGGCGCGCAGGATCGACACCAGGCACAGCTTCTTGCCGCTGATGACGGGCGCCTGGCATGTCGCCACCGGCGTCTTGATGGTGATGAGTTCGGTAGGAAGATCGCGCGTGATCTCGTAGGCCATCATCTGGGCGATTTCACGCACCAGCCGGCGAAAGTTATCGGTGGTGGTGTCTTCGCTGCGCGCCACGGTCAGCTTGTGCTGGACCAGCGGATGGGTGATGACATGCACGTTTTCGTTCATCGTTCTTCCTTGTGTACTCGATTGGGCCGCCGCACGGGATCTCCGGTATGGGCGGCGGTTATTCAATTCAGTCGATCAGGCCACGACCGGCAAGCCACGCCAGCACCTGCCGTGCCGCCGGGGCGCAACGCGGCGCATCCGCCGCCCTCACCCAGGCCATATCTTCAATCTCGGCGGCCGGCTGCGGCTCGCCTTGCCCGGCTGCCATGTAGCAGCTCATCGTCACGCGCATCGGCCGGGCTTGCCCAACGGCGCTGTCTTCTGCAGTCATGACGTGCACCGCGGTCTCGCGCACCAGTTGCACGCCAACCTCTTCACGCACCTCACGTTCAAGCGCCTGCCAGTCGCTCTCCCCGGCTTCACGCTTGCCGCCGGGGATAAAGAAATGCTCCTTGCCGCGCGAGCGCACCGTCAGCAGCCGGCGATCGCGAATGCTGATCCAGCCCAGCACGTCGAGTGTTTCGGGGCTGGCCGCGCCGTGCCATTTGGCCTGCGGTGCGCGATAGCGGGCAAACGCGTCGAGCAGTTGGTCGATGCTCTGACCGATCACGAGCATGTCGCGGTACTCGGCACGCAGAAAACGCTGCTCTACAGCATGGTTGACAAATTGCGAAATGGCATCGTAATACCCGGCCACGTTGAGGAACGCGCAGGGTTTGCCATGCAGGCCCAATTGCGCCCAGGTCCAGACTTCAAAGATCTCTTCGAGCGTGCCGGCGCCGCCGGGCAACGCGATGAAGGCGTCCGCCAGCTCAGCCATCTGCGCCTTGCGGGCATGCATCGAATCGACCACGTACAGGCTCGACAAACCGTGGTGCGCGAGCTCGCGCTGCTGCAGATGGCGCGGGATCACACCGATGACTTCGCCGCCGGCAGCCAGCGCCGCATCGGCGACCACGCCCATCAGGCCGACCTTGCCGCCGCCATAGACCACGCTGTGTCCGTCACGGGCAAGACGTGCCGCCACTTCGCGGGCCGAATCTTCGAAGCGCGCATCCGCCCCAAGGCTCGATCCGCAAAAGATGGCAATACGCATGCTGCTCAGTCCTTGCGCGATGCGAGGTATTGGGCGAAAGCCGCGCCCACGTCGGGATGCTTCAAACCCAGCTCGATGGTGGCCTGCAGATAACCGATCTTGGAACCGCAGTCGTAGCGCACGCCATCAAAAACGTAGGACAGGACTTCTTCTTCCTTGAGCAAGGAGGCGATCCCGTCAGTCAGTTGCAGCTCACCGCCTGCACCCGGCTTAATGTTGCGCAGGTGATGAAAGATGCGCCCGCTCAACACGTAACGGCCGACCACGGCGCGGGTCGACGGTGCTTCTTCGGGTTTCGGCTTTTCGACGATGCCCGTGATCGGCAGCGTCTTGCCAGAAGGCTCTGTGGTGCTGACGATGCCGTACTGGCGCGTGTTCTCGCGCGGCACTTCCATCACGCCCAGCACCGACGAGCCGGTCTGCTCATACAGTTCAGTCATCTGCTGCATGACGGGCTTGAAACCATCGCCATCGAGCAGATCGTCTGCCAGCAGCACGGCAAAAGGCTCCTCGCCCACCACCGGTGCGGCACACAGCACGGCGTGGCCCAGGCCAAGCGCTTCGGCCTGACGCACGTAGATGCAGTTGATGCCCGGCGGAATGGTGTCCTGCACGGCAGCAAGCAGTTCTTTCTTGCCGCGCATTTCGAGTTCGGTCTCCATTTCGTACGCCTTGTCGAAATGGTCCTCGATCGCACGCTTGGTACGGCCGGTGACGAAGATCATGTCGGTGATGCCCGCCGCAGCGGCTTCTTCCACCGCGTACTGGATGAGAGGCTTGTTGACGATCGGCAGCATTTCCTTCGGGTTGGCCTTGGTGGCCGGCAGGAATCGAGTCCCCAGCCCCGCCACCGGGAAGACTGCCTTGCGTACCTTCTTCATGATCTTCGTTCTCTCCTGTGTCGTTATTCGTGTGGCGCGGCCTCACGCGCCCTGCGTCAGCAAGGCACGCAGCCCCTCCTCGTCCAGCACGGTGATACCCAACTGCTGCGCCTTTTCCAGCTTGGAGCCGGCTTCGGCGCCGGCCACCACGTAATGTGTCTTCTTCGATACCGAACCCGACACTTTGCCGCCGGCCGCCTCGATCATGGCCGAAGCCTCGTCGCGCGAAAGCGAGGGCAGTGTGCCGGTCAAGACGAACGTCTTATCCGCCAGCGGCAACGTGATGTCAGAATCTTGGCTTGGCGCGGCCGCAAGGAGGGTAGCGCAATATCCGTCGAGCGCCTTGATCTGGGCAATGTTCTGATCATGCGACAGCCATTCCGCCAACGCTGAAGAAACGTCGGCCGGCAAATCGAGGGCTGCACGCTCGATGGGCGTGAGGTCCGCCAGATCAGTCAGGCTCTTCACCTGCCCCGCGAGCTGCTGCGCGCGTGTCGCGGTCAACTTCGGAATGCCAAGGCTGGCGAGCAACTCTGGCAACGCGATGCGCTGAGCCAGCTTGGCCGACGGCGGGTGCTCGTCCGACGCACTTACGCCGGCCCGGACCAGTTCATCCAGCACCCGCTCGTTGTTCGGTTCGATGAAAAATTCGTGCAGCGACTCGGCGACCACGCCGCCGATGTCCGGCAGCACCGCAAACACTGCGCGCGGTGCACGGCGTACGAATTCCAGCGAGCCCAGCCAATCGGCCAGCGTCTTGCCGGTTCGAACTCGCCAACGTGGCGGATACCCAACGCAAACAGCATTCGCGCCAGGGGCGGATGCTTGCTGGCCGCGATCGCGTCGATGATGTTCTCGGCCCACTTGGTGGCGATCTTGCCTTGCTGCACCGTCTCGGGCGTGATGCCGTCGCGCTCGTCGGCGCGGCGTTTCATCTCAAGCAGGTCTTCAAGTTTGAGCGAATACAGATCGGCAATGCGATTGACATAGCCGAAGTTGACCAACGATTCGATGTAGCGATCACCCAGGCCATCGATGTCCATCATGCGACGGCCGGCGAAGTGGATGATCGCGGCCTTACGCTGTGCACCACACACCAATCCGCCAGAACACCGCGCCACCGCCTCGCCCTCTTCGCGGACGATGTGGCTACCGCAGACCGGGCATTGCGTCGGCATGACGAACTCGCGCACCGTCGGCTTGCGACGCTCCAGCACGGGGGCAACGACTTCGGGGATCACGTCGCCCGCACGGCGTACGATCACCGTGTCGCCGATGCGCAGATCCTTGCGGCGAACTTCATCTTCGTTGTGCAGCGTGGCATTCGTGACGGTGACGCCGCCAACGAATACCGGCTTGAGGCGTGCAACCGGCGTGATCGCACCGGTACGACCGACCTGCACTTCGATATCGAGCAGTTCGGTCATTTCTTCTTGCGCGGGGTACTTATGCGCGACGGCGAAACGCGGCGCGCGCGACACGAAGCCCAATTCGGCCTGCTGCGCCAGAGCGTTGACCTTATAGACCACACCGTCGATGTCGAACGGCAGCGACGCGCGCCGTTCGCCAACTTCGCGGTAGTAGCCGAGCAGTCCTTCAGCGCCACGCACGACGGCGCGCAGATCGGTCACCGAAAAACCCCAAGTCGCCAGCAAGGCGAGCGATTCCGCATGCGTTGCCGGCATCGGCACGCCGTCGACCTGTGCAAGGCTGTACGCAAAAAAACGCAGCGGCCGTTTGGCCGTCATGCGCGGATCGAGCTGGCGCAGACTGCCCGCAGCCGCATTGCGCGGGTTCACGAACAGCTTGTCGCCAGCTGCGAGCTGACGTTCATTCAGCGCATCGAAGTCGCGCCGGAGCATGAGCACTTCGCCGCGCACCTCGAGTACGGCGGGCGCGTTTTTGCCACGCAGTCGCAACGGAACATTGCCTACGGTACGCAGATTGGCGGTGACGTCTTCGCCGGTGAAACCGTCACCACGGGTCGCGCCTTGCACGAAATAACCGTTCTCGTAGTGCAGGCTGATCGCCAGACCATCGAACTTGGGCTCGGTTGCATATTCGACGCTGGCAGCATCCAGCGTCTCGCGGCAACGTCGATCGAAGGCCTCGATGTCTTCATCGGTGAAGGCGTTGCCCAGCGACAGCATCGGCACCTTGTGCGTCACCTGCACAAAGCCTTCGCGGGGAGCCCCGCCTACGCGTTGCGTCGGCGAATCGGGGGTCTGGAGTTCCGGGTGTTCGCGCTCGATGGCTTCCAGTTCGCGAAACAGGCGGTCGTATTCGGCGTCCGGCACTTCGGGCGCATCGAGCACGTAGTAGGCGTACGCATACCGTTCGAGCTGCTCACGCAGCTCGAACGCATGTTGTTCAGATTGGGTCATGCGAGGCTCAGGCGAACAACCGACGCGCGACGTCGCCACCCGCCGGGATGGCCTGCTCTTCCATGTGCTGCGCAAACTGGCCGATCTGCTCGCGGATGAGGCCCACGGAACGGTCGGACAGCGGCGTGCGGTTGTCATCGACCACCGCACCTTCGAGCGCTTCGGCAAGGTGATGCGCGAAGGCGATCATCTTGTCGAAAGCCTGTGCCGGGCGGGCCACGCGCGGCACGTCGATCATCAGCGTCAAACCATGGGTGTGCAGGTAGCGCAACTGTTCAACGGACAACGGTGCGGCTTCCTGGTTGGACAGCGTGAACAACGTCCGTTCGGTCTCGTCGCGGAAGTGATAATGACCGTCGGTCAGCAGCACCAGGCCAGCCGCCTCGGCCAGCCCACGCAACTTGGTGCCGGCAAAGGCAGCCTTGGTCGCCACGACGTTGATGGCGATCTGGATGTCGCACTCGGACGCGAACTGATCCAACTGTCCGGCGCGGGTAAGAACCTCATTGCGCGCCGGCAAGCGCGGAACGGCCAGAAACTGGTCGCACAGCAACTGAATCTGGTCGTAGAAGCGTTCCAGTTCGGCTTCGCTTACGCGGCCACGACGATCAACCAACTGCAGCGATGCGCAGGCACGTGTCACGCTGCCCGGCGTACGAGCGTCCAACGCAATCCAGTTGTTGTCGGCGTCATCCCAGCCATACCACGCCAGGCGACGGGCCACGCCAGCCAGCGTCGATTGCTGGGCGACGAACAACGACGAAGCCGATACGCCCGCCGGCGCCTCGACCGGCACCACGCAATCGATCGCCTTGAGCTCCCACGGCAATACCGGTTCCTGCGCGCGCATCGCCGGTTGCGATACCGCTGCGGCGGCCGAGGTGGCCGGCGCCGGATCGATGCGCGGCTCGATGCGCGCCTCAGGTACCGGATCGGTCGGAAGCGAAGGCTCCATGCGGCCGCCCGGCGCGGGCGGAATCGCCTCTTCGCGCTCTTCGTCGAGCAGCACGTCGCGGTGCATGGAGCGGAAAGCCTGTTCGGCATGGCGCCGTGCGCGGCGTTCCTGCCAGATGTTGTAGCCGACCAGCGCGACAACAAGCGCTGCGCCGCTGCCGATCAATGCGTATTGAAGTTCGTTGCCTGCCATGTTTTGTATGCGAATTCGTTATGTTGGCCGGGATCGTTCCGGGGGTCTGCGCCGCCGATCGTGCTGCGCCGCCGTCAAGCCGCCTCGGGCTGCGCCAGGCGCAGCGCCTCATCCATGTCGACTTCGACGACTCGCGACACACCTTGTTCCTGCATGGTCACGCCGATCAGTTGCTGCGCCATTTCCATGGTGATCTTGCTATGACTGATGAATACGAACTGCGTCACCGACGACATGTGCTTGACCATCTCGCAGTAGCGTTCGGTGTTGGCGTCGTCCAGCGGCGCGTCGACCTCGTCGAGCATGCAGAACGGCGCGGGGTTGAGCTGGAACATCGAAAACACCAGCGCGATGGCGGTCAGCGCTTTCTCGCCGCCCGACAACAGGTGGATCGATGAATTCTTCTTCCCCGGCGGGCGCGCGATGATTTGCACGCCAGCGTCGAGGATCTCGTCGCCCGTCAGCAGCAGTTCGGCTTCACCGCCACCGAACAGGCGCGGGAACAGTTCGCCGAAGTGACGATTGACCGTATTGTACGTTTCCATCAATTGTTCGCGCGTCTCGCGATCAATACGGCGGATCGCGTCTTCGAGCGTTTCGATGGCTTGCGTCAGGTCGTCGTTCTGCGCATCGAGGAAGCCCTTGCGCTCTGTGGCAGTGGTCAGTTCGCTCAGTGCCGCAAGGTTCACCGCGCCCAGTTCGCCGATCTCGCGATTGATACGTGCGACTTCGCGCGTCAGGGTCAGTTCCTTGACCTGTGCGAGTTCTTCTGGCGCGTACTGCGCGTCGCTCGCCTGCATTTCTTCCAGGCGCTCACAGGCCTGCTGGTGTGCCAGTTCGGCCGCCTGATGCGCGAGTCGCAGCGCATTGAGCTGTTCGCGCAAAGGATCGAGCGCGCGCTCGCAGCGCAGGCGTTCGGCGTCTTGCTCGCGCAGCGTGTTGCTGGCGCGCTCCATTTCGTCTCGGCGCGCAGCCAGCGCGGCTTCGCGCGAATCACGCAGATCGAGGGCGGTCAACAGGCTGACTTGCAGCGTCTCTTCATCCAGGCCGTCGCGCTCGGCGATGAGCTGGGCGAGTTCCACTTCACCGCGCGAGATCTGTTCGGCCGTCAGCGTGTCGTTGCGGCTGATGTCGTCGAGCTTGCCCGCGCATTCACGCAGGGAGAATTCGGCCTCCTGCACGGCGCGCAAAAAGGCCTGCACGTGCTCGCGCTGCGCGCGTTGCGCCTGCTCGCCCTGCGCCACCGTCTGTTGCGCAGCATGCAAGCGCTCGGCAAGCTCGTCCGCCCGTTGCTGATGCAATTCACGGCCGGCTTCGGCCTCCATGAGATGGTTGTTTTCCGTCTCTTCAGCGATGCTGATTTCGTCGCCTTCGCGGCGCAACTGCGCTCGACGTTCCTCGAAGCGGGCCTTCTCCTGCTGCACACGGACGACTTCCAGCTGCGCGGCATGCATTTGCTGCTGCAACTGGCCGATGCGACCGCGTACCGTCGTCAGCGCATTGGCCGCTGCGGCGAGAGCCTCTTCGGCTTCGGTTGCGCGCTCGGCGCAAGCCGCTTGTTCTTCTTCGAGTGTGGCGAGTTCGGCACTCAGTGATTCGATTTCGCGCTGGCGCTCCAGTGCGCCGTGGGTGCGTGCATCCGGAGCGAACAAGGTCAGCTCGCGGGCGCTCAGCACAGCGCCGTTCTGCGCCACCAGCACGACATCGTCAGGTAGTTGCGCTGCCCTATCGGTCCACGGCTGGATGTCGTCGACCGCGTATGCGCCAGCCAACCAGTGTTCGAGGATGCCCGCAGCGGCGGCATTTGCGCAGCGCAGACGCGACACGAGCGGCGTGCCGGCAAATGCTGGCCGTTGAGCCGGCGCCGGCGCTCCTTCGCGCGTCAGTACGACTGTCGACGGGACGGACTTGCCGTGGATGGATTCCGGCATCCGTGCCAACGGTCCGCGCGCGGCGAGTCGTTCGCGCAAGACGGCTTCGAGCGCGAGCTCCCAACCTGCATCGACGGTGATGTGCTGCCACAACGGTTGCAGGTCCGACAGTCCGGCTTCGCGCAGCCACGCGCCCATGTCGCCAGCGTCTCGCAGCTTTGCCTGAAGGGCTTCGAGCGCGTCGAGACGAGCGCGCTTTTCTGTCACGGCACGTGCGGCGCGGCGTTCGGCCTCTTGGGCGGCACGCAAGGCGCCCTGCGACTGGATGTGCACACCTTGCTGGGCGGTTTGCTCGGCTTCGGCGTCTTCCAGTTGGCCGGCAAGCGTCTCCACGGCCAGCTCGATCGCCTCAGCGTCGCCCGGATCGGCCGTCGGCAGTTGTGCCAGATCGGCCTCCAGCCGCTGGCGGCGGGCAGTCAATGCTTCAATGGCACGCAGGCTGGCCTGACGACGCGTGTCGTCCACGCGCATCTGCTGCTCGGCCTGGGCCAGTTCGCGGCGCAGGCGGTCCTGCTCTTCCTGCGCGCGGCGGTACGTGTCTTCGACTTCGGGCAAGGCTTCTTGCGCGATGGCAAGCTCGTCCTGCGCCTGTTCCAGCCGCACGGTGGCGACTTCGCGCAGTTCGGCCCAACGTTCGCGCTCCGTCGCCAGTTGAGTGGAGCGTTCGCGCCACTGGGCTTCGGACATGGTGAGCTGGTCGATGCGCTGCGACAGGCGCGAACGCGTGTCGCGCAGGCTCTTCAGTTCGTTCTCGATGCGCGAGACTTCGGCAGAGATAGCGTAAAGATCGCCCTGCGCCACGCCCACAACGTCCGATAGACGTGTGTGGCGTTCGCGCGCCACGAGCAATTGGTCTTCGAGAATGCGCAGGCGCTCGGTTTCGGCTTCGAGCGTGGTTCCGCTGGTGGCAATGCCCTCTGCGTTGCGGGCCTTTTCGGTCGCGGCGCTTTCGCGCTTGAACACCCACAGCAGGCGCTGACGTTCGTTGAGCGAATCGGCCAGTTCCTTGTAGGTGCGCGCCACTTCGGCCTGCGCGGCGAGTCTGTCGATCTGGCTGCCGAGTTCGGCGCGAATGTCTTCGATACGCGCCAGATTGTCGCGCGCATCGGCCAGCCGCCCTTCGGTCTCGCGGCGGCGTTCCTTGTACTTGGTGATGCCGGCGGCTTCTTCGAGGAAGGCGCGCACGTCTTCAGGCCGGGCCTCGATGACGCGCGAGATCATGCCTTGCTCGATGATCGCGTAGGCACGCGGGCCCAGGCCGGTGCCGAGGAAAAGGTCGATCACGTCCTTGCGGCGCACGCGGACGTTATTGATGAAGTAGTCCGAGCCGCCAGCCCGGTCGACCACGCGCTTGACGGCGATTTCGGCGTACTGCGACCACTGTCCGGCCGCGCGCCCTTCGGCGTTGTCGAAGATCAGCTCCACGCTGGCCCGCTGCACGGGCTTGCGGGTGGTGGAACCGTTGAAGATGACGTCCTGCATCGACTCGCCGCGCAGCGCCGAGGCGCGCGACTCGCCCAGCACCCAGCGTACGGCGTCGATCACGTTCGACTTGCCGCAGCCATTGGGCCCAACGATCCCCACCAGTTGGCCGGGCGCCAGGATGGTGGTCGGATCGACGAAGGACTTGAAGCCGGCGAGTTTAAGCTTGGACAGGCGCACGTTCGGGAGCGGGTCGGGAAGTCGGCTGTTTTTTCGCCGCGAATGATATCACCCGGTGCCGCCCCCCGTCGGTCTTCAGGGCAAAGACTGGCGGGCAGGACGGCACCTGCTCCGCCCAACGCCGCTCAACTGCGCTGATATGCGTCGATTTCGGCATCCACGGCGTCGAAAGTCGCCAGAATTTCGCGCGACGGCGCCTTGCCCATGAGACTGACCACAAAGATGGCCGCCGCACCCAGCAACGCCCCCGGCAGAATCTCGTACAGCGACTGCCACGCCGCAGGGACGATCTGCACGCCCAAGATGCTGCCCTGCTTCCACACAACCACGGTCAGGGCGCCAACCAGCATGCCAGCCAGCGCGCCGTTGCGCGTCATGCGGCGCCACAACAACGAAATGACCACCACCGGCCCGAACGCCGCGCCAAAGCCGCCCCAGGCGTAGGAAACCAACTCCAGCACTGAATTTTCTGGATTGCGCGCAAGGGCGATGGCGAGCAACGACACCAGCAGCACGGTGATGCGCCCCACCCACACCAGCTCGGCCTGGCCGGCGTTGCGACGCAGGAAGGCCTTGTAGAAGTCCTCGGTCAGCGCGCTGGAACACACCAGCAACTGGCAGCTGAGCGTACTCATGATGGCGGCCAGGATCGCCGACAGCAGCACGCCTGCAATCCACGGGTTGAACAGCAATTGCGACAGCAGGATGAAGACACGCTCAGGCTGCTGCGTGACCGGCCCGGCCAGTTCCGGGTGTTGGGCAAAATACGCAATGCCGAAGAAGCCGACCGCTACCGCACCGGCCAAGCACAGCACCATCCAGGTCATGCTGATACGGCGAGCCGGCGCAATCGCCTTGTAGCTCGATGCCGACATGAAGCGCGCCAGGATGTGCGGCTGGCCGAAATAGCCCAACCCCCAGGCCAGCAGCGACACGACTCCGACGACCGAACCGCCCTTGCCCATGTCGAAGAACGACGGGTCCAGCCGATGGATGATGGCCGTGCTCTCGCCCACGCCGCCTGACAGGAAGATCACCACCAGCGGCGTGACCACCAATGCGCCGATCATCAGGCTGGCCTGCACGGTGTCGGTCCAGCTCACCGCCAGGAACCCGCCGACCAGCGTATACAGAATCGTCGCCAGCGCGCCTACCCACATCGCCGTGGCATACGGGATGCCGAACGTGCTCTCGAACAGGCGAGCGCCTGCGACCACGCCCGAAGCGCAATACACGGCGAAGAACAGCAGGATGATGACCGCCGAGATCACCCGCAGCAGACGACTCTTGTCCTCGAACCGGTAGGTAAAGTAGTCGGGCAAGGTCAGCGAGTTGTTGGCCCGTTCGGTGTAGACCCGCAGGCGCCCCGCCACCCACTTCCAGTTGCACCATGCGCCGATGGTCAGCCCGATGGCGATCCACGATTCGGACACGCCGTGCAAGAACACCGCACCCGGCAGCCCCATGAGCAGCCAGCCGCTCATGTCTGACGCGCCCGCCGACAGCGCCACGACGAAAGCGCCGAGCCGTCGCCCGCCAAGGATGTAGTCGGAAAGATTGCTGGTGTAGCGATAGGCGATGAAGCCGATCGCGACCATGCCAAGGATGTAGAAAAGGAAGGTGACGGTAAGCGGCGTACTGGCAGTCGTCGAAAGCATGCGTAGTCTCGATTCGGCTGCTCGGACGCAGCCTGTCAGATTATTGGACGGGCGACTATGCCAAATCCGTCAATCATCATTTGAGACCTATCGCAAATGCCGTGCAGACATCCGGGCGGCATATCGCGCCCGGCTTACCACGATGAATCAACGCTGGGCGCGCCGCGCCGACTGGCTCAGATAGCCCTGCAGCCGGCTTTCGATGATGCGCGGATTGTCTCCGTGGGCAATGCCCACCAGACCGTCCAGCACCATTTCGCGCGTCAACACCAGCCGCGCGATGCTCGCCGACAGCTTCTTACCGACCGGCAGGAAGATCAGGTTCGCACTGCCCACGCCATAGATCGTGGCAACGAATGCCACCGCAATACCCGCACCAAGCTTGCTCGGATCGGAGAGGTTCTCCATCACATGGATCAGCCCCATCACCGCGCCGATGATGCCGATAGTGGGTGCATAGCCGCCCGCGGCGTCCCATATCTTCGCCGCCTGCTTCATTTCTTGTTCCCAGGCGCCGATTTCGACTTCCATCACTTCGCGCAGACGTTCGGGCTCAACGCCATCCACCAGCAACTGCAAGCCCTTGCGCATGAACGGGTCGGCCAGATTGCTGATCTTGTTTTCGAGTGCGAGCAGACCTTCCTTGCGGGCGGTGGAACTCCAACTGACGATTTCAGAGATGAGTCCATCAGACGGCGGCGCGGGCGGACTGAACACCCAGCTGGTCATGCCTACGCCTTGACGGAAAGTATGCCAAGGGCTTTGCAGCATCACCGCGCCGACAGTCCCACCGATGACGATGAAAAACGCCGTCGGCTGGACCAACGACGACAGATGCCCCCCTTCGAACAGGTGCCCCAGCACGATGGCTGCAAGGCCCAGAAGCAGGCCGGCCAGACTGATGAAATCCATTTATCCGTGCATCCCTTCCAAGTTTGCTGCGGGCCCCGTATCCGGCGCGCAGGCGCGATTCGCCTACGCCGCCTTCGCCCGCTTCCCCCGCTTGCCGCTTCCCGGCCCCGCATCGCGGCCGGTGGTAATACGCGAGCGCAGTCGCGCGATGGCCTGGCTATGCAGTTGGCACACGCGCGACTCCGACACGCCCAGCACCTCGCCGATCTCGCGCAGGTTGAGGTCTTCTTCGTAATACAGGCCCATCACCATTTTTTCGCGCTCGGGCAGGTCTTCGATGGCCTGAATGAGCACCGTGCGCATGTTGTGGTCTTCGAGCAGATCCAGCGGATCGTTGCTCTCGCCCACGATGTGGCGTTCAAGGAAGTCCTCGTCTTCTTCGTCGCCAAAATCCTCGAAGTACACCAGCTGATAGCCGCGCGCCTCCTGCAGCATCTTTTGGTAGTCGGCCAGTTCCATGCCAAGCGACTGTGCCAGTTCGCGTTCGGTCGGCTGGCGGCCGTTTTGCTGTTCCAGCGTGTGGATGGCGGTTTCGATGCGGCGCATTTCGCGTCGCAGGCTGCGCGGGCAACCAGTCGTTCTCGCGCAGGCCGTCGAGCATGGCGCCCCGGATACGCTGCACGGCGTAGGTCTCAAACTGGGCGCCCAGGCCTTCTTCATAGCGACCGACCGCATCGAGCAGGCCCAGCATGCCGTTCTGGATGATGTCCTCGACCTGCACGCTGGCAGGCAGCTTGGCCATCAAGTGATAGGCGATCCGTTTGACCAGCGGCGCATAGCGCGTAATGAGCTGATCCCGATCCAGTGTTCCGGCGGCGTTATACATCGTTGTCTCTCATTGGCCAGGGCCAATCACAAGCAGCAGGAGGATGGAGCAACACGGTTGATACGTGCTCCCATGCCTGCATTGTGCGGGGAGCGTTGTCCTTGCATTGCGCGGATAAGCGCGGAGTATTCGGGTCAATCATGCCCACGCAGCGTTCGTGGCGGGGCTCGCGGCCAACCCACAGGCCAGGTCGCGAAGGCGGTCGACAAAGCCGCCGGCACCCGACGGCAGCGCCTGACCGACGTGATCGACGCAGCGCACTTCAATACCCAACTGACGCCATGCCAGCGCCTGGAAATTGGCTGCCAGCTCGCGTGATTCAAATGTCGTTTGCCCACTCAAGGTGAGCGCAATACTGCCGATATCGGCAATTCCCTTCAGTTTCTTTAGGGCTGCGTACGCAGCAGTGATCGATTCGACGCGCGACTCGGCCACCAACAGGCAGCCGCCGGCCGCGCGCAACAGCGGCGAAACGGCCGCCGCATCGGCATGCACGATGGTTTCGTCGGCTTCGAATTGCAGCGTACGCAGGGCATCGACCACACGCCGCCCAAGCACCCGTTCGCGCCCCACCAGCCGGGCCGCACGCGCCACCGGCAGCAACATCAGCGCGTCGTCGCGGACCAGGGCTTGCACCAACGGCACGTGGCCTTCGATCACTTGCTGCAGATCGAATCGCGGCGCCGTGCCGAGGTGATCGGCCAGGTTGCCGAAAGCACTGCATTCTTCCAGCACCAGCAACCGCTGCCCCGCCCCTGCCCGCGCACGCAACTGTGCGGCCAGCCAACGCGCGGCGCCTGCGCCGCAGGTCAGCACCGCCAGCGAGCGCCCCTGCCCGCCGAACATGCGCCGCAGCCCGGCGGCCTGATCGTATCCGGCCATCATGCGCGGGGCACCGGCGATGCGGGCGCAGACATGATCAGTCCGGCCTCTGCAACATCCAGCTTGTGCGCCGACTTGGCAGGCACTTCGCGCAAGGCGCGGTGAATCACATAACTGCGGTTAGGCAGGTGCAGGTCTTCCGGCACGCGCTGGCCGGTGGATACGTAGAACACGCCCAGTTCGTTGCGCACGGCCGCATCGATGGCCGGGGCAATGGTGGCGGCCTCATCCAGCTTGGTGATGATGCAACCCGCGAGATTGGGCGCGTCATAGGCGCGGATGATCTCGTCGAGCGTATCGCCGCGCACCGTGGCGTTCAGGCACAGCAGGCGGCGTACGTTGCCGGCGGAAGCCAGCATCGCGGCTTGCTCCATGACCATCTTGTCGCGCTGACCCATGCCGATGGTATCGATCAGCACCATGTGCTTGCCGCGCAGATCGGCCAGCGTCTGGCGCAGATCGGCGGCATCGCGCACCACGCACACTTGCACGCCAAGAATGCGGCCGTATATGCGCAGTTGTTCGTGCGCGCCAATCCGGTAACCGTCGGTGGTGATCAGCGCCACCTTGTCTGCGCCGTGGCGCACCACGCAACGTGCGGCCAGCTTGGCCGTCGTGGTGGTCTTGCCCACGCCGGTCGGGCCGACGATGGCGTACACGCCACCGCGATCGATGATGTCAGCGTCGGATGCCAGCAAGCGCAGCTTGCGATCGAGCATAGCCTTTACATGGGTGCGGGCGTCGGTCACCGCCATGTCGCCGACGATGCCCTCGGTCAACGAGCGCGTCAGTTGCGACGAAAAGCCTGCTTCGAGCAGTTCGGCCATCAATTGCGTACGCGCCGGCGCGGTGCGGGTGATTTCGTTCCAGGCAAATCCCGCCAGTTGGCGTTCGAGCATGCCCTTGATTGAGGCAAGCTCTTCCATCAAGCGGGCATTGGTTGCCTCAAGCGCGGCCAGCTTGGCGGCTTCGGCGGCCGCAGCGGCGGGAGCGGCTTCTTCACGTTGCGGCTGGACGATGGCGCGCGGTGCGGGCTCGTCGATCGGCGCGCGGCGCAGCGGCGGCAGATCGTGATGTACCGGGGGGCGCTGCGTCAGCGTTGGCTCAGCGGATTGTTCGCGCGCCAGGCGGGCAATGTGCTGGCCCAGCGTCAGGGTGAAATCATCATCACTCGGAGCCGGTGCCGCAGCACGGGCCACCGGAGCCGGTGCCGGCAGAGACTGGCGCACCTGTTGGGCGGCGGCAGAGAAGCTGGCGATGGCTTCAGCCGGCATGGCAACAATTTCCACACCGTCCGGCACCGAGCGATTGGATAGCACGACCGCATCGCCACCGAGTTCGGCCTTCACCATGGCCAGCGCTTCACGGGCGCTGCGCGCGACGAATTTCTTCACGTCCACCATTTAATCAGCCTCCAACAACGGCAGTAACACGGATGGTGCGGGACTCAGGCACCTCCGAATGGGCAATCACTTTCAGGTTCGGTACAGCGCGACGCACAAAGCGCGCCAGCAGCCAGCGCAGTGCGTTCGGCACCAACAGCACGGCCGGCAGGCCGAGGTCTTCCTGGCGCTGGGCGGCCGTGGCCGATTCGCGCAGCAGCGTGTCGGCCAGACCCGGCTCGATGGCGGCGTCTGCGCCACCGGTGTGCATGGCTTGTTGCAGCACGCGCTCCAGCGACGGGTCGAGCGCGATGACCTGCATCTCGCTGTTGCCCGGGAAGAGTTGCTGCACGATGGCGCGGCCCAGCGCGATACGCACGCGGCCGGCCAGTTCCAGCGGGTCTTGAATGCGGGTGGCGTGCTCGGCCAGCGTTTCGACGATGGTGCGCATGTCGCGGATGGCGATGCCTTCTTCCAGCAGGTACTGCAGCACGCGTTGCAGCGTATGCAACGGCAGCGTCTTCGGTACGAGGTCTTCGACCAGCTTGGGCGATTCTTTGGCGATGTGGTCCAGCAGTTGCTGGGTCTCCTGGCGACCAAGCAGATCAGATGCATGGCTGAGGATGACGTGGTTCAGGTGCGTGGCAACCACGGTGCTGCCATCGACCACCGTATAGCCCAACGCATGCGCCTGTTCGCGCAGGTTGGACTCGATCCACACAGCCGGCAGGCCAAAGGCCGGATCGGTCGTCGGCGTGCCCGGCAGGCTGCCCGCCACGCGGCCCGGATTGATGGCCATGAGTTGATTCGGATAGGCCTCGCCCTGCCCGATCTCCACACCCTTGAGGGTGATGCGATAGGCGTTCGGCTTGAGTTCCAGGTTGTCGCGGATGTGTACCGGCGCGGCCAGGAAGCCGATGTCCTGCGCGAATTTCTTGCGCAAGCCACGGATACGCTTGAGGAGTTCGCCGTCCTGCCCCTTGTCGACCATCGGGATCAGGCGGTAGCCCACTTCCAGGCCGAGCACATCGACCGAGGTCACGTCCGACCAGCTCGCTTCCATCGCCTCGGCGCGGGCGGCGGCCTGCTCGGGCGCGGCAACGGGTTCCTCGACTTCGGCGGCGGCCTGCTGCTTTTTGTTGAGAACCCAGGCCAGCGCGCCCAGCAGACCGGCGAGCATCAGGAACACCAGGTTCGGCATGCCGGGGATCATGCCCAGCAGGCCGAGGATGGTCGCCGTCAGAATCATGACTTGCGGATTGCTGAAAACCTGGCCCACCAGCTGCGAACCGATATCCACGTCTTCGCCAACGCGCGACACCACCAGACCGGCGGCCACCGAGATGATCAGCGCCGGCAACTGTGCGACCAGACCGTCACCGATGGTCAGCAGCGTGTAATTGTTGAGCGCGCGCGAGAACTCCATGTCGTGCTGCGCCACGCCGACGATCAGCCCGCCGACGATGTTGATCACCAGGATCAGGATGCCGGCAATCGCGTCGCCGCGCACAAACTTCGAAGCGCCGTCCATGGCGCCGTAGAAGTCGGCTTCGGCGGAGATGTCGGAGCGGCGCTGCTTGGCTTCCTTGTCATTGATGAGGCCGGCGTTCAGATCGGCGTCGATGGCCATCTGCTTGCCGGGCATGGCGTCCAGCGTGAAGCGCGCGCCCACTTCAGCGATACGGCCGGCGCCCTTGGTGATCACGACGAAGTTGATGACCGTCAGGATGACGAACACCACGATACCCACGGCCGTGTTGCCGCCGACGAGGAAGTGGCCGAACGCTTCGATCACCTTGCCCGCCGCATCCGCGCCGCTGTGGCCGTGCAGCAGCACCGTCCGGGTGGACGCCACGTTGAGCGACAGACGCAGCAGCGTCGTCACCAGCAGCACCGTCGGGAACACCGAGAATTCGAGCGGCCGGCGTGTGTACATCGCCACCAGCAGCACGATCATCGACATGGCGATGTTGAACGTGAAGAACACGTCGAGCAGGAACGCCGGCAGCGGCAGCACCATCATCGACAGCACGAGCAGCACCAGGATCGGCGCGGCGAGCTGGCGGATGTTGCTCGGTGAGAACAACTGGCGAAGGTCGAGTTGGTTAGCTTGAGCCATGATTTACTCGGACGGGTTCTTTAAGGCGTTGCTTCATGCGGATCCATGCCTGCCGGCACCGGCAGGTCATGGGGGGTTTCGGGCGGCAAACCACCGCGGGCGATGAATTCGTTGAGCTGATACACGTACGCCATGACCTCGGCCACGGCGGTATAGAGAGCAGCAGGAATCTGTTCGCCGATCTCGGTATGGCGGAACAGCGCGCGTGCCAGGGGCGGCGCTTCGAGCAGCGGCACCTTATTTTCCTGCGCGAGCTTGCGGATGTTGGCGGCGACCAGATCGGCCCCCTTGGCGACCACCGTCGGCGCGCCCATCTTGCCGGCTTCGTACTTGAGCGCCACGGCGTAGTGCGTCGGGTTGGTGACCACCACGTCGGCCTTGGGCACGGCGTCCATCATGCGGCGACGGGCCATCTCGCGCTGACGTGCGCGGATGCGGCCCTTGATCTGCGGATTGCCTTCCTGCTCCTTGGATTCCTGCTTGACCTCTTCCTTGGTCATCTTCAACTGCTCGTAGTAGCGCCACAACTGGAACGGCACATCCAGCAACGCGAGCAGACCGAGGCTCGATGCAAGCAGCAGCGCTGCCGTCAGGATCACCTTGCCGGTGCGCGCAAGCCCGGCATCCAGCGGCATGCTCATCAGGCCCATGAGGTCGTCGTGGTAACGCCAGATGACCCACGCCGATACGGAACCGATGACAGCCGTCTTGAGCACGCCCTTGATGAGTTCGGCCAGGCCGTGCATCGAGAAGACGCGCTTGATGCCCTGGAGCGGATTGATGCGGCTGAAGTCAGGCGAAATCGCCTTGGTCGAGAGATTGAAGCCGCCCAGCGAGAGCGGGCCGGCCACGGCGGCGATCATCAACACGACCATCATCGGCGCAATCGCCAGCAGGCCGTCGGACGACAGATTGCCCAGCGCGTGCAACATGGCGGCGGGGTCGAGCGCATCGCGCCGTTCCAGCACCAGCCCGTCGCGAACGGCGTGCACCACGTGCGAGACCATCCATTGACTGGTCAGCCACAGGCTGCCCACGCCGAGGATCAGGACGAGAAAAGTCTGCAGTTCGCGCGATTGAGGAACGTTGCCCTCTTCGCGCGCCTGCTCCAGTCGTCTGGGTGACGCTGATTCTGTTTTCTCGAGATCGCTTTCTTCGGCCATGATCCTGCCCCTGGATGGACAGGATTATTTGCCGGGGCGGCAAGAACTGCCGCCCGGATAAATGCGGAAAAGCCCCGGCTATTCGGCCGCTTGGATTGGCGGCGATGGGGTTGGGGTAGCGAAAAGCTTAGCTGCGCTGGTCCAGCATGTGCTGCAGCAAGGTCAGCATGTTGACCTCGAATGGTTCGCCGCTATCCAGGCGCAGCGCGGTTTCCAGCGGTGTACTGGCGATCGGCTGCGCGGCCCGGGCACTCTCGAATGCGGCATTCAATGCCAACAATTGCGTGAAGTGGATGTCCTGCAGCGGCTGAGAATGATTCACGGCGGCACACTCACGGCAAGTTGACAATCGTCTTATCGGCAACGCAACAGCGAACTTGAGTCCACGGCAGGCGATATCCGCACTGTCGGCGTGCGCCCAGCGGCAGTAGACTTGGCCGCTTGACCGTTACAGCAGTGAAAGGCACGCCGCCATGAGCGACCAGGATTTCCGCATCCCCTACCCCGTTTTGTGTGAACGACTCGCCGCCGCGCTGGTGGCCCACGGCATGCCTGCCGATCTGGCCCGGCAAGAAGCCGAGATCATGGCCGAAGCCGACTTGCATGAGACGCCCTCGCACGGCGTGCGCATGCTGCCCAATCTGGTCCGCGCATTCGACGAGGGCCGCGCCAAGGCCGTCCCCGACACCAAGTGGGTGCGCGACCTGGGTGCGATCTGCCTGCTCGATGGTGACAACGGCCCCGGCCGACAGGTCGCCATGATGGGCATGCAAGCGGCTATCGACCGCGCCCGTAAATTTGGCATCGGCGCCTGCGTGGCCGTGCGCACCACACATTGGGGCCGCGCCCACGCCTACGCGTTGCGTGCAGCGCAGGCCGGCGTGATCGGCATCTGCTCGACCAACGCCGTCAACAGCATGGTGGCATGGGGTTCGCAGGGGCCCGTCATCGGCAACAACCCGATCGCCATCGGCATTCCGCGCGAAGCCGGCGACCCGATGGTGCTCGACATCGCCATGAGCCAGGCGGCCGTGGGCAAGGTCACCACCTGGCTGCGCGAAGGCCGTGAACTGCCCGCCGGCTGGGGCGTGGATGCCACCGGCAAGCCGACCACCGATCCGAAGGCGATTCTGTCTGGCGCGGTGTCGCCCATGGGCGGCCACAAGGGCGCCGGGCTGGCCTTGATGATGGAATTGCTCACCGCCGCGCTCGGCAATGGCCTGTTTGGCTACGAACTCGAAGGCGGTCGCAACAGCGTGGAGATCGATACCAGCAAGATATTCATCGCCATCGACCCCGCGGCTTTCGGCGGCACAGAACAGTTCGAGGCGCGCGTGGCGGCATACATGGCTTACCTGCGAGCCAACGGCGGCGTGACCGAGCCGTTCTTCGCCCCCGGCGAGCGCGGCTGGCAGGCGGCGCGCCACAATCTGCAAGCCGGCGTGCCGCTGCATCCGGAAATCGTCGAGCAGCTCAAGAGCGTCGGCGTCGATCTCAGCTAATTCTCACGCCTTCATCACCTATTTCTGCCGCATAAGCAGAAACACCTGACGCACCCCGCCCGCATGGGTGAATGCCATGCCGGGCGGGGCTCGCTACACTGCGCGCTCCGACCATTACGGAGTGGGTGCACGTGGATAGCCTATTCACCCTGGGCGCGATACTGGCGATCTTTTACGTCTTTGTCGTACCCGTCCTTGCCATCATGGCGCTGTCACGCGCCAACGAGGCTCGCCGCCAGCTCGACGCGCTGCAACGCCAGATCGCCAGCGGCGCCGTGGCGCCGGCCATCGTCGATCAGGCCGAAGCCGAAGCGGCGCAAACGGAATTCACCGCCGAGCCGGTCAACCTGGCACCCGAGCCAGTGGTGGCCGCGCCGCTGATCGTTGCGCCAGAGCTCATTCCGTCACCGCCGCAGCCGGTGGAAGTACCGGCTGCAATCGTCGAGCCGCCGCCCGCCACAGCCGAAATCGCCGAGACTGAGGAATCGACACCGCGTGAGCACCGCGATGCCAACCCGATGAGTGGACTCATTGGTTGGCTGTTCAGAGGCAATCCGTTGGCCAAGATCGGCGTGTTGCTGCTGTTCTTCGGGCTCGCCTATCTGTTCAAGTATTCGGTCGATCACGACATGCTGCCGATAGAGCTGCGCCTGGCCGGCGCGGGTCTGCTCAGTCTCGGCCTGCTCGGCATCGGCTGGCGACTACGGCACAAGCAGCCGCTGTATGCGCTGATCCTGCAAGGCGGCGCGGTGGGCGCGTTCTACCTCACGGCCTTCGCGTCGTTCCGGCTCTACCAGTTGCTGCCATCGTCCGCAGCCTTTGGTCTGATGATTGTCATTTGCGCCGCCAGCGTGGCGCTGGCGGTGTTGCAGCGTGCCCAGAGCCTTGCGGTGGTTGCCGCGCTCGGCGGTTATCTCGCGCCCGTCTTGCTGAGCACCGGCGGTGGAAGTCACATCGGTCTCTTCAGCTATTACGCCATGCTGTCGGCCGGCATTCTGGCAGTGAGCGTGTGGCAGATCTGGCGCCCGCTCAATCTGGTCGGTTTCGTCTTCACTTTCGGCGTGGCCGCGCTGTGGGCCGACAAATCGTATGTGCCCGCGTTCTACCTGAGCTGCCAGCTCTTCCTGATCCTCAATCTGGTCATCTTCGGCATCCTCGCGCCCCTGGCCGCCCTGCGCCATGACACGCGCTCGCTGCGCTTTGTTGACGGCACGCTGGTGTTCGGTACGCCGCTGGTGGCGTTCGGGTTCCAGTACGCGCTGATGCACCAACAAGGCTGGATGATGGGTGCGGCGTTCTCGGCGCTGATCCTCGGCGCGATCTATCTGCCGCTGGCGCGCACGCTGATGCGCCGCTGGCCCGAGGCCGGTCGGCGATTGGCGATATCGTTCATCGCGCTGGGCGCTGGCTTCGTCACGCTGGCGATTCCGCTGGCATTGTCGGCGCGCTGGACGTCGCTGGCCTGGGCGCTGGAAGGCGTCGGCGTGGCTTGGGTCGGTATCGGCCAACGCCATCGCCGCATGGCGTGGAGCGGCAGCCTGCTCGTCGCGCTGGCCGCGGTATCAGCGGCATTCGCATGGCCGATGGACACCATCACCGTGCTGCTCGTCTTCGGCGTGCTGGCACTGTGCCTCTTGGGCCTGGGCTGGGCTTGGACCCGCGAGCACGACTGGATCGAAGGCCGCGTCGTCGCCGTAGTCGCGGGCGCAGCCGGCGTACTGTGCTGGCTGTGGTGGCTGTTCGAAGGCGCATGGCGCGTCGGGCACCATGCAGACATCGCTCCGCTGGCCGCGCTGGCGTTGAGCGGACTGTCCGCCGTGCTGTGGGAGCGCGTCGGCCACAAGCTGGGCTGGCGACTGCTGCGCCATGCGGGCTGGTCGTTGTGGCTGGTAGCCGCTGGCGTACTTGCGTGGACGATCGCCGATCGCGGGCATCCGCTGATCGGCCATGCGCTGCTGACGTCAATCGGATGCTGGGTGGTCGCACTGGCATGTGCCGCCTTCGTGCTGCGGCGCGTAGAAGACGACCTGCCGCATCCGCTGGCCCGTTGTGGCATGCATGCGGCCTTGTGCTGGATCGCGCTGGCCCTCTTCGTCGTCGAATTGATGTGGCGTGCTGCACGTCTGCCGTGGGGCTGGGATGAATGGCGCATGGCCATCCAGTTCGTGGCGGTGGCCGTGCCAGTGCTCGTCGTCGCCGGACTTGAACGCTTTGCGTGGCCGGTACGAGCGCAACCCACCGCGTGGTGGCTGATAGGCCTGGCGCCGACGCTGCCGTTGGCAATCCTGCTGCTCGTCATCGGCAATCTTTTCGATGGCCAATTGCCGAACTGGCAGTACGTGCCGGTAGTGAATCCGCTGGAAGAAGCCGCCGCGTTCAGCCTGATGATGCTTGCGCTGTGGCGAGTCCATACTCCGCGCACCTGGCACAAGCCTGCGGCGGCACTCATCGGCGTACTCGCCGCGTGGTGGCTGAACGGGGCGCTGGTACGCACGCTGGCGTATTACGGCGGCATCGAATGGAGTGGCGACGCGCTGTGGGATTCGCGCCTGATCCAGACCACGCTGGCCCTGGTGTGGACCATCGCCGCGCTGGCGCTGATGCTGGTCGCCAAGCGCCGCGCAAGCCGTCCAGCCTGGATGGCCGGCGCCGGGGTGTTGGCAGTGGTGGTGGTCAAACTCTTCCTCGTCGATAGTGCGCGCGGCGGCGGCTTGGCTCGCGCCGTGGCATTCATCGGCGTTGCACTCTTGATCCTGCTGATCGGCTATGTGGCGCCACTGCCGCCGCGCAAGACGATCGACGCGGAGACATCCGCATGAACACGATGGGAACACCCATGTTGAAACGACTTTTTTCCCCGGTGCTGTTGGCGATGTGCGCATTGACGACGCCGGCAGGCGCAGCGGACGCTCCGCTCGCACCGCAGGATTTCGCGACAGGCCTGCGTATTGAAGGCGTGGACGCCAGCGCCGCGCTGTACCGGCTGGAATTGCCACAGCAGCTTTATGGCGGCACGGCGTGGCCCGATCTGCGCGATGTACGCGTCTTCAACAGCCAGGGGCAGGCGGTGCCTTTCTGGTTCGACCGGCCTGCTGCGCAACTGGCACAAGAGACGCGCGTTCCGCTCCGGCTATTTGCCATACCGATGACCGCTCAAGTGAGCCGCGGCGACACCATCGTCGTGCAGACCGGCCAGCGCCGGGTGGAAGTCGCCATTCCCGACCGCACCACGGGCGACAAGGCCGACGGGCAGACGTATCTGCTTGAACTGGGAGAAAACGGCACGCGGCCGCAACTGACCCGCATGCATTTTGCGTGGCAACCCGCTACGGCGAACTGGCGTGGACAAGTCACGGTGTTCGGGAGCAACGATCTGCGTGATTGGGACCGCGTAACCACCTCTCCGCTGGCCGACCTCAAGGCCGGCAACGACAACCTGCGCGTGGATGAGGTTGACCTGGCCTGCCAGTGTGACTGGCGCTACTGGATGTTGCGCCTGGACGCCGCAGCACCCCAACTGACCGAAGCCACCGGCATTCATTCGCAGATCGCCCAAATCGAACGCCCGGCCCTGCAATTGCCGTCACGCATCGTCTCGCCCACCGAGATCGAGTACATCATGCCTCGCCCGGCCATGCCGGCAGCATTGCGTGTGCACTTGCTTCAGCCGAACTCCGTCGCGCCGATGGAGATCAGCGTGCGGCCCGACAGCGCCACGCCATGGCGGACGGTGTCGTCACCCGTGATCTATCGATTGAATTCGGCCGGGGCCGAGCAAGTATCGCCCGATCTACCGCTCAACCAGACCACGCAGGCCATACGGCTGGTCGCACGTGGCGCCGGCTGGGATGGCGTGCCGATGGTGTATGCCGTGTTCGAGCCGCGCGAACTGATCTTCAACGCGCGCGGCAGCGGCCCGTTCATCCTCGCCTGGGGAGCGCGTGCCGCAGGCAACGCGACACTGCCGTCGCAGGAGCATGCCTTTGCAGGGCTCGCCGAGCCCGTCATGGCCAGCGTCGGGGCACCTGTGACCCTTGGCGGCCCAGAACGGCTCACCGCCGAAAGCCCCGCTGAACGCGCCGCGGCGTGGCAGAAATTCGCCCTATGGGGTGTATTGGTGGTTGGTGCTCTCGCACTGGGCTGGCTCGCCATCAGCTTGCTGCGCGATGCGCGCAACAAGCCGCAATGACGTTGCGGTGGGCGCGATGGCCTTACCCCTGCGCCACGCCCTCTTGCAGCATGAGCAGAAGATCGGTCTTCGACACGTACCCCTGCAACATGCCGACGGCATCGACCATTGGCAGACGCTCGCCGGGGTGACTGGCAAAGACGCCGAGCGCGCTGCCCAGACTCATGTCGGGGCGCACGCGCGGGTAGCCCCGCAAGAGCAGGTTCGCGGGCACGGGTTGCTGCGGATCGCTGCCGCCGCGCAACAGCGGCCCGACGTCATGCAGCGACACGGCGCCGACAAAGCGCCCCTCGCCATCGGTCACATACACATGTTGCCAGCGGCTAGCGACGAAAGCCTGTTCGCATTCGGCCAGCGTGGCATGAGTCCCCACCATGGGCGGATCGTGGCGCAGCACGCTGGATGCCTGCTGATAGGCGAACGCGCTGGCGCGGTCCGGCTTGAGTGCGTCGGAGTACACCGAACGCTCACGCTGCAGCCGCGACACGAAATACGCGAGCACTGACGCCAGCATCAGCGGCAGCATGATTCCGTAGCTGCCCGTCATCTCAAAGATCATCAGGATCGCCGTCAGCGGCGCATGGGTGGTGCCCGACAGGAAAGCCGCCATGCCGATGGCCGCGAAGACGGGCGACGGCGCCAGCTCAGGCCACAGGCAGTGAGCTGCTTCACCGAACAGGAAACCCAACGCCGCGCCCACGAAAAGGGTCGGCGTGAATACACCCCCTACAGCCCCCGAGCCCGTGGTCGCCGCCGTGGCGAACACTTTGCACACAAGGATCAGCATCACCCCTTGCCACATCCACTGGTTGGCAAGGATGCCGTTGACCACGCTGTAGCCATTGCCCCAGACCTCGGGTCGCCACACGGAGATAAGGCCGACGATCAGCCCACCCAGTGCAAGGCGCGCCGGCAAGGGCCATGGCAGCCGGCGGAACGCTGTGCGCGACGATTCGAGCAGCCGCAGGAACCACGGCGACATCAGGCCGGCTACGACCCCCAACAGACCATGCAAGGCAATCTCGCCCCGGCTGATCTGCTCGAAGGCAGGCATGTGGTAGACCGGGCCGTAATCAAGAAAACCATGCACGGTGATGTTGGCAACGACCGAGGCCACCACCAACGGCCCGAGGCTTTCGACCGCGATGGACCGCAACACGATCTCGGCAATGAACAGCGCTCCAGCGATCGGCGCGTTGTAGGCCGCCGTGATGCCGGCAGCACCGCCGCAGGCGACCAGCAGACGACGACGCGGAGCCGGCATGTTGCGCCACTGGCCGATCCACGAGCCGACCAATGCCGAGAGTTGCACCATGGAACCCTCGCGACCGATCGACGCCCCCGACGCGATGGTGACGATCGACGAGGCCGCACGCAGCAGCGATTGGCGCGTGGAGAGTGCGCCGTCCTTGAGCGAGATGGCTTCCATGTAGTCGCTTGCCAACGCTACGCCATACCGGCGCGACCACAACAGGAAGAACCCCGCCACCAGCCCGCCCAGCGCAGGCACCAGCAAGCGCACGACAGGCGGCAGCGACATGGCCGCTTCCACCAGGCCAGGTTGCTGGCCGTAGAGCGCGCGTTCGAACAGCGCCACGGCCTCGCGGAACACTACCGTCGCCAACGCCCCGAAAAAACCAATCAGCGCAGCGATCCATAGCGTGCGCTGCATTTCGCCCGGCATGAGCCGTTCGAGCAGCCACAATTTGAGTCCGGTGCGGGGCCAGGCCATGCGTTTCCCTCGACAAAGCGCAGCCCGCATTCTGGTCCATGCGCCGAAAACGTGCATGTCCAGCGTAAAATCGCCGCCTTCGATCCGTGCAATACGCCCGGATGACGCGACCACCGGAATCACCATGCTCAGCTACCGCCACGCCTTTCATGCCGGCAATCATGCCGACGTGCTCAAGCACATCGTTCTCGTGCAAGTCCTGGAGCACATGCGCCAGAAGGACAAGGCGTTCTGGGTCATCGACACCCACGCAGGCGCCGGGCTTTACGCGCTCGACGAAGGCTACGCGACCAAGCTGGCCGAGCACGTGGATGGCGTCAGCCGTCTGTGGTCGCGCACCGATCTGCCGCCCGCCGTCGCCGAATATCTGGACGCGGTGCGCTCCATCAACGGCGATCGGTTGTCCGCCTACCCCGGCTCACCGTGGATCGCACAGCACTATCTTCGCGAGCAGGACCGCCTGCGTCTGTTCGAACTGCACTCTTCCGACGCACGCCTGCTTGCCGACAACCTGCGCCACGCCGCGCACCAGACCATCGTCACGCAAGGCGACGGTTTTGCCGGCCTGAAGGCCATACTCCCTCCTCCGCCCCGGCGCGCGGTGACGTTGATCGACCCATCATACGAACTGCCTGAGGATTACACCCGCGTTGTCACCGCGCTGCGCGACAGCCTGCAACGCTTTGCCACCGGCACTTATGCCGTGTGGTATCCGATGCTGTCGAAGCCCGAATCGCGCCGCTTTGCGCAAAAGCTGAAAGAAATCGAAGTCGACAATTGGCTGCACGTGAGCCTGTCGGTACGCGCACCCGAGGCCATGGGGATGTTCGGCAGCGGCATGTTCGTCATCAATCCTCCCTGGAAGCTGATGGAAACGCTGCGCGGCGTCATGCCCTGGCTCACCGAAGTACTGGCCCAGGACGAAGGCGCAAGTTTCGTGCTGGAAGGCGAATCGAAGTGAACGCTTCGTAAACGAAAAAGGCTCCGTCGCGATGGCACACGACGGAGCCGGCGAGCATGACTCGCGCGTTCGAACGATCAGAAAGCGTCGCTACCTGTCGGGCAACTCGTTGCGCTGTAGCTGAAGGTGGGCGCATTGCACTTCTTGCACGCGCAACGCACGCCCTTTGAGTTGATGCCCGCCCACACCTTCAGTTTGCTGTCCGTACCGCTGAGCGAATACGCCAGCGGCGCAGAACTGCTGTCCACCGAATAGTTGTACGTGTACAGGTTGCTGTACGAAGGCGACACGCTGGTCGAGTACGTATTGCTCGCCACCAGCGTACGTTCCAGCGAGTTACCCGTGTTCATGATCGCTTCCTTCACCTGCGCCAGGTGAGTGCTGCGGATGTAATCCTGATACGACGGGTAAGCGATCGCCGCGAGGATGCCGATGATCGCCACCGTAATCATCAGCTCGATCAGCGTGAAACCCTTCGATGCCGTGCGCATGCGTGCCTCAGTAGTAATTGGTCAGTTCGCGCCAGTTCACGCGGCCCGGGGGGTTGGCCTGGGTGTCCTCGATCTGTCCCCAACCCGTATTGGGTGAGGCGTTGCTCTTACCGCCATTGGCATAGCCGAACGCAAAGCTGCGCGCGCCGACGACACCGAGAGATATGCGCACCGCCTCGCCCCTGCCAAGGTAGTGCGTGACAGCCGAGCCAACCGAGGCTCCGCGGAAAGTCACGCCACTAAGTCTCGGCAGCCCGTCGTCCAGCCCGATCGGCCCATAGACGTAGCCGTCCTGACCACAGCTCGTCGTAATCGTATAGGGGAAGGTGACCTTCTCATCGCCGAAGGTCGGCGACGCGGTAATGACCGAACCTGCGGGCAGTGCTTCGATACCCGTAGCCGACGACTCCTGGACCCCGACGTACCAAGCGCGCGCCCAGCCTGACGCACTCTGCTGAAATCCCGTGATACGGCTCATCGTGTGTCCAAGCACGATCAGGAAAGTGCCGCTGTCGCTTTTATGCCATCCAGCGTTCAGGCTGATAATCGGCTGTGCCGGTGACTGCCCCATGTTGCCCGGGCTGCTGCCCTGCGAGCCGGCGGAATTCACCACTTGTACGTTGCCGTTGCTGTCGCCGTAGTAGATGGTCAAGTTGTCGATATAGAGAAGATTGCTCGTCGCAGTGGTGGGCAATGTCGCCGTGCTCGCACTCGTCGCCCCACTGCTATCCACGTTGCGGATGATCAGTTGGTTGTTGCGGATGTACGCGACCCGGGCGACTGTTGAAGTCTCGCGCACTGGTCCCGACGGCGCGGCACCGCCAAATGTGCCGTAGGTATATGAGGGCGATGTCGCAGCGGCCACGTAGTCGTTCCAGGCAACCGAAACCAGATCGCCATCGCCGTCCAGTTTGAGTGACATGTGCAGCGCACCCTGCATGGCAGTGCCAGTGATATAGGTTACGCCGCCAGAAATCACCACATTGATTTGTCCCCAGGGGTGAGCATCCGCCATGGCCTTGGGATCGGCCGTCTGCGGCAACAACTCGCGCGGGATCCAGCCCCATTTGAGCGTGCCCGTTTTGCGATCGACCGAATACAGAATGCCATCGTCTGCTGCGAACAGCACGGCATCACCCACGATGATGGGTGCGGTTCGCCATGGCCGCCCGACAAGCGAGGCCGGGTCGCGACCAGCGAGCATCGCGCCACCACCGTAGTTTGGATCGAAGATGGTCGCGATCAGCGTCGTGAACTTGCCACTCGACGCACCGAACGCTGCCGCATCCACATCTTTCAGTTTGACCAGCGCACCGGTGCTGCCGACGGTTTGAATGCGGTTGCTCCGGTCCGTCGCCGTCATGACCGTTGCGGCATCCCAGGCAGCCGTTCCCGCCAGTGATCCATCAGCCTGCTCCCCATAGGCGAACAGATGACCGGAAGTGCCCGCGGTACCGCTTGCAGTCACGTCGCGCTGCACGGCGAAGAATGCGTAATCTCCCACGCTGGCACGCGGTGGCACCGCCGGCGGCGCAAGATTGTAGTAGCCGTTGGTCGGGTCCTCTGTCGTCGTTCCAGAGTTTCCCCCCATCGAACTAGCCTTGGAGTAGTAGTAGGTATTGCTGTTGTTCTGGACTTTGACGCTGCTGGCGAGGATTTCGCCCACCACGAAAGTCGAACCATTCGCCAAGTCCGCAATGCCTTGGTCGACATAGATGCCGGCGGCGATGGAGATATTGTTCTGCGGCGTGAAGTTGCCGGTGTAGATGTTGATCTGCAGACGCTCCGGGGATTGCGCCGCACCCAACGTGCTGGCCTCCTTCACGCTGGTGGGTTTGCTGCAGGTCGTCATATTGACGCAGCTGACACCGCCATTGAGCGTCAGTCCGTTCTTGACGTTCAACGTCACCACGCCGACGCTGCCACTCACCTTGATGTTGAAACCCGCCTGAGTGTCGATGCTCTCGATGTAATACGTGCCCGGCGCAAAGACGACCGTGCCTTTGTAGATCTGGAGTGTCTTGATGCGAGTGCCATCGACAAGGTTCACCACTGCACCGTCGGCGTTGCGCAAGAGCACGGTGTTGTAATCGCCCTTCGCCAGATTGACGGTCGTCGTGCTTTCCGTCGTCGAGTTGGTACTGGCAGAGAACGTCGGGAACGGCGTCAGCGTGCGGCGCTCCGGCGTCGTGCCCGTTGCCTGCATTGCCGTCGTCGGCGTGGTTGAGTAGTTCTGGCAGGTCTTGCCGTTGGCTACCGTCCCCGGCATGGCCAGATTCGAACTTGTCACGTTCAACTGGTTGCCACCGAGGAATGCCACGTTGCACTGGCCGTTCGAGTCGTTGTTGCCGAAGGTGATACTGCCTCCGGCGAAAACCGAGAAGACGGACCCGAGTCCGTTCGATCCGCTACTGCTGCTTGAACTGGAACAGGTCTGGGCAACGGCCGCGCCGAGATGAAGGACAGCCAGCGTGGCTGCAGCGAAGCGACGTGCAAATCGGTAAGACATAAGAACCTCAGTATTCCCGCGACATCGACAATACAACGTTGGTCTCGCCACGCAGCCCGCCTGCGCTGGCGTAAATGGTGAAACGCGGCCGCCCGCTCATCGATAGATTCACCGCACCGTTGTTGCCCACGAGCTGACTGCCCAGCGCGGGTGCGAAGCCTTCGAACACGACCATGTAATAAGCGTCCGAGGTGCCGTCGACGAGCTTGGTGGCCTTGACGGACGAATCCGTTGGCCAAGGGTTGTAAGCCGGAATGTGCCCATCGGCGCGCACATAGAAGCCGTTGCCCTTGGCGCGAATGGCTGCGGCGATATCCGCCGACGTGGTCAGCGTGGCGATCACTGACTCAGCCTCTTTCGCCGCGCTTTCGGCGAGGAAGAACGCGCGCTGCCGATCCCCCCAGCCTGCGGCACCACGCGATTCGATCGAAGCGGTGCCAAAGCCCACGGCGGCGAGAAGCGCCACCATGACAAGCAGGACGAGCGCCATGATCAGCGCAACACCGCGCTGCGATTGTCTGCGCATGACAATGGATTTCATCGATTACGCAATCCCAGGTTGAGGCGCAGCGGCAAGTAGGCGGCGTGATCGGACGCGGTCACCGTCTGTCCGCCGAAGACATACGAAGTCGTCACGTTCTGCACGTTCTGGTCGGAGCGCGCGAGCAGTTCGACGCTGACGGCGGTCACGTTCTTCCAGTTGGAAACCTGTGCGGCGGTCTGACCGAAAAGATCGGCAATGCCATCGGCATCGGAGTCGACTTCATAACGCACGCGCATATCGACGATCTTGGGTGAAATGAGGATCTTCGCCCCGCTGCTGGCATCGACCCGATACAGACCCTTCGGCTTGTTGGTCGGCTGGCCGACGAACCACCAGCGCGTATCCAGCGTGGCAACCGTGGCGCCAGCCGGATACAGCGCGCCGAGATCGTTTTTGCTGTTGCCACCGCCCAGCGTGCCGCTGGCGTTGGTCACCGCATGCGCGACCACGCCGTTCCCGTCCGAGTCGGTCGAATAACCGGTCACCTGAAATTTCGACAGATTGATGCAGTCGGTGACGATGGCTACGTCTCCCGACTTCGGCGAAGGCGTGTTGACGGCCACATTAAGGTCGGACGTTGACGACGTCGTGGCGGCTGTCAGCGTTGTCATCACACCGCTGATGCCAGTCAGCGCAACCATGTCGGACGCGGGGTTCGCGGCGGACGCGGCTGCCTGCCCCGCGGGCGCCGAGGCGATGGTGGCGCTCTTGTCATACCCGCGCACCCCACCGGTTGACGAATCGAACACGCTGGTGGTCACCAGGGTGTTGATCGGGGGCTCGGCCATTGAGCACCCGAAATCCCCCGCCGCGCGCAGGTCGCGGGCCAGCGCATCGATGGCAATGCGCCCTTCGTTCTGGATATCGGACATCTGTGACGCCAACCGCGAAGTCTGGCGTTGATTGACGAACAGCGCCACGGCGCTGCCGATGACGATCATCCCCAGCACCATCGCGATCATCAGTTCAACGATGGTGAAACCCGATTGAGCGGTGCGGCGCTCAGGTGCGAACGGCATACTGGGCCTTCACCTCATCATGACCGGGGGGCGTCCAACGGATCTCGATCGTGCAAACTGGTGCAGTGCACGTGACGGACGCGCGAGCCTTGGGCAGGTCGCGCTTGAGATTGGTCACCCACGTTTGCAGCGGGCCGCTGGTCGGCGTGGCCGCATCAAGCGTTAGCGAATACGTCGCCGACGAACCGCCGCGTGCGTAGGCAATCTGGTCCATCAGGTCCTGCGCATAGGTCGCTGCGACCACGACGTAACGTGAGTCGGACGACTGGCGCAGGCTCTCGGTCTGCAATCTGAGCCCGCCCACGAGCCCGATGGCCAGGACGATAATGGCCACCAGCACCTCGATGAGGGTGGAGCCGCGCTCAGAGGATCTGCGTCGTGCCGCCCGCATTGATGCGCACCTGTGTCGTAATGGAACCTGCGGCGATCTCGTAGATCAAATCGGACGTCAATTGATTGGCGATGCCGGTAGGAGAGAAGACGATTTCCGTCCCCGTGCCGCTCAGCGTGGCGCCACGGTAGCGCTTGGCGAAGTCGGCCTGCGTCAAGCAACCGACGGCGGTGCTGCCCTGCACGATGGCCCAGGCGACCTGTCCGCCGCAGCTCTCGCTGTTCGTATTGACCTGCAGGCTGGTCCGCCGACCGGATTGCACGGCAAGCGCCCGCGCGTTGGCCGCCGCTCGCACCAGACCATCGGATGCAGAAGCGCCCTGCGTCTGCGACACGTTGCGCGACATGTCAGGCACGGCAACCATGAGCACGATCGCCAGGATTGCCACCGCCACGAGCATCTCGACGAGCGTAAAGCCGTCTGTCCTCGTTACGCGGAGCGCCCCTTCATGAAAGCGTGCTATTCCGACTTTTCTCATGGTTTCAGTGTAACCGTGTAGGTATAGGTATTTTTACCGATTTTGTTATTTTACGTGAACAAGGTCGCGGGAATCGTCTGACGGGCGGGCATTATCCGTATTCCGAAGGTTATGCACGCGTCCTGTTGGCCGTCAGTAGGAATTGGCCCACAATTTCAGTCGAATCCCCCCGAACCTTCGCCCGGAGTTCTCAGCATGCGAATTGCAGTGTTCGATACCCACCCCTACGATGAACAGGCCCTCACGGCCGCCAACGCCAGTTTTGGACACGAACTGGTCTTCTTTGAAGAGCGCTTGCACGATAAGACCGTCGAGCTCGCCAAAGGCTTCGACGTTGTGTGTCCTTTCGTCAATTGCCGCCTGCCGGCGGAGGTCATGCATCGCCTGGCCGAACTCGGCGTCGGTCTGGTGGCGCTACGCGCGGCCGGTTTCAATGGCATTGACATCGCTGCCGCCCAGCACGAGGGCGTCAAAGTGGCGCGCGTGCCGGCTTATTCGCCGGAAGCCGTGGCCGAACACACTTTTGCGCTCATCCTGACGCTGGTGCGCAAGACCCATCGCGCATACAACCGTGTGCGCGAGCAGAACTTTTCGCTCGACGGCCTTGAAGGCTTCACCCTCCACGGCAAGACCTTCGGTTCGCTCGGCGCAGGCCGCATTGGCCAATGCTCGATGCGCATCGCCAAAGGCCTGGGCATGAAGCTGCTGGCCTACGATCCGTACGAAAACCCCAAGATCGCCGAAGAAGTCGGGTTCCAGTACGCCTCGCTGAACGACGTGCTGGCCCAGGCCGACGTGATCTCGCTGCACCTGCCCCTGACCGACCAGAGCCACCACATCATCAGCCGCGACTCGCTGGCGCGCACCAAACGCGGCGTCGTGATTGCCAACACCAGTCGCGGTGGACTGATCGACACGGTGGCGTTGATCGACGCCCTCAAGAGCGGACAGGTTGGCGGCGTGGGTCTGGACGTCTATGAAATGGAGGAAGGCGTGTTCTTTCACGATCTGTCCGACCGCCCCTTGCAGGACGATCTGCTGGCGCGCCTGATGATCTTCCCCAATGCCCTGATCACCTCACACCAGGGCTTCCTGACCCGCGAGGCATTGCACGCCATCGCCCAGACCACGCTGGGCAACGTTACCGCCTTCGAACGCAAGGAACCGCTGGCCAACGAGGTGATCTCAGCCTGACCGACAGCTCTGTGGGCGTTTGGCCGATACCTGGCCACGCCCTGCTCGCCCATCATCAAGGCACAGCCAGTCGGCAAGGAGGCAGTGATGGCGCGGCGACTCGAATTGGATGCGCTCAGAGGGCTGATGCTGGTGCTGATGACCATCACGCACCTGCCCACCCGCCTTGCTGATCCGCTTGGCCAGCCAGCGGGCTTCGTCTCGGCCGCCGAAGGCTTTGTCTTCCTGTCCGCCTTCATGGCCGGCATGGTGTATAGCCGCCGCGCCATCAAGGCCGGCCTGCCGGCGATGCAAAGTGCCTTTTTGCGGCGGGCAATCAAGATCTATCTGTGCCAGGCGGCGCTGCTGATTTTTCTTTTCACGGCGATCGCAGCTATCGGCGTTGCCGTGGAGCAGCCGGCCATCACCAACCTCATCTCGTTTTTCCTGAAAGAACCCCATACAGCGCTCTGGGCCGGCCTGGGGATGATCTACAACCCGCCGCTGCTCGACATCCTGCCGCTCTACGTCCTGTTCATGCTAATCAGCCCGCTGTTGCTGACGTACGCCCTCAAACATGGCTGGCGGGGACTGCTGATATGCAGCCTGCTGTTGTGGCTGGCAGCGCAGTTCGACATCAGTCGCACGCTCTACGGTGGAATCGTGGCCGTGACGGGTCTGTCGGTGCCGTTCCAGGAAACAGGCGCATTCGAGACCTTTGGCTGGCAGTTTCTGTGGATGATGGGGTTATGGATGGGAACGTTGACGGTGACACAACCGAGCGCACTGGACGGAATTCCACGCTGGATGGTCATCGTCAGCGGGGTCATCGCGGTAGCCGGCTTCGTCGGACGACACACCTTCGGTCAAGTCCTGCCGGACGACATGGTTAACGTGCTGTTCGACAAATGGCACCTGGGGCCCATGCGTCTGGTGAACTTCTGCGCCCTGCTGATTCTGGTCACGCACTTTGGTGCCGCGCTGCGCCGACTGCCACGCATCGGATATTTGCAAACGCTGGGGGCGGCTTCACTGCCGGTTTACTGCGCGCATCTGGTCATCGTGCTGTTCGCGCTGGCCTTGGTCGGCCCGCAGCTCGATCACGGCCCCGTGACAGACGGCCTGCTGCTGGTCGGATGCTTGTCCCTGCTCTATGGCGTGGCCAGGATCTCGGCACGCCTGGACGACACCAACCCTGCAGCCCCACGCCCGGGGTCCGGGCAAGGCCCGATGGTTACGGCAGGTGGGCCGAGATAATGCGCTTCCACAGCGCATAGCCGGTGTCGTTCAGATGCAGCATGTCCGAGCGGAACAACTCGGCGCGCGGCGATCCATCGGCAGTCAGCATTGGGGTGTAGATATCCACGTAGTCCAGGTTCTGACCGTGCGAGATGTACTCACGAATCAGGCGATTGGTCTCGCGGATGGGTTCAGCCAGCCCGATGCGCGCCGGGCTCGGCTTGATTGAGATGTACGCGATGCGCGTGTCGGGCAGCGTCGCGCGTACGCCATTCACGAAACGCGTAAAGCTGTAGGCCACCTGCTCAGGCGTGCGCCCCTCGGCCAGATCGTTGTCGCCCGCGTACACCAGCACCAATCGCGGCTTGTACGGCGTCACCAGCCGTTGCACGTAATACGAGCATGCCGACAAGGTCGAACCACCAAACCCCCGCTTGATGACGCCCGGCACATTGCTGAACTGCTGCTCCAGATCGTTCCACAGGCGAATCGACGAGCTGCCGACGAAAAGCACCCCGCCCGTCTCAGGCTGATGTGCGCGATCGGCGGCCTCAAAGGCCTCGATGCTGTCTTCCCAGCGTGCATCGGCGCTGGCCGCCGCAGGAGCGGCGATGGTGGCGACGGCCTGTTGTGCGTACGTTGGCAACGTGCCAACCAGCACAGACAGAGCAAGTACAAGGCGAGAAATATGGCGTTGCATAGAACCTACACGGGGGATAAAAAGCAACAAGGCAGAACCCGACGCAGACTATTCCTGCTTTTGAATTCTGGCTAGGCACAACGTGTAGGACAGGTGTGAGAAGTTGCAACATTGCCATGCATCAAACAACAAGCAACAAAAAAAGCCCGGAGGCTTTCGCCAACCGGGCTTTTTCGTGAAGCGGAAGAAACGCTTAGCGGATAACGCGAGCGCCCTTGCCCTTCATTGCTGCTTCGACTTCTTCCACGCGCACCATCGAGGTATCGCCCGGGGTTGACATGGCCAGCGCGCCGTGTGCTGCACCGTACTCGACGGCCAGTTGCGGGCCCTTGCCTTCCAGGAAGCCGTAAGCCAGGCCAGAGGCGAAGCCATCACCGCCGCCGACGCGGTCATAGATTTCCAGGTTGTCGCGCTTCATCGACTCGTAGATCTGGCCGTCGTACCAAACGATGGCCGACCAGTCGTTGATCGACGCCGTCTTGGCGTTACGCAGGGTCGTGGCAGCCACCTTGAAGTTGGGGAATGCCTTGACCGCGGTTTCGATCATCTTCTTGAAGCCTTCGGTTTCGATGTTGGTCAGGTGCTCGTCCGCGCCTTCCACTTCGAAGCCCAGGCAGGCCGTGAAGTCTTCTTCGTTGCCGATCATCACGTTGACGTACTTGGCGATCTCACGGTTGATCTTCTGAGCGCCTTCCTTGCCGCCCTGGCTCTTCCACAGCGAAGCGCGGAAGTTCAGGTCGTAGGCCACGACGGTGCCGTACTTCTGGGCGACTTCAACGGCTTCCAGCACGGCTTCAGCCGTGTTCGAGGCCAGCGCCGCGAAGATGCCGCCAGTCTGGAACCAACGCACGCCTTCTTCGCCGAACAGCTTTTCCCAGTTCACTTCACCCGGGCGGATCTGCGAGGCGGCCGAGTGGCCACGGTCGGAACAACCCAGAGCCGGACGCGGACCGAAGCCCTTTTCCGTGAAGTTCAGACCGACGCGGGTGTTGCGGCCCAGGCCGTCGAAGTCACGCCAGATGACGTGGGACATGTCCACGCCGCCTTGCATGATGAAGTCTTCAACCAGCCAGCCCAGGTCGTTCTTCGGCAGAGCCGTCACGACGCCGGCGCGCTTGCCCCAGCACTTGCGCATGGCGCGGGCGACGTTGTATTCGCCACCGCCTTCCCACACCTGGAAGGTGCGGGTGTTGCGCACGCGGCCAAAGCCCGGGTCGAAGCGCAGCATCACTTCGCCGAAGGACACGCAGTCCCACTTGGTCTCCGCCGCCGTTTTGATCTTCAGTTCAGCCATTTCTATCGGTCCTTACTTTTTCGCAGCCAGGTCGGCCTTGATGGTCTTGATGAGTTGAACGGTTTCGCGAACCTTGTTCTCGATGCCCTTGTAGTCCTTGGCAGCGAGCAGTTCCTTGGTGATCAGATTGCTGCCGATACCGCAGGCAACGATGCCGGCGCCGTACCACTTGCGCAGCGACTCTTCGGTCGGCTCGACGCCGCCGGTGGGCATGATGCGCGTCCAGGGCATCGGGCCCATGACGCTCTTGACGAACTCGGGGCCGCCAACCGACGAACCCGGGAAGACCTTGACGATTTCGCAGCCGAGTTCTTGTGCGTCACCGATTTCGGTGGCCGAACCGCAACCCGGGCTGTAAGGAATGCCGCGACGGTTGCAAACCTTGGCCACGTCGGCGTTCAGCAGCGGGCCAACGATGAACTTGGCGCCGTTGGCGATGTAGATGCCAGCGGTCGGGGCATCAACGATGGAACCAACACCCATGATGACCGACGGGTCAGCCTTGGTGAAGTGGCGGGTCACGTCGTAGAAGACATGCGAGGCGAAGTCGCCGCGGTTGGTGAACTCAATGCACTTGGCGCCACCGTTGGCGCAGGCTTGGATAACGTTGATGCAAACTTCAACGTCCGAATGATAGAACACGGGGATCACAGCCTGTTCCATCATCGCGGACAGAACGGCCATACGGTCCTTAGCAGCCATCGCATATCTCCAAAGTAAGAAAGCGCCACAGGGGGTGCGGCGCATCAACCCGGCATTTTCCCGCATCAGGCATTGGCGATCAAGGGAAAACACTGACCATGGTCAAAGCATAGGAGACCTCTGGCAGCCTCGCTCCAATGCTGCAACGCAATAAACGGGGGTAACCGGTCGGTTGAACCGATATGAAAGACAAAAGACGGTGGCGCCCGTGGGCGCTCGCCCACCAGCCACGCCTGAAATAACGCCAAAGAAAGACGCTGACAGCCAGTTGCTTTTACAGCGCGCCCAACAGCGGTTTCACCTGGCTCATGAAATCCGACACAGCGCCTTCGCCCTTCGATTTGTCCAGCGCGGAAAGCACATTACCGGCAAGGCTTCGGTAGTCATCGATCGAGGAAGCCTTTTCGAGCTGCAACTGAAGCATGAAACCGCGCATGCCAAAGGCGCGGATCGTTACGTCGAACACGCCATACAGCGCCTGCAGGCGCTGGCTGTCGCCCACCGGCTCGGCGATCGCCATACGGCTGAGCGCGTCGGACGCCGCAACTGCCGTCGCGGCCGCTGGGGCGCTGCGCCCATCGACACCACTATTAGGCACGACGAGCCCTTGTTCGATCAGGGACATCAGCATGTCTTCAGTCACGCCGGCAGGCGCCAGCGTTTCGAGCAGACGAGCACCGGTGTGCTTGCCGTCCACCGTCACGAGAAGCGTGCGCTGCCGCGGCGTGAGCCTGAGCTTGCGATCCTGGATCTCCTGCTGTCCCGCCTCAGTCTTGACGAGAATATCGTTGAGCATTGTTATTAACCTCCCGGGGGCTGCATACATGCACGCATGCGCTGCGCGTGCTTGCAGGCTAACCAAAGGCCAAACGCCCAGCGACGGGGGTTTCCCGTATCGCGCGATGTCGGCGTGATATGCGGCACGAAAAACGGGACGAGCGTCGGGCTTGGCCGCCCGCGCGCCTCGCGAGACAATGCAGACCTTTTTCGCAGGAGCCCGCCGAATGACCTACCAGGGAATCCATTTCGCCCTCGACGCCGACCAGGAAGCACGCTTGCTGGGCGCTGAAGGTGACGATGACGCGTTGCTCGACGTCATCGCCGACATCGAAGAAGCCTGGGACAAGAACTGGCTGGCCGAATCCGACACCGCATGGGACGCCATCCATCGCTGCTTTTGCAATGGCGAGTTGCTCTACGAGGGCGGTGAATACCCCCTCAACCACCTAATCTGTGGCGGCCGCCAACTCGTGGCGTGGGAAGAGACCGAGTACACGGTGTCATACGTCAGCGCCGCGCAGGTCAAGGAAATCGCCATCGCCGCGCGGCGCATTTCGCGCGACTCGCTGCACGAGCGCTACGACGAGATCGATCGCGAAAGCTACGGGTCTGAACTAAGCGACGAAGATTTCGCCTACGTCTGGACGCTGTTCAGCAACGTAGTGAATTTGTTCGAGCGCGCGGCGGCGGCCAACCGCGCCGTGATCTTCACCGTGGACGCCTGAGGCACCCTCCCCCCACAGAACGACTTTGCATGAACGGCGCAGATGCAGTCTCCGCGCCGCCGCCCCAGTTTTTTTCCTATAAACACGGGGACAGGCGGACAAATCATGCACGATCGCGAGCGACATAACCGTTATGAAATCCCGCGTACGCCAAAGACGTGCGAGTGCAAGATATGTCGCGGCGAATCGAGAATCGTCGGTCTGTTCGACGCCTCATTCAGCGGAACGGATTTCCGCGCGGGCAGAAAAATCGGGGAATACAGCGGAAGACCGGTTCTACTTCTACCAGTGCTCCGAATGCGGTTTCACGTTCACCCGCTACTTCGACGCCTGGGATGAGACCGATTTCGCCGAGCACATCTACAACGACGAATATCTCGTCCATGACCCCGACTATTCCGGAAAACGCGCTAGCGACTTCGCCAGGACGCTGACTTTCCACTTCCAGAAATGGAACCGCGATCTGGCGATCCTGGACTACGGGTCCGGATCGGGCATCCTGGAGCGCAGGCTGCGCGAGGCAGGTTTCACCGTCGTAGCGACCTTCGATCCCTTCACGGCCTGCAGCGCGCCTCCTTCCAGGAAATTCAACATGGTGACGTGCTTCGAAGTATTCGAACACGTGACCGACCCATTGTTGCTGATGTCGAACCTGGCCGGACGCCTGGAAGAAGGTGGCGGCATTCTGCTCACCACCGAGCTATGTCGCCCCGAAATCGTGAGCGCCGGCTTGGACAAATGGTGGTACTGCGTGCCCCGCAATGGGCATATCTCGTTCCAGACCGAAAAATCGATGGAACTGCTCGGGCAGAGTGTCGGCCTGCGATACCACCATTTCGGCGAATCGTGGTGGCACGCATTCTTCCCGCCCGGGCCGAAGCCTTTCTGGCTTGATGAACTGATCCCGGACTGAGACTTCCACGCGCCCGCTTCTGCGGGGACCGCGCCTCAGTCGCGCGAGGTGGCCGGCGGCGGCAACTGATGGAGAAACTCCACCACTTCATCCTGAACCCGTGAACGGCGCATCGGCGGCAGGCTCTGCCACACGCGACGACCGTACGGTTTGCTGATCATGCGCGGGTCGCAGATCATCAGCACGCCTCGGTCACGCTCGGTGCGGATCAGGCGGCCAGCACCCTGCTTCATGCTGATCACGGCACGCGGCAGTTGGTATTCCATGAACGGGTTGCGGCCCTGCTTCTCCATCCATTCAACCCGGGCTTTGAGAACCGGGTCGTCCGGCGGCGCGAACGGCAGCTTGTCGATGATCACCACCGACAGCGCATCGCCGGGAACGTCAACGCCCTCCCAGAAGCTCTGGCTCGCCACCAGCACCGCATTGCCGCGACGACGGAAGCGATCGAGCAGTTCCGAGCGCGAGCCCTGCCCTTGCATGAGTAACGGAAATTCCAGCCCTTCGCGAGTAAAGCGTTCGAGCAGGCCTTCGTGAATACGCTGCATGGCGCGTAGCGAGGTACACAGCACGAAGGCTCGCCCTTGCGCGGCGCGGATCACCGGCACAGCGGCCTCGACCACCGCTTCGGCGTAGTTGGAACTGTTCGGGTCGGGCATGCCGGTGGGCGCATACAGCACTGCCTGTTCGCCATATTCGAAAGGGCTGCCCCACATGGCGGTCTCGGGCGGCTGTTCGAGCTGGCTGAGGCCGAGTTCATCGTTGTAGTGCCCGAAGTTCTTGCCCACCGCCAGCGTCGCGCTGGTAAAGATCCAGCTCTTGGCGTTGCCTTCGATCTGCTTGGCAAAAATGTCCGCTACCTTCAGTGGCGTGCTGTTAAGCGCACCTGACTGACTGAAGACTTCCACCCAACGGATGATGTCCGGCTGATCCACGCGCCGCCAGCGTTGCAGCCGCTCGCTCATGTCGGTCGCGCGCTGCCAGCATTTTTCCAGGCCTTCAGAACGCTCGGCCTGGGTCTCTGCCAGCGCGACGAAGTTCTCGAGCTGCGCTTCGACTTCATCCACGGCCTTGTGAAAGTCAGCGTTGTCGGCCATCTGTGCGTAGCCATAGCGCGCGTTTTCGCCAGGAATCGCCAAACGCAGATCGCGGGCCGCCTTTTCGAGCGAGCGCGTGGCGTCCTGCAAGGGCGTGAAGTCGCGCGCAGATGCCAGCGCTTCGTTTCGCGTGTCGCGGGCCAGATCGAGCAGTTGGCCGGTGGACACCGATTCCCCGAAAAACAGCGAGGCCGTCTCGGGCAGCTGGTGGGCTTCGTCGAAGATCACCGTGTTACAGGCCGGCAGCAACTCGGCCATGCCTTCGTCGCGCAACATCACGTCGGCGAAGAACAGGTGGTGATTGACTACCACCACATCGGCCTCCTGTGCTGCGCGGCGCGCGGCCATCACAAAGCACTCCTTGGCGTTGGGGCATTCCTGGCCAAGGCAGTTTTCGCGCGTGGACGTTACCTGCAGCCAGGCGGTGGAGTCCTCCGGCACCTCGGCGCACTGCGCCTTGTCGCCAGTCTTGCTGACCTTGGCGAAGCGCGCGATGGTGCGTACGTGTTCGCCGTCCTCGCGCGAAAAGAAGCGCCCTTCGAGCTGCGCGCGTTCGAGGTGGTAGTGGCAGACGTAGTTGGCGCGCCCTTTTAGCAGGGCAACCGTCACCGGCACGCGCAGCGCGTTGCGCACGGCGGGCAGGTCACGATGGAAGAGCTGGTCCTGCAGGGTCTTGGTGCCGGTCGAGATGATGACCTTGCCGCCCGATAGCAGCGCCGGCACGAGGTACGCGAAAGTCTTGCCCGTGCCCGTGCCCGCCTCGGCCACCAGCACGCGGTTGCCCTTGACGGCAGCGGCGATGGTCTGCGCCATTTCGAGCTGTTGCGGACGCGGTCGAAATCCGGGAATCACTCGCGCAAGCGAGCCGTCGTCGGCGAAATGGCTGGCAATGTCCTGCATGTGAATATGTACTTCGGATCAGGGGCGGATGTTAGCACGCAGCTTGTGGCGAACGCCCCCGACCGGGATAATCGTGGGTTTGCCTATCTGGACCCCATTTGTGACGCGGAAACTCGACTCCTCCAAAGAGCGCCTGCTGGCGTGGCTCGACATGTTTTTTGTCAACCATGGCTTCTTCCGCGAAATCTACAACAACGTGCACGCCTTGCCGGGCGGGATGTACCGCTGCAGCCAGCCGTCGCCGCGCCAGATCCGCAAGTATCGCCGCAAGTACGGCATCCGCAGCATCATCAATCTGCGCGGTGCAGATGACAGCGGGCGCTACGCACTCGAAGAAGCCGCCTGCCGCGAGCTGGGCATCGAGCTGATCAACCACAAGGGCATCCTGTCGCGCAGCGCGCCAGAGGTAAAAGTCATCCAGGCCACCAAGGTGCTGTTCGAGAACCTTGAATACCCGGCCATGCTGCATTGCAAGTCGGGCGCGGACCGCGCCGGCTTCGCCTCGGTGCTGTATCGCCATTTCCGGCTGGGTGACCCCATTGAAAAAGCCTTGAGCGAACTGGGCTGGATCTACGGCCACATCAAGTCTTCCAAGACAGGCATCCTCGATGCCTTCTTCTACGATTACCTTGCCTACAACGCCAAGACGCCGATCGAATTCATGACCTGGGTCGAGACCGTTCTACGATCGCGAAGCGCTGCGCGCCCGCTTCCACGCCAAGGGCTGGGCAGACTTTGTCGTAGACAAAGTGCTCGACCGCGAATGACGCCGTCTGTCACGGAATCTCACGCATGAAAGACTCCTTGCAGTTGTATCGCCGCCTGATCGTCTACATCAAGCCGTACTGGCGCGTGTCGCTTCTGTCGATGGTTGCCATGGCGGTCGCGGCTGGAATGAACCCCGTGCTGCCGGGGCTCGTCAAACCGCTGCTCGATCAAAGCCTGATCGCCAAGAACACTACTTCGATGTGGCAAGTGCCCCTGCTCATCGTCCTCGTCGCGGTCATCAAAGGTTTTGCCGAATACGTCGCCAACGTTTCCAGCCAATGGGTTGCCAACAAGGCCATCGAGGATCTTCGCCGCAAAGTGTTCGACCACCAGATGCGCCTGCCCATCGCGGCGCACCAAGAGCAGACCTCCGGTCGAATGCTCTCGCGCATCACCTACGACATCCCGCAAGTGGGTTCGGCGTTGTCGACGGCATGGATCGTGGTGATTCAGGATTCGCTGACCATTGTCGCGCTGTCGGCTGCCCTGCTTTGGCAAGCCTGGCACCTCACGCTGGTGATGCTGGCGATCGGCCCGATCGTGGCATGGGTGATCCGCAAGGCCAGCCGCGGCATGCGTAGTTCCAACCGCCAGATGCAGGACCGCATGGCGGAGATGACCAACTCCGTCGAAGAGTCACTGGCCGGCCTGCGTGAAATCAAGGTGTTCGGTACGCAGCAGCACGAGTCCTCGCGGTTCGAGCACATCGCCGTGCGCCTGCGCAAGGAAACCATGCGCGTGGTGCGCCTGTCGGCCGCCAACGTGCCCCTGGTGCAAGTGCTGGCGTTGACCGCCGTGGCGCTGGTGATCTATATCGCCTCGAACCTCACGCGCAACAACATGCTCACACCAGGCGAATTCGTCGCCTACGTCGCCATGATGGCGATGCTGTTCGAGCCGATCCGCCGCCTCACCAACATCAACGCCACCATCCAGCGTGGGCTGGCCGGTGCGCAGAGCATCTTTGAACTGCTCGACGCCGAACCGGAAGTCGACACCGGCACGCGCACGCTCGAACGCGCCAAGGGCGCCATCGAGCTGGAGCATGTGAGCTTCCGCTATCCGCGCCAGGAACACTGGGCCGTACGCGACTTCAGCCTCGACATCCGTCCCGGCGAGACGGTGGCGCTGGTCGGCGCATCCGGCAGCGGCAAGACCACCCTGATCGCCTTGCTCGCGCGTTTCTTCGACGTGGAGGAAGGCCGTATCCTGTTCGACGGCGTGCCGGCGACCGATCTGAAGCTGGCCAACCTGCGTGCGCAACTCGCGGTCGTCGGCCAGCACGCCGCATTGTTCGACGACACCGTTGCCGCAAACATCACCTATGGCACGTCGGCCGCGAGCGAAGACGAGATCATCCGGGCGGCCCAGCAATCGCACGCATGGGAGTTCATCCAGAACCTGCCGCAAGGCCTGCAGACGCGCATCGGCACGAATGGCAACCTGTTGTCCGGCGGGCAGCGGCAACGCGTGGCGATTGCCCGCGCTTTCCTCAAGAACGCACCGATATTGCTGCTGGACGAGGCCACCTCGGCACTCGATAACGAATCCGAGCGCGTCGTACGCGAAGCCCTCGTCGAGCTGCGCCGCAACCGCACGGTGATCGTCATTGCGCACCGGCTGTCAACCATCCGCGACGCTCATCGCATCGTTGTCATGGAGCACGGCCATATCGTCGAGATCGGCAGTCATGCCGAACTGGTTGCGGCCGGCGGTGCTTACGCCAAGCTGCTGCAGAGCGGCGAAGAGATCATCGAAGACGCTTCCATACCGACAGTCGACCTCGCTCGCTAACCCCTGCGCGCCTCGGCGCACCAAAAAAAACAGGCGCCGAAGCGCCTGAAATCCGGTCGAGTCCGTAGGGGGAATCGCCGAGTGAGGAGACAAATGTCATCGCAAACATGTTTGCCGACGACTCACATTCGTCTTAGCAGCATCCGTACCAGTTTGCGATTCGCATGTGGATCAATGGTTTAAGGCCCGGACAAGCGGCTCGCCTCATTCACTGACGCAAACTGATCACGACTACGCACCACCTGAGTGCATCGATGCGTGCACATCAATCCGATCGCAACGCTGCACCGTGCTCGATCAGCAGTTCGCGCAGCACCGAACGATGGCAGTGTGCCTCGTTCTCGCAATAGCACCCCACGGCGATATTGGTCTGGTGCGACATCGCCGCCAGCAGCGACAACAGGTGTTCGGCCGCAGGCGCCTTCATTTCAGTGCGGTAGTGTCGGGCAAACGCCGCCCACTCGGCCTCAGTGCTCGCCGCCTGGGCGGTTTTCACCAGTTCGGCGCTGGGCGAGAGTTCTGGCAGCCAGACGTCATACCAGTCCTGGCTGGCGAAGTCCTCTTTGGCCACGCCGCGTGGCGGCCGTCGTACGGTGCCGATGCGCAGTCCCTCGTGCGCCAGGCGCGGAGTTCCCAGCCTGACGATGGCGACGCTCATTCGGGTCTCGCGCGGTGGTAGTCGGCTTCCATCAGTTGCTGCCAGTTGCCTTCATCGGTCTGCATGAATGAGCGCAGCGTACGATAGTCCGACGAGTGGATTTCGATCACGTCGCGGTAATTGCGTGTCTTGCCGGGGGTGCTGAAATCCGGTCCGACGGATGACAGCGTCAGTACGCGGCGAGCGGAGTCCAGTTCGCCGTCGTAGCACCACATGTGGGTCATCATCGAACCGATCCAGCTACCGACATAGCGGTGTGTGGTCGCGTCGTAGCCAAGCGTCATCAGCATGTGACCAATGCCGCCGCCCGGCATGTCGCCCTGCCCTTCGCACAGCACCCATGGCTTGCCCAGCGCGCGGACCGATTCATTGCCGTGATAACGCTCGTCGGAGAGCTTTCCGGCTTCTGTCATGACACGACTCTCGAAGGTCCATTCGCCGATCAAGTGCTGTGCCAACCATTGGTGTTCGGTGGTTGTTTCTACTTGCATCGTGAGTCTCCTCGCTATCGTTTTGTCGGGTGCTCGCGCCCCAGCATGTCCTCCGGCCTGACCCAACGGTCGAAATCCTCCGCCGACACATAACCCAGCGCGAGTGCCGCGTCCTTGAGCGTGGTGCCCTCGTGGTGCGCCTTCTTGGCAATGGACGCAGCGCGGTCGTAGCCGATGTGACGATTGAGCGCCGTCACCAGCATCAGAGAACGATCGAGCAGCTCATCGATACGCGCACGGTTCGGTTCAATACCCTGCGCGCAATGCATGTCAAAACTCTTCATGCCGTCGGCCAGCAAGCGCACGCTCTGCAAGAAGTTGTGGATGATCATCGGACGGAACACATTGAGCTGGAAGTTGCCCATCGCGCCGCCTGCGTTGATCGCCACGTCATTGCCCATCACCTGGCAGCACAACATGGTGAGCGCCTCGCACTGCGTGGGGTTCACCTTGCCGGGCATGATCGAACTGCCCGGTTCGTTCTCGGGAATGGCGATCTCACCAATGCCGCAACGCGGCCCGCTGGCAAGCCAGCGCACGTCGTTGGCGATCTTCATGAGCGATGCCGCAAGCCCTTTGAGCGCACCATGCGCATGCACGATGGCGTCGCTCGCCGATAGCGCTTCGAACTTGTTGGGGGCGGTGACGAACGGCTGTTCAGTGCGCGCAGCCAGCTCGCCAGCTACGGCTTCGGCAAATCCACGCGGCGCGTTCAACCCGGTCCCCACGGCCGTGCCGCCCAGTGCCAGTTCAGACAGATGAGGCAGTGCGGCCTCGATGTGCGTGCCGGCATGTTCAAGCTGCGCCACCCATGCCGATATTTCTTGCCCAAGCGTGAGCGGCGTGGCGTCCTGCAGGTGAGTACGTCCGGTCTTGACGATGTCATCGAAGTCGCGCGACTTGTCGCGCAAGGTCGCGGCCAGCGCGCGTAGCGACGGCAGCAGGGTTTCGCGCAGGGCCAGCACCGCCGCCACGTTCATCGCGGCGGGGAACACGTCGTTGGAAGACTGGCTGCGATTGACGTCGTCGTTGGGATGAACCAACCGCCCTTCGCCGCGTTCGCCTCCCATGGTTTCGCTGGCGAGATTGGCCAGCACCTCATTGACGTTCATGTTGGTCTGCGTGCCCGATCCGGTCTGCCAGATCGCCAGCGGAAATTCGCTTCCGTGCTCTCCGGCCAGAATCGAATCTGCCGCGGCCACGATGGCGCTGGACTTGGCTTCGTCCAGCCCGGCCAGTTGCCGGTTGACGCGCGCCGCTGCGCGTTTGATTTCGACCATCGCGCGAATCAGGCGCGGCGGCATCTTCTCGGTGGATATATCGAAGTGCTCGAGTGAGCGCTGCGTCTGCGCCCCCCACAAGGACGCGGCGGGCACTTCAATCTCGCCGAAGGTATCGCGTTCCCTGCGTACATCGCCTTGGTTCATCGCCAGCTCCTCCACGCCCTTGCGGAAAAGGTTCCGACCCGATCATGTCAGCAACGTTCCGAACACCTACCGCTCATCACCCTACGGCAACCGCTCACCCTCACCAGTCGTGCTGCTCCGCCCGCTCGTCGCCGCGGCGCAGCGTGGCACTGTCGCCCATGTCGCAACTGGGATAATTGACCACCACTCCAATAATTGATAGCGCGGTTTGCCCCGGGGAGCCCAATCGGTGGATATGCACTTGCCAAAACGTCTTGCGAATCCGATGCGCCGCTTCTTGCCGCGCAGTTTTTCGGCCGACCCGCACACCATCACACCGAGCGGCGTCACGCAGTGGCTCGAGGCACAGCCGCAAGACCAGCCGGTATTGCTCATCGAGAACCTGATCCAGCGCGTCAAGAGCATCCGCAAGCAAGGCGACAACCCGCGCAGTCAACTCAAGCAGCTCGAACAGTTGCTCGGCCATGCGGACCCGGTGCTGCGTCGCATCGAACGCAGCCTGGACCAGTGCAAGCTGCCGCTGGACGCCAACACCAAGGCGTCGGCGCTGCAATGCGATCGGCTGCTCAAGAACTTCACCGAAGCCTATATCGCGCTCGCTCGCGCACTTGCCGACAAGTGGCTGCGCGTGATGCACCGCCACGCCCACACGCTGGCGATATTGCGTGCGGCGCAGTTGTGCTATCGCCGCGCCATGGTCGCGCACCGCGCGCATGCGGCGGGTTCCACGCGCCGCTGGGCGCAACTGCATGCCCTGCTCAGGATCGCGCGCCAGAATGGCTTCGCCGATCAGCGCCTCGATTCGTCCAGCCACGACACTGTCGCAAACGTGTACATCCACACGGCCCTCATCGCGTTGCTCGATGCGTCCAGCCTCGGCGGCACGGAACTCGGTCGCGCGCGCTTCTACGTTGAGCGCTTCGGTCACCACGCACGCATCATCGACGAGAGTCCGTCGCCGGGCGAACGCATCGAAGGCCTGTTCATTCTCTCGGACTCTTCGCGCGGCCCGCGTCGCCTGAAGGCCGACTACACGCTGCAACAGGGCGAACTCATCCTCGATTGCCGCCCATTGATTGCCAAGACCGCCAAGCATCTGGCCGGCCTGCGCAAGGGCATGGAGCCAGCGCGGCTGAGCCTGCCGATGGACGCACGCGACCCGGCCTACGGCTACATGCTCTCGCGCTGCATGGAGCAATGGAGCGAGCCGCGCTCGCGCAAGGATGCGCGCAAGAAGTCAGCCCAGATCGCCGACCTTGTGACGGGTTTCGATTCAGTCCGTCACATCCTCGCGACCGCAGCCTTCAAGCGCAGTCGCTCGGAGAGCTTCGACGGCATCGCTGACGGCATGCCGCTGGCGAGCCAATGGTCGGTGGTCGATCACAGCAGTTCGGGCTTTGGCTTGAGGTTTGCGGGCGGACATGCCGCGCCGATCAGCATCGGAGAACTCATCGCGCTGCGCCCTGCCGGCACCGACACTGTCTTCGTATGCGCCACGCGCCGCGTGCGCCATGGCAGCAATGGCGAAGTCGAGATCGGACTGGAAGTCCTCAGCGACCAGGCGGCCCCGGCGTCCATGGCCCGCCCGATGGGCAAGAAGACAGTCAGCATCCCGGTCCTGCTGATGCCGAAGGTCGCGCGTCTCGATGGCTCACCGGGACTCATCGCCCCGATGAACGACGTCGCCCCAGGCATGACGCTGGAGGTGCCGCATCGTGGCAGGCCGGTTCAACTTGAAGCACGGGAAGCCGTCGAGCGCCTGTCGAGCTGCGAACTGATTCCGTTGCTGAAGAAGACGCTGCCCGAAGGGGAAGGTTAAGCCACGCTATGTTCGGCGGCGCGCCACGTACAGCCGCCATCTGACCTGGCGAGCGCGCCTTGCCAAGCCATCGCGGGCCGCATTTGCGGCCCGTTTTTCTTTGCGAATCGCGCTCATTCGCAACGTTTATCCCTACTCATCGGAGGCGTTTTCCTGGCGTCTGCATGGGCGTACGATGGGCGTTTGCACCAAAGTCAGAAGCATCCGACAGCGCGTCGAAAAGACTGGTCAAAGTCAAGCGGGCCACATCAACGCACCACGCTGACCCAGCCAGTAAACTCGCCCGGTTTGCCGATGACGTGGCCGTCCGCATGGGCTGCCAACCGTGCATATCAACGACCGGGGACACGATGACGACCAAGACCAGCAGCCAGACCGCCCAGACCCTGCAGGACCAGGAAATCTCTGGAGAAGTGCTTCTCGAAAAATACGCCAAGGGGACCGAACAAACGCTGGCCGAGGTGCGCGGGCGGATCGCACGGGCACTGGCCGCGGTTGAACCCGAAGATCAGCGCGCAAAGTGGGAAGCCAGATTTCTCGCCGCGCAAGAAGCAGGCTTTGTCCCCGCCGGTCGCATCAATTCCGCCGCCGGCACCACCCTGGCCGCCACGCTCATCAACTGCTTCGTGCAGCCGGTGGGCGACTCGATCACCGAAGAATCCGACGGCCGTCCCGGCATCTATACCGCACTCGCACAAGCGGCCGAAACCATGCGGCGCGGTGGCGGCGTCGGCTATGACTTCTCCAGCATCCGCCCCGTTGGTGCGCTGGTGCGCGGCACGCAATCGCGCGCTTCCGGTCCAGTGTCGTACATGCGCGTGTTCGATCGCTCGTGCGAGACCGTCGAATCGGCCGGCGCGCGACGCGGCGCGCAAATGGGCATATTGCGCTGCGATCATCCGGACATCGAATCCTTCATCCACGCCAAGGACCAGGGCGACCTGTCGAACTTCAACATCTCGGTCGGCGTGACCGATGCCTTCATGAACGCTGTCGAAGCTGACGGCGAAGTCGAGCTTGCACACCGGGCAGAACCGTCTGCCGAGCTGCGCGCCAATGGCGCCTACCAGCGCGAAGACGGCCAGTGGGTCTATCGAAAGGTGCGCGCACGCGAGTTGTGGGACCAGGTCATGCGCTCGACCTACGACCACGCCGAGCCGGGCATCCTTTTTCTGGATCGCATCAACCGCGACAACAACCTGTACTACTGCGAGACCATCGAGGCGACCAACCCCTGCGCAGAACAGCCGCTGCCGCCGTACGGTTGCTGCTGCCTCGGTTCGATCAACCTGACGCACTTCGTGAGCGAGCCCTTCACCGCGCGCGCAAAATTCGACGCCGACGCGTTCGGACAAGTTGTCGCAACCTCGGTGCGCATGCTCGACAATGTGCTCGAAGCCACGCACTGGCCGCTGCCGCAACAGCATCAGGAAGCGATGAACAAGCGCCGTATCGGGCTGGGCTTCACTGGCCTGGGCGATGCGCTGATCATGCTCGGCCTGCGCTATGACACCGCCGAAGCACGCACCAAGGCGTCCGAAATCAGCGCCCTCATGCGCGACAAGGCCTATCTGGCATCCGTCGACCTGGCTCGTGAACGTGGCGCCTTCCCGCTCTTCAATGCCGACATGTACCTGTCGGGCGGCAATTTCGCCTCGCGCCTGCCGACCGAGGTGAAAGAGCAGATCCGCAAGCACGGCATCCGCAATTCGCACCTGCTGTCGATCGCGCCGACCGGCACGATTTCACTGGCCTTCGCCGACAACGCCTCCAACGGCATCGAGCCGCCGTTCTCGTGGACCTATACACGCAAGAAGCGCATGGCCGACGGCACGCACAAGGAATACGCGGTCGAAGATTACGCGTGGCGCCTGTACCGCCACATCGGCGGCAACGTTGACGCGCTGCCGCCGTCATTCGTGACCGCGCTGGAGATCTCCGCGCAGGCGCACAAGGACATGGTCGCAGCGGTCGCGCCGTACATCGACACGTCGATCTCCAAGACCGTGAACGTGCCCGAAGACTATCCTTACGTCGATTTCGAAGACCTCTATCTGGCGGCGTGGAAAGCGGGCCTCAAAGGGTTGGCGACCTATCGTCCGAACAACGTTCTGGGCTCGGTACTATCGGTTGACAGCAACAAGTCGGCGGAGAAAAAGTCGCCTCACGACGTGGAGCTTTCGGCCAACCGCCGGCTCACCATCCCCGCCCTGCCCGCACCCGTGCTGGCGAGCCTGCGTTGGCCCGGCCGCCCGGCGCTGCCCGATGGCAATACGGCCTGGACGTACATGCTGGAGAGCCCCTACGGTCAGTTCGCCATCTTCGTCGGCCAGGCGGCCAGCGCCGATGGCGGCGTGCATCGCAATGGCAACGCCTTTCCGTTCGAAGTGTGGGTCAACGGTGCCGACCAACCGCGCGGCCTCGGCGCAGTAGCCAAAACACTGTCGATGGATATGCGCGCGAATGACCGCGCGTGGCTCAAGCTCAAGCTCGAAACTCTGGCCCGCACGGTAGGCGAATCATCTTTCGATCTGCCGTTCCCCCCGCATGGAGAACACAAGCGCGTGCCGGGCGTAGTGTCGGCTTTCGCCCAGATCGTGCGCTATCGCTGCGAAAAACTCGGCGCCTTCGAGCATGAGGGTCCAACCCCTCTGCTGGATGCCGCATTCAGCGCGCAGGAACCGCGTACGGGCACCGACGGCACGTTGTCGTGGACGGTCGATATCAGCAACCCCGCCAGCGGCGAAGAGTTCGTCCTCGGGTTGAAAGAAATCACGCTGCCCGATGGCGTCACCCGCCCGTACTCGATGTGGCTGTCCGGCAACTATCCGCGCGCACTCGATGGACTCGCATCGCTGCTGTCGCTCGACATGCGTGTGGTTGACCCGGGCTGGATCGGCATGAAATTGCGCAAGCTGCTCAACTACCCGGAGCCGCTGGGTGATTTCATGGCCTTCGTGCCAGGCACGCGCCGCCAGCAGAACTGGCCGTCGACGGTGGCGTATCTGGCGCGCCTCATCATCCATCGCTACGCCATGCTCGGCGTGCTCGACGAAGAAGGTTTGCCGGTGCGCGAAATGGGCATTCTCGAAGTCCCGCGCAAGAGCGAAGAAGCCCAGCTCATGCAAGGCGGCCTGTGCAATGAATGCGGCAACCACGCCGTGATCCGCAAGGACGGCTGCGACTTCTGCACAGCCTGTGGTGCGGTAGGGACCTGCGGCTGACACGACGCTTCTGTGGCCGGATGGAATCCACCCGCCGGTCACAGGCCGTCGCCAATGCGGTGAGCTATCTGCAGCGTCGGCCTGGAACATCTTTCGTTCCAGGCCCGATCACCCTCCTGAGCCTTGCGCTGCTTACAGCGACGTCACCGTCGAGCTGATCGTAAAACTGCTCCCCGCCGTGCCCGTTGTGTAACTGCCGGCCCCCAGATACAGCCCGTAGAACAACTCGGTGTAGGTGCCCAGCGTGCCGCCGCGATATACGGTGTAGCGCGTGCCCGTGCCGAGCGATGGGCTGCTCAACAGCACCGCGCTGGCCGAGGTCGGCAAGGTGTAGGCAAAAGCCACGTTGCCGCTGGCATCGCGGATGACCAGCAAGCCGGCCGCAGCGTTTGAAAGCGACACGGTGTTCTGCGTTGACGTGCTGGTCGTGACCGTGCTGTTGCGTCCGCCGATGCCAACGAATGTCCCCCCGGTGACAGTGAAGGTGTTGTTATCGGCATCCAGCGCGCCTTCCGGCGCACCCGCGCCTTGCGCGACCAGCAGTCCTCCCGAAATCGTAAGGGTGCCGTTGGAGTCCACCGCGTCGTTCTGGCTGCTCTTGACGTAGAGGCGTCCGCCATTGATGGCAATGTGCTTGCCGGCATTGAGCCCGTCGTCCGTCGTGTTCACGGTGATCACCCCGTCATTCACGGTCAGGATCGATTTGGCTTCGATGCCCTCAGGGCTGAGCGAATCGGTACTCGTCTCGAACGGCGTGCCGGTGGTCGTGACGTTGATGGTGCCACCGTTTATGGTGACGCGCGGGTCCGGGTCGTCGGCCGTGGTGGTGGTGTCGCCATCCTCGGCCTCCCACGACGCCGAAATGGCTTTGTCATAGCTGGTGATATTCAACGTGCCCGCGTTGATGGCGATGAAGCCCAGTGGCGTGGTGTCATCTTCCTTGCCCTCCACCTTGATACCCTTGCCGGCCTGCGTCGTGATGGTCAGATCGCCGCCATCCATCACGAATGCGTTGTTGGCCCGCACACCGTCCTTCTTGACCGCCTTCAGCGTGACCGTGCCCGCGCGCAGGCGCACATGGGCATCACTGCATAGCGCATGCTTGGACGCGGCGGTAATGCCAAGGCTGCCGCTGCCTTCCAGAATCAACGGCCCCTCGCTGAAGAAGGTGGCCTTCAGGTCCATGGCCGAACCATCCGCCAAGGTACGTGACGTCCACGTGCTGGTGTCGCTCAAGACGTTGCTGCCGGTTACCGTGACAAAGGCGCGTTTCTTGGACTGCACATTGATGGCCGGCCCATCGGTGCTCGCCAGTGTCACCCCATTGAGGTTCAACCTGAAATCGTTGTCGCTATAGATCGTGATTGTCTTGCCATAGCTGCCGGACAGCGCCAATGCGATTGGCGTCGTCGTCGGCGCAGTAGAGGTGATGGTCAGGCCGTAATTGTCCGCGACCACCGTAACGACCGTGCTGCCCGCCTGTGTGACAAGCGTGCCGTTCGACGTACTGGCAACCGCCAGTGCCGAGCTGCCACTGGTGACAGTCAGGGTATCGAGGGCGATGCTCAGGGTGCTGAAGCTGGCCGTGGCAATGTCGGCGAGGTTGGCGCCTGTCGAGATATTCCATGTCGAGGACGTTGCGACGCTGCTGCCCGCGCTCGAACTGCTCTGTGCGCTGCCGGTGCTACTGGTACTGCTGGTGCTGCTCTGTGCGCTGTTCTGAGTGCTGCTGGATGATGATGCGACGCTGCTGGAGCCGCTCGTTGTGCCAGTTGTTGTCGATGCGCTGTCGCCCCCGCCTCCGCCACACGCCGTCAATGCCATCCACATAAGTACGGCCACGCACCATGTGCCCGTTTTTTGCATGGGTCTCGCTCCTCCGGATCAATGGCCGCCCTTGCGGCACCGATCTCGACTTTCGCGATACCCGACGACAAGGTCAATTGCAGCCAATGTAAATACCGGTAAAGGTGTTCACCTCAGTGACGGTGGTAACCGATGCCGCCGTCATCGCAACAACCCGCTTCGACCATGATCGCAACGCTCGTCGCACGATATGGCTCTGGACATCGCCCGAAAACACTCAGGTGGCATCTGCGCTTTGCGGGCTATTCCGATGTGAGACGCACGGAGCGTGCGCGGGCGGCGCCCGATTGCAGAGGAAATTCGTTGGGTGCGCTTATTGATAGTTCGAGAACAAGCAATTCGTCGAAACCAACAGCCATCTACTCATCAAATGGCGATCCTGTCGATTACTTTGACAGATAGGCCAACAACGCGAACATCAGCCAACCGAATCACTCAAGAAAACAAGATATTGCGAAATTCAGCACGTGATTTGCTTAAGGCCTGGTACCCGTGTTGCATCCATGAGGAGTACGAACATGAGCCCCAGATTCATCCAGTTGGCCGTGGCGCTCGCTTTCTCGGGTATTGCCATCCAGGCACAAGCAGTCCCAGTGGTATTCAGCACCACTCCCGGCGCAGTCGCCGCTTCCGTCAGTTTCGACATCTCCGGCAATCAGTTACTGATCCGGCTGACCAATACCGGGACGGGCGATCCGTCCGCGCCATCTCAGATTCTTACCGGCGTCATCTTCTCGATCGTCGGCAACCCGACGCTCACCGCAGTGTCGGCCATTCTCGCGCCGGGCAGTTCGGTCATTCATGGGCCTGTCGTCAGCACCGATGCAGGCGGCTCGGTTGGTGGCGAATGGGCGTACGACAATCAACTCGGCGGCGCGAATGCCGGCAAGCAATCGGTCTATTCGTCAGGGTATTTCGCCGGTAACAACGTATTCGGCGGCACCAACCTGCAAGGGCCGGACAGTGTCGACGGCGTTCAGTACGGCATCACCACGCTCTACGATGCGGCTACCAACGACAACGGCGGTATCGCAGACTCGGGCCTGATCAAGAACGCCATGGATTTCGTTCTGGGCGGGCTTCCGGCGGATTTCACGCTTGCGATGATCAGCAATGTGTCGTTCCAGTACGGCACGAGCCTAACGGAGCCGAACCTCCCCGGCATCCCCTCGTGTACGGGGATCTGCCCTAGAGTCGTCGAACTGCCTGAACCCGCCTCACCTGCCCTGTTGGGACTTGGGCTGGCAGCGGCGGCGGCTGTCGGTCTGCGCCGGCGGCGCCATCCAAACGTTTGAAAGCGTTGGCAACCATGTGGCGAACCGCGCCTCGCACGTCATCCACCGTGCACCGGCGCGGCCACGCCCGTGGCCGGCATGGGCTCTCATGCGTGACGATGCCAAGACACGCTCGATCTGAGCCGACGCGCTGCCTGCATCCATTGCGCTGCGTGCCGAAAAGGCGTCGCCTTCTGCCCGTTTAGCTTCTATTCGAGCAGTGCGACGGCCTTGACCTGTGCCCACACCTGCGCCCCAACGGTGAGGCCTAGCTGATCCGCCGCACGACGCGTTATGCGTGCCAGCAACGGCGCGCCCCCGGCATCCAGTGCAACCAGGCATTGCGCCGGATCGTCCGCTGGCGCAATGCCGTTGAGCGTGCACGCAAAGCGATTCTGGATGCTGGAGTCATGCACGGCCGAGTGGGCCACGCTCACGTCGCGCGCCAGAATGCGCACACGTACCGTACGGCCGACCTCAAGCGGGCGCTCCGACACCCACAACTCACCGCCCACGAACCCCAACTGCGTGAGATGCCAGTCCGCATCGTGCCCAAGCACGCGCGTTTCGATCACCACGCCGGCGTCCTGATTGCGCGCCAAAGGTAAATCCACCCGCGCAAGCGTGCTGTCCAGTGGGCCGCTGCTCGTCACCCGGCCCCGCTCCATCAGCACCAGATGATCCGCCAGCCGCGCCGCTTCTTCGATCTGATGGGTGACGTACAGCACGGGGATATCCAGCTCGTCGTGCAGGGCTTCGAGATACGGCAGGATCTCTTGCTTGCGTGCGGCGTCCAGCGCTGACAGCGGCTCATCCATCAGCAGCAGCTTCGGACGCGTGAGCAAGGCGCGGGCGATCGCCACACGTTGACGCTCGCCGCCCGACAGCCCGGCCGGTCAACGCGCGAGCAAATGTTCGATGCCAAAACGCTGCGCCATGTGCTGGATATCGTCCTTCGGGGCCGTACCCAACGCCCGCTTCATGCCATATGCCAGGTTGGCGCGCACGTCCAGATGTGCGAACAGGCTTGCCTCCTGGAAGACGTAGCCGATGCTGCGTCGCCATGTCGGAACGAACAGCGCCTTGTCGCCGCCGTCCTCGTCCTGCCAGCAATCGCCGTTGAGCGCGATGCGCGCACGATGCGCGCGCTCCAGCCCGGCCACGCAACGCAGCAGCGTGGTCTTGCCTGAACCAGAATGGCCGAACAGCACGGTGACACCACGCCCTGGCAAGCGCAGATCGACGTCGAGCGAAAAACCGGGGAACGTGTGACGGACCGTGACTTCCAACGCTTCGCTCATGCTCCCCTCCAGCGCGAATCCGGGTTGAGCGTATAGAGCGCCAGCAGCACCAGGAACGAAAACACCACCATGCCCCCGGCCAGCCAATGCGCCTGAGCGTATTCCATCGCTTCGACGTGGTCGAATATCTGCACTGACACCACGCGTGTCTGGCCGGGAATGTTGCCGCCGATCATCAGCACCACGCCAAACTCGCCAACCGTATGGGCGAATCCCAGGATGGCAGCAGTCAGGAAACCGGGGCGCGCCAGCGGTACGACTACCGACCAGAAGGCGTCCCACGATGACGCTCGCAAGGTTGCGGCGACTTCACGCGGACGCGTGCCGACGGCTTCGATAGCGTTCTGGATCGGCTGCACGACGAAGGGCATCGAATAGAAGGTCGACGCCACCACCAGTCCCCAGAAAGTGAACGGCAACAGCCCCAGCCCACTTGCCTGCGTCAGCTTGCCGACGAGGCCGTGCGGCCCCATCAGCAACAGCAGGTAGAAGCCCAGCACGGTCGGCGGCAACACCAGCGGCATCGACACCAGCGCGCTCACCACGCCGCGAAAGCGCGAACGCGTATTCGCCAGCCACCACGCCAGTGGCGTGCCGGCCACCAGCAACAAGGCGGTAACGGTCAGCGCCAACCGCAAGGTCAGCCAGATGGCCAACCAATCCTGGGACTCCAGCATCCAGCGACCTCAGTTTAAAAATCGTAGCCGAACGACTTGATCACGGCCCGCGCTTTGTCGCCCTTGAGGTACTTGAGCAGTGCTTCGGCCGCCGGCTTGCCGGCACCGGTGGAGAGTAGGATCGCGTCCTGGCGGATGGGCGAATAATCAGCCTGCGGCACGACCCACGCCGACCCAGACTTGAGCGCGCCGTCTTCCCACACTTGCGAGAGCGCGACGAAGCCGAGTTCAGCATTGCCGGTGCTCACGAACTGGAAGGCCTGCGAGATGTTCTCGCCTTGCACAATCTTCGGCTGCAGGCTGTCATACAGGCCGACCTTCTTCAGCACTTCGACACCTGCCGCGCCGTACGGAGCGGTCTTCGGATTGGCGATCGACAGCTTGGCGAATTCGCCACGCTTGAGCACTTCGCCCTTGTCATCGACATAGCCCGGTTTGGCGCTCCACAGCACCAGTTTGCCGATGGCATACGTGAACCGCGAACCCTTCACGCCCGCGCCTTCGGCTTCGAGCTTGGCGGGCGTTTCGTCATCGGCGGAGAGAAACACCTCGAACGGCGCACCGTTCTTGATCTGCGCGTAGAACGCACCGGTCGCGCCGGTTGACACGATCGCCTTGTGGCCGGTGTCCTTTTCAAAATCAGCCGCGATCTTCTGCATCGGCGCGGTGAAGTTGGCCGCCACGGCGACCTTCACTTCCGCAGCGGCGGCAAAACCGGACCAGGCCGTCAGGGCCAATACGAGATACAGCTTCTTCATCACGGACACCTTTCTTGAGAGGGACAACATCAATCGAACGAACACAGCATCACGCTCGATGCCTTGAACACCGCACAGGCCCGCACGCCTTCGCGCAGGCCAAGTTCTTGCAGGGATTCACGCGTGATCAGCGCGCTCACCGTACGCCCGGCCGGCAAGGCCAGCACCACATCGACCGACACGGGGCCTTCGTGAACGCGCACGACTTCGCCCCACAACTGGTTGCGGGCGGAAAGCCGCGTGCTCTCGTCCGTCATGAGGATCACCGCCGAGGCATTCACCCAGGCGTGCAGTTCGCGGCCAAGCCCGAGCTGCAATTGCTCGGCGCCTTCGCGGGAAATCTGCGCGACGATCTCGTGCATGCCGTCGAAGCGGATGCCCACTTCAACCGTGACTTCACCGGCACGCAGCGTTGTCACGGGGCCGACGAACTGATTACGTGCGCTGGGGGTGACGCCCACGCTGCGCAGCAGCCGACGCATCATCTGAGGGTCTTCGGTGGCCGGGTCGTCGAGCGAGGCCACGACACGATCGAGCGCGCGCTGCGTTTCGGCCTCCATAGCGCGATACAGTCCAACCACACGCTTGCCATACGCCGTCAGCGACGTTCCGCCGCCATGCTTGCCGCCGACAGCACGCTCGACCAGCGGCGCATCGGCGAGGTTGTTCATGGCATCCACCGCCTCCCAAGCCGCCTTGTACGACAGGGGAACAGCGCGCGCGGCCTGCGAAATCGAACCATGCAGTTCGATCGCTTCGAGCAGCCGGATACGCGTATCCCCCAAAAAGCTGCCGCCTCCGAGGTCCACGCCAAAACGGCCGATCATCTTCTGGGTCATGCCTGCCACCGATCCATTTCGAGGTTCGCTATATTCTGATGTAAATAGCGAAATCGAGCCAAGACCCCAATTCGATATGTCGGTCATCCAGATTCGTTATGGTTGCGTCATCGCAGGGCTAGCCGATAGGCTGATTGACATTCCCGACACGCCACGTCCAAAGAGGTCAGCACATGAAGATCAGCGCCCGTAACGTCTTTCAAGGCACCATCAGCGCACTCAGCATCGGCCCGGTCAGCGCCGAGGCCGAAGTCACCACCGCAGGCGGCGGCAGGCTGGTCGCCACCATTACGCAAGCGAGCGCCACTTCGCTGGGGCTCACCGTCGGCAAGCCCGTGGTGGCGCTCATCAAGGCGTCCAGCGTGATGATCATGACCGAAGGCAGCGGCGTGAAGCTCTCCGCCCGCAACTGCCTCGCCGGCACCGTCAGCAAGCTCACGCTCGGGCCTGTCAGCGCTGAAGTGGGCGTGAAGCTGGCAGACGGCAGCGTTGTCTCGGCCAGCATCACGCGCGAAGCCGCGAACGAACTGGGACTGGCTGTCGGCGTCCCGGCCACAGCGGTCATCAAGGCCTCGTCGGTGATCATCGGCGTGCCGGCTTGAGGCCCCTGCATATCGCCGCGCTATCTCGTTCGTGACATAACGCGTGCGGGCAGGAATACCGCTCAGCCGAAAGGATACGGCCCGGCAAACGGGCCGGTGAATGCCTGGTGCGAGATGAACTCCCGCCCGTTCCAGTGGTGAAGCATGAAGCCGGGCGGCTCCATGACGAAGGCCTCGGGCGCGTCGGCACGCAAGTCGAGCGGAATCTGATGCGCCGTACTCGGCCCGGTGAGCACGCGGCATCCACCAACGGTGGTCTGGATGCTCCGGTGCAGGTGCCCGCACAGGATCAGGCGAATCTGCGGGTGCCGCGCCACCACCTCCGCGAACGCTTCACGCCCTGTCAGTCCGAGCGCATCCATAAAGCCAATGCCCGTTTCAAACGGCGGATGGTGCATCAATACCAGCGTCGGCACCGCGGGCTCTGCGGTGAGCGTGTTCTCCAGCCATGCCAGCCGACGCACGCACAGCTCGCCCCGCCCTTCTCCTGGTACGACCGTGTCCAGCGCCACAATGCGCAAGGGGCCACGCCGCACGACGTAATGCAGGAACGCATCGTCGGCGAACCAGGCCTGATCGGCGAAGGCCACGCGCATGCTGTCACGTGCGTCGTGGTTACCGGGGATCGCCAGCATCGGCATGCCGAGCGGTCGGAGCAGGTCGCGCAGACGGGCATATTCCTCCGGCGCACCGCCGTCGACGAGGTCTCCTGTCAGTACGAGCAGATCAGGTTGTGGATAGAGCCCGGTGAGCGTGCGCACGCAATCGACCAGCATGCGCCCGGTGTCGACCATGCCGGATATGAGCGCTCCGGCGCGTACCACGTGAGAATCGGTGATCTGGGCAATCAGCATGGGGCACCCGGTATCGACGGGCCGCGCAATCCGACCCGGTCGATTAGCTGCCCGAACCCACCGACCTGCGCTGAGCGGAGTCGCGGCCAAGGACGGACAAGGGCGCGCCCGTCCCCACGGAATAAGCGCTAGCGTCTGTCGATGACCGGCATCCAGCCGGGCTCTGGATTGAAGACCGTGGTGCGATTGGCAATGCTCGCGGTACTCGCGCCAAGGTCGCGCTCAAGCACAATCCCCTCTTGATTCACCATGAAGGTCTTCACGCCGGACACGCCGTATTGCGCGGGATAGGCAATCACGGCAAAGCCGCCGACGTCATTGCCCGTCGCGTATTTTTCCGCACCGCCGATGGCATTCGGCCCCTGCCCGCTCAGCATCCGGAATCGATAGCCGTGATACGGCTGCCCCTGATGGCGTGCCGTGTAGCCTTCGGCCTGAGCATCGGCCACCAACGGACCAAGCGGGCTCTGCGCCTGACCCTGCTCGGCAGGCCAATACAGGCCATCGCGCTTGCCCGGCGTGCTGGCAAAGCGCGTGGCGTAGCCGCGCAAGTTGTCGCCGCGATTCATCAGGGCGTATTCGCGTTGCGCATCGACGATGGCGCGCAGGACCTCAATGGTGGACAGCTCGTTCATGCCAACGCGCCGGTCGATGAGTTCTTCCTTGCCCTTGGCGCTATCGAATCGCCAGCCGCCCTGCGTCAGCACAATGGGGAACGAAAACGGGTACTGATCCTTGCCGACGACGAGCGTGGCGCGTTTTTCGTCGTCCTTGCGAATGGTGTGCTGCGCGTCGTACGCGGCAACAAAATTACCCCACTCACGACGATCCGTTGGCCCGTCGCCCGTGAGTATCCATTGACGCGAGTCGGCGCCCAGAATGCCGACCACGGCTTTCACATCGGCAGCCTTCACGCTGTTCACCAATGCTTCGGCGGCGGCGTCGGGCGTCGGAAAGGCGCGCCCCGCGTTGGTGGCGGCGTGCCCCGGCAGGGCAAAAGCGAGACATGCCGCCCACAGTAGCGAGCGCAGACCGTGAATGCTTCGGGACAGGGTATCGAGGGTCATGGGTTGATCCATTCGTTGTGCGTTTGATATGTCACCCACACTCAGCGACGGCGTCCGCCACCACCACCACCACCACCTCCGCCGCCGCCGCGCATGCCGCCACGGCTGGCGCTGCCGCGACTGCTGAAGTCGTTGGCCCGTGCGCCCGAACTGACACCGCCGAAGGCAGAACCACGATCGCTCTGTCCGGCGCGCGCGCCGCCGCCACGATCACCGCCGCGGCTGCTCAGGTCCGAGGTCGTGGCTCCGCCACGATCCAGACCGCCGCCCCGGTCGGCACTGCCGCGATCCGCAGTGCTCGGGCGATTGCCCTGGCCGCCACGATCAGCGCCACCTCGGTCACCCGGACTACCGCGATCCGCCGTCGTCGGCCGGTTGCCCGCATTGCCACGGTCAAAGTTCTGGCCAAGATCCTGCCGACCCGACTCGGCACGGCCCCGGAACTCATCGCGCGATCGTGCATCGCGGGTCTGCGAGTTGCCGAAGCGTTGCTGCGCCCCCGAGTTTTCGTACGGCACGCCGCGACGACGATCAGTGTTGTGCTGCCAATCGCCGTTCTTGATGTTGTTGACGTTGTTGCGGTCAAAGTGATTGACCTGGTTGTAGCGATTGACGTTGATGTTCACGTCTCCGCGCCCCCAGTTGCAGCCGCCCCATAGCCACCCACCCACGGCCACGCCAACGGCGAATGAGAAGAACGCCGTGCCGGCCACATAGCCCGGCGGGTAGTAATAGTAGGGAGGCGGCGCCGGATACGGCCACGTGCCATAAACCACCGAAGGGTTATAGGTCGGCACGTAGACCACCTCGGGATTGGCCTGCTCGATCTTGATCACGGTCGTGCCGCCCTCGTTGGCGGTCGATACCGTCTGCTCCTTGCTGCTGGCGAGTGAGCCAGCCGCCTTCGCCTTGGTCCGCAGGCGCTGCACGGTGTCCATGACCTGCTTTTGCTGGCCGAGGAAGGCGTCGCCCAGCTTCTGCGTCCATTCGAGCTTTTCGCTCATCATGTCGAGCACGGTCGGGAATGCCGTCAGCGACTTGACGCTCGGGTCCCACGGCTGCTGGGCCATGGCGTCTTCCAGCGCCTTGTCTTCGACCTTGGGATTGGCCTTGCGCCACCGGGCGGCTTCGACCACGTCCAGCGGGTAAGTCGATGCCATCAGTATCTGCGCAAGCAGCGCATCCGGATGCAGGGCGATGGGCGCGAGCAGTTCGTCGAGTTCCTGCTGCGAAAAGACCTTGCCCGACGGTTGGGGAGCGCCGCTGCTAGCGGAAGACGCGGCCCCCTGTGTCTGCGCAATGGAAAGCACTGGATTGGCGCCGGTCGCCAGCGCCACCGCGCCCGAGACCAGGACCGAGAGAAGCCGTGAAGGCCACGAGGGCATGCCCAATCCTCCTTGTGTCACGCAATGCGTTCAGAGAAGCGGTATTGAGGCCAACCTGACTTGCGATTCGAATATCGCCCCGCGCATCGTGGTGTTTGATCGAACGCGGGAGCCGCCCGAAAATATCGCAGGCGGCGTTGTCATTCTAGGAGCAGAACTGCCGGGATTCCACCCGCGAACGTACCGGCGAAAGGGCAAAACCCACAGCATGATCGACATTGCTACTGCCGCCCCGTTGGATGTCAGCCAAGGGGCGTCACGCCCCGACGTTCAAGCATCTGGCATGCCGCGTTGTGCGGCGAGTCGATCATGACAACTAAATCGCCCCAATCACTTGCGCGCGGAGACTCGCGTGCCCTTCGGCTTGTCGTCGGTCGAACCGTAGGCAGCCATGAAGACATCCACGGCACGGGCCACGCCGTCCTTGATCTGCTTGGGCTCGACCTTGTCGACCACTCGGAGTAGCGAAGCTTCGAGCAGTTCGGATTCGAGCAGGCTCATCAGATGCACGGTGGCGATGTTGGCATCTGCCTTGCGCAGCAAGCCCGCGCGCATGGCTGCGGCGAGATATTCGGCAATCAGCCGTCGGCTACGCAGCACGGCGCGCTCGTAGGTCAGGCGTCCTAGGTTGGTACGCCCCGCCTCCGCAATCGCCAGGACGCGGTTGGCCAGCACCTGGGGCGAGTAGATGAAGGCAATGAAGCGTTCGCCGAAGTAGCGCAACGCATAAGCCAGGCCTTTTTCAGCCGGATCGATGAACTGGTGCGTGGCTTCGAAATCGCGTTCGGACGCAGCCATCATCACCTCGAAGAAAAGCTCTTCCTTCGACGCGAAGTAGTTGTAGAGCGTCGCTTTCGACCCCCCTACGCGTGCGCAGATTTCGTTCATCGACGTCCGCTCGAATCCGTGCTCGCGGAACGCTTCGGCTGCCACGTCGAGGATCGCCTGGCGTCTGGCCTCAGTCTTCACCTTCATTGGCAACACCTTTTTTCTGAACTGGTCGGTTTGATTTTATCACTCGCGGCGATATACTTTTATCTGTACTGTACGGTACAGTTCCGTATACCAAGGAAATTTCCCCGCCCATGACAAGCCCCCTCCCCCTTACGCCCAGGCTGCGCGCCACGGCGATGACGGTCGCGTTCGGCCTGCTGGCGAGCGCCTGTGCGCCGCTGCCTCCGCAATCGACATCGCGCGAGCCCCGCACGGCGTCGCACTACCAGACGCAACAGAGCTTCGAGGCCGCTGCTTCCGCCTGGCCGACCCAGCATTGGTGGAGCGACTACGGCGACACCCAGCTCAGTACGCTCATCGACGAGGCGCTGCGCAGCGCGCCCGACATGGCCGCCGCCAGCGCACGCCTGCGCCGCGCCGAAGCCATGGGAACCGTGGCGAACTCAGCACTCGGCCCGCAGATCGGTGCCAACGCCGCCGCATCGGTAGAGAAGCTCAGCTACAACCACATCATCGCCAAGGAGTTCACGCCCAAAGGCTGGAACGACTATGGACGCCTGACGTTGGACTTCAATTGGCAGTTGGACTTCTGGGGCAAGAATCGCGCAGCGCTGGCGGCCGCCTTGTCGCAAGCCGACGCCGCACGCGCTGAGGTCGCTGCGGCACAACTCGGGCTTGCCGCTGCAATTGCCGGCAACTACGCCGAGTTCGCCCGCCTGTATGCGGTGCGCGACACGTTGGCGCGTGCGGTCGACATCCGCCGCCAGAGCGTGGCGCTGTTCGACGAACGCTACCGCAACGGGCTGGAAACCAAAGGCTCGCTGAGCGAAGCGCAGGCGCGCATGGCCGCCGTCGAAGGCGAGCTGCTCGCGCTCGATGAGGACATCGGCTTGATGCGCAACCGCCTGGCTGCGCTGCTCGGCGCCGGCCCCGATCGCGGGATTGCGCTCACCCGTCCGAACGTCGCGCTCGATCAGGCATTCGGCCTGCCGCAAGCACTGGCGGCGCATTTGCTGGGGCGGCGTCCAGATGTGGTCGCGGCCCGCATGTTGGTCGAATCGCAGCAACACACCATCGAACGCGCCAAGGCCGAGTTCTATCCGGATGTGAACCTCACCGCGTTCATCGGCGTGCAGTCGCTCGGGCTCGACATGCTGACCCGTCCAGGCTCTGATCTGGGCGGCATCGGGCCGGCAATCTCCCTCCCGTTGTTTACCGCCGGCCGCCTGCAGGGGCAATTGCGCGGCGCCACGGCGGGCTATGACGAAGCGGTTGCCAACTACGACCTCACCGTCACGCAGGCGCTGCATGAAGTCGCCGACGCCGCGACCAGCCGCAAGGCGCTGGATGGACGATTGGCCAAAGCGCGTGAAGCCGTGCGCTCCGCCGCCGATTCGCATCGCGTCGCCACCGAACGCTATGCCGGTGGGCTCGCCAACTACCTCGAAGTGCTCTACGCCGAAGACGGCCTGCTCGATGCCCAGCGCAACCTCGCCATCGTGCAATCGCGCGCCTTCTCGCTCGACGTCGCGCTCAAGCGCGCACTGGGCGGCGGTTACGAATCCAACAGTCTCTGATCAGGAAAGGTCATCCCCCGATGAATCAAGAAACCGCTCTGGTGCAGCACAAGCTCGCCCGTCGCAAGAAGCTGCTCGCCGGGCTGGGTGGCGTGGTGGTACTGGCTGCCGTGGGCGCCACCACGTACTGGTATGTGTACGCCTCGAACTTTGTCTCCACCGACAACGCCTACGCGGGCGCCGAAGTGGCGCAGGTGACGCCTTCTGTCGGCGGCACCATCAGCGAAGTGCTGGTGGTCGACACCCAGTCGGTCCACAAAGGCGACGTGCTCGTGCGCATCGATCCGACCGACGCCCGCCTTGCATTGGCGCAGGCGCAAGCAGACCTCGATCGCGCCGTCCGCCGCGTACGCAGCTACGTCGCCAACGACGCGGCACTGGCCGCACAGATCGCAGCGCGACAGGCCGACGAGGAACGCGTGCAGGCACAGCTCAAAGCGGCCGAGGCCGACTTCGAGCGCGCCCAGATCGATTTGCGTCGCCGCGAAGCGCTGGTGGCATCCGGCTCGGTCTCTGGCGATGAACTGACCAAAGTGCGCAATGCCTTCGTCACCGCCCAGTCGAACCTGACAGCGGCCCGTGCCGCGTCGACGCAGGCGCGTGCCAACCAGCAGACCGCGCGTGGTTCGCGCGACGCCAACGCAGCGTTGCTGGCCGGTACGACCGAAGACAGCAACCCCGAAGTGCTGCTTGCGCGCGCTCGCCGCGACCAGGCCGCGATCGATCTGGAACGCACGGTGATCCATGCACCGGTGGACGGCGTTGTCGCCAAGCGGCAAGTGCAACTGGGCCAGCGCGTGCAGGCAGGCTTTCCGTTGCTGGCCGTCGTGCCGACCGAACGGATGCACGTTGACGCCAACTTCAAGGAAGTCCAGCTCGAAAAAGTGCGCGTCGGCCAACCGGTCAAGCTGCACGCCGACATCTATGGCAAAGGCATGATCTACAACGGCGTGGTCGAGGGTTTTTCCGGCGGCTCAGGCGCAGCGTTCGCAGCGATCCCCGCACAGAATGCCACTGGCAACTGGATCAAGGTCGTACAGCGTTTGCCGGTGCGCATCCGCCTCGATCCGGCTGAACTGCGCGAACACCCGTTGCGCGTCGGCCTGTCGATGACCGCCGAAATCGATACGCGCACGGTGAAGCAATGAGCGACGCGGCTCTGGCCCGCCACGACGCGCCGCAGTTGTCGGGCGGCATGCTATGGGTGGCTGCTATCGTGCTGGCGGCGGCCAACTTCATCGCCGTGCTCAACATGACCATCGCCAACGTGGCGGTGCCGAACATCGCCGGCAACCTCGGCGCGACCACCAGTCAGGGCACGTGGGTCATCACCTCCTACGCGGTTGGCGAAGCGATCACTGTGCCGCTCACCGGATGGCTGGCCGGGCGCTTCGGCGCTGTGCGCGTGTTCGTCATATCGATGGCCATGTTCGGTGCGTTCTCGGCGATATGCGGGCTCTCCAACAGCCTCGGGCTGCTGGTCGTGGCACGCATCTTTCAGGGGTTCTCAGGCGGCCCGCTGATGCCGTTGTCGCAGACCCTGCTGATGCGCATTTTTCCCAAGGAGAAGGCGGCTGCCGCCATCGGCATCTGGTCGATGACTACCCTGGTCGCGCCCGTGGTCGGGCCAATCCTCGGGGGTTATCTGTGCGACGACTACAGCTGGCCGTGGGTGTTCTACCTGAACGTGCCCATCGCGGCAGTCGGCGCCCTGTGTGCGTGGAAGCTGCTGGGCCGTCTGGTCGAAGCTGCGCGGCGCAGTCCGATCGACATCGTTGGCCTGTGCCTGCTCGTGGTCTGGGTCGCCTCTCTGCAGCTCATGCTCGACGAAGGCAAGGACCTCGACTGGTTCTCCTCGACCAAGATCGTGACGCTGGCAATCGTGGCCGCCATCGGCTTTGCCGCCTTCATCATCTGGGAGCTGTACGACCCGCACCCGGTCGTCGATCTGCGCGTGTTCCGCCATCGCGGCTTTACGGCCAGCGTGCTGACCATCAGCCTCGCTTTCGCCGCGTTCTTTGGCGTCAATGTGCTCACCCCACTGTGGCTGCAGAGCTTCATGGGCTACACGGCGACGCAGGCCGGGCTGGCGACCGCCTGGACCGGCGTGACGGCGTTCGTCATTGCGCCTTCGGTGGCGCAGATGAGCAATCGCGTCGACGCGCGCAAGCTGGTCTTCGGCGGGATCATGTGCCTGGGCGTGGTCACGCTGTGGCGCAGCATCGCCACCACCGACATGGGCTTCTGGGACATCTCCATCCCGCTGATGGTGATGGGCTTCGGGTTACCGTTCTTCTTCATCCCGACCACGGGCCTCGCGCTCGCTAGCGTCGAGGAAGATGAGATGGACTCCGCCGCCGGCCTGATGAACTTTCTGCGGACCTTGTCTGGCGCATTCGCCACGTCGTTGGTGACAACGGCATGGAACGATCAGATCACGCGCAACCACGCCGAACTGGTCGGGCTGGCAGATCGCGGCAACGAGATCCGGCATATGTTCGAGTACAACGGCATGCCGCTGGACGCGATCAACCAGGCGATCGATTACCTCATCACCGGGCAGAGCGTGATGCTGGCGACCAACCAGTTGATGTGGGCGATCGGTATCGCCTTCGTGGTCGCCGCCTCGGTGATCTGGCTCGCGCCCCGCCCCACTCGCACTGTCGAGCCCGGCGCGGGCGGGCACTGAACGCGCCGAATGCACATCAAGGAGGACACCATGTTCAAGCATCTGCTCGTCCCCATCGACGGGTCCGAACTGTCGCTACGCGCGGTGCAGCAGGCAGTAGAGCTTGCGCGCACGCTCGGCGCACGCATCACGCTGTTCACCGCTGTGCAACCCATGCCTAAGATGTTTGGCGACCCTGGCGCGGTGTTCGGCGCAGCGGCGCTGTCGCTCTACGGTGACGAAGCCCGCGCTGAAGCAGCCGAGTCGCAGGAAGCCGCCGCGCGCGTCGCCGCCGACGCCGGAGTCGTCTGCGACAAGGTTCAATGGGATCGGGCCGAGCCGCATGGCGCCATTCTCGAAGCCGGCGCGCACTATGGCTGCGACCTTATCTTCATGGCATCGCATGGGCGTCGCGGGATCAACGCGCTGTTTCTGGGCAGCGAAACGCACAAAGTGCTCACGCACGGCAAGATCCCCGTGCTGGTGTGCCGCTGAACGCAACACCCGTCAGTCGAACGCGCGGCAGCCAAAGCGTGAAGGTGCTGCCCTTGCCCGCACCTTCACTGAAAGCCTCGAGCCGGCCGCCGTGCAGTTCGGCGATGCGGCGCACCAGGGCCAGCCCGATGCCCAGGCCGCCGTGCGGGCGCTTTTCTGCGCCCGGCGCTTGCGCGAACATATTGAAGATCGTCGTCATGGCTTCGGGCGCAATGCCTTCGCCATTATCAGTGACGGTGATCGAAACCCCCTCGCCCGCCACCTGCGCCGCCAACGCTATGGCGCCACCCACGGGCGTATAGCGCGCGGCGTTGTTGAGCAGATTGCTCAGCGCCTGCGTGAGCCGCACGACGTCGCCATTAACCACCACGAGGTGCTCGGGCACCCGCACCTCCAGCCGATGGCGGCGTGCCTCGATCTGCGGCTGGGACGTCTCCAACGCACGCGTGAAGGCCTCCTGCACGGTGACAGGTTGGCAATGCAGGCTCAGTTTTCCGCTGCGGATACTGGCGGCATCCATCAGATCGCTCACCAATGCAGACAGCAAGGCGCTCTGACGATCGATGATGTCCAGTGATGAGTGCATCCGAGCATGCTCACCCGGTTCGATATGGCGCAGCACCTGCGACGCCAGTCGCAAGGGCATCAACGGATTGCGCAGCTCATGGGCCAGTGTGGCGAGAAATTCGTCCTTGCGGCGGTCGGCGTCGCGCAGGTCTTCAATGAGCAGTGCGGTCTGCACAGCCGCAGCCGCAAAGCGCGAAAGGTTCGTCACGATCCGCAGGTCTTCCATGTCGAAGTGTTTGCTGTCAACATGGCTCACGACCCATACCGTTCCGGCAAGGCTGCCGCTGCGCGTGAACGGCACCAGCAAGACCTCGCGCACCGGCGCATGCAAGCGGCCAACGTAGGGGAAGTGCCGTTCCGGCGCCTGCATCAGCAATGCCTCGCCGCGGTCGAGTACCGTGCCGCAGGGGCTGAAATCGCGCGGCAAAGTGCCATTCAGGTAGCGGGCGTATTCGCCCGTGGTCGCGATCCAGCGGAAATGCGGCGTCGTGGCGTCGCGCTCCAACAGGCTCAGGCTGGCCGAATCCGCGCCGGTCAGTTCAAGTGCGGTATCGACCAGTCGCTGGGCAACCTGCGAAGGGGATTCGGCCAAGGTATCGGCCAGCGATGTCAGTGCCGCGTTTTCAACGGCGTAGCTCGGTGGACGCGCCGGACGTGTGCGCAGCATCGGGGTCGCGATGACCTCATCGAGCGCGGCGTCACCGGGCAGAAAATCGGTATCGGGTTGGGCGTCCATGAGCACCTTCGATCATCGACAAAGCGCTTCTGGAGCCGCCCGGCCGCTACTGCCAAGAGTCGTGCAACGGTCTTGCACGAGCCAGACTGTGCGGGCCGGCCCCGATCACGTCAAGACGTTCTGGAGGGAATATACCGGCACGCAAACACAGAAATCTCAGGCAAACATGAATAAAACCCCATCGACTTATGCGCTAACCGGGGTCGTGCCTCTTGCGTGTTATGGGAAAATTCTGCGTCGATTTGCGGCCGTATCCGCCGCGTCGGCCGCCGCGTACGTTGCGCTCACAAGGCTGCTCCGCACGCGGCGCGCACACTCCACACCTCGACGCCGTGCATCGTGCCCCACCGCTGGCGATGCCGGACGCCCGACAAAAAGGACATTCGCGATGAACGTGCAGGAACTGCTGCAAACGCTGGACGGCTACTTTCGCAATAATCAGGTCAACATGGTGGAGCCCTTCCTGCTCAACCACCTGAACCGGGCCACCGCCGCGCAAGACCATCCCGCAACGCTCACGATCCTGAACGAACTGATGGGCTTCTACCGCGGCATGAGCCGCACGACTGAAGCCGTCGCCGTGGCACAACGGGCGCTGAACCTGCTCGAAACGCTGGGCTACAAGGGATCTGTTCCCTACGCCACCACTTTGCTCAACGCGGCCACCGCTTACCGGGCCGACGGGCAGACTTCGCGCGCCATCGACGCCTACGATCAGGTCATGTCGATCTACACCGCGAACAAGGTCGAAGACCCCTATCTGGTCGCTAGCCTCTACAACAATATGAGCATCGCCTACCAAGAGCTGGGCGATCACGCGCGCGCCACCAACTATCTGCAGCGTGCGCTGCCGCTGGTCAAGACGATCCCCGGTGGCGAGGCCGACGTGGCGGTCACGTATACCAACCTCGCGCATTCCAAGATCAAAGGCGGCCGGCTGGCCGATGCGCGCGAAGACCTGCTCGAAGCCGTGCGCCTGTTCGAGAGCCAGTCGCACATCAATCCGCACTACGGCGCGGCACTCGCGGCACTTGGCGAAATCGCCTTCCGCCAGCAGGACATGCAGCATTCGATCGGCTACTACGAAAGAGCGCTCGCCGCCATCGAAGCGCACTACGGCAAGAACATGTACTACGCGGTGACGCTGGAAAGCCTGGCCGTGGTGCTTGAGGACATCGACGCCGACCGCAGCCGCAACCTCAAGGACGAAGCGGTACGCATCCAGGCTTCTTTCAGGCACTGAGGGCCAGCTCGCAAAGGCCGCTAGCCAAGCAAGAAACGGCGGCGGAAGCGGCCTCCATGTCGCTGACTGACGATTCCGCGCGGCACATGAGCCCCGGCAATGGCCTCCCGGTCAGATCGCGAACACGCGCCAGGAAGGCTGGCCCTTGCGGGGCGCCAACGCTATAACATCCCATTGGGTTTCAGGTTCCAAACCATGCAGGGTCTCCAACTCGCCCGCAGCTACTACAACACTTGGTGCGACACGCTGCTGGCACCCTTTACACCCTGGCGTCACCGCATCGCAGCCGGTCTGGTGGGCTATGGCTCGGAGTGTTTCGGCTTCGATGACGAACTGTCGCGCGACCATGACTTCGGCCCCGACTTTTGTCTGTGGCTCACCGATGAGGACTACGCGCAGATCGGCGAACAACTGCAGGCTGCCTACGATGCGCTGCCCGCCACGCATGCCGACGTGCCTGCGCGGGTGACGAACGAACGCAGCGGCAAGCGCGTCGGCGTGTTTTCGATTTCCGGCTTCTACACAGAATTCCTTGGCGCGCCGCAACTGCCCATCAGCGATGCCGACTGGCTGCAGATTCCAGAAGAGCGCCTCGCTGCCGCTGTCAATGGTGAGATTTTCGCAGACCCGCTCGGTGAGTTCTCGGCAATCCGCGAAAGCCTGCAAGCGTATTACCCCGAATCCGTACGACGTATCAGGCTCGCCACCGCCGCCGCGAAAATGGCACAAAGCGGGCAGTACAACCTGCCCCGTGCTCTGGAGCGTAACGAGCACGTCACGGCATTGCTGACACAGGCGGAATTCATTCAGCATGCCTGCCGGCTGACCTACGCCGTCAACCGGCGCTATCCGCCTTTCTACAAGTGGCTGCACCGAGGACTGCGCGGATTGCCGCGCTTGAACGGCATGCACGCCAAGCTCGATCAACTGGCGCGCACCCCACCGGCCGAATCCAGCGCGCTTGTTGAAGAGATCTGCGCCACCGTGTTGAACGAACTCGTCTCACTCGGCTACACGCGACGCGGCGACGCTTTTCTCGAAGCCCACGTAAACACCATTCTCGGCCGCCCCCAAGAGGAGAACACCCCATGAGCATCGTTCAACGACATCGTCGCCCTCGAATGGCGATTCATGACCGTATTGCAGAACGAAGGCGGCCGCGCAAACTGTCAGGACGACTTCGGCACCTTCCAGATCATGCGCAAGAGCCAGTTCCTGTGCTGGGACCCAATGACACTGGACAGCTACCTGGGGGACCTCACCGAAGCACACCGCGTGGGCCGCAATCTGGTGCAGGAAAAATACGCGCGCATGATGGCCTCCACCGCGCCCGAAGCGTATGCCGCGTTCGCCCACACGCTGCCGCCGCTCAGCGACTGGCAGCGCGAGGCCATCGAAGCGATCATCCGCACACAACTGGCATGGCGCGAAGACTTTGCACGCGAATACCCGCACATGTCCGATCAGGCACGGCTCATCCATACGTCCGAAGACACGCCCTACGAAACCTCGTTCGAAACCTACCTGCGTGGCGAACTGGCTACCTATTCAGAAGACACCCTGCGCTGTTATCAAGCGCTGGTCGAAGGCTATGCACGCAATGGCCGCAACCTCACTGCCGCCAGCATGAACCAGACCGCCATCCTCTACGGGTACCGCGATCTGGCCGATGCCGAGCACCGGCTGGCCGAAGGATCGCAGGCGGGCTGATCGCCGATCACGACGAAGAGATATTCAGCGAGCGCGACAGCCGGGCGATATCCACCTCGTCTCTCAGCCCGAGTTTGGCGAGAATCCTGCCCTTGTGCGTGCTCACCGTCTTGTGGCTGATGTTGAGTTGACGCGCGAGATCCTTACCACGCGCGCCGGCGGCGATGGCCTTGAATATTTCGTACTCGCGCGCTGTCAGACAATCGAGTTGCCTGCCGCACGACAGCAGACCAGGCCGCCAACAGATGTAGCCGCCGGCAACTGCTCGCAGTAGCAGCGGAAGGCTCTCTTCCAGCGCGCATTCCTCCACGACGCCGCTCACGGCCCCCCCACACATGCGGCCGAGCGCGGGGTCACGTGATGACGACGAGATGACGATCACACTGGCGCTCGTGAAATCCCGTCGGAACAACCCGGCAGCGGCTCCTCGGGCAAAGACGCCCTCTGTGTCCAAATGAAGCATGACGATGTTGGGCGACAACGCCATCGCCGACGCAACGGCGTCAGGTTCCCAGCACTCCGTCGCCACGACGCAAAAGTCGGGCAGACTCGCAACAAGCGAAGCAACGCCGAGATTGACGATTGGATACGCACCAAGAATGGCGATGCGTTGCATGGCGGCGTCGGTCACTCCCTGGCCTGCTCGACGCGAATCTCCACGCGCCGATTCGGCTGCAGGCAAGCCTTGACGGCATTGCTCGCCGGCCCCGGACATTGCACCAGCGGCGAGCCACTGCCCACGCCTTGCGCGCTCATCGGTTGCGTCACGCCTCGCGCGCGCAGGTACGCCATGACCGTATCCGCGCGACGTTGCGACAAACCGGCGTTGTAGGCGTCCGTGCCCAGCCGGTCGGTGTGACCGACGATGGTCAGGGACTTCACCGTCTGCACCTTCTGCAAGGTCTCGGCCAGCACGTCGAGCTTGGCGCGCCCTTCGGGCAGCATGTCGGCCGCATCGGCCTTGTCGAACTTGAACAACGCGTCCGCGCCGAGGTTGATCACCGGTGGCAACACCCGAGGCGCCGTCTGTACGACGGAGGGCAGCGGCGCCGGCTGGGCGGGGACCGCACAGGCGGCAAGGTCTGACTGTGCAAGCTGCATCTGCCCTTCAACATTGGCCACCTTCTTCTGCGCGCTCTCGAACGAGCGCGCCCAGGCGTTGTGCCCCGCCCACATCAGGTTCACCTCCTGGCAGGCCACGCGGCGCTGCGCAGGCGGGCAGTGCGGAAAGCGCGGATCGGCCTTCGTCTTGTCCAGACTCGCCCACAGATCGGGGCGAACCGTCACGCTGGTGCGCAAGGTACTGTTGCCCATCCAGCGGCGGCCTTCGGCCAGCCCCGTGCTCAGGCGATCGGCCTCACCCATGGCCTCTTCCACGAACCCCCAGCCATTGCGCTCGGCCTGTTCGGCGCGGCCCGCATCGATCCAGCATTGCGCCTTGGCGCCGTCGTAGTTGGCGGCCTTGTCACCGAGCTTGTCCATGCGCAGTTGCAGGTCATCCAGGCCGTCGGAGCGCGAGTACATGAAGCGGCCGTAGGTGTTCATCCACGGGTCGTCCGCCGCCCCGCCGCCGCCCTGTTCGGGCGTCTGGCCTGCACGCTCGATCAGCTTGTTGCGGTTGAGCGCCCCCGCTTGCGTGCTCTGCGGCGCGAGCGGGGTGTCGGCGACCGTCGGGTCCTGGATCATCAGTTTGTCCCGCACGTCATGGTTGGCGCAGCCGGCGGCCAGCGCGGTCATGACGGCAAGCGTCATCAATCGGTAGTTCATTTTTTCCGTCCTCGGAAAAAAAACAGGCCGCAAGACCGTTGTGGATCCTGCGGCCCATCAAGTCTGTGTGCGTGTGGAGGGGCTCCTGCTTGAGGCGCCCCCCGCGCTTCGTCGAGGGCCGGGCGATCAGTCGCCCAACACGAAGCCCACACCGGCGCGGAAGATGGTGTCCTTGGCCCCGCCGGTCGAAGTTGAACACACCGGCGTTGTAGTTCACCGTGCCCTTCTCGTTCCAGCGCGACACCCCCACGCCCACCGCACCCGCACCACGGTAATTGGCGACCCCGGCGTTGACCACGGTGCGCCCCGGCAAGTACGGCGTGACGATCTGCAAGGCCGCTGCCGCTGCAATACCCCGGCGCGCGGTCTTGTCAACATCGTCGATGCGGTTGTTCACCTCCCCAATCTGTTGATTGAAGTTGTTGGTCACGTTGCCCACCGCGTTGTTGAGCTGATTGACGTTGACCGCATCCGTGCCTTGCGTGCCTTCGGCCACGTTGGTGATCTGACGTTCATTACCCGCCGCCCCCACCGACACCGTGTTGGCACGATCCGCGACCGCGTTGCTGCCGATGGCCACGCTGTTGTCGGCCGTGGCCTGCGCGTTGCCGCCGATGGCCACCGAGTCCGCCCCCTTGGCCTGCGCCGCATCCAGCGTCGAGTTGGCCTGGAAGTACTTGGAGCCGGTGTTGTAGATGTTGGTCACCTGCTCCTGCACGCCCTTGAGTTGCGAGACGTTCACCGCGTCGTTGTCCGCCACGCCGGCGGCCAGCCCCGTGATGGTGCGATCCCCCGCCGTGCCCGACACGTTGATCACCTTGCCATCGGTCGCCGCGCCCACCGTGAGGGTGCGCGTGTCCGCATCCTGCTTGACGAGCTGGTTGCCCAGTTCGTTGTAGATGTTGGCAATGTCGCCGTTGATGTTGGTGACCGAGCCTTCGAGATTGGTCACGCGGGCGTCGATGTTGCTCACCGTGCCCGACAGCGTCTCGATGGCCTGGTTGGTCGCGTACAGTTGCGAGCCATTGACCGCGTCGGTGCTATCCGCACTCACGCGACCGGCCGCCACGTTGGTGATCGTGCGCTCGGCACCGGCGTCCCCCACGCTCACCGTGCCTGCGGCGGTGCCACCGGCATAGGTGTAGCGCGTGCCACCTACCGTGCCGCTGGCCGTACTCACCGCGTCAGCCGTCTTGCTGTTCGCCCCCAGCGCCACCGAGTTGGCCGTGGCCGCTTGCGCGTTGTTGCCAATCGCCACCGCGTCCGTGCCGCTTGCCACCGCCTGCGGGCCCACGGCCACGCTGTTGGTGCCTGAGGCGACCGAGTCATTCAACGTCGAGTTGGCATGGAAGTACTTGATGCCGCCCCCGTTGTTGATGTTGGTGATGTCGCCTTCGAGGGTCGTCACGCGGCCGTCGATGTTGGTGATCGCGTCCGCTACCGTGGTGTAGGTGTCGCCACCGTTGATCACGAAGGTCGGATTGGTGATCGAACCGTCGTTGTTGATCGTGGTGCCACCGCCGATGACATCGGCGATGCCCTTCAACTGGCTCACGTTCACCGCATCGGTGTCCTGCGTACCCGCTGCGACATTGACGATCTGACGCTCGTTGCCAACGCTGCCCACCGAAACGGTGTTGGCGCGATCGGCCACCGAGTTCGCCCCGATCGCTGCCGAGTTGGTGCCGGCCACGACCTGCGCGTCATCCGTGCCATCGTTGGCACCGTCCGCCTTGAAGTAACGGAGGGTGTCGCCGTAGACGTTGTGCACGTTGTTGGTGATGTCGCTCGTCAGCGTGTTGTAGATGTCGCCACCCACGCTCAACTGACCCACGTTCACCGCATCGTGAGCATCCACCCCGTCGGCCACGTTCTTGATCTGCGTGCCATTCGCGCCGTCGAGCGTGATCGTGTCGTGGTTGACCGTGTCGTCGCTGTTGCGGTCGTAGACCACCACGCCATCCAGCACACCCGTGATCGACGTGATGTTGCCTTCGATGTTGGTCACACGCCCGTCGATATGGGTGATCGCGTCCGCTACGGTGGTGTAGGTGTCGCCACCGATGGTGATGAACGGCCCCCTCACTTCACCCGTGCTGGCGTCGATATAGGTGTCGCCGCCGATGATGTTGGTCACGCCTTTCAACTGGCTCACATTCACCGCATCGGTGTCTTGCGTTCCGGCTGCCACATTGACGATCTGACGTTCGTTGCCAACGCTGCCCACTGAAACGGTATTGGCGCGATCGGCCACCGAGTTCGCCCCGATCGCTGCCGAGTTGGTGCCGGCCACGACCTGCGCGTCATCCGAACCGTCGTTGGCGCCGTCCGCCTTGAAGTAACGGAGGGTGTCGCCGTAGACGTTGTGCACGTTGTTGGTGATGTCGGTCGTCAGCGTGTTGTAGATGTCGCCACCCGAGGACAACTGACCCACGTTCACCGCATCGTGGGCATCCACACCGTCAGCCACGTTTTTGATCTGCGTGCCGTCGGTGCCCGCCAACGTCACGGTGTTGTAGTTTGCCGTACCGTCGGTGTTCAGGTCGTACTGCACCGCGCGATCCGACAGGTTGCCGGTGGCATCGGCTACCGCCTTCAACTGACTGACGTTCACCGCGTCGGTATCGTCTGCGCCGGCTGCCACGTTGGCGATCTTCATACTGCCCGCGTCAATGCCCGTCTTGGTGATGCTCGGCCCGCTGGCAATAGTAAGGCCACTGTCGCTCATCACCGTGTCGCCCGTGATCACGCTGGTGAACCCGGGGTTGTCGGCGATCTGGATCTGCAACCTGCCATTGGCGTCAACTTCAGTCTTGACGTTCGCACCCGAGTACATGCCCGCCGTCAGGGCATCGCCTTCAATGCTGAAGGTCTCGCCCAGCTTCTTGTCAACCGAACCGCTGTTGCCCACGAAGGTCATTGGCGTGTCGCCCAGCGTGGAGATGTCCTGCTGCACTGCCCACAGTTGACTGCCGTTGATGGCGTCCTTGCTGGTCTCGGAGACATCCCCCGCGGCAACGTTGGTGATCTTGGTGCCGTCGGCGCCACCGGCCAGCGTGATGCTGTCGTAGTTCACCGAACCATCGCCATTGCGGTCGTACTTGACCGCACCCTGGTCGACGCCTTCGATCGCGTCGGCCACGGTGTTGTAGGTGTCGCCACCGATGGTGATGAACGGACCCGTCACTGCACCCGTGCTGCTGTCGATGTAGGTGTCGCCGCCAATGATGTTGGTCACACCCTGCAACTGGCTCACGTTGACCGCGTCCGTGCTGGCCGTGCCGGCCGCGACGTTGACAATCTTCATGCTGGCCGCGTCAATCCCCGCCGTGGTCATGCTCGGGCCACCCACGATGGTCACGCCATTGGTGTCCATTACCGTGTTACCGGCCGTAACCGAATCGACTGTGATGTCCTTCTCAAGCGCCACCGTCATCTGTTTGGTGGCGTCGTCGTAGGTCACCGTGGTGTTGCTGCCGTCGCCCTTGAAGGTCAGCACGTCGCCAGCCTTGATTGCTCCGCCCGCACCGCCTTCGTCGGCGACGTTCCAGCCACCTTCCAGCGTTGTCACGCGGCTGTCGATGCTGGTCACCTGATCGCCCAGGTTGGCGATGTTGGTGTTGATCGTCGTGATGCTGCCTTCAACATTGCTCACGCGGCCATCGATGCTGGTGATGCTGTTGTTGATGTCGCCGATCTGCGTGTTGATCGAAGTGACGTCACCTTCGACCGTGCTGACACGACCGTCGATGCTCGTCACCTGGTCACCCAGGGCGTTGAGTTGACCGACATTGACCGCATCGGTGTCAGCCACGCCGGCTGCGACGTTCTTGATCTGCGTGCCGTCGGCGCCGCCGAGCGTGATCGTGTCGTGAGAGGCGTCGTCATACCTGACCGTGGCGGCCAGAACGCTGTCGATCGCGGTGATTGCCGCGCCCACATTGTTCACCGTGCTGCCATCGACGACATAGGTCGGTGCCGTGACCGTTCCGTCCGCATTGACCGTCGAGTCGCCGCCCAACGCATTGGCCGTCGAACTGGCCAGCGCATAGAGCTGCGAGCCATTGATGGCGTCGAGCGACGACGTATTGATGGCGCCGTCCGCCACATTGGTCAGTACCTGTGCGGCGCCGGGCGTCGCGGCGTCGCCACCTGCGGCGATCAGCGACAACTGATCCGTACCGGTGCGTTGCACCGGGCCGATCGTGCCGTTTTCGATATTCGTCGTCAGGTTGGTGACGGTGGTCCCCAGGCTGGTGATCGACTGATCCACCGCCCACAATTGGCTACCGTTGATGGCGTCCTTGCTGGTCTCGGACACATCGCCTGCGGCCACGTTGGTGATCTTGGTGCCGTCGGCACCGCCGCCCAGCGTGATGCTGTCGTAGTTCACCGAACCATCGCCGTTACGGTCGTACTTGACCACGCCGTCGAGCACGCTGTTGATACTGGTGATGTCGCCTTCGATGGTGGTCACGCGACCGTCGATGCTGCTCACCGCAGCATCGGTCACCTTCAACTGACTCACGTTCACCGCATCGGTGTCCGACAGGCCGGCCGCCACGTTGGTGATGCGGCGCTCACTACCCGCCGAACCAACCGAAACCTCACCCATGGCATTGCCCGCCACTGCCGAGCCGTCGATGGAGTAACCCGCCTTGCTCAGATCGCTGGCCGAACCGTCTGCCACAGAATTCGCGCCTAGCGCGACGGAGTTGTCGGAGCTTGCACGCGCAGCGTGACCCAGCGCGGTGGCGTTCAGACCGGCTTGCGCTTCGCTGCCGAGCACCGAACCATAATCTCCAGTCACCGTGGAGTTGGCCCCCACCGCCACGCCACGCAGCTTATTGGCAACCGCCAACTCGCCGATCGAGGTCGAACGCGCCGTCAGCCTGAGCTTCACTGCCCACGGCGGTGGAACTGGTGTAGTCGGTAACGGTTTCGCTATAGGTATTGGCAGCATGAGCACGCAGGCCGAGTGCCACACCGCCACCAAAGTTGTCGGCAACACTGGCGCCCTTGTCCACCTTGGCGCCCGCTCCGATGGAGGTGCCATAGTTAACCGTGGTCTGCGCGCCGTCGCCGACGGCTATGCCGGACGACCAACCGCCCTGCCTGACGTCCACCACCGCGTTGTTGCCGATCACCACCGAATTGACGCCAAAGACGTCGCGGGCATTGTTGCCCATGGCGATGGAGTTGCTGCTATTGGCGATTGCATTCGGGCCGACGGCAATGCTGTTCTGTCCGATGGCCTGCGAATCCGGCAAGGTCGAGTTAGCGTGGAAGTACTTGTTGCCCTTCTCGTAGATGTTGGTGATGGCGTCGCCCACGGTGTTGTAGGTGTCGCCATTCAACGTAATGAACGGTCCCGTCACCGCGCCCGTGCTGTTGTCGATGTAAGTGTCGCCACCGATGACGTCAACGACCTGCTGATTACTGGCCTTGAGCTGGCGAACGTTGACCGCGTCGGTATCTTGCGTGCCACCCGCCACATTGGTGATCTGGCGCTCCGCGCCCGAGTTGCCAACGGAGACTGCACCTGCGGTCGAACTGACGCTCGCGCCGCTGAACAATTCGGCCACGCCGTTCATGCCGGCGCGGTCGGCGATGGAATTTGCGCCAAGAGCGACGGTACTATCGAGAAGCGCGGACGCAGAGTTGCCCAAGGCCAGGCCATTGTTGGCCTGTGCTTTAGCGTATGCCCCCACAGTTGTTCCGCCCACGGCCGCACTTGCCGACCACCCCACCGCTACGCCATTGCTACCCGTTGCGGCCGAACCACCACCCAGTGCAACTCCACGCACGCCCGTCACGACGGCAGCCTTACCAACCGCAATGCCGTAGTCAGCACTCACAGTTGCCCTTGCCCCCACGGCAACACTGCTTTGGTTGAGTCCTGCGGTACTGGACCCCACGGCAACGCTGTAGCCTCCCCCCGCCGATGCGCGGAAGCCCGAGGCGATGGATTCCGTGCCGGTGACGCTGGCCGAATACCCCAAAGCGACCCCACCTCCACTACTGACGTAGGATCTTGACCCTATCGCGGTCCCTTGCCCCCACATGCCACCTCCGCCGATGGCCGTAGCGGAGGTTCCCAGCGCAACGGCGAAGCCCCCGTCATAAGCGCCGCCCAAAGCCACAGCGCTTTCGCCAATAGCGATATTTCTTCCGTACGTAGCGGACGCCCCAAGGCCAATGGCGATCAAACCGGGAACGCCACTGATGCTCGGGTTGGCATACGCGCCACGGCCAATGGCAATCGAGTCTGTTCCTGTCGCATAAGCGCTGGCACCCATCGCGATCAATCCGGCGCCCGTACCACTCACGTTGTTGTAAACCGCCTGCGCACCATGGCCGATGGCAACCGCTTCACTGGCCGTCGCGGACGAGGAGGACCCGATGGCTACCGCGTCGGATGCCGTATTGGTCGCCTTGTAGCCGAGAGCGACGCTAGAACCGCCCAATGCCGTGGCGGCCAATCCGATGGCAATGGCATTGACTCCTTTCGTCACGGCCTGGGGGCCGACCGCAATACTGTCCGTACCGACGGCACTGGAGTCAGCGAGCGTCGAGTTAGCGTGAAAGTACTTACTACCGGTGGCATATATGTTGGTGATCGCATCCGCCACGGTGTTGTAGGTCGTGCCGGCCAATGTGATGAAAGGCCCCGCCACGTCACCGTTGGCATTGATTGTCGTGGTGCCACCGATGAGGTCAGCGATCGCCTGATTGCCGGCTTTGAGCTGACGGACGTTCACGGCGTCGGTATCTTGCGTACCTCCGGCAACATTGATGACCTGGCGCTCGCCGCCCGCACTGCCGACCGACACCGCACCGGCACTCGATGCGACAGTCGTACTGGAGAACATCTCAACTTTGCCCGACATCCCCGTGCGGTCTGCGATGGCGTTGGCGCCCAACGCCACGGAGGTACCTGCCACCGATGTTGCCTTGCTACCCAAGGCGGTACTCCAGTTTCCCGTAGCCGTCGCGTTACCGCCCATCACCGTGCTCCAATCCCCGCCCGCCGACGCGTTCGACCCCAGGGCAGACGCATAGGTGGCAGTGGTAACTTGAGCCCCCTGACCGATGGCGATGCTGTTGATCGTCTTCGCTTGAGCCCCGGAGCCCAGCGCCAGCGCATTGCCGCCAGTTGCCAGCGCAGTCATCCCGATAGCGACGGCGTTGGTGGCAGTGCCTGAACCGGCACTGGCATTGGTACCCATTGCGATGGAGTTGTCAGTCGCAGCTTTCGCGGTCTGTCCGAAGGCCACTGCGCTTTGACCGGCGGCAGTCGTCTGGCTGCCGAATGCAATGGCATTGGCGGTCGTAGCGACCGCACTCTTGCCTAGTGCTACGGAGTTGTCCGCCAAGGCTGTCGCTGCGTGCCCGAGTGCAAACGCCCCTGACCCGGATGCTGTCGCCACGTTGCCGAGAGCAATAGCGTTGTCATTGGTTGCACTGGTCGCCTTGCCGATCGCCACGCTGCGATCGCCAGAGGCGTTGGCAGACCAGCCGATGGCTGTTGCGGTGTCCCCCGTCACCGTGGCGAGCGTACCAATTGAAAGCGCATTGGATGAGTAGGCCAATGCCGAAGCACCAACGGCGGTCGCGCTGGAACCCGATGCGATCGCATTCAATCCAATGGCCGTCGCCGCGCTGCCACTTGCAGCGGCGTTGGTGCCTATGGCTGTGGCATTGGTAGCGGACGCATTGGCAATCAGCCCCAGGGCAAGCGCGCCTTCTCCGCCAGAAGCGGTGGCATAGCCACCGATGGCAAACGATTTCGCGGATGTCGCCGAAGAGCCCCAACCGATTGCCGTACTGTAATCGCCCTGGGCTCCAGCGCCCATGCCAAAGGCAGACGAGCTCTTTCCTTCCGCGTGAGCGCCGGGGCCAAAGGCGGTGCTGCCGTATCCGGTAGCGGATGAGAATTGGCCAAAGGCCATGGATGCGGAGCCAGAAGCCGTGGCACCGGCGCCAAGGGCGATCGCATTATCGGCCGAAGCAGTCGCCGCGCCGCCAATTGCAACGGCAAATCCACCAACAGCCGTCGCATTTCCCCCGTTTATTGCAGTGTTCGTGGCCACACCACCATCGCTGCCGGCAGTTCCTCCCCCTTGTGCAATGAACGCATCCACGGGGTCGCTGAACGCGCCTACCACGGCAGCCGCTGCGATGGCTAGCGTCCGCACCTTGCCGGCTTTGCCACTTTTGCCGCCCTTGGTGCGGGCACTGGCAATTTCCGACACCGCGGCCCATGTATTCGTACTTTCGTTCCAGACAACGCGATATGCCGTATTCACTTCCGCTCTCCTTACAATCCCTGATGCTCAGGCTCTGTGCGAAGCGGCTGACCGGATATCGGATAAGGACCAACAACGCACTGCTCGATGACGAGCGGAATGTAAGAGAACCTATTAGGACGACTTATCCAGAAGGTGCTGGTTTTGTTTGAATGTTCCAGAGATCACCCACAGGAACTGTCTTGCTTTGGGACACCGCTTGATACACATCACAAGATCGACCAGCGTTTTTTCCAGTGGACACAATCGGGTGCCGTACCTACGGAACGCCTGCTGGGAAAAATAGGGAGATTCCCTGTATGGCTATCGGCCTGCCCCGATGGCGACGCGCCAGCAAATCTCAGGAGACAAAGAGGAAGCAAGAGCCCAGAGGCCCTTCAACTTGGGATACGAAACCGAACAGACGAGCCGTCAATCCAGCCCGGTATTGCGTGCGTAGTCGATGAGATCCTGATCGGTCTTGGCGCCGACCTTGTTCATGGCGCAGCGCTTTTGATAGCTGACCGTTTTTTTGCTCCGGTTGAGAGCATCGGCAATTTCGTTGACCGTAAGACCGCCCGCAAACAGACGCACCACCTCGGTCTCACGCAGCGTGAGTTGGGTGGCACGGCTGGTCAGTCGCGTATCGGTCGCCGATTGCAGGATAGCCGCCACCTTTTCCGGCATATAACTCTTTCCGGTAGCAACCGCGCGGATAGCACGCAAAACGTCGCTCGCGTCGCTGGTCTTGATCAGCACGCTATTGGCACCTCGCTTGAGAACGAGGCGGAAGATGAACGGGCTTTCCAGCACGGTCAGCACGATGATGCCCATATGCGGATAACGCTGGCGCAGGGCACGGACGAGCATCGACCCATCATCGCCAGGCGCGACGCCAGGCATTTTGTAGTCGGTTACCACCAGGTCGGGCTTTTGCGCATCGACCAGTGCCAGCAATTGGCGTGCGTCGGTGGCCTGTCCGCAGACGACAATGTCAAGTTCGCGCGAGATGACACTCACCAGCCCCGAAAGGACGATCGGGTGATCATCCGCAATGACGATCCGGATCATTTCCACGCCTCGATGATGTTCTCAATGTAGTCGCCCAGTTCCAAGGCCGCATGGCGAGCAGTCTCGATTTCCCCGCCAGCCAATGCGGTTTCAATACGCAGGCAAAGCTCAACGCCCTCTTCCTGCGCGAGCGAGAGAAAGCCGCCCTTGACGTGGTGAACGATGGCCTCCAGTGCAGCACTGTCACCGTGCACGATCGCCCGACGCAACTGCTCCCCGTCGATCTGCAACGCAGTCACCATGCGAGCCCGGTTGCTTTCGTCGCCCAGCACTACGCCAACCATCCCATCGGCATGACGCACTCGCACTGACTTATCGTTCGGCACGTCGTGACTGAACGAGCGCAGGTTGGCATATAAGGCGTCAAGCAGGACCGGTTTGACCAGATAGGCCTGCATGCCTGAAGCAAGGCTGGTTTCGATCTGTCCGGTCAGCGCATTCGCGGACATACCGATAACCGGCGTGGAGACGCCTCTTGCGCGAAGTGCCGACACCAGTTGGTCACCATCCATGCCCGGCAGGTTGATGTCGGTGATGATCACATCGGGCGCGATCCGCTCGATCCATTGCAACAGGCCTTCGGCATCCCTGAAGGGACTGGCCTGGCAGCCCATCCTGGCGAGTTGCTCAACGAGCAGGTCGCGACTGATGGTGTTGTCTTCGACCAATGCGACATGCAACCCCAGCGGCGTCAATTCGTGGCGAGTGCGCGCACTATCCGCTCGGCCTGCGCGCCCAAGCGCGACACGCATTGCGCGAACGATGCTGGCACGACTATAGGGATCGGCCCCGAAGAACTTGTCGCGCGACACTTCGGACTGGGGCGCGCTGTCGAGTTGGACCACGGCGGCGTACTTTTCGTCACCAGGCATAGGAACGTCGTCGTCGCTGATCAACAAGATCGAATCATCCTGTGCCACTCCGGGTGGCCATGGATCACCCTCGGCGATGACAATCGCGCCGCGGCTCTGCGCCAACGTGTGCAGATTGTCACGTACGTCGGTGGCCGCTGCGCGGATGACAACGCTGGCGCCATCCAGAGACAGCTCCGGCTGTGCGCTCACGCGCACCGGCAGATCCATGTCGAGAAAGAAGCAACTACCCAGCCCCGGAGTGCTGGCAAGATCGATGTCCCCGCCCATCAATTGCGCCAGACGCCGGCTGATTGGCAGGCCCAGCCCGGTACCTTGCACCCCGCCTTTCGATGCCCCTTCCACCTGAACGAAAGGCTCGAACAGACGTAGTTGGTCTGCATCGGCAATCCCCTCCCCCGAATCCGCGACTTGCAGACTCAAGTGTGTTGACGGTAGTGCGTTGGCTTCGTCCGCGGTAGCTTCGATATCCAGGCGCACCACCACGCGCCCGACGTGCGTAAACTTGATGGCATTGCTGATCAGGTTGGCCGCAATCTGGCGCAGCCGTGCCGGGTCACCCACAAGCTGGAACTCGGGCGCGGGTTGGAGACAACACTGCAGCGCCAGTCCTTTTTTGTGGGCCAGTGGCGCATAGCTGGTGATGGTCAACTCGATGAGGTCGACTGGATTGAATACGGTGTTTTCAAGTTGGAATTCACCCGCCTCAATGCGCGAGAAATCGAGCACGCTATTGATGACCTCGAGCAACGCGCGTGCCGAGTTCTGCGCCACGTCCAAACGCCTGCGTTGCGATTCGGGCAGGCCGTCGCGCTCCATCAGTTCAAGCGTACCCAGCATGCCATGCAGCGGAGTGCGGATTTCGTGACTCATCGTCGACAGGAACAGTGACTTGGCAGCGTTGGCTGCATCGGCGCTGGCCCGGGCCTGTTGTGCCTGTTCTGCGGACGCATATACCAAGGACTCGGCCCGTTTGCGCTCAGTAATATCAGCCAGCGAGCACAGCATGGCAGGCTCGCCCTGGTAGCGCGTCGCGTTGGCGGCGACCAGCACATAGCGGATTTCTCCCGCGCGATCGGTACACGCCATTTCTGCAGTGTGCCCGTCAGGAGGGAGCTGATGCGCCAAAGCCTCGCGCAAGAGCATGCCATTGCGATCGGGTAGCGGTCGTTGCAAGAGTTCTTCGGCAAGACGATTGGCGATCACAACAGAACGATCAGACAAGCGCAGCACGAATATGCCGGATGGCGCCGCTGCCAGCACACCAGCGGTGAGCGCCTCGCTCTCTTTCAAGCGCAAGAGCTGGCTGGCCGCCGGCAACAGGACTTCCGCTCGAAACCGTCGGTAGCCGATGGCAATGATCGTCAGCGCAATCGCGACGATCACGGATGCCACTGTCACCCGCCACAAGTCAGCCCGAAACGCCTCGACGACGGGGACGCCATAAAGCACCAGTTCAGAATGACTTCTTATGCTCAACAACAGCATGCCTTTGCCAAACCGATAGTCGGAGAGAAAGTCCCGGTCGACCAATGCATCGCGCGTAATGATCGGCCGTAGCCCCGCGAGTTCGGTGCCTTCAAACACTGGCGTCTCGTCGTCCAGATAGACGCTGAAGCGACGCAACTGACTCGCGGAGATGTCCGCAAGTTGCATCATGCTGGAGCCCACAGCCGCGATTGTGGTGGCCAATTCAGTCCCATTCGGCCCTTCGATCGAAAAGCGTCGCGCGACATAAGCGATGGGCTGTGTGGTCGGAAGCGGGTGTGCCAGTCGCCGATTGGCAATCACGGACAACTCGGAAAATGCGCTCTCGCCCAAGGCCACCTGGAGCTGTTTGACGAGTGCGACGAGCGCATCGAGATCTGCGGGCGGCCCCACCCCGTTCGCGGCCGGCAAGAGCACCGCGCGTGAGCCATCGTTGGTAACCACTACCGTGGTGATCAACGCCCCCTGCGCGGGCCATTCGATCGCTTCGAATCGGGCTACGCGCCAGGCCAACCCTACCCACGCAGGAGGAACCGGCGCGCTGTCGCGCGTTAGCATGACGAATCTATGTGTGTAGGGCGTCGCGCCCACCTCGGCGCGCGGGCCGTGTGGGCTGACACTCGGGGCTGTCTCGCCATCCGGCCAATGTGCCGCGACATCCGAAACCTGAATCGCATATCGCTGCAAGCGCGTACTCAGGGCGTGCATTCGATCCAAGGCCGCGCGGGCAGAGGCGAGTTGGCGATCTATTGCCTCGGTGAATACCAAGGCCAGATAGGTTGCATACAACGCAAAGATGCCCACCATGGACAGCACGACAAGCTGACGCAGACGCAATCGCGCCCCGCCCTCTCGATGGAGAGGCGTCCCGTCATCGGAACGCTTGCCGGCAGTCATCGCCATGACTTGATCCTCCTTGAGTCCACACGGCAACACGGCAGCGCCACGTTTCGAGCCCGCCGTCTGTCCGATGGAGCCACGCTGGATCACCTGCGAACAGCGCGTCCTTTCCTCGCAGAGCCAGGATGCGGGGCAAATAGGCGAAGGCAATTCCGAACACATGGACAGAATTGTCTCGGTTCGGAAGTGAGCATCGACCAAGAAATAGCACAACAGTGCTGTACGTATTTACTCTAGATGAATCAGAACAGTCGTACATCCAAACCGTTCGAGCCGAGGCAAATCGGATAGAGAATCTCGCCGAGCCGGAGCAGAGCGTCACATTGTTGCGCTGTGTCACAGCGACCAACGTGTCAGAAAAATCAAGACTGGTCTGGTTAATCGTCGAGGCGACTGCCTTCACCTTATGCCTAGGGAAAGCACCCTAGCCGCCATAAGAAAATCCGCCATGTACGACACGACAATTACCCCAAACTCCTACCGCCCTTCTCTGAGCAATCGGTTGCATCGATCACTCCGCACCTCCGCGACCGTTCGAGTCGTGGCCATCGATCCGCACCCGATGATCCTGCGGGGATTGTCAATCCTGTTCGGCGAAAGTCCGCTGATCGAGTTGGTTGGCACCGCCAGCGACGGGGCAGCGGGATTGGCGCTCATCGAAGAACTCAAGCCCGCCGTCGTGTTGACCGAAATCGCCTTGCCCGATATGGCCGGCTCGGAACTCATCCGCGCCGTCCTTGCCGTGTCGCCATCGCCTGCTGTCGTCGTTTTTTCTTCGACGCATTCGACCATGCCGAGTGCATTCAATGCAGCGCGCGCGGGAGCCAAGGGCTACGTCAGCAAAGAAACCGACCTTGATGCCGTCATCACTACCATCACGCTGGTCGCCAAGGGCTTTACCTGCCTGCCGGAGCATTCGCTGCCCGACGTCAAGTCGCGTCTGTCCAGCCGCGAAACCGAAGTCATGCAGGCTCTCCTCGGCGGCATGAACAACCGTACCGTCGCAGCCAAGCTCGGCATCAACGAGAAGACGGTGAGTCACTACAAATGCACAGCCATGAAGAAGCTCAAGGTCACCTCGCTCGCCGTGCTGGCGGGGATGGACGTGCATCCGTGGTGAATGATTCGCTCACGATTGGTCGCGGGGCTGCCGGTGGCGCGAAGAGCCTGTGAGCCCTGACCATGGCCTCATCGCGGAATCGAGCACACGCTGTTAGTGAAAATCGCGGCTCGTCACTTCCAGCCGCCCCAGCCAGGGCGAAAGATCCACCAGTCGTTTAGCGACGAGCAGCACGACATTGTTGGCGCACTGCAATTGACCGTACACGCCGAGCAAACGGGCGCTGAGCACTTCGCGTCGATGCCGGTCGACCACATCCGGATGGACGATGACGTTGATCACGCCGGTTTCGTCTTCCAGCGTAATGAACACACTCTTGGCCGACCCCGGCTTCTGGCGACAAGTGACGAGCCCAGCCGTGCGCCCGGCGGCGCCATCGGCCAGATTGCGGTTGTTCTTGTCGAGCCCCCGCGCGGCCATCGCCATGATTTCGGTGGTCGGCCCAAAACGACGCGCATTGAGCCGTTCGCGCAACAAGGCCACCGGGTGACGCTCCAGCGTAAGGCCGACGTGACGATAGTCGGCAAGGATGTTCTCGCCCTCGGTGGGCGCAGCCAACACAACCGGCGCCTCACGCGGCTGGGCCGTGTCGAACAGATCGCCCTGCCGCTGTATGCCGCTCACCTGCCACGCACTCTGGCGACGGTGCCCGCTCAACGCTTTCAGCGCCCCCGCTGCGGCGAGGCATCGCAACTCGCCCGATGACAGATCGGCACGCGCGGCAAGGTCTTCAATGCCCACGAAAACGCCCTGCCCGCGCGCTGTGCTGATGCGCTCGGCGGCGGCCTGCGAAAAGCCATTTACCTCGTGCAACCCCATGCGCACGGCCGGACGCACTCCATCTACTGGTTCAAGATAACTGAACCAGTTGCTGCGACACACATCAACGGGCTCCACGCACACGCCATGACGACGCGCGTCCTGCACGAGCTGCGCGGAGGCGTAAAAACCCATCGGCTGGCTGTTGAGCAGCGCGCACAAAAAGGCCTCTGGCTCGTGGCATTTGAGCCACGCCGAGGCATATGCCAGCAATGCAAAACTGGCCGCGTGGGATTCGGGGAAGCCGTATTCGCCAAAGCCTTCGATCTGCTTACAAAGCCGTTCAGCAAACTCACCCAGTCCCTTTCCTTCCATGCCGGTCTTGAGTTTTTCCTTGAATTTTTCGAGGTGCCCTTTCTTCTTCCACGACGCCATGGCGCGGCGTAGCTGATCCGCTTCGCCCGCAGAGAAATCCGCCCCCACGATCGCCAGTTGCATCACTTGCTCCTGAAAGATCGGCACACCGCAGGTGCGTTCGAGCACTTCGTCGATCTCGGGGCTGATGGACTGGATCTTGGTCGGGTCGTCATGCCCGGCGAGGAACGGATGCACCATGCCGCCCTGGATCGGCCCGGGGCGCACGATGGCGACCTGCACGACGAGGTCGTAATAGTTCTTCGGACGCAGGCGCGGCAGCATCGACATCTGCGCACGCGACTCGATCTGGAATACGCCAATGGTGTCGGCCTTGCTGATCATGTCGAACGTCGGCTTGTCCTTGGATGGAATGTCCGCCATCGTCAGCGCGTACCCTCGCCGCACCGACGCCCAGTTGAGCGCGCGACGGATCACGGTAAGCATGCCTAGCGCCAGCACGTTGACCTTGAGCAGGCCAAGCGATTCAAGATCGTCCTTGTCCCATTGGATGACCGAACGCTCGGCCATGGCGGCGTTTTCGATCGGCACCAATCGCGACAACGGCCCGCGCGAAATGACAAAGCCGCCCACGTGCTGCGACAGGTGGCGCGGAAATTCACGCAACTCATCGGCCAGCTCCAGCCACTTGACCACGCGCGGGCTATCCAGCCGCAAGCCGATGCCAGCCAGGCGTTCGGGCAACTCGTCGCGCTTGTCCCACCACGCCAGCGAACGTGTCAGCGCCGTGACTTCGGCCTCGCCAAAACCCAGCGCCGTACCAACGTCACGCAATGCGCTCTTGGTGCGATAACGGATGACTGTGGCGGCCAATGCAGCGCGTTCTCGACCGTACTTGCGGTAGATGTACTGGATGACTTCTTCGCGCCGCTCGTGTTCGAAGTTGACGTCGATGTCCGGCGGTTCGTCGCGCTCACGCGAGAGAAAACGTCCGAAAAGCAGATGCGCACGTGTCGGATCGACCTCGGTAATGCCCAGCGCATAGCACACCGTCGAGTTGGCCGCCGAACCGCGCCCCTGGCACAAAATGCCCTCGCCGCGCGCGAACTTGACGATGTCATAGACGGTAAGAAAGAACGCTTCATAACGCTTCTCTTCGATCAGCGCGAGTTCCTTCTCCACCCCGTCTCTTACCTTCTGACTCTCGCCATTGGGATAGCGGCGGCGCAGACCGGCTTCGGTCTCGTGCCGCAAATAGGATGTCGGCGTATGGCCGGGCGGGACGATTTCTTCGGGGTATTCGTAGCCCAGCGTACCAAGGTCGAACTGGCAACGCTGCGCAATCGCCACGCTCTGCGCCAGCAGATGCGGCGGATACAGGCGCGCCAGCCGCGTGCGCGTACGCAAGTGGCGCTCGCCATTCGGAAACAAGGCCTTGCCCGCCGCGAACACCGTGGTGCGCAAGCGGATAGCGGTAAGCGTGTCCTGCAAGCGGCGGCGGCGACGCTCATGCATGTGCACGTCACCCGCTGCCATCAGCGGAATGCCTATCGCGTCGCCAATGCGATGCAGCACATCGAGGCGGCCCGCATCATCAGGCCCGCACAGCATTTCGGCAGCGATCCACAGGCGGTTCTGCGGTGGGCCGATACCCTCGGGCGGCTCTGGTGGAAAACAGCGCGCCAGCCATTGCGCGTCTTCCTGCGTTGGGGCCTCGCCCGGCACCCATAGCGCAAGACACCCCGGCACCGCGCCGCGCGGCACGATGGGCGTAAAGTCACCGCGCAACAAACGGTATTCGCCCTTCTGTGAACGCCGCCGCGCCAGCGTGATAAGGCTGCACAGGTTGCCGTAGCCGTCGCGGTCCTGCGCCAGCAGCACGAGTTTGAGCCCGCATTCGAGCGTGAATTCGCTGCCCACGATCAGCCTGGGCATCGGCATCACGGGCGGCGGCGCCTTGCCCGCCTTGATGGCTTCGGCTGCTTTTTCAGCGTCTTCCAGCGCCATGTCGCGTAACGCCTGCCACGCCTGTACGACACCCGCCACCGAGCATTCATCGGTGATCGCCAGAGCGGCGTAACCACGCTTGCGCGCCTGCGCCATCAGCTCGGCCGGCTGTGAAGCGCCACGCAGAAAGCTGAAGTTGCTCAGGCAATGCAACTCGGCGTAATCAGGCAGGGCTTGCGTCATGGCACGTTCAGGCAAAGTACCCATGCAGCCACCACCCTCGCGTATCGCGGAAAATCCAGACCCATTCACCACGCTCGGACTGCGCCACGTAGTAATCGCGACGCAAATCGCCCACCATGCTGCGACATTTTTCGCCTTCGTCCCACCAGCCGCTTTCGATACGTTCCGGCCCCGCCAGACGATGCAGCCGCCCGTTGCTGTACAGGCCATCGTCACGTTGCTGGACGGTACGCGGTACGGGCAATAGCCATAGCGGGCGTGGCGTGGTTGTCTGTGCGACCTTGCCCTGCCCTTGCGGCATTTGACGTGTGGCGCATTCGGGGCGGTGATCCGCCTGCACGGCCAGCCCATGCACGGCGTCCACGCCCAGGCGCGCGCGCAGTCGTTCGATGACCGGCGCCAGCGAACGTGCGGCGGTCTGGGCAAACAAGCCTTCGCTCGTGCCCGACAAGGCTTCGGGCGCACTGGCCTCCAGTCGCAAATCCGTCACGGCGGCGGCAAGGCGCAAACGTTCAAGACGCTCGCGCAGTACGCGTTCCATGCGTGCGAGGTCGGCCGTCACATCGGCAAAACTCAGCACCAGTCGCGTCGGTGGAATGTATTCGTGCACCAGTTCAAATACGCATTCGGTCACGCCCGCTGCACGCCCGCCGAGCCAGCCCGCAAGGCTCGCCAACATGCGTCGGGCAGCAAACAACAGCATCGATGCGTGATCGACCTTGGCGGGTAGCTCCAGCTTTTGCGCAAAGCACTCAGGGAAGACAAAGCTCTGCCGCAGATCGGGCGCTTCACCCAGGGCTTGCGCCAGTTGGTGTGCCATCAGCGGCCCGAAGCGCCGCGCCAGACCGGCTCGCGGCAACTCGAACAGATCGCCCAACGTACGCACACCCAGCGCGCCAAGCGTATTGGCATCGGCCTGCGTCAGGCGCAGCACGTCCACATCCAGCGGCGCGAGCGCGGTTTGCAGATCATCGGCATTCAGGCAGGCGCCGGACTGCCCCGCCCGCGCCAGCCATTGCGCCGCAAGCGGTGTAGGCGCCAACGACAGGCACGCAGAAAACCCCTGCGCGTCGATATCGGCCACCACCTGGCGGCACAGTGGCTTCAGGCCACCGAAAAGCCGCAGACAACCGCTGATTTCGATGAGCAGTTCATCTGCACCAGCCACGCTGACATGCGGCGAAAAACCACCCGCCCAACACGCCAATTGATGCAGCGTGTCGCCCCCTCGTGCAGCATCACATTCATGCACCGCCAGCCCCGGCGCCAGACCGAGCGCGCTGGCCAGCCGCATGCCGGGGTGGATGCCGTGGGCTTCGGCTGCATCGTTGGCACAGGCAATGCGCTGCTGCGACACAGCCACGGCCGCTCCTTCGTCAGGCGGAAAGACTTCCAGCGCCAGCCGATGAAAGCGCATGCACAGCCACAGTGCCTGCTTCATGGCGCCACCTTCGCAGACTCCGGCGTCTTGGTGGGCGACGGCACGCCGCGCAGCACGACCTGCCCCACCGGCGGCACAGAACGACGCAGTACCCGCTGCCACGGCAAGGGGCGCTCCACCTGCAGCAACAAACTGCGGGCACACGGAGGGCCGCGTCGCTTGAGGATGTCTACGCGCAAGCCATCAGGGCTGCCAGCCAGAACCAAGCGCAACGGCGCGGGGGACGCCACGCGTGCGCAGGCGTCGTCACGGAACATGAAAGCCAGGCTGCGGCAACCTTCGGCCGCCAGTTGCAGACGGCGCAACGTTTTGTTGTCGACGCGGGCGGGCAGCCACGCCAGCACAGCACCCAACGCACCGCTACCAAGCAGTTGTTCGGTACTCCAGGCGATGTCCTCGTCAGCGGCTTTCACCCAGAACATCTGCGCCAATGGCAAATGCGCGGCCCACGCGGGCGCATGCGCACAGGCAGGCGGTGCGACGATGGCGATGGGCGCTTCATCCACCACCGCACGCAAAGCCGGCAACAGCAGCGAGACCTCGCCGATGGCGCGTGTGGCAGACAACAATTCCACCAGCGCGCCGCGCGGCCATCCACCACCGGGCAATTGGGCATCGAGCGTGTCGAAGCCACTGACCAGGGCCTGTCCGTCCAGCGCGGCCAGCCGGTCGCCGCGCCACACATCGGTGCGCTGGAGGATATCCATCAGGGTGGCGGTGGCGGCAGGCATGTGGGAGGCGAAAAAACCGGAGGGAGGATCGATTCGACCCAATACTGTATTTTTATACAGTATCAAAGACTTTTCCAGCCTAGCCGACGTGTGACATGCAAGCTCACGAACGCTCGCGCCAATCCGCCACGCCTGCTGCTGTCACATAAACTTCATTCCACTTTGACGTTGACAAGCCGTTATACGGGACTCGAACACCCGTACAGGTTTTCTCATGTCCGCCGCCGTACGTCATGCCATCCAGCAACCGGAGCGCCCCCTCCTCGCTGCCCAATCGCCCGTGGATCTGCATGCCCTTCAAGCGAATTTCCAACCGATTTTCAACCTCGCCACGGGTGCCCTGCATGGCTTTGAAGGACTGATCCGCCCGCCCCGCGACAGCGGTCTGTGCAGCGCCTTCGAGCTGTTCGCGCTGGCCCGCGCGGCCGACATGTCTATCAAGCTCGAACAGGCCGCCGCGCAGACACTGGTACGTCGCTTCACGGAATTGGGCCTGCCCGGCACGCTGTCGCTCAACTTCAGTTGCGACACCCTACTGCATCTGGGCGCAGCACCTGAACAGGTCGACACCGCGCTGCGCGAGATCGCACACCTCGGCGACCGCCTCGTCATTGAAGTCACCGAGCAAGACGTGGCCGAGGACGTCGGACGGCTGGTCGCAGCCATCGATCTTTTGCGCCACCAGCGCGGCAAGGTCGCGCTCGACGACTTTGGCATGGCGCAATCGAGTCTTGCGTTGTGGATTCAGTTGCAGCCCGAAGTGCTCAAGCTCGATCGCTTCTTCGTCGCCGGCATCGACGGCGATTCGCGCAAGTTCGAGACCGTCAAATCCATCGTGCAACTTGCCGCCACGCTGGGCTCCGAAGTGGTTGCCGAGGGCATCGAACGGATTGAAGAACTGATCGTGCTGCGCGACCTCGGCGTGCAATACGGGCAGGGCTTTCTGCTAGGACGACCAAGTGCAGAACCGGTGAGCGAACTCCCCGCCAAGGTGTGGGAAGCGCTGGGCAACCGTGCCATCGCCGTGTTCCCCGAACCCGCACGCATCGGCCCGACCATCATGCGTGTCGACCGCGTACTCAACGAAGCGCCGTGCGTGGGCCCGACCACCAGCAACAACGAATTGCTGCGCGTCTTCCACCATCACCCGGAATTGACGGCGGTGGCCATCGTGTCGGATGACGGCCACCCGGTCGGCGTGGTCAACCGCCGTTCGTTCATCGACACGCTGTCACTGCCATTCCATGAAGAACTCTTCGGGCGCCGACCGTGCACGCTGTTCATGGACACCGACCCGATCCTGGTCGAGCGTTCGGCGAGCTTCGACGAGTTGGCCGACATCATCACCGACGAAGACCAGCGATACCTGTACGACGGTTTCATCATCACCGAGAACGGCCGCTACGTTGGTCTGGGCACCGGGTCAGCCCTGGTGCGGATGGTCACCGAAAACCGCATCGAAGCCGCACGTTATGCCAATCCGCTGACTTTTCTGCCGGGCAACATACCGATCTCGCGCCACATCGACCGCCTGCTCCAAAGCCAGACCGGTTTCGTCGCCTGCTACTGCGACCTCGACCATTTCAAGCCCTTCAACGACCAGTACGGCTACTGGAAAGGCGACGAGATGATCAAGCTCGCAGCGGCGTGCCTGACGCAATCGTGCAACCCGCTGCGCGATTTTCTCGGCCATGTCGGGGGCGATGACTTTCTCGTGCTCTTCCAGAGCGACGACTGGCAACACCGGCTGCTCGCCGCGCTTGAGCAGTTCCGCCTGCGTGCAAGCACGCTGTTCAATGACGAAGACCGCGCACGCGGCGGCATCGAAGCCGAAGACCGCCAGGGCCGCATGGCATTCTTCCCGCTCACGACGATGAGCGCGGGCGCATTGCGCGTGCACACCGGCCACAGCCTGTCGCACGAAAAGGTCGCTTCACGCGCAGCCGCTGCCAAGCGCGCCGCCAAACAGGGGCGCACCTTGCTGCACGTGGAAGAAGCCTGACGTCGCACAACGTGGGATTGCACCGATGCCCTGCGGGCGGGCGGTTGGCGATAATGTCCGACCGCCCACCGAAGGACATGCTTCATGAAAGTACTGGTCGCCATTCACGACCGCGCGCTGCGCGACAACATTTTCGACGCTGCAACAATTGAACGCCTGACGCGCAACCACGATGTGACGTGGCTGGACGAAGCCCCTACGCGCGATGGCTTTGCCGCTGCGCTGACAGGTTGCGAAGCCTGCATTACCTCATGGGGGTCTCCGCGTCTGGACGAGAAACTATTGCGCGACACGCCATCATTGCGCCTGATCGGGCACGCCGCCGGCACCCTTGCCCCGTATCTGGATGCCAGTGCGTTCGACGGCAAACTCACCATCGTCAATTCCGGCTGGCACCTTGCCATGTCCACCGCTGAATGCGCGCTCACGCTGATGCTCGCCGGCGCATGGCGTTTGCATGTTTATGAAGCCCGCATGCGCGCGGGCGGCTGGTCGGATTCGCACAGCGAAACCGTGCCCGGTGTGCACGGCAGTACGATCGGCCTGGTAGGGCTCGGCGACATTTCGCGCCGCGTCATTGAATATCTGCGCCCCTTGCAGGCGCGTGTGCTGCTGCATTCGCGCCACTGCTCGCCCGAACAGGCGCAGCAGTTTGGCGTTGAAGCGGTGCCGCTGGATACGCTGTTCGCGCAGAGCAATATCGTGTCGCTCCATGCCACGCTCACGCCGCAGAATGTCGGCATGATCGGGCAAGCGCAGTTGGACCTGATGCAAGAAGGCAGTCTGCTAGTGAATACCGCCCGCGCGCGCTTGATCGATGACGCAGCCTTGCGTGCAGCGGTACGCGGTGGGCGCATCCACGCCGCATTGGACGTGTTCGACAAGGAACCTCTGTCGGCCGCCGATGAACTGCTCGCCCTGCCCAACGTCACCTGCGCACCACACATCGGTGGCTTTGCCACTTATTGGCGCAAGAAGATCGGCAGCAGCATCGTCGACGCGCTGGAAGACATTGTTGCCGGCCGCACGCCTGCGCACCTCGTTACGCGTGAGCGCTTTGCCGCAATGTCGGCGAACTAAGCGGAGCGCCTCCGCGCGTTCCTAGCCCACCTGTCGCTCATCCACGTAACACCACATCCACGATTCGCCCGGCTCGCCGGAGCGGATCACTGGATGGCCCGTCGCAGCAAAGTGCTTGGTGGCGTGGCGGTTCTTTGAATCGTCACAGCAGCCGACATGGCCGCAGTGCACGCACACGCGCAGATGCACCCAGTTGTCGCCCATCTTCAAACACTCTTCGCAGCCGCGAGAATTGCGTTCATGCAAATGGTCTGGCACGTGCTGGCAGGCGGTGTCGGGCATGAAGTGTCTCCTCGGGTCGGATCAGGCTGCCACGGCTGGTGCCGGCGCATGGGCGGCCAGATACTGGTGAATCTGCGCGACGGCAGCAGCGCCCTCACCGATGGCCGCGCCCACACGCTTGATCGAGCCTGAGCGCACGTCGCCCACGGCGAACACGCCACGGATGCTGGTTTCCAGAGGCCCGGGTCGCAAACCATCTTCCGCCACGTCGAGCGCTGCGCCCGTCAGGACGAAGCCATGCGCATCGACCGCCACGCGACAATCGTCCAACCAGCGTGTTTCGGGCTCGGCACCGGCAAACAGAAATAGATTCCCGATGTCGCGGACGTCGACGGCGCCGCTGCGGCGGTCGCGCCAGTGCACGCGTGCCAGCCCTCCGTTGGCATCGCCTTCCAGCGTGCTCACTTCGGTCGAGGTGTGAACGTCGATGTTGGGTGTGGCCTCGATGCGGTCGATCAGGTAGCGCGACATGCTGGCGGCAAGATCCGCACCTCGTACCAGCACATGCACGCGCGCGGCATATTGCGCCAGCAGTACGGCCGCCTGACCAGCCGAGTTGCCGCCGCCGACGAGTGCGGCTTCGGCATTGCGGCACATCGCGCCTTCGACATGCGTGGCCCAGTACCACACGCCGCGCCCTTCAAAGTCCGCCAGGCCCGCCACGTCCAATCGGCGATAACGCGCACCGCTGGCGATCACCACGGTGCGTGCGCGCAGACGACGCCCGTCGGTGAGATGCAGGTGGAGTTCATGGTCGGGCGTGCAGCGGGAGCAATCGAGCGACGCCACTTCGGCGGGGATCAGCATGTCGGCGCCGAATTTCTGCGCCTGCACGTAGGCACGCCCCGCCAGCGCCTGCCCCGAGATACCCGTGGGGAAGCCAAAGTAATTCTCGATGCGCGAGCTGGCGCCCGCCTGTCCCCCGAACGCACGCGATTCGAGCACCGCCACGCGCAAGCCTTCGGAGGCCGCATAGACCGCCGTCGATAAACCTGCCGGCCCTGCGCCCACCACGGCGACGTCGTACAGATTGTGACGCTCGCGCATGTCAACCATGCCCATGCAGCGCGCCAGCCCATTCTCGTCCGGGTCGACCAGCACCGAGCCGTCCGGGCAGATCGCAATGAGTGCGGCGGCATCCGCCGCATAGCGTTCGAGGAGTGCCGCGGCGTTGGCGTCGCCCGCGATATCGATGATGTGGTGCGGCTGTCCGTTGCGCTGGAGGAAGTTCTGCAGACGCGACATGCGGGCCGATGGCATACGCCCGATCAGCACCGGCCCGCTCGCGCCGGCCTCGATGAGCGCCACGCGCCGCAGGATCAACGCACGCACGACGCGCTCGCCGAGCGAAGCCTCGGCAATGATAAGTGCGCGCAGGCGTTCGGGCGCGAGCAGGAGTCCTTCGAAATCCGATTCGGTTTGCCAGTCGACCAGCGATGGCATGCCGGAGAGCGCACCGACTTCGCCAAGGAACTGACCACGCGCGTATTCAAGGATCGGCACCACATGCCCCAGGCCGTCGCGCTGCGTGACCAACACACGCCCGGCCAGGATGATCAACATGCCCGGCGCATGTTCGCCAGCGGTGAGCAGCCGCGTGCCGCGCGGATGCGACACGCGCGTGCCAAAGCGCTCGACGCGGGCAAGTTCAGCCTCGGTAAGCACCGGAAACATCTGCTCAAAGCGAGCCAGCGGCCCGCCTGGATCACGATCGGCCATGATGACGCCCCGCAGAAGTTGGATTGGTGCGCCGCAATGCAACGCACCGCCATCGTTCTGGATAGTCCAGACACGGACGAATGTCGAGTCGGGCGGGCCACATTAGTCCGCCCGGCACCCCGCTCAGCGCACGGCGTCGCCTCGGCGGTATTCGGCGGTGATTTCATCCAGCCGCGTCTTGATCACCGGGTCGAGCTCCACCGTCGCAGCGGCGACGGTGGCGTCGAGTTGCTCGGGACGGCTGGCGCCGATGATCGCTGAACTGATGGCCGGATTGGCAAGCACCCAGGCCACGGCCAGCGTTGCCATGGGGATGCCGGCTTCGTCGGCAATACCACGGATCGCCTCGATGGTGGCGAACTCGCGTTCGTGCCAGTAGCGTTGCTGGTACATCTGGCCGGAGGAACCGAGCGTGAATCGCCCTTCGGGCGGGGGCGCATCGGCGCGATGCTTGCCGCTGAGCAGGCCACCGGCCAACGGGTTGTAGGGGATCACGCCCAGGCCTTCTTCGCGCGTGAGCGGCAGCAGTTCGCGTTCGATCTCGCGGAACAGCAGGCTGTAGCGCGGCTGCACCGACACAAAACGCGCCACGCGCAGCATGTCGGCACGACCCAGCATGCGCGCCAGACGATACGCGAGGTAGTTGGACACGCCGATGTAACGCGCGCGCCCCGAGCGCACGACCACGTCCAGTGCTTCGAGCGTTTCATCCAACGGCGTCGTGGCGTCGTCCGAATGCAGTTGGTAGAGGTCCACGTAGTCCGTGCCGAGGCGCTTGAGCGACTGATCGATAGCATCAAGGATGTGCTTGCGCGAAGCGCCCTGGTCCCAGGCATTCGGCCCCATGCGGCCGACACACTTGGTGGCGAGGACGAAATCGCCACGCTTGCCCTTGAGCCAGCGGCCGACGATTTCTTCGGTGCGGCCGGCAGTGGTGAGATCGCCGCCCAAGGGGTAAACGTCGGCGGTGTCGATGAAATTGATGCCGGCCGCAGCGGCTTTGTCGAGGATCGCAACCGATGCGTCTTCTTCGATCTGCAGGCCGAAAGTCATCGTCCCCAGCGTCAGGCGCGAGACGACCAGACCCGTGTTGCCCAACCGTGTAGTGGGAATGCTCATGTCGTTACGTTCTCCAGTAAGTGGATTAATGCGTGCGTACGGTGGCGGCGTCCTGCCCGAACAGAATCTTGCGCGATTCGTCGTCGACCGCCGGCCTGTTGGTGGGGTTGACCTCTTGCGCGCGTGCATAGGCGCGTTGGACGGCGGGCCGCTCACGGATGCGCGCGAACCAGCGTGCAAGATTGGGAAAGTCTTCCAGCTTCTGCTGCTGCCACTGGTGCGGCACGATCCATGGATAACTCGCCATGTCGGCAATCGAATACTCGCCCGCGATGAATTCGCGATCGGCCAGTCGACGATCGAGCACGGCATACAGGCGCGCGGTTTCCTTGACGTAGCGCTCCATGGCGTAAGGGATTTTCTCCGGCGCGTACTGCGTGAAGTGATGGTTCTGCCCAGCCATTGGCCCCAACCCTGCCATCTGCCAGAACAGCCATTGCAGCGTGTCGTTGCGACCTCGTAAATCCTGGGCGATGAAGCGCTGCGTCTTGTCGGCCAGATACAGCAGGATCGCACCCGATTCGAACATCGAAATCGGCGCGCCACCGTCGGCCGGCGCGTTGTCGATGATCGCGGGGATGCGGTTGTTGGGTGCGATGCGCAAAAACTCGGGTGCGAACTGCTCGCCGCGCCCGATGTTCACGCCGTGCAACCGGTACGGCAGACCCGCCTCTTCGAGAAAGATAGTGATCTTGTGGCCGTTCGGCGTGGTCCAGTAATACAGGTCGATCATGAACTGCCCTCCACAGAGGATGTTGGTCGTGCGGGATTTTCAGCGGGCAACAACGGGCGGATCGTCGGCAACCTCGCGCCGTTGCGGGTCGCGCTTGTCTTCGTCGGTGTCGGTCGTGGTGGCCTCGGCGGGCGTAACCGTCAACTCCGGCACCTGCGCGATGGGCGGCATCGGGCGTGGCTCGCCAGCGGCATCGTCCAGAAAGCCGCCCGCTTGCCGGCTCCACAACGCGTGGTAGGCACCCCGGCGCGCAAGGAGTTCCGTGTGCGAACCATCTTCGACGATGCGCCCACGATCAAAGACGAGAATGCGGTCAAGATGCGCAATGGTCAACAAACGGTGCGCCACCACGATCACGGTCTTGCCACGCATGACAATGTCGAGCGTGTCCTGGATGGCGCGCTCGGTGATGGAGTCGAGCGCAGAGGTGGCTTCGTCGAGAATGAGTACCGGCGCGTTCTTGAGGACCACGCGCGCAATGGCCACGCGCTGTCGTTGGCCGCCCGAAAGCTTGACCCCGCGCTCGCCCACCATCGAGCCGTAGCCCTGCTTCATCTGCATGATGAATTCATGCGCATGCGCGCGCTGCGCAGCCTGCATGACTTCCTCGTCGCTCGCCTCCAGTTTGCCGTAGCGGATGTTCTCCATCAGCGTGCGGTGGAACAGACTTGGGTCTTGCGGGATCAGCGACAACTGCTCATGCAGCGAGTCCTGCGTCATGTCACGCAGGTCGACGCCGTCGATGAGGATCGCACCGCGCTGCGGGTCATACAGGCGCAACAGCAGGCTGACGAAGGTCAACTTGCCGGAGCCGGACAAGCCCACCAATCCCACGCGCTGCCCGGCCGGAATGCTCACATTCATATCGGTGAACACCGGCACGTCGGCGCCGTATGAAAAATCCACTTGGCGGAATTCGATGCTGCCGCGCGACACCGTCACCGGCCGCGCACCTTCGCGGTCAACGACTTCGTGCGGGCGCACGATCGTATTTACGCCGTTGGCGACGTTGCCGATGTACTCGAAGAACTCCAGAAAGCGGCGCGACAGGTTGCGCGCTTCGGTGATGATCGACAGCGACAGCGTCACTGCCATCACAAAGTCGCCGACGCTGATCTTGCCCTGCCCCCACAAGCGCAGCGAAAAATACAACAGGCCGATCTTGAGCGCCGCAGCAGCCGAAAACTGAAACCATCGCACGCGCTCGGAATAATCGCCCGAGATCCGCACCGCCCGCAGTTCTTCGGCCTGCACCCGGCCCAGATGCTTGCGCTCAAAACCCAGCCGGGCGAAAAGCCGCGCGCTGGTCAGGTTGGTGATCGAGTCCACCACCACGCCCGTCACCATGCTGCGCGCGGCCGCCGCCTTCACCGCATGTGGCTGACAGCGCTTGGCCAGCCAGTACGAAATACCGATAAAGCACACGGCCCAGATGCCGGCAAAGATCCCGAGTGACGCATGCGCGTTGAACAGCAGCACCGACGACAGGCCCAGCACGATCGCAATCGGCCAGAACTCGGTGATCATCGACCACAGCGTCTGCGTGACCCCCATCGCCGTTTCACTGATGCGATGCGCCAACGCGCCCGAAAAATTATTGGCCAGGTAACGGTGCGAATGCTGCTGCAGATAGTGATAGAGCTGGCGCGTCACGTTCTGCCGCTGGCGCGGCCCGAGCCGGACCTGGATCGCCCCAGCAGCCCGCCCGAACAACACCTCGCCAATCGAAAACCCCACGAACATCAGCAGCGGCACCTGCAGCGCATCGATCAGATTCATCGACTGCCCCTGCGCGCCCGTCACACCGCGCACGATGCGGTTGAGCGCGTACGGCATCATGATGCTGCACGCAGCATTGGCCGACTCAAGCAGGAACATCGTCAGGTACCACCAGCGGAACCGGGCGACGAAATAGGCGATGAATCGAAACGGCGTAGATGGCAGCAGCGGCGCGTCGGGGGCACGCTGGAAAGTAGTTTCGGCGGATGTCATCAGACTGGGCGCCCCGCAGACAGACCGGGGCGCGACGGATGTTCGGAATGCATCAAGGATAGACCAGTGGCCTGATCACTGCGCAGATGGGGAGGATTTCCTTACATATTGCAGGGCTGGCGGATGCAGCCAGGTTTTTGTGCGAACGCATTGCCAATCGCGGCAGGCGCGGCCGCCATCACCGGCATGCGGGTGATGATGAAGCGTCTGCTCCTCAAGGCCAAATCAGTCGGCCTGTTTGCGCCCCGCGCCTGCTCGCCCAAAGTGCATGACGATCATCCCCGCGACGGCAAGCGTTCCGCCGATGAGCAATGATCGGTCGATTTGTTCGCCCAGGCCGATCGCCGAGAACACAACGCCAAAGACCGGCACGAGCGTGATGTAGCCTGCGGCGGTGCTGGCGCCGAGAGCTTTGACGCCATCGAAATACCACGCGTATGCGAGTGCGGTGGCGCCGAAGGCAAGTCCGATCAAGCATACCCACGCACGCAACGGACTGTCGAGCAGGCTGAGCCAGGTGGCCGGCCCTTCCACGCATAGGCTCAGTACAACGAGCATGACAGCGCCGAGCATGGACGTGGTGGTCGTGGTGGTGAGTGCGTCCACGCCGGTGACCACAGCCTTGCCGATGAGCGTATAGGCGACCCAACAGGCAACACAGCCGAGCAAGAGAATTTCGCCCTTGCCGATGCCGCCTTCGAGGATCGTCCACGGCGTACCTCGCGCGAGCACGATCATCGCGCCGACGACCGCAAGCGCCATGCCCACGCCGATGGTGCGGGTCAACGGCTCGCGGAAGATCCATGCCGCCAACAACAACGTCACCGCCGGGTTGATCGTGATGACGAGCGCACCCTTGCCAGCGGCGACGGTCTGGAGCGCGAGCATGAAGAAAGCCGAATAACCGAACACGCCAACGCCGGCTGCAGCCACCATGCCGACCCACCGCTTGCGAGGCCAGCCGCGCCAGACGTTGCTACGCGCACTATGCAGCAGCCACGGCAACAGAACGAGCGTGGCGAGAATGAAGCGCATGCTGGCGGCAGCAAGCGGCGGCATGGTCTGGGCGATGACGCGGCCCAGCGGCCACGAGGCGCCCCACAGTGCGGCCATGCCCAGAAGCCGCAGATGGGTGCTGAGATGATTGACTTGCATGAACGGAATATCCCGTCTTCAGCACGCGACGGCAAGTCGCGCAGGCAGATGATCCTTATCCAGTAACTGCGCCCTGCCCCACGGACGCAGTCGGTCAGGACTGCATGAGTGCGCCACGGGACGCAGCCAGCACCTGCCGGCTGAAGTCCTCCAGCAAGGACGACGCGGATCGCGCGTATTGCCAATGCAGAGGCACGTCCAGCGGCGTATCGGGCACCAGTTCAACAAGCGAGCCATCTGCGAGCTGAGGCGCAATCATCGATTCGGGGCAAAGCCCCCAGCCCATGCCGGCGACGATGGCGGTAACGAACGCAAACGGTGACGGCAGCGTGTGACGCGGCAGTTCGACATGCCGGTGGCACAAGCGGTGCGCCCAGCGCGACTGCAACTCGTCCTTGGTGTTGAAGATAAGGCTTGGCGTACGCGCGAGCGTGCCGGCGCCCACGCCTTGCGCAAAGTAACGCGCCATGAATGCGGGGCTGGCGGCCGCCAGGTAGCGCATGGCACCGAGCGGACGGCTGTTGCAGCCAACCGGCGGCCGGGCCGCACTGGTGACGGCGGCAAGCACTCGTCCGCTGCGTAGCCATTCGGCGGTGTGGTCCTGATCGTCCACGGCGACTTCCATCAGTACCGGCGCCTCGGCCCCGAAATTGGCGAGCACCGGCGCGAACCAGGTTGCCAGGCTGTCGGCGTTCACCGCCACCGGCAAGGCGACGCGAACCGGACCTTCGGGCGCGAGCGCGGGCATGGCCTCCTGCAACGCCTGTTCGAGCAAGCGCACGCGGTCGACGTGCTGACACAGGCGCCCGCCCATCTCGGTTGCGCGGCATGGCTGGCCACGTATGACCAGTGCGCAGCCGACGCGCTCTTCCAGCAGACGGATGCGTTGTGAAACGGCCGACGGCGTGACGTTCAGTGCTCGGGCGGCTCGGTCAAAGCTGCCTTCTCGAATGACGGCAGCCAACGCAGCGAGCGACGCATAGTCAAGCATTGCTTTAGATTTCCTAATGCTGGATTAACAACGATAGTTTGTCTTCATCTTCGCGCGAGAGCAATGATGACGCCTTCCGGTGACTTCGTCGTGCTACGTATTTATGTTTCTTTCGGTTTTCGTACAGGGTCTGGCCCTGAGCTTCGGGCTCATCGTGGCGATTGGCGCGCAGAATGCGTTCGTGCTGCGACAAGGTCTGCGACGAGAACATGTTGGCAGCATCGTGCTGTTCTGCGCGATGGCTGACGCCGTGTTGATCTCGGCCGGCGTAATGGGGATGGCGCAGGCGCTGGGCGATCGCCCCAGCCTCGCGCGTGGGTTGGCGCTCGTTGGTGCAGCGTTTCTGGCGTGGTACGGATGGCAAGCCCTATGCCGGGCGCGGCAATCGCATGAATTGCGTGCGGCACATGCGGGCACCAGCCTGAGCCGCGGCGCGGCAATCGCCCAGGCCGCCGCCTTCACGCTACTCAATCCGCATGTTTACCTGGACACGGTGCTGCTGGTTGGCAGCATCGGCGCTCAACACGCCGCCCCGCTGCGTGGGTGGTTCGTACTTGGCGCCACCACTGCAAGCATCTGCTGGTTCACATTGCTCGGCTTCGGCGCCCGCTGGCTCGCCCCGCTCTTCGCGCGGCCGAAGGCCTGGCAGGTGCTCGACGCACTCATTGGACTGACGATGTGGGTACTGGCGGGGATGCTGGTGGGGCGAGTGTTGGCGTGAGGCGCCACCAAGTGGCATTCAAAGCCACCAGAGCGTGCCCATCTATCCGTGTCATGAACGCTTCAAGCAAGGCGGTGTCGCGCATGCGGCCACCACATAGTGCGCTGAACACCCGTGAATACGGGTGGCGCCGTTGGGCTCGCGCGTGGTAAGAACTATCTGTCGCTTGAACCATTTCCTACCAATCCGTACATCACATGCGCTCAACCTGTCGAACCCTGGCCGTCGCCTCTCTGCTTGCTTTCGGTATGCCCCTGTCGGCACATGCAGATGTCAATTTGGATATCGGACGGTGCGCAGCGGAGCCCAGCAGCGCAAAGCGCCTGGAATGCTTCGATTCACTGAGCCAGCGTATGGGCTTGTCCTCGCCGAAAACGTCCAAAGCCACAGTCTCAAAATGGCGTGTGAGCAAGGAAACATCCCGCATTGACGACAGCATGAACGTCGTATTGAGCCTACGGGCAGAATCATCCATTACCGGCTGGCCACGCAAGAACCACACGCCGTCACTCATTTTGCGATGCAAGGAAAAGGAAACAGAGGCCTACATCGTTACGGGAATGTCGCCACAGGTCGAATACGGCACGGATGACGCGACGGTCACGCTGCGCTTCGATAAGGACAAGGCGACGAAAGTCCAGATGACGAAGTTGACCGACGGCGAAGCGCTTTTCTTCGAGCCGAGCGTTGGCTTTATCAAGAGCATGCTCGACCATTCCACCCTTCTGTTCGAATTCACCCCTTTCAACTCCTCTCCGGCAATGACGTCTTTCGACTTGAGAGGCCTTGCAGAGGCAATCAAGCCCCTGCGGGAAACGTGCGGATGGTGAGGCTGCAGAACGCGTAGAAGGTGGAGCGCGAATCGATCGCCCCGGGGCATTTCGCCCTAGAAATAAAGGCTTATCTTCGAGAGAGGGTTTCGCCTGAATGTCATTTCATCGACTACACGCAACCGGAGTATTGCCGGATTGCTACGTACGCAACGCCAATGATCTGAGTTGGCCCGCCCACCTCGCGAACGAGGCAGGCGGGGGTGCTACGAGGAAATCAAACGAGGTCGAAGCGGTCTAGGTTCATGACCTTGGTCCACGCAGCGACAAAGTCGTGGACGAACTTCCCTTCGCCATCTGAACTGCCATACACCTCGGCCAACGCTCGCAGTTGCGAATTCGAGCCAAAGACGAGGTTAACGCGCGTGGCCGTCCATTTGACTGCACCGGTCTTGCGGTCGCGCCCTTCGAACTCTTCCTTCGTGTCGGAGGTGGCCTTCCACTCCGTGCCCATGTCGAGCAGATTGGTGAAGAAGTCGTTGCTCAACGTACCCGGCCGGTCGGTGAAGACGCCCTTCTTGGATTGCTCGACGTTGGCGCCGAGTACGCGCATGCCGCCGACCAGCACGGTCATTTCGGGCGCGGTCAGCTTGAGCAGATGCGCCTTGTCGACGAGCAGGGTTTCGCCCGGGACGGCGAAGCGCTTCTTCTGATAGTTGCGGAAGCCGTCGGCCACGGGTTCAAGAACGGCGAAGGACTCCACGTCGGTCTGCTCTTGTGACGCGTCGGTGCGCCCCGGTGCGAATAGCACCGTTACGGAGTAACCAGCCGCCTTGGCAGCCTGTTCGACACCTACGCCCCCCGCCAGCACGATGAGATCCGCGAGAGAGACCTTCTTGCCGCCAGATTGCGCGCCATTGAATTCCGCCTGAATACCTTCCAGCGTCTTGAGCACCTTGGCCAGTTGGTCGGGTTCATTGACGGCCCATTCCTTTTGCGGCGCAAGACGGATGCGCGCGCCGTTGGCACCGCCGCGCATATCCGAACCACGGAAGGTGGAAGCCGACGCCCACGCGGTGGAGACCAGTTGCGACACGCTCAGGCCAGAAGACGCAATCTTGCCCTTGAGCGCGGCGATGTCCTGGTCATCGACGATCGGATGATCGACCTTGGGAACGGGGTCTTGCCAGATTAGGTCTTCGGCGGGAACTTCCGGCCCGAGGTAGCGCGCCTTCGGCCCCATGTCGCGGTGGGTGAGCTTGAACCAGGCGCGCGCAAATGCGTCCGCAAATTCCTCCGGATGAGCCATGAAGCGACGCGAAATCTTCTCGTACGCCGGATCAAAACGCATCGACAGATCCGTCGTCAGCATGGTCGGCACGATCTTCTTGGACGAATCGTGCGCGTGCGGAATGGTCGCCTCGGCTCCCTTGGCCACCCATTGATGCGCGCCGGCCGGGCTCTTGGTGAGTTCCCATTCGTAGCCAAACAGGTGCCAGAAGTAGTCGTTGCTGAACTTGGTCGGCGTGCGCGTCCAGGTGACTTCGAGCCCGCTCGTGATGGTGTCCGCGCCTTTGCCGGTGCCAAACGTGTTCTGCCAGCCGAAGCCCTGCGCTTCAATGGCGGCCGCCTCGGGCTCCGGGCCCACGTTGCTTGCCGGACCAGCGCCGTGAGTCTTGCCGAAGCTGTGCCCACCGGCGATCAGGGCGACGGTTTCTTCATCGTTCATCGCCATGCGGCCAAAGGTATCGCGGATGTCCTTGGCGGCTGCAACGGGGTCGGGGTTGCCGTCAGGGCCTTCCGGGTTGACATAGATGAGGCCCATCTGCACGGCGGCCAGCGGGTTCTCAAGGTTGCGGCTATGGACGTCTCCGTCGGCCTTGTCGTCGGATACCAGCACGCCACCAAGCTTGTCGACGCCTTCAGAGCCGTGGGCGTAACGAACGTCGCCGCCCAGCCATGTGGTTTCACGCCCCCAGTAGAACGTCCTGGTCAGGCTCCCAGGTGTCTTTGCGGCCGCCGCCAAAACCGAAGGTTTTGAAGCCCATGGTTTCGAGCGCGACGTTGCCGGTCAGTACGATCAGGTCGGCCCACGAAATCTTGCGCCCGTACTTTTGCTTGACCGGCCAGATCAAGCGACGAGCCTTGTCGAGGCTGACGTTGTCCGGCCAACTGTTGAGCGGAGCGAATCGTTGTTGTCCACGCCCTGCTCCGCCACGACCATCGCCGATGCGATAGGTGCCGGCAGCGTGCCACGCCATGCGAATGAACAGCCCGCCGTAGTGGCCAAAGTCAGCCGGCCACCAGTCCTGCGAGTTGGTCATGACAGCGGCCAGGTCTTTCTTGACCTCTGCCAGATCGAGGCTGTTGAACTCCTTGATGTAGTCGAAATCCTCGCCCATCGGATCGGACTTGGATGAGTGTTGGTGCAACAGGTCCAGCCGTAACTGGTTGGGCCACCAGTCGCGATTCGTGGTGCCGGTCATCGCGGCATGGCTGAACGGGCACTTGGCTTCGGTCTTTTCGCTCATTTTTGCAGGCTTCCTATCTCGGTAGCGTGAAGAAAAGAGGCTCCTTAAAAGCAAGTCCTCCAACAACTGGCAAGGCCGGCGCGCGTACTCGATGACGGCGCGGCCCTGCATTCCGCAGGGCACTCTTGCTGACAGAAAATGTGGGCACGGAGGCTGCCACCGTCCGGAGAGCCGTCACGTCTGGTATGTCGTGATCAGGATCGACGACGGACTTGACGCGATCCCGGCCCGGAGTACCCGCAAAGCGGATGTCCTACATAAACATAGATGCCGCTACTGGATATATCAGATTGCACATGGCAATCCACTGTATTCAGTCATTCAATCGGCTTTTTGCTGGCGGCTGGATTAGGCCGTCTGCCCATAGGAATCCGCATACGCGCTGCACGACCGCGCGACGCGAGCCGCGTGTTTGTGCGGCACAGCAGCAAATATTGAACGATTCACGATGAAATGCGTGCGGATGCGCACGCTGTTGAGTGCCGCGACTTTGGCGGATGCCTGTCAGGGCGCCACGACAAGCATCCGAGGGCAGGCATTTGGTTCTAAACGAACATGACCGCGGCATTGCGCACCGCAGCGACTCTGGCAGCCTTAATCTTTGGTTGCGCTGGCTGCCCGGTGCGCCTGCCAGCTCGCCGAGCCCATCACGCAGCCGATCAGCAAAAACACCGGTGCGGCGCTGAGCATGCTGGCGATGATGCCGAACAGCCATGGGCCACCAAGGCCCGAGATGCCGCCGATCATCGACCGCAGCCCGACGCCCTGCCCGGCTTTCTCCGGCGGCATGCTGTGATAGATAAGGTTGAGAATGTTGGGCTGACCGACGCCAGCGGAGAGGCCATACACGAAGCCCAGCGCCGCATGCAGGAACACGCTTTGCGCGATGGGCAGCACGAGGAAGACCGTGGCCGTCACGGCGCAGGCCACCGACAGCATGCGCCACTCGGGCAAGCGGCGCGACAACCACGGCAACGCCGCGCGAGTGACCAGCGTGCCGCATGCGAAGGTCGACAGCACGATGCCGACTTGCGACGCGGTGTAGCCGCGCTCATGCCCGAGCACGGGCGCCATGAAGCTGAATCCATCCCACGCCAGCGACAGCGCCAGCGCGATCAGATAGATACGCAGCAATGCCGGCGTGCTGGCGACTTCGCCAAGCACGGCCGCAACGCTGGCGTGCTTCTTGGCGCGTTCGCCGCCTTCGTAAAGCTCGATGCGTCTGGACAGCACGAAGCCGATGCCGACTGTCACCGCCATGAACGCAAACACCGCGCGATACCCCGCGTGGTCGATCAGGGCGCCGGCAATGCTGGGGCCAAACACAGCCGAGATGGACGTGCCGATCTGCAACCACGCAAGCATGCCCACGCGTTCCGAACTATGCTGCACCGGCATGAACGACACGGCCACGTTGGCCGCCAGAAGGTAACTGGAAAAACCAAAGCCCCCGAACATCGCCGAGATCAGTACCGTCGGCAGATTTGGCCACATCGCCGGCAGCGCCAGGCCACACATCATGACAACAAGGCTGGTGTTCATCACGCGGCGCGGCCCCGCGCGATCGACCCAACGGCCGATGTGGATGGAAGCCAGCGCCGGCAGCAGGCTGTACATGCCGTAAGCCAGGCCTGCCATGAAGTTGGAATCGTTGTGCTGGAGCGCGAACAACGACGCAGACACGCGCCCGCCCGACATGGTGACGTGGGCCATGAGCGACATGGCGAGGAGCGCGAAGATGGGAGGCAGGCGGCGCATGGGGTACGGCTTCGACAGCAAGGTGATACGGGAAAACCCGCAAGAATACTACGTTTGCCAGACCGATCCGCGGGGCTGGCCTGCATGCAATCGCTGTGCGGGGCGAAACGCTGTGCAAAAAAGGGCTCGCCGCAGCGAGCCCCGTTTCGATCAGCTCGAGTGCTTTACGTCGAGCTTGTACAACTTGACCAGCGCGCTGGTGTCCGACCCGTCAGCCTGGCGGTCCTGCAAGTAATTGCCCGCCTTGAAATAGAACTTCAGGTCTTTCCAGCCGGCGTCCTTGGCGACGAAATCGACGGTCTTGGTCTGCCCGTTGACCGTCATCGACAACACACCGTCCACCACTTTGATCTGCGCATCGTACGGCTTGCCCAGTTCGATGCCTTCGAACACGTAGTGCGTGTCCTTGCCGCCAGCGGCCGAGTTCTTCACAAGAAAATCCAGCGTGTTCTTGTAGAACTGCCCCTTGACCAGCGGCGGCGCATTCGAGCCATCGGGCATGACGGCATGAATCTGCATGACAATGGTCTTGCCACTGGGCGACACGTGCATCACCGCTCCGCGCAGATTCATTTCGTGGGTGCCTTGCCAGCCCCAATTCACCGCGTGGTTGTCGGGATCGAGCATTTCGCGCAGCTCGCTGCGCGGGTACTTCGTGTTGGCCGTCGTCTTGAAACCGCTGGCCGGACACCAGAAGGCAAGCGAGCCATCCTTGTCGACGTAGAAGTACTTGTCCTGATAACCCTTGAGCAGATCACGCGTGGCGACATCGATCGGGTTGACCGGAATCTGCAGCTTCCACTTCGACAGGTCGATCGACGAATGCGCCGCTGCCGGGGCGGACACCGGCGCCTGCGCTGCCGCGCCTTGCGGTTTGTACGCCAACAAAGTGCCCGAACCACCGGTACGCGGATCGAAGATCGGCACCGTCATGAAGCCCAGCTCATCGGCAAAACCAAAGCGCGCGCGCTGGTATTCGATCCAGTTCAGGTCGCCCCGCCCCGGCTTGAAGGCACGCGTATCCTGCGGCTCGGAAGCGTACTTCTTGATGAGGTCCGGGTTCTTCACCGCAGCAAAGACAAACTTGCGCGCTGAGTGAATATCGCGACCGTTCTCTTTGTACGCGTACAGATCGATACCCTGACGTGATGCCGTTTCGGCAATCATCGTCAGCGGCAGCATGGCGTAGTTCTGATAGTGCAAGGACTGTTCGTGACGCGTCATTTCATGCACGAAGCTGCCGTCTTCATTGATCAGCCCCATCGCCTGCACATAACGGCCCAGCCCCCAACGGAAGAGTTCATCGTCCTTGCTGATCACGCCGATGATGGTCGCTTCCTGACCGCGCCAATACGAGTGATTGTTGCAGCAACTCGTGTCGCCCCCCGGAAAGCTCGTCTGATGGCGCGCCACACGGTTGAGCCACTTCACCACACGCTCGCGCTGGGCTGTGTTGACGTTCGGCTCGGCCATCATCGTCGACAGGGCAAAGGCGGCGGTCGCCGCCGACCATTCGACTTGGTACCACGACTGCGACTTGGGGTCGTAGTTGAGCAACGCGTCGGCCTTGGCCCACTTGTCCAGCATGTTCAGCAGACAAGTGGCGTACACCGGCTTGCCCGTCGCAACGTAGAGATTTCCAAGCGTGGCGGAAATTTTCTCGAAATCACGATAAAGCGTCACCACCGGTTCGTAGTCCGGATTCACCGGGCCGTGATTGCCGGAAAGATAACGGCGCGGAATGACCATCTCGCCTTGCTGCGGGTTAGGCGTTGCCTCGGTCGTGCAGTCGTACTCCTTGGGCAGCGCTGCCTTGAGGCGGTCATCGAGCTGCCCGCTCTGCAAGAAGGTACGACGCGCCTTGACGTTGACATACGAGGCCGTGGGGTCTTTCACGACGGCCTGGTCGAAGGGGTGTGCCTGCAGGCTGCCCGCGAAGGCACAACCTGCGAACGCAAGCGCGGCGACGGCCAGACGACGGCCATGCCCCGGGAACGGGATGTCAAACATCGAACTGTCTCCAGATTTTTCGCGCGCAGCCCCCACGCGCGTCGTTGCAAGGCATGCCAAAGGCATGCATTCGGATAGAGCATTCGGGGCTGGGTGAGAGCGACACGTCAGACTGGGCGCGTACTATCGCGGATGGTCAGACGTGCGCCGACTTCGATGCGTAGCGTCGGGCCTTCGACAGATTCGAGACGCGACAGCAACCGCTCGACAGCAATGCGGCCAAGTGCGCGCCGATCGACACCGACCGAAGTCAGCGCCGGCCGGCACAACTGTGCCAGCGGCAGGTCGTCGAAGCTGGCCACCGAGTAATCGCCCGGCACGGTCTTGCCCGAGCGCAGGATGCCCTGCACGACGCCGAAAGCCGTGTAGTCGGACACGCAGAACAACGCGGTGGCGTTGAGCGTGCCGTTGGCGATGCGTTCGGCGACGACACTGGCTGCCTGCTCGGCCGAAAAGTGCCCGCTACTGATGTCGATGACATTGCGCTCAAAAGAAAACGGCAGACCGGCTTCTTCCAGCGCCTCGCGGAAGCCGTCCAGCCGACGACGGATCAACGGCCGGTACAGGTGCGTGACGTGAACGATGTCGCGGTGCCCTTGTTCGATCAGATATCGCGTGGCGATACGGCTGCCGTCGCGGAATGCTGGCATCACGCTGTCGAACTGACAGTTGGGATCGTTGCCGTTGACCATCACCACCGGCACACCCAGAGCGCGCACCACCTCAAGCATCGGCGGCATATCCACGCCAACCAGAATCACCCCCTCGGCTGCGCCGCTGCGGATCTGGTCCCAGAATTTTTCCATGTCGTTCTGGTGGTCGCGATCAAGCAAAACCGTGTCGATCTCGATTCCGGCCCGCTCACACTCTGCCAAAACGCTCTGAATCACCTCTGCATGGAAATAATTTCCGTCATAGGTCAGAAACTGATAATTCGTGATCAGTTTGATGCGATATGCACCGCGCTCCACCGCGGCAGGGCGTAGCTCTGCGATATGGAAACCAATTTCCTGAGCGGCCTGCATCACGCGCCCACGCAGCTCCGCGCTGATGCCCGGACCACCGTTGATGACTTTGGACACCGTGCTTGGCGAGACCCCCGCTCGCTTGGCAACGTCGGACTGACGCGGTTTCTCGCGCCCAGCCTTGTAATCTGCCAGTGCCTCCATTGGACTTCCTCCGGCCTTCCTGCGTCGATTTAGTTGTGAGTGCGATTCTAGTTTCCAGAATCTTTCTGGCAACTGCGGGTTTTCCGCAAGTGTGGAAATTTCTCGAATGTCGAATCATTCGCCGCAACAGCAAAAACGATTTAGGTAAGCGCTTAATAAATCGAACTAGAACGGCTGCTTGAACGGGCCAAGGAGGAGCAAAGTGGTAGCAAGCGTCAGCATTCAGAACGTCGTCAAGCGTTACGACAAGACGACTGTGGTCCATGGTGTCAGCCTGGATATCGAACCGGGTGAATTCGTCGTGCTGGTCGGCCCTTCGGGCTGCGGCAAGTTGACGACACTACGCATGGTGGCCGGTCTGGAAGAAATCAGCGGCGGCACGATCAGGATCGACGGCCGCGTCATCAACGACCTCGCGCCAAAAGATCGCGACGTCGCCATGGTGTTCCAGAACTACGCGCTCTACCCGCACCTGAATGTGCGCGACAACATCTCCTTTGGCCTGCGCCTGAAGCGCACCAAGAAATCCGTCATCGATGCAGCCGTGAAGACGGCCGCCGACATCCTCGGCCTGCAACCGCTGCTCGAACGCAAGCCTTCCGATCTTTCCGGCGGTCAGCGTCAACGCGTTGCCATGGGCCGCGCGATCGTGCGCGACCCGAAGGTCTTCCTCTTCGACGAACCGCTCTCCAACCTCGACGCCAAACTGCGCACGCAGATGCGCGCCGAGATCAAGCGGCTGCACCAACGCCTGGGCACCACCGTCATTTATGTGACGCACGATCAGGTCGAAGCCATGACATTGGCAGATCGCATCGTGGTCATGCGCGACGGTCTGATCGAACAGATCGGCAAGCCGATGGACCTGTTCCTGCATCCGGCCAATACCTTCGTGGCCAGCTTCATTGGTTCGCCGCCGATGAACCTGATGCCGGCACGCATTGCCGCCGACAGCACGCAGCACGTTGAATTGAACGGTGGCAACCGCATCAGCCTGCTGCCCCGTGCAGGCACACATCTGGCACCGGGTCAGGAAGTGGTGTTTGGCATTCGCCCGGAAGACGTCACGCTCGACGGCGTCGAAGGCTCCGAACGTGCGCAGATCAAGGCCACGGTGGACATCGTCGAACCGCTCGGTTCGGAATCGATCCTCCACGCTACGGTCGGCGATCACTCGCTGGTGGTGAAGGTGGGCGGCCTCAATGAAGTACATCCGGGCGATCCGGTCACGCTGCATGTCGATCTGACACGCGTGCACCTGTTCGACGCCCAGTCACAGGCCTCTATTTACTGACACCCATGACAGGCGGGTCCGGCGCGCAAGCGACCGAGGCCCCCGGAGCACACCCGCACGCACCTTACGGTTGCTGCGGGCGAGGAGGAGCACCATGACAAGCGCCACCAAGGCACAGAGCATACCGCTGCCCGCAGCGACGCTCGACGTGCGTTCGAAACCGCTCGAACGCCTGTGGAAAGACATCAAGCGCGACTGGCTGTTGTATGCCATGTTGCTACCCACCATCATCTGGTTCCTGATCTTTCTGTACAAGCCGATGATCGGCCTGCAGATGGCGTTCAAGCAGTACAGCGCCTGGAAAGGCATCGCCGGCAGTCCGTGGATCGGGTTCGACCACTTCGTCACGCTGTTCCAGAGCGAACAGTTCATTCGCGCCATCAAGAACACGCTGACCCTGTCGGGTCTGTCGCTGTTGTTCGGCTTCCCGATGCCGATCCTGCTGGCGCTGATGATCAACGAGGTCTACTCGAAGGGTTATCGCAAGGCAGTGCAGACCATCGTCTATCTGCCTCACTTCATCTCCATCGTGATCGTGGCCGGCCTCGTGGTGACATTCCTGTCGCCCAGCACCGGCGTGGTCAACAACATGCTGAGCTGGATCGGTCTGGACCGGGTGTACTTCCTGACCCAGCCGGAGTGGTTCCGTCCGATCTACATCAGCTCGAACATCTGGAAGGAAGCGGGCTTCGATTCGATCGTGTATCTGGCCGCGATCATGAGCATCAACCCGGCGCTGTATGAATCGGCACAGGTGGACGGTGCCACGCGCTGGCAGATGATCACGCGCATCACCCTGCCCTGCATCGTCCCGACCATCGCGGTGCTGCTGGTGATCCGCCTGGGCCACATCCTGGAAGTGGGCTTCGAGTACATCATCCTGCTGTACCAGCCGACGACCTACGAAACGGCCGACGTGATCAGTACCTACATCTATCGTCTGGGCCTGCAAGGGGCGCGCTACGACATCGCTACCGCCGCCGGCATTTTCAATGCCGTGGTGGCCCTGGTGATCGTGCTGTTCGCCAACCACATGAGCCGCCGTATCACCAAGACCGGCGTGTTCTGACCGCAGACCCGACGCACGGCGGGCAGCCCGGCTGCCCGCCCCAGAGAATCCAAGAGGTACCGATATGCTCGCCACACCTTTCTATAGCCGCTCCGACAGGATCTTCGGCATCGTCAACGCCGTCCTGCTGGGCATCTTCGCGCTCTGTGCGCTGTACCCGATCATCTACATCTTCTCGATGTCGATCAGCTCGGGCGCGGCGGTCACACAGGGGCGCGTATTCCTGCTTCCGGTGGACATCGACTTTTCGGCCTACGGCCGCGTGCTCCACGACAAGCTGTTCTGGACGTCGTATGCCAACACCATTTTCTACACGGTGTTCGGTGTGGTCACGAGCCTGATCTTCATCGTGCCCGGTGCGTATGCGCTGTCCAAGCCGCGTATCCGTGGCCGCCGCGTGTTCGGCTTCATCATCGCCTTCACGATGTGGTTCAACGCAGGGATGATCCCGTTCTTCCTGAACATGCGCGACCTCGGGCTGCTCGACAACCGCTTCGGCATCTTGATCGGCTTCGCCTGTAACGCGTTCAACATCATCCTGATGCGCAACTACTTCGAATCGATCTCAGCATCGTTCGAAGAGGCCGCACGCATGGATGGCGCCAATGACCTGCAGATTCTGTGGAAGGTGTACATCCCGCTGGCCAAGCCGGCGCTGGCCACCATCACCCTGCTCTGCGCCATCTCTCGCTGGAACGGTTACTTCTGGGCCATGGTGCTGCTGCGCGCCGAAGAGAAGATCCCGCTGCAGGTGTACCTGAAGAAGACCATCGTCGATCTGAACGTCAACGAAGAGTTCGCAGGCGCCCTGCTCACCAACTCGTATTCGATGGAAACCGTGGTGGGCGCCATCATCGTGATGTCGATCATCCCCGTGATCATCGTTTACCCGGTGGTGCAGAAGTACTTCACCAAGGGTGTGATGCTCGGAGGCGTAAAAGAATAACCAACAGGCAGGACGGCGCGCGGCGTCCCTGTCGCGCGCCGGCAGTGAGCAGTGACATAACGGACGGAGACAATCATCATGAAAAAGCTGGTACTGGCCATGGCCATCGGAAGTTCCGCATTGATGTTCGCGGCTCCGTCGGTGGTCGCGCGCGAGGCGACGTGGGTGACCGAAAAGCCGCTCACGCTCAAGATCCACATGCACTTCCGCGACAAGTGGGTGTGGGACGAGAACTGGCCGGTGGCCAGAGAAGTCGCCCGCCTCACCAACGTCAAGCTCGTCGGTGTAGCCAACAGGGCCGCTACCAACAGCCAGGAACAGTTCAACCTGATGATGGCCTCGGGCCAGTTGCCGGACATCGTCGGCGGCGACAACCTGAAGGACAAGTTCATCCGCTACGGGATGGAAGGCGCGTTCATTCCGCTCAACAAGCTGATCGATCAGAACGCCCCCAACCTGAAGGCATTCTTCAAGACACACCCCGAAGTCCAGCGCGCCATCACAGCGCCGGACGGCAATATCTATTACCTGCCCTACGTGCCGGACGGGCTGGTGTCGCGCGGGTACTTCATCCGCCAGGACTGGCTCGACAAACTGCATCTGAAGACCCCGCAGACCGTCGATGAGCTGTACACCGTGCTCAAGGCGTTCAAGGAAAAAGACCCGAACGGCAACGGCAAGGCCGATGAGATTCCGTTCATCAACCGCGACCCGGAAGAGGTCTTCCGTCTCGTGAATTTCTGGGGCGCTCGCTCGACCGGTTCGAATACGTGGATGGATTTCTACGTCGAGAACGGCAAGATCAAGCATCCGTTCGCCGAAGTCGCCTTCAAGGACGGCATCAAGCACGTGGCCCAGTGGTACAAGGAAGGTCTCATCGACCCCGAGATCTTCACGCGCAAGGCGCGCTCGCGCGAACAGACCTTCGGCAACAACATCGGCGGCATGACGCATGACTGGTTCGCCAGCACGGCGCTGTTCAACGATGCGCTGTCCAAGAACATCCCCGGCTTCAAGCTCGTGCCGATGGCCCCGCCCATCAACAGCAAGGGCCAGCGTTGGGAAGAAGACGCTCGCCAGATTCCGCGCCCCGACGGCTGGGCGATCACGGCGACCAACAAGAACCCGGTCGAAACCATCAAGCTGTTCGACTTCTACTTCGGGCCCAAGGGCCGCGAGCTGTCCAACTTCGGCGTACCGGGCCTGACGTATGACATCAAGAACGGCAAGCCGGTCTACAAGGACACGGTGCTGAAGGCCGCCCAGCCGGTGAACAACCAGATGTACGACATCGGCGCGCAGATTCCCATCGGCTTCTGGCAGGACTACGAGTACGAGCGTCAATGGACCAACGACGTCGCACTCCAGGGCATCGACATGTACATCAAGAACAAGTACGTGCTGCCGCAATTCACCGGCGTCAACCTGACTGTCGAAGAGCGCGAGATCTACGACAAATACTGGCCGGACGTGAAGACCTACATGTTCGAAATGGGCCAGTCCTGGGTGATGGGCACCAAGGACCCGGAAAAAACGTGGAACGACTACCAGCAGCAACTGAAGAACCGCGGTTTCTATCAGGTCATGATCGTCATGCAGAAGGCCTATGACCGGCAGTACGGCGGGGCAGCGAAGCCAGCCCAGGTCGGAGCCAAGTAACGCACGCATCGCGCAGAAGAAAACCGTCCGCCCTGCCCTGACGTGGGGGCGGATGGATCGAAACGGATGCGCGCCAGCGATGGCGCAGCATCCGACCTTTGGCGCCGCATCTCGCTGCGGCGTCCAACTCGGAGGAGCAAAGCACCATGAAGAAGATGATGTTGTCCGTCGCAGCAGTGGCCACGCTGATGGCCTTTGCCGCGCCCGTCGCCACGGCGAAGGAGGCCACCTGGGTGACCGACAAGCCCTTGACGCTGAAGATCCATATGCACTTCCGCGACAAGTGGGTGTGGGACGAGAACTGGCCGGTCGCCAAGGAATCGTTCCGCCTGACCAACGTGAAGCTGCAAAGCGTCGCCAACAAGGCCGCCACGAACAGCCAGGAACAGTTCAACCTGATGATGGCTTCGGGCGACCTGCCGGACGTCGTTGGCGGTGACAACCTGAAGGACAAGTTCATTCAGTACGGGCAGGAAGGCGCATTCGTTCCGCTCAACAAGCTGATCGACCAATACGCCCCGCATATCAAGGCGTTCTTCAAGTCGCACCCGGAAGTCGAACGCGCCATCAAGGCGCCGGACGGCAACATCTACTTCATTCCTTACGTGCCGGACGGAGTGGTCGCGCGCGGCTACTTCATCCGCGAAGACTGGCTCAAGAAGCTCAACCTGAAGCCGCCTCAGAACATCGATGAACTCTACACCGTGCTCAAGGCGTTCAAGGAAAAAGACCCGAACGGCAACGGCAAGGCCGATGAAGTGCCCTTCATCGACCGCCATCCGGACGAAGTCTTCCGCCTGGTGAACTTCTGGGGCGCGCGTTCGTCGGGGTCCGATAACTACATGGACTTCTACATCGACAACGGCCGCGTCAAGCACCCGTGGGCCGAAACCGCCTTCCGCGACGGCATGAAGCATGTGGCCCAGTGGTACAAGGAAGGCCTGATCGACAAGGAAATCTTCACCCGCAAGGCACGCGCACGCGAACAAATGTTCGGTGGCAATCTGGGCGGCTTCACGCACGACTGGTTCGCCAGCACGATGACCTTCAACGAAGGTCTGGCCAAGACGGTGCCGGGCTTCAAGCTGATTCCGATCGCCCCGCCGACCAACAGCAAGGGCCAGCGCTGGGAAGAAGACTCCCGCCAGAAGGTTCGTCCCGATGGCTGGGCCATCACGGTGAAGAACAAGAACCCGGTGGAAACCATCAAGTTCTTTGACTTCTACTTCAGCCGTCCGGGCCGCGACATCTCCAACTTTGGCGTTCCGGGTGTCACGTATGACATCAAGAACGGCAAGGCGGTGTTCAAGGATTCCGTGCTCAAGTCGCCGCAGCCGGTCAACAACCAGCTCTATGACATGGGCGCACAGATCCCCATCGGCTTCTGGCAGGACTACGACTACGAACGTCAGTGGACCACGCCTGAAGCGCAGGCCGGCATCGACATGTACGTCAAGGGCAAGTACGTCATGCCTGGTTTTGAAGGCGTGAACATGACGCGTGAAGAGCGCGCCATCTACGACAAGTACTGGGCCGACGTTCGCACGTACATGTATGAAATGGGCCAAGCCTGGGTGATGGGCACCAAGGACGTGGACAAGACCTGGGACGAGTACCAGCGTCAGCTCAAGCTGCGCGGTCTCTACCAAGTGCTGCAGATGATGCAGCAAGCCTACGACCGTCAATACAAGAACTAATCGCATGACCCATGTCCCGGCCGGGCGGTCGGGACATGGCGGCGGGCGCCCCCGCTCGCCGCCTGCGCACTGGCTGCCCGCCGCTGTGCGCATTGAATCGACGTTGACGCGTTTTATCCGGACACCGGTGACGGCCGCGCGCATCGCGCGGAAGAGGAGGCCCTGTCGCCACAGGGGCAGTCATTGCCGGAGCAGCACGCGCACCGACGCAACACGACAACGAAGGACAGAGTGATGAAGAAGCTGGAACAGCCGCAGTCCGCGGACATGACAATCAAATATTTCCCCGACAGTGACACGCTGACCGAAAATCCGCCGCGCTTTCTGTGGCTGCCGGAACTCGACAGCCAGGCGCGCTACGCCGTGCGCGTGGTGTCGGACGCGGGGAAAGAGACGGTGTTCGGCGACATCCAGCACAACTTCTTCCGCCCCGACGTCACACTGACGCCGGGTAGCTACACCTGGTCTTACGCTCTGTGGGACGCAGCCGCAGGCAAGGTCGACTCCGACTGGAGCGCGCCGCGCAGCTTCGTTCTGCCCGCCGACGCGCCCGCTGTGCCCGGCATGCGCCATAAAGAACGGTACGCCGAGTGCGATATGACGCACCCGCGCCTGTGGCTGTCGCAAAGCGAAGCCACCGCGCTGGGCAAGAGCGTCGCCACCGACCCGGATCACTGCAAGTGGGCCAACTTCATGGCCAAGTCGGTCACGCCATGGATGTCGCGCGAGATCATCGCCGAGCCACAGCCCTACCCCAACAACAAGCGCACGCCGGCCCTGTGGCGCAAGATGTACATCGACTGCCAGGAAGTGATCTACGCGATCCGCCACCTGGCCATCGCCGGTCGTGTGCTGGGTGATGCGGCCATGACCGCCCGCGCCAAGGAATGGCTGCTCGCCGTCGCCGCGTGGGACGTGCGTGGCCCGACCTGCCGCGACTACAACGACGAAGCCGCCTTCCGCATCGTGGCAGCGCTGGCCTGGGGCTACGACTGGCTGCACGACGAACTGTCGGACATCGAACGCGCCAACGTGCGCGAATCGCTGACGGTGCGCACGCGCGAAGTCGCCAACCACGTGATCAACCGCGCCAAGATTCATATCTTCCCGTACGACAGCCACGCCGTGCGTTCGATTTCGTCGGTGCTGGTGCCCTGCTCCATCGTGCTGCTGGGCGAAGTGCCCGAAGCCCAGAAGTGGCTCGACTACTCCATCGATTTCTACGACGCGATCTACCCACCGTGGGGCGGCGTGGACGGCGGCTGGGCCGAGGGTCCGCACTACTGGATGACGGCCATGGCCTACTTCACCGAGGCGGCCAACCTCGTGTTGAAGTACTTCAAGCATGACCTGTACAAGCGCCCGTTCTTCCAGAGCACTGGCTGGTTCCCGCTCTACACCAAGGCCCCGGACACGCGTCGTGCGTGCTTTGGCGATGACTCCACGCTCGGCGACCTGCCCTGCCTGAAGGTGGGCTACAACCTGCGCCAATTCGCCGGCGTCACCGGCAACCCGTACTTCCAGTGGTACTTCGAAGAGGTGTGCCGCAACGATCCGGGCACCGAAATGGAGTTCTACAACTACGGTTGGTGGGACCTGAACTTCGACGACGTGCAGTACCTGCACGACTTCCCGCACATCGAAGCGAAGGCGCCGTCCGACATCGACACCGTCAAGTACTTTGGCGATGTTGGCTGGGTCGCGCTGCAACGGCACATGGACAAGCCGGATCAGCACATCCAGTTCCTCACCAAGGCCAGCGACTTCGGCTCGATCAGTCACAGCCATGGAGACCAGGGTGCGTTCCTGCTGTATGGCTACGGCGAAGACCTGGCCATCCAGAGCGGCTACTACATCGGTTTCGGCACCACCATGCACAAGGAATGGCGCCGACTGACCAAATCGAAGAACGCCATTCTCATCGATGGCCAGGGGCAATATTCAGGTTCGAACAAAGCCGAATGCCTCAAGGCGCAAGGTCATGTGCTGGAAGTAGGCACGCGTAACGGTGCGCACTTCATCAGCCTCGACCCGACCGACGCGTACAAGGCCGAGGTGCCCTACCTCACCCGCTATCGTCGCGACATTCACTTCGTGCATGACCGCTTCTTCGTCATCGTCGACGACGTCGAACTGGAACAGGACGGCAGCGTGCAGTGGCTCATGCACACCTTCAAGCCGTGCGAACTCGGCTCGCAGGTGTTCCGCTACCACGGTGACAAAGCGGGCCTGAATGGCGAATTCGTCTATTGCTCGTCCGGCCCGGTGAGCATCGAGAACACGGTCTCGTACGCCAATATCGATCAGAGCGAAGTTGAAGGACTGCCACCGCAATCCACGCTGGTGGCGAGCACCGGCGCCGCACGTCGCCACACATTGGTGACCTTGCTCACACCGTACGCATTGTCGGCGCCGCTGCGCGTATTCCACTTCAACGACGATCAGGGCTTCTCGACCAACCTGTACTTCCAGGACGGCAACAACGAGATGTACACCATCACGTTGCCCAAACCGTTCTAAGCAGGAACCTGTCCGCGACAGGCAGCGAGTGGTTACAGCGGAGCGACGCGCCCCGATGACAACCCCTCAGCGCCAGCGGGCAGGTCCGGCAGTGCAGCGAACAGCGTAAATGGGAGGTGCTCCTCGGCCTGGCCGCCCCTGCGGCCGGGCCTCTTTTTTCGCTTGTGGATCGGCAGTTCTCGTTGATCCCGCTTGCGCGGTTCAGGTATCGGCAGTCACGGCGCGCTGCGCGCGACGTTCCGATGCAGGGCGCGAATTGTGAATGACGCGATTGCGCCCACCTTCCTTGGCGGCATACAGCGCACGGTCAGCAGTCGCCAGCAAGGTTTCCAGCGTGTCGCCCCGCTCCAGCGCGGCCACCCCCGCGCTTACCGTGTGGCGGATGACGTCTCCGCCAACGTGCACCCCGCGTTCGCGGGTGCGCATGAGCATGCGTTCGGCGATCGCCACTGCCACTGCCGGGGCGGTTTCCGGTAAGAGCAGCGCAAATTCTTCTCCCCCATGCGCCCCAGATAGTCGTCGCTGCGCACCGTTGCCAGCCCCAGCGAAGCAAACGCCTTGAGCACTGCGTCGCCCGCCGCGTGGCCGTAGGTATCGTTGATCGCCTTGAAGTGATCGATATCGAACATCACCAGGCACAAAGGCCGACCGGTGCGCGCGGCACGGGCGATCTCACGCTCGGTGGCTTCAGAAAATGCGCGACGCGACAGCAAATGGGTCAAAAAGTCTGTATTGGCCGCTTTCTCTGCCGTGGCCATGACTGCGTCGTGCGCCATCATCACCGCACACATGGTGAGCGTGGGCATGACGATCGCGCCGAGCGTCAGAAAGGCCACGTTCATGCCGGGCGACATGATCGACGCCGTGTCGGCGTTGTGCACGAACAGATAGAACAGGCCGCGGAATCCGTGCCCGATGGTGAAGAAAGTCGCCACGCCGATCGTCAGACCGTAGCTGTACAGCGGACGCGAACGCGGTCGGAATCGCACCACCGTCATGGCGATCGCACCGCAGATCACCGTGTGCACCGCCGACATCAACACCACCCGCAGGCTGAAGCTCGGCATCACGAACGTAAGCCAGGCCAGCGCAATCGGCAGCGGCACAATGACCAGCATCAGCATGGCTGACTGCACCGGCCGCCCGAAGAAACGTCGCAGGCCAATGTAGACCTCGCACATCCCCCAGGCCAGCATGGTATTGGCAGCGATGATCGACGCCCAATCAGTGATGCGCCCACGCGCGGCAAAAAGGACCAATGAGCCGACGATCAGCAGGTTGGCGCGCAGCCATTCGACCACGCCGGGCAGGCCGCTCCGTTTGAGCGAGACGAGTACCAGCAGCATCACACCGCTGAGCAGCGCGGTGATGACCAGCAGATTGATCGGGTTGAGTGACGGGCCTATCGGAGACATGCGACGAAACAGCAAAGCGCGGGCGGCGCACGAAGACTCGTGATTCTACGTGAGCGTGGCTACCTTCCAGCGCTGGAATAAGCGGGCAATGTGCGCCGCTAGACCGGGTTTCGCGGCGGCGCGGCATTCCTACCCGGTGTCCCGTCTCTCCTACGCGGGCGGCCATGTAGTCCGATAAGGCGGCCCAAGGGACGCACCTATCCTTGCACTACGCGCCAAGGAACGGCGCCCTCTCTGATCACACATCGAAAGGAACTCACCATGAACCGCGACCAGATCAAGGGACGTACTGAGCAAGCCGCAGGCAAGATCAAGGAAGTGGCCGGCCGCGCCACCAACGACCGCGACCTCGAAGCGCGCGGCCGTGCCGACCAGACAGCCGGCAAGGTGCGGGCTGGTTATGGCGACGCCAAGGAAAAGGTCAAGGATGCCATCGACAAGGCCTGATGCCCCATGATGACCACGCGCCCGACGGAACCCCGCAAGGGGTTCCCCTTCCCTCACCGCAGCATCCGCGAGATGGCACGCCAAGGGTGTTTTCGCCCACCGCTGCACGCCCATCTTCCGACCGAGCCCACGCACGAGCCACCGGGTTCAGAACCCATCCCGCCGAGCGAACAGGATGATCCGCTGGTGCCACCGCCGCCGATTTCCGACCCACCGCCGCTGACGCCGCCTCCGCCGATTGTCAGCCGTCCGGCGACGCATTCACCGTCGATCTGACCTCCTGACGTCTAAGATCCAGTATCACGGCCCGCGCAAGACACTGACCATGTCACCCATTCTGGGCATTCCCGACGGCGTCACCGCAGTGCCCGCCTTGCGTCGCGCATGGCGGTGCGCGTGCGGGCAACCGGTGTTCTTTCGCAACAGCCAATGCCTGGCCTGCGGTCGGGCGCTCGGCTATGAGCCTGCGTCCGGCTTGTTGTTGACGATCGAACCCGCCGACGCGGTGGGCGGATGGCGACTAGCAGTGGATGCCACGCCACATGTCTATCGTCGCTGCGCCAATCTGAATACGCCAGCCGCCTGCAACTGGTTGGTGGAGCCGGAGTTCGCGGACGCGAGCGACGACTCGGATGGCCTGTGCATGGCCTGTCGCCTGAATCGCACCATTCCCGATCTGAACAATGCTGACAACGGCCGGCTCTGGGGACGCATCGAACAAGCCAAGCGACGACTCGTGTCGCAACTTGTCACGCTTGGCCTGCCGGTACTGTCGCGCCAGAGGCAGGATCCGACGCATGGACTGGCGTTCGATTTTCTGCGTGCGCCGGACGACGGCTCTCCGGTCCTCACCGGGCACGCCGCAGGCGTCATCACCATCAACGTGATGGAAGCCGACGACGTCGAACGCGAACGCGTGCGCACGGCGCTACGCGAGCCCTACCGCACCCTGCTTGGTCACCTGCGGCACGAAGTCGGTCACTACTATTGGGACCGACTGGTTATGGACACCGCGTGGCATGAACCCTTTCGAGCGCTGTTCGGTGATGAGCGACAGGACTATTCAGAAGCGTTGAACCACCACTACGACGCCGGCCCGCCGGCCGACTGGCCGCAGCATTTCGTCAGTGCTTACGCCAGCATGCATCCATGGGAGGACTGGGCCGAAACCTGGGCCCACTACCTTCACATGATCGACAGCCTGGCGACGGCGGAGAGCTTCGGGCTGGACGCCGACTACCTCGATCTGCAGCGTGCTGACTTTACCGCTGCCGACATTGGCGAAGACACGCCCGCAGCGGCGGACGATTTCCTCCACCTGTTGGCGAGCTGGCTGCGCCTGACCGGCGTGCTGAACGAACTGTCCCGCAGCCTGGGGCAGCCAGATTTTTATCCCTTCGTGCTGCCTGCCACCGTGGCCAAGAAGCTCTACTTCATCCACCGGGTAGTCAGCTCGCATGACCTCACTCGCAATACGGTCATATCGGCCACGCACGCCCAACCGGGCCTGCCTGCATCCTTGCCCTAAGGGGCAAGACCATTTGCACCAAGAGACAAGCCTGGTGCGCATAGGCCTTTCGCATATCCCCCTCCAGCGCTGGCATTGCACCCCGTAGCGGCGGCAGTGCCCTATCGCGTCCTGTGGGGATGCCATGCTCGCGTCCGAACGCTGCGTTGAATACTGTCAGTGCGTGAACTAGCATGACCCTCACATATCTGCGACAGGCCCGGGCGCCCACATGCTGCGCCGCAACCTGAGCCAGACCCGGCCAACGCATGTCCGGCCAGTCTTTTCTCCAGAAGAGGCGGATCCCGATGCAAGAGCTGCAGTCTGTATTGCAGGAGACACCGGAAATTGCGCTCTTCCTGTCTCTGGCATGTGGTTACGCGTTTGGTCGAATCCGCTTCGGGCCCATCCAGTTGGGTGGCGTGTGCGGCACCCTGCTGGCCGCGCTGCTGATCGGCAACCTCGCCACCATCGCACCGGCCGCTTCCATCAAGAATTTTTTCTTCGCGCTGTTCATCTTCTCGCTCGGCTATGCAGGCGGGCCGCAGTTCTTCGCCAATCTCAATGCAAAAGGGCTGCGCCTGGGGTGTTTCTGCCTGATCGAAGTCGCCATCGTGATCACCCTCGTCCTGGCAGCGACGCGGCTCTTCGGACTCGATCAAGGGAGCGCTGCCGGCCTCATGGCCGGTGCGGCCACCGAATCTGCCGTGGTCGGCACCGCAACCGATGCGATCTCCAAGTTGCCGTTGAGCGCTGCGGCGATCGAAAAACTGCAGGCCAATGTGGTGACGGCGTATTCGATCACCTACGTGTTCGGCTTGATCACGATCGTGATCGCCACTAGCCAGTTGTTTCCGCTGCTGTTTCGCATCGATCTGCGTGGCGAAGCCGCGCAATTGTGGAAGAGCATGAGCGGCGCAAACACAGAAGCCGACATATCGACCGAGCGCGCACTGCCCGACATCGTCGGGCGCATCTACCGTGTCGAGCGTGCGGCAGGCGTTTCGGTCGCTGAACTGGAGCTGCGTGGCGAAGGCTTGCGCGTCAATGTCGAACGCATCAAACGTCGCGGAAAGCTCATCGATGCCACCGACGACATGCGGCTCGCAATCGGTGACTACCTATTGCTCACAGGCATGCGCGAGGGCGTGCAGCGCTGCGGCGAGTCTGTCGGTCAAGAGTTGGACCACGTCAGCGGACTGGATTTTGCGGTAGAGGCGCGCGACGTCATCCTCAATCGCCGCGACCTGCATGATGTGACGCTCGACAGCGTGCGGCGGCACGCACAACGCGAGGGCATCGCCCAAGGTGTCTATATCGTGTCGGTCACGCGCGGCGGCGTTGCCCTGCCCATGCTGGCGGGACTGCGCCTGCAGGTGGGTGACCTCATACGCTTGCAGGGTCTGCCAAGCGAGATCAACGATGTGGCAAAACGGCTCGGCAAGGTCATCAAGGACAGCGACGAGACCGACGTGCTGTTCGCCGGCATCGGTATCGTGCTGGGCATTTTCATCGGGCAGTTTGGCGTCAAGCTCGGTGGCGTGACGTTCTCGTTGGGGACCGGCGGCGGCGCCCTGCTTTCGGGCCTGGTATTCGGCTGGTTCCAGAACGCGCACCCTTCGGTCGGCAACATACCGGCTTCGGCCATCGAGCTGATGAAGGACCTCGGTCTGTCGATGTTCATCGCCTGCGTGGGCCTATCGTCCGGGCCGCAGGCGTTCGCGCTCATCAAGAGTTACGGGGTGGCGTTGCCGCTGACCGGCATCCTCATCGCACTGCTGCCGGCTGTCTGCTCACTGCTCTTCGGCCGCTACGTACTCAAGCTTGAAAGCCCCGTTCTGCTCGGCGCCATCGCCGGTCAGCAATGCAGCACGCCCGCACTGAGCGCAGTGGTCAACGCCGCCGGCAACACCACGCCGCTGCTCGGTTACACCATCACGTACGCCATCTCGAACGTCGTGCTCCCGCTGATGGGACCACTGATCGTGTTTCTCACCGGGCAGATCGCTCCGCACTGACGCTCCGCCTTCCTCCTTCTGCCACATCGCTTCAACGAAAGTGAGGTGTTCATCGTGACCTGGCTGCATGACATCTTTGCGCGAGCGCCGGAAATCGCGCTGTTCTTGTGCCTTGCGGTGGGTTACCGCATCGGCAAGATCAATTTCGGCAAGTTCCAGCTCGGCGGCGTAGCGGGTTCGCTGCTCGTTGCCGTGCTGGTGAGCCAGGTCGGCGTGAACGTTGACCCTGGGGTCAAATCGGTGCTGTTCGCACTGTTCATCTACGCGGTGGGTTATGAGAGCGGGCCACAGTTCTTCAACTCGCTCGGCAAGCAATCGATACGCGAAATCCTGCTTGCCATCGTCCTGGCTGCAACCGGCCTGCTGACGGCCGTGCTGCTGGCCCGCGCCACCGGTCTCGACAAGGGACTTGCCGCCGGTATCGCGGCGGGCGCGCTCACCCAGTCGGCCATCATCGGTACGGCAGGCGACGCCATCGCCAAGCTGGGCCTCGCCCCCGACGAGGTGAAGCTGCTGCAGGCGAACGTGGCCATCGGCTACGCCGTGACCTATGTGTTCGGCTCATTCGGCGCAATCATCGTGTGCGTGAACATCCTGCCCAAGTTCATGGGACGCGGCATCCGCGAAGACGCCATCGCGGCCGAAACCGCCATGCAGGCGGGTGTGCAGGTGCTGGGCCCGGACCAGCAGGCTGCGTTGCCGCAACTGGTGGGACGCGTCTATCGCGTAACCGAAGCGGCGGGCAGAACGGTGGCCGACGTAGAGCAGTCTTCTTCGCCGCCCATCACCATCGAACGCATCAAGCGCGACGGCAAGATTGTGGAGGCCGTACCCAGCTTCGTCCTGCAGCCGGGTGACATCGTGCTCGTCGTCGGCCGCCGCACGGCCGTGCTGGAGCAGGCCGGCAAGCTCGGCCGCGAACAGTTCGGCGAAGAAGGCATGGATGTGGCGATGCTGCGCACCGACGTCGTGGTGAGCAACGAGAAGCTCAACAATCGCTCGCTCGGCGAGCTTGCCGCCAACGTCAAACCCGACGTGCGTCACGGCGTATACGTGGTCGGCATCAGCCGCATGGGCAAGGCTCTGCCGATGGCGCAGGAAACCGTGGTGCAGAACGGCGATGTGGTTACCGTGTTCGGTTCGCAGAAAGACACCGCGCGCGTCACTTCGCTCATCGGTCACGTCATCACTCGCAGCGAAAAGACAGACTTCGTCTATATGGGCGCCGGTCTGGTCGTCGGCTTGCTGATCGGGCTCATCACGCTCCGCATCGGGTCGATTCCATTAACGCTTGGCAGCGGTGGCGGCGCCTTGCTGTCCGGCCTGCTGTTCGGCTGGTATCGCGCGCGCAAGCAGACCTTCGGTGCGATGCCCGGCGGTGCGGTGCAGATCCTCAAGGATCTGGGCCTGGCCGGCTTCGTGGTGGTTGTCGGGCTGTCGTCCGGTCTGCAGGCAGTGGAAACCATCAAGCAGCATGGCTTCACGATCTTCCTCGTCGGCGTTGCCGTCACCATCATCCCGATGATCATCACCATGCTGATCGGGCGCTACGTGCTGCGCTACGACAACACGGCCATCTTCGCCGGGGCGCTGGCCGGATCGCGCAGCGCCAACCCCGCCTTCGGCGAAGTGCTCGACAAGGCCGAGAACTCCGTTCCCACCGTGCCGTTTGCTATTACCTACGCGCTGGCCAACGTGTTGCTCACGTTGCTGGGCCCGCTGGTGGTCGCTTTCATGTAGGCGGCATTGCGCCGCACCGTTGATCATTCTGGAGACGCAACATGACCATGCATTTCAAGGATATCGAAGAGTTGGCAGGCCTGAGCCCGTTCGAACTGAAGGACGTGCTGATCACCACCGCCAGCGAGAGCAACCGCATGATGCTCAACGCCGGCCGCGGCAACCCGAACTTTCTCGCCACCGAACCGCGCCACGGATTCTTCCAGTTCGGCCTGTTCGCCATGACCGAGGCAGAGCGTTCGTTCATCTACATGCCCGAAGGCGTGGGCGGTTTTCCGCAGCGCGAAGGCATCGAGGCGCGCTTCGAGATCTTCACCCACACGCATGCCGATGTGCCCGGCGTCAGGTTCATCGCGTCGTCGGTGTCGTACGTGCGCGATCAGCTCGGCCTGTCGGCAGGGGACTTCATCTACGAGATGTGCGAGGCGATCCTGGGCTGCAATTACCCGGTGCCGGACCGCATGCTCAAGCTGTCGGAGAAGATCGTCGGCCAGTACATCCACCGCGAAATGATCGGCACCTATCCGTTCGCCGGCCACTTCGATATGTACGCCGTCGAAGGCGGCACGGCAGCCATGACATATCTGTTCAACAGCCTGCGCGAAAACCACTTGATCTCGAAGGGCGACACCATCGCGCTGGGGATGCCGATCTTCACGCCGTACATTGAGATACCTGAACTCAACGACTACCAGCTCAACGTCGTGCACGTTGACGCACCGCCGGAGAACAACTGGCAGTTCACGAACAAGGAACTGGACAAGCTGCTCGACCCGAAGGTCAAGGCGTTCTTTATCGTGAACCCGAGCAATCCGCCTTCGGTAAAGATCGCCGAAGACGTCCTCCAGCGCATCGCCGATATCGTCAAGAAGCGACCCGACCTGATCCTGCTGACGGACGATGTGTACGGCACGTTTGCCGACAACTTCGTGTCGCTGTTTGCGATGTGTCCGTACAACACGATCCTGGTGTATTCGTTCTCCAAGTACTTTGGTGCGACCGGCTGGCGCATGGGCGTGGTGGCCACCCACCAGCACAACCTGTTCGACGATCTGATCTCACGCCTGCCGGAGAGCACCAAGAAGGAACTCGATCACCGATACGGCTCGATCACCAACGAACCGCGCAAGCTCAAGTTCATTGACCGTCTGGTCGCCGACAGCCGCACGGTAGCGCTCAATCACACGGCAGGCCTGTCGACACCCGTGCAGGCGCAGATGACATTGTTCTCGCTCTTCGCGCTGATGGACGAGCCGGAGGCGTACAAGAAGGCGATGAAACGCATCGTCCGCCGCCGCAAGATCGCGCTCTACCGCGAACTGGGCCTGCCGGTGCCGGAAGACAAGAACTCCATCGACTATTACCACCTGCTCGATTGGGAACCGATCATGACCCAGTTGTACGGGGCCGACTTCTGCAGGTGGCTGATGGCTTCGCTCAAGCCCAATGAAGGTCTGCTGCGCATTGCGCAGGAGACCGGCATCGTGCTGTTGCCGGGCATGGGCTTTGGTACAGCCAGCCCGTCGGGCCGCGTGTCGCTGGCAAACCTGAATGAATCGGACTACGCACGGATCGGCGCAGCGCTCCGCAACATCGCGGCCGAGGCATACGAGCGCTACCAGGAGGTCGGCGGCAAGGTCAAAGCTCTGCCGGCGGGCAAGGCAGCCAAGTCAAAGAAGAAAGGCAAGTGATCGACGGCGGCCAGCGACAGCCGTAGACAAAAAAGGGGTGCTCGACGGCACCCCTTTTTTGCGCAGACCGACCGGCGATCAGTTCGCGTGCAGATTGAGCATGAGCTGATTCACACGCTTCACAAACGTGGCCGGGTCATCCAGCGTACCGCCTTCGGCCAGCAATGCCTGGTCGAACAACAGTTCGGCCCAGTCGCCAAAGCGTGCGTCGTCCGAACGCAGACGCTCGACCACCGGGTGCTCCGGATTCAGTTCGAGAATCGGTGCGCTCGTCGGCACATTCTGGCCGGCAGCCTTGAGCAGGCGGGCGAGGTTCATGCCCATGTCGTTTTCATCGACGACGAGGCACGCAGGACTGTCGGTCAGGCGGTGCGTAATGCGCACTTCCTTCACCTTGTCGCCCAACGTTGACTTGACGCGTTCGAGCAGGTCCTTGAATTGCTCGGACTGCTCTTCGGTCTTCTTCTTTTCTTCCTCGTCTTCCAGCTTGCCAAGATCGAGATCGCCCTTGGCTACCGACACGATCTGCTTGCCTTCGAATTCGGTCAGATAGCTGGTCGCCCATTCGTCGATGCGATCGGTCAGCAACAGCACTTCAATACCCTTCTTGCGGAAGACTTCGAGGTGCGGGCTGTTTTTGGCGGCGTTAAAGCTGTCAGCGGTGACGTAGAAGATCTTGTCCTGGCCTTCTTTCATGCGCGCCACATAGTCAGCGAGCGACACGCTTTCTTCCGGCGTATCGGCCTGCGTCGAAGCAAAGCGCAGCAGGCCGGCGATCTTGTCCTTGTTCGCCGCGTCTTCGCCCACGCCTTCCTTGAGCACGCGGCCAAATTCACGCCAGAAGGTCGTGTACTTGTCCTTGTCGTTCTCGGCCATGTCGCTCAGCAAGCCCAGCACGCGTTTGGCACAGCCTGCGCGGATAGTGTTGACGTCGCGGCTCTCTTGCAGGATTTCGCGCGACACGTTCAGCGGCAGATCGGCCGAATCGACCACGCCACGCACAAAGCGCAAGTAGTGCGGCAGCAGCTTTTCGGCGTCTTCCATGATGAACACGCGGCGCACGTACAGCTTGAGCCCATGGCGCGGCGCGCGGTCGTACAGATCGAACGGCGCATGCGCCGGCACATACAGCAGTTGGGTGTATTCGTGGCGGCCTTCGACCTTGGCGTGCGACCACGCCAGCGGCTCGTCGTAGTCGTGGCCGACGTGCTTGTAGAACGCCTTGTACTCTTCGTCGGTGATCTCGCTCTTGGGGCGGGCCCACAGAGCGGAAGCCTGGTTGATGGTTTCTTCTTCGTCAGTCACCACCTGCTCGGCCTTCTCGCTGTTCCACTCTTCCTTGAACATGACGATCGGCTGGACGATGTGGTCCGAGTACCGGCGGATGATCTCGCGCAGGCGGTAGCCGGAGAGCAGGTCGTCTTCGCCTTCGCGCAGATGCAGGACGATGTCGGTGCCGCGCAGCGCCTTCACGTACGGCTCGACCGAATATTCGCCGGCTTCGTCGCCGCTCATCGAGCATTCCCACTTGACGCCCGCGTCAGCGCCCAGACCCGCGCGACGGCTCATGACGGTGACCTTGTCGGCGACGATGAAGGCCGAATAGAAGCCCACACCGAACTGGCCGATCAGGTTGGCGTCTTTCTGCTTGTCGCCGGAGAGCTTGGAGAAGAACTCCTTGGTGCCCGACTTGGCAATCGTGCCCAGGTGGCTGACGATTTCGTCGCGACTCATGCCGATGCCGTTGTCCGAGATAGTCAGGGTGCGCGAGGCCTTGTCGTAGCCGACGCGAATCTTCAGTTCGCTGTCGCCTTCGAACAACGCTGAGTTGTCCAGCGCCTCGAAGCGCAGCTTGTCGCAAGCGTCCGACGCGTTGGAGATCAGCTCACGCAAGAAAATCTCGCGGTTGGAGTACAGCGAGTGGATCATCAACTGCAGCAGTTGCTTGACCTCGGCCTGGAAACCGCGCTTTTCGAATCCCTGATTCTGCGAACTCATGGGTGGCATACCTCGGTGTAAATAATCGTGTCGCGGGATATGGGGGCCGACACATCGCATTTCAAGCCCCGCCGCATCGGGATTGGCGCAACACCGCGCAGGCCGGTGAGAAATCAGTCATGCGACGGTCTGTTTGCCGTGCCCGAAACGGCATGATCCACGCCATACTAGCGCCCTGCCCGATCTGGCCACCTTTTTAGACCGCATGCCGACGTACTGCCTCGCCTGCCTGTCCGTATCCAGCCTCCGCCGGAGCCTTGCCCGATGAGCGAGGCGGCCACCATCCCGAATCGACGCAGCACAACCGCCACGCGGCGCCTTGTCATTGCGCTGTACGCCGCCGTCAGCATTCTGCTGATCGTTGGCACGGGGCTCTTTATCGATCAGAGCCGCGTCCGCGAAGCCATGCGGCAGGACACCGAAATCTCGGCCCTGGCGATGGCCTTGTCCGAACGGGCCCTACGCGGGCTCTCGACCACCGACCTGGCCTTGCTCGACATGGCGGAGGCACTGCGCTACCCGGCCCCGACCCTGCCAGCCCTGCTCGACGGCATGGCCGGCCGCTGGCTACCGCGCCTGCCATCGGTGACCATCATCAATGCGGTGGACGCGCATGGCGCGCCGCTCGTCGTCGCCACGCAACCCGGCCAACCGCGCACGGTCGTACTGCCGCCGCTAACCAACGCGGGCCCGAGTGTCGGTCGTCTGGATGGTGACATGTCGCCACTGCGCATCGGCACGCCCATACATCTGGGCGGTCAGGTGGGTGGCGACTGGTTCATTCCCGTCGAGCGATCGCTGCATCAAGGAGGCCGATGGGCGGGAGCGGTGCGTGCGCTGGTCAGCCTCCGCGCCTTCAATAACGTCGTGCAGAAAGCCCCTATCGGCGCACACGACACCGTGAGCCTGCTGCGCACCGACGGTCGCTTGCTGGCACATTTCCCGGCGCAGGACGAAATGCTGGGCGCCTCGCTCGGCGACCTGCCGCTGGAAACCGACGTTCCCGCCGACAAGGCGTCCATTCACAAGGGCCCATGGGGGTCGCAGAAGATCGAGAGCATCACCGCATTTCGGCGCGTGGGAGACTATCCGCTGATCGTGGCGGTTTCGCGCCCCCAGGCCGCCGCGCTCGCGCCTTCAACGAGTGCGCGCATCGAACTGATCGGTGCCTGCGCCGTGCTGCTGGCACTCATGCTGACAGTGGGGATCGCCAGTCTGCGCAATGCCCAGCGACGCGATGCCGCGTTGGCGGAGCTGGGCCGGATGAACGCTGAACTGGAAGCCAGCGTGGCCCGGCGCACGTCCGAGCTGGAGCAGTCCAACCGCGACCTGATCGCCTTCAGCTACTCCATCTCGCACGATCTGCGCGCCCCGCTGCGTGCCATCAACGGCTTCGCCCACGCCGTGCGAGAGGACTACTCGGACCGGCTCGACGCCCAGGGCTGTTCGTTCATCGACCGCATCTACCGCGCCAGCGTGCGCATGGGCGAATTGATCGACGCACTGCTTTCGCTCACCGACATCTCGCGCCAGCCGCTGGAAATGAAGAGCGTGGATATCTCGGCGATGGCCGAAGAGATCCTCGACGACCTGAAGCTCTCGGAACGCAATCGTGCCGTCATGGTGGAAATCCAGCCAGGCATGCGTACCGAAGGCGACGAGGCTTTGCTGCGCAATGCCCTGTCGAATCTGCTGCACAACGCATGGAAGTTCACCCGCGCGCGCCAGCCGGCCGTGATCATGGTGAGTTCAGAAGAAGTCGCCGACAGCATCCGCTACACGGTGGCCGATAACGGCGTGGGCTTCGACGTGGCACACGCCAAGCGCTTGTTCCAGCCCTTCCAGCAATTGCATTCGACGCAAGGTTTCGGCGGCACAGGCATCGGGCTCGCATCGGTACGCCGCATCATCGAGCGGCACGGCGGGCGCATTTGGGCCGATGCCATGCCGGACGAAGGGTCGCGATTCATTTTTGAATTGCCGCAACGCGCCGCTGTGGTGCGCCGTCGCCGCAGCAACTGGCCAGCGACCCCGGCACCCGACGCCACAACGTCGGATCAGACGTAACGGATTTCGAGAATATCGAGTTCGCGCATGCCGCCCGGGCTGGCGAAGCGCACTGTGTCGCCTTCGCGGGCTTTCATCAACGCACGCGCCAGCGGCGAAATCCAGCTGATGCGGCCAGACGAAGCATCGGCTTCATCCACACCAACGATCTGGAATTCGTCTTCCTTGCCCTCGGCGTCCGACACGCGCACGGTCGCGCCAAAGAACACCTGCTCGACGTTCTCCTGCTCGGCGGGGTCGACGACGGTCGCGCCTTCAAGGCGTTTGATGAGAAAGCGGATACGGCGATCGATTTCGCGCAGGCGGCGCTTGCCGTAGATGTAGTCGCCGTTCTCTGAACGGTCGCCGTTGGATGCGGCCCAGGAGACGACCTGGACGACTTCGGGGCGCTCGACACGCAGCAGGTTGTCGAGTTCAGCCTTGAGGCGAGCAAAGCCCGCCCGCGTCATATAGTTGCGAGTGCCCGGCGGCAGCTGCGCTGCCGCTTCGGGTTCATCTTCCTCGGCGTCGGATTCCTTGACGAAGGCCTTGTTCATACGAAGTGGAGTGTGCCGGATACATCAAACCGTAACCGGCGGCACCCACAATTCGTTACTGATAGATGGCCGGTTGTGTCAGCAGCGCGTCGAACTGGTCGAGGCAGTCGTCGAGATCGTCGGCCTCGTCGCCGCGCTTGAGTGCATCAGCTAGTTCGCGCTTGAAGCGTTCTGCAGTGCCCCCATACAGCATGGTACCGCGCGCGCAGCGCTTGTCGATGACTTCGATGCCATCGACGGCAGGATAGGCCACCACGTACAGGATTGGATTGTCGAACATGACACGCATGGTAGATCCCTCCGTAATTGGCCCCACCGGTCGAATGCCCAGTCAGGGAAACTTCTAACAGTTACATCGGCTTCAACTGCACTACTTTCAAGGTTGATACGTTGCAAACAACTGTCACCTGACGCCACGCTCCGCAACAGCCCCGCGGACGCGACGTCATCGAAAGGAACGCCCGGATGTAAGCCGTCAAAGCATGGAGGCTCAACGCCATGACTCACGCAGACGTCTTCGAAAGCACCACCAGCCTGTCCAATCGGCTCAGCTTGCTGCGTGCCGAGCACCAGGAACTGGACGACCACATCGCCCGTCTGTTGCGTGGTCCGCAGCGCGACGAGCTGATGGTGCCGCGCCTGAAAAAGCGGAAGCTCATTCTTCATGACCGCATTGCGCTCATCGAACGGATGCTCAACCCGGACTTGCCGGCCTGAATTCACCTCGCAGCGCAGCACGTACTCCGCTTTTCAAGCTCTCCGCGAGCGTGGCAAGATCACGCCACGCCACCTCTCGAATACTTAGGTAGAGAGGATAAACAATAGGTTCGGAACCGTTCGTAGCGAATCGTTACCGTACCCACGGAGAGACAAAGCGTGACACAACAGCGCAGCGTGAATGACGCGGCCAATGTCGTTGCGGCCGCCGGGCGACACGCCCAGGACGAACAGGGCATGCCTGCTCCGCAGAGCCTTTTGCCGACCATACGCAACGTTCCCCTGCTCTCTCCGTTGTCGTGGCTGCGGCGCGCATTGGGTGACTTCCGCGCCAACCCCGCCGCGAGTCTGTTCTATGGTTTCTGCTACGCGGCGATGGGCCTGTCGATCACACTGGTCTTCGAGAACGCCTACGAATACACCTCTGCGCTCACGTCAGGCTTTCTGCTGTTGGGGCCGTTCCTTGCCATGGGTCTGTACGAACTGAGCCGTGAACGCGCGCTCGGTCGTCGTGCAGTCTTTGCCGATACGCTCACGATCTGGCGTCGCAACGCCGGCAATATTGCCTTGTTCGCACTGGTGCTGACGGTGATCTTTCTGGTCTGGGCGCGCGCGTCGCTGGTCATGTTCGCGCTCTTCTACACCACCGGCATGCCCAACCTGACAGGCTTCATCTCGCAAGTGCTGAGCCTGGACAACATCGATTTTCTGTTGGTGTATTTTGGCGTCGGCCTGATCTTTGCGACGCTCGTCTTCGCAGTCAGCGTGGTGTCGATCCCGATGATGCTCGACCGCGATCAAGACGCCGTGACCGCCATGCTCGCCAGCATTGCCGCGCTCACGCGGAACCCTGGAGCCTGCCTGCTGTGGGCGATCATCATCGCGCTCGCCACGAGCATTGGTTTCTTGAGCTTCCACCTTGGACTGGTGGTGTTGATGCCGCTGATCGGGCACGCCACGTGGCATGCCTATACCGACCTGATCGCGCCCGTGGCGGCTGAGGATCGTGCCTGAAGGCTCAGGCGAGTTCGTTGCGTGCGATGCCTTCGAGAATCGGACAGTCTGGCCGATCGTCGCCATGACAGCATTCGGCAAGTTGCCGGAGCGTGGCGATCATCGCGTTGAGTTCGGCCACCTTCGCCTCCATGCTCGTGATGTGCTGCTGCGCCAGGTCTTTCACCTCGCGGCTTGCACGCTGGCGGTCATGCCAGAGCGACACCAGTAAGGTCACATCCTCCAGCCCAAAGCCGAGGTCGCGCGCGTGGCGGATGAAGCGCAAGGTGTGCACTTCACCGTCGCCATAGCGTCGATAACCCGACAGTGAGCGGGCCGCTTCGGGCAACAGACCGATACTCTCGTAATAGCGGATCATCTTGGCCGACAGGCCCGAGGCCTTGGCCGCTTCGCCGATGTTCACGATTTATCCTCCGATTTCGGCGTCCAGCGCCGGAGCAGCAACGCGTTGCTCATCACCGATACCGACGACAGCGCCATTGCCGCGCCAGCGACGATCGGGCTCAACAGTCCGAAGGCCGCCAACGGGATGCCGATTACGTTGTAGAAGAAGGCCCAGAACAGGTTCTGGCGGATCTTGGCAACCGTACGCCGCGACAGATCGATGGCTGCGGGCACGAGTGAGAGGTCGCCACGCATCAGCGTGATGCCGGCCGCGTGCATCGCAACGTCCGTACCGCCCCCCATTGCGATGCCCACGTCGGCTGCGGCCAGCGCGGGCGCATCGTTGATACCGTCGCCAACCATCGCCACCGACCCTTTTTCGCGCAACCGCGACACGGTCGCAGCCTTGTCCGCAGGCAGCACGTCGGCTTCGACATGATCGATACCCACGGCACTCGCCACCGTCTGCGCGGCCCGCGCGTTGTCACCAGTGATGAGCGCGGTGCGGATGCCCAGTTCGTGCAGCCGCTTTATTGCCCCTGCGGTGCTCGGCTTGAGCGTGTCGCCAAATGCCATGACGCCCAGCACGCGTGGATCGTCCGTGACGTCGGCCAGCCACGACACCGTCAGCCCGCGTGTGTCGAAATCGGCGACCGCCACAGCCAGCGGCGAAACGTTGACGCCGCGCTCGGACATCAGCCGCGCATTGCCCAGGATGAGCGAGCGCCCCGCCACCGTTCCGCTCATGCCACGCCCCGGTAATGCCTGAACGGCCACCGCCTGCGGCACTTCAGCAACCGCCTGCAATACGGCGCGGGCCAGCGGATGCGTGGAGCCAGCCTGAAGCGCCGCTGCCCATGCCAGCAGCGGCACGTCTTCGGCCACGGCGCGATGCGCCACGACTGTCGGTTTGCCGATCGTCAGTGTCCCGGTCTTGTCGAAAGCGATCGTGCGCACGTGCTGCGCGGTTTCCAGCGCTTCGGCGTCCTTGATCAGGATGCCGTGCCGTGCGCCAACGCCCGTGCCGGCCATGATCGCGGCAGGCGTAGCCAACCCCAGCGCGCAGGGGCATGCAATGACCATCACCGTTACGGCGTTGATAAGAGCGGTCTCCCAGTCGCCACGCGCCAGCCCCCAACCCAGCAATGTGATGAGTGCAATCACCAGCACCACCGGGACGAAGACCGCCGCCACGCGGTTGACCAGGCGCTGGATGGGTGCCTTGGCGGCCTGTGCGTCTTCGACGAGGCGAACGATGCGCGACAGTACGGTCTCGGCGCCGACGGCAGTCACCCGCACCGCGATCAATCCATCGCCGTTGATGGCGCCACCGGTGACCTTGTCGCCCGTGTCCTTGTCGACCGGCAGACTCTCGCCCGTGATGAGCGATTCATCGACACTGCTGCGACCTTCGATGATCTCGCCATCCAGCGCGATGCGCTCGCCGGGGCGGACGACCATCACATCGCCCACCGCCACAGCAGCCAGCGGCAGGTCAGCCTCGTCACCTTCGCGGCGCACGCGCGCCGTTGCGGGTCGCAAGGCCTGCAAGGCCTGGATAGCGGCAACGGTCTGGCGTTTGGCGCGATGCTCCAGCCACTTGCCCAGACGCACCAGCACGATCACCACTGCTGCCGCTTCAAAATAAAGATGCCCACCCATGCTGTGCGCGAGCCAGAGGTACAGTGACAGGCCATACGCCGCACTGGTGCCGATGGCGACAAGCAGGTCCATATTGCCGCTGCCTGCGCGCAACGCCTTCCAGCCCGAGCGATAGAAACGCGCGCCCAGCCAGAATTGCACCGGCGTGGCGAGCAGCCATTGCAGCCAGGCCGGGATCATCCAGTGCCGACCGAGAAAGTCGCCGATCATCGGAATGAGCAATGGCGCGGCCAACACTGCGCCGACCATCCATTGCCAACCGTCGTCGCTCGTCTTTGCGGCGGGCGCGGCTTCGGTCTTCAGTTCAGCGCCAAAACCAGTCTTGCGCACCGCCTCGACAAGCACGGCTGGATCGCCACCGGTCCACGTCACGCGCGCAGACTCCGAAGCCAGATTAACCATCGCCCCCGTCACGCCCGGCACACGCGTCAGCGACTTCTCCACCCGTGCCACGCATGAGGCGCAAGTCATCCCGCTGATCGACAGGTCTACCTCCTGATTCGTCACGCCATAGCCGGCGCCCTCGACTGCGGCCACGAGTTCGCTCGCAGCGACAGGCTCCGAAAGCGATACGCGCGCCGATTCGGACGCCAGATTGACGGCCACGGATTCAACACCCGGCACCTTGCCGAGCGCCTTTTCAACGCGGCTGACGCATGAGGCGCAGCTCATGCCGGAAATCGGGAGAGTCAGTTCTTGTGTCATGGCAATTTCACCCACGCAGGAGGACGTGGTTCGGATCATGAAGTTTGACACGATGGGAAGGTCAACGGTTCTCTACGCATCGTCACCCGCCGACATAGGGTGAGACCGGAGCCAAATGCGGACGAGCGGTCGGATTTGGCCGACTTGTGACCGGAAACATCATCTTGTGGAAACATTGTTATTCGCCAGAATTAACAAATGCGCGATGTATGCAGGCATACCGCGCACACGACGCCGCACGCCCTGGACAGGCGACTGCGGACGAGGAGACGCGCGCCGCACGCGACTGGCAGGGCCGCGGCGTGCCAGAAAGAAACCGCATCAGCGGTTCATTGGAGGAGTGGACGATGTTCAAGCATTGCGTCGCCGCCAGCGCCCTGCTGGCTGCCAGCCTCATGGCGGCTTCGGCCGCTGAACTGAAGGGCTGGACCCAACAGACCGACGATTACCCGGTCACCCAGGCGATGCAGTTCTTCGCCGACCAGATCAAGACCAAGACCGGCGGCAAGTACACCGGCAAAGTGTTCCCGAATTCCACCCTGGGCGACCAAAACAAGGCACTCAAGCTGCTCGACGCGGGCGAAGTTGACTTCGCTGTCGTCAACAACACGCCGCTATCCAAAGCCGTACCAAAGATGGAAGTGCTATCCCTGCCCTTCCTCTTCCGCAATTCCGCCCACATGCTCAGCATCATGGACGGCCCCATCGGGCAGGAACTCGAAAAGGACCTGGCCGCCAAGGGCTTCATCGTGATCGGCTGGTACGACGGCGGCGCCCGCTCCTTCTATACCCGCAACAAACCGGTGCGTTTTGCAACCGACTACGAAGGCGAGCGCATCCGGGTGGCCGACAATCAGTTATACAAGGACATGGTCACCGCACTTGGCGCCTCGCCTGTGGTCGTCGCCTACAAGGACATCAAGAAGAGCTTCGAAAACGATGAGATCGACGGCGCGGAGAACAACCTTCCGTCGTACGAGGCCGAACAGCACTACAAGTACGCCAAGTATTTTTCGTTCTCCAACCACATCGTGACACCCGAAGCGTTGGTCGTCTCGAAAGTACTGTGGGGCAAGCTCTCCGACACCGAGAAAGCCACCTTCCGCGAAGCCGGCAAGGCCTCGGCGATATTCATGCGCCAGCAGTTCAACAAACGACTCGAAGCCAGTCGCACCAAGCTCGAGAAAGAAGGCGTCAAGTTCTACGCCCTGCAGGACCCAGGGCCCTTCATCTCGCGCATGCGCCCGATCTATCAGCCGTACATCAACAATCCGGATACGAGCGACATGGTGATCCGCATCATGACGTCGCGCCCGGCACGCCCGGACTGAGCCAGCAGCCGCCGCCAGACAGACAAGACCCGGGGGGAACCGTGGCACCGGAGGAGGCCGGCGCCGCGGTATATAATCGCGGGTTTCCCAAATCGACGCGGACCCCGGACATGGAAGCAGAACGCCTCAATAGCATCACCAACAAGATGGCCGACCTGGCGCAGCGCGCCCAGGAACTCCGGAGGTATCTTTGACTACGATGCCAAGGCAGAAAAGCTGATCGAAGTCTCCAAGCGACTCGAAGATCCCAAGATCTGGGACGATCCCAAGCACGCTCAGGAACTGGGCCGCGAGAAGAAATCGCTTGAAGACACGGTGCTGGCGCTGGAAGGCATCGCCCAATCGCTCAAGGACACTGGCGAGTTGTTCGAACTCGCCAGCATGGAAGAAGACGAAGACACCGTCGTCGCCGTGGAGTCCGACGTCACCGATATCGAGTCGCGCGTCGCGCAACTCGAATTCCGTCGCATGTTCAACAACCCGATGGACCCGCAGCCGGCGTTCATCGAAATCCAATCTGGCGCGGGCGGCACCGAGGCGCAGGACTGGGCATCGATGCTGGAGCGCATGTACCTGCGCTACTGCGAGCGCAAGGGTTTCAGCGTTGAGCTGATGGAAGAATCCGAAGGCGACGTAGCCGGCATCAAGAGCTGCACCATCAAGGTCACGGGCGAATACGCCTACGGCTATCTGCGCACCGAAACCGGCGTCCACCGCCTGGTCCGCAAGAGCCCGTTCGACTCCAACGCGCGTCGTCACACGAGCTTTGTGTCGGTGTTCGTCTATCCGGAAGTTGACGACTCGATCGAAATCGAAATCAACCCGGCCGATGTGCGCACGGACACCTACCGCGCGTCCGGCGCCGGTGGTCAGCACATTAACAAGACCGACTCCGCCGTGCGTCTGACGCACATCCCCAGCGGCATCGTCGTGCAGTGCCAGAACGATCGTTCGCAGCACCGCAACCGCGACGAAGCCTGGAAGATGCTGCGCGCCCGCCTGTACGAAGCCGAACTGCGCAAGCGTCAGGCCGAACAGCAAAAGCTCGAAGACGCCAAGAGCGACATCGGGTGGGGTCACCAGATCCGCTCGTACGTGCTCGACCAGTCGCGCATCAAGGACCTGCGCACCAACCACGAAGTGGGCAATACGCAGGCCGTGCTCGACGGCGACCTGGACGACTTCATCCAGGCCAGCCTCAAGCAAGGCGTATAAGGATGGTCACGCGCGACACGCGTTCGGCCGATGCAGCCTCGAAGACAATCGGGCTGCTCGGCGGCATGAGCTGGGAGAGCACGGCGCTGTATTACTCGCTCATCAACCGGGGCGTGGCCGCGCGTCTGGGCGGGCTGCATTCAGCCCGCATCGCGATGGTCAGCGTTGACTTCGAACCCATCAAGGCCCTGCAATTTGCGGGGCGCTGGATGGATGCCGGCCAAATGCTGGCCGATGCCGCGCAGCAGGTTGAACGCGCCGGGGCGGATTTTCTTCTGCTGTGCACGAACACCATGCACAAGGTCGCCGACACCATCCAGAATGCCATCGACATTCCCTTGATCCACCTTGCCGATGCCACCGCGTTGCGTGTGAAGTCGCAAGGCATCAAGCGCGTCGGACTGCTGGGCACCCAATTCACGATGCAGGAATCGTTCTATCGCGATCGACTCATCGCGCACGGTCTGGATGTCGTCGTTCCGTCGCCCGAAGACCAGCAGCGTGTCCATCAGGTCATCTACGATGAGCTTTGTCACGGCCAGGTCAGGAGCGAATCGCGCGACGCGTTCCTGCAGATCATCGACACCTTGCGGGCAGCCGGCGCAGAAGGCGTGATCGAAGGCTGCACCGAAATCGTCATGCTCGTCGATGAAACCCACACCGACGTTACCCTGTTCGACACGACCGCCATCCACGCCGAACGCGCGGTCGAACTAGCACTCGCCCAATGATCGACCAGTTCAATCACGGCAACGAATATCAGGCGCTGCTCGCCCCCGGCATCTCCGCGGACGACGTTCCCGCCCTGTGGTCGCTGTTGCGCGCAAAACCCTTGATCGACACCTTTGTCACGCTGTTCCGTGGCAGCGACGACGAGGTGATCGCGCGCCTGTTCGTGCTGCGCGAGATCGGAGCGCGCGCCGACACACCACGCTGGATGCCGGACGAGTTGCGCAGGCATTTCTCGTACATCGACAGCGTCAAGCTCGAAACCGTCCTCAAGCGACTGCGTGAAAACGCGTTGCTGGTGATCGGTGACGACGGGCAATACCAACTGTCCGACGCCGGCCGCAATGCCGTGGCAGCGGTGGCAGTGCTGCTGCGCTTCGGCGAGAGCGAAGACGCCGAACTGGGTTTTCTCACCACCCAGCTCGCCGGCATGCAGGCCACCGGCACGCTCACGCCCGAAATGCTCCAGCACTTGCTGGCCAAGCTCAACGCGCTCACCGCGTCGTTTGAAGACGCCATCGCTTCGGGTTCGGAATTCCGCATTCTCGACGCACGCACGCGCTTGTCCGCAAACGTGCGTTGGCTGGAAAAAGGCACGCAGATCCTGCGCGACCTGCTCTCGCAAGCCGAGATCACGCCCGAAACCGGCCGCATCGCGCATGCCATTGGCCTGGCGCAGAGCCGACTGGCCCGGGTGGATGCCGCCTTCCAGCGGGCGCTCAACAAGATCGAATCACAGCGCGTCACGCTTGGCGCTTCGGGCGTGTCGTCGTCGGACGCCATGGCGTGGCTGCGCAACCAGACTTCCACGCAGATCGCCGCACTCGCCGAAGACGTTCTCGGCGCCGGCCCGCAGACAAAATTCCTCGCAGGCGGACACGAACTGCTCGACCGTGCGGAAAGCGCCTTGTCCGCTGAAGTGCGCCAGATGGAAGCCGATGCTTCGCTGCCGCCATCGGCCGATGCACCTTCCGACCTGATACCAGAATCGGAAGACCTGGGTCTGCTCATCCGCCTGACGCAACGCATCGACAAAGTGGCCGATACGGCGCCGATCAGCCAGTTTGTGGCAGGTGGAGGCTTCGCTCCGGCGAGCTACCGGCTATCGCTGCTGGCGCTGCTGGGCAACGAAGAAGCACAGGCCCAGGGCCCGGTCGCCGACTTCACCCAGATGCCCTTCGAGCTGGTGCTGGAAGACCGGCTCATCGAACTCAACGAAGACGAGATCGCCGCAATTTCCGCAGGCGAAATCCGCCGCCGCGCACCTGATGCGGCTACCCAAGAGTAGAACCTATGGATAACGAGATCACTCACCTGACCTCGCGCCTGATCGCGCACGGCTGGTTGCCCCGCTCGGATGCGCAGGTGCGCCGCGCGCTCGTTGACGAGACCTTCCGGCACGACCTCGAAACGCGGCTGGCTGGTGTCGGCCTGATGCTGCTGGACAACCCCTTTGCCGCCCACGTTGCCGTCGGGCTCAAGGACAGCGTGCTCGACACGGTTTTCGGCGGCAAGGAATACCAGGCCAGTACGATGGGGCTGACGCGCGACGACATCGCGCTGCTCATCATCATCTGGGCCATGATCATCCTGCCCAAGCGCGAACGGCAGCTCGGCCGCCGCGCCATCGAGGACGACGGCCAGAACGACATGTTCGGCCAGGACAAGCCCATCGTGCACGGCGAGGAAGTCTCCGGGGCCGTGTCCGAAACCTCGCTGCTGGCCGACTTCGGCACGCAGTTGGGCGGCAAGACCAAGATCAAGAACTTCGGCCTCGGCAAGCTCGCCCGCCTCGGCTTCATCGAACGCCGCGGCGGCTACATCCATGAAGGGCCACTGCTCGACGTGCTGCTCGACTATCGCGTGCTGGCCGACCGCATCGTCAACGGCACGCTGGCCGACGTGCTCGCCGCAGCCGGCAAACAATTGCCGCTCATCGATGAAGATGACGACGACAGCATGTGGGGCGACGACACCGAAGAAGGCGACGACACCGAAGAACCGACGGACCACGCGGACGGCTCGGCCGACCACAACTGACAGACACTGAACGATGTTCCACATCCGCGAAATCGAACTGGTCCACTGGGACTTCTGGCGCCGCTTCACCGTGCCGCTGGACGCGCAGATCATCACCATCGTCGGCCCCAACGGCTCGGGCAAAACCACCCTGCTCGACGCCATGCGCACGCTGTTCGCTCTCAAGTGCTCAGGCAAGCGCGACTATCGCCGCTACGTACGCCGCGCCAATGCAGGCGTGGCCTGGATCCGCAGCACGGTCGCCAACCGGCCTGGGTCGACGGGCAAGCGCCCGTTCTTCCCATGCATGAAAGACAACGTAACGCTGGCCTGCCGCATCAAGCGAGCGGGCGGTGACTGGTCGCGCGAATACTGCATCGAAGACGGCATCATCGAAGTCGAGCAGCTTGAGCAATCGGCGCAATGGGTCGGCCTGCGCGACTACCAATCGCGACTGGCCTTCGCCGGTCTCTCGCCAGCCATCGCCAAGGTGCTGTCGCTCGAACAGGGTGACACCGACAAGCTGTGCGAATACTCGCCGCGTGCGCTGCTCGACCTCGTCTTCGACGTGTTCGGCGACAAAGAGGTACTCGATAACTATCAGGCCGCGCGCGAAGAGCAAAAGAGCGCGCAGCACGAACTCGAAGCCCTCGCGCTTGACCTCGACCGTCTGCGCGCACAGGCCGAGTCGCGCCGGATCGAAGCCGAGCGCTTTCTCGAATGGCACGCGCTGAACAAGGAAGTCACCACACTCGACGCCGAGGTACTGCCCCGATTGGAAGTCGGCGAACTGCGGCACGAAGTACGTGATGCACGCGAAAAGCTCGCACAGGCACGCACCCAGCAACACAGCAGCCAGGTCGTACTGGCCGACGCAGGTGCGCGCATCGAAAGCCTGCAGGACGAAAAACGCAGCGCCGAACAAGCACTGCGCGACGCACAGGGCGCGCAGGATCAATCGGAAGCCGACTGGCTGTCGGCACGCGACGCGCTGCGCGACGTCGAGAAGAAACTCGCCGAGCGCGACGCGCTGCGCGAGCGTGTTGCGCGCGAACATGGCGGCGACGCCTTGGCCGCCGAAGAAGCCGCCTCCACGGCCTTCAACGACTATCAAGCCGCACGCGCCAAAGTAAAGGGCCTGACCGCCCGCTTTGAAGAAGCCTCGCAAAAGCTGCGCGATGCCCAAGCCCGCTCCGGCCCGCCACAAGAGGCCGAGGTCAGCCGCTTCCGCGCAGCGCTGGCAGATGCCGGCATTGAACACCGGGTGCTGTCCGAGATCATCGAAGTCACCGATGTTGCATGGCAGGGCGCCATCGAAGCCATCCTGCGGCCATATCGTTCGCTGATCCTGCTCGAAGACGAAGGCGATCGCTTCGACGCCTGGGCGCTGGGCGAGCGCGAACACTTCCGCCACTTCATCGTGGCCGAACGCGCGCCCTGCCCCACGGCGTCTCGCGGCAGCCTGCTCGAAGTCGTGCGCTTCGCAGCCGATGCGCCGAAGTGGCTTACAGACCTCCTCGCACGTATCCAGCGTGTCGAAAACGCACAGGCCGCCCGCGACCTGTCGCGCGACCAGGACTGGATCACCCGCGACGGCTATTCGCGAGAGCGCCGTGGTGCTCGCCACCTTGGCGTGCCTCACGAATTCTGGTTTGGCGAACTCGCCCGCAGCTCACGCATCGAGGCATTGCAGGCCGACATCCGCGTGCTCGACGTTGACCTCAAGGCTGCGCATGAAGCGGAGGAAGCCGCACAGGCCGCAGTGCAAGGCTCACGCGAGCGATTGCTCGGCATGCAGGCCGCCGAGCTATTGATGAGCCGCGCAGCGGAATTCGACGCCGCAGCCAATGATCTGCCGATCGCCCGCGAAGCCCTCGCACGGGCCGAAACACAGCGGGTCGAAATCCGCGCCCTGGTCGAAGAACGCAAGCAGAATCTGCAAGGCATCGCCATCGAGACCGATCGTCGCAACCGAGAAGTCATGAATGCGCGCGAAACGCTGGTGCGCATTGCCGCCGACAACAAACCTCAGCGCCTTGAGCAAACCGCCCGCCTGCTGCGTCTTCGCAGCAAATCGCGCGGCATGCCGCGTCACTGGTTGTCTCCAGAGGCGTTGGCCGAACTGTCGGAGCACTACGGCGGACTGGCCGCCGCGCGCAACGAGCTATCGCGCCTCAAGCGCCGCCTGAACGAAGGCGAATGGCCGAAAGATGACAATGTCCTGGTAGTCAAGGACAAGCTCTCGCTCGAACTTCGCCAACGCGAATCCGACTACGCCAATCGCCTGTCGTACGCCGAGCGCACCAAGGCATTGGTCGACGATGCGCGCGGCGCGTACATCGCCAAGCTGCGGGCGACGGTCAAGCAATACGGCAAAAATCTGCGCGCGCTGGGCGAGCTGTCCGGCCAGACTGTGGAATGCCCGATGCCGGTACTGGAAAACGACGACGCGGCGCTGGCAGCAGCCGGGCTGGAAGTTCAGTTCGACTTCGACCAGAAAGGGGCGCAAAGCCTCAACGACGGCGAGGCCTCCGGCGGCCAGCAGGTGATGAAGTCGCTGATCCTGCTCGTGGGCCTGTTGATGGACGACGCCCGCCCGGGCGGCTTCGTCTTCATCGACGAACCCTTCGCCCACCTCGACGTAGCCAACATCGACCGTGTCGGCGCGTTTTTGCGTGCCACGCGGGCGCAGTACCTCATCACCACGCCCGTCACGCACAACGCAAACGTTTTCCAACCGGCCCAGCTCACGCTGGTCACGCGAAAGAAACGCCCTGTGGACGATTGGGCCCCTCCCATTGGCGTGCTGCGGCGCCAGATCGACTGAAGGCCCATTTCAAGTGCCGTCGGCGACGTGCTGACGGCACTTGAACCCTTATGCCCGAAAGGACATGGGAACCGTTTTCCTTGATTATTCAAGGACAAAGATCGCCTGCACGTTTACTGTCTTTGTCGATTTCGCCAATTTTCACGAATTGCATTAAGGTTTTTCCGGGCTCGTGTCGTTAAGCACAGCAGCGGGAGAGCAACCGGCAGGGGCCGATTGCGGTGTCCGCTTTCATGTTGCTGCGCATGGGACCGAAAACGTCTTTGCTCATCCTGCTGGATCGCCTCGAGGCTGTGACCGCTTCGCGCGAGCGCAGCCGCATGGCCGTGATCGTCGTGGAATCGGTCCGCGACGTGTTGGCCTCGCCCGCTGTGATCATGCACGCCGTCACCATTACCTCTCACGGATACGTGACGGGGCCATTGGCATGGGCGACGGTTGACGGTTCAGCCGCATGCGACGACGACGGTGATTTCGATCCGGACAACGCCCCGCCAGCCGATGCGCTGATCGAGGCCTGCGTCGCCAGTCCCGAAGGCGTGATCGTCGGCGGAGAACCGGACTACCTGCGTGTCGTCTTTTCGGTGGGCACGCCCTCTTCCGCGACCGCTGTGGTGGAAGCACGTTGTGCAGCCATGCCAGGCGAGGAAACCTGCACGTCGGTCCGCCAGATGCTGCGCATCTACGCGCACCAGTTGGCATTGCTGGACTACGCCGAGCTGGACACGCTGACCCGCCTGCATAGCCGCAAAACCTTCGACGCCAATTTCGATCGCTTCATCGCGGCGGCGAGCGAAGCCCAATTGCGCAACTCGCCCGAACGACGCACGCGCGAAGAGAGCCTGCACCCCTGCTGGCTCGGCGTGGTCGACATCGACCGCTTCAAACGCATCAACGACAATTTCGGCCATCTGTTCGGCGACGAAGTGCTGCTACGCGTGGCCGAGTTGATGAAGAAGAGTTTCCGCAACAGCGACAAGCTGTTCCGCTTTGGCGGTGAGGAATTCGTGATTCTGCTGCGTCACGTCTCGCCCGAAAATGCCCGCGAGGTGCTCGACCGCTTCCGCCAGGCGGTGGAATCGCACGAATTCCCTCAGGTCGGCCAGGTCACGTGTTCGATGGGCTATGTCGAGATCAATCCGGCGCTGACGCCAGCCGAGTTGCTCGGCAAGGCGGATGCGGCGCTCTACTTCTCGAAGGGGCACGGGCGCAACCAGATCAACCGGTATGAAACGCTGGTTGCGGAAGGACACCTGGACGAAAATCCGGACGCGGCGGCTGCAAATGCCGACCTGCAAGCCGATATCGACGCACTTTTCGGCTGATTCGCACGATTTTCGCGCCGTACGGATGTGACACGCTGCGCCGCTTGGTTCAAAATAGCGGGTTCTCGCGCCGCAACAACTCTGTGCGGCGCCGTTTGTCGAGATCCGATATGTCCAACCAGCAAAACAGCGAACAGAACCAGCCCGCCCAGGACGAAAACCACATCATCGCCGAGCGCCGCGCCAAACTCGCTGCCTGGCGTGAAGCCGGCAAGGCCTACCCCAACGATTTTCGCCGTGAGAACTTCACCGGCACGCTGGCCACCGCGTATCACGACAAATCCGCTGAAGAACTCGAAGCCACGCCCGTGACGGTTTCGGTCGCCGGCCGCATCATGCTCAAGCGCGTGATGGGCAAGGCATCCTTTATCACCGTGCAAGACATGTCCGGCCGCATCCAGTTGTACGTGACGCGCGACGGCGTGGGCGAAGACGTATATGCCGACTTCAAGACCTGGGACATCGGCGACATCGTTGGCACCACCGGCACGCTGTTCCGTACCAAGACGGGCGAGCTGTCGGTCAAGAGCGAGTCGATCCGCCTGCTCTCCAAGTGCCTGCGCCCCCTGCCGGACAAGTTCCATGGCATGGCTGACGTTGAGCAACGCTACCGTCAGCGCCATTTGGACCTCATCACCAGCGATGAGTCGCGCGCGACTTTCGTTGCCCGCAGCAAGCTGATTTCAGCCATCCGCCGCTACATGGACGGCCACGGCTTCCTCGAAGTCGAAACGCCGATGATGCACCCCATCCCCGGCGGCGCTGCGGCAAAGCCTTTCATCACGCATCACAACGCGCTCGACCAGCAGATGTTCCTGCGCATTGCGCCGGAGCTGTACCTGAAGCGTCTGGTGGTCGGCGGGCTGGAAAAAGTTCTACGAAATCAATCGCAACTTCCGCAACGAGGGTCTCTCGCCGCGCCACAACCCCGAATTCACCATGATCGAGTTCTATGAGGCGTACGCGGACTACCGCACGCTCATGGACTTTGTCGAAGGTCTGCTGCGCCACGCCGCCCGCGAAGCGCTTGGCACAGAACAGTTCCAATATCAGGGCCGCGACCTGGACCTGTCCAAGCCTTTCGATCGCCTGACCGTCGTGCAGGCGGTGATGAAGTACTGCCCGGAATACACAGAAGCGCAACTCAGCGACGAAGCGTGGCTGCGAGAAGAACTCGCCAAGCGCAAGGCCTTGCCGAAGGGCCAGGTCGGTCTGGGCGCACTGCAACTGGCGTTCTTCGAAGAAACCGCCGAAGCACAACTGTGGAACCCGACCTTCATCATCGACTACCCGGTGGAAGTCTCGCCGCTGGCTCGCGCTTCGGACAAGAACCCTGGCATCACCGAGCGGTTTGAGTTGTTCATCGTCGGCCGCGAAATTGCCAACGCTTTCTCCGAACTGAACGATCCGGAAGACCAGGCCGAGCGCTTCCAGTCGCAAGCCAAGGCCAAGGATGCTGGCGACGAAGAAGCCATGTACTACGACGCCGATTACATCCGCACACTGGAAAGCGGCCTGCCCCCAACCGGTGGCTGCGGCATCGGCATCGACCGTCTGGTCATGCTGCTGACCGACAGCCCGGCTATCCGCGACGTCATTCTCTTCCCGCAGATGCGTCCGGAGTAACTGTCACAGGCCCCAGCGCCTACCGATGCACTAAAGAAAAAACCCGCAATGCGATGAGCCTTGCGGTTTTTTTGTTTTGTCGCTTCCATCCACCGGCAGGGTTGCAGTCCCCGACACGCGTCATAACCTGCAAAACGATCTTCCTTTCTTCGAATTGCTCAATATAATGATCATTAAGTACGTTAGTGATAACTATATTGATGCCTAAGAGATCGAATGCCGTAAAGGCTCTACCCGTCGAGGCCGCAGAGAAGCTCGTGCGACTAGGCGAACGCCTGCGCGCACATCGCACCTTGCATCAGTGGACCGTTCTCGAAATGGCGGACCGCCTGCTGTGCTCGCCTGCGACCTATCGCGCACTGGAGGCCGGCAAACCCACCGTCAGTGTCGGCGTACTCATGAATGCGCTGTGGTTGTTGGGTCAGGCCGACACGCTGGATACGGTCGCCCCTGCCCCTGCTGCGCTGGCCGTCGGTCGCCGGGTCCGACGCAAGGTAGGCAAGCCACCGGCTGGCGTAATCAGCGAGGACGAACGTGACTTCTGAACGGAAACTGTTTGTCGGTCTGGCGCAAGCGAACGACGTGGAGCCCGTGCCCGTGGGGCTGCTCAAACTCGCACGCCGCGACATGATCGAATCCGGTTCGTTTGCCTACGGTCTGCGCTACCTCGGCAACGACGCATCGATAGCGCTCAATCCGCTATTTCTGCCCTTGCAGGAAGCCCCTTTTGAACTCGCCGAACGTCGCCTTCGCGATGGCGGATCGCTACCGCTGACCTTACGCGACGCCCTGCCCGACACCTGGGGCCGACTGGTCCTGGAGGCCGAACACGGGCCGCTGGACGACGTCGAACGTGCTGCTCATGACCAACGGCGACCGTGTTGGCGCGCAGGTGTTTGCAGAGTCGCTACCGCTGAAAAACCCGCAGGATGACGACGAGCTTTTCGAACTGGAGGCGCTGGCCGAAGCGACCCGCCGTCTCGAATATCGCATGGACATCCCCAAGGAACTGAGGCGCCTGCTGCAACAAGGTGGCAGTCTTGGCGGAGCGCGCCCCAAGGCGAACTTCATTCATCAGGGGGTGCGCTGCATTGCCAAATTTCCAGCGCGCGGCGATGACCTGGACATGCAGATCCTGGAAGCCGGCGCGCTGACACTGGCAAAGGCCTGCGGCATCCGCGTGCCCGACTTCCATCTGCAGCCCCTGCATCGCGGCCATGCATTGGTGCTCAAGCGGTTTGATCGCGAAGGCCCGATCGCTGCCGAACGCCGCATTCACTATCTGTCAGCATCCGCCCTGTTGAACGTGCCGTATGAATCCTCGGCAGGCAGCTATGTCGAACTGGCGCAAGCGCTTCGCCGGATTTCCGCCGAGCCGGCCGCAGACGTCACGGAGTTGTTCCGCAGAATGGTGTTCAACATCGTCATCGGCAACACCGACGATCACATCAAGAACCATGGCGTTCTGCACGCTGGCGAAGAGCGCTACCGACTATCACCGGCCTTCGATATGGTGCCGCAGCGCATGAACCTCGGCGCCCAGTTGCTTGCCATTCTGCCCGGTAGATTCGATGCCCGGCTGGCCCTCGCCAGTGAAGCCGCCGCGCATTTCGGGCTTGCTCCACAGGCCGCAGACGAGATCATCGAGAACATCGTGGCGACGGTGCGCGAGCAATGGCGCAGCGCGCTGGAAGCCTGCGGCGCGCCGGCCGAGATGCTGCGCGAACTGGCACGGCATTTCGAAGCCCAACTCACCGCGATCCACGTGTAACAACGGGCCGCGCCGGCTACTCGTGGCCGCGCTTGCACTCCCTTGTGAGCCTGCACACACGAGAACACCCAAAGGCAGGCAGCGATGCTGTCTGTTGGCGTACAGAGAATCCAACTCCTGACGGGCGCCATCAACGGGCAATGCGTACAGCATCGCGGATGCGGCATCTGAAACGACGTGACAGGCCGGCCGGCTTATCGTCACGCGTGGGCAGAACAAGCAGCCAACAAGACCAGCGCCGCGTGCGCGGTAAAATGGCCGCTACGTCTCTGACGGTTTCCTTCATGCCTGTTCTGCGCCCCGCCAAACTCACTCTCGCCGACAACGGCGTTCCCTACTCCGCCGAGTATGACGACGTCTACCACTCGGACGGCGGCGCCCTCGCGCAGGCGCAACAAGTGTTCATTGCGGGCAACGGCTTGCCGCAGCGCTGGCGAGACAAGCAATCGTTCGTGATCGTCGAGACGGGATTCGGACTCGGACACAACTTTCTGGCGACCTGGCAGGCGTGGCGCGATGACTCGGCGCGCTGTGCGAGGTTGCATTTCGTGTCGGTCGAAAAACATCCCATGAATGCTGTCAACATGGAGATCGCCCACGCACGGTCCGGCGCGCCTAGCGAGCTGTCTGCACAGTTGTTGTCACACTGGCCGATGCTCGTGCCCGGAACACATCGAATCGAGCTGGACGGCGGTCGTGTGGTCCTCACCCTGCTGCTCGGCAACGCTACGGAAGCGCTGCCGCAATGTCAGGCGAAGGCTGACGCGATCTTTCTCGATGGTTTTTCGCCCCACCACAACACGGACATGTGGTCGCCCGACGTTTTCGCCGCGCTCTATCAGTTGGCAAAACCCGGTTGCTCAGTAGCTACTTGGTCGGTATCGGCAAGCGTTCGCCAAGGTTTGGCGCAGGCGGGATTCGTGACGCGTAAAGTGCCGGGCTTCGCCTCCAAACGCGACATGCTCGTCGGCGAGCGACCGGGCAACACGCCGGGCGGCGGAACAGAACCGTCATCCGCCATCATCATTGGCGCGGGACTGGCCGGTACCGGCGTGGCGGAACGACTGGCCGCGCGTGGTTGGCGACTCACGCTCGTCGATGAGGCACCGGCTCTCGCGCAGGGCGCTTCGGGCAATCTCGCCGGGGCTTTCCGTCCCTTGCCGAGCATCGATGACAATCCGATGGCGCGCATCACCCGAGTGGGCTTTCTGTACGCCCTGCAGCATCTGCAAAACCTGAGCGACGCGGGGCACCCTGTGCGTTGGGATGCCTGTGGCGTACTTCATCTGGCACGCAATGCGAAGCAGGCGGAGAAGCAAGCCAACGTCGTCACTGCACTTGAAGCGCCGGAAGAATTTTTGCAGTGGGTTGGCGAAGCGCGTGCGGCAGAACTATGTGGTCAGAAAGTCGCCGCTGGCGGATGGTGGTTCCCGCGCGGGGGCTGGATCAATCCGCCCAGCCTCTGCGCAGCCAATCTCGCCATGGCAGGAACAGCCGTCACGACGGCGTTCGGCGTGCGCGCCGCAGACATCGAACGGCGCAGAGCAGATTGGCATGTGCTGGATGAAGACGGACATTCCATCGCGCAGGCGGAACACCTCATACTCGCCAACGCTCACGACGCTGCTCGGCTGGCAGGCACACCCTGGTTGCCGCTACGCGCGGCTCGCGGACAAGTCACGCATCTCGCAGAAAGTGCATGCCATCCTCCGCGCACCGTAGTGTGTGGCAGCGGCTACGTCACACCCGCATTGGACGGACATGTACCAATGGGGGCGACGTTTGTCGTCAACGATCTATCGCGCGAATTGCGCCCCGAAGAAGATGACGAGAACATCGACAAGCTCTCGCGCATGTTGCCCGACCTGGCGCACGAGGCCGCCAACGCGATAGATGGCGGGCGCGCAAGCCTGCGCCCCATCTCGCCGGATCGGTTGCCGATGGTGGGGGTGCTGGACGAGAACCTGTGGTTGCTTTCGGGATTTGGGGCACGCGGACTCGTATGGGGAAATCTCTGTGCCGAGGTGCTTGCATCGGTCATGTGCGATGAACCTGCACCACTTGAAGCAGACCTCGTCAGAGCGCTCTGCCCACAGCGCTACGCACCGAAAAAAGCGTAAGAAAATGTAGGCGCCGTCTGACCAAAACGTCCGCCAGGCGGGCATTTCAGCGTATTTGTCCGACGCGCCAAGACGCCAATAGCAGCACGTCGGAGAATGTCCTACAGTTCGCAAAAACGCGCTGTGACAGGCTTGTAGCAAGGCACATACCCATGGATCGACAAGGGAGCGTTCCATGCGAAGAAAAGTGTGCTTATTCGAGGAGTTATCTGAAATGAATACGAATACACGAAAGCGTCAAATCGGTCAGGCTGGCCTGCATCCACTCATCATGGCCGCCGCGATTGCAGTCATTCTGGTAGCGGTCGTCGGTGTCGCCAAGATGATGGGGTGGATCGGCGGGCCAGCCGCGCCGGCAACGGCTGATCCTGCGATTGCCGCAGAACAGGCAGAGTTGGCCGCGGCCTCGAGCAGCGCCGCCGCCAGCGCGTCGTCGGCAGCACAGTCGGTCGCCGCTGTGGCCGCGCCTGCACAGCAAGCTGCGGCGCAGCCTGCCGCGCCGGTCCGTCATTCCAAGGCTTCATCGACGAAGACCACCACCAAGGCGCCCGCGCAGCCCGAACCCTCCTACGACACTGCCGCCAACACGCCGCCGCCCGCGCAGCGCGTGTGTTATGACTGTGGCGTGATCGAGTCGATCCAGGCGCATCAGGTGCAAGGCGAAGGTGGCATCGTCGGCGCCGTCGGCGGCGCAGCCATCGGCGGCGTGCTGGGCCACCAGGTTGGCGAAGGCTCGGGCAAGAAGGCTGCGACCGTGGCCGGGGCAATTCTGGGCGGCTTGGCCGGCAATCAGGTCGAGAAGCGCGTGCGTTCGGAAACGCAATACCAGATCGCCGTGCGCATGGACGACGGCACTCGTCAGGTCTTTACCGAGAAGACGCAGCCGGCATGGCGTGAAGGCGAGCGCGTGCGCGTGCAGAACGGCGCGATCGTGCACTACTGAGCAACATTTACGCTTTGACGACAATGGCGGCTGCGGCCGCCATTGTTTTTTGTGGGCGCCGCCACCATCTAAAGAGCCGGTGGCGGCTATGGCCACCATTACTTTTCCAGAGATAGGCCTGGAGTGAGGCGCTTGCTAAACTCGTGGTTTCTCCCCAACCGAGCGGAACGACAGAATGGAATGCAGCGTGAAATGGGCTGGCGATGGCAAGTTCGTCGCCGAAACGGGTAGCGGCCACGCGGTGGTCATGGAAGGTTCCGCCGATCTTGGCGGCAAGAATCACGCGCCGCGCCCTATGGAAATGCTGCTGGCCGGCGCAGGCGGCTGCACGGCGTTCGACGTGGTGCTGATCCTCAAGCGTGGTCGCCACGCCATCGAAGGCTGCGAGGTAAAACTCACGTCCGAGCGTGCCGAGGCCGACCCGAAGGTCTTCACCAAGATCCACTATCACTACATCGTGAGCGGTCGTAACCTTAAGCGTGAAGCCGTCGAGCGCGCGATCTCGCTGTCGGCCGACAAGTACTGCTCGGCGTCGATCATGCTGGGCAAGACGGCCGAGATCACGCACGACTTCGAAATCATCGAAACCGGCACCGTTTGATCCGCGCTGCGCGCGCCTCTCCGGCGCGCGCAGAGATTCCAACACATGGAAATCGTCGCACTCATCCTGATCGGCGCACTCGGCTGGTTCTGGATAGACACTTTGTCCGCACGCGAAGTCGCGCTGCGTGAAGGCCGCCGTGCCTGTGACGCCGATGGCCTGCAATTGCTGGACGACACCGTTGCCGTCAGCAAGCTGCGCCTGGCGCGCAACGACGAAGGGCAACTGCGCATCAAGCGCACCTATGACTTTGAGTTCTCGGACACGGGCAACAACCGGCGACGCGGCACCCTCGCGCTGGTCGGCAAAGAGCTGACGATGATCTACACCGTTCCGCGCATCGTGCTGGACATGCCCACGACGCTCCACTGAGCACACGCAAAAACGGCGGCCCTTGAGCCGCCGTTTTCTATTCAACCTTCGCCAATGCGTGCGTCCGCCGATCAGACGTAGTACGCGGTCTTTTTCATCACCAGAGACATGGCGCGCATCGCCCCCTTGATCGGCGCCGGCAATTCAGCGGCACCCAGTCGCACCGCCGTCGCTGCGTGTTCGGCTTCATCGACCTTCATCTGATCAAGGATCGCGCGTGAGCGACCGTCTTCAGCAGGCAATTGGTCGAGGTGTTCCTTCAAGTGCGATTCGACCTGTCGTTCGGTTTCCGCCAAAAAACCCAGATTCCACTTGTCGCCAGCCACACCGGCCGCAACGCCCAGCGCGAGCGAACCGGCATACCAGAGCGGATTGAGCAGGCTCGTGCGCCCACCCAGTTCGCCGATGCGGCTGGCCGTCCACGCCAGGTGTTCGGTCTCTTCGTGGGCCGCGTGCTCCAGCGATTCGCGCAGCGCGGGATCCCGACTGGTCAGCGCCTGCCCTTGATAGAGCGCTTGCGCGCAGACTTCGCCAACATGGTTGATGCGCATGAGCGCAGTCACGTGGCGCTTATCATCTTCCGACAATGCCACTTCTGGCAGATCGGAACCGGGCATTCCCCGCGTACTGCGAGCAGGCGCGGCGAGCGTGCGCAACGCACGGTCGAACTCAATGATTGCGCGGTCGAAGATCATTCCTGGGACACCTTGCGAGGAGGCGACGCCTTTTCTGGCTGCGGCTCCAGCCAATAGCTGGAAGGCCGGCCACGCAGGTCGCCGTCAAACAGAATGCCGCCCAGCTCATTGAGGGCGGCCCGATAGACTCCGCGCTTGAAATCGATTACCCCTTCAAGCGGCACCCAGAAACCGGCCCATCGCCAAGCGTCGAACTCTGGGTGACCAGAGGCGCGCAAACTCACGTCGCAATCCCGGCCCACGAGACGCAGCAAATACCAGATCTGCTTTTGTCCGCGATACGTGTTGCGCCATTCGCGCTTGATCCAGCGCTTCGGCACGTCGTAACGCAACCAGCCACGAGTCCGGCCGAGCACCTTGACGTGCTCGGGTCGCAAGCCGACTTCTTCGTGAAGCTCCCGAAACATGGCCTGCTCGGGGCTTTCGCCCTGCTTGATGCCACCTTGCGGGAACTGCCAGGAATGTTCGCGGATTCGCTTGCCCCAGAAAACCTCGTTGCGTGCGTTGACGATGACGATGCCGACATTGGGCCGATAGCCGTCCCTGTCGAGCATGAGAATCACCTAAAAATACATGTATTAGGTCGGATTCTTCCATAAGTAATGCAGCAAAGAAACGGGGAAAGCATCCGAACGGGTGCCACTTTTGGGCAACAGAGCATTTTTTATGCACCATTGCGCCAAGCTTCTGACGCGCCGCTACGCGGACGTTACAATGTCGCCCTTTCGCCTACCCTGTTTTCGTTCTCATGCGCGCGAGCAAGTTCTTCATCTCGACCCTCAAGGAAGCCCCTTCGGACGCTGAAGTCATCAGCCACAAACTGATGATGCGAGCAGGGCTCATCAAGAAACTCTCGGCCGGCATCTACACGTACATGCCGATGGGCCTGCGCGTGATCCGCAAGATCGAGAACATCATCCGCGAAGAAATGAACAGCGCAGGCGCTGTCGAACTGACCATGCCAGTGGTTCAGCCCGCGGAGCTGTGGCAAGAAACCGGCCGCTTCTCCAAGATGGGCCCTGAGCTGCTGCGCATGAAGGATCGCCACGATCGCGACTTCATCATCCAGCCGACCTCGGAAGAAGTCGTCACCGACATCGCGCGCCAGGAATTCAAAAGCTACCGCGCACTGCCGCGCAACCTGTACCAGATCCAGACGAAGTTCCGCGACGAACGTCGCCCGCGCTTCGGCGTGATGCGTGGTCGTGAATTCACCATGAAGGATGCCTACTCCTTCGACCGCAACGCAGAAGCCGCGGGCCGCAGCTACGACGGCATGTATGCCGCCTACTGCAGGATCTTCGACCGCCTTGGGCTGACCTATCGCGCAGTGGCAGCCGACACCGGCGCCATCGGCGGCGATCGTTCTCACGAATTCCAGGTCATCGCCGAAACCGGCGAGGACGCAATCATTTACTGCCCGGATTCCGACTACGCCGCCAACATCGAACTGGCCGAAGCGCTGCCGCTGATGGCAGAACGCGCAGCCCCTGCACAAGCGCTGCAGAAGGTGCCCACGCCCGGCAAGAGCACATGCCAGGACGTTGCCACTCTCCTCGGCACGGCGCTATCGAATACGGTGAAGTCGCTGGTCCTTGCCACTGACGAAATCGACGAATCCGGCGCCATCGTCAAGACCACCGTGTGGCTGCTGCTGGTTCGTGGCGATCACGATCTCAACGAAGTGAAGGCTGGCAAGGTCGAAGGCCTTAAGGGCGGGTTCCGTTTCGCGACCGAAGCGGAAATCGTCGATCACTTCGGCTGCAAGCCTGGCTACCTCGGCCCCATCGGCCTGAAACAGCCCGTGAAAATCGTCGCCGATCGCACCGTGGCGCGCATGAGTGACTTCATCACTGGCGCAAACGAGCCCGACTTCCACATCGCTGGCGTCAATTGGGGCCGCGACTTGCCCGAGCCCGACGTCGTGGCCGACATCCGCAACGTCGTCGAAGGCGACCCATCCCCGGACGGCAAGGGTCTGCTCGCCATCCAGCGCGGCATTGAAGTCGGCCACGTGTTCTATCTGGGCACCAAGTACTCAAAGGCGATGAACGCCACCTTCCTGGACGAAGATGGCAAGCCGAAGCACTTCGAAATGGGCTGCTACGGCATTGGCGTGACGCGCATCATGGGCGCGGCCATCGAGCAGGACAACGACGCCCGCGGCATCGTCTGGCCGATGGCCATCGCGCCTTTCGAGGTTGTCATTGCCCCGCTCGGCTGGAGCCGCTCGGAAGCCGTGCGCGAAACCGCCACCAAGCTCTATGAAGAACTGCTGGCAGCCGGCATTGACGTGATCCTGGACGACCGCGACGAGCGCCCCGGCGTGATGTTCGCCGACTGGGAACTGATCGGCGTACCGCACCGGGTGGTGATCGGCGACCGTGGTTTGAACGAAGGTGTTGCAGAATACCAAGGGCGTCGTGACGCTGAAGCGACTAAACTCCCTGTTGCCGAAATCGGCGCTTTCGTCAAATCCAAGTTAGCCTGACATTTCTGATGACGCATCGCCTTACGCGACGATTCGCCAGTGCAATTCTCTTCGCAGCGCTCGCGGCGCCGACGGTGTCGTACGCCGGCGCGCAGCGTGAGGAAGATCTGGCAGCCAGCGTTCAGGCGATGCTCCATCGTGCCATTAGCGATTCTGCCGCCCCCGAGCCCGTCTTCGCCTCGCCTGCCGAGCGCGATCGGTGGCTCAACGACATGTCCGCCCGCTTGGCCCGCAAAATGCCGGACCCACGCGAGCGCGTTGACTTTCTCAAAACCGTCCACTACGAAGCCACCCGTGCCGGGCTCGATCCGCAATTAGTGCTGGGGCTGATCCAGGTGGAAAGCAATTTCCGCAAATACGCCGTTTCGTCAGCGGGCGCGCGTGGCTACATGCAAGTCATGCCGTTCTGGGTACGCCAGATCGGCACAGCGGACCAGAACCTGTTCCATCTGCGCACCAGCCTGCGCTATGGCTGCACAATCCTGCGCTACTACCTCAATATGGAAAAAGGCGATCTGTACCGTGCACTGGGCCGCTACAACGGCAGTCTGGGACGGCCGGAATACCCAAACCTGGTGCGTACCGCGTGGGAAAAAAACTGGACGTACAACAAGAGTCCGGTGTTGGCGCAATCGCCTGCTGAGACCGCGACACGCTGACATCTCTTCCGCCCCTCAAGACACAACGCCGGCCCGCAAGCCGGCGTTGTTTTTTCTACATTGAAGGGGCGCGGCGGATAAATCCGGCCTGCACGGAATATTCCGCAAAAGCGGCGCGTTTACTGAGTGCTGTCCAACCACCCAGGAGAGGTATACACATGAACAAGATCACCTTGTGCAGCACCATCGTCGGCCTGCTCATGAGCACAGCCGCATTCGCCGCAGACCCGGCCATGGCCAAGGACGGAGCTCTCGTTGACGCCAAAGGAATGACGCTCTATACGTACGACAAGGACGCTGCCTCGCCGGGCAAGAGCGTCTGCAATGGCCAATGTGCCACGAACTGGCCGCCGCTCATGGCCAGCACCGAAGCCAAGCCGATGGGCGAATGGACTGTCGTGACACGCGACGACGGCAGCAAGCAGTGGGCGTATAAGGGCAAACCCCTCTACACCTGGGTCAAGGACAAGGCGCCGGGCGACAAAACGGGTGAAGGCATGGCCGGCAACACCTGGCACGTTGCCGCACCCTGACCCCCCCCAAGCCACTAAGCAAAAAAGGCCACCGGCGTTATCCCGGTGGCCTTTTTTTGAGCGCTCTGAAATCAGTAGTCGGAGCCGCCGCCCATCATGCCGCCGCCAGCGTAATTCTCGAAACGCGTGTATTCACCCAGGAAGGTCATGCGCACCGTGCCCGTCGGGCCATTCCGGTGTTTGCCGATGATCAGCTCGGCCATGCCCTTGTCCTGCGTGTCCGGGTTATAGATTTCGTCGCGGTACACGAACATGATCATGTCGGCGTCCTGCTCGATAGCGCCGGATTCGCGCAGGTCGGACATCACCGGACGCTTGTTGGGGCGCTGCTCCAGACTGCGGTTGAGCTGCGAAAGTGCAAAGATAGGCACCTTCAACTCTTTGGCCAGCGACTTGATCGAGCGCGAGATTTCCGACAATTCCGCAGAGCGGTTATCGGCCGCGACTGACCCCACCATCAGTTGCAGGTAGTCGATGACGATCAGGCCCAGCTTGCCACCGCACTGACGTTGCAGACGGCGCGCCCGCGCTCGCAAAAGCGTCGGATTCAGACCCGGCGTTTCATCAATGTAGATGGACGACTCATGGAGCTGCCCCAACGAATAGGTCAGCTTCTGCCATTCGTCGTCGTTGAGCTTGCCGGTACGCAGTTTGTGCTGATCCAGCCGACCAACCGACGAGATGAAACGCATCGCCAGCTGGGTTGCCGGCATTTCCATCGAGAAAATCGCCACCGGCAATTTAGCGTCCAAAGCCACCGCCTCGGCGACGTTCAGCGCAAAACTCGTCTTGCCCATGCCGGGGCGCCCCGCGATGACGATCATGTCCGTTGGCTGCAGGCCCGAGGTCATCGCATCGAGGTCGATCAAGCCTGTGGGCACGCCCGTGATGGCGGCTGGATTATCGCGGTCGTACAACTCCTGGATACGATCCACCACCTGCCCCAGCACCGGCTGGATGGCGATGAAGCCTGTGTTCTGGCGTTCGCCTTCGTCGCGAATGGCGAGGATCTTGGCTTCGGCCTCGTCGAGAATGATGTTGGCGTCCCGACCGCTCGGCGTCAGCGCACTGGCAGCAACCTCGTCACCCACGGTCACCAGCTTGCGCAGGATGGCGCGCTCGCGAATGATCTCGGCGTAGCGACGGATATTGGCCGCAGACGGCGTACTGTTGGCGATCTCGCCCAGATAGGCCAGGCCGCCCACATGCTGCGCATCGTCGTTCTTGTCGAGCGACTCATAAACCGTCACGACGTCGGCCGGTTTGCCGGCCTCGATCAGCTTGGCGATGTGCTGGAAGATGCGTCGATGCTCGTCACGGTAGAAATCCGACACCGACACCAGATCGCCGACGCTGTCCCATGCCGAGTTGTCGAGCAACAGGCCACCAATGAGCGATTGTTCCGCCTCGATAGAGTGCGGGGGCAATTTGAGTGCTGCAAGTTGCGGATCGGTGACGGGGGCGAACTGCCCACCACGGTTCTGGGCCATGGACGTTACGACTTTCAGAAAGACAGGCGATTGTACCGGGGCGCGCCCGGGAAATCTCAACCAAGCGAATCATGCCGCAAGCGGAAATACTGCGCGGCGGTAGACAAAAAAAAGGGCTGCTTGCGCAGCCCTTTTTTGTGAGTCCGTGCGGACCGGATCTCAGTGTTCGCCGAGAACCGAAACCGTCACGTTCACGATCACGTCGGTGTGCAGCGCGATCTGGACGACGGAGTCGCCGATCATCTTGATCGGGCCTTCCGGCAGGCGGACAGCAGCCTTCTGAATCGCGAAACCTTGTGCGTTCACCGCTTCAGCGATGTCGGCGTTGGTCACAGAGCCGAACAGACGGCCATCGACGCCAGCCTTGGTGCTGATCTGAACCATCAGACCGTCCATCTTGGCGCCTTCGGCTTGAGCGGCAACCAGCTTGTCGCCAGCAACGCGTTCGAGTTCAGCGCGCTTGGCTTCAAATTCGGCGATGCTCGCCGTCGTTGCGCGACGGGCCTTGCCCTTCGGGATCAGGAAGTTACGAGCGTAACCGTCCTTGACACGGACCACATCGCCCAAGTTACCCAGGTTGACAACCTTTTCCAGCAGAATGATTTGCATTTGTCGATTCTCCCCGACTTATTGGTGCAGGTCGGTGTAGGGCATCAGGGCCAGGAAGCGAGCACGCTTGATGGCGGTCGACAGTTGGCGCTGGTAGTGCGCCTTGGTGCCGGTGATGCGGGCCGGCATGATCTTGCCGTTTTCGGTCACGAAATCCTTCAGGATGTCGATGTCCTTGTAATCGATCTCTTCGATCTTTTCTGCCGAGAAACGGCAGAACTTGCGACGCTTGAACAGACCACGGTTACCACCACGATCGTCCTTCTTCTTGTTGCCCGGTCTAAAGGCCATGATTCATTCCTTCCAGCAATTCAAATGTTCTGATGTGCAGTATGGGGTAACGGCTTCGCACGCTCTTGGCGGCGAGGAATCCTTCGATTGCCAGCCACGTCCCCAGCGGTACTGCATTGATCCGATGAGCTTCCGGGCCTATCGCCCGGACTTCGAGTTCGCAGCGCACGTCTCGTTCGATTCCCGCCTCGATCTGTCGGGACGCATGTTCGATGCGTAATCCGACGATGGGCACCCTTGCGGGCGTCAGGCGAAGCGCGTCTTTTTCGAGCAGCCTGCCTGTGATGCGAACGGTATTGTGGCCAGCGCCCTCGCTCATCAGTCCGTTAACTTACTCGGCCGCGGCTTGTTCGGCGGGCTTCGCTTCTTCAGCAGCAGCCGGCGCGGTCAGCGAACGCGACTTTTCTTCCTTCATCATCGGCGAAGGAGCCGTAACTGCCTTCTTCGTCTGGATGGTGAGGTGGCGCAGAACAGCGTCGTTGAACTTGAATGCGTGCTCGAGCTCGGCCAGCGTTTCGCCGCCGACTTCGATGTTCATCAGCACGTAGTGAGCCTTGTGGATCTTCTGGATCGGGTAAGCCAGCTGACGACGGCCCCAGTCTTCCAGACGATGGATCTGCCCACCGTTGGACGTGACGAGCGTCTTGTAACGCTCGATCATGGCGGGCACTTGCTCGCTCTGGTCCGGGTGGACGATGAATACGATTTCATAATGGCGCATGAGCACTCCTTGCGGTTAAAAAGCCCTCCGGCATGCGTACCGGTAGAGCAAGGTGAGCCGGCGATAATAGCGTGTTGCGCCCTATCTTTCAAGACACTTGCCCGCTCCACGTGCAAGGCTTGTCCGGCGCCCTTCCCGGAGAGCTAGACTGGTGCTAGTCCACTCCACACCCCGGTGAGTCCGCCATGACCTATTACCGAACGCTGATCGACCCCTACACACTTTCGCAACGGCTAGGCTCGCCCGACTGGATCGTGTTCGATGTGCGGCACGATCTGGCCAAAGCGGATGCCGGCCCGGCGGCTTACGGCGCAGGTCATATTCCGGGCGCCCTCTTCCTGCATGCGGACACTGATCTTTCCGCCCCCAAGACGGGCCACAATGGCCGCCATCCACTGCCGGACAGGCGCGAATTCGCTGCGCGGCTCGCCTCTCTCGGTGTGAGCGACAACTCACAGGTCATCGCCTATGACGCCCATGGCGGCATGTTCGCGGCGCGCCTGTGGTGGATGTTGCGCTGGCTCGGTCACGACAACGTGGCGGTACTGGACGGCGGCTGGCTAGCCTGGTTGGCCGCAGGGCGCCCAACTGAAGGTCAGGCACCTGTTTCACGAGCCCCTGGGCATTTCACCATCCGCCCCCCGCTCACGCGGCAGGTTGACGCCGAACAAGTACTGGCCAGCGTGCGCAACGGCGACCGTCTGATCGTAGATGCGCGCGCAGCAGACCGATTCCGCGGCGAGAACGAAACCATCGACCCTGTTGGCGGGCACATCCCGGGCGCCCGCAATCGGTTCTTTCGCGACAACCTTACCGATGACCACTTCAAGCCCGCCGAATTACTTCGGCACGAATGGGAACAGATATTCGACGGCGAAGAAGCGGCCAGTGTCGTCGCCCAGTGCGGCTCGGGAATCACCGCCTGCCACAATCTGCTCGCGCTGGAAATCGCCGGGCTACCGGGCGCCGCGCTCTACCCAGGTTCGTGGAGCGAATGGGTGAGCGACCCCAGCCGGCCAGTTGCACGCGGGGCAGAAGAATAGGCGATCATCAAATAGCGGGTAGCCACACATATTGCGGCGGCATTTGGCGAGCTAGAATCACCGCGCCCGGGGACTCTATTGGGCAAACCTCACGTTCAGAAGGAGTACAAAAGCCATGCGTAAACTAGTGATCGCTGCCCTCGCCACCGTGTTTGCCGTCAACCTCGCCTGGGCGGACGCTGCCTGCGACGCGGCTGCCGCCGAAAAGAAGCTCTCTGGCGCCGCCAAGACCAGCTTCCTCAAAAAGTGTGAAGCCGACGCCAAGGCTGCGGCGCCCGCCTCCTGCGACGACAAGGCCGCTGCAAAGAAGCTGTCTGGCGCCGCCAAGAACAGCTTCGTCAAGAAGTGTGAAGCCGACTCGAAGGTCGCCACGGCCAGTGCGTCGTGCGACGCGCAGGCCGCCGACAAGAAGCTGGCCGGCGCCGCCAAGAACAGCTTCGTCAAGAAGTGCGTATCCGACGCGACGAAGTAAGCAGGATCGCTGCGGTCCGGGGTGACGCACCCCGGACCGCCTCTGCATAAGAACAGAAAACAAGCTCAACGCGCCCCACAAAGACCCCCATGGCTGACTCGCTCTACGATCTCTCCGCACTGGCCATCGATGGCCGCGAAACCCGCCTCTCCGAATACGCCGGCAAGGTGCTGCTCATCGTCAATACGGCCAGCGAATGCGGCTTCACGCCGCAGTACGGCGGACTCGAAGCCCTGTATCGCAAGTTCGCTGATCGAGGGCTGGTGGTGCTGGGTTTCCCGTGCAACCAATTCGGCAGCCAGGAGCCAGGCGACGAAGCGCAGATCGCTGCCTTCTGCACGAACCGCTTTGAAGTCAGCTTCCCCATGTTCGCCAAGATCGACGTTAACGGACCAACAGCTCACCCGCTCTTCCGTTTTCTTAAGGAACATGCCAAAGGCGTTCTGGGCAGCGAGGGCATCAAATGGAACTTCACAAAATTCCTTGTCGGCCGCGACGGTCAGGTAATCGACCGCTATGCGCCGATGACCAAGCCCGAAGACATCGCACGCGACATCGAACCTTTGCTCTGATCGCTCCGCGTTCGGACGACTTCTATACGCCGTTCGTACCGCGACGCTAAAGGCTGCATCTTCTTTACCGATACAGTCTGGGGCGCGCTACCATTGCGCCCCTTGCCGCACACACCCTCAGTAGATTCCCAATGACTTCGACCGAGTTGCTCGTCATCCTGCCCCTGGCCTTTTGTTCTGGCCTGATCAATGCGGCGGTGGGAGGTGGGGGGCTGATCATGATTCCCGGTCTGTTTGCGACGTTGCCGCAGGCGACGCCGGCTGCATTGCTCGGTAGCGACAAGCTGTCTTCCATCGTCGGCCATGCATTCGCCGCGCGCCAATATGCCCGGCGCATCGACCTGCCCTGGCGCTTGCTTGGTATCACGGGCGCAGCGGCTTTCGTGGGTTCCTATTCGGGCGCACACGTTGTGCACTCGATGCCTGCAAACCTCATCCGGCCGCTGGTCATCGTGCTGCTCATCGTCATGCTGGCGTACACATGGCTGCGGCCGCAGCTTGGCGCGACCGACACCGGGCGCCCGATCCAGCGCAAGGACATCATTGTCGGCGTGGTGGCAGGTGCCGGCATTGGCTTCTACGACGGTTTTTTCGGGCCGGGCGCGGGCAGCTTTCTGATGTTCCTGTTCGTACGCGTATTCCACTTCGACTTCCTGCGGGCATCGGCGAGCGCCAAGGTGGTCAACATGGCAACCAACCTCGCGGCGCTGTCTTTCTTCATTCCCGCTGGACTCGTCATCTACAAACTTGCGATTCCGATGGGTATCGCCGGGGTTTGTGGCGCGTTTGTAGGCACTCACCTCGCGTTCAAGGGCGGCAACCTGTGGATTCGACGTTTGTTCCTGGTGCTGGCGATATTGCTATTGGGGAAACTGATCTTCGAGACTGCAGTAAATTGGCATTGACTTGCGGAATAGTCCCACTTCAATAGGGAAAAGTGATCCGCATCAAGGACGAAGTTGCGTGGCGTTGATCATTATCGCGCCACTAAATTTTTGTCCACTTTGACTTCGGGGTGTGTAGCTTCCGCTACCACAACTCCATCGGAACCGTCCGCATGAGCCTATTTCGCACCAAAAGCGTAGATCACCTTATCCACGCAGCACAAAACCAACATGGGCTCAAACGCGCGCTCGGGCCGTTGGATCTGACCTTTCTCGGTATTGGCGCCGTCATCGGCACCGGCATTTTCGTTCTGATCGGCAAAGGCGCGCTGACCGCCGGCCCCGCCCTGATGCTGTCATTCGTGCTGGCTGCGGTGGCCTGCATTCTGGCTGCGCTGTGCTACGCGGAATTCGCATCGACCATTCCTGCGGCCGGCTCGATCTACACCTACACCTACGCCACCATGGGCGAACTCGCCGCGTGGATCATCGGCTGGGACCTGATGCTCGAATATGGCCTTGCGACCTCTGCGGTATCGGCGGGCTGGTCCGGCTACATGCAGGCATTCCTTGCCGGCATCGGGTTGCATCTGCCTGCGGCATTGACGGCCGCACCGGGCAGCGTGCCCGGGGTTGAGACTTGGTTCAACCTGCCCGCCTTCATCATCATGATGATCATCACGTCGGTGGTGGCATTTGGTATCCGCGAATCGGCGCGCTTCAACAACGTCATGGTGGCGTTGAAGGTCGTGGTGGTGGTGCTCGTGATCGTGGTGGGTGCGCGTCACGTCGATACCGCCAACTGGACGCCGTTTGCGCCCTTTGGAACGCAAGGCATCTTCAAGGCCGGCGCCGTGATGTTCTTCGCCTTCCTGGGGTTTGACGCCGTCACCAACGCCGCCGAAGAAGCACGCAATCCGGCACGCTCGCTGCCGATCGGCCTGCTTGGGTCGATCTCCATCTGCACGATACTGTACGTTGCAGTCGCGGCGGTGATGACCGGCATCCTGCCCTACCAGCGCTTTGCCGAAGGCATCGACCATCCGGTCGCGCTGGCCCTGCAACTGGTGGGCGAACATTGGGTTGGCGGCTTCATCACGCTCGGCGCAATCGTCGGTATGACAACGGTGATTCTGGTGATGCTCTATGGCCAGACGCGCATTACGTTTGCCATGTCGCGCGACGGCCTGCTGCCCAAGAAGCTGTCTGAACTGCACCCGACCCACAACACGCCCTTCTTCAACACCTGGGTGGTGGGCATTGTGTTCGGGCTGATCGCAGCACTGCTGCCGCTGGACTTCCTGGCTGAGCTGATCAATATCGGGACGCTGGCAGCCTTCACGCTCGTGGCACTGGCGGTGCTCATCCTGCGCCGCACGCGCCCGGATCTGCCGCGAGGCTTCCGCTGCCCTGGCTCGCCTTACATCCCGCTACTGACGATGGCTGTGTGCATCTTCCTGATGCTGCAGCTCGATCTGCTGACCTGGGTATGCTTTGTAATCTGGAGCGCGATCGGATTGTTGGTGTACTTCCTGTACGCCCGCCGTCGCTCCAACCTCCATCCCAGCAACTAAGCGCTTAACGCTTCCTTCAGCCGCGCCACGCCCAGACGGATTCCTTCCGGATCGGCGTGGCTGAAGTTGAGCCGCAAATAGGCGGCATCCGGGCGCTCGGTAAAGAACGCGTCGCCCGGCATGACCGCCACACCCCGCTCCAACGCGTCATGCATCACGGCACGCGTATCGATCTGCTCGGCAAACCGCACCCAAAAGAACAGTCCTCCCGCCGGGAGATTCCACTGGAGCTGATCGCCAAAGGTGGCGCGCAAAGCGTCTGCCATCACCGCGCGACGCTCGCGATAGAGCGGCAAGGCCCCTTCCACGTGCGCCTCGATGCGCCCGCCTTCGAGCATCTGAACAACCAACTGTTGCGCAAGCCGATTGGTGTGCAGATCAGCGGCCTGCTTCAGCCGCGTCAGCGGTGCAACGAGATCGGGATGCACGATCAAGTACCCCAGGCGCAGCCCAGGCGCCAGCACCTTCGAGAATGATCCCTGATAGATCCACGGCGTCCGGCCCAGTCGTGCGCAGATCGGCTGCGGCGCCTTGCCATCGTAGGCGAGGTCGCGATACGGATCATCTTCGAACAATGGCGTACCGGCAGCATCGATCGCGGCTGCGATCACATCGCGCTCGGTGTCCGAGTAGCAATAGCCGGAGGGATTCTGGAAGGTTGGCGTGAGGTAGGCCAGTTTTGCTTGCGGCAGGATGTGCGGCAGGCGCCCAAGATCTGCGCCCCCTCCGACCACCGGCAGAGGCAGGCACTCGGCACCGAACAGGCGGAACACCTGCAAGGCCGCAAGATACGCAGGCGATTCGACGAGCACGGGCGTACCGGGCTCAATGAACAGCTTGGCCACCAGATCGATACCCTGTTGCGAGCCCGACATCACCAGCACTTGCGATGCTTCGCAGCGCAAACCCAGCGCCCGCCCGCGTGCGGCGATCAACTCGCGCAGCATGGGCTCCCCCTCGCTCTGGCCGTATTGCCAGCAGTCGAGCGAGCCAAGCATGTCGGCCGTCGGCCTGAACAGCGCTTCGTCAGCAGGTAGCCCGCCCGCAAAAGAAATCATCCCAGGACGCGAAGCTGCTGCCAGAATGTCGCGCACCAGCGAAGATGTGAGTCGTTCGATACGCTGGGCAAACATGGCGGGCCTCCACAATAGGTCAATAACAATGACTCAATCATGGAAAGGCTATCGCCAAATGTCAATAAACTTGACCTTTGTACACGCCGGCATGATGAATGGAACCGCGCCCGACGACGGGCATGAACTGTTCTACTACGCTTACCGCGCCTTCACCGCTGCCCCAGACGCCCTGCTTGAGCGGCGCGGCTGGGGACGTGTTCATCATCGCCTCCTCCACTTCATCGGACGCAATCCAGGCATCGCGGTCAATCAGCTTCTGGATAAGCTGGGGGTGTCGAAACAGGCGCTGCATGGCCCGCTGAAGTCTCTGCTCGAAGCGGGCCTTGTCGTCGCGGAGACAGGCAGCGAGGATCGCCGGATACGCCAGTTGGCGCTGACAGAAGCTGGGCGCAAGGCCGAAGAAGAACTCTCCGGCCCGCAATTGCGACTGCTGCGGGAAGTATTCGCCGAGTGCGGCGAAGATGCCGTCCGCCAGTGGGACGCTGTGATGCGGGCGTTGGCACGGCGCCAGCACCCAATCGAAAACGAGAGTTAAGGCAGGCCGAACACCGCTCGGCCCGTACGATCAGTGTGCGCCAGCCAATTGGGCGCCCGGTTCGGCCGCTGCGGTGTCGCCGGAAGGCACACGGCCCCCATAGCTTTGACCGAAGAAGTTCGCGCGCTCGAGAAACTCGGCCGTGCTCTTGGGCATAGGCACGCGCGCACGCGCGATGTCGCTGATCAGATGTTGCGCGTTGCGCAAGACGCGCCGGCCATGTTGGGCCTCGCGCAGCTCAAGTTCGGTAGGTGACTCCGGCAAGGTGTATTCAAAGTTGCGGAGAGTCTCGCCAGCGACAGCGAATGTCGCCCAGATATCGAAGATGTGATCGTCCGTGCGCAGGGTTTCAGACTTGATGCGTGCGGCTTCGGCATAGCGCCGGACTGCCGCCTCGACGCCTTCGAACTTGGGATTGCCCGCAAAATTCGTCACCACGGCATCAGCAATGCTGTCAACATCGCGCATGGCCTGCGCGATCTTGATGTAGCGACTCTCGTAGAACGATTCGATGGGGATCGAAAAAGCCTTGAACGGCTCGCCCCAGAGTTCATCGATGCCTTCTTCACCACTGCGGTGCAGCACCGTACGCCCAAGATTCAAAGCCTCTTGCAGGCAACCGCCGCACTGGCGCATGAGGGCGTTGTCCGACGCGATCTCAACCCCCGCCGCCTGCAACTCCACCAGTTTGGTGAAGATATCGGCCGCACGGTTGAACAACGCGCCGGCGAGCATGGCGCCTTTGACGCGCTTCATGTCGACGTTGGCTTCGGACTCGAACGCCTCGCGCGCCTCGGTCAGACGGCTGCCGGGGATGTTGATGCCGTGCTCGACGTGGTTGAACAGGCGACGCGTCAGCGCTTCGATGAGCTTTTTCTTGGCGGCCAGCGAGTCGGCCGGTGCTTCATACGTCTTGACCCAATAGCCGTAGTAATGCACGCGCTCTTGTCCGTCGATGACGCGCTTTTCGCCGAAGGGTATCGGTTGATCCATCTTCTCTCTTGGGAATGCTTATTCCGGTTTCGGAGCTTAGACCACAATTGGCAAATTGTGCAGCGCACTACACACCTTTTGGGCGATTGACGAGCACAGCCATTGCCTCTTACACCACACTAACTCCCGACCGTCGGGGCGCTACTTGCTCGGCGCGCCCGCCAGGCGGGGATTTCGACCGCCAGCTCCGCCATGGCGTTGAAAAAATCCTCCTGCAGACCGTCGTAATGGACGGTCAATTCGGCCCCTGCGCCAGCCAGCAACTCGGGCCGCGATAGGCGGCGAGCCATGCGATCGAGCACCAATTCCGGCGTTTCGACGTCGCGGTAAGACGTCAGCCAATCATCGGCGCGCATGGCGCGGCGCAGCCGCTCCAGACTTGGCGGCAGCAGCGCGGCATGCTCATCGAGCAAGTCGTACACGCCGCTCGCGTAGGCCTCCAGCGGCTCGCCGCTGAAATTGGCCCAGTTGGCGGCCAAAAAATGGTCGTAGAACACGTCGATGGCAATGCCAGCCACACGCCGAAAATGCGGCGCCATCCGCGTCCGGCTGCGCATAAATGCTGGCGATGCGTCGAGATAGCTGTCGATATGCCGATGCAATGCAATACCATCGAGTACCGCCAGCGGCAGCACGTCTTGTGATGACGCCAGCGGCCCTTTGACGAAATCGCCGAGCATCGCGCCAAGTCGGTCGGCCCAGCCGGGCCCTGCGAGGTAAACATGCGCCAGGAAGTTCATATTCCAATTGTGGGGGCGTGGCGCACGTAGGACAACGCCGATGGACGCTATGAAGCCGATCGTCCAGCATGATCGGCGTTCGCACAGATGAGGCCAACATGAAGCACGTCAAAACGGCTGCCACCATCGTTTATCGAGCCGCCGGATCATGGTCCACACATCGCTGCACCAGCATTGGCGCGGCGCTGGCGTACTACGCCGTTTTTTCGCTGGCGCCGATTCTGGTGATCGCACTCTCGATCTCGGGGCTGGTATTCGGGCGCGATGCCGTCGAAGGGCGGGTGCTCGAAGAACTGGCCGGACTGATCGGCAACGACGGCGCCAGCCTCATCCAGCGGATGATCCAGGCGAGCTATATCTCCGGCAACAGCCTGAAGGCGTCTGTGATCGGCATTTGCGGTGTGCTGATCGGCGCGACCGGGCTGTTCATGGAGCTGGACTACGCCTTCGAACGCATCTTCAGCGCGCATCGCAAATACCGGAACGCGTTCCTCTCGCTGATCATGGGGCGGTTGCGCGGATTGGCGGTCGTGATCGGCGTGGGATTCTTGCTGATCGTGTCGCTGCTGGCCAGCACTGCGATTGTCGCTGCCAGCCGCTATCTGACAAGCTGGGTCGGCAGTTGGCTGCGCGCGGCGACCGTTCTGGAAACGGGCCTGTCGCTGGCGTTCCTTACCGCCCTTTTCGCCCTTATGTTCCGCTTGCTGGCACCGGTGCGCCTGTCGTGGCGAACGCTGGCGGGCGGCGCATTCGTCACCGCCCTGCTCTTCACGCTGGGCAAATGGGCAGTCGGTCTGTACTTGGGCGCGGGTGCGATCGGTTCAACCTTCGGCGCGGCAGGTTCCCTGGCAGTATTGCTGGCGTGGATCTACTACGTTTCCACCATCGTGCTGTTCGGCGCCGAAGTCACACTCATGCTCTATCACGAGCAGTTGCGCCTGCGCGGGCTGCCGATCCCTGGCGAAGCGCCCGCGCACACGCCACCACTCAGCCCTTCGCCAACTCAGCGCGCTTGACTGGCAGATGCATGCCGACGCCCAGTCGGTTCCAGGCGTTCATCACTGCGACAACGACGGTAAGGTCGGCGATTTCCTTGTCCGAGAAGTGTGCCTTCAACGATTGGAACAAGGCTTCGGGAGCGCCTCGTTCGGGCAGGTGCGTTAGCGATTCAGCCCAAGCCAGGGCGGCTCGCTCTCGCGGACTGTAGAAATCCACCTCTTGCCACGTCACAAGACTGTTGAGGCGCTGTAGATCCTCGCCCTTGCGCACCAGATCGCGCGCGTGGAGGTCCACGCAATACGCGCAACCGTTGATCTGCGAAACACGCAAAAAGACCAGATCGATGAGCTGGCTGCCGAGCGGTGATTCCGCCAGCGTGTCATTGACCTGCTTGAAGGCGCGATACGACTCCGCCGCAAGCGAAGAAGCCGGAAGACGGGGGGATTGGCTCATGACGCACTTTCTCCATAAGGGCCGACAACATGCCGGCTTCCCCCTGTAGACGTACGAGCCACGCAAACTGTGACAGTCAGGCGCGCAGTTTTTCGGGATTGCGCACTGAGTACAGCGCCGTAATGCGCTCTCCGTCGGTGACGACCGAAATGACAGTGTCGATCAATCCGTCCAGCGTCCGCACGACACCGGGCTCGCCATTGACGATCGCAATGCGCATATCCGCACGCGCGCCCAGCCGACGTGCAACCACGTGATACAGGCGAGCAAGGCGATCTGCACCGCGCACCGGGCGCAACACCGACTCCACCTTGCCCCCACCGTCTGCGAGCAGGAGCGCGTCTTCGGCGAACAGCGCGCGCAGATCATCGAGCTGGCCGCTGCGCGCGGCAATCATGAATTTCTCAAGCAGCTTCATGTGGGCGGCAATCGGTACGTCGAAACGCGGCCGCTCGGCCTGCACGCGTTTGCGGGCGCGACTCACCATCTGGCGACAAGCGGCTTCGCTCTTGCCGACGACTTCGGCCACTTCAGCAAACGCGTAATCAAACACTTCTCGCAGCAGATAGGCCGCGCGCTCCTCTGGCGCCAGTCGCTCCAGCAGTGTGAGGAAAGCAAGCGAGACATCCGAAGCCTGTTCAAGCGCATTCTCTGCCGGAGGCACGGTCGCCTCGACGATGGGCTCGGGCAACCAGGGGCCGGTGTAGTGCTCCCGTTCGGTCTGGGCGTGGCGAAGGCGGTCGATCGATAGCCTTGTCGTGACAGTCACGAGCCAGGCTTCGGGCGTGCCAATAGTGGCGCGGTCGGCTCCGCGCCACCGCAGCCACGCCTCCTGCACGATGTCATCAGCATCTGCGCGACTGCCCAGCATGCGATATGCAATGCCAAACAAGCGACCACGCAATGGGGAAAACGCGTCCTGCGCGAGAGATTCAACAGACATGACAGCTCCATACCCGGGCGCGCGCCGTCGTTGCGACGCGCGATCAAGGGAGCGAGCCTACTACACGACTTCTAGCGGAGAGAACCGACCGCCAAGAATGGGCGCCGCCGGCACTTGCCACCAGCGCTCCAGCAACGTGGCGTAGACCTGCCGAAAGTCGACCCGGTACGGCAGATTGCCCGAGGCATCCAGTACCGACAGATCGGGCGTTTCGCCCAGCAAACCACCGCGCACACGTCCGCCAAGTACAAAATGGGGCGCGATGGTGCCGTGATCCGTGCCACCGCTGGCGTTCTCTTTCGGGCGGCGACCGAACTCGGAATACGTCGCGACCAGCGTGTCGTCCCAACGGCCGAGTTCAATCATTCCTGCCTTAAAAGCGGACAAGCCCTCTGTCAGTTGAGTCAGCAGATTGGCATGCGTGCCAACCTGATTCTGGTGCGTGTCGAAACTGCCAAGCGTCAGACGCACAACAGCCACACCGCTGGCCGATGCAAGCGTTTCGCACGCCACACGGCACAGTCGCCCAAAGTTGTGCGCGGGAAACACTGTTGAACAATTTGCCCCCTGTGCCCAGCGAACGCGCCGCGGTGGCGATATCGCTTTCGACCTTGAGAACGTGCCCCAGCGCGTTGTCGCCCTGCCCCGCCATGGCCTGTACCAGCTTGGCCTGTTTGTTGAACTGACCAGGATTGTCCAGCGCGATCGCACGAGCACCGCCGGCCACCGGCCCCAGATCGGCAGAGCCAAGCACGAGCGCGTCCGCGGCATAGCGCGCAGGCAACGGATTGTCGCGAAACAGACGGGTGAGCCAGCCAGCAGACAGGTATTGATCCGAACGCGATGCAGTGTCCCAGATCTCGATGGAACGGAAATGCGACAGGTTCGGTTGCGGATAACCGACGCCCTGAATGATCGCCAGACGGCCCTCCTCCCAGCTCGGCATGAGTGGTTCGAGTGCACGATGCAACGCCACCCTGTCATCGAGTCGAATCATGCCCTCGGGCTTGATGCCGATCTGCGGCCGAAGCGCGTAATACGTCGGATCGCGATACGGAATCAACGTATTGAGCCCGTCATTGCCGCCCTTAAGTTCAACCAGGACAAGCAGGCGGCCGTCCACCGAAGCTGGCGACGCAGGTGCAGTCGCAGCGAACGCAAGGCGCGGCGCCATGCCAAATGCAAGGCTGGCACCTGCGAGCTGGAGAAAACCACGCCGTTTCATCGCGATCTCCTACTTCACTTCGTACGCGGGGTCGAGCAACAAGGCGCGCAGACCCGCCGCACCGCGTTGGCGCGGATCGGCCTCCACCGGAGGCACTACCAGCAGCACTTGCGCAGGCGTAAGTCCGGCCTCACCCAGCGCTCCAGACCAATCGCTCATCACGTTGCCCTTGTCGCTGACGGCCATCTGCGTACTGCCAGACAGGCTGGCGCCCAACCGATCGGATCGCGCCAGACGATCGAGGAATTGCTTGCGCGATAAAAGCGTTGCTGTGTTGATCCACGTGTCGTTGCCCGGCCAACCTTTGACATTGGGCGGCGCGAACAGATCCTGCCCAAGTTGGCGCAGTGTGCGCACGTAGGGCATGGGGTCGTTCGCATCCACCTGCATCGAGCGCAGCGCGCCCACGACCAGATCTACCGGAGATTTCGCCAGAGCGCCGCGCGTGGACGGCGCCCAGAAAGTGTCCGACGTAAACAGCGCCAGCAGGGCCGGGCGCATTTCGTAGCGACTCTGCCGGAGTGCTGTGGCTACACGATCAACGTCTGCCTGGGACAGGGCCGGCGTGCCGAATTCGTGCCACAGTTTTACCGAAATGAACTGTGCGGTCTCGGGCCGAGCCAACAACAGATCGAGCACATCGTCACCATCGAACTTGCCTGTGCGCCCGAATATGGTCTTCACCCCATCGTCATGAAGGCGATGGCGATACTCGAAAAGTCCCGTCGCGGGGTCTATGGTCCAACCGGTAAAAGCGCGGGCGGCTTCTTTAATGTCGCTTTCCGTGTAATGACCTTCGCCGAGCGTGAACAACTCCATGACCTCTCGGGCGAAATTCTCGTTTGGCTGCCCCTTACGGTTACTCGCGGCATCGAGGTAGAGCATCATCGCGGTGTCTTTCGACACCTCGTGCAAGAGCACCCCGAAGTTGCCGACGGCAAAACGTCGCAGCAGAAGGTTTTGGTCGAGCATGAGCGCCGCTGACTTGACCTTTTCCTGGCTCGATACGAAGTGGTTGTGCCAGAACAGCGTCATCCGCTCGGTAAGGGGCGACGAGGTATGGAGCATCTCGCCAAGCCACCAGGCCCGCAATTCCATACCCTTCTCGCGCAGTTGCAGGCGGTTGAGTTCGCGGCGCTCGTCCTCCGAGAGTGTGCGCATGCGCACTGGTGGCACGTAGTCGTCGAGCGCCTTCGGCAGCGCGGTGTCTGGCGCGGTGCGCACGCCATCCAGAATCTGTTCGACGCCTTCGTCCCGGCTCAATACGGCGTAGCGAGCGATTTCTGCCGGCGTGGGTGCGAAGCCCGTACGCGTCAGCAGGTACCGGGCATCGTCGGCCCCCATGCCAGCAGCTTGAGCCATGCACGAAAAAAACAACGCCCCGCAGGCCAAAGCCAGCGAGGCGTACCGTTTCGATAACCGTCCTGTTGTCATATCCGCTCCATTCAAGGGCACGGAAGGCAAACCCTAACGACCGTAGACATCCCGGCCAGCATCGCGAACGTCACGCCGCAACTGCTGCCGCTCCTCGGGCGACAGTCGCCGCAGGCCAGGTTCGCCAGAATCGCGGTACTGCTGCTGAGCACCACGCTGCGGCGCCGACTGGCGCATCATATCTTCGCGCAAGGCCTTGTAGCGATCACGACGATCGTCATTGCCCTGGGCGCGCTGTGGGTCGTCTTGCGGCGGACCGCCGTTGTCGGGACGCGCCAACACGGCACTAGGCCACGCCAGCACGGTCATCACGCACAACAGTAAGCGTCTTGCGGTCGCAAGCTTCATCAGTCGGTCTTCCACAGCAGGCCGGAGCCTTGCACACGCGACGCCATTGTATCGAACGGGCCGCACAATCAGACAAAAGCGGACGAATCCGTGTCTGACGGAGGCATAATGCCGTCGCTCTGTAATGACATTGTGCGAAGCGCCTGCCAAGTTGTAAGTACATGTAATGCGACGGGGGCTGCCGCAACAGTTGCTTACCGCAAGGCCTGACACAAAGGCCGCTAACGAATACGATTGCGCCATGGAAAAAGAACGCTACCGCATCATTGTCGTTGACGACGACGCCCGCCTGCGCGGCCTGCTCGACCGTTACCTGGACGAACAGGGTTTCGCGGTCAAGGCGGTGGCCGACGCCGCCCAGATGGACAAGGCCCTCTCGCGCGAGCACTTTGATCTGATGGTGCTCGACCTGATGTTGCCGGGCGAAGATGGGCTCTCGATCTGCCGCCGGCTGCGGGCTGCCGAATCCACGCTACCGATCATCATGCTCACCGCACGCGGCGACGACGTGGACCGCATCGTCGGTCTGGAACTCGGTGCGGATGACTATCTGGCCAAGCCGTTCAACCCGCGCGAACTGGTTGCGCGTATCCACGCCGTGCTGCGTCGTCGCCCACGCACACTGCCTGGAGCACCCGCCGAAGAAAGCCAGACAGTCAGCTTCGGCCAGGTCACGGTTAACCTCGCTACGCGCCGCCTGACGCGTGGTGGCGAAGAAATGCCGCTGACCACCGGCGAATTCGCATTGCTGAAAGTGCTGCTGCAGCATCCACGCCAGCCGTTGTCGCGCGACAAGCTCATGGAGCTTGCCCGTGGCCGCGAATACGACGTTTTCGACCGTTCCATCGACGTGCAGATTTCGCGCCTGCGCAAGCTTGTTGAAGAAGAGCCGGCCAAGCCGCGCTACATCCAGACGGTGTGGGGGTTCGGATATGTGTTCGTGCCTGACGACGCGCCTGCAGGAACACCGGCTCCCTGATCGTCGCGTCAAAGCGCCCGCATGTCAGTCACTTGGCCACGCACGCTGCTGTGGCGCACCTTCCTGCTGATCGTTCTGCTGATTGGCCTGTCGCTGTACGCGTGGTTCCAGATCTACACGCACTACGCGTTACGTCCACGCGCGCGCCAGACGGCACAGATGGTGGTGAGCGTGGTCAACCTGACCCGCTCGGCACTGGTCGCATCGGACGCCAGCCAGCGCACGGCACTTTTGCAGGAATTGACCTCACTGGAAGGTATCCGCATCTATCCAGCGGAACAGTCCGATCCGATCGTGCCGCTTTCCGATTCGGATTTGATGCGCACGTTGGAGGAAGAACTCCACCAACGTCTCGGCTCCTACACTCGCCTTACCTCGCGCTTCGCGGGTAGGCAGGGGTTTTTTGTAAGCTTCCGCCTGCAGGACGACGATCCGAACGACGAATACTGGGTCATGCTGCCCAGCGAACGGATCGAGCGTACCGGCGCGGCTGAGTGGATCGGCTGGGGTGTGGCCGCGGGTGCGTTATCGCTACTCGGCGCTTATTTGCTCGTGCTTGGCGTCACCCGCCCGCTCAAAGCGCTGGAAAACGCGGCCCGCGCAATCGGTCGAGGTGAAACGCCTGCCGCCGTGCTTTCAGAATCCGGCCCGAGCGAGGTCGTCGCGGTAGCACAAGCCTTCAACCAGATGTCGAGCGATCTCACGCAGTTGGAGTCCGACCGCGCGCTGATCCTGGCCGGCGTGTCGCACGATCTGCGCACCCCGTTGGCCCGGTTGCGGCTCGGGGTGGAGCTTTCCGGCGGCAGCAGTGAAGATCGCGAAGCAATGGTCGGCGACATCGAAGAGATGGACCGCATCATCAATCAGTTTTTGGATTTTGCTCGTGGCTCCAACGCTGAAGCGCCGCAGCAGGTGATGCTGGACAACTTCCTGACCGACATCGTGGCGCCCTACCAGCGACGTGGTCGCACCGTGCGCCTGGAGTCGCCTAAAGTGGAGATTGACGCCCGTCCGATGGCGTTGCGACGCGCTGTAACCAACCTGATCGACAATGCGCTGCGTTATGCAGGCATGGAACAGCCCATCGATATTGCTGTCACATCGCAGCACGGCATGGTCTGGATCGACGTGGCAGATCGCGGCCCAGGCATCCCGCCGGAGCACGCAGAAAGGCTCAAGCGCCCGTTCACTCAGCTCGAGACGGCTCGTACCGACGCACAGGGCTCAGGATTGGGCCTTGCCATCGTTGATCGCATCGCACGCACGCATGGTGGTCATCTCGAACTGCTACCCCGCCAAGGAGGGGGTTTGTTGGCGCGCATCATATTGCCCGTTTGAACACCGTACAGCTACGACACCCGGCGCACACCCGCCCCAACCGACTCGTCTATAATCCACGCCCCATGAAACTGCTGTTCGACTTTTTCCCCCTGGTGCTGTTCTACGCGGCCTTCAAATACGCCAAGGCGCACACCGAATGGGCTGCCAACCTGCTGACGCAGAGTCTTGGCTTCATGGTTTCTGGCGGCGTGGTTGGGCCGCAAGAAGCGCCGACGCTGATGGCGACGATTGTCGTCGTGGCAGCCATCGCCCTGCAGATCGTGTACCTCCTTCTGCGTAGAAAGAAAGTACCCACGGTAATGTGGGTAAGCCTTGGTCTGGCTGTAGTATTCGGCGGCGCCACCGTGTGGCTGCATAACGCCACTTTCATTAAATGGAAGTTCAGCGTGCTTTACTGGTTCATGGGCGTATCGCTATGGGCCGGCCAGGCGCTTTGGAAGACCAATCTGTTGCGCAAGATGCTGGGCGGCGAGATCACTTTGCCCGAGCACGCATGGCGGCGGCTCAATATGGCGTGGGTGTCGTTCTTCCTCGTGATGGGAGCCGTCAATATCTACATCGCATACAGCTTTTCTGAGGACATCTGGTACAACTTCAAGATGTTCGGCAGCCTGGGACTCATGGTGGTGTTCATCATCGCCCAGGCCTTTTATCTGTCGCGTTACATGCAGGACGAAAAATCATGACCGCTCAACGTCATGACGTTGCTGACCTGATCAAGCAACGGCTCGCTACCCTGGCCGCTGAGCAGATTGAAATCATCGACGACAGCGCGCTGCATGCCGGTCATGCAGGCGCAGCGTCAGGCGGCGGACATTACCGTCTTCTCATCGTGTCGCACGCGTTTGCCGGCCAGACGACGGTAAAGCGTCATCGGGCAATCTATGCTGCGCTGGGCGACATGATGCAACGCGAAATCCACGCTTTGAGCATTGCGGCGTTCACCCCTGATGAAGCGAGCGCCAACAAGTAGGCCGATTCCGACATGTTCTTGAAAGATTGTCGGCCACAATTCAGACGTTAACCGTTCTTCCACAAGGAAATGCAATGAAAACCAATTTCAAGCTCGTGGCGTCCGTCGTGCTGGCAGCCTGCTTGTGCTCGGCTGCCTTCGCACAACAAGCCAAGCCGCTGGCTAAGGTGAACGGCACGCCGATCTCGGCAGCCGTAGGCAACCTGCTGGTCGAAGAACAGGTTGCTCAGGGGCAACCGAACAACGACCAACTGAAGAAGGAAGTGCGCGACGAGTTGATCCGTCGCGAGGTGTTGGCACAGGAAGCACGCAAGGCTGGACTGGACAAGAAGCCCGATATTCAGGCTCGCGTCGATTTGATGCGTACGAGCGTGCTGGCTGGCGCGTACATTGACCAGCTGGTCAGCAACAAGCAATTCACCGACGCTGAACTGCGCAAGGAATACGATCGCCAGATCGCCAGCGAACAAGGCGGCAAGGAATACAAGGCTCGCCACATCGTCGTAAACAAGGAAGAAGATGCCAAGGCGATCATCGCCAAGCTGCAAGCTGGCGCCAAGTTCGCGGACTTCGTGAAAGAGTCAACCGATCCGGGCACCAAGGATAACGGCGGCGACCTCGGCTGGAGCCGCCCGAACCAATACGTGCCGCCTTTTGCTCAAGCGCTGTCAACACTGCAAAAGGGCACGTTCACGCCGCAGCCGGTGAAAACCGACTTCGGCTACCACGTCATCATCGTTGATGACATTCGCGACATCCAACCGCCGGCATTCGACACGGTCAAGCCCCAACTCATCCAGATCAAGAAGCAGCAACTGATCCAGGAAACCGTCCAAAGTCTGGTCAGCAAGGCCAAAGTCGAGTAAGTTCCGCCTTCAACATCAGGCCTTTCACGAAAAGGGGCGCTCAGCGCCCCTTTCATTTGCCAGCACCGCCCCTCTAGCCCTGCCAATAAACGGGGCGCGGCGGTGACGCTATAATCTCATTTTGGTTGGGAGAGACGTATGGGTTTTCTCGCGGGAAAGCGGATTCTGATTTGCGGCTTGCTGAGCAACCGCTCGATCGCCTACGGCGTGGCCAAGGCGATGCACCGTGAGGGTGCCGAATTGGCCTTCACGTATCAGAATGAGCGCTTCCACGATCGCGTCAAGACGATGGCTGCTGAATTCGGCAGTTCGCTGATCTACCCCTGTGATGTGCAGGACGACGCCCAAATCACCACGCTATTCGAATTGCTCGGCAAGGATTGGGACGGTCTGGACAGCGTAGTCCATTCGATCGCCTTCGCCCCGGGCGAAGCCCTGAAGGGCGATTTCCTCGAAGGCTTGTCGCGCGACGCCTTCCGCACGGCGCACGAAGTATCGAGCTACAGTTTTGCCGCGTTGGCGAAAGCCGCTCGCCCGATGATGCAAGGCCGCAATGGCTCGCTGCTGACACTGTCGTATTTGGGCGCGGTTCGCACGATGCCCAACTACAACGTAATGGGTTTGGCAAAGGCCAGCCTCGAGGCCTCCGTACGGTACATGGCCGCAGCCATGGGTCCCGAAGGTATCCGCGTGAATGCCGTCTCCGCAGGCCCGATCAAGACTCTTGCCGCCTCCGGCATTGGCGACTTCAGCAAGCTGCTCGGCTTCAATGAGCGTAATGCCCCGCTACGCCGCAACGTGACGATCGAAGAAGTCGGCAACGCTGCCGCCTTCCTGTGTTCCGATCTAGCCTCGGGCATTTCGGCCGAAGTCATGTACGTGGATGCAGGCTTTAATAGCGTCGCCATTGGTTCGGCCGAACCGCTGTAAAACACGGCCCCCAACTCATACGTGAGTCACGGGAGTGCCAGAAAAAACGCCGCCCTTTGGGTGGCGTTTTTTTGCCAGGTATTTGGCGGCCCTCATCCCGTAGCGCAACTCGCCTTTGGGTCCGTTTACGACCCCCCAGGTCATCGCCCCTGCAGTGCGGTGTGAGCACGGCACGTGCATGGAGAAACCACCGCACCGAGCGCTGACAGCACGTTGCCGTCACCTCTCCGCTCGCCCTGGGCATTTAGACGGCTGTGACCAGATCTGAAAGAACAAAAAAACGCTGCCCTAAGGCAGCGTTTTTGCATAAGTACTATTGGATCAGTTGGCTGCAGCCTTCTCGTCCTTCGCCGGTGTTTTCGCCTTGATCTCGACACCCATCCGCTTGCGCAGGCCGGCCAGATAATCGCGCGTATCTTGCTCACCCAGCAAGTTCGACAATGCGTCACGAGCATCGGCAAGACGTGGATCGTTGTCGGCAATGGTCGGCACGTCAACCTTTTCAATGCGATAGAGCGTGTAACCCATAGGAGTCACAGCACCTGCGTAAGCCGGCAGCTTATCCGCGCCAGCCGCAAAGACCGCCTTGCGAGCATCGGTGGAGAATCCCGGCGTCGAGCGCTTAATGCTGCGTGCAGCATTCCACGTGGTCGCAGCACCTGCCTCACCGGCCTTGAGCTTGGCGAGCGCAACTTCGCCAGCAGCTTGAGCCAGCTTGGCAGCCTCGGCAGCCGTCAGTTGTTCTTCGATCTGCGCCTTGACCTGTTCGAGCGGCTTCTGCGATGCAGCCTGATGATCAACCACACGAGCCGAAATCATCACGCCATTCCCGAGATCAACAGCTTCGATGTTGCGACGATTTTTGAGCGAATCCGCTTCAAACAGCTTGGACAGCACACGCTCGTTTGAAACCTGACCCGCCCCGGCCTGGCCGCGAGCGATCCAGTCGCTCTGCTCGACCTTCAGGCCGAACTTCTCTGCAACCGGTTTGAACGTGTCGGATTGCTCGTAGACCATGTTGCCGAACTGATCCGATGCCTCGGCAAACCGCTTGCCTGCCTGATCACGCGTCGCTTCGGCGACGATCTCAGCCTTGACCGATTCAAACGGCTTGACCGTTCCGCCACGAACGTCGTTCAACAGAATGATGTGATAGCCGTATTCGGACTGAACGATGTCGCTGATCTGATGCGGCTTGAGCGCAAACAGCGCGTCGTCGAACGGCTTGACGAAGGCACCGCGCTCCATGAAGCCCAGGTCGCCGCCCGACTGCCCCGACGGATCATCGGAATACTGCTTGGCCAACGCAGCAAAGTCCTCGGGCCTAGCCTTGGCTTTGGCAAGAATTTCCTCAGCCTTTTTGTGAGCCGCATCGCGCTCGGCTTGCGGGGCGCTAGCGTCAACCTTCACCAGAATATGGCTCGCACGACGCTCTTCAGGCGCCGTGTATTTGTCTTTGCGATCGTCGTACCACTTACGCGCGTCGTCGTCGGAAATCTTGACCTGGCTCGCAATGGCCTCTTGCGACAGCACTACGTATTCCGCCTTGATACGTTCCGGGACGCGGAAGTCTGCTTGGTGGGTATCGTAGTAGGTCTTGGCGGCACCATCAGCCAGCTTGACCTTGCCCATGTAGTCGCTCGTGTTGACGACCGATTCGGATATGGTGCGGCTTTCTTCCTGCAGCAGCACAAGACGGCGCAGCGTGTCCTTCGGAATCACAGCCGTCTGCGTAATCGGCGACAACAGCATTTGCTGCGCCAGTCGGCTACGAAGATTTTGCTCGAACTGAAGCGGCGTCATGCCATTGGAAGCCAGCACCGCTTGCGCTTGTTCCAACGAGAACTGTCCGTTCTGCTGAAATTCGGGGACCTGGCGCAGAGCGTTTTCCACTGCAGCCTGGGACACGAGCAAGCGGCCGTCGCGAATCGCCTCCTGCATCGTCGCCTGGGTAATGAGGCTATCAAGCACCGCCTGACGGAATTCGGGGCTTTCGGCCTGCTCTTGGCTAAAGCTGGCGCCCATCTGCTCGCGGAGATTCTGTTGCTGCGTGCGCACTGCGTCGTTGAGCTGACCGTTGGTGATCTTGATCGAACCCACCTTGGCAGCGTCGTCCGAGTCACCGGTCATGTCTCGCACGTACGAACCGATGCCAAAGAAGGCGAAAGGCAGGACGATCAACATCAGTGCGACACGCACAAATTTCGGATTATTACGAACAGCTTCAAACATCGCGTACCCGATTGATGATGGATGGCGAAAAGCCGCTCTTTGACAGGCGGCGCACATAAGAAAAAGGCGAACCTCGGTTCGCCTTTTTCTTGACAACTTGGCGGAGTGGACGGGACTCGAACCCGCGACCCCCGGCGTGACAGGCCGGTATTCTAACCGACTGAACTACCACTCCGCGTATCGACCGACCGACGGGACCAGTAAAACTGGTGGGTGCTGAGGGGCTCGAACCCCCGACATTCGCCTTGTAAGGGCGACGCTCTACCAACTGAGCTAAGCACCCGATCCCGCCTGGCGCCGCCCTTCAAAGAGCACAAGCACCACAACGTCAGCCGATTAGTTTACTGCATCTTTCAGCGCTTTGCCAGGGCGAAACTTTGGCACTTTCGCCGCCTTGATCTTTATCGCATCGCCAGTGCGCGGATTGCGACCCGTACGCGCCGCGCGCTTACCCACCGAGAACGTGCCGAAACCGACGAGCGTCACGTCATTTCCCTTTTTCAAGGATTGCTTGATCGCTGCAACAGCGGCATCCAGCGCCCGCCCGGCCGCTGCCTTTGAAACATCAGCTTGCTTGGCGATTACTTCAATCAATTCAGATTTATTCACGTAATACCCCCTCAGCGTTGATAAGGACAGCGGCTGTAACCAAGCTCTGGTGCGGCTTTCGGCCACATCTAAATACTCAAAGCCTGCAGCAAGTTATATAACAAGGCAAAAATGAGAATGTCAAGCTGCTATGCACGGAGGGCGCCATACGGTCACGATCTGCGGTGATCGGCCAAAAAAAAGGGAAACACCCCTGGGTGTTTCCCTTTTTTATTTCCTACAGGCAAATGACTATCAGTGCGTTACGACATTGCCTGTAGCTTCGTCGGTATTGCCAACCGGGCGAGCCTCTTCAGCCACCTGCTCGGGCAATGCCTCGGGCAAACGCTCCAACGTATGCTCGAGCACCTGATCGATCCACTTCACCGGCACGATCTCGATACGATCCCTGATGCCTGCAGGCAGTTCCTGCAGATCCTTGACGTTCTCTTCAGGAATCAGCGCCTTGCGAATGCCACCGCGAACCGCTGCGAGCAGCTTTTCTTTCAGCCCACCGATCGGCAGCACCTCACCCCGCAGGGTGATTTCGCCCGTCATTGCCACGTCGGCACGCACCGGAATGCCGGTCAATACAGACACCAGCGCCGAGCAGATGGCGATACCGGCCGACGGACCGTCCTTCGGCGTCGCGCCTTCGGGCAAGTGAATGTGGATGTCGCTCTTCTGGTAGAAGTCATCGTGGATGCCCAGTTGGCGAGCGCGCTTGCGCACAACCGACAACGCAGCCTGGATCGATTCCTGCATCACCTCACCCAACTTGCCGGTGGTGGTGATCTTGCCCTTGCCAGGCAACACGACAGCTTCAATCGTCAGCAACTCACCGCCAACCTCGGTCCATGCAAGGCCAGTAACCTGCCCCACCTGGTTGTCTTTTTCGGCAACACCAAAAGTGAAGCGACGGACACCGAGGAACTTGTCCAGGTTCTTGGCGTTGACGACGATCTTGCTCGTACGCGAACGCATGACCAGTGACTTGATCACCTTGCGGCAGATCTTAGAAACCTCACGCTCCAGACTCCGCACGCCCGCTTCACGGGTGTAGTAACGGATGATGTCGCGCAGCGCGTCTTCAGTCACCGTAAGTTCGGTCTGCTTCACGCCGTTGTTCTTCATCTGCTTGGGCAGCAGATAACGCTGGGCAATGCTGACCTTTTCTTCTTCGGTGTAACCCGAAAGACGGATGATCTCCATCCGATCAAGCAACGGCGCCGGGATGTTGAGCGAGTTGGCCGTCGCCACGAACATCACATCCGACAAGTCGTACTCAACTTCGATATAGTGATCGACGAAGGTCGAGTTCTGCTCTGGATCCAGCACCTCAAGCAGCGCCGAACTCGGGTCACCCCTGAAGTCCTGCCCCATCTTGTCCACTTCATCCAGCAGGAACAGCGGGTTACGCACGGCAACCTTGGTCATGTTCTGCAGAATCTTGCCCGGCATCGAGCCGATATACGTGCGGCGGTGACCGCGAATCTCGGCCTCGTCACGCACGCCACCCAGGCTCATACGCACGAACTTGCGGTTCGTCGCCTTGGCGATCGACTGGCCGAGCGAGGTCTTGCCAACCCCAGGAGGCCCAACAAGGCACAGGATCGGCGCCTTGAGCTTGTCGAACGCGTTGCTGCACCGCCAAGTATTCGAGGATGCGTTCCTTGACCTTTTCCAGGCCAAAGTGGTCCTTGTCCAGCACCTTCTGGGCCTCTCCCAGATCCTTGCTGATACGGGACTTTTTCTTCCAGGGCAGGCCAGTCAGCGTCTCGATGTAGTTGCGCACGACCGTCGCTTCGGCCGACATCGGCGACATCAGACGGAGCTTCTTCATTTCCGACTGCGCCTTGGCCAAGGCTTCCTTGGTCATGCCGACAGACTTGATCTTCTTGTCGATCTCTTCGAGATCCGCGCCCTCTTCGCCTTCGCCGAGCTCTTTCTGGATCGCCTTGACCTGTTCGTTCAGGTAGTACTCGCGCTGCGATTTCTCCATCTGGCGCTTGACGCGGCCACGGATACGCTTTTCAACCTGAAGGATGTCGAGTTCGGTTTCCAGTTGCGACAGCAAACGCTCAAGGCGCTGGCCAACGTCGAACAGTTCGAGCACGGTCTGCTTCTGTTCCAGCTTGAGCGGCAGATGTGCAGCAATGGTATCGGCCAGACGGCCGGCTTCGTCGATCCCCGCCAGCGAAGTCAAAATCTCCGGCGGAATCTTCTTGTTCAGTTTCACGTACTGATCGAACTGGCCGATGATCGCACGGCGCATTGCTTCGATCTCGTGTGTGCCCATGTCGTCGCTCGGCACGGGCGTCACGCTGGCCATGAACACCGAGTGCAGATCGCTGACGTGCTCGACCTCGGCACGTTGAGTGCCTTCGACCAGCACTTTCACCGTACCGTCCGGCAGCTTGAGCATCTGCAGGATGTTAGCCACGCAACCCACGCTGTAGAGGTCATCAGCCGACGGCTCATCCTTGGCGGCTGATTTCTGTGCCACCAGCAGGATGCTCTTGCCAGACTCCATGGACGTCTCCAGCGCCTTGATCGACTTCGGGCGCCCGACGAACAGCGGGATGACCATGTGCGGGAACACCACCACGTCACGCAGCGGCAACAGTGGCAGTTCGATGGTCTCAGGGGGGAGCTCAGGCTTGCTTGACATGTTTGTATCCTTCAAAGGCACCCAACAGATGTTGGGGCACGGGAGTGCAATTCAAGAAGCGATGCGCGGGCAATTTTGCCCGCGCCGAGTGCACTCAGTTGGAACCTGAGACTTTTGGCTGATCAGCGTAGATCAGGATGGGCTTGGCGTTCGAATCGATGGTGTTCTCTTCGATCACCACCTTACTCACGTTTTCAAGACTCGGCAGCTCGTACATGACATCCAGCAGCGCCGCTTCGATGATCGAACGCAGGCCACGGGCGCCGGTACGACGCTTGATCGCGCGGCGGGCAATCGCCTGTAGCGCGGCCGGGCGCACTTCCAGCTCCACCCCTTCCATCGCGAAGAGCTTCTGGTACTGCTTGATCAACGCGTTCTTGGGTTCAATGAGGATCTGGATCAGCGCCTCTTCCGAAAGTTCATGCAACGTCGCCACGACCGGCAGACGACCGATGAACTCAGGAATCAGGCCGAACTTGATAAGGTCTTCGGGCTCGACCTGCTCGAAGGCCTCAGACAGACCGCCTTCGCTGCGGCTCTTCACCTGGGCGCCAAAGCCGATACCGATGTGCTCGGTACGGTCGCGGATGACCTTTTCCAGCCCATCGAATGCGCCACCACAGATGAACAGCATGTTGGTCGTATCGACCTGCACGAAGTCCTGATTGGGGTGCTTGCGCCCCCCTTGCGGCGGCACAGCGGCGATGGTGCCCTCGACGATCTTGAGCAGCGCCTGCTGCACGCCCTCGCCGGACACGTCGCGAGTAATCGACGGATTGTCGGACTTGCGCGAAATCTTGTCGATTTCGTCAATGTAAACAATGCCCTGTTGCGCGCGCTCGACGTCGTAGTCGCACTTTTGCAGTAGCTTCTGGATGATGTTCTCGACGTCTTCACCGACGTAACCGGCCTCGGTCAGGGTCGTCGCATCAGCCATCACGAACGGCACGTTCAGCAGGCGAGCCAGCGTCTGGGCGAGCAGCGTCTTGCCCGAGCCTGTGGGCCCGATCAGCAGAATGTTGCTCTTGGACAGCTCAACATCATCGGCCGACTTGGAAGCGTGGCGCAGGCGCTTGTAGTGGTTGTACACCGCCACCGACAGGATGCGCTTGGCCGCCGTCTGGCCGATCACGTACTGATCGAGGATCTCACCGATCTCGCGCGGCGTGGGCAGGTCGGTACGCTCGAGCCGAGCCGTACCATCGCTACCCATCTCGTCGCGGATGATGTCGTTGCACAGCTCGATGCACTCGTCGCAGATGAACACCGAAGGACCGGCGATCAGCTTGCGAACTTCATGCTGGCTCTTGCCGCAGAACGAGCAATAAAGCAGCTTGTCCCCGCTACCGGGTTTCTTGTCGGTCATATCGAGCCTATGTGTTGTTTTGTGCGTCGCGGGTCTGGAATCAAGCCACGTCGGTGCGGTTGCTCAGGACCCTGTCAACGAGACCGTACTCCGCCGCCTCGGCGGCAGACATGAAATTGTCACGGTCGGTGTCTTTTTCAATACGCTCTACAGGCTGCCCGGTGTGTTCGGACAGCATATTGTTCAGTTTGGCGCGCAGCGTGAGGATTTCGCGAGCATGGATTTCGATATCCGATGCCTGTCCCTGGAATCCGCCCAGCGGCTGGTGAATCATCACGCGCGAATTGGGCAGGCAGAAGCGCTTGCCCTTTGCGCCGGCTGCCAGCAGGAATGCACCCATGCTGGCCGCCTGCCCCACGCACAGCGTGCTCACAGCCGGCTTGATGAACTGCATGGTGTCGTAGATCGCCATGCCAGCCGTCACCGAGCCGCCCGGTGAGTTGATATAGAAGTAGATGTCCTTGTCCGGATTCTCGGACTCAAGGAACAGCAGTTGAGCCACGATCAGGTTGGCGGTCTGGTCATTGACAGGGCCGACCAGAAACACGACGCGCTCGCGCAGCAGACGCGAGTAAATGTCGTAAGAGCGCTCACCGCGGCCGCTCTGCTCGACAACGATAGGCACGAGGCCGAGTCCTTGAGGGTCCCAGTCGGATTGCGCGTTTGTCATGGCGTTATGCAGAAACATTCCTTGAGTCCGTTGAGTGAATCAGGAGAGGGAGTCGTCAGGCTTGCGGGGCGTTGCCCATCAACTCTTCGAACGTCACCACTTTATCGCTGGCTTTGGCCTGGCTCAATACCCACTCGACTACGTTGGCTTCAACGACCATGTCTTCGATGCCGCGCAGGTTCTCGGGCTTGGCGTAATACCATTTCACGAATTCAGCCGGCTGTTCGTAGCTCTGGGCGAGTTCTTCGACCTGGGCACGCACTTGCTCCGGCTTGGCTTGCAGCTTGTGGTCGTTTACGACTTCCGCAACGATCAGGCCCAGCTTTACACGACGAGCGGCCTGCTCGGTGAACCATTCGGGCTGCACCGGCACGTTCTTGGGGTCAACGCCACGTTGCACCAGATCCTGCTTGGCTTGCTCGGCCATGCGTTGCGATTCGCCTTCGACCAGCGCGCGCGGCACTTCGAACGTAGCGCTTTCAACCAGCGATTCCAGCACTTGGTCGCGCGTGCGGCCAAACAGGCGACGCTTCACTTCGCGTTCCAGATTGCCGCGGATTTCGGCACGCATCTTTTCGATGTCGCCATCGGCAACGCCCAGCGCCTTGGCGAAAGTGGAGTCCAGCTCAGGCAGACGCGGAGCTTCGACCGCCTTCACGACGATTTCGAATTGCACCGTGGCACCGGCCAGATCCTTGGCGTGGTAATCCTCCGGGAAGGTCAGGTCGAAGGTCTTGGTGTCGCCATTCTTGACACCGACGAGCTGAGCGTCGAACTCGGGCAGCATCTGACCGCCGCCAACCAGCACGGGGAAGTCGCTGGCAACGCCGCCTTCGAACACTTCGCCATTACGACGGCCGGTGAAGTCCACCACCACGCGATCGTCCTTGTCGGATGCGCGATCAACAGCTTCGTACACAGCGCGTTGCTTGCGCAGCACGTTCAGGGTCTGGTCGACTTCGGCGTCGGTCACGGTAAACACCGCGCGTTCGATCGCACGGCTGGACAGATCGCCGACCTTCACTTCCGGATAGACCTCGAAGGTCGCGGAGAAGGCGACTTCGCCTTCGTTGCCGTCTTGCTTCGGCTCGATGCGGGGGTAGCCCGCAACGCGGAGATTCTGTTCGCGGACCTTCTCACCGAAAGCGCGTTCGACAGACTCGCCGAGCACTTCGGAACGGACCTGCGGGCCATATTGCTGGCTGACCAGCTTCAGCGGCACCTTGCCAGGGCGGAAACCCGCCATCTTGACGGTACGGGCCAGACGGGCCAGGCGGGCCTCGACGTCTTTCTCGATGTCGGCCAGCGAAACCGACAGATCAATACGGCGCTCGAGCGAGCTCGGCGTCACTTCGTTCGTTTGCATGCGGAAAAATCCCTGGACAGAAATAAAGCGGGTGCCAGTGCGTGGCCGAATCGTGCCCGCACCAAAACGGAGCAGGAGTGCGATTCCACCAGCGCGGAGGCACCCCCGGCTTTTGAGCGCCACGGAAGATGTTCCGGCGCTCGCACTTGAAACGCTAATTTTGGGATTCTAGCACAAGGAGCCAGCCATCCCTGCGGCGCCGCGCGAGCCTTGGCGTTGCGATGTTCTGGCACGGTCCATGCATCGTTTTTTTCGTCGTTCGAGCCTGTTGCATCCTGCTCCGGAAGGCGCAGAATTTTCTCACTTCCGGCTGCTCCAACATGGCAGTGGCGACGACTTGTTCGGAAGGCATTTTTCCCGACAGTCGGCGTCAAGCTGGTGCGGCGAGAGGCCGAAGGACGATTCATCGTCGGCGTGACGATGCGCAAAACCCTGCGTGTGGCCGCGCCGTCGTTCAAAGGAGGTGTTGCATGAGTATCTTCAGCGCGTATCAAGCCCGCTTCGAAACCAGCAAGGAAGAGGAATACTCGCTGCAGGAATATCTGGAAATCTGCAAGACGGATCCTTCTGCCTACGCCACCGCAGCCGAACGGATGCTAATGGCGATTGGCGAGCCCGAGATGGTCGACACGCGGCTGGACCCGCGCGCCTCGCGCATCTTCTCGAACAAGGTCATCAAGGTGTATCCGGCCTTTCGAGAGTTCTACGGCATGGAAGAAGCCATAGAGAACATCGTGGCGTATTTCAGGCATGCGGCCCAAGGCTTGGAGGAAAAGAAACAGATCCTGTACCTGCTTGGCCCGGTTGGTGGCGGCAAGAGCTCGCTGGCCGAAAAGCTCAAGCAACTCATCGAGCACGTCCCCTTTTACGCCATCAAGGATTCGCCGGTGCATGAGTCCCCGCTGGGCCTGTTCGACCCGGCAGAGGACGGCAAGATCCTGTCGGACGACTACGGCATTCCGCCTCGTTACCTGAACACCATCATGTCGCCATGGGCGGTCAAGCGCCTGCATGAATACAACGGCGACGTCACCAAGTTCAGGGTCGTCAAGCTTCGGTCATCGACGCTGCGCCAGATTGCGGTCGCCAAGACCGAGCCCGGTGACGAGAACAACCAGGACATTTCTTCACTCGTCGGCAAGATCGACATACGCATGTTGGAGCAGTACTCGCAGAACGACCCGGATGCGTACTCGTATTCGGGCGGGTTGTGTCTGGCCAACCGCGGCCTGCTTGAGTTCGTCGAAATGTTCAAAGCGCCGATCAAGGTGCTGCACCCACTCCTGACGGCGACGCAGGAGGGTAACTACAAAGGCACAGAAGGCTTCGGCGCGATCCCCTTCGACGGCGTCATCCTGGCCCACTCCAACGAATCAGAATGGCAACAGTTCAAAAACAACAAGAACAATGAGGCTTTCCTCGACCGCATATTCACCGTCAAGGTGCCGTACTGCCTGCGCGTGTCCGAAGAAATCCACATCTACGAAAAGCTGCTGGTCCACAGTTCGCTGTCCGAAGCGCCCTGCGCGCCCGACACGCTCAAGATGCTGGCCCAGTTCGCCGTGCTGTCTCGTCTGAAAGAACCGGAAAACTCCAGCATCTTCAGCAAGATGCGAGTCTACGACGGCGAAAACCTCAAGGACACCGACCCGAAAGCCAAGAGCTACCAGGAATACCGCGACTACGCGGGCGTCGACGAAGGCATGACCGGGCTATCGACCCGCTTTGCGTTCAAAGTGCTGTCGCGTGTGTTCAATTTTGACCACCGCGAAGTCGCCGCCAACCCGGTGCACCTGATGTACGTGCTGGAACAACAGATCGAGCAGGAGCAATACCAGCCCGAGGTCGACCAGAAGTACACCGCGTTCATCAAGGAATACCTGGCGCCCCGCTACGCCGAGTTCATTGGCAAGGAGATCCAGACCGCCTACCTGGAGTCGTATTCGGAATACGGGCAGAACATCTTCGACCGCTACGTGACCTACGCCGACTTCTGGATACAGGACCAGGAATACCGCGATCCCAACACGGGTGAGATTTTCGACCGCTCGGCCCTGAATGACGAACTGGAGAAAATCGAAAAACCTGCCGGCATCAGCAACCCGAAGGACTTCCGGAACGAAGTCGTGAACTTCGTGCTGCGAGCACGGGCCAAGAACGCCGGCAAGAACCCGAGCTGGACCTCGTACGAAAAGCTGCGCGCGGTGATCGAGAAAAAGATGTTCTCCAACACCGAAGACCTGCTGCCGGTGATTTCCTTCTCGCCCAAAGGCAGCGCGGACGAGCAGAAAAAGCATCAGGACTTCGTCAACCGCATGATCACGAAGGGCTATACCGAGAATCAGGTACGTCTGCTGTGCGACTGGTACCTGAGGGTCAGAAAGTCGTCCTGACCCGTACGCATGGCATAGAGAGCGCCACACGCGGCCCACACCGCGTGGGTGCTCAGGCAGGCTGAGCGCGCGCCAGCGGCGGTCGCTCGCCCTGCCCGACCCCAAACGATCGAGAGGTTCTCATGGCTCGCATCATCGACAGACGGTTCGACAGCAAGAAGAAGAGTGCTGTAAACCGGCAGCGCTTCATGCGGCGCTTCAAGCACCAGATACGCCGCGCGGTGGCCGACGCCATCGACGGCCGCAGCATTCGTGACCTCGACAATGGAGAGTCCGTCACCATTCCCGCGCGCGACCTCAACGAACCGCAATTCCAGCATGGCGAAGGCGGCGAGTGGGAGCAGGTTTACTCAGGCAACGATCAGTTTTCCACCGGAGACGAAATCAGCCGGCCAATGGGCGGCGGCGCGGGTGGCGGCGGCAAGGGCGCCAGCAACGAAGGTGAATCGGAAGACGATTTCGTCTTCCAGCTCTCGCGCGAGGAATTCCTGGACATTTTCTTCGAAGACCTGGCCCTGCCCAATCTCGTCAAGACGCAACTGGCACGTATCCCCGAATACAAAAGCCAACGCGCAGGCTTTTCGAACGACGGTGTGCCGACCAACCTCAATCTAGTGCGTTCGATGCGCGGCGCACTGGGTCGGCGACTTGCCTTGTCCGCGCCCTATTCCGGCAAATTGCGCGAACTGCAAAAGGAACTGACCGAACTCGAAGCAGCCGACCCGCAGGATCAGGACGCCATCACTCGCGTCAAAGCAGACATCGGCGTGCTGCGCGCCAAGATCGACGCCATTCCCTTCATCGACACGTTCGACCTGCGCTACAACAATCGCGTGCGCTTGCCGCAACCGTCCACGCAAGCCGTCATGTTCTGCCTGATGGATGTGTCGGGCTCGATGGATGAAGAAAAAAAGGCCACGGCCAAGCGCTTCTTCATGCTGCTGTACCTGTTCCTGACTCGCACCTACGAACACATCGAGGTGGTCTTCATCCGCCATCACACGGTCGCCAAGGAAGTTGACGAAGAAGACTTCTTCCATTCGCGCGAATCGGGGGGCACGGTCGTATCGAGCGCCCTGGACATGATGCGCGACATCATCCACGAGCGCTTCGCCACCGGCCTGTGGAACATCTACGGCGCACAGGCCTCCGACGGCGACAACTGGGAGAACGACTCGCCCCATTGCCGCGAACTGTTGGGCAGCGCGATCCTGCCCTACGTGCAGCACTTCGCCTACATCGAGATCACACCGGGTGAGCCGCAGAACCTGTGGCGCGAGTACGAAAAACTTGGCGGCTACCACCCCAACTTCGCCATGCAGCGCATCGAGAGCTACGCCGACATCTACCCGGTGTTCCGCGAACTGTTCAAGAAAAACCTCGTATGAACGCGCCCGTCGCACCCCGGCCGAGAGGACAGAGCATGAAGAAACGCGCCAGAAAGCACCTCCCCGCTCCATCGGAGTGGACCTTCGAGCTGATCGACGAATACCACGCCGAAATCCGCCGCGTGGCGGAAAGCTACGGCCTGGACACCTACCCCAATCAAATCGAGCTGATCACAGCCGAGCAGATGATGGACGCCTATGCCTCCGTCGGCATGCCGGTGAACTACCACCACTGGAGCTTCGGCAAGCAGTTCATTTCCACGGAGAAAGGCTACCGGCGCGGCCAGATGGGGCTCGCGTACGAGATCGTCATCAACTCCAATCCCTGCATCTCTTATCTCATGGAAGAAAACACCATGACGATGCAGGCGCTGGTGATCGCACATGCGGCGTACGGGCATAACTCGTTCTTCAAGGGCAACTACCTGTTCCGCACCTGGACGAACGCAGACGCGATCATCGACTACCTCGTATTCGCACGGAACTTCATCGCTGAATGCGAAGAGCGCCACGGTGAAGAAGAAGTCGAACTGCTCCTCGACTCATGCCACGCATTGATGAACGTCGGCGTTGACCGCTACAAACGCCCTCCAAAACTGTCACTCGAAAAGGAGAAGGTGCGGCAGAAAGAACGCGAGGACTACCTGCAATCGCAGGTCAATGCCCTCTGGCGCACGCTGCCCCAGCAAGAAGCCAAAGCCGCGGCTCACGCCGAAAGACGCTTCCCGCCGGAGCCCGAAGAGAACCTGCTGTACTTCATCGAGAAGAACGCGCCGCTGCTCGAACCGTGGCAGCGCGAAGTCGTGCGTATCGTGCGCAAGGTCAGCCAGTACTTCTTCCCGCAGCGGCAAACGCAGGTGATGAATGAAGGCTGGGCCACGTACTGGCATTACACGCTGCTCAATACGCTGTACGACGAAGGACTGCTGGCAGACAGCTTCATGATGGAATTCCTGCACTCGCATACCAACGTCGTCATGCAGCCGCCGTACAAGGTGCAGTGGTATCGCGGCATCAATCCCTACGCGTTGGGCTTTGCAATGTGGACCGACATCCGCCGCATCTGCGAAGACCCCACGGACGAAGACCGCCGGTGGTTCCCGGACATCGCGGGCAGCAACTGGCGTGAAACCTTCGAGTTCGCGATGCGCAACTTCAAGGACGAGAGCTTCATCGCGCAATATCTGTCACCACGATTGATGCGCGAATTCCGCTTCTTCTCGATCCTCGACGATGATCGCGAAGCGCGACTCAAGGTCTCGGCCATCCACGACGACGACGGCTACCGCCGCATTCGTGACGTGCTCTCGGAGCACTACAACATCGGCTCGCGCGAACCCAACATCCAGGTATGGAATGTGGACTTCAGAGGCGACCGCACGCTCACGCTGCGGCACCAGACCTTCAAGCGGCGCCCGCTGGGTAATGGCACGGATGAGATGCTGCGCCACGTGGCACGCCTGTGGGGCTTCAATGTGCGGCTCGAAACGGTGGACGAAGCGGGCCACGTAGAACGTGTGCGTGAATGCCGCCACGACCGGCGTGCCTCGCTGGAGGCAACCGTATAGCGGCGTCTGCGGGCGGCGCGTCCCCCTCGCCGCCCTTCCTCGGCTACCATCACGACGCCACGCAATTGCGTTGTGCATAAAGATCTGCTCACGGCCTCGCACACGTTGAACAGATTCCAAGAACAACACCGGGGGACGCCTTAATGGCTCGCGCTGTATTCATCCTGCTCGCCCTGGCGAGCACATCTGTCTGGACTACCGACGCATCGGCCTGGGGCCGCAAGGGACACGCCGCTGTCGCCGCGCTGGCCCAGGCACATCTCACTCCCGCCGCACAGGCGCAGGTCGAAGCCTTGATGCGCGACGACCTCGACCGCGACGGCAAGCCTTCCGGGCGCAAGACGCTGGCGCAGATCGCATCATGGCCGGACGAAATCCGCGACATCGCGCCCAAGGGCGAATACGCCGGTTGGCATACGCGCGGCAACCCGGTCTGCAGTGACTCGCTCGCCACCTGCAAGGACGGCCACTGCGTTGACGAGAACATCATCCACTACGCCGCACTGCTTCATGACAAACAGCAGCCAGCCCGCGTGCGCAATGAGGCGCTCAAGTGGGTCGTGCATCTGGTGGGAGACCTGCACCAACCCTTGCATTCAGGCGTCGGTCTGGACAAGGGGCAAGCAACGGTCGAACTGGAAGACCTCAAGGCCAAGCCCGGCACGACGTTGCATGAGGCCTGGGACACACAACTCGCAGAACTCGCGCTGTCGCGCGGCCCCCTGCAATGGCACGCTTATTCGGCGACGCCACTGGCTGCCGACGCGCCAACGCAATGGATGCTCGAAACCCGACAAGTGGCGCTGCGGGCGGTTTATCAACCGCTCGAAGGATTTGCCTGTGACACAAAGCTCAAGAGCCCGGTGCGCCTGGACCACGCCTACGAAGAGCAGGCGGTGCCTGTCATCCGCGAGCAGATGGAACGCGCCGGGGCGCGCCTGGCCCAGCTACTCAACCAAAGCCTCGACTGACCCCGCCCTTTTGGCCGGACGTTATTCATTTAAGGAAACACTTCCCAGCGTCGATATGCGTGTAGATACGCGGTGGTAGCCCAAAGCCGCCGCCGCGCCTCCCTAAAAGTCGCCGCCAGCTCCGTCGCAAGACCGGCCAGCATGCCGCCCGCAATTCGACGGGCCAGGCGACGTCACGCCAAAGGAATGCTGGACATGAAGAGACTGTTTAGCCTGAGCATCCGCGTCAGGATTCTTGCCATCATCGTACTATCGGCGGCCGCCGTCGCCGTTGCCATCGGCGTTTCGCTGACCGGCATGACGGTCACCAAGAGTCACACCGAAGCGATCGCCGCCAGCGCCATGCCCAGCGTGCTGCTGATCGACGACCTGCGCGCCGACTATCTGACCATGCATCTGCTGGTCACACAGTACGCGGTCGAAACCGAACTCGACCGCAAAGACAAGATCGGCGAGGCCATCGTCGGCAAGCGCAAGGCGGTGCTTGATGGCGCGGCAGCCTACGACAAGCGCTTTGCCGATACGGCTGTCGAAAAGAAACTGGTCGGCACGCTGCACGAAGACCTCTCCTCGTACCTCGACGTGATGGACCGCGTGGTTGCTACCGCGCAGAAGAGCGACGTTGTCATGGGCGGAGAGAACCTCGCGCTGCAGCTTATCTCCACGCAAGGCCGTCCGCTCAGCCAGAAGGTTCAGGAAGATTTCGTCCAGCTCGCCCGTTACAACTCCGACGAAGCCAAGAATGAACTCAGCGCCATCGACACTGCATTCTCGACGACGATGTACATATCGGTTGCCGCCGCAGTGGTTTCGATCGTGGTGCTGGCCGTGCTCGGTCTGCTCATCGGGCGCTCGATCACCAGCGCGCTGACGCGCATGCGCGACGAGATCATCTATACGGCTGACCACCTCGACTTCACGCACGCCGTGCCCGTGCGCAACAACGACGAAATCGGTCAGACGCTGACGGCCTACAACCGCCTGCTTGAACGCCTGCGCACGAGCTTCGGCCAGATCAAACAGGCAGTAAGCGAGATCAGCAGCGCCGCTGGCGAGATCGACAGCAAGACTTCGGCCATTGCCGACAACTCGCGCGTGCAGTCGGACGCTTCGTCGGGCATGGCCTCGGCGATGGAAGAAGTGACGGTCAGCATCGCGCACATCGCTGACCGCTCTCACGAAGCCAACCGGCAGTCGATGGCGTCAGACGAGGTTGCCGAACGCGGTGCCGAAGTGGTGCTGGCCACCGTTGAAGAAATCAAGAGCATCGCCGAATCGGTGCGCAGCGCGTCCGAACGCATCGCCGCCCTGCGCGAGGACAGCGAGAACATCAACTCGGTGGTCGGCGTCATCAAGGAAGTGGCCGACCAGACCAACCTGCTGGCACTCAACGCCGCCATCGAAGCCGCTCGTGCTGGTGAACAGGGGCGCGGCTTTGCCGTGGTGGCCGACGAAGTGCGCAAGCTTGCCGAGCGCACCGCCAACTCCACGCAAGAGATCGCCGGCCTCATCACACGCATGCAAACCGGTGCGGAAGAAGCCGTGGAAAGCATGAACGTGGCCGTCGCCAAGGTCGATGAAGGTGCCGCCAACGCCAGCAGCGCAGGCGAAGCGATCCAGAAGATCCGCAGCGAGACGAGCCAGGTGATGAGCATGGTCGACGAAATCTCGTCCGCCATCCGCGAACAAAACACCGCTTGCACCGAGATATCACGCCAAGTCGAACAGATCGCGCAAATGACCGACGGCAACTTCGGCGCTGTAGCCAATACCGCCACGGCGGTGCAGGCGCTGGTCGAACGCAGCCGCGCCATCGACGAAACGCTCTCGCAATACCAGGTCTGACCTTTGCCCGAGCGCCGGCCACATGGCCGGCCGCCGTCGGGGCGCGCTCGGCTATCATGGATGAATAATCCACGCGCTGGCCGCCGCCCCGATGACCCGACCCTCGCGCAACGCCCCCGCCCCGGCTCCCGGGCGAACCCTTCCATCAATTCTCCATGCAGCCCTGTCGGTGCCAATCGGCGCCGGCCTGATCGCCGGCTGGGTAGTGCTGTCCCGCCCCGGCTGGGCTGCGTTGCTGCTTATCCTGCCCGCGACGTTGTTGCTGTGGCGCCCGCAATACTGGCTGGCGCTCTTGCTCGCCCTCATCCCGATCATTGATCGCACAGCGTGGACGGGCAACGGATACTTCGCCGAGAGCGACGCACTCATCGGCGCCGCATTGATCGCGCTTGGTCTGCGAGGGTTTTCCAACAATGAACGCGATGAACTGCACCTGAGCTGGAATGCCGGCCCGCTGATCGTCATCGCGCTCCTGTGGCTCAGCTACATCGTGGCGCTGGCGCGCGGGCTGACACCGCTCCCCGCGATCAACCCCGGCACCTTCGTGCTGTTCGGCGGGAATATGGAAGCGGTTCGCCTCGCACGCGGACCATTGCTCGCGCTGTGGTGCCTGCCTTTCCTCGCCCGCACGGGACTACGCGGCCTGACGGCGGGCGCAGTGCTCGCCATGCTGGGCGTCGCGGGCGCGGTGCTCCTCGAACGCCTGTCATTCACCTCGCTGACCGACTTCGCCACCGACTACCGCACCACGGGTTCATTCTGGGAGATGCATGTTGGCGGCGCCGCCCTCGATGGTGCGCTCGTCCTGACCTGGCCCTTCACCGTATGGGCGGCCGTGCGTGCTCGCGGCTGGCTGCGCATCGCGGCTGGCATTGCCAGTCTGCTCGGCGCCTACGCCATCCTCGCGGGTTTCACCCGCAGCACCTACGCCGCCGCAGGATTATCGCTGGCCGTACTGCTGACACTATCGTTATGGCATCCGTCCGCGCGACAACGGCGCCCGCAGGCCGTGCGCTGGCCAATCGCCATCCTCATCGTGACTGTGCTGCTTGCGGCTGCAGCAACCTTTGACGGCTCGGGCTACCGGGGACTCACTGCCTTGCTGTGTCTGGCGGTTTGCGGCTGGCTCGCCGCCGGTGCCGCGCCCGACGCACCCGCCGCTTCTCGCGGGCCGGTACTGGTCGGCCTTGTCTGTGGCGTCGTGCTCGCAGGCTTGTCCGCAATGCTGGGCGTCCTGCACGACAAGATGCTGTACCTGCAGTTCGTCGGCATCGCTGCGCTCGCCGCCATGAGCACGCAGCCCGGTCGTCCGCGCGGGCCGCTCGGCACGGTGGGCGCTTTCGCGGCGTTGGCGTGGAGCGCCATCGGCGCCGTTCGCGTCGCCGATCACTGGGGCGGTGGCGACGCTGGCGTGCAAATGACAGTGGCCGCCATCGTGCTGGTTGCGCTGACCTCGGCACCGGCCCTGACGGGGCACGTGGCATGGCGAATCAAACGACGCCATATCGTGCCGCTGCTTGTGGCGCTGGGTTGCACGGGCATGACCATCGCCGTGGCCAACAGCTACTACGCCGGGACGCGATTCTCGACCGTGGGCGCCGATCTGAATACCCGTATCAACAATTGGCGTCAGGTCATCACGCTGGTCGACAGCCCGTCGCACGCGCTGCTCGGCCTGGGCGCGGGGCAGTTTCCACTGGCCTATCGCTGGAAAATCATCGATTCGCTGTTCTCGGGCGACGTGCATCTGAACTCGGACGGCCAGACCACGTGGGCCACGCTGGATGCGCCTCGTCACATTCAAGGCGGCGAAGAAGTGTTCCGCATCACTCAGCGTGTGCGCGGCAATGAGATTGTCCTGCCGGCACGGCTGCAATTTCGCGGGCGCGCGCGAACCGATGCCGTCATCGGCATGGAGCTGTGCCGCAAGCACCTCATCTACCCCGCCGTGTGCATCGGCCGGAACATGACGATCCCCGGCGACGGTCAATGGCATCAGATGACATGGGATGCGGCGGCGGGCACCGATCTCGACGGCGGACCGTGGTACGCCTACCGCCCGCTGACCTTCGCTTTCTCGCCGCAAGCCACGCAGGCCTTCGACGTCACCGACATTTCGCTGATTGACGCCACGGGCACGGAGCGACTCGACAATGGCAATTTTGCGCTCGATGGCTGGCGGTGGTTCTCGGCCTCCGACCGACAACACTTGCCCTGGCATGCCAAGAACGTATTCCTTCACATGCTGGTGGAAAACGGGGCACTCGGCGTCGTCGCGCTGGGACTTGCCTTCATCGTGGCACTGGTGCGTCTGGTCAGCTGGCCAGGCAACATGCATCCGCTTGCCGCCCCCATGGCGGCAAGCCTTGCTGGCTTTCTGGTGGCTGGCACGTTCGACAGCATCATCGACGCCCCGCGCGTGGCATTCATGCTGTTCGTGTGGCTGGGCGCAGCGCTCGGGTTGAGCGGAATTCCTCCGAAGGGTGCCGCCCGCAGCGCTTCATCGTAGGGTGGGCGCCGTCGCGCGGGCCCACCCCGTAGCTGCATTACTTACGCGGCTTGCGCGCGCCCTGCCCGGCTGCGGCACCAAAAGCGGCCGATGAAGCCTGCACGACTTGTTCGAGCGTGCGGCGTGCGGCGTCGAAACTGTCCTGCAAGGCTTTGGTTGCCGCGTCGTTGCTGAGAGGCGTGTTCTTGAACATGCCCTGCATGCTGGCAATCACGTCGTTCCCGCTCTCGGTGAACTGCTGGCTCACAAGGCGCCCCATCTCCATCTGCAATTCGGTGGCGACCTGTGCAATGCCACGGCTGCACGCCAGCATTTTTTCGGTGGTCTCCTGCGCATAGCGGCTGCGCAATTGCAGCGCCTCTTGCGGCGTGCTGGCCTGCGCCACAGCCCGTGCGCTGGATACGCCGCTTTCGAATATGTCGCGCGCGGCCTGCATTTGTAGCTCGAGAATGCGTTGAGAGTTTTCGATCGACAGTTGCGCCAGTTCCATCGCGGCGTCGAGATTCTTCTTCTGCAATGCGCCAAGTGCTTCTTGGTTGCTCGCCATGACACCTTCCTCCATATGGTTGGTCGAAAACGGCAGTCAGCCCGATGATGCGTTCCATGTGAGTCCCCGGACCGCACACATTCTCTAAAACTAGCATCGCACGAGCCGGTTCGCAGGTTGAAGCGCCACGTGCCACTATGAAAAGAGCGACCGCAGCCTCTATCAATGTAGTGAGCGCATGCCTTGAAAGCGATGCGCCCAGCCCCATTTGTTGAGCAATTCCAGTATTTCGGGGGGTTACCCACATGCGAATCGACAAGCTGACCACCAAATTTCAGCAGGCACTGCAGGAAGCGCAGAGCATCGCCGTCGGCAATGAGAACCAATACATCGAACCTCAGCACCTGTTGCTGGCCATGCTCGATGACGATGACAGCGGCACGGGTTCGCTACTCGCCCGCGCCGGCGTGAATGTGCCGCCGCTGCGCACGGCGCTCGATCGCGGGCTTGCACGCCTGCCGCAGGTACAGGGCACGGGCGGCGACATACAAGTCGGCCGCGACCTGGGCAATCTGCTCAACGTGACCGACCGCGAGGCGCAAAAACGTGGCGATCAGTTCATTGCCACCGAGATGTTCCTGCTCGCCGTCGTCGATGACAAAGGCGAAACCGGCCGGCTGCTGCGCGAACACGGCGCCAACCGCAAGGCGCTGGAAGCCGCCATCGAAGCCGTTCGCGGAGGTGCCTCCGTGGGCAGCCAGGACGCGGAATCGCAACGCGAGGCGCTCAAGAAATACTGCCTCGACCTGACCGAACGCGCCCGTTCGGGCAAGCTCGACCCGGTCATCGGCCGCGACGACGAAATCCGCCGTGCCATTCAGATCCTGCAGCGTCGCACCAAGAACAACCCGGTGCTGATCGGCGAGCCCGGCGTGGGCAAGACCGCCATCGTCGAAGGGCTGGCACAGCGCATCATCAACGACGAGGTGCCCGAAACCCTCAAGGGCAAGCGTGTGCTCTCGCTCGACATGGCCTCGCTATTGGCTGGCGCCAAATATCGTGGCGAATTCGAGGAACGCCTCAAGGCTGTGCTGGCGGATATCGCCAAAGAAGAAGGCCGCATCATCGTCTTCATCGACGAGATCCACACCATGGTCGGCGCAGGCAAGGCCGAAGGCGCCATCGATGCCGGCAACATGCTCAAGCCCGCCTTGGCGCGTGGTGAGCTGCACTGCATTGGCGCGACCACGCTGGACGAATACCGCAAGTACATCGAAAAAGACGCCGCACTCGAACGCCGCTTTCAAAAGGTACTCGTCGATGAACCGTCAGTAGAGTCGACCATCGCCATCCTGCGCGGCCTGCAAGAAAAGTACGAACTGCACCACGGCGTGGACATCACCGACCCGGCCATCGTCGCGGCGGCGGAACTGTCGCACCGCTACATCACAGATCGCTTTCTGCCGGACAAGGCCATCGACCTGATCGACGAAGCGGCCGCGCGCATCAAGATGGAAATCGACTCCAAGCCGGAATCGATGGACAAGCTCGACCGTCGGATCATCCAGCTCAAGATCGAGCGCGAAGCCGTCAAGAAAGAAAAGGACGAAGCCTCGCAGCGCCGCCTTGGCCTGATCGAAGAAGAGATCACCAAGCTCGAACGCGAATACGCCGACCTCGACGAAATCTGGAAGGCGGAAAAAGCACAGGTCGCCGGCAGCCAGCACATCAAGGAAGCCATCGAAAAGGTACGTGTGCAGATGGAAGAAGCCAAGCGCCGCGGCGACTGGCAGAAAATGAGCGAACTGCAATACGGCGAACTGCCCAAACTGGAAGCGCAGCTCAAGGCAGCGGAAGCCGGTGGTGGCGAGAAGAAAGCCAACAAGCTGCTGCGCACGCAGGTCGGCGCGGAAGAAATCGCCGAAGTCGTCTCGCGCGCCACGGGCATCCCCGTGTCGAAGATGATGCAGGGCGAGCGCGACAAGCTGCTCAAGATGGAAGACCACCTGCATACGCGCGTGGTCGGTCAGGATGAGGCCGTGCGCCTCGTGTCGGACGCGATCCGCCGTTCACGCGCCGGACTCGCCGACGAGAACCGTCCGTACGGATCGTTCCTGTTCCTCGGGCCGACCGGCGTGGGCAAGACCGAACTATGCAAGACGCTGGCGGAATTCCTGTTCGATTCGGAAGACCACCTTATTCGCATCGACATGAGCGAATTCATGGAGAAGCACTCCGTGGCACGTCTGATCGGCGCGCCGCCGGGATACGTGGGCTACGAAGAAGGCGGCTATCTGACGGAACAGGTTCGCCGCAAGCCATACTCGGTGATCCTCTTCGATGAAGTCGAAAAGGCGCACCCGGACGTGTTCAACGTGCTGCTGCAGGTGCTCGACGACGGGCGCATGACAGACGGCCAGGGGCGCACGGTCGACTTCAAGAACACGGTGATCGTGATGACCTCGAACCTGGGCAGCCAGATGATCCAGTCGATGAGCCACGAGCCTTATGACGCCGTCAAGGCGGCCGTCATGAGCGAGGTGAAGACCTTCTTCCGCCCCGAGTTCATCAACCGCATCGACGAGGTCGTGGTGTTCCACGCGCTGGCGAACGAGCATATCCAGTCGATCGCTCGCATCCAGTTGGAATACCTGCAGAAACGGCTGGCGCGGTTGGAAATCGGCCTGATGGTGTCCGACCCGGCACTGCTCGAAATCTCCAAGTCGGGCTTCGACCCTATCTATGGCGCGCGTCCGCTCAAGCGGGCGATCCAGGAGCACATCGAGAACCCGCTGGCCAAGGAGATCCTCGAAGGCCGCTTCGGTGCCAAGGACACCGTGGTGGTCGACGCCGAGGGCGGCGAGATCCACTTTCGCAAGCCGTCCTGAGCTTCGTCATCAACACAGAACAAAGCCACCCTCGGGTGGCTTTGTTTTTGTGAAGACCATATTCGCCCTCCCCAGCCCCGGCCTCAGTCGCCGTACAGGCCGTAATCCTGTTGTGCCCCACGCGTGTGTTCGACGCGGCGCCCCAAGCGACGCACGGAATCACGCACCATCAACTGGCCATTGAGCAGAAGCGTACAGAAAGGTCTATCTGACCGGGCGAGGCGTTGTTGAAGGACGCGGATCGCCTCAAAGCCCAATTCGCTGCGCGGCACGTGCATGGACGTGAGCGCCACATCGTTGACTTGCGCAAGGTTGAAGCCATCCACACTCATCACAGAGATATCTCGCGGCACCACCAGCCCCAGCTCACGCACCGCCTTCATTGCGCCAGCGGCCATGAAATCCCCTCCCGCAAGAATGGCCGTCGGATATCGATTCCGGGGCAGATGGGCGAAGTGATCAAGTACCGCCTGTCGCGTCTCTTCCGCGCCAAACCCGCTCGTGGTGATCAGGTTGCGCGTCTCGACAAATGGCACGTTGGCCGCGGCGAAGGCGTCACGAATCCCGGCGAGGCGTCGCTCCATCGTCGAACGCCGCAGGCATTGCACATTGAGAATGTCATGATGCCCTTGCTCAATGAGCCATCCCGCGCCGAACTGGCCTATCGATTGATGATCAGGCAACACCGCATCGAGCCGAAGAGTGGTGTCCCGGCAATTAACGAGCACACACGGTTTTCCGATGTCAGCAGCCATCTCGTGGACGACTGGATCGTCGATACCGAGCAGGATTGCGGCCTCGACTGAGGGGTCCGATATTCTCTTCAGAAACAGAGCAACGTCACAATCACGCTCTTCGAGTGCGTTGTAGGTCACGCGTGTGTCATAGGAAGCCACAGCCTCACGCACACCCTCGATGACCTTGAAATAGAAGATATCCATGCGAACGTCGAAAGCCCTCTGCGGCGCGAAGATCGTCACGGTGCGGAACAGCAGGCGACCCAATGACAGATCCTGTAACACGCCCTGCATGCGGGCACAGTTCAGGACTTTTTCCTTCGCGTGCGCGCTGACGTTTCCTTTGCCCGCCAGCACGCGCGAAACCGTACTGATCGAGAGCCCTGTGTGTTCGGCCAACTGACGGATTTTCAACTTTCCCGACAAGACGAAATCCTCGTGAAAATGCTTGCGCGTTAAGACATCGCCATTAGATCAAGCGTTGGACCACGCAAGAGGGTTGTTCTCGCAACAGTCCTGCAATTCCTTTCAGCAAAACCCTTTGCCTCCGTTTCGGAGAGATTGCTAGCTTCTCTTCAGCGTCGACAGGTCCCACCCTCTTCCAACTCAAATTGGTGACGATATGTCGCGCGGCACAAAACGTATGCAAAGGAGACATCCATGATCAAAACCCTAAGACTGGCCACTCGCGGACTGCTAGCCGCCTCGCTGGCAGTTGTGTTTTCCCACGCTCCGGCGCAGGCCGCCGAGAAGATGCGCTTGGCACACGGCCTACCGGAAGACAACCCAGTGCATATTGCGATGAAGCACTTCGCCGACGCGGTCAAGCAAAGGACCAACGGGGAAATCGAGATCACGGTGTTTCCCAACGGCCAACTCGGACAAGAGCGCGAACTACTTGAGCAGGTGCAGAACGGCGTCCTGGAGATGACCAAGGCTAACGCGGCCCCACTGGAGACATTCGTGCTGGAATACAAGGTCTTCAACCTGCCATATGTCTTTCGCAACAAGGACCACTTCTTCAACGTAGTCCAAGGCGCTGTCGGGGATTCGATCCTGGCGGCATCGACAGGCAAGGGGTTTGTGGGGCTGACTTTCTACGATTCTGGCTCGCGCAGCTTTTATGCCAAGAAGCCGATCAATACGCCCGACGACCTCAAGGGCATGAAGATCCGCATCCAGCAAAGTCCAACCACCATCAAGATGATCCGGGCGCTGGGAGCGTCGCCCACGCCCATGCCATGGGGCGAGGTGTACTCGGCCCTGCAAATGGGCGTCGTTGACGGCGCCGAGAACAACCTGACTGCATTGACCAGTGGGCGACATGGTGAAGTCACCAAGTTCTTCTCGACGGACGAACACCAGATCGTGCCCGACGTGCTGGTGATATCAGCCACCAAGTGGAACACGCTGAAGAAGCCACAGCGGGATGCCATTCGCGCTGCCGCCAAAGAGTCGTTCGAGTTGCAGAAAAAACTCTGGGCCGACTTTGAACTGGCCGAACGCGCCAAAGCCGAGAAGATGGGCGTCAAGTTTGTCACTGTGGACAAGGCGCCATTCGTTGCCAAGGTTAAGCCCATGATCGACACCGAGCGGAAGAACACCAAGATCGCCTCGCTGCTCGACCAGATCTCCGCCGTCAAGTAACTCACCGCTGCAGCGCGTTGACCAGCGCTGTCGCGGGTTGACGCCAAGGAGGCATTCCCATGCTTTTCAAGATCAAGACTGCGCTCGATCGCGTACTGCAAGCGGGACTCGTCGCTTGTTTCGTTACGTTGACGCTATGTGTGCTGTGGCAAGTCGTCACCCGCTACGCGCTCAATGACCCGGCCATCTTCACTGAAGAAACATCTCGCTTTGCCGTCATCTGGCTAAGTCTGCTCGGCACGGCCTACGCCTGCGGGCGCATCGAGCATATGGCGTACTCCATGCTCGAGGAAAAGCTCTCTGGCGCAGCACTCCGAACGCATGTACGCGTCGTCGCACTCATCGTATTGGTGTTTAGCGTTGCCGTATTCATCTACGGCGGAGGCAAGTTGGTACTGCGCGCGTTCGACGTCGAACAACTGTCCGCCACACTCGAGATGCCCATGGGTTGGGTGTACCTGTGTATTCCGATTGCCGGCGTCGCCATCGTGTTCTACCAGATCGTCATTCTCGTCGCGCCCGAACGCGCCAAGGCAGCAAACGAGGTTGACCAAGCCGTCGAGCACATCAACAAGGAGATTCCCGCATGAGTGGCGCATTGTGGATTCTCTGCATCGTCTTCACGGTCCTGTTGCTGTTCGGTGTGCCCGTCAGCTTTTGTATTGGTGTGGGCACCCTCTTGGCGTTGCTTACGGTGACACCGTCCATCGACGCGGCGTTGATCGTCTCCGCCCAGCGGATCGCATCCAGCCTGGATAGCTTCACACTCGTCGCGATCCCACTGTTCATTCTCGCGGGCAGCATCATGAACACAGGCGGCATTGCGGCACGCCTGATCGATCTTGCCAAGGTTCTCGTCGGCTGGCTGCCTGGTTCGCTGGCCCAGATCACTGTCGTGGCCAATGCGCTATTCGGTGCCATCTCGGGTTCAGCCGTGGCCAGCGCTGCGGCGGTCGGCTCAGTCATGTCCCCCCTGCAGCGCAAGGCCGGCTACAACATGCCGATCTGCGCAGCGGCCAACGTGGCGTCTTCCCCTTGCGGTCTGCTGATCCCGCCGTCCGGCGCACTCATCGTGTATTCGCTAATCTCCGGCGGCACACCGGTTGACGTGCTCTTCGTGGCCGGATATATCCCCGGCATGATCATGGCGCTGTCGGCCATGACCTGGCTCTGGATCCTCGCCATGCGGGGTGATCTCCCGCGAGAAGTTCATCGTTACTCACTGGGTGAATCACTGGCCATTTCCCTTCGTGCCCTGCCGGCGCTGGCCATGATCGTGATCGTCATGGGCGGCATCGTGGGCGGAATCTTCACCGCCACCGAAGCAGCCGGCGTCGCAGCGGTTCACACCTTCATCCTCGGCAAGTTCTTCTACCGCAGCCTATCGTGGCGAAATCTGGCACGCAGCATTCTGGATGCTTCGGTCGGCACAGCCGTAGTCATGTTGATGGTCGGTGTATCGATGACTATGTCATGGCTTTTGGCAAGCACCGGATCTGTCCAGGCGATTGCCAACGCAATCATTGGCGTTTCGGACAATCCATACACGTTGCTGTTCATGTTCAACGTGCTGATGCTGGTCCTGGGCATGTTCCTGGACATCACACCGGGACTGCTGATCTTCACGCCGATTTTCCTGCCCGTGGCAATACAACTGGGCATCTCGCCGGTGCACTTCGGCATCATCATCGTCTTCAACCTGTGCATCGGAATCGCTACACCGCCCGTGGGTAGCACGCTATTCGTGACTGCGCGCGTCTCGCGTGTGTCGCTGGCCGAACTGACGCGCCCCTTGCTGCCCATGTTCGCCTTCGAAATCGCCGCACTCATGCTGATCACTTACGTGCCGGCTCTCTCCCTCTGGCTGCCAGAACTCCTGTTAGGCAAGACCGGATAAAGACACGTGCCACGAACCTCGTGGCACGCCATCACACCCACCCTTCAACGATCGTTTCGGCTTACCGGCCGTACGCGAGGAATCGACTCATGCTGACATTGCCCCATTTCGCCCTACAGTCCCGCCAAGGCAACCAACTCACACTCGCCAGCCCGCAAGGGCACGTCGCTCACATATTTGTGCTCGAAGAGGACATCGTGCGTGTCATGGTGCTGCCGCACGGTAGTCCGCGCCACCCGCGCACCTGGGCGATCGCACCGGGGGCTGAAGACCTGCCAGACGAAGGGCGTGACCGCTTCGACCTGAATGGCTTTTCGCTGCCCGATTTCACACTGGCTGAGAGTTCGGACCATCTGGAACTCGCTACGGCCCGCATCAGCCTGCGCATCGCACTGACGGGGCTGTCCTGCCAGTGGTCGGTACTCAAAGATGGGCGCTGGTACATCGCCGCCGAAGACCGCCCCACGCAGAGTTATAACTTCGGCGGCTGGGACGATCGCGTCTATCACTACCTCAAGCGCTCGGCGGACGAGATTTACTACGGTCTCGGGGAGCGGGCGGGAGAAGCCAATCGCCATGGCCGCAGCTATCGCCTCTGCAATCTGGATGCCATGGGCTACAGCGCGCGCAGCACCGATCCGCTGTACAAGCACATCCCTTTCTACCTGACCTACCAGCCAAATACGCGTGTGGCTTTTGGTCTGTTCTACGACACGCTGTCGGACTGCACCTTCGACATGGGTAGAGAAATGAACAACTACCACGGCCACTACCGTTACTTCGTGGCTGATTTCGGCGATCTCGATGTTCTACTTCATCGCGGGCGATACGATGCCCGAAATCACCAGACGCCAAACATGGCTGACCGGGCGCCCTGCCTTCACCCCGCGCTGGAGCCTGGGGTATTCAGGCTCAACCATGGCGTATACCGACGCGCCCGACGCTCAGACACGCATGGACGATTTTCTCAAGGATTGCCGCGAACACGATATCCCGTGCGACTCGTTCCATCTGTCATCGGGCTACACCTCCATCGACGGCAGGCGCTACGTCTTCAACTGGAATCGCAAGAAATTCCCGGACCCAAAAGGCTTCGTCCAGAAGTATCTCGACCATGGAGTCAAGCTATGCCCCAACATCAAACCGTGCCTGCTGCATGATCACCCGCGATTTGAAGAGGCTCGGGCGGCGGGCCTGTTCATCCACCAACCGGACGGCAGTCCCGACACCGTACAGTTCTGGGATGAAGCTGGCGCCCTGTTGGATTTCACCAATCCAGCCACGCGCCAATGGTGGCGCGCACGGGTCAAGGACAGCTTGCTGGACTACGGCATCGCCGCCACCTGGAACGACAACAACGAGTTCGAGGTACTCAGCCGCACTGCACTGGCGCATGGCGTTGACGCGCCTTTCCCCGCACGCGAAGCCAAACCGCTGCACACGCTGTTGATGCTCAAGAGTTCGCGGCGCGCACAACAGGAGCACGCGCCACACGAGCGCCCCTACCTCGTCTCGCGCGCAGGAGCGGCAGGCATGCAGCGCTACGTGCAAACCTGGTCAGGCGACAATTACACGTCGTGGGAGACGCTCAGGTACAACATCAAGATGGCGCTAGGGCTCGCCATGTCGGGCGTCTCGAATACCGGGCACGACATCGGCGGCTTTTCCGGTCCTCGCCCCAGCCCAGAACTATTCCTGCGCTGGGTACAGCACGGCATTTTTCTGCCGCGCTTCTCGATCCATTCGTGGAACGACGACGGCACTGCCAACGAACCTTGGATGTACCCCGCGATCACACATCACATCCGGGACCTCATCCAACTACGGTATCGATTGCTGCCGTATCTGTACGATTTGCTGTGGCGCTCACATAGCGACTATGTGCCCATCATTCAACCGACGCATTACGCCTTCCCCGACGATGCGCGCTGCTTCGATGACAATGACGACATGCTGCTCGGCGATCGCCTGCTGGTGGCTTCCGTGGTGGAAGAAGGTGCGAGCATGCGGCGCGTGTACCTACCCGCAGGCACAGGTTGGTACGACTGGTGGCTGGGCGATTACTACGACGGCGGACAAGACATCGAATTGTCAGCACCATGGAATCACCCGCCACTGTTAGTGCGTGAAGGCGCCATCGTGCCGCTGAACATCGCCGAACAGCACTTCGGACAAGCCGCGGATGAACGCGCTTTCGCGATCTTCCCGACGCGCGGTATTGGCCGGCAGGTAGAGGTCTGCTTCGAGGATGACGGACAAAGCCAGGCCTATCGTCAAGGACAGCATGGTGCGTGGCAGGTAACGGTGGGCACGGACAGCGAGCGCGTCACCGTTGAAGTCGTCGCGACCGGCACATGTCCGCCCGTTCAGCGCGAATTGACGCTACTGCTCCCCCCGCAAGAAGCACGACGAATCGATCTGCAAGCGGGCCGCTACCTGAGCGACCGTATCGAACGCGAGTGGCGGTGCGTCCGCATCGCCTTCGACTGATTGCTCGCAACGTTCATACGCAGCCCCGGCATTCTCGGGACATTGATCGGCCGTCACGGCATTGGCGTGACGGCCGCTTTTTACATCGCCGAATACGCCTTGCCCTGCTTGGTGCTCCCGCGCGCGCCGCTCTTGATGTCGTAGACCTGCCCGCGATACGGGGACTCGGGCGAGATGATGACCCAGGTCTGCGTACTGTCGGTAACGGGGTCGTAGGGAAGGCCGCGCAGGTATTTCTGCTTGACGAGTTCGTCGAGCGAATCGGGGTAGCGCCCCTGGTCGGCGTAGAACTTGTCGATGGTCTCGCGCGTCGTGCGCAGGTTCTCAGCCAGCACGCTCTCCTTCGAGCGGTCCAGACTGTTGAAGTAACGCGGCACGGCCAGCGTCAGCAGCAACGCGATGATTGCCATGACCACCAGCAGCTCCACCAATGTGAAGCCGCCCGGATCACGCCTGCGTGCGCGTGCGGCGATTCTTTGCGCGAGACTCATGGCTCGTCGCGGTTGGTGCGCATGCCGCTTTGCTGGGACGAGGTGTTGAAGCCGTTGCCCTGGTTATTCTGATTGTATTGATTGCCCTGCTGGCGCTGCCCGTTGTTGTTGCCGCTGTCGTTCTCCGACGTCGCGGCCGCGTCCTGCCCTGCCCCGGCTTCGTTTTCGGCGCGATGACCTCGGATACCGGTGACCGTGCCAGCGTCGAACTGGGCCGACGCAGCCGACGGCCGATCAATAGCGCGAATCAGATGTGGCGTGATCGAGAGCACGATTTCGGTCTTCTTCTTTTCGTCGTGCTGACTGCCGAACAAGCGTCCCAGGATCGGTATGTCGCCCAGCGCCGGCACCTTCGACATCGACTTGCTGTCCTCGTCCTGAATCAGGCCGGCGAGGATCTGGTTTTCACCGTCCTTCAGGCGCAGCACCGTTGACGCGTTACGCGTGCCGATGCGGTACGCCAGCGTGCCGCTCTTGGTCTGCGTGGTGTCGAGAATGTTGCTCACCTCAAGCGCCAGCTTGATGACGACCTGATTGCCCGGGAACACCTGCGGCTCGACGTCGAGCTTGAGACCCACGTCCACGTAGTTGATGTTCTCGCTGACAAAGCCCGTTGACGTTGCCGTCGAACTGATATTGGGCACGCGCTCGCCGATAAGGATCTTGGCCTTCTCTCTGTTCTTGGCACGGATGCGCGGGTTCGCCAGCAGGCTGACATCGCCATCGGTGGCGTGTGCATTGATGTTCATCGGCCCCACCGTCGCACCGATGCGGCCGGGCGTGAGCTGCATGAGATCACGCAGCGTGAGCGGCACGGTCGTGTCGAAGCTCGACCCACTTTGCAGTTGGAACGGCAGCGCGTTGAGCTGCAGTTGCGACGGCCATTCAACGCCCAGGTCCTGCAACAGCGAACGGCTGACTTCGAGGATCTCGACATCCAGCATCACTTCGGGCTCGGGCACGTCGTGCATGGCGACGAGCTTCTCCGCCATGCGGATCGCCTCGGGCGTGTCGCGCATGACGATCATGTTGAGCTTGTCGTCGACCACTACGTCACGGAATCGCAGCACCGTCTTCAGGCTGTTGGCCACGGCTTTGGCGTCGGCGTTACCCAGGTGAAAGCTCTTCACCACCAACTGCTGGTAGTCCTGCTGCTTGGTCGGTTGGTCCGGGTACACGAGCAAAGTGTTGTCGTCGAACTGGCGCGTAGCCAGTTGCGAAGTCATCACGATCTTCTTGATGGCACTCTCGACCGTCGTGTTGTTCAGAAAGACCGTGGTCTTCAATCCCGCCGGCACGTCGCGGTCGACGATGATGTTGAGGCCCGATGTTTTCGACAGCACGTCGAAGATCGAACGGATCGACGCGTCGCGGAACTGCAACGACACGCGCTTTTGCATCGCTTCAACAAAAGGATCGACTGGCGCGGGCGGCGGCAGCGGTTTAGGGGCTGAAGCATCGATGGCGGCTTGCAGGCTGCGCATGCGTACCAGCGCACGATCGCCAAATCCGCTGATCACGCTGGCCTGCCCGTACAGGCTTTCGGCATCCGCCCAGCGCTTTTGCCCCATGGCCTCGTCGCCGCGCGTGAGCAGTGCCGTACCCAAGCGTTCGCGCGCGGACAGGAATGCGGCCCGCACTTCGGCGTTGTTGGGCGCCTGTTCATACACGCTCTTGAGCGTGGTGTAGGCGTCCTGGTAGCGGCCCTGGTCCATGTACGTCTTGCCCTGCTCCAGCTCCGTGCGCAAAGGCTGCATGGCGCAGGCGGCGAGCAGTACCAGCATCAGGCCCAGAACGGGCACATGCAAACGCTGCAAGAATCCACATCTCATTGTTGTACACCCTCTGTCGGGATGATGTGCGTCACTCGGTTCTGCTGATCGGTCACGACCACTTCGTTGTCACGGATCGCGTCGAGCCGGTACTCATCGAGCACGGTCCCTTCGTGACCCACCAATACTTGCCCATTGCGCTCAAAGAACGCCGCCCACTTACCGTCCGCCAGTTGTTTGCCAATGAAGCTCAGCTTCAACACAGGCGGCGGTGGCGCCTGTTGCGGGGGCGGCGGCGGCGGTGGCGGCGGTTTCGGAACGAACTCCGGCGCGAACAGATCCGACTCTTCCGCCGTCGCCGGTGCGGCGACAACCGCGCTACGGGGCACGGGCTGTTCGATTGCCGCCGTGTCTTCCGTCGGCGCGGGGTCAGCCGCGGCCACCGACGGTGCCGGCGGCGCGGCGCGGGCCACGGGTTCGGCCACCGTGCCGGACGGCGTCTTGTCCCCAAAGAGGGCCAGCCATGCAGCCACCAGCAGCAAGGCGCCCAACATCAGCAGCCGGCGATTGACCTTCATGGGGCGTTCTCCGGCGTACGCTCCCAAATGCTCAGGTAGAGCTGACCGTCCACCACGTTGGATGTCGCAAACTGCCGCTTGAGCGTCATCTGGTCGATCGACAAGGACGGCACGTCCGTCAGGATGCCCAGCGAAAACCGCTTGATCGCCGCGTACTGCCCACGCACGGGCAATGCGATCTGCAACTGCGCCACGGGCAGGCGACTGCCGTTGGCATTGCGATTGACGACACGCCGGTAATCCGCCTGCGAGACCGACACACCATGCTCGGCGGCCAACGCAAATATCCGACGCAATGCCTGGCTGGTTTTTTCGGGATCGGACAGACGCGCCTGGAAGGCCTGCGCGGGCGGCAGCGCCGGCCGGGCTTCCGCCGGTTGTGTTTGCGTGCGGCTCAAGCGAGCCTGTACTTGCGCCAGTTCATGCGACGCGCGAGGCACCGACACGCCCCAGGCAAAGAAACCCGCGACCATTGCCAGCACGGCAAGGAAGGGCAACAGGCCTTCGCGCCGCCAGGTGATCTCAAGCCACAAGCGCACTTTTGCGCCGTCGATACGTGACAGGCGCTTCATCGCGCAGCCTCCCCGCGCGATGCCCCGACTGGTGTGGTGGTCGGCGCTTCCAGCGTAAAGCGCATGGCCGTCACGTTGTCGCCGAGGTTGACCACCTCCTGCTTGACGAGCGTGACCTGAGCGAACATCGGGTCATGGCGGATGCCATCGACATAAGGAATCGCATGATCGATGTCCGGCGCGTCGATGACCATCTTCACGCTCTGTCGCGCCACGCCCAGCTCGATGGAAATCATCGACACACCCGGCGTCAGCGAACGCTCCAGATTGCTCATGATGTTGGCCCACGGGTAGTTCAGCCCCGCCACGGCCCCGGCCACGAGTTCCGCATCGTCCGGTGACAGTTGAACGGCCTGTGCGTTGGCCGTCGGGTCGGCCGCATCGCGCGCGGCCTGCAGGCGTGCGGCGGTCTCATTCACTTGAGTGGTTTTCTGGGAGAGCTTCCAGGCCACCGCTGCACCGGAAGCCAGCATCACCACACCGATGACCAGCAAAGCAGCCGCAATACGGTGGGCTGTGCGATGTGAATCGAGCGCCAGCGCACGTGAGCGGCCAGAAAAGTCGATCCGCACGGGCCTCACGTGCGCGCTCCTTCGAGCGCCAGGACCATGCTCGGTGCATTGTCACGGGCAGCATCAGGCAGACCGCGTTCCAGCACTACCGCCTGCCAGTCGCGTTGAGGGTCGGCCTCGGCTGCAAACGGCACCGCGCCCCCGAACACGACCTTGGCAGGCATCGCGTATCCGCCGCGCAGGCATTCGGTTTCCAGCCGCGACACGATGTCGTCCACCGTCGAGCTGGCCTCGCAGCGGAGTTGGCGCACAAATGCCGGCACACCGCCGTTGAGCAGAACGGCAAGGTATTGAGCGCGTCCGAACACGACCAGCCACGCGTCATCCGGTATGCGGGCAGCGTGGCGGTTCATGGTCCGCACTGCGGCCGGTACGACAGAGTCGAGCCTCCAGCCCGCGCGCGCCGCGCCTTCGCCAAGTGCCAGCGTGAGCGCACGCGGCACGGCCACCGCCAGGATTCGGCCCGAGGCATGCCAGTCCGCTTCAATATGCCACTGGCTAGCGACCTCGCCGAAGAGCGCCTCGAAGCGACTGGCCGCAAGCGCGCGGAGTTCGTTCAGGCTGGAGATACCGTCCGGCACGTTGACCAGCCAATAGCGCGCCAACGCGTCGGCCAACGTCACATCCAGCACGCCGCGCTTCACCTTGGTCTGCGCCATGGCCGCCGACACGGCCGGCGCCCAATCGTGATTGGCTTCGGAAGCGCCCCGGTAATCGTCAAGCGACAACTGTGCGGCAAGTTGCCAACTGCGTCCGCGCCACGCGCTCATGGCAATGCCGTCGGCGTCGATACCCATGGAGAGCCGTTCAGGACGCCAGCGTGACACGCCGCACCTCCTCCAGACTCGTCTCGCCGCGAGCGACCAGCGCCAGCGCCTCTTCAAACAGACTGCGCGTGCCGCCACGGCGCGCAGCGTCCATGATCTGCCTTACCGAGCGCCGTTCCACGATCAGCTCGGCAATTTCCGGATTCATCATCAGGACTTCAGCGATGGCCTTGCGGCCACGGTAGCCTGTACCGCGGCAATCGCCACAGCCGCGCCCTCGCATGAATCGATAGCCATCGACCGCGCCGCGCGTGAGCGACGCCGCCGCCAGCTCGTCTTCGTCAGGCTCGTAGGGTGTAGCGCAGTGGCGGCAGTTCAATCGCACCAGACGCTGTGCTGTCACACCATTGAGGGCGGAGACGAATGAGTACAGGTTGACGCCGATGTGATGGAAGCGCCCGAACACGTCATAGACGTTGTTGGCATGCACCGTTGACAACACAAGGTGCCCGGTAAGCGCCGATTGCACGGCGATCTCGGCGGTTTCCTTGTCGCGGATCTCGCCAACCATGATCTTGTCCGGGTCATGGCGCAGGATCGAGCGCAGCCCGCGCGCGAACGTCAGCCCTTTCTTGTCGTTGACCGGAATCTGCAGGATGCCCGGCAATTGGTATTCGACCGGGTCTTCGATGGTGATGATCTTGTCGCGGCCGCTATTGATTTCGGATAGCGCACCGTACAGCGTGGTGGTCTTGCCCGAACCCGTCGGCCCCGTCACCAGCACCATGCCGTACGGCTCTTGCACGAGTCGTCGCAGGATCGTGAGCGTGCGCGCATCCATGCCCGTGGCATCGAGCGACAGCGAACCGTACTGCTCGACCATGGCACGCTTGTCGAGAATACGGATGACGGCGTCTTCGCCATGAATGCTCGGCATGATCGACACGCGCAGGTCGATCTCGCGCCCGCGCGCCTCGACGCGGAAGCTGCCGTCCTGCGGCACACGACGTTCCGCAATGTCCAGCTCCGACAGCACCTTGATGCGCGAGATGATCTGCTCGGCCAGCGCCACGCCGGGAATCTTGGCAACCTCGTCCAGCACGCCGTCGATGCGGTATTTCGATACCATGCCGGACGCCGTTGACTCAAGGTGGATGTCGCTGGCGCCGATCTTGAGTGCGTCGTACAGCGTGGAGTTGACCAGTTTGACGGCCGGGCTCGTGGCGTCCGAAACCGACGCGAAAGACAGACTCTCCAGCGCCTTGCCGTCGCGCCGGTCTGTATCGGCGTCGGCAAGCAGGCTATCCATGGCGCGCATGGATTCTTCCTGCTTCGACAGATACGCGAGGATGTCGCCATCCAGCGCAAGCCGGTATTCCAGCGCGCGGTGCGCAATGTTCTCCAGCCACACTTGCAGGTCTGAATCGAACGGGTCGGAGACAGCAGCGATCATTGCGTCGCCCTGGCGCAGCATGACGCAGTGGCGCTGCTGCGCACGGGCCAGCGGCAACACGTCGAAGGCCGGCACGCAATCGAGCATGTCGGCGGTTTCGATCACGGCATAACGCAGGCGCGTGGCCACGGCACGCAACAGATCGCGCGATGGCAATCCGGTAATGGCTTCGAGTTCATTCATGGCACCGCGCCCGCTCGCCAGTGCAGCGGCGCGCCCGCGCGCCAGCGTGGCGGCGTCGAGCATGGTGGCCGGGTCCGGATCGTTGAGCGGCGCGTTCATTGCAGCGAGCCCGCCAGGTCAAAGATCGGCATATACAACAGCACCACGATCAGCCCGATGACGATGCCGATGAAGGCCATCAGCGCAGGCTCGAACACTTTGGAAAAACGCTCGATCCAGCGCGCGCTTTCGCCTTCGTAGAACAATGCGGATCGCGTCAGCATGGCGCCGAGCTGCCCGGAGCGTTCGCCCACACGCAGCATGCGCAGTGCGATGGGCGTCGACAGCCCATGCAACTCGAATGCTCTGGAGACCGGTTCGCCATTGGCGATCTCGCCACGCGCGGCAACCAGCTTCGCGCGGGAGTCCGGCGCCACCGTGCCGCTTACCATGTCGAGCGCCGTCAGGATGGTGATGCCGCCTTCAAGCAGCATGCCCAAGGTGAGGTACATGCGTGATAGCTCAAGAATGCGCGCACGTTCTGCGATCCCCGGCACGCGCGCGGCCAGTTGCGACCAGCGCCCTTCGCGCGTGATCCGACGCAGTGTGTACATGATCAGCGCGATGATCGATGCCACGACAATGCCAACGGGCATTGCGTGCGCCGAGAGAAAATCGCCCCAGCCCAGCAACAGCTTCGACATCCACGGCAGATCGCGCCCACTGTCCTTGTAGACCGATGCGAACTTGGGCACGACGTACGCCATGAGGAACAACGCCACCATGCCGCCGACCGAGAACAGCACGCACGGATAGATCAGCGCGCTGACGATGCGGCTGCGGACCTGCTCGACACGCGTCTGGTAATCCACGTAGCGCGCGAGCGCCTGCGGCAGGTCGCTGGTGCGTTCGGCTGCCTTGACGATGCCGATGAACAACGGCGGAAAGTGTTCGGGTTGCTGGGCAACGGCGTCGGAAAAACGCAGCCCCTCGCGCATGCGCGTAATCAACGCGGCCATGATGGCGCGAGAGGATTCATTGCTCTCTTTTTCGATGAGCGCTTCGAGCCCTTCGACCAGCGACAAGCCAGCTTCAAGCAGCGCCAGCAACTCCTGGCTGAACATCACCAGCGAGAACGCGCCACGCCCACGACGGCGGGCGCGCCCTTGCCCCAGTGCCTTGACAGTCACGGGCGTGAGTCGCTGCGCCTGTGCCGCGCGATGGGCCGCAGCGGCGTCTTCGGCTTCGAGCCGTACCGTCTGCATCTGCCCGCTGGTACCGAGCGCACGAATTTCGAACTGCATGATTGCAGTTGACCCGTTGCTTAGTTGGTAATGTCGGCTGCGGTATCAGTCCCGCCGGGCTGACCGTCACTGCCGTACGAGATGATGTCAAAGTCTTTGCCGCGCGCCCCAGGGCTCTTGTAGCCGTAGGCCTTACCCCACGGATCGAGCGGCACGTCTTTCTGGAGGTAGGGCCCGTTCCAGCGATTGGCGCTGGCCGGTTTGTTCAGGAGTGCCGAGAGCCCTTCCGACGTGGTGGGATAGCGTCCGACGTCGAGCCGATAGGTGTCGAGCGCCTTGGCGAAGGCTTCGATCTGCGCCTTGGCGACGCTCTGCTCGGATTTGCCGAGCTGCGAAAAGTATTTGGGACCGACGTAGGCGGCCAATAGGCCGATGATCGCTACAACAACCAGCAGTTCAAGCAGGGTGAAACCGGAACGACGACCCCCTGCCCACGTATTTCTCGTGTTGGCATGCATCTGTCCACATCCTTTGGTCATTCTGCTAGGCCCGTGCGCCGCAGCTGCCGGGCCTGCTAGTTATTCGGGCGTTCCGGTAGGAAAGCTCCGGCCGTATGCTGCCATAAACCTGAAGGAAGTCCAACGGCATGACGACGACCGCCCATCGGCCCGAAAGGCGCTTCAATACGGCGTTTTGAGCGTTTTCCCGGCGTTTACTACGACCGGTAACATCGTACTTTTTTCATGGTGCAATGCGGTAAGGCCCACTCCGGCCTCCGTTGGGTCGCCTGATATACTCATGCGGTTTTCCATAACGATGCGAGCGGCAACATAGCCGCCGAAGCCATGCAACCCAACAAGCGCATGCGGCCTCTGCCGCAACTCATCTTTGCCAGCCGATGGCTGCAATTGCCCCTCTATGTGGGGCTGATCCTGGCCCAGTGCGTATACGTCGTGCACTTCTGGGTCGAACTGGTCGATCTCATTGGCGCCGCGATGGGCCACCGCGAGTCGCTCGACCACATCACCCAGGCAGTCGGTTACGGCACGGACGCCGGCAAGCTGACCGAAACCACCATCATGCTGGTCGTGCTCGGCCTGATCGACGTGGTAATGATCTCCAATCTGCTGATCATGGTGATCGTCGGCGGCTACGAGACCTTCGTCTCGCGACTGCATATCGAAGGCCATCCGGACCAGCCGGAATGGCTCTCGCATGTGAATGCCTCGGTGCTCAAGGTGAAGCTTGCCACGGCCATCATCGGCATTTCGTCGATCCACCTGCTCAAGACGTTCATCAACGCCGACGCGCATAGTGAGAAGACCCTGATTGCGCAAACGGTCATACACGTCGTATTCCTGCTCAGTGCCATGGCCATCGCGGCAACCGACCGCCTGATGGCCCCCGCCCTGCAAGAAGACGAAACCGCCAGCAAAAACGCCAGCCACTAAAGGTCCGATCCCATGAGTACGATTCGCCAGGCCGACCTGATCGACAGCGTCGCCAACGCACTGCAGTACATCAGCTATTACCACCCGGTTGACTACATCAAGAACCTCGCCCGCGCCTACGAGCTGGAACAGAGCCCGGCCGCCAAGGACGCAATGGCGCAGATCCTGATCAACTCACGCATGTGCGCAGAGGGCCACCGCCCGCTGTGCCAGGACACCGGCATCGTCACCATCTTCGTCAAGGTCGGCATGGAGGTGCGCTGGGAAGGTTTCAGCGGCTCGATCGACGACGCCATCAACGAAGGCGTGCGCCGCGCCTACAACGACCCGGACAACAAGCTGCGCGCCTCGATCCTGCTGGACCCAGCCGGCGCCCGCAAGAACAGCCGCGACAACACACCGGCCGTCATCCACTACGAAGTGGTGCCGGGCGACAAGGTTGACATCACGGTGGCGGCCAAGGGCGGCGGCTCCGAGAACAAATCCAAGTTCGTCATGCTCAACCCGTCGGACTCGATCGTCGACTGGGTGCTCAGGACCGTGCCGACGATGGGCGCTGGCTGGTGCCCGCCGGGCATGCTGGGCATCGGCATTGGCGGCACCGCCGAAAAGGCCATGGTGCTGGCCAAGGAATCGCTGATGGACCCGATCGACATGCCGGAACTCATCGCGCGCGGCCCGTCGAACCGCATCGAAGAATTGCGCATCGAGCTGTGGGAAAAGGTCAATGCGCTCGGTATCGGTGCGCAAGGCCTGGGCGGCCTCACCACGGTGCTCGACGTCAAGATTCTCGACTACCCGACGCACGCCGCCAGCCTGCCGGTGGCGATGATTCCCAACTGCGCGGCCACGCGTCACGCCCACTTCACGCTGGATGGCTCCGGCCCCGTGGCGCTCGAAGCGCCGTCGCTGGATGACTGGCCGTCGCTGACCTATGACAGCTCGAAGGGCAAGCGCGTGAATCTCGATACGGTCACGCGCGAAGAAGTCGCTTCGTGGCAACCGGGCGACGTGCTGCTGCTCAACGGCAAGATGCTCACCGGCCGCGACGCCGCGCACAAGCGCATCGTCGACATGCTCAACAAGGGCGAGCAACTGCCGGTCGACTTCCGCGGCCGCTTCATTTATTACGTCGGCCCGGTTGACCCGGTGCGCGACGAGGTCGTCGGCCCGGCCGGCCCCACCACCGCCACGCGCATGGACAAGTTCACCGAACAGGTGCTGTCGCAGACCGGTTTGCTCGGCATGATCGGCAAATCCGAACGTGGCCCGACGGCCATCGAAGCCATCAAGAAGCACAAGTCGGTGTATCTGATGGCGGTGGGCGGCGCCGCCTATCTGGTGTCCAAGGCCATCAAGAGTTCGAAGGTGCTCGGCTTTGCCGACCTCGGCATGGAAGCCATCTATGAATTCGAGGTGAAGGACATGCCCGTCACCGTCGCGGTTGACTCCGCCGGCACGTCGGTCCACCAAACCGGCCCGAAGGAATGGCAGGCCAAGATCGGCAAGATTCCGGTCGTCACGCAGTAAGGCGCGCGACGGAGTCCTGCTCCGCTCGGACATAAAAAGGGACGCGGCATGCCGCGTCCCTTTTTGTTTACTCAGGCATACCCGCCATTGGCGCGCAGCACCTGCGCATTCACCCAGCCACCGTCCGGCCCAAGCAGGAAAGACACGACGCCCGCGATGTCGTCGGTCGTGCCCAGCCGCTCCAACGGCGGCAGCTTGGCAAGGTTGGCGATCTGCTCTTCGGTCTTGCCATTGAGAAAGAGTTCGGTCGCCACCGGCCCCGGCGCCACGGCATTCACCGTCACACGGCGGCCGCGCAGTTCGTTCGCCAGCACATGCACCAAGCCCTCCACGCCCGCCTTGGAGGCGATGTACGGACCATAAGTTGGAAACGCCTTGACGATCACGCTCGTCGAGAACGCAACGATGCGCCCGCCCTCTTCCACATGCTTTGCCGCCAGCCCCAGCACGATGAAGGCACCACGCAGATTGGTGGCGATCACCTTGTCGAAGGCAGCCAACTCACTCACGTCAATGCGAGCGTACGGCATGATGCCTGCGCTGTTGACCACAGCATCGACGCGCCCGAAGCGTTCGCGCGTCGTCGCAAAGAGTCGTTCCATATCCGCCTCGTTCGCGACATCGCCCTGCACGGCCAACGCTGAACCACCGGCAGATTCAATGTCGGCCACGACGGCCGCCGCCTTGTCGGCACTGCCGGCATAGTTCGCCACGACCGCAAAACCGTCTCTGGCAAGCCGACGTGCGACTTCCGCGCCGATGCCGCGCGATGCACCCGTGACGATGGCGACCTTGCGTTCCGATTGCTGTTCCATGTTGCTGCTCCGTTGTCGTGAGGGAATGCACGCAGTATGGGCAGCGCACCACTGTTTGATAAGATGAACAATACTCAACAGCCTGATTAGCCAGACTTAACAATGAGCGACCTGCCGCTGGAAGACCTCGCCGCCTTTGCCGCCGTCGCACGGCACCGCAGTTTTCGGGGCGCAGCGCTCACGCGTGGCGTGTCGGCTTCGCTTCTGAGTCAGACGGTCCGGCGTCTGGAGGATCGTCTCGGCGTCAAGCTCCTCAACCGGACGACGCGTAGTGTGTCGCCCACGCAAGCGGGTGAATTGCTGCTGGCGGGGCTCGAACCTGCTCTGACGGGTATCGCGCAAACCATAGAGCGCGTTCAACAGCTTGCGTGCCCGCCCTTCGGGCCGGCTGCGCATCAACGCCCCACATCCAGTCGCCCACCTGGCATTGGCGCCGATGCTGTCGGGCTTTCTGGCAACGTATCCCGACATCAGTGTCGAGATCGTCTCGGACAGCGCGTTTTCGGACATCGTTGGCGAAGGCTTCGACGCGGGTGTGCGCTTTGGCGAAGACCTCGCGCAAGACGTCGTTGCCGTGCCCCTGCCCGTGCCGCGCGAACGTGTCGTCGTGGGCTCGCCGGCTTATCTGGCGCGGGCTGGCACGCCAGCCACACCGCACGATCTCGTCGGCATGGAGTTGATTGCGCACCGATTTGCGCGCGGCGCCCTCTACGAATGGGAGTTCTTCAAGACGGGACAGACGCTACGCGTCATGCCCAAAGGGAGACTGATCGCCAACGATCCGATCGTCGAGTTGCAAGCCGCGCTCGATGGCGTGGGCCTGGCGTGGATGTTTGAAGCCTACGCGCGCCCGCACATCGCAGTGGGGCATCTGGTCGAAGTGCTTGCCGACTGGCGGGCGCCGATGCTGGCACCCTTTCTGTATTTTTCGAGTCGCCGCCACGTTCCCCCGCCGCTGCGGGCTTTCATTGACTACCTGCGCGGCGGGTGATGACGCGATGTTGCGCCAACGTCAGGCGCAGACGTGCGGGTCTTTCGACATGTCCCAGTACATCGCCTCGATCTTGTGGCCATCGAGATCGCGCACGAAGCACCCGTAGTACGCCTCGCTGTAATGCGCCCGCCCGCCGGGGTCTCCCTCGGACGTTGCACCCGCAGCGAGCGCGGCGGCAAAGAATGCGTTCGACGGCTTCCTTGGTTGGCGCAAGAAAACCGAAGTGCGACCCGTTGCCCACGCTAGCCGGCTTGCCGTCGATCGGCGCCTGCACCCAGAACTCGGGGAACTGCTTGCCATAGGCAATCGCCTTGACGCCGGGGACTTCGATCATTCGGCGTGCGCCGATGGTGGCCAGCACTCTGTCGTAGAACGCCACCGCCTCTTCAAAGCGATTGGTGCCCACCGACACATGCGACATGATTGCCGGGATGTCATTCGTTTCGGACATGGTGCAAAGCCTCCTGTGAGAAAACCAACATCATGAACGAGCGACGCGGGCGGACATTGAGTTTTGTCCGCCCTTGCTCAAGACATACGCATCCTGCTGCGAGGCGTTATCAGGCCAGACGAGCCAGCACACGCTCGCGGCCCATGACTTCGAGCACGGCATCGATCGAAGGCGTCTGCGGCACGCCAAGCAGCTTCACGCGCAGCGGAATCGCCACTTGCGGCATCTTCAGCCCGTGCTCGGTGCAGGTGTCCTTGATCGCCTGATTGAGCGCAGCGCGCTCCCAGCTCGCATCCTTCAGGCGGGCGGTGAGCGAAGCCAGCGCCGTGCGTGCCGTATCGGTCAGGTGCTGCGCGACGAGTTCTTCGGACGGCGCGGGCGCGGTGTAATACGCAGCCGCCGCATCGGCCAGTTCAACCAGCGTCGATACGCGCTCGCGGTACAGCGCCACGACCTGTGCCAGATCGGGGCCAGCGTTGACCGACACGCCACGTGCGGCAAGACGTTCAGCGCAATCGCGGGCCAGTTCGGCCGGGTCGGTCTGCTTGATGTAATGCGCATTCAGCCACTTGAGTTTTTCAGTGTTGAACTGTGCGGCGGACGGCGTAATGTGGTCCAGATCGAACCACTCAACGAATTGCTCGCGCGAGAAGACTTCGTCGTCACCGTGGCTCCAGCCCAGGCGGCCGAGGTAGTTGATGACGGCGTCCTTGAGGTAGCCGTCTTCGTGATACTGCATGACGCTCACCGCGCCATGGCGCTTGGACAGCTTGGTGCCGTCGTCGCCGAGGATCATCGACAGGTGCGCGTAGTGCGGCAGCGTGGCGCCCAGCGCTTGCAGAATGTTGATCTGGCGCGGCGTGTTGTTAACGTGGTCATCACCCCGAATGACATGGGTGATGCCCATGTCCCAATCGTTGACCACCACGCAGAAGTTGTACGTGGGCGTGCCGTCCGGGCGCGCGATGATGAGGTCGTCGAGTTCGGCGTTCGAGATCTCGATACGGCCCTTGACGAGGTCATCCCATGCGACAGCGCCTGCAGTCGGATTCTTGAATCGCACCACGGGCTTTACGCCGTCGGGCACGGCAGGCAGCGTCTTGCCCGGTTCGGGACGCCAGCGACCGTCATAGCGCGGCTTTTCGCCACGGGCGCGCTGCGCTTCGCGGATGGCGTCGAGTTCTTCGGGCGTCGTGTAGCAGTGGTACGCAGTGCCGGTTTCGAGCATCTGCGTGAGGACTTCCTTGTACCGATCCATGCGCTGCATCTGGTAGAACGGGCCTTCGTCCCAACCCAGGTCCAGCCAGCTCATGCCGTCGAGAATGGCCTGCACGGCCGCCGGCGTCGAGCGCTCCAGGTCGGTATCCTCGATACGCAGCACGAACTGACCCTTGTGATGGCGGGCGAAAGCCCACGAGAACAGCGCGGTACGCGCGCCGCCGATGTGCAGGTAACCGGTCGGGCTGGGAGCGAAACGGGTGCGGACGGTAGTCATGCTGGAGCGATCTTGAATGCGACAAAGACCGCTATTGTAGGCGATTGCGTCGCGCGGCGCCCCGCGCATGCCCTGCCCGTTCAGCCGAGCTGGCGCTGGTGGGACTGGATCACTTCGAGGAAGGCCATGCCGTAGGCTTCGAGCTTGCGGTCGCCAACGCCGGAAAGTTCATACATCGCATCGAGGCTCATGGGGCGCTTTTCGAGCATCAACTTAAGCGTAGCGTCGCCAAAGATCATGTAGGCGGGCACTTCTTGTTCTTCGGCCAGCGAGCGACGGCACTGGCGCAGGGCCGCCCAGAGCGTGCGCGCTTCGTCGGATTCGAACTCGATCTCGCGACGCACACTCGATGCGCCGCTCGGCGCCGATTCGCGCACGCGGCGCGCCTGGAACACAGCTTCGCCGCGCAGCACCGGGCGGCACTCTTCCTGCAACAGCAGTCCGCCATGTTCCGACACACCGACCAGCCCCTGAGCCACCATCTGGCGCAGTAGTGCGCTCCATTGCGTAGCGGACACATCCTTGCCGATGCCGAACGTTCAACAGGTTCTGATGGCCGCGCTCGGTGACTTTCGGCGTGGCCTTACCGGTAAGGATGTCGACCAGATGACCCGCGCCATATCGCTGGCCGCTGCGGTAAATGGTCGACAGCGCCTGTTGCGCGGCCACCGATGCGTCCCAGGTCTGCGGCGGATTCAGGCACATGTCGCAGTTGCCGCAGGGTTCGGACTCTTCACCGAAGTAACGCAGCAACACTTGGCGACGACAAGCGGCCGCTTCACAGTAGCCCAGCAGCGATTCAAGTTTGCGGCGCTCGACGCGCTTGATCTCGTCCGGCGCCTGCGATTGTTCGATCATCTCCCGTTGCAGCACCATGTCCTGCAGGCCATAGGCCATCCACGCGTTGGACGGCAACCCGTCGCGGCCCGCGCGGCCGGTTTCCTGGTAATAGGCCTCAAGGCTCTTGGGCAGGTCCATGTGCGCCACGAAGCGCACGTCGGGCTTGTCGATGCCCATGCCGAAGGCAATGGTCGCCACCATGACAATGCCATCGCCACGCACGAATTGCGTCTGGTGCGACTCGCGCGTGCTGGCGTCGAGCCCTGCGTGGTAGTGCAGTGCGCGCAAGCCCTCCCCGCGCAGCCAGTTGGCGGTTTCTTCGACCTTCTTGCGCGACAGGCAATAGACGATGCCCGAGTCACCGTCGTGATTGGCGCGGATGAAGCGCAACAACTGCTTGCGGGGGTTGTCCTTTTCGACCACGGCGTAGCGGATGTTCGGGCGATCGAAACTCGCCAGGAACACGCGCGCCTCGGTCAGGGCCAGCCGCTGGATGATCTCCTGCCGCGTGGCGTCGTCGGCCGTGGCCGTGAGCGCAATGCGCGGAATCTCCGGAAAGCGCTCATGCAGCACCGACAACTGAATGTACTCGGGGCGGAAGTCGTGCCCCCATTGCGACACGCAATGCGCCTCATCGATGGCGAACAGCGCGATATGCGCGTGATCGAGCAGGTTCTGGAAGCGCCCGGTCATCAGGCGCTCAGGTGCTACATACAGCAGATCGAGTTCGCCGCCGACCAGCGCACGCTCGACAGCGGCGGCTTCTTCACCGTTTTGCGTGGAATTGAGATAAGCAGCCTTGACGCCCAATTGGGTGAGCGCCTGGACCTGGTCCTGCATGAGTGCAATCAGCGGCGACACCACCACGCCGCAGCCCGCACGCAGCAGCGCGGGCACCTGATAGCACAGCGACTTGCCCCCGCCCGTGGGCATGAGCACCAGCGCATCGCCGCCCTCGGCCACATGTTCGACGATGGCCGCTTGCTCGCCGCGGAAGGCGTCGTAACCGAAGACGTGGCGGAGCGTGTCGAGCGCCCGGGTAGAAGATGCTGCCGGATTCATAGGGGCGCAATTGTACACGGGACGTGGGGCGGGACGGACCCTCCGCCCTCAGCCCGCGTCAATGCGCGGGCCCGCGCAGCAGCCGTGTGATGCGCTCGCCAAGCACCAGACCGATCGCCATCGCGCCCACGACAAACACCGCCTTGACGATGTTGTAGCTGGTGAAATCCACCAACTGCGCCGTCGCATCGCCATGCGACAACGCAATCTGCATGGCGCCGCCAATGCCCTGGTACATCAGCACCCCCGGCATCATCGGTACGGCGCTGGCAAAGGCCACCGCCGCGAACTGCACGCGCAGGCGCTTGACCATCACGCTGGCGATGACGCCGATGATGAAACAAGCGAGCAGCGTGGAGGTTTCCAGCGGCATGCCGTGCTTGAGGCACATGTAGCGGATGCCGTGCCCCACCATGCCGGCGATGATCGAAGTCCACAGCACGCGCCAGGGAGCGTTGTAGAACGCGCCAAAACCGCAGGCCGCGATCCCGGCCAGCAGCATGTCGGTCGGGAGCTGTATGGCCACGCCGGAGCTGCCCGCCGGAACGGTCGTCCAGCCCAGCGTCACCCAACCGCCGAGGAACACGCCACTGGCTGCGCCAAGCAGGATGCCGGTCGCAAGACCCAGGCGCGGCAGCGCAGTGTGCATGTCGTTTTCGATGGCGTCGTAGAGCGTGTTGATCAGATGCGGCCCCGGCACCAGCATGAGTGCCGGCACGATCAGGCACATGCCGGGCGTAGAAGTCCAGCCCGCATTGATGACGATGCCGCCCAGCACCGAGCCGATCAGCGCCGCCGTAAACGGCAACGCAAAGAGCATGACGTGGCGTTTGGCCAGCTCCTGACGCGCCAGCAGACCGAGAGCCGACGACAGCGCCACCGTCAGCGTGGCGCCCAGGTCCGCCGACAGCAAGATCGCCAGCGCGGCCGCTGCTGCACCGAAAATGCCGGCAAGCAGCCAGCGGTTGTGGCGCGGCGTTGTCTTTTCGATCGTTTCGAGCTGGGCCAGCGCCGTATTGATGTCGATGTGGCCTGCGATGACGTCATCCACCACCCGCATCACAGCGGCATTGAGCCCCACATTGATGCGCAATTCGTGCGCATGGTGATGCAGGCTGCCGCGCGGCGTATGCAGCGAAATCGAGCAATAGCCGGTATCCACGAAAAGCGGGATACCAAGGAATTCGGCCAGCTCGTGCATGCGACGGCGCAGCAGACCCGTACGCAGGTTGTATTCCAGCAACAGGCTGCCGGCGCGGTGCAGCAGCCGGAGTGCGTCCTCGTCGATAGGCGGTGTCGAGGAGGACGAGCGGTCGAACATGAGTATTGCCATAGGTCGTAGAAGGCGAGCGAACTGACTAATTGGCGACGGCACGCAAGAATACTTGAGCAATGCGTCGGCGCGGCGAATGGCATCAAGCAAACGATCCGGCCAATGGACCCGGAAAGTAGCCTGCGCAATGGTAAACTGCGCGGCTGGCCTTTTTAAACGCCTACGCGCCTTGACCATACCTTCTTCCACCGAATCCAGCCGCAAACCGTCCACGTTCAAGACGTGGCTGAGCCGGCTCGTCGCGCTTGCGCTCACTGCGGCGTTGATGGTGTGGTTCGTGCAAGGCGCGCACTGGCAAGGCGTGGGTGCCCGGCTGGCCCAGGTACACCTCTGGCAACTGGCCGTGGCGGTGGCGGCTTTCGCGATCACTTACCTGTTGCGCGCCGGCCGCGTCTACGACGAATTCCGTCGCACGACCGAAGTCACCTACGCCGGCATCCTGCGTATCACGCTGGTCCATAACGCGTCGGTGAACATTCTGCCCTTCCGCAGCGGCGAGGCGGCTTTCCCGCTATTGCTCTCGCGCTGGTTCGGCGTTGCACCCACCCGTGCCGTAGCCGCGCTCCTATGGCTGCGCATTCAGGACGCCTTCGTCGTGCTGGCATTGGCGTCTCTGGTCTGGCCGGACCTGCCCGTCTGGCTGCGTTTGCTGTGGATCGGCGCGGTGGCCGCCGCAGCCTGGGCGATTCCCGCCTGGGCGCGCAACCACCCCGAACTGCTCGACAGCCACGGCAAGCTGCAGAAAGTCACTATCAAGCTGCGCGCCGCACTGGCGGAGTCCACTCGCGGCAGCATGCGCAGCTGGTTGTGGACGGTGGCCAACTGGTCGGTAAAGCTGGCCGCACAGGCCTGGCTACTTGGCGCCGTACTGGGCAGCACGCTCGCAACCGGCATGGCCGGCGCGATGGGCGTGGAACTGGCCGCCATCCTCCCGATCCAGGGCGTGGCTGGCTTTGGCACCTATGAAGCCGGCGGCGCCGCGCTAATGCGTCCGCACGGCATAATGCTGGCCGATGGCCTGCAAGCCGCGCTGGCGCTGCACCTTTTTGTGATCAGTTGCGCACTGATCGGCGGCGGCCTTGCCGCCGTGCTGTTGCCGGGCGCGCGCACAACAACAAATTCGATATCCGACACACCATGACGACCGAACTTCCCGTCGCAATTCCGCAGACTGATCTGGCGCTGGAAACGCTGCCACCCCACCGCCTGTCGGTGGTGGTGCCCATGTACAACGAAAAGGACAACGTGGCACCGATGGTGGCACGTGTCCATGAAGGGCTGGCGCATTACCCGTGGCCGTGGGAGCTGATCCTGGTCAACGATGGCAGCTCGGACGACACGCCGCTTGAACTACAGCGCGCCGTCAAGCAATACGGCCCGCACGTGCGCGTGCTGGAGCTGATGCGCAACTTCCGCCAGACCGCTGCCATGCAGGCAGGCCTGGATGCCGCTCGCGGCGACGTGGTCGTTACGCTCGACGGCGACTTGCAGAACGATCCGGTCAACATCCCGCGCATGGTGTCGCGCCTGCTGCGTGAAGACCTCGACCTGGTGGCGGGCTGGCGCAAGAATCGGCAGGACGGCCTTTTCCTGCGCAAGATTCCGTCGCGCATCGCCAACCGCCTGATCGCCCGCATCACCGGCGTGCGCCTGAACGACTACGGCTGCAGCCTGAAGGTGTTCCGCGCCTCGGTCATCAAGAACGTGCGCCTGTACGGGGAAATGCACCGCTTCATCCCGGCATGGCTGGCAACGGTCACGACGCCGCGCCGCATCCGTGAAGAAGTGGTCACGCATCACCCACGCATTCACGGTGAATCCAAGTACGGCATCTCGCGCACCTTCCGCGTGATCCTCGACCTTGTGTCGGTGTTCTATTTCATGCGCTACCGCACCCGTCCGGGCCACTTTTTTGGCGGCGTTGGTCTGGCGCTCGGCAGTCTCGGCTCGCTGATCCTGCTCTACATGGCGTTCGTCAAGCTGGTGCTGGGCCAGTCGATCGGCACCCGGCCGCTGCTGTTCGTGGGCTTCTTCTCGATCATCATGGGCGTGCAGTTCGTACTGTCGGGCGTGATCGCCGAGACGCTGGCGCGCATTTATTTTGAATCGGGCGCGGCCAAGCAGTATCAGGTCCGCGATCCGCACATGCCGGCCGACGCCGAAGACTGGCATCAAGCGCAATGAGCCTGTTCGCACCCGAGGGCCTGTCGCCGCGCGCCCGCCTGTTGCTTCTGCTGTTGCCACTGTTCGTCTTCATGCTGAATCTGGCAGGCGCCCCGCTGTTCGACGTCGACGAGGGGGCGTTTTCCGAAGCCACGCGCGAGATGTTCGTCCGCCACGACTTCATCTCGACCTGGCTCAACGGCTCGCCGCGCTTTGACAAGCCGATCCTGGTCTACTGGTGCCAGGCGTTCTTCGTTTGGCTGTTCGGGCCCAACGAATGGTCTTTCCGCCTGCCGTCGGCGATTGCCGCTGCGGTGTGGTGCCACGCCGCAGGCCTTTTCGCCAGCCAGCGTGCCGGCAAGGATGCCGGCTGGATGGCCGCCATCGTCGGCATGACGAGCATCGGCGTATTCGCCATCGGCCGTGCCGCCACCGCCGACGCACTGCTCAACATGCTGCTGGCGCTGGCGCTGTTCGATGCGTGGCGCCATCTCGAAACCGGCGCGCGCGCGCCGTTGCTGCGCAGCTACCTGTGGATCGCCCTGGGCGTGCTGACCAAAGGGCCGATCGCGCTGTTGGTGCCGGGCGCTACCACCATGCTGTATTGCCTGTTCTCCGGCCGGCTGGGCGCCTGGTTGCGCAGTGTCTTCAATCCGATGGGCTGGGTGATCCTGATCGCGATCGCGCTGCCCTGGTATGCGGCCGAATATCACGTCCACGGACGCGACTTTATCGACGGGTTCTTCCTCAAGCACAACGTGGAACGCTTCTCCGGCCCGCTCGAAGGGCATTCGGGCAGCGCCTTTTATTACGTGTTGATGGTGCCCGTTCTGCTCCTGCCCTGGCTTGCCTGGCTGGTTGCCGCAGTCGGGCATCTGGCGAGTGACCTGCGCGATCCGCTGCGCCGATTCCTGTGGGTGTGGTGCCTGTTCGTTGTGGTGTTCTTCTCGCTGTCCGGCACCAAGCTGCCGCACTACGCGCTGTACGGATGCACGCCGCTGTTCGTGTTGATCGCCCTGCACCGCGAGACGATTCGGCGCGCCTGGGTCGGTGCGCTACCGGCGCTGGTGCTGTTGATCTTCCTGACGGCGCTGCCGGCCTTGCTGCAACATGGCCTGGATGCAGGCTGGATCAAGGACCCGTACTACGTCGCGCAACTCGGCCGCGTGGCCAACATCAATCTGGTGCCGTACTACAGCGTGCTGGGCGTCGCACTGTGCGCGGCGCTGTTCGTCATCGCCGCACCGCGTATCGAGGTGTGGCGACGCCAGTGCTTGATCGCGTTGTTCAGCGTGTTGACGCTGGCACTTGCCGTCACGCCGCTGGTGGGCGAACTGCTGCAAGGGCCGGTCAAGCGCACAGCGCTCGCCGCACGCGATATCCCGGGCGACGCCGTGACGTGGAACTTCAACGTACCGAGCTTTGCGGTTTACCGTGAGCAGGTCACGCCAGCGCGCCAGCCGGTTTCTGGCCAGCTTGCCATTACCCGTGCCGACCGCCTGCCGGCGGACGTGCCGGTTGACGTGCTGCGTCGCGAAGGCGGCGTAGTGCTGGTGCGCGTGCGCTGATGTTGCCGAACACGAACAGCAATCCGCATCGGGCCGAAGGGTTGCCACAGGGCACATTGCTGCTGACGTGGCTATTGCTGCTCACGGCCTATCGCCTGTGGGTGATTCCGCGTCTGGGCATCTCGCTCTACGTTGACGAAGCGCAGTACTGGACTTGGGCGCAGCAACTGGATTGGGGTTACTACTCCAAGCCACCAGTCATCGCGTGGCTCATCGGCCTGACGACAGCGCTGTTTGGCGACGGTCCGCTGGCCGTCAAGCTGCCCTCGCTCATCCTCTACCCGGCAACGTCATGGCTAATCTTCCGGCTCGGCACGCGCCTGTTTGACCCACGCGTCGGCTTTCGTGCCGGCATCGCGTTTTCACTATTGCCGATCGTCTCGGCACTGGGGTTGTTCGTCTCCACCGATGCGCCGCTGATGTTCTTCTGGGCGTTGGCGATGACGGCCTTCGTGCGCGCGCTGGACAAAAACCTGTGGCGCGACTGGCTGCTGTTGGGTATGGCCGTCGGGCTCGGCATCATGTCGAAGTACACGATGGCGGCCTTTGGCGCCTCTGCCCTGCTCTATCTGCTGGTCGAACCCTCGCGCCGCCGCACGCTGGCCAATCCGCGCCTATGGGCTGCGGTAGCACTGGCCGCGCTGCTCGTTGCACCCAATATCCTATGGAATTGGTCGCATGACTTCCCGACGCTCCGCCATACCGCCGACATCACGCATGTCGAAGGCGTCAACGACAAGAGTGGCAATCCGGGCGAATTCCTGCTTGCGCAGGTCGGCTCGCTGGGACCGGGCCTAGCCGTTGCGTTCCTTTGCGGACTGATCGCGGCATGGCGGCATCGCCGTGAAGACCGCATGCAGTTGCTGACGTGCTTCTCGGTACCGCTGCTAGCGCTGGTGTTCGCACAGGCGGCGCGTTCGGAAGCCAATGGCAACTGGGCCGCCCCGGCCTTGTATGCGGCGACGCTGCTGGCGGTGGCATGGCTGACGCGGTTGCGGGCACGCTGGTGGACCATCGCCATCGGCATCAACGTCGTGCTGATGCTGGGCGTCTATCACCTTGGCGACGTGCTGCGCGTCACCGGCACGCCGATGACGGCAAAGATTGACCCCTACAAGCGCATGCGCGGCTGGGACACACTGGCGCACGCGTTGCGCCCGTACATGGCCGACAATCCGCATGCCATTCTGCTAGCGGATAACCGCACGCTGCTGGCGCACATGCTCTATGAATTACGTGACGCACAGCCCGATTACGCCGCCTGGGCGCCAAACACGCATCCGCAGGACCACTATCAACTCGTGCAGCCGCTGCGCAACGAAGCGCAGGGACGACCAATCCTTCTGCTGTCGCAGGACGATCCAACGCCGATCACGTCACGCTTTACCAGCGCGCGCCAGATCGGGCGGATTACGGTGCAGGTCGAACCCGGTTTGCGGCGTGAGCTGAACGTGATCCTGCTCGAAGGCTTCAAGGGTTACCAATGAGCGACCGCCTGATCGACACACGAGCGCTCGAAGCCGCACTGGCCGAATTCGCACGCGAGCGTGACTGGGACCGCTTTCACAATCCGCGCAATCTGCTGCTGGCGCTGACCGGCGAAGTCGGCGAACTGGCCGAGATCTTTCAGTGGAAAACGGACGCCGAGGCCGAAGGCGTCATGAGTACCGATGAAGCCGAGCACGTGCGGCAGGAAGTCGCCGACGTGCTGCTCTATCTGGTGCGCATCGCCATGGTGCTCGGTATCGACATCGACGCTGCCGTGCGCGACAAGATTGCCATGAACGCGCGCAAATACCCTCCATTGCCCAGCGCGGACTGACACTAGCGCTTGCCCTTTGCGATCACGACGAGGCAGCAGGAACGTCGCGATCTGTCTGCGGCCAAGCGACAAGCGTCGCCTTGACCCGCTCGATGACGGGCGTCCAGTCACCGATGCGTGCCTGGCGGAATATCCGAACCGAGTCGTACCAGGTGCGCTCGCCCTCGTCTACGCCCCATAGATAGGCGTTGCCGCGATCAAGCATCAGCAATGTGGGCACGCCCAGCGAACCCGCCAGATGCACGGCCGAGGTGTCGACACTCACCAATACGTCGAGCGCGCATAGCAGGGCTGCGCTTGCATCCATATCCGGCAGGGCCTCGCTCCAGTCGACCACATTGCACCCCGCTGCACGCAGCGCCGCGACGTCCTTGCATGCCGCCGGATTGACCGAATGGAAACGCACGTTGGGGATGTCGCATAGCCGCTTGACGCACTCAACCGGCATGGAGCGCCAAGGATCGCGGCGGTGCAGTGGATTGCCGTTCCAGACAAGACCGACCTCCAACCGGCCAGGCTGCCGCGCCAGACGCACACGCCAGTCTTCGACCATCTGTCGGCCGGCCAGCATGTAGGGGCGATTGGGCAGGGTGGCATCGGTAAAACCGAAGACCCGGCAGCAGCTCAACATAGGCAGGTGATAGCCCACAAGTTGTTGCATGTCTTGCAGGTCCAGCACCGGCAATCCGTTGTGCTCAAGAAAACGCGTCAGCAAACCGCCGTACTCACGACGCCATGCGGCAAAAACCATCTGACCGCCCTGCGCCTTCACCCATTCGGCGATGACGGGCAGATAGCGCGCCAGCCAGATGCCGTCGCCGATCTGAAGTTCCTGCCATACAAACAGGGTTTTGCCCTGCAACGACTGACCTTGCCATGCAGAGGCGCCGAGGGCCGACTCAATGTGTTCGCGGAACTCAGGCCAGTTCGGCTGCCGCCAAAGCACTTCCATGTTGTGCCAGCCTTGCGCCCAATCGCCCGCGCGCAACATCCCCTCAGCCAGGAATAGATGCGTCATCAGGTCATCGGGCAGACGCAGATGCTGATCCGCGAGGACTGCCATGGATTCGTCATGACGCCCACAATCCCACAATGCGTTGGCGAGCAAGGTGCCGAGCCTGGCTGGTTGCCCTCCGGCGGATCGATAAGCCGCACTGGCGATGGTCACTGCCTGCTCTGGCTCGTTGAGCCGCCACCATGCCTCGGCCTGCGCCAGGGCACACTGCGGGTCCCGCGAATCCAACGCCATCAACAATCGGCACGTTGCCTGTGCCTCGACCTGGAGCCCTTCGAACATTTGGCGTTTGAGAATCGCCAGGTGCAGGTCGGCATCGCCGGGGGTGTCGTCGGCGATGCCGCGCAAAGCCATCAACACCTCGGGGCCACCTGATGCATGAGGGACCAGCAGGCTCAGGCTCTGGCGGATGACCGGATCGCCCGGTCTCAGTTGCGCGGCTCTGACCATGAGCCAGAAGGCTTCGTCACCACGCTCGTACCCCATGCGAACCGCGGCCAGCCGACCAAGCTCGGCACCGGTATCCGGGCCGCAAGGCAATATGGACGGGAAGACATCGTCCGCCTCGGCGAAGCGTTGGCGCACGCGCAGTGCATGTTCGAGTGCGATGCAAGCCTCGATATCGACAACGGCGCCAAGCTCTGTGGCGCGCCGATAGGCCGGTACGATCTCCGCATGCCCGGCATCCAGCCTTTGCAGCGCCACGCCTAACGCACGCCACGCGCGACCGTCGCCCTCAAAACGTTCGGCGATCCGACGCGCCAACGCCACCGCTACGGGAGCCAGATCACTTGCGCTCAGGCATCCATCCAACAAAGACGTCGCGTGCTCCACGTCCAGGGCATCTGCCGCGCCCCGCACCGCCAGCATGAGCAGATCGCGCACAACCGCCGTATCGGGAGCCGTCGCGGCGGCACAGGCATCAATAGCGCAAACGATCTCATCTTGCGTCATGGTCGAAGTCGCCCCGGAAACCGGCTGTGCGCCCTCATTGGAAAAGCGTCCGACTCTATCAGGCGGCTTCCGCAACCAGCCTGAGTCGAGGCAAGCCGACAGCGCGCCAGGGCCGGTGAAACAGCATATTTCTTAAAGATTTGCGATTGATGCGACAGATACCAACAATAGCCTGGCCCTTTCGGGCGGGCAGGTTTGAATTAATGCACAATAAGCTACATTTCATTTGTGCGACGCTCACGAGGCGTTGTTGCCGGATGCATGAAGGCGATGCAAAGCGCCTGCGGCCGGCAGACACAAATGACTAACGCTCGACCCGTAGGACCCCAAGCCATGACCCCGCCCCGACTCCTGCTCGCATTGGCGAGCGCCCTGCCGTTACTGCCCGCCCGGGCTGCCGCACAACAGACGCCCGATAGCGCCTCGCTGTCGCTGATCCCTTCCGACGAACCCGGCGCCTTGTGGTTGCTGCTGCTCGGTGTGATCGCCTATCTGTTCGCGGTCGCCGGCCACAATCGGCACAACAAGCACTGAACATCCGCTCGACGGGCAATCATGCGACGGCGGCATAGTACTTATCCATGCCGCCACGTCGGCGCACGTCAAGGCGTCGATAAAATGCCCCGCATCGTCATTACTCTGCCCGAGCGACCATGATCCAGGCCTCCGAATCAGCCTTTCCCGCACAAGGGCTCACGCCCACGCGTGAACAGATTGTTCGCCACCTTCGTCATTCCAACGAGGTAGCGCGTCGTGCGATCGCACTCGGCCACCATCCGTTCGGCGCAATCCTGGTCGGCCCAGACCAGGAAACCGTACTGCTCGAACAGTGCAACATCGACACGGTTAACCACGCGGAGTTCGACGCTTGCGCGCGTGGCAGCAACCAACTTCACACCCGAATTCCTGTGGGGCTGCACGCTCTACACAGCGGTCGAACCGTGCTGCATGTGCGCGGGGACGACCTACTGGGCAAACATCGGCCGCGTGGTATTCGGCATGACTGAACACCAACTGCTGGAACTGACCGGCAACCACGACGAAAACCCCACCATGAGCGTGTCGTCGCGCTACGTGTTCGACCACTGCCAGAAACCCGTGGAACTGATCGGCCCGATCCCTGAACTTGTAGACGAGACTGCCGCGATGCAACGGGCATTCTGGGCGGCGCGCTGAATACCCATCCTCGCGTTTTGGAGCGATCCGCGCGGATCAGCGATCGTCGGAGAGCGTTGTGGCATCATTCGGCATCGGTGCGCACCTCGCCACCATCGACCGCCGGAGACATGCCATGTCCATTCGCAGCCTGCTGCTGGTTGTCCTGATCGTTCTCATTGCACTATTCGCTGCCGTCGAACTGGACGGCATTCGTCGCGCCCACCCAGCTTTCGCTGATCTTCACCACCATCACAGCCCCGCTCGGCATCATCATGCTGGGGCTGATGGTCTTGCTGGCGGTGTTGTTCCTCGCCTTCGCGCTGTACATGCAGACGTCGATCCTCATCGAATCGCGCCGCCACGCAAAAGAAATCACCGCCCAACGCGAACTGGCCGACCAGGCCGAAGCGTCGCGTTTCACCGAACTGCGCAACTACCTCGCGGCAGAACTCGAAGCGCTGCGCGCACAAGCCGCCAATCGCGACACCGCCGTGCTGACGCGCATCGATCGACTCGAACAGGATGTGCGCGCGCATGTCGATCAAACAGGTAATACCCTCTCCGCCTACATCGGAGAAGTGGAAGACCGATTCGAAAGAAGAATTCCGAACCGCGAGTGATTGCGACCAAAGCCAGTGACGCCGCCCACCGCATTGGTTTTTTCCACGCTGCATATGTGCGATCAAATCGCAGCTCGGAGCCATAGCGTGGTCTTCGTTTCTGAGCTGCCTATATCGCAGGGAAGGCGCCCCCGCCCGAGGACCGGACAAGCCTGGTTTTCTGAGTTGTCTATACGGCAGTGAAGAGTCATTACGTAAAAATAAAAATCAATCCCGGCGTGCTTTTCTGAGCTGCGTATACGGCAGTGAAGACCGTGGACAAAGAAACGGCCGACGCACTGAATTTCTGAGCTGCCTATACGGCAGTGAAGGACGAGATCCGCGAACAGGCCACCTTCCTCAATTTCTGAGCTGCCTATACGGCAGTGAAGCGGAGGTGGTCGTTGAAAATCCGCGTGTCGGTTTTCTGAGCTGCCTATACGGCAGTGAAGGCAAGGTTATGGGCGCCGACCTCGCGCACGTCTTTCTGAGCTGCCTATACGGCAGTGAAGTCACACCGCGCGCGTCAGCGTCTTTTTCGATGTTTCTGAGCTGCCTATACGGCAGTGAAGGCGTCTGTTCCCGAAACCGTGTGGTTCTTCGTTTTCTGAGCTGCCTATACGGCAGTGAAGTTGGGAGGGGAAGCTACTGACAAAAATGCTAATTTCTGAGCTGCCTATACGGCAGTGAAGCATCGGGCTAGCCCGTTGGGCGGTCTTGCATTTTTCTGAGCTGCCTATACGGCAGTGAAGGTCGGCCAAGACTGCCGACCGCCGCACGTTCTTTTCTGAGCTGCCTATACGGCAGTGAAGCGGCACGCCGCGCGACTCGGCCAGCGCGCGGATTTCTGAGCTGCCTATACGGCAGTGAAGCCTGTGGCTGTTCGCGCGTGCCAGGCGCGCCATTTCTGAGCTGCCTATACGGCAGTGAAGACGACATCGCAGGTGTAGCCGCTCTCCGCGTCTTTCTGAGCTGCCTATACGGCAGTGAAGTCTGCCGCCTGGCGCAACAGGCTGCGAATCTCTTTCTGAGCTGCCTATACGGCAGTGAAGAAGTTCGTCGTGCTGACAGCGATCTTCGCGATTTTCTGAGCTGCCTATACGGCAGTGAAGCTCCCAGGGCGAGCTTGACGAGTTGCGACAGTTTTCTGAGCTGCCTATACGGCAGTGAAGAACACCGCTTTCCGGGTTATGGCGCGGATTAATTTCTGAGCTGCCTATACGGCAGTGAAGCGTATAGCTGGCCTGAACTTTGCGCGCTTTTATTTCTGAGCTGCCTATACGGCAGTGAAGAGACCGTACGCAAGCATGATCGCACCGGCACATTTCTGAGCTGCCTATACGGCAGTGAAGATCCGGGTGAGACGTTGATTGGCGTCCGCGAATTTCTGAGCTGCCTATACGGCAGTGAAGACCACATCGGCTCAACGTTCACGAATTCAACGCTTTCTGAGCTGCCTATACGGCAGTGAAGTATCGAAAGACAAAGCCGCACACGCGGCGGAATTTCTGAGCTGCCTATACGGCAGTGAAGCTTCATAGGTGCATTGGGCGGAACGCTCAAAATTTCTGAGCTGCCTATACGGCAGTGAAGTGGTACCACCCTTCTACTACGCCGTATCCGAATTTTCTGAGCTGCCTATACGGCAGTGAAGGCACAGACGATCGAGGAAAGCAGCCAAGCAGATTTCTGAGCTGCCTATACGGCAGTGAAGTCCTTTCAAACAGACTTAGAGCATCTTCAAATTTTCTGAGCTGCCTATACGGCAGTGAAGACATGGCTATTAGCATGTTGTGCTGCGTGCATTTTCTGAGCTGCCTATACGGCAGTGAAGAAAGAACAAGCTCCGGCAAAGCCGGTGGTGCATTTCTGAGCTGCCTATACGGCAGTGAAGTTGAGAGGCAGCGCGAACTGGGCGTGGTGGTGTTTCTGAGCTGCCTATACGGCAGTGAAGTGCCCTCAACAAACCACGCGCCCTCTTGCACATTTCTGAGCTGCCTATACGGCAGTGAAGTTGATATGCATAGGCTCTGTGACGAGGATTAATTTCTGAGCTGCCTATACGGCAGTGAAGTTCACCGCCAGCCGCAGCGCGTCGCCGTCGTCTTTCTGAGCTGCCTATACGGCAGTGAAGAGCGGCCAGCTCAACATGCTAGGGTCTTTGGTTTTCTGAGCTGCCTATACGGCAGTGAAGTGTGGCGCGTGCTCAGCATTGCAGAGGATGTTTTTCTGAGCTGCCTATACGGCAGTGAAGGAACAGACGATCGAAGACGCGGCCGTCACTGATTTCTGAGCTGCCTATACGGCAGTGAAGAGGCTGCGAATCTGCCCTTTATCTGGGACGGTTTTCTGAGCTGCCTATACGGCAGTGAAGGTCTGTCTCGGCCTGATTCATGGCCTGAGCGCTTTCTGAGCTGCCTATACGGCAGTGAAGAGTCGGAGCAAACGCGCGCGCGCGCGGAGAGATTTCTGAGCTGCCTATACGGCAGTGAAGTAAACCCCATGAGATTGAAGCCGGCGCTATCTTTTCTGAGCTGCCTATACGGCAGTGAAGCGTTGCGGTTGGTAATTGACGGCGCGATAGACTTTCTGAGCTGCCTATACGGCAGTGAAGTTGGATATCCGCATCGGCTCTCTGTACAAGCATTTCTGAGCTGCCTATACGGCAGTGAAGGGGACGGCTACGCGCAGTTCTGGATTCAGATATTTCTGAGCTGCCTATACGGCAGTGAAGACAAGTATCCGAGTTGGCGATTCGCGGCAGACTTTCTGAGCTGCCTATACGGCAGTGAAGATCAGGCAGCTATGCGCTTCAACTTGGCGAAGTTTTCTGAGCTGCCTATACGGCAGTGAAGTCGTGATGCTCACCGCTGTGTTCGCGGTTGTTTTTCTGAGCTGCCTATACGGCAGTGAAGCCCAAGTCGTTTTCGTGCCGATGTTCCCCGGCTTTCTGAGCTGCCTATACGGCAGTGAAGACTGACCGCGAAATGCTGGAGCTGGCTGCGAATTTCTGAGCTGCCTATACGGCAGTGAAGGCCTTTCCGATCTCTGCGGCAGCGCGGACGATTTTCTGAGCTGCCTATACGGCAGTGAAGATCCTTGTTGCGCTGGATACGCTTTGCCAATCTTTCTGAGCTGCCTATACGGCAGTGAAGTGTTCTGTGTCGCTGTGTTTGTGTCGTGCTTATTTCTGAGCTGCCTATACGGCAGTGAAGACCAAGGCTATGCAGGCCATCGATGCCGTGTTTTTCTGAGCTGCCTATACGGCAGTGAAGTGGTCGAGCACACCACCTGCATATCGCGCACATTTCTGAGCTGCCTATACGGCAGTGAAGTCGTGAGCGCCGCAATGCGCAGTGGCGTCAACTTTCTGAGCTGCCTATACGGCAGTGAAGAGCGTATCGCGTGGGCTCAAGGCGCTGGCTAATTTCTGAGCTGCCTATACGGCAGTGAAGTCCAGCGCTTCAACACGCTCGATCCCGATGCGTTTCTGAGCTGCCTATACGGCAGTGAAGTCCTGACGGTCTTCGAGGCTCTTCAGCGTTCTTTTCTGAGCTGCCTATACGGCAGTGAAGTTGAACGACCACGAATGGAGCGCGGTCACGATTTTCTGAGCTGCCTATACGGCAGTGAAGTGGCGAGTACAAGCTGACATCAACAGGGCAGCTTTCTGAGCTGCCTATACGGCAGTGAAGCCGGATCGATATCCACACACCGACCTTCTTCGTTTCTGAGCTGCCTATACGGCAGTGAAGCAGATGCAAAGCTGATGACGATCCCGGTACCGTTTCTGAGCTGCCTATACGGCAGTGAAGTAGCCCTCCAGCACGCCCCAATCCCCGTGGCGTCTGGCTTTGCGTGCATCAGCCCCTGCAAAACCCTATTTTGGGAGGGTTTCGCAAGTGGCTGTTTTTGCAGGCTGATTTTTCGTCTTCGAAAAAAGGGTCAAAACCAGGGGATGGTGGCTGACACGCTCAGGCCGAACGCATTGAAATCGCCCCGTGTGGCTTCGTTCTGGCAGGGGCGATGTTCGATGAACAGTCGGTATGGCTGAGCAGTGCTACGGCTGCGCAAGTTCAGGTAGGGCAGATCGAGGCGCTTTTCGATGGACGTTGGAATCCGCTCTCTGGCCTGATCTTCGCTCCACCCCTGCCGCTTCATCTGCCTTCGGCGAACGCGCTCTGCATTGCTGCACACTTGCCGCCGGGCCACGACTCGGTGCTTTGCGCCAGCCGGTACAGGCGTGGTTGATCCGATTTCCACGTAGTCGGCAAGCGTCGCGGCCCACCCGTTCGCCATGAGCCCATTCAGTGCAGCCGATGTTCCGTGCAGCCTGAGTAAGTCACCCAGACTTGGACGGTCCGAGCGAAAACGCGGAAAACTGATACCGACATCCCTCGCCTGAAGTCCAACCAGTGCCAGATGAAGTCTTTCCGCCAGTGCATTGAGGACGTGAGCCACCGCGATTTCGGGGTCCGGGCGAACGCGTATGTCGATGTAGTGATCCATGGCTCAGCTCGCGTCGCCGAAGACGCCGCCACGGATCAGCACGGCGATCACGTAATGCTGATTGTCACGCTCGGGCGCCTTGCCCTTGAGAATCCAGCTATCGAGCAGCGTGTAAAAGTCAACCTTCGCCTTCGGCTGACGATACGCCTTGCCTTGCGTGGTGACGGAGCCATACGGTTCGATGGCAATCGGGCCGAGTTCTTCGGCACCCGGATACCACGTGTCCACACTGCGGATGGCATTGCCGAGCTTCTGGGAGTGAATGCCGGCGACATTATCGACGGCATAGAGCGTTTTGCTCTTGTCGCCACGACCACGATCGAGAATGAGCTCTTGCGACGGGAAGACCTCCTGCCCGCGCCCGATGCGCACAAAGGCCGTCACGACCAGCAGTACGTTCTGCTTGCCATGCAGACCATCGGCAACCAGCGCACCGACTTCATCAAGTGCCGTGCGGGCCGCCGCAGGTGCGTCGAAATTGCGTAGTGACAGCGCCAGCGCATCAAAGGTCCAGGCCGATTCCGCTCTGCCATCGACAAGGCGTTCGATGCGCACTTCGACCTGTTCGGCGCCGACACGGTTGCGCCAGAGAAAGCGCCCGTTGGCGAGGTTGAACGCATAGCGTCGCGCCAGCTCAGCAAAACCATGTTCCTGCACATAGCCATCGATGGTTTCGCGCAAACGCTGCAGATAGGCTGTGTCATTACAGGCAGAAGGCGTTCCGGTACCACTGAGTACACGCAACGTGAAGGTGACTTTCAGGGTGTCGGCGTCGTGTGGCAGGGTTGCCACGTCAACGGTTTGCAGGTTCGGGTTTTCGATTGCTGCGTCCAGCTTGGCGGGATCCTGATCCTTGGTCTTGAGTCGGTTGGAAATCGTACCCCGCACCGACTTCGCATGAATCCGTATCGGCTGCCACGACGACGCGTCGCGCTGATTCCAGTCGCCGGCGAAGAACAATGCATCAGAGGGATCGAGTTTGCGTTCGAAAGCGAGTACGGACGCGGTTTTCAGAGTGTCATTGGTCATGGTGAGAGTCCTTTTGGGTAATCTGGAAATCAGTCAGCGTCGTACGCGTACATCTGCGGGGCGCGGTAGTCATTGCGACAGCGATACAGGCCATCCTGCGGCTGGCTGTCGGCATACCAGAGCAGTTGTTCGGGCGATTGCAGGCGGTGTGGAGAAAGCCACTGCCCAACCGAATAGAGGCTTTCGACAAAGCAGAACGGGACACTGGCATCACGCGCATTGGCGACGCTGCCGGCGGAATGCGGCCCACTCAACATGCCGTAGCCCACCGGAATGGGAACAGCCCAGCCGAGTCCCTTGCGGTCGTGCGTCCATCCGCCCTTGTCTTTGTCGTCGCCTTCCACCGGTACGGTGTAATGCCAGTTGATGCGTGACAGCGACAGCCAGGCGTCGAGCCGCGTGCTGTCCGGGTTCTGCGCAAGCATGGCCTGGTGGCGCGCTTCGAGCAGATCGCTCCGTTCAACCAACGCAAAGCCGGGCAGCAGCTTCAGCCTCTCCCGGTCAAAGGTTTTCTGCCGCTCAGTGGCGTCCCCCCCCATTTGGACGACATACGCTTTTTGTCGTGCGAGCGGGGCGCCGGACCGGACGACGCTACCGCCCGCTACACGCATCTGTCCGACAATGTCGCGCACCTGCGCTGCGATGGCCTCCTTCGCTGCCGGCCCTGCTTGCTCGGCAGCAGCCAGTGCAGCACTTTCCACGGCAAAGACGAGGCTGATATCGAGGTGAATACGCCCCTCCTCCACAATCGCAGCAGTTCCGCCGTCCTTGTCGATGGGATTGCGCGTGAGGCGAAAGACCTTCACAAAGCTGTCATCGGTGATCTGTTCTTCGTAGCCATGGCAGACCACACCGACTGCGTTGAAGCAGATATCAAGACCGGCCGCAGCAGTCTTGCGCTCCAGCGCCCACATGAACCCCAAAAAGGCCGTGATGGACGGAAAGCCGTGCGTCAACGGGCTGGATATGGCATTGGCGTTCTGTATGCGCAGGCGCGGGACGACAATCAGATAGTCGAATCCGGGGCACTCAGACATGGGCGCCCTCCTCTTCTTGTGTGGCAATCGGACGTCGCTGCATCGTCGCCGGCCATTCGGTCACGTCAACAATGGCTTGCTTGACCCAATGGGTGTACTCGACGGTTCCAACTGGCAGGCCACGCCTTTCGAGAATGTCGTTGAGCCAATTGCCGAACTGCATGGCGACTTCGTCCGGCCAGTCCTGCCGCGTGAAATCACATGCAAAGGCGTCGTCTTCATCCTTGTGTTCGGAGCGCGGCGGCAGCTCAGCCCGGCCGGGGTCGAGCCAGAGCTTTTGGCAATGTGAGAGTCGGCAGTTCTCATCGCGGGTCCAACCGGGCACGAATGACCCTTGCACTGTCAATCCAAAGGCCGCCAGCGATGTGCCAAGTGCCTGCTCGATGCGTTCGCGCTCGACGCGCGTTTCCATGGTCGGGTCCGGATTGCTCGCAAGAAAATGGCATAGCGCTGTGACCAGCGATGACACACCTTCGTACCGACGGAAACGATCCAACGCCGACTGGATACCCAGGAACTGCCGTGGCTGGTCTTGATCCCACCTGGGTGGCAGCGAGGCCAACAGGTAGTTCACTCCTCCTCGTTCGCTGTTCAATTGGCTGATGTTCTGCGGCTTGGTGCCGCCTAGCTTGCGCGCCACCAGACCACGGTAATCGCGATAGTCGCTCGCGCAGGCCTCTTTGCTCCGCATGGCCTGCCGGGCTTGCACATTGGCCTCGCCGAATCGCGCGTCGCTGATGTCAGCGTGTACGGCATGCGCCAGTGCGCTGGAGAACGAGGGTTGCAGGAGATGAAAGTCCTCGTCCTTGGATGGCTCACCCGTTACGCACCAATAGAGCTGCTTGGCCAGACCGTGCGACGAATAACTGGTGGCAGGCCGGACCAGTCCTTTGAAAGCACTCGCCCATTCTTGCGCGAGCGCGTCGTCGTCGCTCAACGCTGCTCGCAGATCGGGATCATCATCCAGCAAGCAATCGAGCAAACGGCGGCCATCGATCTCAAGTTTGAGAAACTTGTAGAACATCCAGCGCGGCAGCATTGCCGACGATATCGTCTGCGTAGTCCTCACCCAGAGAATGCGTACCGACCTCGCTGTGCTGTATCAACGTCGCTGGTGCAGCATGGACACTGCTGCCACGGGCGTCCGGATGAGTCGCTTTCAGGACGTGAGTGACAGCCTGAATCTGGCCGACACGGCGCGCGGCATCGGCAAGCCAGGTAGCGTAGTCATATTTGGCCAGCAGCGCTTGATCGTCCGTCCCCCCTTTTACTTTTGCGTCGCGACGTTCAGCGATGAAATTGGCAATGGCTTCGCTGAACGCCTTACTTCGAGGTGTTCGTTCTTTTTCTTGTGACATATGAGCAAATTCCGTTGAATCGACTTAAGGAAGTCACACAGATAGAATTCCCACCGCAACATTGCTGTGGGATACGCAGCAAAGCGGCCGGCCACCGCCTGCAACGCGGTGGCCGGCCAGAACAACTCTAATCACGTGCTTGCTATGCACTTCCCACCTCCTTTCGCCCTCGAGAGTGAGGCTGACATCAATCGGTAACGTTGTTTCGAGGTCCGGACATCGCGCCACGGTGTCCGGACGTTTTCATCTTATGAAATCGGCCAGCCAGATGTAAACCACTATACCTGTAGTTTCGCTTTTATTAAAAAACTTCACAAACACATTATCGTCCAATCGGATATCAGTACAATGCGGGCGCGACGTCTGCAAAAATGGTTCGAAACGCTGCATCTGACCCAATCTTCTGGTCGTTACTGCCGAACAGGCAGCTTAGAAAACTATCCCTGACGTTTCCCTTCTGTCAGCGGATCTACTGCTGAATAAGCAGCCTCTAGTAGGCGATCGTGTATCGCCTACCTTTTCTCTATTCCCACGGATGCCGATTTACGTGACCGCAGAATCCGCATACGCATCGTCTTACTTCTTTGCAAACCCCAAACCCTCGTGATACCGCCACCCCTGTGCGCTTTGCGGCACGGTGACCGTTGCAAAGCGCCGGGCGGTGTCGTAGATGGATAGGCTTTGCTCTTCGGCTTGCGCTGCCACCAACGCCAACAGATCGTCTTGCCCCCAGCGCGATATGCGTGGCCCACGCGACTTCATGAGGTCGATGCGTTCCACTTTGTGGTCGTCGAGTATGTAGATGTCTGCGCGACCGTCTTTGGTCTGCTCTTCGATTCGGTGCACGAGCAGCCTCTCGCCATCCTCATCAGGCAGGAGTACCAACTCCTTTTCCTTTGTCATGCTGTCATCGCGAAAACGCTGCTGCTGCGGCAGCACCCACGTCGAACATGGCGTGCGGGTATTGCCACGCGCAGGCGGCGTCCAGATCGCGTGCCGCCGGGCGTTGCCCGCGCACGCGTGCGACAAGGGCCCGCTCTTTCGGCGTCATCATCTGATGCAAGCGAGCATGCTCAAGATCGACGAGACTCTCTTTCGGCTTCCACGCGGATTGCGATGCGGGCTCGACGCGCGGCCTCGCAGTAATCGTTGTGTACTGGTCTTCGCGCAGAAGGCTTTGGAGCGAATGGGAAATCAGTCGGAATGGCGAGCTGATATCCAGGCTGATGTCTTCGAAGCCAGGTCGCACGAACGCAGCTCGTCGTTGCCCGTCCACGCTCCGGCCGCCTGTGTAGTGCTTGAGATTGGTGTCGAAGATGAAGACATTTGGCGTCGCGGGTTCTTCTTGACGGTGGCGCAACACGCGCCCCGCCAACTGAATCAGCGAGCGCATCGAAGACGGTTCAACCACGGCCCAGTCGTAATCGTGGTCTCGACCAACCTCTGTGACCGGCGACCCCAGCACGACGAACAGGTGGTTCTCTTCTGAATCGGCGTCGATGGCTTGCCGAACCTCAGGCAAGGCGTACACCGCATTTTTGTCGCGCCGATTCAGGACCGTATCCAGCCGATGTTCGATGGCCGATCGCAACAGCAACGGAAACCGCGAGTGGTACGCACACAGATGAACGTGGTGGTTCTCTGGCGCACCAAGCCGGAACAGTTCAAGCGCAACGTCAAATAAAGGTTCGATGTTCGCCATCCGGACCAAACCGAAACTCACGCGCTTGCCGCTCACCGGGCAGATTTCGTGGTGTGCGGCATGTGCCTGGACGGCAGCGTCGAGAACCTGGGTGGCAAATTCGCGGCGAATCGCCACTTCATCCTTGACGACCATTTTCAGCGGAAGCAAAGCACCACGGCGGCGCGGTGGCTGTTCCGCAAGCCGGCCCACGCGGTATTGAACGAACCGGGCATGTGCACTGCGAAAGGCATCAACGTCTACGCACGACATGGCGCGTGCGTCGAATTCATCAACCCACAGACACGCGATCTCCGGCTTCGCATCGGATCGCCCATCAAGCGGCCCGCGATTGCGGCGATAGTGCGCGCGCCCGGCTCGATACGCTTGATAAAGCCCCTCGACGAGTGAAGGCGGTAAGGTGGCCGAAGAGATCAGTACGCGCGAACCGAGCAGCCCCGCCCAGTGCACCAGGCGGGTGACAGCCGGAAGGTCGTCGATGTCGAAATCATCCAGCTCGTCGAGCACCAGATCGGCACTCATGAGGCGCAGCATCGGCGCTATCTGGCGCCCCGCGCGGTGCGCCTCGGTCGCCGGCATGAGGTGATCGATCGTACTCACCAGCACCGGTGCCGACAGGAGCGCACGGATCTTCGGATCCTTCATCGCCTTGTCGAGCAAACCGTTTTCAGCGTAAAGGCCGTCGTAGACGACGTAGCTGTCTTCCGTGAGCAGATCCTGCACCGACGCCGAACCGCTCTGCTCCGCCTGCTTTTCGTAATACTCGAACAGCGCGCGGCTGGCTGAACCGCCGGTAAGGATGGCGAGATCGTCCTCGCCCAGATGCAGATCATGGCGATAGCTGCGTCCCGTCTGCAGGGTCAGCGTACGCAAACCGAGCGCGAAGGTACAACGCATGCCCTGCTGAGGATCAGCCAGGGCGTTCATCATGCGAGCATTGGCAAGCGTCTTTCCACAGCCGGTGGAGGCCATATTGACGATGAATGCACCATGCTCCACGGCTCGCGCGCGTACGCTGTCTGCCACATCGGCAGCCTTGTTCTGCCACAGAAAGCGCTGCTTGTCGGTACGCTTCCGCAACCCTCGATGGCGCACCAGGCGCGGCAGGTTGCGCTCGAATCCCGGCAAAGCGTGAACGATGGCGCCGACATCACGTGCCACGCCGAGCAGGTGTTCATCCAGCGTCTGCTTGCGCCTGACTCGTTTGTCTTTGTCGATGCCGGTATTGGCAAACAGTGTCTCCGGCGCTCGCGGATCGCTGTCACCCGCAACGCGTTCGACAGCATCGAAACCAAGCGCAGAATAGTGGTGGTCAGCCAGCATCAGGCTCAGCCGGGCAAGGTGCATGACGTACGGATTGCTGAGCCAATCGCTCCTATCGGGTTTATGCACCAAGGCCAACATGCGGAGGGCAATTTTGGCTGCCCGGTTACGCCATTTCGGCAACACGACAGGCAAACCGTGCTCGAAGGCCCAGTAAGGTTCGATGACGTTCGCGTCGGCCTCAGTGAGTCTCTCGTTCCACGAGTGCTGGACTTGTCGGAATAGATCGTCAAGTTGTGCCGCCTGGACGAAATGCGGTACGCGCGCTCCGAGAAACTGCTGTTTGTGAGAATCCTGATCGAAAACCGGCATCACGGGCAGCCGATGGTGGGTCACGATCAACCACCCGATGGCTGCGGCCAGCGGTGGCAGACGTTCGAAAGGTGGTGGCGCAGCGTCGAGGCCGTCGCGCAGATAGCGGCCCGATTCCAGCCAGTCTGTACGGCCCGATGACGCCGCCATTCTGGTCAGCCAACCTTCATCGTCATCCGTACCGACAAAGGCAGCAAAGACCCGCAGCGACACCCATTCGTGCCGATAGAGGTTTGATTCCCTGACCGGGGTCTTCAGGCGACTTTGAAACGCCACGCTGGCCTTGCCAAGGTCGTGCAGAAGCGCGGCCATCTGCGCAAGCAGCGAGATGTCTTCTCCGGTATGCCAGTCGTTTTCGTCGTGGCGACGAAGCACGTTGCGCGTCGTGGTGTTGGTTGGGACTGCTCCCTCCGCACTAAAGCGACTGGCATCGCCGACGATCCACAGCAGTTCGCTGTGATCGACACCGCGAATCCAATGACAAGCCACGGCGGTATTCTTGCGCGCGGTCTTGCGCAGCAGCTTGCGTAGCGTATCCAGCCCTTGTTGCGTGATCGGCGTCTGCCACGTGCGTTCGCCACGACGTTCGGCAAACTGATCGAGGATGCGGCGTGTCTCCGTGAGCGCCTTCTTGGTGCACTCGGAGATCAAGAGAACGTTCATGCCGCCGCCTTTCCAAAGCGGTCGGCGATGGCCTTGACGCAATCGATCATGAAATCGAGCGACTCACTGCGCGTGAGCGCTTCGATACACGCCTGCCGGAACTGCTGCTCGTCATCGCCACGCATCGCACTGATGAACGCTTGCGGCAGCACGACCGCATCCTTGACGAGATCGGCCACATCGAACACCAAGCCACCCCGCCGCGTCTTGCCGTGCAGCACCGCCAGGCCATGCGGAATACCGAGCACCCAGGTCGCCGTAGCACCCAGGCCGTAGGCGAGATAATTGCCGTGGTCGAGAAAGCGATTGGCCAGATCAGAAGCCTCACCGCGCTCACCTCGAACAAAATCGCCGTACTTGGTGGCTTGCGCAGCGAATCTGAAGAGTTTTTTCGTTAGACGGGCTTCTTCGGTCAGGAGATGTGTGACATCGGGCGCAGCGTCAATGCCAGTAATGCTCTGTTTTAGCGCCGCATCGAGCAGCTCAGGGGCTACGACGAAACCCCTCTCATGCAACGCACGGTTATCCAGCCAGAGCGCACGGATGCGCGCTAGCCGCGCACGCTGGATTTCCTTGGCGGCTTCGAGTCGGAGTACGTCATCGAACCAGAAACGCACCCATCGCTGTAGATACTCAGTGGGACGGTATTCACTCTGGGGGCAGAACCACGCGACCTCGACGTCAACCTCGTTGGCGCTGAAAAGCGGCGTACCGCCCCCGCCGCAAAAGCCAACGAGGACGCCGGCCTTGGCCAACTCCCTCATCGCCGCCTGTGTGATTGACGTACCTGTCCCGAGCAGGACGCTCGTTGTGTTGGCAATGGGAATGTTCCAGTAGAGGGAACGTTTGCCTGCTTCAGTGATGAACTCGACACGCCCGCCGTTGACCAGCACGCGGCAATGCTCAAGGTAATAGAGATTCGCCCGCTTGGAATGGAGAATCGTCTTCAGGTCGCTGGACCGAATGTCTTCCATGATGCCCCCGACGGCACGTTCGGCGCCGCTTACCAATAGCGGTGCCATTACGCAATGCCATCAGACTAGTCGCAAGCGTAAAAAATGCCGTCGACATTCGTCAAGACATCAAATTGCGGGCCCTATCTGCCCGGTGAATTGCCTCCCGGCGGATAAAAGCAGAAAGAAGCGACCGAATGACCAGCCCTAACCGTCATCCGTCATGGGCAATGGCATACGCCGGCAGATGCCCGTGCAGCAATGGCCGCCCCTGAGCGGCCACCCTTTTCTGTGCAACGACTTTCAGTACTCCCAGAAAATCCGCTGCAAGTCCTTTGCATCGCGTTGCTTCGTCAGCGCCACCATGGCGAGGATGCGGGCCTTCTGCGGGTTGAGATCGTGCGAGACGACCCAGTCGTATTGGTCATCGGGCTGCTCGGCGTTGCGCACCACGAATCCCGCCGGAACACGCGCGGAGCGAACCACCATGACACCTGACTCGCGGATCTTGCGCAGTGCCGGCACGACGCGATCGGCCACCGAGCCGTTGCCAGTGCCCGCATGGATGATCGCCTTCGCTCCGCCCGCCGCTGCCGACTCGTACATACCGGCGGGCACGTTGCCGTAGCTATAGACGATGTCCACCGTGGGCAACTGGTCGATGGCGTCGATATCGAATTCGCTGTTGACGGTATGGCGTTTGACCGGCGCGCGGAACCAATAGGTCTTTCCTTCCACGACCATGCCCAACGGTCCCCACTGGCTGGAAAAGGCGTTGGTCTTGATGTTCACCATCTTGGTCACGTCGCGCCCGGAATCGATCTGATCGTTCATCGCCACCAACACGCCCTTGCCCTTGGCATCCGGGCTGCCGGCCACTACAACGGCGTCGTAAAGATTGAGCACACCATCAGCAGACATTGCGGTGCCGGGCCGCATCGAACCGACCAGTACGATGGGCTTGTCGGTGTGCACGGTCAGAGTGAGGAAATACGCGGTTTCTTCCAGCGTGTCGGTGCCGTGCGTAATGACGATGCCGTCCACATCGCTCTGTTTGACGAGTGCCGACACACGCTTGGCGAGTTGCAGCAGGTAGGCGTTGGTAAAGCTCTCGGATGCGATCTGGAACACCTGCTCGCCGCGCACGTTCGCCACATTGGTCAGCTCCGGCACGCTCAGGATCAATTTGTCAACCGGTACTTTGGCTGCCTGATAACTGGCGCTGTTGGCCGTTGTCGCGCCAGCGCCAGCAATTGTGCCGCCCGTGGCCAGGATCACCACATTCGGCTTATCCGCCGCCAAAACCTGTCCCGCTGCAATCAGCAAGGCACAACAGAGCAACCAGTGTTTCCACAGCATTGAACGCATGGTCTATCCCCCGCATGAGACATCGGCTTGTGCAGGCGTCGTGCAATGGACGTCGCCTGCGCTGTCATCGGCACGCCCATCCGGTGGGCATACCTCTAAGCTCTAGTCAGCGGCGGCGAATAAATCAACGCAGCACAGCCGTCAGGACAGGTACGGATCAGGTGCGCTTGATAGCGAAGAACGCAGCGGTTTCGTAAGGGACGGTCACGGCATCCTTACCCGCCAATTCGGGCGTCGAGGCGATCAGTTCATGCACCTGCCGGTCGACCGCGGCCCGGTCATCGTCAGCCATCGCAGCGATGAAACTCGTGGAGCGCACACGGTTGACAATCACGTCTTCGGGCGCACCGGTGTGTCCATGCGCGTAGCGGCGCTCTTGCAGTGCGCCGAAACCATCGAAGGAGAAGACCTTGCGCCACTCGCCGGTGTAGTAGCGCGGCGTGTCGCCCTGGTGTGCGTTGACGATGGCATCGAGGCGAGCCACCCAGGGTACGCGCGCATCGCGCCCGTTCCACACCAGACCGAGCCGGCCGCCGGGCTTGAGCACTCGGTGAATTTCCGCCAACGCCTCGCGCGTGGCGAACCAATGGAAGGCCTGCGCGCACACGACGGCATCGACCGAGGCGTCTGGCAAGGGAATCGACTGCGCCGTGCCATTCACGGCTTCGACCTGCGGCAGGCTGGCGACGAGCTTTGCACGCATGGCATCGACGGGTTCCACCGCAATCACGCGTGCGCCGGTTGCCAGCAGATAGGGAGTGAACTTGCCCGTGCCAGCGCCCAGATCGACAGCAACGCGCCCCGTCGACAGCCCGAGATCATCGCGCAACCATTCGGCGATCTGTGGCGGATAGTCGGGACGACCCTTGACGTAGCGATCCGCCGCGCCAGTGTTGGTGTAACCGTCTGCGGCGGAGTGATGAACAGAGCTGTCGCGGGTCATGGAATGGCGCTCCCTGCCCGCGCGGAGTGGATACGATCGGCGGCGCCGCGGGTGGCTGCTCCGCCGATCGATGCGCTTACTTCAGCCAGACGCGAGCATTGCGGAACATGCGCATCCAGGGCGAATCCTCGCCCATGCCCTTCGGCGCCCATGACATCTGCACCGTGCGACGACTGCGTTCCGGGTGCGGCATCATGATGGTGAAGCGACCATCCGGCGTGGTCAGACCCGTAATGCCGTCCGGCGAACCGTTCGGGTTGGCCGGATAGGTGCTGGCCACGCGGCCGTGATTGTCGACGTAGCGCACGGCAATCAGTGCGTTGTCGCGGTCATCCACGCCCTGGAACATCGCGCGGCCTTCGCCGTGCGAAACCACGATCGGCATGCGGCTGCCGGCCATGCCCTGGAAGAAGATCGACGGCGATTCCAGCACTTCGACCATCGCCACACGTGCTTCGAACTGCTCGCTGCGGTTGCGCGCGAAACGCGGCCAGGTTTCGGCGCCTGGGATGATCTCGGCGAGGTTGCTCATCATCTGGCAACCGTTGCACACGCCCAGTGCGAAAGTGTTGTCGCGCTCGAAGAACGCTGCGAACTGTTCGCGCAAACGGTCGTTGAACAGAATCGACTTGGCCCAGCCCTGCCCTGCGCCCAGCACGTCACCGTACGAGAAACCGCCGCACGCGGCCAGGCCATGGAAGCCTTCCAGCGAAACTCGGCCGCTCATGAGGTCGGACATGTGTACGTCGTACGCGTCAAAGCCAGCGGCCTCGAAGGCCGATGCCATTTCGTTCTGCGAGTTGAACGCCTTGTTCGCGCAGGATGACCACGCGAGGACGAGTGCCGGCAGCGACGTAAGGCGCCGCCACGTCGAGCGAAGGTTCGTACGTGAGTGCCACCGACATGCCCGGATCGGTCTTGTCGCCCAGAGCGGCAGAGGCCTCATCGAACACTCGCTTCGTCGTCACGCAGGCGTGCGATCTGGTTACTCACCTCGCTCCACACCTGGAGCAGTTCGTTCACGTCAGCCTCGAACACCATCTTGGCGTTGCGGCGAATGCGGACTTCGCTACGGTCGTTCGGATAACCGATGAAGTGCGTGTGCGCCGACAGGCCGGCGTTTTTCAGGATGCCTTGCACGCGGTCGCGGTCAGCATGGCGAATCTGGATGACAGCCCCGAGTTCTTCGGCGAACAGCGCGCCGAAGATGCGGTCATTGAAGCGGCCACGCAGCAGGTCGGGGCGCTTTTCCGAGCCGTCAACGTCGCTCATCAACTCGTCGAAGCACACCGAGTCGAGTTCGATCGACAGACCGCTGCGCGAAGCAAAAGCCATTTCGCACAAGGTAGCGAACAGACCACCGTCCGAGCGGTCGTGATATGCCAGTACCAAGCCTTCTGCCTTGAGCGCATTGAGGCCGGTGACGAATTGCGTGAGCGTCTCGGCGTCGATGTCCGGCGCATGCTCGCCCACCGAGTTGTACGCCTGCGCCAGTACCGAACCACCCAGGCGATGCTGTTGCTTGCCCAGGTCGATGAGCAACAGTTCGGTCTCGACGCCGTCTTCGATCTGCAGTTGGGGCGTCAGCGTCTTGCGCACGTCGCCCACCGGCGCGAACGCTGTGGCGATCATCGACAACGGCGAAATCACCGATTGGTCCTTGCCGGTTTCGTTCCATGACGTACGCATGGAAAGCGAATCCTTGCCGACCGGGATCGACAACTGCGCGCCGATACAGAACTCCGACACTGCCTTGACCGTTTCAAACAGGCGCGCGTCTTCACCACGGTGACCGGCTGCGGCCATCCAGTTGGCCGACAACTTGATGTCACCGAGGCCGGCAACGTCGGCAGCCATCAGGTTGGTGACGGACTCGCCGATCGCCATGCGGCCCGATGCGGCCGGGCTCACGCAGGCCAGCGGCGTGCGCTCGCCCATCGCGAAAGCTTCGCCACGATAGCCGTGGAAACTCATGGTCGTGACGGCAACGTCGGCCACCGGCACTTGCCACGGACCGACCATCTGGTCGCGCGCGGTCATGCCGCCCACGGAGCGGTCGCCGATGGTGATGAGGAAAGACTTGGATGCCACGGCCGGCATGCGCAGCACGCGCAGCGCGGCTTCCTTGATGTCGATGTGCGTCAGGTCGAACGGTGGCAGGTGCACGTCGCGCGAGGCCACGTCGCGCGTCATCTTGGGCGGCTTGCCCAGCAGCACCGTCATGTCCATGTCGACCGCATCGTTGCCGAAGTGCTTGTCCGACACCACCAGACGGCCGTCGTCAGAAGCCGTGCCGACCACGGCAAACGGGCAGCGCTCGCGCTCGCAGATGGCGCGGAAGGCGTCGAGCGATTTCGGCCCGATGGCCAGTACGTAACGCTCTTGCGATTCGTTGGACCAGATTTCGCGCGGGCTCATGCCAGGCTCTTCGATCTTCACTTCGCGCAGCTCAAAATGCGCACCCAGGCTGGCCGAATCCGCCAGCTCGGGGAAGGCGTTCGACAGACCGCCCGCACCCACGTCATGGATCGCCAGGATCGGGTTGTCGCTACCCAACTGCCAGCAGGCGTCGATGACTTCCTGCGCGCGGCGCTCGATTTCCGGGTTGCCGCGCTGCACCGACGCAAAGTCGAGGTCGGCGGTGTTGCTGCCGGTCGCCATCGACGACGCTGCGCCGCCGCCCAGGCCGATGAGCATGCCGGGGCCGCCCAGTTGCACCATGAGCGTGCCCGGCTTGAATTGAGTCTTGAACGATTGCTCGGCCTGAATGTTGCCCAGTCCACCGGCGATCATGATCGGCTTGTGATAGCCGCGCACTTCACCTGCGACTTCCTGCTCGAACGTGCGGAAGTAGCCGGTCAGGTTCGGGCGACCGAATTCGTTGTTGAAGGCGGCCGCACCCAGCGGGCCGTCGATCATGATCTGCAGCGGCGAGGCGATACGCTCGGGCTTGCCGTAGGGCATTTCCCACGGTTGCGTCGCGCCCGGAATGTTCAGGTTGGACACCGTGAAGCCGGCCAGGCCCGCTTTGGGACGCGAACCGCGACCGGTGGCGCCTTCGTCGCGGATTTCGCCACCAGCGCCAGTCAACGCACCCGCGAACGGAGAGATCGCGGTCGGGTGGTTGTGGGTTTCAACCTTGGCGAGGATATGGGTCAGTTCAGGGCGATACGTCCAGCGGCCGGTCGCGTCGGGATAGAAACGCGAGACCTCGGCCCCTTCGATGATCGAAGCATTGTCCGAGTAGGCCACCACGGTGCCCTCGGGATGGGCCTTGTGCGTGTCCTTGATCATGCCGAACAGACTCTTCGATTGCACTGCGCCGTCGATGATCCAGTCGGCGTTGAAGATCTTGTGGCGGCAGTGCTCGGAGTTGGCCTGCGCGAACATCATCAATTCGACGTCGGTCGGGTTGCGGCCTTCGCGGGTGAAATTCTCGACAAGGTAGTCGATTTCGTCTTCCGACAGCGCCAGACCCAGTTCGGTGTTGGCGGCCACCAGCGCAGCACGCCCGCCACCGATCACGTCGACCGTGGTCAGGGGTTGTGGTGCGTAATGCGAGAACAGCGCGTGCGCGGCGTCAACGTTGTCGAGCACCGATTCCGTCATGCGGTCATGCAGGATCGGCAGCACGGCTGCGCGGGCCGTATCGTCCAGTTCCTTGACTTCCAGCGTGAAGACCGTGCCGCGTTCGATGCGCACCACCTTGCCGAAGCCACAGTTGCGGGCAATGTCGGTAGCCTTCGAAGACCACGGCGAGATCGTGCCCAGGCGCGGCGTCACCACCAGCGACACACCGGCCGGCGCATCGCCCTGCGGATAGGCGCCGAGCAGATCGACGATGCGATCCAGCTCATCGGGTGCCAGGGGCGCGTCAATTTCGATGAAGTACCAGTGTTCAGCGTGAACGCCACGGACCTTGCCGTGGGCGGACTTCAGGGAAACGGCAAGGCGCGATGCGCGGGCGCTCGACAATGCAGGGGCGCCGCGCAGCTTGAGAATCTCGGACATGGGGAACTCGAAGAGCAGGCCGCAGGCGGCCTTGGGGTCAAAGAGAGAGGCGGCATTATACCGGAGGCGCGCCTCGCATTCGAGACCTAAACCCTTGATTTTCGGCCTCAAGCGGCGGCCTGCCGACATTGCTCGCCAAAGTGGTGGGCGACTCCCGTGTGTTCGCTGCGCTATTGTGCGAAGCGCTGCACGCCCCCACATAGAGCAAGTCACCCGACCAGAGAGCCCACCATGTCACGCAACGTCGAGAAATCCGAAGCCGAATGGCGCGAACAACTGACGCCGGAACAATTCCGCGTCACGCGCCAGAAAGGCACCGAACGCCCCTTTACTGGCCAGTACTGGGATGTCTGGGAGGACGGCAGCTATCACTGCATTGGCTGCGGCGCGGAGCTGTTCCACGCCGCCCACAAGTTCGACGCAGGCTGCGGCTGGCCCAGCTTCTATACGAGTTCAGCGCCCGAAAACGTTGAAACGGCGGATGACTTCAGCCACGGCATGATCCGCACCGAAGTCATGTGCCATCAGTGCGGCGCGCACTTGGGCCATGTGTTTGAAGACGGCCCGAACCCGACCGGATTGCGCTATTGCATCAATTCCGCGTCGATCAAGCTGGAAAAAGACAAAGAGTAAGCGGCTTGTGCGTTGCCACCCCCGACGGGGATGGCAACGCGCTTGGCGTTACAGCCAGCCGTTGGCACGCGCCCAGCTCTCGAACAGCCCGGCCCATGCGCCGACCGGTTCGTGCGCGCGACGCAAGCCAAAGCCGTGTTCGCCGTGCTGGAAGCTGTGGAACTCGGTGCTGATGCCCTGTTCGCGCAACGCCATGTAGTAGCGCAGGCTGTGGTCGGCCGGCACGGAACCGTCGTCGTTGGCCAATGCGATGAACGTCGCCGGACCATCGGTCGCGACCATCGTGTCGCACGAATAGGCCAGCACGTCAGCCTGGGTTGGCTCGGCACCCAGCAGGCTCTGGCGAGACCCCGAGTGGGCAATGGTCTCGTCCATCGAAATGACCGGGTACATGAGCGCGCAGAAATCCGGCCGCGCGCTGGCCTCATCGACCACGTCGATCGGCGCGTACACCTTGCGCGCAAAGCCATTGGCGAGCGTGGCCGCCACGTGCCCGCCCGCCGAAAAGCCCATCACGCCGACATGCCACGGCGCCACGCCGAATGCCGATGCGTTGGCGCGGATCAGGCGCAGGGCGCGCTGTGCGTCTTGCAAGGGCACGTCGCGCGAACGCTCGTGCCCTTCGCCCGGCAGGCGATAGCGGAGCACAAATACGGTAACGCCGAGGGTCACCAGCCAACGCGCGATCTCGTAGCCTTCCTTGTCGATGATGAGGCGCTGATACCCGCCCCCCGGCGCCACCAGAACGGCCGTGCCATTCGGTTTGGCCGGACGAAACACTTCCAGGCGCGGACGTGTCACGCCGTCGACGGCACGATCGTGAATGCCCACTTCGGTGCTGCGTTCCACGCTGCGCTCGACAACGGTCACGCTCGCCGACCCCGGAGCCTGCTCCGGCCACAAATTGATGACTTCCAGCCCTACTTCTTCCTGCATCGATTACAACCCCAGCAATTCCGCCGCGTGGGTACGCGTCGTTTCAGTGATATTCACACCGCCCAGCATGCGGGCGATTTCTTCAATACGGCTCTTGGCGTCGAGTTCGGTCAGGCGCGACAGCGTCTGGCCCTTGGCCGTTTCCTTGGCGACCTTCCATTGCCAATTGGCCTGTGCCGCCACTTGCGGCAAGTGCGTCACACATAGCACCTGACGGCCCTGCCCGAGTTCGCGCAGGCGGCGACCGACGATTTCCGCGACGCCGCCGCCGATACCAACGTCGACTTCATCGAAGATCAGCGTTGGCACGGACTGCGATTCGGACGCGATGACCTGAATGGACAGACCGATCCGCGACAACTCGCCGCCGGAGGCTACCTTCGCCAGTGGGCGCGCAGTTTGATGCGGGTTGGCAGCCACGAGGAATTCCACCCGCTCGTAACCATGCGCACTGCCTTCGGGTTCGGCAACCAGAGAAATGTCGAACTTACCGCCCGCCATGGCGAGTTCCTGCATCGCCTCGGTGACCGCACCTGCCAGCTTGCGCGCAGCCTTGGCTCGGCTCTGCGAAAGGCGCCGCGCATCGGTATCGAATGCGGCGAATGCGGCGCGCTCGCGGGCTTCAAGTGTCGCCAGATCGGCCAGTTCGGCGAGGCTTCCGAGCCGCGCACGGCGCTCTGCGAGCAGTTCGGCCAGCGTCTCGGGCGGCACGCGGTACTTACGCGCAGCCCCCATCACGGCGGTCATGCGCTGTTCAACCTCAGACAGTCGGTCGGGGTCGAGTTCAACGTGATCGCGGTAGCGACGCAAGGCATGGCCGGCCTCTTCGAGCTGGATGGCCGCGCCAGACAACAACTGCGCGATTTCGCCGAGCGATTCGTCATAGCGGGCGAGGTCCTGCAACTGGGCCGCCACGCGCTCGGTAGCGTCGGCAAGCGCGGAGTCGCCTTCCGTTACGGCATCCAGCGCGCTGGCCGCACCTTCGAGCAGGCTGGCCGCGTGCGTGAGCCGGCCGTGCTCCTGGTTGAGTTCGGCCCATTCGCCGGGTTCGAGGGCGAGTTCGGCCAGTTCCTTGACTTCGAACGCGAGCAGGTCCCGTTCGCGAGCAAGGCCTTCCTGCCCTTCGCGCGCCAACGCGAGTGCGTCGCGCGCACCTTGCCAATGCCGGTAGTGACCGGACACGTCGCGCGCCAGTGCGAGCAAGCCGCCCTGCGCATCGAGCAGTTGGCGCTGCGCGTCGGTACGCAGCAACGCATGATGTGCGTGCTGGCCGTGGATGTCAGCGAGGAATTCGCCCAGCTCGCGCAGCTGCGTGGCGGTGGCCGGCGTGCCGTTGATATAGGCGCGCGAACGCCCCGCCTTGTCGATCACGCGGCGCACGAGGATCAAGTCTTCGCCCGCGAGGTCTTGCGATTCGAGCCATGCGGCCAACGCCGGATCGGCGGGCGGATCGAATTCGGCAGCGATATCTGCCTTGTCGCACCCCGTGCGCACTACCGACGCATCGGCGCGCTCACCCAGCAGCAACGCAAGCGCATCAAGGAGGATCGACTTGCCCGCGCCGGTCTCACCCGTCAGGGCACCGAAGCCGGAGCGGAAATCGAGTTCGAGTCGATCGACGAGGACAAAATCAGAAATCAGCAGGCGTCGCAGCATGTCTGTGTGGCGCGGGTCTGGATAGTCGGGATCGGGGTCAGGAAAGACGCGGCGCAGCGCTCCAATGGAGCTTTTCGCGCAGCACTGCAAAGTAGCTATAGCCTTCCGGGTGCAGCAGCGTGACATGCAGGGCCGAGCGGCGCAGGCGGATGCGGTCCAGCGGATGCGCTTCGAACAGCGTCTGCCCGTCGAAGTGAATGCGTGCGTCGTATCCGGGGGAGATCACCAGTTCGACCACGCTCTCCTGTGCCAGCGCCAGCGGGCGGTATGTGAGTCCATGCGGCAGCAATGGCACGAGCACGATGCCGGCCAGCCTCGGGTGCAGCAGCGGCCCATTTGCAGACAAGGCGTAGGCGGTCGAGCCCGTGGGCGTTGCGACGATCATGCCGTCGGAGCGTTGCGAATAGATGTACTCGCCATCGACATGCAGGTCGAACTCGATCATTCGGCCGCTTTCGCCACGCGAGAGCACCACGTCGTTGAGCGCTACGGTGTGAAAGACATGCTGACCGCCGCGGAGCACCTCCGCATCCAGCAGCATGCGGCGCTCGCGCAGGTACTGTCCGGCAAGGATTTCGCCCACGCGCTGGATCATCTCGTCGCGGCCGATATCGGTCAAAAAGCCCAGCCGCCCCTGGTTGATGCCCACCAGCGGCACGTTATAGACAGCCAGTCGCCGCGCGGCAGACAACAAGGTACCGTCGCCGCCAACGACAATGGCCAGATCGGCCTCCTCGCCGATCTGCTCGAAGCTCACCGCCGTCGCGGAGCCAATGGCACCCACCGCCTTGGCAGTGTCGGCTTCGATCCATACCGTCATGCCCTGCGCAGCGAGATACGCCTCCAGGCGGCCCAGCGCCTCGGCAGCTTCGCTGCTCTGGTACTTGCCCAGGAGTGCGACGGTCTTGAATACGGTGGCGGTTTCGACGTTCATGGCGCCGCATTTTACCTATTCTCGGCCCGCCCGCCCCGGCGTTTTCGGGTCGGCCCGGCCCCAGGGCCCGTCAAGCAGATGTGGCGCGATGTGTCAGAGGTCTTCCGCGACGGGCCTCGGTTTCTTAGAATCAACACTTATGTCGGATGTAAAAAACCCCACGAACTCCCTCGACGCACGCGCCAAGGTCCTGCTCAAGACCCTGGTGGAGTGCTATATCGCCGAAGGCCAGCCGGTCGGATCGCGCTCGTTGTCGCGCCAGTCCGGGCTGGAACTCTCGCCAGCGACCATCCGCAACGTGATGGCCGATCTCGAGGAGCACGGTTTCGTCGCCAGCCCGCACACGTCGGCCGGCCGCATTCCGACTGCGCGGGGTTACCGCATCTTCGTCGACAGCCTGCTCACTGTGCAGCCGATGGAACAGGCCACCATGCGCGAGCTGGAATACCGCCTGCCGCCTTCGGACCCGACGCGCGCCATCAGCTCGGCGTCGCAACTGCTGTCGCAGCTCACGCAGTTTGCGGGTGTCGTGGTGGCTGCGCGCAAAGACAACACCAAAATCCGCCAGATCGAGTTCGTCAGCCTGTCGGACACGCGCGTGCTGCTGATCATCGTGACGACTTCGGGCGACGTGCAAAACCGCATCCTCTTTACGCGCCGAAGCTATTCGGCTGCGGAACTCACCACGGCCGCCAACTATCTGAATCACCACTGTGCGGGCCTGTCGTTCAGCGAAATGCTCGGCCACCTGCAAGCCGAATTGGTGGCTCTGCAAGGCGACATGTCCGAACTGATGAACGGCGCCATCGCCGCCGGGCAGGAAGCCATGAACGAAGCGCGCGACACCAGCTACGTGGTGTCGGGCGAAGGCAACCTGCTGGAGATCGAAGACCTCTCGTCGAACATGTCGCGCCTGCGCGATCTGTTCCGCCTGTTCGAGCAGAAGTCGGGCCTGATCCAGTTGCTGGACATGTCCAACCGCGCCGATGGCGTGCAGATTTTCATCGGCAGCGAATCGGGCATCGCCTCGCTCGACGAGTGCAGCGTGGTTACCGCGCCGTACGAAGTTGACGGCGAACTGGTCGGCACGGTCGGCGTCATCGGCCCGACGCGCATGGCTTACGAACGGGTGATCCCGATCGTCGATATCACGGCACGCCTGCTTACCAGCGCGCTGTCCCACCACAACAATTAACCGGGCATACCTCGCAGGACCTGCGACATTCCGTCGCGGGCCTCGCGCGCCACACACATGTTCTCTCTTTTCCGCGAACCACCGCAGCAAGCCGAGCAAGCGCCCCGCATCGGCATCCTCCTGATGAACCTCGGCACACCGGCCAAGGCCGACGCCAAGTCCGTGCGACCCTACTTGCAGCAGTTCCTGCTCGACTCCCGCGTGGTCGAAATCCCCAAAATCGTGTGGCTGCCGATCGTCAATGCGTGGATTCTCAATACGCGCCCGCGCCAATCCGCGCTCAAGTACCGCAAAGTCTGGATGCCCGAAGGCTCACCGCTGCGCGTACACACCGAACGCCAGCGCAAGCTGCTGGCCGGCTATTTCACCGAAACCGGGCGCGATGACGTGCAAGTGGCCTTTGCCATGCGCTATGGCGAACCGGACGTGCGCTTCGCGCTCGATTGGCTCAAGGGCCGTCAATGCGACCGCGTACTGGTGCTGCCGCTGTACCCGCAATACGCCAGCAGCAGCACGGGCAGCGCCTTCGACGCTGTGGCCAAGGTCATGCGTCGTTTGCGGAAGGTGCCGGAGATGCGCTTCGTGCGCAGCTTCCACGATGACCCCGCCTATATCTCGGCGCTGGCCGGCACGGTCACGCGCAGTTGGGCGCAGAACGGCAAGGGCCAAAAGCTCGTGATGAGCTTTCACGGCGTGCCCCGTTACAGCATCGAAAAGGGCGACCCGTATTTCTTCGAATGCCACGAGACAGCCCGCTTGCTCGCGCAGCAACTCAACCTGCGCGATGATGAATACGTGGTCACGTTCCAGTCGCGTTTCGGTCGCACCGAATGGCTGCGCCCCTACACCGAACCGACCGTGCGCGAACTGGCCGCCCAGGGCGTCAAGCACATCGATGTCATCTGTCCGGGGTTCGTGTCGGACTGCCTCGAAACGCTCGAAGAGATCGGCATGGAAGCGAAGACCGCCTTCATGAACGCGGGTGGCCAGCAGTACAACTACATCGAGTGCCTGAACGAAGAGCCGGACTTCATCCGCGCGCTGCGTGACATCGCCAGCCGCCACATGGCCGATTGGCTTGCTCAGCCAGTGCCCGACGCCATGGAGCTGATGCTGCGCGCCCGCCGCAAGGTCGCGCTCGTCGAAGCCATGCCGGTGAAAAACAGCAAGTAACTCCCGCCGCCGCTCGTACCCATGGCCTCACGGTTGGTCATGGGCACCCGGCCCATTTGCGACGCGCAAACGCCTGCCGCAGCCCCATCCGCTAGAATCACACGCCGCTGCTGGCGCTGCTGGCGCCCCACTCTATTTTCCGATCCGTTTTCGATGTCCCGCCGCGAGTCTTCTGCCCTCTACGATCAGGTTCTGTCCGCCGACCGCATCGCCCTGCACCGCGCACTGCGCGAAGCGCGGCAACCCGTGCGCACGCTCGCCGACCTGCCGGAGAAGCTGCGCGGCCGCTTCGAGAAGAGCGCTGAACTGCGGACGCGTCGCCGCCAGAATCTGCCGCGCCCCAAGTTCCCCGGCGAACTGCCCGTCAACCAGCGACGCGACGAAATCGCGGCACTGATCCGCGCGCACCAGGTAGTGATCGTGGCGGGTGAAACAGGCTCGGGCAAAACGACGCAGTTGCCCAAGATCTGCCTCGACATCGGTCGCGGCGAAGCCGGGCTGATCGGCCACACGCAGCCACGCCGGCTGGCGGCGCGCGCCACGGCCACGCGCATTGCGCAGGAACTCGATTCGGAACTGGGCAGCAAAGTCGGCTTCAAGGTGCGTTTTACCGACCACACCAAGGCAGACAGCTACATCAAGCTGATGACGGACGGCATCCTGCTGGCTGAAACGCAAGGCGATCCGTCGCTGTCGGCATACGACACAATCATCATCGACGAAGCGCACGAACGCAGCCTGAATATCGACTTTCTGCTCGGTTACCTGCGCCAGCTACTGCCGCGACGCCCGGACCTGAAAATCATCATCACCTCGGCCACGTTGGACGCCGAACGCTTTGCGAACCACTTTGCCCTCGACGGCAAGCCGGCGCCTGTCATCGAAGTATCGGGCCGTATGTACCCGATCGAAATGCGCTACCGCCCGATCGAAGACGAAGAAGCCGCCAAACCGGCCGCGCGTGCCGGCGTAACGGTGCGCACCGATCCGCGCCGCGCCAACCGTGACCTGTACGAAGCGATCGTTGAAGCGGTTGACGAGCTGCAACGCCTCGGCCCCGGCGACGTGCTCGTGTTCCTGCCCGGCGAGCGCGAAATCCGCGAAGCCGCAGAAGCGCTGCGCAAGGCGCACCATCTGCCAGGCACCGAAATTCTGCCGCTGTTTGCGCGCCAGTCGGCTGCCGAACAGGCACGCGTCTTCGCGCGTTCCAATGGCCGCCGCGTGGTGCTGTCGACCAACGTCGCCGAAACCTCGCTGACCGTACCGGGCATCCGCTACGTCGTTCGACACGGGGCTTGCGCGCCTGAACCGCTATAGCCATCGCAACAAGGTCGAACTGCTGCAGATCGAGAAGATCGCGCAGAGCGCGGCCAAGCAACGCGCAGGGCGTTGCGGTCGCGTGCAGGACGGCGTGTGCATCCGCCTCTACGACGAAGAAGACTTCACCCGCCGCCCCGTGCACACCGAACCGGAAATCCTGCGTTCATCACTGGCCGGCGTCATCCTGCGCATGAAGTCGCTGCGCCTCGGCGCGGTAGAGGAATTCCCCTTCATCGATCCGCCCACGCCACGCATGATCGGCGACGGCTACCAGTTGCTCACCGAACTGGGCGCGGTCGACGACGACAATGAGCTGACCACCATCGGCCGCGAACTGGCGCGCCTGCCACTCGACCCGAAGATCGGCCGCATGCTGCTGGCCGCACGCGACCGCCACTGCCTCGATGAAGTGCTGGTGATCGCCGCAGCCCTGTCGGTGCAAGACCTGCGCGAGCGTCCGCCAGAGAGCTCCGGCACGGCCGATCAGGCGCACGCGCGCTTTCGCCTGGCACCCGACGACAAGGGCGAGCCGCGTTCGGAATTCCTCTGGTACTGGAACCTGTGGCAGGCCTTCGACGAAATCTGGCGACACGAGTCTTCCAGCAAACAGAAGGCGTGGTGCAAGCAGCATTACCTGTCGTACCTGCGCATGCGCGAATGGCGTGACATCCACAGCCAGTTGCACAGCTTGTGTGCCGAACACGGCTGGTTGGGCGAAGCGCATGAACCCGAGGGCAAGAAACCGCGCAAGCCGGAGCAGACGAAGCCCGAGCAAGCGACCTTGGGGCGAGAACTCAAAGGCGCACGCGGCGCGCAACAGATCGCCGCCAAGCAGGAAGCCCGAGTGCGTGCGGCCGACTACGAGTCAATCCACAAGGCATTGCTGACCGGCCTTCTCGGTCACATCGGCGTACGCATCGAAGACGCTACCGGGCCCAATGTCGGCGCATTCAATGGCGCTCGCGGCATCAAGTTCTGGCCGCATCCCGGCTCGTACATGGCCAAGCGTGCCGGCAAATGGCTGATGGCAGCCGAACTCATCGACACCTCCCGCCTGTACGCGCGCTGCATTGCCCGCATCGAACCCGAATGGGTCGAAGAAGTCGGCGCCCATCTGCTGCGCACCAGTGTGTACGAGCCGCACTGGGAGAAAAAACTCGGCGCCGTGCGCGCGTGGGAACGCGGCGTGCTCCACGGCATCACGCTCTATGCTCGTCGCCCGACCGGTTACGATCAGGTCGACCCGACGATGTGCCGCGATCTGCTCATCCGCGAAGGTCTCGTACAGGGCGAGATCGACGAAGCCGTTGCGCGCGGCATGGCCTTCCTCCAGCACAACCGCAAGCTGGTGGCAGAGATCGAACGCCTCGAACACAAGATGCGTCGCCCCGACGTGCTGGTTGACGAAGCGCTTATCCACGCCTTCTACGACAGCCACATTCCGCAGGACGTGACCGACATACGTGCCTTTGAAGCGTGGCGCAAGAAGGCTGAACGCGGCAACCCCAAGCTGCTGTACCTGTCGCGCGACCAGCTCATGCGACACGAAGCGGCTGGCGTGACCACCGATGCCTTCCCGCCGACGACGGAAGTGCTTGGTCAGAAGCTCAAGCTCACCTATCTGCACGAACCCGGCGCGGTAGACGACGGCGTCACGCTGACGGTGCCGCTTGCCATGCTCAATCAGGTGCCGGTCAATCGTTGCGAATGGCTCGTGCCGGGTCTGCTCGAAGACAAAGTGACGGCCTTCCTCAAGACGGTGCCGCAGAAGCACAAGCATCGCTTGCAGCCGATTTCAGAATCGGCCCGCGCCTTCATGGCTGCTTTCGACGATGAGCAGTTCGACACCAGCGAGCCGTTCCTGCGCGCGCTGCAGACGTTCGTGGAAGAGCGCGTACAGCTCAAGCTGCCGCTGGAGAGCTTTCGCCCGGAAAACGTCAACGCGCACTGCTTCATGAATTTCCGCGTCATCGACGAGCACGGCCGACCGCTCATGCAGTCGCGCAACCTCGCCGAATTGCGCGTCAAGCTCAAAGATCAGGTCGCCAGCGTGTTCCGCAACGCGCAAATCGAACAGGCCTTCCAGAGCGCCGGCGTGGCGCAGCCTGAGGACTCGCCCGAAGAACCCGCAGCCATAGCGGAAACCGCCCATGACGGGGCCGGCAATGTGCAACTCTCAGGCCTGACGAGTTGGTCGTTCGGCGAACTGCCGGAATTGCTGGAAGTGAAGGTCGGCCACCGTACCATCATCGGCTTCCCTGCCCTGCAGGACGATGGCGACTCCGTCAGCCTGATCGCATGCGACACCGAAGAAGAAGCCGCCCGCACGCATCGCAGAGGTCTGGTACGTCTGTTCATGCTGACGCTGTCGGCGCAGGTCAAGTCCATCGAAAAACTGCCGGGCATGCGCGAATTGGCGCTCAAGTTCATCTCGTTCGGCAACGACGCAGACCTCAAGCGCCAGATCGTCGTCGCCACCATCGAGCGCACCTGCCTGATGGACCCGCTGCCGACCGATGCAGATACGTTCAACGCGCGCGCGCAGAGCGCAAAGCTGCGCATCTCATTGGTCGCGCAAGAGCTCATGCGACTGGCATCCGCATTACTCGACGAATACGCTTCATTGCAGAAAAAATTCCTCGGCCTCAAAGCGCATGCAGCGGCTCTTGCCGACATGGAAGCGCAACTCGTCACGCTGATGCCGAAGGACTTTCTGACCGCAGTGCCCTACGAGCGACTGACTCACTACTCGCGCTATCTGAAAGCCATTTCGGCACGCATCGAAAAACTGCGTACGAACCCGACGCGTGATGCGCAATGGATGGGCGACTGGAAGTCACTGGCCCAGCCGTGGGAACGCGAGTGGATTGCCAAACTGCGCGCTGACGTGATCGACCCGCAGTTGGAAGAATTCCGCTGGATGCTGGAGGAGTTGCGTGTGAGCCTCTACGCGCAGGAGTTGAAGACGCCGATGCCGGTGAGCGTCAAACGCTTGCAGAAGATTTGGGCGAGTCGGCCTCGGTAAGAGCGACGTTCGCCTGCGCTCGGAACATGAGCCCTTCTCTGCTTGGGCGGTCGTTGATCAACGTTCATCGTGACTGTTGAAAGGTCATCCGCCAAAGGTGTCCCGTAAGGGCGGCGATGAAAGCCCATTCTTGCTTTCCGGTCAGTTATTCGAGCTTGGTCTCGACGGCTTGATTGCGTTGGCCGGGAGTTCGCCCCGGCGGGCAAGTAACTTTCTTGTCCCCGACAAGAAAGTCACCAAAGAAGCGGCCCCACAGCCTCGTCGGCCTACGGCCGATCCCCTGCGCTGCGCGGTCGAGAAGGCGGCTGCGGAACTCGCCCTTCGGGCTCAAACAGTCCTCGCCGACCCCGCTGCGCGGGGCAACCTTCCCGCCCTGTGCTGCTCGGCGACGCTGAATGGGGTGCCCACACTACGCAACATGGTTGTTCGGGGAAAGGCCAAGGCCCTTGTTTCTAGCTGTTCGCGCTTCCGCTGGCGCTCTCGCCAATCAAACGATCGTTGCTGATCGAGCCGCATCGTCAGTTCAAAGACGGCGGACGACGTCTCGCTTTTCCGTCTTACGCACTATCCGCGACATCTGGAGCCTCGCTGCGCATGGCGCATGCGCTTCGTGGTGCGCGCACGACGTGCCATACACAATGAAGTGGTTTCGGCTTCACGCACTTGGAGATGTTTGCTATGGCAGGCCCCTTTTGAGCCGCCGAGCAACGCAGGGGACCAGCCGCAGGCCGACGAGGCTGTGGGGTCGCTTTCTTGGTGACTTCTTTGTCGATAACAAAGAAGTTACTCGCCCGCCGGGGCGAACTCCCGGCCAACGTATCTCAGCAGTCGCAACCACGGTTGATAGATGAAAGCTCACGCAAAAAAGGGCCTTTCAAAGCAACACCATCCTCACCACCAGCCCCACCACTGCACAAACCCCAATCACATACATGACATTCCGCTTGAACCGGAACAAAGCCCCCGCTGCGCCGAGTGCGATAGCGGCTGACGCAATGTCGAAGCGTCCGGTAAAGCCCTTCGGCCATAGCACGTGATAACCGAAGAACAGCGCAAGGTTGAGGATCACGCCCACCACCGCAGCGGTAATCGCGGTCAGCGGCGCGGTAAAGCTGAGGTCGTCATGGGTTGCCTCCACCAGCGGGCCGCCCGCCAGGATGAAGAGGAATGACGGCAAGAAGGTGAACCACGTCACCACCGCCGCAGCGCATACCCCTGCCAGAAAGGTCGCGTCGGGTCCGAACAATGCCTTGCCATAGCCGCCCACAAAAGCGACGAATGCCACGACCATGATCAACGGCCCTGGCGTCGTTTCGCCCAGCGCGAGCCCATCGATCATCTGAGTGGGCCGAAGCCAGCCGTAATGCACGACCGCCCCCTGATACACATATGGCAACACGGCGTAGGCGCCACCAAAGGTCAGAAGCGCCGCCTTGGTAAAGAACCAGCCCATCTGCGTGAGGGTGTGCGCCCAACCGAATGCCATCGTCAGCGCGGCCATCGGCAACAGCCACAGCAGTGCGCCGACACCGATGACGCACGCAAGCTGAGTCCAGCGGAATCGAGCATGCGGTGGTGTGGGCGTGTCATCGTCGATGAGTGCGGGCACATGCAACGCGGTATTGCTGCGGTGCCCGCCTCCCGTACTGAAAACTGCCGGGGCCATGCGCCCGCCGACATAACCGATCAACGCGGCACAGGCGACGATGGCGGGGAATGGCACGTTGCCAACAAAGATCGCCACGAACGAGGCCGCGGCAATTGCCCACAGCCATCGGTTCTTGAGCGCCCGTCCGCCGATGCGATGCGCGGCGTGTACCACGATAGCGGTGACCGCCGGTTTGATGCCGTAGAACAACCCCACCACCACCGGCACTTCGCCAAAAGCCACATACACCCATGACAAGGCGATGAGGATCACGAGTGACGGCAACACGAACAGTGCGCCCGCTACCACACCGCCCCAGGTGCGGTGCATCAGCCAGCCGATGTAGGTGGCGAGCTGTTGCGCCTCCGGCCCCGGCAGCACCATGCAGTAGTTGAGCGCATGCAGAAAGCGGCGCTCGGAAATCCAGCGCCGGTTCTCGACAAGCTCTTGATGCATGATCGCGATCTGCCCGGCTGGCCCGCCAAAGCTGATGAACCCCAGCTTGAGCCAGAAGGTGAAGGCTTCAAAGAAGCTGACTGGATCGGGGCGCGCTGGCGGATGCGGGGCGTCGGTCATGTCGAGGCGATGATCCCTGGCTGAAGACAATGGCTTGGGGAGGTGGCCGGCAGCATATCTGAGCCGCATGACATTGCAATCACGGAGGCTCCAGCGGACCTTGCTGCATCGCCTCGGCAATGAAGTCGATGAAGGTACGCACCTTGGGCGCCATGTATTTGCGGCTGGTGTAGGCAGCGTACAGCGTCGGCGCGAACAGGCGGCAATCGGTCAGCACCTGTTCGAGTGCGCCCGATGCGAGGTCATCGGCCAATTGCCAGTGCGGCAGATACACCAGTCCCATGCCCGCGCGCGCAGCTTGTCTTGAAAGCGTTGAGTCACTGCAACGGAAGGCCGCGCGATGCCGAACCATCACCCGTCCGGCGGGGCTTTCGATGACGACGGAACTCATGTCGAGGTATGTCGGCAGGATCACGTCGTGCGATTCGATATCCGCGGGCGCCTTCGGCTGGCCGTGTTCATCGAGGTACGCGGGCGAACCCACCAGTACAAAACGCACGCGACCGAGCGGCCGCGCGATCAACGTGGGCGACGGCTCGCTGGTGGCGCGCAGGGCAATGTCGTAGCCCTCTTCGGTAAGGTCAACACGTCGGTTTTCCAGCGTCATTTCCACCACAACGTTCGGGTAGCGGCGTCTATAGGCTGCCAGCATGTCGGCGAACCCCTGCGTGGCGATCCATACCGGTGCAGTCACGCGCAGCACGCCGCTGGGTGCCTGTGCCTGTTGCCCGACGGCGGCTTCGGCCGATTGCAGGATGTCGAGCGCCTCGCGGCTCTGCTCGTAGTACACCCGCCCCACATCGGTCAGCGAAAGGTGGCGACTCGACCGATTGAGCAGGCGCGCACCCAGCAAGCGCTCCAGATGCGCGACGTGCTTGCTGGTCATGGCTGTCGAAAGCCCCAGGCGCCCTGCCGCCGCCACAAAGCTGCCACCGTCGACCACCTCGCGGAACACACGGATGCTGGTCAAAGTGTCCATCTATGGTTTCCTATTACGAAACGATTCATCAATATTGCACGCATTGATTCACTATTGGTAGATACGTAAAGTGGCTACATACGTTCGAAAGGAACCATCATGAGCCACCCGCGCCAACCCAGTCTGTTCATCCCCCACGGCGGCGGTCCATGCTTTTTCATGGACTGGCAGCCGGCCGACACGTGGACGCGCATGCAGGCCTTCCTCGAAGGCGTTGCCGCCACATTGCCCGAGCGTCCGAAGGCCGTACTGGTCATCTCCGGTCACTGGGAGGAAGACGCCTTCACGGTCAACGCCGCCAGCGCCCCGCCGCTGCTGTACGACTACTACGGCTTTCCGGAACACACCTACCGCCTGACCTACCCGGCCCCCGGCTCGCCCGGGCTGGCCGCCCGCGTCGTGTCGTTGCTGTCGGCAGCCGGTCTGCCCACGGCCACAGACCACACCAATCGCGGGCTGGATCACGGCGTGTTCATTCCGTTCAAGCTGATCTTCCCCGACGCAGATGTGCCGGTGGTGCAGTTGTCGCTGCTGCATGGTCTCGACCCGGCCACGCACATCAAGGCCGGCGAAGCGTTGGCAGCATTGCGTGACGAAGGCGTGCTGATCGTCGGCAGCGGCATGAGTTATCACAACCTGCGCGCCTTCGGCCCGAACGGCCGCGAGCCGTCGCGCCTGTTCGATGCCTGGCTCACCGACGCGGTGGAACAACCCACGCCGGCCGCGCGAGACGCCGCACTCGACGCCTGGAGCGGCGCGCCCGCAGCCCGTATCGCCCACCCGCGAGAGGAACACCTCATACCGTTGATGGTCGCCGCCGGCGCCGCTGGTGCAGATCGCGGGAACAAGGTGTATGCCGACGACGTCAATGGACTCGCAATCTCGGCGTTCCGCTTCGGCTGAGCGTCACACACACAACCAAAACCCTGAACCCTCAACACGGAGAAATCCCGAATGACACAACAACAGCCCCCCTTCGCCCGCTGGACGCCCCATCTGCAAGCGGTGCTGCGGATCGTTACCGGCTACCTGTTCCTGCTGCATGGCTCGGCCAAACTGCTGCACTTCCCGTATGTGCAGTACTTCGACGGCCTCCAACTGTTCTCGCTCATGGGCTTTGCCGGCGTGCTTGAACTGGTCGGCGGCGCGCTGCTGATCCTGGGTCTCTTCACTCGCCCGGTCGCCTTTATCCTGTCCGGCCAGATGGCGTTCGCATACTTCATGGGCCACGCCTCCAAGGGCGCCGTGCTGATGCCGCTGATGAACAGCGGTGAATCCGCCGTCCTGTTCTGCTTTGTCTTCCTGTTCCTGGCCGCTGCCGGCGCAGGTGCGTGGAGCATTGACGCCAAGCGAGCCCGCACCGCCTGATCGCCCTACAATCACGCGACACGGCCCGGCATTGCCGGGCCTTTTCGTTTGTGGGAGCACGAATGCTCGACGTCTACCTCATCCACGGCCTGTATATGAACCGCTATGCGCTGGCCCCGCTGGCGCGCGACGTGCGCGCTGCCGGGCACCACACCACGCTGGTCGGGCATCACACCATCATGGGAAGCCTCAGCCGCAGCGCCGATCACCTGGCCGAATGCATTCGGCATGGCGACGAGAAGCGACGCCGCGTGATCGTCGGCCACAGCCTGGGCGGTGTGGTGGCGGCCTACGCTGCCAGCCGCTTCGAAGATCTGCACGTGGATGACGTGATCCTGCTCGGCAGCCCTTTCCACGGTAGCGCGGCGGCGCGCGGGCTAGCAATGCTGCCAGGCGGATTGCATCTGGTGGGCGGCCCTCTGCGCGAATGGATGGCGCTGGAGAACTTCGCCCCACGCCGGGGCTTGCGTCTATGGACGCTCATCGGCAACCGGCAACTGGGCATCGGCCAATACATCGGCCACTTCGCCCACTTGCCGAGCGATGGCACCGTGGCATTGCATGAGGCTCGCATCGACGGCGCACATGCGTCTGCAATGCTGCCGGTGTCGCACCTGCAGATGCTGGTATCGCAGCCGGTGACGACGCAGGTGCTGGAGTGGCTGGGGAAGATCGACTCGGCAAAGCAGCCGTAGAACCGCAATCACTGCTTTTCCCATAAGCCGTCGCGCCATGTTGCTCGGCCATCCGAACAGGGCATCCACATCGCACCTGAAGGGCGAAGACCTTTCGTCTCAGTTTGGTCGTTCGTAGCCCGTCGCGATTACCTGCATCAACGTTGAGCCCCAACGAACCTCACTTCCCCTTCACCATCGCCACAAAATTCGTCACCAGCGGCGAGCTGTCGTTTTCCATGAATGCGAGCGCCAGCGACACAAACGCGGCTGGGTCATCGATCGGCACGTAGCGCACACCGGCCATCCGCACGCATTCCAGCGGCGCGGGGAGTACCGCCACGCCAAGCCCCGCAGCGACGAGTCCGATCTGCGTGGTGGCTTCGCGTGCTTCTTGCACGACTCGCGGCTCGAACCCCACCGCCGCGCAAAGCTGCCGCACCTGGGCACCGAGGCCGGTGCCGGCGTCCGACGGATACATGATGAAGCCCTCGTCCCGGACATCGCCGAGCGACACGGCTGTGGCGTCCGACAGCGGGTGGCGCGCGGGCAAGACGAGCCGCAGCGGATCGCGCCGCAGTTCGCGCAGGGTGATGCCCGCGGGGCGCGCAAGCCCGTCGTTGCGCACCAGACCAACGTCGAGACGGCGTTCCGCCAGCGCGGCGAATTGCTCGGTGGTAAAGAGCTCGCGCAGGCTTACGGTCACTTGCGGATAGGCCAGGCGGTAGCGCCGCAGCAACTCAGGCAGCAGTCCGGTGAACGGCACCGACGAGGTAAAACCCACTCGCAGTTCGCCCTGCTCCCCCCGCGCCATGCGGCGCGCGCTCTGGATGGCTTCGTCTGCTGCGTGCAAGGCGCGCCTGGCGTCCACGAGAAAGCGTTCGCCCGCTGGCGTAAGCGTGACGCGGCGACGCGTACGCTCGAACAGTTGCAGACCAAGCTCCTGCTCCAGAGCCTGGATCTGCTGGCTCAACGGCGGCTGTGCGATGTGCAAGCGTTCGGCCGCGCGGGTGAAACTCAGCTCTTCCGCTACGGCGACGAAGTACCGCAGGTGCCTCAGGTCCATGGCGCCTCACCATACTTTCTATGTATGAATATGACCTGAAATATATATTGGACCACCAATTCCCGCAGCGATAGCCTGTGAGCCTCCCCCGCTGTTTTTTGTGCTCACATGTCGTCCGCCAGCACCGCCGCACCGATCGTACTCAATCCACCCCAGCCTGCACCCAAGATCCGCCGCGGTACCGCAGCCTACCTGCGCACCGCCTGGGCGATGTTCTATGGCGGCTTCGCCACGTTCGTCACGCTGTATTGCATGCAGCCGCTGATGCCAGCGCTATCGCAGGAATTCGGCATTACGCCGGCCAGCGCGAGCATGAGCGTGTCGGCATCCACCGGCGCATTGGCGCTTGCGTTGATTCCGATCAGCGCATTGGCCGACCGCATCGGCCGCCGGTCGATCATGTGCGTGTCGCTGTTCGTCACCGCGCTCCTGACGATCGCCAGCGCCTTCACACACGACTTCAACCACCTGATCGTGATCCGCGCCCTGCTCGGCCTGTCGATTGCAGGCTTGCCGGCGGTGGCGATGGCTTATCTGGCCGAAGAGATCGACGCTGAATCGCTCGGTCTGTCGATGGGGCTGTACATTGCCGGCAACGCCATGGGCGGCATGTGTGGACGTCTTCTCGCGGCAGGGCTGACGGAATGGATGCCCTGGCGCGAGGCGATCATGATCGTCGGCACGCTGTCGTTCGTGCTGGCGGTGCTGTTCTGGCGCAACCTGCCGCAGTCGCGTCATTTCCATCCGGTCACGCACTCGCCCCGCCAGATGATCGCGGCGGCGCGTTCGCATCTGTCCGATGCTGGCCTGCCGTGGCTGTTCGTCGTGTCGTTCCTGCTGATGGGGTGCTTTGTCAGCCTGTACAACTACGTCGGCTACCGACTAGTGGCGCCGCCCTTCAACCTCGGGCCGGCGCAACTGGGGCTGGTGTTCACGCTGTACGTGGTGGGCATGGGCAGCTCCACTTGGGGCGGCCGCCTGTCCGACCGCATCGGCCGCCGCAACGTACTGTGGATGATGGTGGCGATCATGCTTGCCGGCGTACTGCTGACGCTGGCGGCCAATCTTGCGGTGATGGTGGTCGGGATCGGCCTGGCCACCTTCGGCTTTTTTGGCGCGCACTCGACGGCCAGCAGTTGGGTCGGCCGCCGGGCGCTTCACACCAAGGCCATGGCGTCTGCCTTGTACCTCTTCGCCTACTACCTCGGATCGAGCGTCCTGGGCACCACCACAGGGCTTGCCTGGCACGCCGGCGGGTGGGCAGGCGTCGTCGTACTGCTGGGCATCGGCTTGCTGTTGGCGCTGATCGTGAGCCTGCGTTTACGCCGACTTCCGCCCTTGCCGCAATAGGGCAATCGGTCACATTGAATGTCGCCTCTTGGCGACAGCCCTGTAACGCGCGTAGGATGAGCGACCGACGCCCTAGTGGGAATATTCTGAATTGGCGACCGTCGCTACCCGGCGACGGCACCGTTCGTCCGAGGGTAGTTCAAATCCCAGTAACCGACTGATTTTATTGTGCCCATACGGGCAGGCATGGCAGTTGCCTTGGGGAATCCACTTTCTTGGCCACACAATCATGTCACGGACAATTCTGACTTCGGTTTCTGACTTCACACCTGGCCTCCGTTCGCGCTTTGCGCCCGCGAGCCACCTGCCCCCCCATCACCGGCTTGCCGACAAACCCGGCTTGCTCGAACCGTTCCTCAGCCTTGGGGACGAGAGCAAGCACGGTCACGGCGAGCAGACTTTCCGTGTCGGCATCGCGCACACCGCGTGGCAGCTCGACAAGGCACGCCAGCTTGTGGACCGCTGCTATCACCAGGCGGGGTTCCGACCGGCAACCAGCGCTACGGCGCAAGCTATGCCCAAGACCGTGACGGCGCTGGCAATGCGTAGCGCCGCGCCGATCGCCACCGTTTCGCTGATGCTTGACGGCCCCCAAGGCCTCAATGCCGACGATCAATACGCGGATGAACTCGCCGATCTGCGCGCGAGCGGCGCACGCCTTGCCGAATTTGGCCGACTGGCATTCGATAGCGCTATCCCCTTCGTACGCATACTCGGGCCTTTGGTGCGCAAGGCTGCACGCATCGGTCGCCACGAGTTGGGCATGACCGACATCATGGTCGAATGCCACCCTCGCCACGCCGACTTCTACTGCCGCACGCTGGGCTTCCGCCGCATGGGCGGCGTCACGCATTGCCGTCGCGTGGGCGCCCCTGCGGTGCTGCTGCATCTGCGCGCTGGCCATCTTGAGCAGTTGGCGCACGACCACGCTCGCACCAGCCGATTGACGGCGCTGCGCTCGACCATCGCTATGATCGAGCCCACGCCTCCTGTGCCGCTGGCAGCCAACGCGTAAGCAATCCGCCGCCGCATGCGGCGGATGAACCTATCACGCGCGGGCGGTCAAACAACGGGCTTGCCTGTGTCTTGAAAGCTGCGCTGGGTGCGCGCGGGCACGGTTCCCGCTCTGCCCCCGGCCCCTGCCCGATGTCGTCACCTGCTGTCCGTATGCGCCTTCGATATCCTGGCTCATTCCTGAAGCTGCTGTTGCTTGGCTTTGCACTGGTTTCGGTGCCGCTCGTCGTCGCGTTGATCGATGCGTATTTCTCGCTCGAACGACTGAGCCAGCGTAGCGAAATGGCAGTCACCCGCGCAGTGTTGATCACCCGCGATTCGCGCACGCTGGGCGAAGAGCTGATCGCGCTCGAACGCATCGCGCGCCAACAACTGGTCTTGCGCGACGCGGCCGGGCTGGAGGCTTATGCCGCGCGCCGCGCGTTGTTCCTGGATGCCATCACGCGGCTCGGCCTGCACATGGACGACGAACCCGCACGCCAATCGTTGGCGCAGTTGTTGACGCGCGAAGGTCGCGTGTGGGCGCAGTTGCAGTCGCAATCTCCGGTGACGGGCGCCGGCAGTGGCGGCGCCAGCGCGGTGATCGCCGATTTCGTCGCCATGGGGGACGCGTCGGAGAGCCTCGTCAAGCAGGCCGATGCGCGCATCGAGGCCGAAATCGCCGGCCTGCGTGAACAATTGGCGGCCGCACGGCGGCGCATGCTCACGCAGCTATGGCTGCTCATTCCGATCGGCCTGCTGCTTGCGGGCGGCGTGATTCTGCTCATACGGCGCCCGATCCGCCAGCTTGGCGCAGGCATTCGTGGGCTGGGCGAAGGCCAGCTCGACAAGCCGATCCGTGTCACCGGCCCGCATGATCTCGAAGTGCTCGGCGCACAACTCGACTGGCTGCGCACGCGGCTCGCCGAGGTTAACGCGCAGAAGACGCGCTTCCTGCACCACGTCTCGCACGAACTAAAAACGCCGCTGACCGCCATCCACGAGGGGTCGCAATTGCTGGGCGAAGGCATCAGCGGGCCGCTCACCAGCGAGCAGCGCGAAATCGTGCGCATCCTGCGCGACAACACCGCGCGACTACGCCGGCTCATCGAAGATCTGCTCGACTACAACGGCATGCGCTCGCGCCCCGCGCGCCTGCGCCGCGAACGCTTTGCCGCCAGCGAGGTCTTTTCCATGATCGCCGACGATCAGAAGCTGGCGCTCTCGGCTCGCAGTCTTACGCTGCGACAGAGTGGCGGCAACCTTTTGCTCGATGCCGACCGCGAAAAGCTGCGTGTGGTCCTCGACAATCTCGTCTCGAACGCCATCAAGTTCGCGCCCGAGAACAGCGAGGTAGAACTCTCGGCGCACCGTGGAGAAGGTAGCGCCCTGCTCGAAGTGGCCGACGTCGGCCTAGGCATCGCGCCGGAACTCGCACAGCGCATGTTCGAGCCCTTCGTGCAGGGACCGCTGCCCGCGGGCGCACCGATCAAGGGAACCGGACTGGGCCTGTCCATCGTCAAAGAGCTGGTCAGCGCCCACGGTGGTGAGGTTGAACTGCTACCCAATCTGCCTTCTGGCACGCGCGTGCGGGTACGCCTGCCGCAGGCCGCTATAACAAAACCATGATGTCCTCTTCGATGAGATTCCTGTCGCTCGTAGCGATACTGGCCTCCTGCGCGATGTCCGGCTGTGCCACGGCCGATCGTGCGCCAGTGCGCGCCGCCCCCACAAAGGTCGTTGCCGCCCCGCCCGAAGTGGGCGGCGATTATCTGATCGCATTGGCCGGTCGCATCAAGACCGAAACGCCCACCGAACTCGCCTCCGATGCCGACGCTCTGCAACGGGCGTACAGCGCGCGTCGTACCGAAGACAATCGACTCAAGCTCGCCGCGTTCCTCGCACTCGCGCCAGCCCCGGCCGGCGACCGTACGAAGGCGCTCACGTTGCTCGATGTGCCACCGGGTGAGACCAACGGACGCGGACGCACGCATCCGGTGGCCCAATTGTTGCTGCCTCTTCTGCAAGACTCGAAGCGCGCGGACGAAGCCCTCTCCACGGCACAACAGAAACTGCGCGACGAGCAGAAGCGAAGTGATTCCCTGCAACAGAAGCTCGACGCCATTCGAGACATTGAAAAACAGATGCTCGAGCGAACGCCGGTACCTCAGAAATGACGCATCGCCCCAAGATTCTCTTAGTAGACGACGACCCCGACCTGCTCCGCCTGCTGACCATCCGCCTCAAAGCCTCTGGTTTCGACATCGCCACGGCAGAGCACGCCGAGGCCGCGCTCGCACAGCTTGCGGGCAGCCGCCCCGATCTGCTGGTGACCGACCTGCGCATGCCCGGCATGGATGGCATGGCGCTGTTCGAAGCGGTACGCCAATCGCATCCCAGCCTGCCGGTGATTGTGCTCACCGCCCACGGCAATATTCCCGAAGCGGTGGAGGCTACGCGACGCGGCATATTCGGCTATCTGACCAAACCGTACGATGCCGCTGAACTGATCGAGCAAATCCAGCGCGCCATCGGTCTGGCTGGCCCCGCCGCAGATAAACCGTCGGGCGGTGGCGACAACGATTGGCGCGCCGCCATCCTGACGCGTAGTCCCTTGATGGAGGACTTTCTTCAGCAAGCGAGGCTGGTTGCCCGCTCCGAAGTAAGTGTGTTCATCTCGGGCCCCAGCGGCGCCGGCAAGGAACTGCTCGCGCGCGCCATCCACAAGGCCAGTGCACGTGCCGACAAGCCTTTTGTGGGTGTGAACTGCGGCGCGATTCCTGAACCGCTGCTCGAATCGGAACTCTTCGGTCATGTGAAGGGTTCATTCACTGGCGCGCACCGCGACCACGAAGGCCTCTTCATGGCCGCGCAGGGCGGAACGCTGTTCCTGGACGAAATCGGTGACATGCCGTTGGCATTGCAGGTCAAGTTGCTGCGTGTGCTCGAAGAACGGCAGGTGCGCCCGGTCGGCGCCACACGCAGCGTGCCCATCGATGTGCGCATCATCTCGGCCACGCACCGCAACCTTGACGTAGCCCGCACCGAAGGGCGCTTTCGGGATGACCTCTACTACCGCCTGAACGTGGTGGCGCTGGCGATTCCGCCGCTGGCCGAGCGACGCGAAGACATCCCGCTGCTCGCCAACCATTTTCTCAAGCGCCTCGCGCAACGGTACGAACGTACCGTGAATGCGTTTGCGCCCGACGCCATGGAACTGCTCGTCGCGGCGCCGTGGCCCGGCAACGTGCGACAACTGCTGAACGTGGTGGAGCAGACCGTGGCGCTGTCGACCACGCCGCTGATCCCCGCCTCGCTCGTGCAACGCGCGATCCAGGAAGACCAACCCGCTATTGAGTCCTTCGACGAGGCGCGCCGTCGCTTCGAGCGCGACTACCTGATCCGCCTTCTGCGGCTGACCGAGGGCAACGTCAGCCAAGCCGCGCGGCTCGCCAAGCGCAACCGCACCGAGTTCTACCGCCTGCTCTCACGTCATCAACTGGAGCCCGGCGCTTTCAAGGCGACAGCCGAACTGGCCTGACGCATGGCGGGCCGTCGGTTCGACCAGCCAGCATCTAACCGCATACGCGGGCGTTGCAGGCAAGAACCATGTTCTTGCCGACGCGCGTCTGAGGCACGGAGGGGGGCAGTCCCTCCGCTACCTCGCGCGCCGCAATGCAATGACTTCGCCCGATCCAGCCGAACAGGTCCGAGCGTCATCGGCTCGCCCCCGCCATCGCCGGATGTCGGTCGATACCGACCGCCACATGGATTGATCCATCCCGCTCGCGAACGCACGGTTGCGCTGCAAATCTCAGCGCCATCATGGCCCACGCATCATTCGATTCTGCGGCGTTTATCACAACGCCCCCGATAGTCCGTCGAATCTGCGCGCGACTCTCAGAACACTTCCGGCCGCGTCGGCGAGGCTCCTACACACCGCGCCGTAGCGCGTGAAGATAATTCACACGCACCGCAATCGATGCATACGTCATGGCACGAATGTGGTCTGCACGAACCTATTCTTCCGCGCCACTGGAACACTGACATGACCTTCACACTCAAGCACGCCCTGGCCGCCGCCAGCCTTGCCACCCTATTGACTGCATGCGGCGGCGGCGACGACCCCGCTGACGTGTTCAAGACCATCAACATCGAACGCGCCAACATGGAATGCCCCGTCGGCAACGATGGCGGCAGCAACGACAACACCAGCGGCGCGGTGCGCGTTGGGCAGGACTTTCAGGTCAAGGCAACTGCGATCGTCACGGGCATCAATTTCAGCGATATCGCATGGAGTTGGGACGCCGACGCGGGCGTCAACGTCAAGTCGAATTCGCAGAAGGACAACAGTTCGACGGCCAACTTCACCGCACCGTCCAAACCCGGCCAGTACCGCGTGAATGTTCACGCGCGCAACGGCAGCAAATCGGGCGACCAGTACTGCACCGTCCGCGTGGTGAGCTGACCTGCCTTGCCGGGCGCGCTCCCGGATGAGCGCCCGGCTTGCCTTGAATACCCATGGCACCCGTCGTGGCCACGGCGGCGGCAGGCAGCTAACATCACGCGATACGTCACCCTTGCACTACTCGCCGATGAAACTCTGCCGCCCCGTCGCCGCCGTCCTGCGCACCCTGCTTGCGCTTACGCTTGGGCTGCTGCTTGCCTCGCCCGCCTTGGCGCTTTCTGCACGGGAAGAAGCTCGCGTCAACGCGATGCTCGCGGCGCTGGAAAAGCGCACCGATCTTGTGTTTATCCGCAACGGCGAAAAATACAACGCAGCGGATGCCGTGGCGCACCTCAAGCTCAAGCTGTCGCGCACGCGCGATCGTCTCGACACGGCGGAAGAGTTCATCGATAAGGTTGCTTCGTCTTCATCGATGTCGGGCGAGCCCTACACCATCCAGCAAGCCGGAAAACCTGCCCAGCCAGCCAAGCCGTTCCTGCACGAATTGCTCAAGCAGACGAGCCCTTAGAGGGCGCGCACAGCGCCTCCTGTGCCACGTCCACAAACGCTCTGGCCGCATGCGAGAGGTAGCTTTCCTTCATCCAGATAAAGGCCAACCGCCACGGAATGTGCGGGTCGTTGAGCGTGGCCCAGGTAAAGCGGCGGGAATCGAGCCGCTCGCATAGGCGACGCGGCAGGAGCGCCACCCCGAGCCGCGCGGAGACGAGCTCAGCGATAAAGTCCCACTGCCCGCTGCGAGCGGCAATGCGCGGAGCGAATCCAGCCTCGCGGCACGCAGCGGCAATACGATCGGCAAGCGCAAAGCCTTCGTTGAAAAGTATCAGCGGCTCGTCGCGCAATTGCCGGATGGCAACAGCCTGCAATGTTGACCACGGTGAGTCGGCAGGCGCCAGCAAGCACAGGTCTTCGCTTGAAAACTCCTGCGTCGCGAGTTCCTCCCGCGCGGTGGGCAACACCGTTACCGCCAATTCAAGATCGCCCGCCAGAATGCCGCGCTCCAGATCGCGTGCGCCGTCTTCAGTCAGCATCAATTCGACTTCTGGATAGCGTTCGCGATATGTGCGCACGACGGGTGCGAAAAATGCAGTGCCGACCATCGGCGGCAGGCCCATGCGCAAGGGGCCGCGCACGTGTTGTTCGAGCGCTTCGAGTTCGCCTTGCAGGCGTGCCGAAGCAGCCAGCACCGCCTGACCTTGTTCGAAGACCACGCGGCCAGCGTCGGTCAGCCGCACACCGCGCCCTTCGCGCAGGAGCAATGGCGTGCCAAGTTCGTCTTCAAGCGCGCGGATCATCTTGCTGATGGTGGGTTGGGTGACGAACAGATTGCTGGCCGCACGCGTGAAGCTGCCGGTGCGCACCACCTCGATCAAGCAACGCAGTGCCTTGAGTTCCATCCTCTCCCCCGTCGGCGGACAATCATTCCAAATCGGAATCGATTTTATTCCAATAATTCATTTTAATTATGGATCGGCAGTGCCTAAACTTGGCACAGATTTCCGATGCATTTCCTCCCACGCATGACCACGCCCGTCGTCCCTTCGCCTGCCAGCCGCGCCCAGCGATTCATCGTCGTCGCCTCCCAAGTGACGCTGATCGCGCTGATCTGGATCTGCGCCGACATCGTCTCGCGCAAGTTTCTGCCCCAGGTGCCGAGCAGCCTGCTCGGGCTGGGCGGCGTACTGGCGCTGCTGTGGACGCGAGTGATCCGCCGCGACTGGCTGGCGCATGGCGCCGGCTGGTTGATCAGCGAAATGCTGCTGTTCTTCATCCCTGCCGTGATCGCCATCATCCAGTACCCGGACATGATCCGCCGCAACGGGCTGGCGATCTTCGTGGTGATCGTCGGCAGCACGGTGTGTGTCATGGCCAGCACGGCGCTGGCGGTGGATGCCACATGGCGGCTCCAGGCCTGGTACGCGCGTCGGCGCGAACGCATGGCGGCGGAGGAACAGGCATGAGTGGATGGCTTGCCACGGCCTGCCTGGTCGTCACCGTTGCGCTGTACTTCGCCATGAAGCGGGTACACCGTCAGTACAAGCGTGCGTGGCTCTCACCGATGATCGTGGTGCCCGCGATCCTGATCTGCGCGTTGCTGGTCACGCATATTCCCTACGTCACCTACGCATCGCGCAGCCATTGGCTGAGTTGGATGCTGGGGCCGGCGACGGTCGCCTTCGCCATTCCCATCTACGACTATCGCGACACCATCCGCCGCCATTGGCTGCCCTTGGTGGTGGGCGTGTGTGTCGGCATGACGGTGGCCGTGGTGTCGTCCGTGGCGCTGGCCCGGCTCATGCACTTGCCTGAGGCGCTGGAACGCAGCCTGGCCGTGCGTTCGATCAGCACCCCCTTTGCGATGATCGCCGCGCCTGAACTCGGTGGCGCGGCCGACCTCGCGGCCGTGTTCGTGGTGGTCACGGGCGTATGCGGAATGATGCTGGGCGAATGGCTGCTGGCGTTTCTGCCGGTACGCTCAAGCCTTGCGCGCGGCGCGCTGTTCGGTGCCGGCGCCCACGCGGCGGGTACGGCCACCGCCCACGGTCGCAGCGTGGACGAAGGCGTCGTATCGAGCCTCACGATGATCGTCGCAGGCGTGCTGATGGTGATCATCGCTCCACTGCTGGCGCAGATTCTCTAGAACTCATCTGCTGCGTGAAGTGAGTTCTAGTCCTCGGACCCGTCCAGCGGCTTGCCGATGCGGTCGTTGAACCATGCATCGAGCATCTTCTTCTCATAGAACAGCGGATCAGCATCGGTGCGATACGGCGCATCAGCGAGATAGTTGCTGTTAACAACAAAATCGCTGCCTTCCGAGATAACCTTGTCGCCCTCGGTCAGCTTGTAGGCGAGCTTGATGCGAGGCGGCGTAACGTCCCCCATGATGCGCACGCCCTGCCCGCGGCGCGGGCTGATCTCGCCGGCCAGGTCGATGTCGAGCACTTCGATCGTGAGCTGCTGTCCGTCCCGCAGGCGCTTGCCGCCCGCGCTCTCAAAGTACCGCTGGAATGCCTCCAGCACGCCCTTGGTCGGCATGCCGCCACGCGGGTCGCCATCGGTGTATTCGTCCGGCGAAATAAATCGCACGGTCACGCTGCCGGCGGCCATTGCTGCAGCCGCGAAAAGGCCCAGGATGATGCTCGCCACGGCCCGTCTCATGCGTGTCTCCCTATGCCAAAGAATTCATGAGAACCATTCTCACATAGGGTGACGATATGTGCGCAAACACGCGACATAAGGGCAAGTCACGGTACACTGCGGACTTTACTAAAACTACTATTTCCTACATGACGCTGCCTCTGGATGAGAGATTCTCGACGACCCTCCATGGTCTGGCCCACTTGTGGCGCCTGGAGTTGGATCGCCGGCTCAAAGACTTCGGCCTTGGTCGTGCTGGCTGGCAGGCCATCAGTGCGATCGCGCGGGCAGACACGCCCATGTCGCAGATCGAAATCTCGAACAACCTCGGCGTCGAAGGCGCGACGATGGTGAGCACGCTGGACCGCCTCGAAGCCGCCGGTTTCGTGCTGCGCGTGCCCTCGCAGACCGACCGCCGCGTCAAGCACGTGACCCTCACCGACAAGGGTCATGAAATGTTCGGCGTCCTCAAGACCGTTGCCGCGCAGTACCGCAAAGAACTCCTGCTCGATATCTCTGAAGACGACCTCGAACGCGTCACGCAGGTGCTCGAACGCCTCAAGGCAAGCATCGAGCGCAGCAAGTAATCCCCACAACAGCGCCGGTTTGCCCGCCATTCACCAAGGCGGGCACCGGGCTCGACCAGCGCGCACCGAATCCGTGCGCGCCTCTCGCGGCATCTCTGCCCACCCCGCTCCACCAATCCCTAAACCACTGATTCGGATGCGATTTTTGCGCACCTAGCGCGATGGCATAAGCGTTGCTCTGCAAACCTTGAACCCAGGCTCAAGCGGAGACCAATGCGATGACCGCCGAATCACGTTCGATGCGCGCGGCAGATCTTGAACTGATCAAGCTGACCAAGCGCTACGGCGGCGGCGCCACAGCCGTGGACGCCATCGATCTGCGCATCAAGGCTGGTGCGTACTGTTGCCTGCTCGGCCCGTCGGGCTGCGGCAAGACGTCCACGCTGCGCATGATCGCGGGGCACGAATCGGTGACCGATGGCGACATTCTGCTCGGGCCCCGCAACATCACCATTCTGCCGACCGCACAACGTGGCACGGCGATGATGTTCCAGAGCTATGCGCTCTTTCCACATCTGTCCGCACTGGACAACGTCGCTTTCAGTCTGAAGATGGCTGGCGTCAACAAGGCCACGCGCCATAAGCGTGCGCGCCAGTTGCTGGAACTGGTCAACATGGCCACTTATGCCGAACGCAAACCGGGGCAGCTCTCCGGTGGGCAGCAGCAACGCGTTGCACTGGCGCGTGCGCTGATCGTCGAACCGCGCGTGCTGTTGCTGGACGAACCGCTCTCCGCGCTCGACCCGTTCCTGCGCATCCGTATGCGGGCGGAACTCAAGCGCTGGCAACTCGAACTCGGTTTTACCTTCATCCACGTCACCCACTCGCAGGAAGAAGCCATGGCGCTCTCCGACCAAGTGGTGGTGATGAACCACGGGCGCATCGAACAGGTGGGCTCGCCACACGAGATCTTCGACACCCCCGCCACCGAATTCGTCGCGCGCTTTCTCGGCGGCCACAACGTGATCGCCACGCCCGCCGGAAAGATCGCCCTGCGCGCCGATCGCACGCGTCTGTCGCGCGCACAGCCGACGGGCGAGCCCATCGCAGCGCGCGTGCGCGCCGTGGAATACCAGGGCACCTATGTGCAACTGGCCCTGCATCACGAACAAATCCCCGACCTGACCGCCACACTGCCCGAAGCCGATTACTACGCCGCGCCCATCACGCCCGGCGAAGCGGTCTTCGTGTCGTGGGCGGACACGGACGCGCGCCCGCTGCCCGCGTCATGACATATGCGTTCAAACAAAGCCGCATCGCCCACTGACTTTCAACCGGAGATCGAAATGAGCCACACCAAGAAGGAAGCCGTCGTGACCGAACCCGCCAGCAACATGCGCCGCACCATCCTCAAGGGCGCAGCCGCCACAGCGGCGATCACGGGCTTCCCGTACGTCAAGGCACAAGAGAAGATCGTGCTGCGCTACCTGGGCACGGCGGTGAACCAGGACAAGGCCATCGCCGAGAAATTCAAGGCCGATACCGGCATCGAAATCCAGTACATCCCCGTCACGACCGACGACGTGACCAAGCGCGCGGTCACCGCACCGAACTCGTTCGACCTGCTCGACACCGAATATTTCTCGCTCAAGAAGATCGTGCCGACGGGCAACATCAAGGGCATCGATGCGCGCCGCGTGAAGAACTTCGACAAGATCACCTCGCTCTTCACGCGCGGTGAAGTCGGCGGCAAGAAGGTGGGCGATCAAGGCACGGCGCCGAAAAAGGTGATGTTCCTCGACGGCGAAAAATCGAAGAACTTTGCCAAGACGCCGACGCAGTTCGTCACGCTGATCCCCACCACGTACAACGCCGACACGCTGGGCATCCGCCCGGACCTCATCAAACGCCCCATCGAATCGTGGGCCGAATTGCTCGAACCCGCAATTCAAGGGCAAGGCGGCGATTCTGAACATTCCTTCGATCGGCATCATGGACGCCGCGATGGTCGTCGAGGCCATGGGCCTCTACAAGTACCCGGACAAGGGGAACATGACCAAGAAGGAAATCGACCTCACCATCAAGACACTGATCGAGGCCAAGAAGAACGGCCAGTTCCGCGCGCTGTGGAAGGACTTCAACGAAAGCGTGAACCTCATGTCGTCCGGCGAAGTCGTCATCCAGTCGATGTGGTCGCCCGCCGTGACCAAGGTACGCTCGCAGGGCATCGCCTGCACATTCCAGCCGCTCAAGGAAGGCTATCGCGCCTGGGCATCGGGCTTTGGCCTGCCTGCCACCCTGCAGGGCAAGAAGCTTGATGCGGCATACGAATTCATCAACTGGTTCCTCGATGGCTGGGCGGGCGCATACCTCAACCGCCAGGGCTACTACTCCGCTGTGCTGGAGACCGCCAAGAGCCACATGGAAGCCTACGAGTGGGCCTACTGGATGGAAGGCAAGGCTGCCGCCAAGGACATCAAGGCGCCCGACGGCACGGTGATCGAAAAAGCCGGTGCCGTGCGCGACGGCGGTTCGTATGAAAAACGCATGGGCGCCATCGCCTGCTGGAACTCAGTGATGGATGAGAACGCCTACATGATCCAGAAGTGGAACGAGTTCGTGGCCGCCTGATGATGCGTCCGCCTGCCGCAGCCTCAACGCGGCAGGTGCATTCCCACGCTTCCCTGCATCGACGATGAAGACCGACAGCGCCACCCTGCTCGCCCCTGCCGCCGACGCCTCGGCCCCTGTGCGTACCGCCTTGCTTGCACGCGCGTTGCCCGCGTGGGCACAGGCGGCGCCTTTCGCGCTGGTGTTCGCGCTGTTTTTCATCATCCCGCTGCTGCTGGTGGTGGTGGTCAGCTTTTGGGACGCCAGCGAATATGAACTGATCCCCGCCTTCACGCCCAAGAACTACGTGGGCATTTTTGAAGGCTGCGCCAACACAGCGGAACTGTGCGTCACGTTCAAAACGTATCTGTCCACGCTCACCTATTGCGCGCTGACGTGGTTCTTTACGCTCGTGATCGGCTTTACGGTGGCGTACTTCCTCGCCTTTCACGTGCGTACCACCACCATGCAGACGCTGTTGTTCGTGCTGTGCACGATCCCGTTCTGGACGTCGAACGTGATCCGCATGATTTCGTGGATTCCGCTGCTCGGACGCAATGGCGTGGTGAATCACTTTCTGATGTCGGCAGGCATCGTCAACTCGCCACAAGAATGGCTGCTGTATTCGCCCTTCTCGGTGGTGCTGGCCTTCGTGCATCTGTTCACGTTTTTCATGATCGTGCCGATCTTCAACTCGATGATGCGCATCGACCGTGCGCTCATCGAAGCCGCCCGCGACGGCGGCGCCAGTGCATGGCAGACGCTGTGGAACGTGATCATTCCGCTGTCGCGCACGGGCATCATCATCGGCTCGATCTTCGTCATCACCATCGTGATGGGCGACTTCGTCACCATTGGCGTCATGGGCGGGCAGCAGATCGCCTCGGTCGGCAAGATCATCCAGGTGCAGACCTCGTACCTGCAATTTCCCATGGCGGCGGCCAACGCGGTGATTCTGCTGGCCGTGGTGTTGATGATCATCTGGGCACTGACGCGCACGGTCGATCTGCGCAGGGAGCTTTGACATGCGCGACGCTCGCGGCTTTGGCTTCTATGGACTGGCGCTGTTCTTCGCGCTGTTCGTGCTGTTCCTCTACGGGCCGGTGATCTGCATTTTCGTGCTTAGCCTTCAAGGGCCGGAAGGCGGCTTGGTCTTCCCCATGCGCGGCGTATCGCTGCATTGGTTCTACAAACTGTTCGAAGGCATCGGCGTGGTCAACATCGGCGCTGCGCTGTGGCGCTCGGTCAAGCTGGGCGCGGCCGTAACAGTGCTCACCGTGCTGTTGTCAGTGATGGCAAGCCTCGCCTTCCGTAAGAACCTGCGTGGCGGCACGGCGTTGTTCTTCATCACCGTGGCGAGTCTGATCATGCCGTCGATCGTCGTGTCGCTCGGCATCGGGCTGGAATTCCGCCTACTCGACACCGCACTCAAATGGCTGTTCGGCGCAGTCGGCTGGGACAACCTGGCCGCAGAGTTCAACACCACCATGGGCTTGTTTACCTCCGCGCTTGGCGCACAACTCACGTGGACACTGCCTTTCGGATTGCTGGTCATGTTTGCGGTGTTCAACCGCTTCAACCCCGCGTACGAAGAAGCCGCGCGCGATCTCGGCGCGACGCCATGGCAAACATTCCGCCACGTGGTGCTGCCCCTGATCGGCCCCTCGGTGGTCGGCGTGGGCATGTTTGGCTTTACGCTGTCGTGGGACGAAATCGCGCGCTCTTCACAAGCCATCGGCGATCTCAATACGCTGCCGCTGGAATTGCAGGGTCTCACCACCACGGCCACATCACCCGTCATCTACGCGCTCGGCACCGTCACCACACTGGTGTCTTTCATCGTCATGGGGGTGGCGATCTTCGCCATGGCGCTGCTGGCACGGCGGCGCAAGGGCGCGGCCTGACAACATTCACGTCCTCGGAAAACGCCAACGACTCATGCCCACCGGCCGCGTTCTCGTCATCAACCCCAACACCACCGCCGCTGTCACCGACATGCTCGCGCGGCACACACGTGCTGCGTTGCCGCACGCCGAAGTCAGCACCGTCACAGCCCCTTTCGGGGCGCACTACATTTCGAGCGAAGCCGCGTACACCGTCGCCGCGCATGCCGTGCTCGACGCCTGGGCCGAGGCACCACCCGCCCATGCCGTCCTGATCGGCTGTTTTGGCGACCCCGGGTTGCACGCCTTGCGCGAAGTCTGCCCGGCGCACGTCGTCGGCCTTGCCACCGCATCGATGAGCGAAGCTGCCGCGCGCGGGCGTTTTGCCATCATCACCGGCGGGCAACGCTGGCAGGCGATGCTTGAGCGGTTGGCGGCAACGGAAGGTCATGCAGGCGCGCTGGCAGGCATCGAAATACTCCCGCAATCGGGGCTGGATCTTCAGGCCGGTGGCGAAACCGCCATCGCACAACTCGCTGAAGCCTGCCTGCGGGCGCGCGAGCGTTGGCAGGCAGACGCCCTGATCCTTGGCGGCGCAGCGCTCGCAGGCTGGGGCGACGTGCTGGCGAGCCGGCTTGGCCTGCCGGTGATCGACAGTGTTTCAGCGGGCGTACGCGCCGTGGCCCGCCTTCTCGGCGTGCCCGCATCGGTCCCTCCGGGGTCCGATGGCGTTGCCTATTCGGGCATATCGACAGCGCTGGCGCACCGGCTCGCCCGGTAGGCCGCGAACCCGACGCCAAACCACGTCAGCCGAACGCCGACACATCGCCACAAATGCGTGCGGATCGGCGATCATTGCGCCCTGACTTTGTCACCCAAATTCACCATGAACCCGACTCAAGCACCCGCCTGGGCAGAACTCCTTCGCCACGCTGACCACGCTCGTGGCACGCACCTGCGCGAACTGTTCCGCGAAGACCCGCAACGCGTGCAGCGCTACTCGGTTGATGGCGCCGGCATTCATCTCGATTATTCGAAGAACCGAGTCAATGACGTCATCATGGCGCAGCTCGTCACCCTGGCTCAGCAGACAAATGTCGAAGCGCAACGCGAGGCAATGTTCTCGGGCGAAGCCTTCAACAACACCGAACACCGCGCCGTACTGCACACCGCCCTGCGCAACCTGGGCGATACTCCCGTGCTGGTCAACGGCAAGGACGTGCTGCCCGAAGTCAAATCCGAACGCGCCCGCCTCTATGCTTTTGCCCGCCGCGTACGCGAAGGGCAATGGCTCGGCCACACCGGCCAGACCATCACCGACGTGGTGAACATCGGCATCGGCGGTTCCGACCTTGGCCCGCTCATGGTGTGCGAAGCGCTCAAGCCGGTGGCCGATGGCCCGCGCGTACACTTCGTCTCGAACGTGGATGGCGCCGCCATCCAGCAAGCGCTGCGTGGACTGGACCCGGCACGCACGCTGTTTGTCATCGCGTCGAAGACCTTCACCACCATCGAAACGCTCACCAACGCGCGCACCGCGCGCCAATGGCTGGTGGACGCCTTCGGCAGCGAGTCCGCCGTGGCCAAGCACTTCGTGGCCGTGTTGACCAACCGCGAGAAAGTCACCGACTTCGGCATCGATGCCGACAACATGTTCGGTTTCTGGGACTGGGTGGGCGGCCGCTATTCGCTGTGGTCGGCCATCGGGTTGCCGATCGTGCTGTCGCTCGGCCCGGATCGCTTCGACGAATTGCTGGCCGGCGCGTACGACATGGACCAGCACTTCCGCACCACACCGCTGGCAGAAAACCTGCCGGTCATCCTTGCCTTGCTTGGCGTGTGGTACGTGGACTTTCTCGGCTCGCGCTCGCAAGTCATCGCGCCGTACAACAATGTGCTGCATCGCCTGCCCGCCTTCCTCCAACAACTGGACATGGAATCGAACGGCAAGTCGGTGCGCCGCGACGGTGCGCGCGTGGAGTACGCCACCGGCCCGGTCATCTGGGGCGAGCCCGGCATCAACGGTCAGCACGCTTACTTCCAGCTCCTGCACCAGGGCACCGCGCTGATCCCGGTGGACTTCATCCTTGCGTTGCGCCAGCCGAACCTGCTGCCAGCGCATCACCGCACGCTCATGGCGAGTTGCTTTGCGCAATCCGCCGCACTCGCGCGCGGCAAGACGGCGGACGAAGTGCGCGCTGAACTGACCGCGCGCGGCATGAGCGGCGCTGAACTCGAAGCCGCCATTCCCCACCGCGTATTCGGCGGCAACCGCCCGAGCAACACACTTGTGCTCGACGAACTCACCCCCCGCACCCTTGGCGCGTTGCTCGCGCTCTACGAACACAAGGTGTTCGTGCAAGGCGCGATCTGGGGCCTGAACTCGTTCGACCAATGGGGTGTGGAACTCGGCAAGCAATTGGCGTCGGGCATCGAAAAAGTGCTGGCCGGCGAGACCGACGCATCGGCCTACGATTCGTCCACACAAGCGCTGATCGAACGCGCGCGGCAAGCGATGCAATAAACAGCTATCGCGCACATGAAACGAGCGGCCATGGCCGCTCGTTTTGTTTGTGCCCTGCGCCATCGCAAACACGGCGCACCGATCACCTGCCTGCGAAAATGCAGTGAGATAGACTGCCGGCGCAACGGAGGCGACACGCCTTCGCCACAACCCAAATCCGGGGGGATGAAATGCGCTTCAGATATCTGGCCGCGCTGGCCTTGTCGTTTGCCATACACACAGCCGCGGCAGCAGACGCCGCCGAAAAACTCGTGCTGGAGCCGTATCCGGGCGACACGCCGTGGCAAGAAGTCACCAACCAATCGAACGGCAATCAGTGGCTGCGGGAACAGATTCCCGCCGACCAGAAAATCGAAGCCTACAAAGACATCCTCACTGCGCAGTCATTTCCCCAACAGAAAAACGTCGACCCGACGACATTCCTGAAAAACCTATTCGCCGGGGTCACCACAGCGTGCGAACGCGTCAAGGTCAATGGCCCGAAGGCGCAAGAAGAAAACGGTGTTCCGGTCGCCTATGCGCAGATCTTCTGCAACAGGCAGAAAGGCACTGATTTCGGCGTCAATATGTTCTTCAAGGTCATCCAGGGCAGCGAAGCGCTTTATGTGGTGCAACGCGAATTCCGCGTGCCGCCCGCCGAAGCCCCCGGAATGATGGCGTTCGAAAAAGCCGAACAAGCGATGGCGCTCATGCGGAACATGTCAGTCGCCAATGGATATCTCATCAAATCGGCCTACCTGTGCGGCCCGCAGTCGACCAACAAGCGCTGCGCCACGCCGTAACAACAGATCGGTGGTGGACGCCGCGTGTAGCAACAAAAAGAACCCGGCCACCTGAGCAGCCGGGTTCTTGGGCGATGCGGGGCTACGTGCCCTACCCCGGCGACGTGGTCATCGCGAGTCCAGTCGCCCATGGACGGAGCCCTTCATGAACCCCGCCGCTTACGCCTCGATGATGGCGTGATCAGAACGTATGACGAATGGCCAGTTCAGTGCCGAACTGGCTGTCCTTCTTCTGCGCGTCATTCACGTCGGTGAATCCGCCCTTCTGGCGCTCGTAGCTCAGGTTGGCCATGAGCGTCGTGCGCTTGGACAGGTTGTACCAATAGCCCAGACCGTAGTGCGTCAGCGTTTCGCGATCGACACCTGCGGCGGTGCGTTCCTTGCGCTGGCCTACGTTGCCGCGAATGGAGCCGGCGCCCATCGGCACGCGCAAGCCGACCTGATACACCTTGTACTTGGCGCCGTCGTTCTTCAGCGACGGAACGTCGTAGCCCTTGGATTCGGTGTACCCGCCGAAGACTTCTGCAACCTTGAAGTTGTAGTTCGCTGTGAGGAACCACGTCTTCCACGGGCTCGCACCGGCGATCGAGCCAGAACCGCCTGCGGCCTGCGCGGTATCGTTGAGCGTGTCCTTCTGGTAGACCGCGTCAGCCTTGAAGTTGCCGAGCGTCAGCTGACCACCCAGACCCCAGCGCGTCTTGTTGTTGGCAGCGTTGTTCTCACCCAGCCCGATGGTTGCGACAGCCTTGAACACGCCACCGAAATTCGGCGATTCGTACTTGGCTGCGTTGTCCCAGTTGTTGGTGACCTTGCCGCGACGGTTCGGTGCTGAACCGATCGTGTCACCGCCGAAGGCTTCGTACGTTCCGCCGTAGAGCGAATAGCCCGCAGACGCCAGGCGGCCGAACGACACGGCGCCCAACTGCTTGCTGCGCAAGCCGACAAAAGCCTTGTCCTTCCACTGACGATTGCTGTCCTGATTCCCGTTATCGAGGAAGAAACGGTTCTCAAGCTGGAAGAACACGGTCAGGCCACCTCCCAGATTTTCGGTCCCCTGAAGCCCCCAGCGGTTCGATGATTCCGCATCTTCCAGCGTGGCCTTCCCGTCATTCGTGAAGGTGCGATAGCCCATGTCGAACACGACCATAGATCGTCACATCCGATTGCGCGAATGCCGGAACGGCGGCCATACCTGCAATGGCCAGGGCGATGAGTTTCATTTTCACGTGCAAATCTCCTCTTTTTGGCTACACGCGGGGGCGTCATGCATCGGCCCCGCGCCGCACCTCAACAGCAAGGTGCGCCAAAACCTTCACACGTCACGTTTTGGTGAAACTCGATAAATGTTGTGCGCGAGTACATTTGCACCAATATTTTGTGTGCGTACGACACCGCTCTTGGTGCAACTTAGGGAAATATCAGAAGTTTCCGCCGAGTTTCCACCCGCGCGGCTGACGGGAATCCTCGCGTTTGGAAGACCCGTTGCAGTACTTTTCGTACCCTGTCAGGTACGTGGAATTCAGAGTTCCATCACCATCTCGTGCCACGACATGCCACCGTGATCGGAGGCAGACGGCTGCACGTAGCGGAATCCAAACCGTCTGTACAACTCGACGTGTCGCTCCTTGCACATCAGGTGGATGGCCGTCTTGCCCATCCGCCGCATGTGTTCGACGAACGCCTCCATCAGCAAGGTCGAAAACCCCTTGCCCTGCTGCGCCGGAGCGACCACGACCGACATGATCACCACATTCGGCGCCGACGGGTCGTGACCGATCAGTTCCTTGAAGGTCTCGTCGGACATGACAACGTCGTACGCACAACCGCTATTGATGAAACCGACCACCTCACCCGCCAGTTCCATGACCAGGAACCCTTCGGGGTACTGCGCGATCCGCGTGACGATTTTCTCGTACGTGGCGGCCTCATCGCCTTCATAGGCGTTGATTTCGATTTCGTAGCAACGCGAAGAATCGGCCGGAACGGCGTGTCGAAAAATCGGGGCGGGCATGGATCAAGCCAATGAGTGAACGGGCCGCTGCGGCCCCGTCGGGCGGTGCACGCAGCGGCTCGATACGCTTTATTTGCGGGAGAACTTGCTGACCAACTGATTGAGCTTTTCGGTGCGCTCGCGCTCGACCCGTTCGCTCTTTTCCGCAGCCTTCTTTGCAAGCGCTGCCGCCTTTCGCTCTTCCTTGACCTTCTGGAGGCGTTGCGCCAGTTCCTTGCTCGCCAAAGCTCGCTGCTCTTCGCTGACCTCGCCTGCGGGTTCGCCGTTGAGGTTAAAGCGCTGCGTGCCGTCCTGCAGGCTCTTCATGTAGCGGAACGAGCGCGTGTGCATGCCTAGCGCCGCGCGCAGCTTCTTGCGGTCGATATCGGGACGGACCTCCAGCAGTTGCTTGTCGATCCCGATGGCCAGGGGCAAGAATTCCCCGATCGCCTTGAATTCGGTTCGTAGCTCCTTCAACAAAGACGTTGCGGAGGAGGATGGAACATCTGCCACGGTGTATATCCCGAAGAGTCACAAAGAGAGCGCCAGTGTACCGGACCTGCGCGTTGCGGAGCATCTTCGCGCCCCGCAGCGGGGAAGAGGAAGGCATTCCCGTGGCAAAAGGCAAACACATCGGGTGCCAACGCCGCTTTCCGCCACCGCCAGCGCCGCCCAATACGCCCACAGAATCGGCGCCAGGCACGCGGCAAGCCGAATCAGCGCTCATCAGACAACCGTAGAAGAAACGGAAGCACACATCCACTTGTAGAATCGGCGGCGTTCATTGTGCTGTTCATCCTTCAGCCACCCTGCTCGGAGCGCCCATGTCGCAACCCGGAAACCCCGTCGCCGTTACGGCTTGTGAAGCCCCCGCCAGAACAAAGCCGTCGAACTACCCCGAACCGTTTGCCTCGCGCATGGCGGGGCGGGAGAAGCGACCGCTTGGCGATCTGTTCGGGCTGCACAACTTTGGCGTAAACCTCACGCGCCTGATTCCGGGCGCCTGCTCATCGCTGCGACACGCGCACTCGCGGCAGGACGAGTTCATCTACATCCTCGAAGGTTGCCCCGTGTTGATCACCGACGAGGGCGAAACAGCGCTCGCACCCGGCATGTGCGCGGGTTTTTCGGCGGGTTCGGGCAACGCGCATCAACTCGTCAACAGATCGGGGGCGGACGTGTTGTATCTGGAGGTTGGCGACCGCGCGCCAGACGACTCGGTCAGCTATCCAGACGACGACCTGAAAGCCGCACTCGATGACAACAGCAAGTGGCGTTTTGTTCACAAGGACGGTTCGCCCTACTAAAGCGCGGACGGTGTGACCTTTGGCGTTTGACGATCACGCGACAGCGCTGAAGGCATGCCACGCCCGCCATGCACCAACTTTGCCGCACCGATTTTTGCTGCCGTCGCGCAGCCATTCCGGCACGCGCACGCCCCTGCCCGAGCCCGCGCGCACGGCGTTGGCGGGCGACCCCGAACGCCTTGGCGCGTGTCGCCCCGCCCTCTATATTGAAGCAACATCGGCAAGACTCGGCCGTGGTAACGATGCCCCGCGCAGCCTGATCCCCGGCACATCGCCACTGCGGTATTCAGCCAGTTGAGACTGCCAGAGAAACCGGAAGGAGGCACCGGATATGGACGGCGATCTGCGCGTGGGGCTGGGGAGGGCCAACCGTACAGCCCCGTCTGCGGAAGACGCCTTCATCGACGCGCAGAACTTCTCGCTGGTACTCGGCGGCCCGCTCTTCCAGCTTTTGCGTCGAGCGCACATGACCGACGACGCAATGCAACTGTTGCGCCAGCGGGTGGTCGTCATCGCCCTGATAGCATGGCTGCCGTTGCTGGTGCTGTCCGCCTTGGAAGGGCATCTGTTTGGTCACAGCGTGGCCCTGCCCTTTGTGCTTGACCTGGAAGTCCACATTCGCTTTCTTGTGGCCATGCCGGCGTTGATCATTGCCGAACTGGTCGTGCACCAGCGCCTGCGTCCGATCGCGCGCACCTTTCTCGACCGCAAGATCATTCCCGAAGCGTCCATCGTACGGTTCGACGAAGCCATCAGATCAGCCTTCCGCCTGCGCAATTCAATACCGGCCGAGCTGATCCTGATCGCCCTTGTGTATGGCGTGGGCATCGCCATCATCTGGCGCCAGTACATCGCGCTGCAGACAACGACCAGTTGGTACGCGGCACCCTCGCCCGGTGGCCTTGCGCTGTCGCCCGCCGGATACTGGTACGGCTACGTCAGCGTGCCCATATTCCAGTTCCTGCTGATCCGCTGGTATTTCCGCATGTTCATCTGGACGCGGTTTCTCTGGCAGGTTTCGCGCATCCAACTGATCCTCGTCCCCACGCACCCGGATCGCGTCGGTGGCCTCGGCTTTCTTGCCAACACCGTCTACGCCTTCATGCCCCTTCTCATTGCACACGGCGCAATGCTCGCGGCCCAGTTCGCGAACCGCATTTTCTTCGCGGGTGCGGTGCTCACCGACTTCAAGATCGAAACCGCATCAACGGTCATCTTTTTGCTGTGCCTGGTGTTTGGCCCGCTGCTGGTGTTCGCGCCCCAACTGGCGCAGGCCAAGCGAACGGGCCTGCGCGAATACGGCTCGTTCGCCGAACGATACGTGCGTGAGTTCGATGACAAATGGCTGCGCGGCGGCGCCCCCGCCGACGAGCCATTGGTGGGCAGCGGCGACATCCAATCGCTTGCCGACCTGGCCAACAGCTTCGACGTGGTCCGCACCATGCGCCTCGCCCCCATCACGCGAGACGCCCTCATCAGCCTGACCGGCGCGGTTCTCATACCCATCGTGCCGCTGGCCCTGACGATGATGTCGCTGGAAGACCTTGTAAAAAGGCTGTTCGGACTGGTGTTCTAAGCAAGCGTTTTGGCGCGGCAAGGTGCGGCTTATGATCGCGTAGATGAAAACACCCACCACCCTTCCTGACATTCGCCCCGCATTGCTCACCGACGTCAGCGCCATGTTCAAAGTCCGAACATCGGTCCGCGAAAATGCACTGACCGCAAACGAACTCATTCAGCTAGGAATCACCCCTCAATCAATCGCTAAAGCGATCAGCGATGCGCCCTGCGCTTGGGTAGCGACCGTCCACGACGAAGTCGTTGGTTTTTCGATGGTCGATTTAACGAGCGGTTGTTTGTTCGCCGCCTTCGTACTACCGGAACACGAAGGCCGGGGTATCGGCAGCAGCCTGATAAAGGCTTGCGAATCCGCGCTGTTCAAAACTCATCGCGTAGCGTGGCTCGAAACCGCCAAGAACAGCCGCGCAGCACGCCTGTACCGCCATCTTGGTTGGGGAAATGAAATGGACATTGGCGGCGGCGACATCCGGTTCGAAAAACAGCGCCGGTAACCGCTCAAACGCCTGCGCACGATCGGGCATCGGCACAAACAAAAGAGCGGCCATGGCCGCTCTTTCTTTGCGTGCATGCCGCATGCGGCGGCGCGACTCGCGTCACACGCGCTTGCGACGCGACACCAGCACACCCGCAAGCCCCAGGCCGACCAGCGCCAGCGATAGCGGTTCGGGCACGGACGTAGCGCCCACGGTGGGCGAACCGAGCGTAATTGTGTAGCTTGAACCGCCGGCAAATGAACCCGCATTGGCATAGGCACTCAGCGGAACGCCCACGGTAAACATCGTATAGGGCGCGATGGCAAGCAGATAATCGCCCGCCGCCAACGTCGTGGACACCGCCGCCTGCAAATTCCCCGGGTAAGAAATATCGTCGTTGAATGCCAGCACGCTACCCGCCAGGCTGTAGATAAACAGCATCGGGTCGAAGCCGCTCGTCGTCAACGCGGTGAAAAGGCCGCCCGCCCACGTAAAGCGATACACATCAATGCTGTCGAGCAAGCCGGTGATCGAGGTCGTGCCACTCGGCAATTTCTGCGCCGTCGCCAGCGAATAACCAGCGTCGCCGACTTCCGTATACAGCGTTGCATGCGCCGCGTTCTGCATGACGAGGCCGGTTGCGGCCAGGGCCAATGCGGCCAGGGTCTTCTTCATGGTTGCTCCTGAATGAAAAACCAGCGTCATATGCAAGCGCCGGGCCAATCACGCCAATGCCATTCCCATCAAGCACTTAGGCGGCATATCGGCAGCGTAATCGCCAATATTGTAAAAATCGTCGACATCGTCATGGCATTGCCGCCGCTGTCATTTCGCGTTGCCGCGCAAAATCAGCCACGCATCAAGCCACAAGCGCCCCGACGCGTCCGTGCAATCCATCACGCATACGTCCTTCGGGGCAAATTCGCCTGAAATCGACAAATTTGATTCCTAATGGCAACTTCGCCTTTGTAGCCAAGCCTCGCCCGTGACTCGCTGGATCACCGCTGTCGTGCTGCTTTGCCTTACCGCTTTCGGATTTGGGTGCCTCGGCTTTGGCATGCGTCTGCTGCCAGCTCCGCTCAATGACACCTTCAAGCGGCTCCGCCACGAATTCACCCCGACCACCGGCACCACGCCAACGCTCTACCGCTGCACCATCGACGGCCGCATCGAATACACCGCCACGCCCTGCGCCAAGGGCACCCAAACCAGCATCGTCGACACCCGCCCCACCAGCGGCGGACTCGCACCCGAGCGCGCGTTTGTCGATCAGCTTGCGGATATGCGCCGCAATGCGTCCGTTGAATCAAACAAGGATGGCTTGCCCGGATCTTCTCCGTCGGATGACGAAATTACCTGCGCGAATATCGATGCGCTGATTGGTCAGGCGGAGAAGCAATTGCAAATGCCGGCGGATGCTCGGTCGGGGGTGGATTGGGGAACACGGCGAACGGTGTTGGTGGCGCAGCAGGAGCGGATGCGTTGTTGAATTTCATCTGATCCGAGATTTCCTGAAGGGCTTTCTTTCCACAGAGCGGTCTTCCAACGAATAGGACAAACGGACTTTTTCCTGAACATCTGCCACCTATATGGCCACCATCATGAACGCGTTGTCACGAAATACAAAAGAGCACACACCACCCTTTTCCGGAGATTCACAAAGGGAACTATCGATAATCCGACCGGTAAGTCAGGTAGCTCTACGTCTTAAGATCTCGCCAGGAAAGGACAGATTCACGCAAAGCGTCAGGCATATCCTAAGATGGATGAATAGCAGAGCCGGCCGCAATCTTCCAAATATCGCTTGGCAAGGGCAGTCATTCGAATTGACCGACATTGGCGCCCAGCGAACCGCGGCGGTTTCTATTCCAGAACCCCAATTTTGGGCCGCGCGGCTCGACGATGCCGATAAAACCGTACCGTTGAGAACATGGGTCACGGAAATTGGTGTGGGCATAGACTCTTCCGGCGACACATTGTTCGGAGCCCGTCTAATTTGCGTTACCCGTGGCGCCGACGAGCCCTTTGACAGGACGGTACCTGGATTTGTGCGCTCAATCATGCGCGATGGTCCAACAGAATTGGATGGCATTTCGCTCTCGCGCGACGTAGCTGTGGTTTCCTCCCGCGATGATGTGCAGCAATTGGTCGCCTTGCTGGAGAGTCCTACCCGCCAAGCCGATGTACTGGTTTTCGCACTCCCTGATGGGTCTACGGATCCCTCAGAAGCTGCAGCGTCGGCCGCACGTGTGCACAATGCGACACTCGGCGCAGCACACGTTTACATACTGACTGGGCCTGCCAGTTTTATCCTTACCGATTTCGTAGGGCGGGAGTTATCCGTATTCCGGTGCGCCGTTCGAACATATCGCCCAGGTTTTCGCTCATGGGTAGATGAGCCATCTAGACACCCTTTGGCGTTGGCTGACAAAGTCACCGCATGGACAGAGTCTAATTCGGGGGGGTTTGAGCGTTGGCTCATCAATCAGACGCTAGGAAATCTTGCGCACGCCCCCGGACATGAGGATCTGCTGCCAAGCTTTAATACCGTCCGACAGTTCGCGGCTCAATTGGATAGAGAGCGCCTGAAGAAAACCGGCGGAACCGATGCCCAACTCATCCGACTTTACGAACAAGACAATGAGTTACTGAGAAAGGAGCTGAGCGAGCAGAAAGAGCAATACGATGGCCTTCTGCAAACAGCTGATAGGGAACGCGAGGCCGTTGTTCAAGAGGCCAATGCGGCAAAAGCACAAGCGCTTGAACGACTTCACCGAATTCGTCTGCTCGAAACGAAACTCAACGAAGCCAAGGGACAACAGGCAACGCCGATCCCCGAAACTCTGGACGACTTTGAGGCGTGGTGCAAAGAGTACCTGGCTGGCTCGATTGAAATAGCAAATAGAGCATATCAAGGCGTCCGAAAAACGGATTTTCACGACCCTGAGTTTATTTACCGAACACTCCTCTTGCTCCGCGATAAATATGTACCTATGCGAACGGATCCGGCCCCGGAACGCAAGCAGACATATGAGGAAGCGCTAAGTTCACTACAGTTGGAGGAGAGTGCAACTGGCGAAGGAATCAAGTTCGCACCTGATCTTTATTCTGTCCAGTATGGTGGTGTTCGCCGCCCACTCGACAGACATCTCAAGGGAAGCGACTCTCGCGATCGACGCTATGGCTTCCGGCTGTACTTTTTTTGGGATGACGACAGTCAAGTCGTTGTCGTTGGCTGGCTTCCATCACACCTTGATAACAGAGCTAGTTGAGCGTCAGCATCCTCTCTATCTCCCAGATCGGTGTGATTATGTGCAATGTTGAGTCTTCACAAGACAGACACATGCCAATAGTCTAATGTTCGTTCGGCGCGTGCTGATAACACGCGCAAACCAACCGACACACAGCGGACTCAAGAAGAAGCCGCCTCCACTGGCATAATGCCGGGGCGGCTTTTTCGTGCCCATCGTTTTCTATGGGCGGGAGTGCGACGGATACAAGACCCGAAAGGGAAAGAAGTCCGCCGTCTGTGTGCGGTTATCAACTCCCGCCCGCCCCGTTGATAACGAGGCGGACGGATAGACATCTCTCGCACAGGAGAACCGTTATGTCCGCCACTAAGGTCACACCGACCGCCCTTCCCTCTTCCCTGACCGATGCCATCGATGAGTTTTCCGCCGTCCGCGATTCGCTGGACTGTGTGATGAGCTTGTTGGCGGATATGCGGGACCCGGTTCCGGGGCAGCCTTTGTACTTTCTGCTCGATACGATCGGCCAGCGCCTGACGCATGCGTGTGCGTTGCTGGAGGAGGCACGCACATAGGCCGCCTCTGTCTACCTATACGGCCCACAAATGAAAAAGCCCGCCAATTTGGCGGGCTTTTTGTTTAGCGCTATGGCCGATCAAGCGGCGGCGAGCAGCGTGACGCCCTCTTCCAGCAACAACTGACGACGTGTGACGGGGCGCTGGTCGGTGAGGTTGCCGAGCAGTTCCTTCATGTCGAGGATGAGCACGATCTGGCCGTTGGACAGGGTGGTGACGCCGGCCACGCCCTTGGGGCGGAAGTCGTCCAGCGACTTGATGACGGCGTCTTCGCGGCCGGCGAAGCTGTCGATTGCCAGAACAAAGCTCTGCTCTGCCGTCTGCATGAGCACGCCATATTCCGGAATCTGGCTTTGCGGCCAGCCAAGCAGCCCTGCGAGCGTGTAGATGGGCAGCACTTCGCCACGCACGACCATGGTGGCGCGGCCACCGAGTTCCTGCACTTCGGTCGGGACGATGGGCAGAATTTCGCGCACCATCGACAGCGGCACGGCGAAGGGTTGGTCGCGCAGGCACACGAGTAGCACGGGCAGGATCGCGAGCGTGAGCGGCAGCGAAATCTCGAACGTGGTGCCAGAGCCCAGCGTGGAGCGGATGTCGATGGTGCCGTTGAGCTTTTGGATGTTGGTGCGCACCACGTCCATGCCCACGCCGCGGCCGGACACGTCCGACACCTGCGAAGCCGTCGAGAAGCCGGGCAGGAACACCAGGTTGTAGCTCTGGCGTTCGTCCATCGTGTTGGCTTCTTCGTCGGTGATGAGGCCCTTTTCGACCGCCTTGGCGCGCAGGCGCTCGGCGTTCATGCCACGGCCGTCGTCGGCGACGAGGATGACGATGTGGTCGCCCTCTTGCCGCGCTTCGAGGCGGACGATGGATTTTTCGGGCTTGCCGGCTTCGATGCGCTCTTGGTGCTGTTCGATGCCGTGGTCCACGGCGTTACGGATGAGGTGGATGATCGGGTCGGCCAGATCTTCGATCATGGTCTTGTCGATCTCGGTGTCCTCACCTTCGAGCACCAGTTCTACGTCCTTGCCCAGCGAACGGGCCAGGTCGCGGGCGATACGCGGGTACTTCTGGAACAGGCGGCCAACGGGCTGCATGCGCGTCTTCATGACGGCGTTCTGCAGGTCGGAGACCAGCAGATCGAGCTGGCTGACGGCCTGATCCAGCGCTTGCAGCGTTTCAGTGTCGTTCTTGCCGTTGAGGATGTCGCTGCGCAGTGCGTTGAGGCGGTTCTTGGTCAGGCCGATTTCGCCGGACAGGTTGAGTACCTGATCCAGACGCGAGGTATCCACGCGGATGGAGTTGTCGCGCGTGCGTTCGTCCATCCTCCTACCGGTGGGCGCATTCTGCGAGCCGGGCTTGTCGGTGGCGCGGCGACCGACTGCAGCCTGGATGATCTGTTCGACCGGCACTTCGGCCAGCGACGTGGCAACGGCAGGCGCGCCGCCAGTGATGGCTGCGTACAGTGCATTCCAGTCGAGGTCATCGCCGTCGGTGCTGGCGGCCGGCGCGACGGTTGCCGGTGCGGCAACGGTGGCAACCTGGGCGACAGCAACCGGTGCAGGCGCTGCGGCTGCGACGGTCTTGTTTGCGGCCGGCAAGGTGCCGGCGATGGCGAGCTTGAGTTCTTCGATCAGCGAAGCCTCGGCCGCGCGCGGTTGCATGCCGCGTTCGAGGTTGCCGAACATCTCGCGCACCGTGGCGGTGGCGGCGAGGATGACGTCGAGGCACTCGGGCGTGACCAGCAGTTCACCGTTGCGCAGCTTGTCGAAGAGGTTTTCCGTGAGGTGGCACAGCGTGACCAGCTCATGCGCGGCCAGAAACCCTGCCCCGCCCTTGATGGTGTGAAAACCCCGGAAGATCTCATTGAGCAGGCCACGGTCGTGCGGTGCGCGCTCCAGGTCGAACGAGCTTGTTGTCAACGCCCGATAGAAGATCGCCCGCCTCGACCAGGAAATCCTGCAGCAGATCTTCCATCCCAGCAAAATCGCTCATTGTGTGCTCCTTGCGGCGACCAACTTCGGCCGCCCAACCCGTTCCTTAGAAACCCAGACTTTCAAGCAGGTCGTCAACCTGACCTTGATCGGTGACGACGTCGTCACGCCCTTCGGCGTTGACGACCGGACCGTTGAGCAGGCCTTCGTTGCCGACGTGGCGGCGATTCTCGGGCATGACTTCGATCAGCACGCGCAGGAGTTCGGATTCCAGCGTCTGCGCCATGTTGACGATCTTCTTGATGACTTGACCGGTCAGATCCTGGAAGTCCTGCGCCATCATGATTTCGAGCAGTTGCTCGTTCACCACCCGGCTGTCGTTGGCGACCTGGCCAAGGAAGGTGCGCGTCTGGCCCGCCAGTGATTTGAATTCGTCGACCGACAGCTTTTTGTCGTAGAGCTGTTCCCAACGGTCGTTGAGTTCGGAGGCGGTTTCTTCAACGCGGTCCTGGATCGGCTTGACGATGTCGGTGGCATTGAGCACGCGGCTGGCGGCTTGCTCGGTCATCTGCGAGATGTACGACAGGCGCTCGCGTGCGTCGGGCAGGCGCTGCGCGGTCTCTTCGAGCATGCGGTCGTAGCCCAGCTCGCGGATCGTGTCGTGCAGCACGCGCGTCATCTGGCCGATGCGGTTGAAGACGTTTTCTTGGCGTTCTTCGGCGGTCTGCGGTTGCGCGGGCGCGCTGTTGGCGGGGGCTTCGGCCACTTTGCCGCGTTCCACGGCGGCAGCGACCACGCCGATGGCAGAAATGCTGTCGAACAGTGCTTGCAACTCGTCGTTGTCGCCTGCGTCGTCGGCGTCGTCATTGGCCGGCGCGGCCACGGCTTCGGCGGGCTGCTCGGGTTCAGGCGTCGGTGCGGTCGCCTGGCTGGCGATTGAATCGAACAGTGCCTGCAACTCGTCGTTGTCGGCGCCGGCTGCCGGGGGTGTCACTTTTTGTCGCTTTGCCATGTCTGGCTCCTGTATTCCGGGTGACCGCGGCTGTCGGGGCCCGGTCGTGCTGCGTCCACGTGCATGAAAGGTCGCGGATGTGCGCGCTGCGTCGATATGACGCGCGCAGCCAGGCCGCGATGCCCTGCTTTACGCAGCCGCCTTCATCTTTTCGAAGATCTTGCCGAGCTTTTCAGCCAGCGTGACTGCCGTGAACGGCTTGACGATGTAGCCCGACGCACCGGCTTGCGCAGCTTCGATGATGTTTTCCTTCTTGGCTTCGGCCGTGATCATGAGCACCGGCAGGTGCGCCATCTGGGCATTGGCGCGAATGGCGCGCAGCAGCTCGATGCCCGTCATGTTGGGCATGTTCCAGTCGGTCACGACAAAGTCGATGCCGCCTGCGGCCAGCTTTTGCATGGCGACGACGCCGTCTTCGGCTTCATCGACGTTGGTGTAGCCCAGTTCTTTGAGCAGGTTGCGAACGATGCGGCGCATCGTCGAGAAGTCATCAACCACCAGAAATTTCATTTTCGGATCCGACATGTTGTTACTCCGATCAATCTCTATTGGATTTCATGAGGTACGGACGCAGCGTTTCGGAGAGCACCTCTGCATCAAACTTGGCGACATATGCATCCACGCCCACCGCCTTGCCCATCGAGCGGTTGGCTTCTGACGACAGCGAGGAATGCATGACAACCGGAATACCGTCGAAGCGGTTGTCGCTCTTGATGTGACGGGTCAGCACGTAGCCGTCCATCTCGGGCATTTCAGCGTTGACCAGGATCAGGTCGAGTTCTTCGGTCAGCGGACGCTTGCGTTGCTCGGCGTGCTTGGCCAGTGCGTCCAGCCGCGTCCAGGCTTCTTGTCCGTTGAGCGCGTGCTTGTGGCGTACGCCCAACTTGTCGAGGACTTCAACGATCTTCTTGCGGGCGACCATCGAGTCGTCGGCAAAGAAGATGCTGGTCTCGCGCTCGTCTTCACGGTGCAGCGGCGCGATGGCGCCGACGGGGGTTTCGCCGAAGGTCTGCGCAAGGATGGTTTCGACGTCGAGAATCGACACCAGCTTGCCGTCGTCCAGTTCGGTGATGGCGGTGATGTAGCTCTGCGAAGAAGCCAGCGTCATGTTCTCGGGCTGGCGCACCTTGTTCCATTCGACGCGGATGATGCGGTTGACTTCATCGACCAGAAAACCCAGCGTGCGCTTGCTGTATTCGGTGACCATCATCGAGGCGCCCAGCGCCTGATCGGGCCACGACAGGCCCAGGATCTTGCCCAGCGACAGCACGGGAATGACGTTGCCGCGCAGCGAGATCAGCCCTTCCACGCCATGGGGCATGTTGGGCGCACGGGTGATGAACGGGGTCTTGGAGACCTCGCGCACCTTGAATACGTTGATGCCGAAGATCTCGCTCGTGCCAAGCGAGAACAGCAGGATTTCCATCCGGTTCGAACCCGCCAGTTTGGTACGGGCATCGACGGTGTCGAACAGGTTGATGGCGGCGCCTTCCATTGGGACCTCTACGTTTGACATCGATGATCAGGCCGCTTGGACCTGACCGGTTTCAAGCAACGCACGCAGCGCGTCGGCCAGACGATGGGGCTCGAACTTGGATACGTAGCCATCCACGCCAACCGATTTGCCCAGCGACTGGTTCGACAGACTCGACAGCGACGAATGCATGAGCACCGGCACGCCGGCAAAGCGCGGGTCGCTCTTGACGCGGCGGGTCAGGATGTAGCCATCCATTTCCGGCATTTCGACGTCGGTCAGCACAACATTCAGTACGTCGCGCACGCGTTGCTCGGTGAGTTCGGCGTGGCGGGCGATCTTGTCGAGTTCTTCCCACGCGGTGCGGCCATTGACGGCGCCGATGTGGCGCACACCCAGCGCGTCGAGCGTGCGTTCGATCTGCTTGCGGGCCACCGACGAGTCGTCGGCAAAGAGCACGGTCAGCTCACGGCCAAGCGGTTTGATGTCCTTGAAGAGGTATTCGTCGTCGTAGCGCGTGGTCTCGGAGAGCACGCGCTCGACGTCGAGCATCATGACTAGGCGCTTGTCTTCAAGCTCGGTGACGGCCGTCACCAGCCCGCCCAGGCGCGAGGTCAGCATTTCGGGCGGCACCTTCATGTGCGACCAGTCCAGGCGCAGGATCGTGTCGACCCCTTCGACCAGGAAGCCCTGCGTATGCCCGTTGTATTCGGTGACGATCATGATGTCGCGGCGGGCCGAGGTGACGATGCCGCAGTACTTGGCCAGGTTGACCACCGGAACGAGCTGACCGCGCAGCGAGACCATGCCTTCGACGCCATCGGGCATGTCGGGCGCGGCCGTGATCTGCGGGGTACGCATGACTTCGCGGACCTTGAAAACGTTTATCCCGAAACTCTCCCGCCGGCCCGTACGGTCGTCCGTACCGAGCGCAAACAACAGAATCTCAAGCTTGTTGGTGCCCGCCAGGCGCGTTCTGGCGTTAACGTTCTTCAACAGCTCGGACATGTGTTTTGCCTCTCCCACTTTATTGCTGCGCCGCACGCGGTCGTGCGCACTCGAATGGATTTACGACCGCCCCTGTTCAAACTTGAGCAGTCCCGCAGACAATTCCGGGAACCGACAGGATGCAAGGCCGGGCACTGACACTAACCACGGCCGCGCGGCATGACTGATTAGGGTAAGAACGTGAATTTTCGTAAAGCCAGCGAACGCGCGGTTGTTACGCGTTTCTGGAAAAACCCATCGACATAGGCTTTACTGCGATTGCCGCATCACACCTCACGGTTCTGGATAGCGCCTGCCATCGCGCCGAAATGAAGGTAGATCAAGCTTTCTGGCTGTTCCTTCTTGCTGCAACGCAAATCGGGTTTGCCCGCTTGACAGTGGATTTGGCTGTACCTAGAATCCAGTTAAACGTTTAACTCATGGCCCTATAAATTCCTCTTTTGAAACGAGTTTCACAGGGTCTGACTTTTCCGGCGCCATGACGGGCCGCGATGAAGCGGGTTGATCGGCGTTTTCGTTCTTGGCCATTCCGGCCGAGTTGGGTGATGAGTGCAAGGGCAATTCGGCCCTGTTTATTGAAACGACGGAGATGAATGCTATGAATCGCAAAATGACCAAGCTTGCCATTGCAGTGGGCATGCTGGCTGGCGCCATGTCGGCACAAGCGGCTGACAAGGAACTGCAGGTCTGGATCCGCGCCACGAATGACTCGAAGGCTGTGTACGACCGCGTCGCTCAGGCTTTCGAGAAGAAAACCGGCATCCACGTCGAGTACTTCAACACGCTCACCGACTTTGAACAACGTCTGGCCCGCGCGGCCGCTGGCAACACCCTGCCCGACCTGATGTTCAACGACGCCACCTTCATCGGCCAAGGCGTGCAGATGGGCATTCTCGACCAGATCGACCCGAAGTCGATCAAGGGCAACGAAGACGTCTTCCCGGCAGCCTGGGCTTCGGCCAAGTCGTTTGACGGCAAGTACTACGCCGTGCCGACATCGGCACAATCGTTCGCGCTGTTCGTGCGCAAGGACTGGCGCATCAAGCTCGGCCTGCCCTCGCCCAAGACCTGGGCCGACGTGCAGAACCTGGCCAAGGCCTTCACCGAGAAGGACCCGGACGGCAACGGCAAGAACGACACCTTCGGCTTCATCATTCCGGGGTCGACCACCCGTGGCTACACCAGCTGGTTCCTGTCGTCGTTCATCTGGCAAGCCGGTGGCGACTACCTGAAGCCGGTCGGCAACGCCTACAAGTCGAGCCTGGCCACGAAGGAAACCGCTCAAGCCGTCGATTTCCTGCGCGGCATGATCTGCTCGAAGGTTGCTCAGCCGGGCGCGATCAACGCCACCACGGCCGATGCGATCCCGTCGTTCCGTTCGGGCCAGACCGGTATGTTCTTCACCGGCCCGTACCACCTGCCGCTGATGGACAAGGACCCGGGCAAGGGCACGTATGAAGTCGTGTCGATCCAGGGCCCGAAGAGCGCCGCCACCCTGGCTGAAGGCACCAGCGTGTACCTGATGAAGAAGAGCCAGAACAAGGCTGCCGCCAAGCAATTCATCGAATTCATGATCTCGCCGGAAGGCCAGGAAATGGGCATGAAGGCCGGTGAAAACCAGCCGATCGTGCGCCTGTCGGTCAACAAGAAGGTCAACGTCAAGGCGACCTACGACAACGACGCTCGCTGGCAACTGTTCCAGGACCTGTACGCCAAGGAAGGCCACTACGTGCCGAACGTGCCTAACTGGACGCCGATCCGTCAGGTCACTTCCGATGGCTTCAACAAGATCATGGCCAACTGCTCGAGCGACATCATGGCTGGCCTGAAGGACGTTGACGTCGCTGTTGACGCCGAACTGGCCAAGCAGAACGTGCTGGCCAAGTAAGGCACGCATCCAGAAGCAACCGGCACGGCCGCCGCTCCCCGGCGGCGGCCGTATTCAAGCCGTCAGAAAGGTTTCAACATGTCAGTTCTGAGCCCGCGTGCGCGGCGCAACCTCGTCCCCTGGATATTCCTTGCACCCGCGTTGATCATCTTCACGTGGTTCAAGTTTGTTCCGATGCTTGAGGGCTTGATCCTCAGCTTCTACAAAGTGAATTTCGACGGCCCCAATACATGGGTCGGTCTGGGCAACTTTGCCCGTGTGTTCTCGGATACCGTGCTTGGGCACGCAGTCTTCAATACCACGCTGTACGTGATCATCACGTCGGTGGCTGCGGCCTTCATCGCCTTCTTCCTGGCCATGGCGCTGGAAGGTCCGGCCCGCCATCTGCACTTCATCCGTACGGCGATCTTCCTGCCTGCCATCACCAGTGCGGCGATCGTGGCGGAAGTGTGGCGCATTCTCTTCAACCCGACGCCCACTGGCGTGATGAACACGTTCATCGGCTGGTTCGGCATCCTGCCGCAGGGCTTCCTTTCCGATCAGGCACAGGCGTTGTGGACGCTGATGCTGCTGCATATCTGGAAGGCCGTGCCCTACAACATGGTGATCTTTATCGCCGGTCTGGCAGGCATCAACCGCGAGCTGTACGACGCCGCCAACGTGGACGGTGCAAGCTGGTTCCGTCGCATGTGGCACGTCACCCTGCCCGGTCTGGTGCCGGCGATCTCGGTGGTGCTGATGCTGTCGTTCATCCGTGGCTTCCGCGTGTTCGCTGAAGTGTATGCAACGACAGGTGGCGGCCCCGCTGGCGCGACCGAAATGATCATGACGCACGTGTACAAGATCGGCTTCGAGCAGATCGACTACGGCTATGCGTCGGCAGTGTCCTTCCTGCTGTTTGCCTTCACGGTGGTGATGACCATCGTCCACCTGTCGGTCAAGGACCGTATCGCCAAGTATTGAGAGCCGATATATGGATAACGTTTGGAACAAAATCGGCCGCATCATCATTTATGCACTGGTACTGGTCGTGTTCGTCGGCCCGTACTGGGGCATCCTGATGACGGCCCTGTCAGGCGCACCGGTCAAGCCGGGTGAGCTGCTGGCCCTGCCGCACATGCCGACGATGGAGAACTTCCGCTTTGCATGGGCGGAAGTGAAGGTGTGGCGCTTCCTGTTGAACTCGATGATCGTCGTGGTCATCGGCACCGCACTGCAAGTGTCGGTGAGCGCGCTGGCCGCCTATGCGCTGGCCCGCAAGCAGTTCATGGGTATGGCGTTCGTCGGCCTGCTGATCCTGTTGACGATGATGCTGCCGGAAGAAGTCATCGCCATTCCGTTGTACTTGGTTGTGAACTATCACATCCCGGGCTTCGAATGGCTCACCGGCCAGATCCAGTCCTTCTTGCTGTGGGCGTTCAACTATCGCATCCCGACTTCGGGCAGCCTGTACAACACGCACCTGGGGATGATCCTGCCGGTCGTGGGCTGGGCGTTCTCGATCTTCCTGCTGACCGAGTTCATGAAGGCGATCCCGAAGGAACTCGAAGAGGCAGCGCGCGTGGATGGCGCTTCGGAATGGCAGATCTTCTTCAAGGTGATCCTGCCGCTGGTGAAGCCCGCACTGGGAACGACCATGATCTTCGGCTTCATCATGATCTGGGACCAATACCTGTTGCCGCTGATCGTGGTTAACCGCGAAGTGCTCTACACGATGCCGGTCATTCTGGGCACGTTGCGCTCCGACGAGACGATCACCCCGAACATTTTCATTGCCATCACCTTGCTGGCCATGCTGCCCAGCATCCTGGTGTACCTGGCTCTGCAGAAGCACTTCAACCGCGGGATCATGTCCGGCGCGGTCAAGGGCTAGGAGACTGGGCGCGATCCGTAGCGAGAGGCCGTCAGCGGGGCGAGTAGCAGCGCAGGAACCGGAGTTTATGTGTTGATAAATGAGGAATCCGAGCAGCGCACGAGCCCCGATCACGGCCTCGCAGCAGGAACGTGACAGGCTCACAACGAATACAAAACATGGGCGGCGGGTCTCCCTCGCTGCCCAAGACAGGAAGATTGATATGGGAAGCGTAGTCCTCAAGAACGTTTATAAGTCGTTCGGTAAGACCGATGTCATCCGTGACGTCTCGATCGACATCCCCGACGGCGAATTCTGCGTGCTGGTCGGCCCGTCCGGCTGCGGCAAGTTGACCCTGCTGCGCATCATTGCCGGCCTGGAAGAAGTCACCGGCGGCGAAGTGCACATCGCCAACAAAAACGTCACCACGATGGAACCCAAGGAACGCGACATCGCGATGGTGTTCCAGAGCTATGCGCTGTATCCGCAGATGACGGTGCGCGAGAACATGGGCTTCGCGCTCAAGCTCGCCAAAGTGCCGAAGCAGGAAGTTGACCGCAAGGTCAACGACGTGGCCAAGATGCTCGGCCTCGAAGCGCTGCTCGAACGTCTGCCCAAGGCACTGTCCGGTGGCCAACGTCAGCGCGTGGCCATGGGCCGTGCGATCGTACGCAGCCCGCAGGTGTTTCTGTTCGACGAACCGCTGTCGAACCTCGACGCCAAGCTGCGTACGCAAGTGCGCGCCGAAATCCGCGAACTGCACCAACGCCTGGGCACCACGTCGGTGTACGTGACGCACGACCAGATCGAAGCCATGACGATGGGCCAGAAGATCGTTGTACTGCGCGACGGCCGCGTGGAACAGATGGGCTCGCCGCTCGAACTGTACGACCGCCCCGCCAACGTGTTCGTGGCCGGCTTTATCGGCTCGCCGACGATCAACCTGATCGACGGCAAGATCGTGCGCCAGAACGACAAGCTGTACGTGCAACTGCCCGACGGCGCCACGCTGCCCGTGCCGGCAGGTGCGCAAGTGACCGAAGGCCAGGAAGTCGTGTTCGGCATTCGTCCGGAACAAGTACGCGTCACCGAGAGCCTGGAGCACTCGGTTGCCGCCAAGGTGACGTCGGTGGAAAACACCGGCTCCGACATGCAAGTGTTCTGCGAAACGGCGGGCGGCCGCATGACCTCCGCGTTCAAGGACCGCATCAAGGTCGAAGCAGGCGACACCATCCACCTGACTGCCGACCTCGACGGCATCCACCTGTTCGACCGCGCCAGCGGCCAACGGGTCGCTGGTATCTGATCGTCACCGTGGCCCGCCGTCTCGCGGGCCACGGCCACCTCATCAGAAATGGGGCTGCGTCGTGGCCGGGGACGCAGTCATCGGTGCGCTCGCGCGCATTTCCGCACAACCGGCCGCGCATTGGAGGAAGCAAAGGATGTTGAATCGAATCGGAGCCCGCATCGCCGCGGCCGCAATCGTATCTCTCACCGTAGCGGGTACCGCCATGGCTGCAGCCCCCAAGGTTTACACGCTGGACGGTGCTTACCTGGAAATCGCCAAGCAGCGCCTGGCCACCAATGACGCCAGCGTCAAGCCGGCGTACGACGCGCTGATCGTCAAAGCCGACGGCGCGCTCAAGGCGCAGCCGGAAGCCGTGACCAAGAAGGGCCTGACCCCGCCGTCGGGCGACAAGCACGACTACATCAGCATGGGCCCCTACTGGTGGCCCAACCCCGACACCAAGGACGGCCTGCCCTACATCCGCAAGGACGGCCAGACCAACCCGTCGTCGAAGAACAGCGACACCGACTCGGTGCGCATCCAGTTCATGTGCAACGGCACGCGCGACCTGTCGCTGGCCTACTACTTCTCGGGCGACAAGAAGTACGCCGAGCAGGCTGCCAGCTTCATCCGCACGTGGTTCCTCGACCCCGCTACGCGCATGAACCCGAACCTGCGCTTCGGCCAGGCTGTGCCGGGCGTGGTGGACGGCCGTGGCATTGGCCTGATCGACACGCGTAACTTCTGGATGGTGATCGACGCCGTCGGCCTGATCCAGGATTCCGGCGCGCTCAAGCCGGCTGAAGTTGACGCACTGAAGAAGTGGTTCGCCGACTTCACGACGTGGATGACGACCAGCCCGACCGGTCGCGAAGAATTCGCCTGGGGCAACAACCACGGCACGTTCTACGACGCGCAAGTGGCCAACTACGCGCTGTTCTACGGCGACACCAAGCTCGCCGCGCAAACGGTGAAGGACGCCCAGACGCTGCGCATGGCCGCTCAGATCGCCAAGGATGGCCGCATCTGGTACGAACTGGAGCGCACGCAGCCCTACCACTATCAAGTCTTCAACCTCGAAGCGCAGGTCCGTCTGGCCCGCTATTCGGAACAGACCGGCATCGATCCGAACACCTGGAATCTGGTGCAGGACGAGCGTTCGATCAAGGGCGCCATCGACTTTGCCGTGGGCTATGTAAAGGACCCGAAGTCCTGGCCGTACAAGGACCTGAAGGGTGTTGAATTCGACGCCGCGCTGAACCTGCTGCTGCAAGCCGCACGTGCTTATCCGAAGGACAAGCAGAAGTATGTCGATCTGCTGCAGTACATCCCGGCTTCGCTCAAGAGCGATTCGAGCTGGTTGTTCTGGCCGGTGAAGTAAGCATCAAACAGTTGTACGCCCCGGCGATGAGCCGGGGCTCGCAGTTCCAATAACAAGGACCGGAAAACCGGTCGGCGTGCGTTGCACGCACTGGATCCGCCGCGCGCAATCGGCCTGTGCGCCGGATCGATCTTAGGGAGTTACAGAATGTCGTTCGCCGCTGCACCCGTTTTTCTGACCCAGGACGAAGCCACCCGCATGCGGGCTGCGGCCGAGCAGGATTCGCTGATTGGTCGGAGCGTCCGCCGCGCACGTGCGCAGCTCGAAGAAATGCTGCAGCACCCGGTATGGGTGCCCGGCAGCGGCCCTGGGGGGGGCGTCGAACACGAGCAGCACAAGCTCAACTACAACACGATCTTTTCCGCCGGCACGCAGTACATGATCTCTGGCGAAGCCCGCTACGCAGAACGCATCCGCGACATCCTGCTGGCCTACGCCGCGATTTACCCCGGCCTGCCCTACGCCAAGCCGTACTCGCACAACCCGCCGGCCAAGCTGTTCCACCAGATTCTCAACGAACACATGTGGCTGCTGTTCACCTCGGTCGGCTATAGCTGCGTGCGCGACACGCTCTCCGCCGCCGATCGCGCCACGATCGAGACCAACGTGTTTGAACCGATGGTCGAGATGTTCACCAAGACCTATCACCACCATTTCGACATCGTGCACAACCACGGCATGTGGGCGTGTGCTGCGGTGGGCATCTGCGGTATCGCCACGCAACGTCGCGAGTGGCTTGAGCTGGCGGTTCACGGCCAGTTTGGCGACAGCAAGACGGCAGGCTTCCTTGCACAGATTTCGCAACTGTTCTCGCCCGCCGGCTACTACGAAGAAGGCCCGTACTACCAACGCTTCGCCATCCAGCCGATGCTGATGTTCGCTGAAGCGATCGAACGTGCGTGGCCCGAACTGGGCATCTACCAGTACCACAACGAAGTGGTCAAACGCGGCTTTTACGCGGCGCTCTACCCCTCGTTCCCCAGCGGCGCACTGGTGCCGCTGAACGATGCGGTCAAGCCGATGAACATCAAGAGCCTGGGGTACGTCATCGGCGCCAGCCTGATCTTCCGCCGCTACGAAATGGATCAGCGCCTGCTGTGGCTGGCGCAGCAGCATCAGCAAGTGTGGCTCGACGGCGCGGGCCTGATGCTGTCCGACGCTTACGCACCGCACGCGAACGAGGAAATCCACTGCGAATTCCCCAGCATCGAACTTTCATGCGGCCCGTTGGGCGACAAGGGTGCGGTGGGCATTCTGCGCGCAGACGATGTCGCGGGCGACCAAGCCGTGCTGACGATGGACTACGGCACCCACGGTCTGGCCGAACACGCGCACTTCGACGGGCTGACGCTGGGATTTTTCGATCGCGGACAAGAAGTGCTGCGCGACTACGGCTGCGTTCGCTGGATCAATGTCGAACCCAAGCACGGCGGAGCCTATTTGCCCGAGAACGTGACCTGGGCCAAGCAGACCATCGCGCACAACACGGTCACCGTCGATGAGCGCTGCCAGCACGATGGCGACGCAGAGCGTGCGGTGCAGTTCCATGGTCGTCGCCTGCAATTTGCAGGTAGCAACGCCGACCATCAGATGATGACGGGCGAGATCCGCGATTACACGCCTGGCGTCGCAATGCGCCGCAGTGCCGCGCTGGTCCGCCACGAAGACTTCGCCTACCCGTTGGTGGTCGACGCCTTCCGCATCCAGGCCGAAGCCGAACATCAGTACGACTACGCGCTCTACTACACCGGCCAGATCATCCGCACCGACTTTCCGTACGCGCTCGACAGCGAACTGTCACCGCTGGGCGACGGTATCGGCTACAAGCACCTGTGGCGTCTGGGATCGGGCAAGATCGACGCGGGCCAGGGGCTATTCAGCTGGCTGCAAGGTCAGAGTTATTACAGCGTCATTTTCAGCGCGAATGCGCCGACGGAGTTCATCTTCACGCGCATCGGCGCCAACGACCCCAACTTCAACCTGCGCGCCGAGTCAGGCATGGCCATCCGCACGCGCGGCCAGAACGTCAGCTACGCGACGGTCGTTGAAACGCACGGCTACTTTGAAGAAAGCACGGAGACCTCGCGCAATGCTCGCGGCCAAGTGCGCGCAGTGAGCGTGCTGCACGAAGACGACACCTTTACCGTGCTGCGCCTGACGGGCAACGACCGCAACTGGCTGGTCGGCATGGCTCACCACGACAGCGGCACCGACACGCACACCGTCAACATCGGCGGCCACAGTTTCACGTGGCAGGGCGCGGTGGCGATTGAGCGCGAATAACCGCCTGCGACAGCCATCAAGACAAAGGCCCGCACGGGATTGCCGTGCGGGCCTTTTTTTTGTTCGATCAGTCTACGCTCAGCCGCCTCGCGGCCCGAGCATGATGATGCCGGCGCCGATCAGACACACCACCACGCCGACCCAATCGCTGGCACTCGGCCGAATGCCGTTCAACCGCCCATAGCCACACAATGGCCATGCAGATGTAGATGCCGCCGTAGGCTGCGTAAACACGCCCTGCCGCTGTCGGGTGCAAGGACAGCAGCCACACGAACAGACACAGGCATGCGATGGCCGGTAACAGCAACCACACGCTGCGGCCTTCGCGCAGCCAGAGGTACGGCAGATAGCAGCCGAGAATCTCGCAGACAGCCGTCAGTGCAAACAGAAAGAACAGCTTGAATGCGGCCACGCCGGCGATTTATGCGATCGAGAACAGCTTGGAGAAGTTAGCGATGTCGAGCACCTGCCGCACGCTGCCCTTGACGCCGACGAGCTGCACTTCGCGGCTGGCAGTACGTGCCTTGTCGCGCAGCATGAGCAGCATGCCCAATGCGGAGCTGTCCAGGTACGAGACCTCTGACAGGTCAACGTGCACGGCCTTGCCGGGCGCTTGTTCGAGGAGTTCTTCAACAGCTTCGCGAAATTCGCGATGCGCCCTGAAATCGAAGCGGCCAACCAGGCGCAACGTCGCGAGATCGGGGCTTACGGTTACATTGGCGTCCATCAAGAATCTCCGTTGGTATCGTTATGCAAGGCCAGCCCGGTCGTCCGGGCAATAGGCCTCAATCACCTGCTACAGCACCAGTCGTCGCGCCCTGGCGCAGTCTTTCGACAATGTGCGCGCCGATCTCGCGAAGGGGAATCACTGCGTGTGCCGCCCCGATGGCAACAGCTTCCCGCGGCATTCCCCAAACGACTGAACTCTGCTGATCCTGGGCGACGGTGTAAGCGCCTGCCGCTTTCATGGCCAGCAGCCCTTCGGCACCGTCCTTGCCCATACCCGTAAGGATAACGCCAATGGCCCGTCCGCCCACATTCCGCGCCGCCGAATGGAACAGCGCGTCGACCGCCGGTCTGTGCCGATTGATCGGCTCCGCACGTGACAGCTCGCAGTAATACGCGCCATTGCGTCGCCGCACGAGCAGATGTGAATGGCCCGGCGCGACGTAAGCGCAGCCCGCCTCCACTTTTTCGCCGTCTTCCGCTTCTTTCACGTGCAGCGCACATTGGGCGTCAAGGCGCCGCGCGAACGAGGCCGTGAACATCTCCGGCATGTGCTGCACGATCAGCACGCCCGGGAGACCGACCGGCAGATCCGCCAGCACTTCCTTGATGGCTTCGGTGCCGCCCGTCGATGCGCCGATCAATACGAGGCGATCGTCCTGCGGGCGTTGGAGGGACAGCGGGCGCAGCGTCGTCATCGGTCAACAGAGCCCGTTAGCGCGTTGCAGCCGACGTACGCGCGTAGAACGGTGCGGCCGAGCGAGCGGAACAGGTTGGCTGCGTGGATGAAGTTCTCGGAATGCCCGGCGAACAGCAGCCCGTCCGGTCGCAGCAGTGGCACGAAGCGTTCGAGGATGCGGTACTGCGTCGGCTTGTCGAAGTAGATCATGACGTTGCGGCAGAAGATCGCATCGAACGGCCCTTGCAGCGGCCAATTGGCTTCGAGCAGGTTGATACGGCGGAAGTTGATCAACCGTTGCAGCTCCGGGCGCACGCGATAGTCGCCATTCGACTCGCGCACGAAGAAGCGGTTGATGCGCGTTTCTTCCATGCGCGCCAGCCGATCGGCACCGTAGACGCCCTTCTGACCGTGGGCCAGCACGTTGGTGTCGAGATCGGATGCGACGACTTCTACCGGCGGGCTCATTCCTGCGAACATCTCGCACGTCGTGATCGCCAGCGAATAGGCTTCTTCACCCGTCGACGACGCACAGCACCAGATGCGCAGCGTGCGTTTTTCAGCCACGCGACGCAGGTGTTCGGACAGGATGTCGAAATGATGCGCCTCGCGGAAAAACGAGGTCAGGTTGGTGGTGAGCGCATTGACAAAGGCCTCCCATTCGGCCGCGTCGTGGCTGCTTTCGAGCTTGTCGAGATAATCGACGAAGCGCTTGTGCCCGCCCAGTCGCAGGCGTCGCGCAAGGCGGCTGTAAACCATGTCCTGCTTGACGGGCGAAAGCGAAATGCCGGCCCGCTTGTAGATCAAGCGCCGTACGCGTTCGAAATCCGCCTCGTTGAACTCGAATTCGCGGCTGCCTGGCTCAATGCGGGCAAGCGTCTGCATGATGGCAGCGCGGGCCAGCGCGTCCGGGCGCGGCGCAGCAGCCGTCGTGTCGCGCGTCAACGGACTCACAGGTGGGCGGTTGGGGGTCGGCTTGTTCATTTTGTCAGGTAGCCCACATCATTCTTTGCAGCATGAGGGCACCTACGGCACGCGGTGCGCACAACTTGAGCCTTCTCCCCGCGCCACACGTCGGTCGGCGATAGCAGACCAAGGGGCAGAGCCCGCGCGTATCCTCTACAGTTTTTGGTACGAAGTCCGTAACTGCGACATAGTTCGAGAAGAAAAACCACCGTCCACGACGAGGCCAGGAAGGCCCATGACAGCCGAACACCCAATACTGCTGGTGGAAGACAACCCTGACGATGAGGCGCTGACGCTGCGCGCGTTTGCCAAGAACAAGATCGGCAATGAGATCGTTGTCGCACGCGACGGCGTCGATGCGCTCGACTACCTGTTCGGCACCGGGCGCCATGCTGGACGGGACATGTCGGTCATGCCGGCGCTGATCCTGCTCGACCTCAAGCTGCCGCGCATCGACGGGCTCGAAGTGCTGCGCCGGCTGCGTGCCGACCAACGCACCAGCCTGCTGCCGGTGGTCGTACTGACGACTTCGCGCGAGTTGCAGGATATCCAGGAGGCGTACCGCCTGGGCGCCAACAGCTACGTGCGCAAGCCGGTAGATTTCGAACGGTTTCTCAATACCGTCGGCCAGCTCGGCCAATACTGGCTCGCGCTCAACGAATCCGCAGACCCCCGCGCGGACTGATCGCCAATTCTCACGATATCGGCACGGCGTTATCGCCCCGCGCCCATAGTCGGTATTCGCCGGGGCGCCCGCCCCGCTCCTTATAATGGCCGCACGGTCCATTTGGAGAGCGCTACGCATGATGACTCCCGACTATCCTCGCGACCTCATCGGGTACGGTGAGCGTCCGCCCCTGGCCGATTGGCCGGACGGCGCACGCGTGGCGGTGCAGTTCGTGCTCAACTACGAAGAGGGCGGCGAGAACTGCGTGCTGCATGGCGACGCAGGCTCCGAGCAATTCCTGTCGGAAATCATCGGTGCTGCGGCCTACCCCGATCGCCATATGTCGATGGAGTCGATTTACGAATACGGCTCTCGCGTGGGGGTGTGGCGCATCCTGCGCGAATTCGAATCGCGCGGATTACCCCTGACTGTGTTTGGCGTGTCGATGGCCTTGCAGCGCAATCCTGAAGTCACAGCCGCGTTTCTCGAACTGGGGCATGAGATCGCCTGCCACAGTTGGCGATGGATTCACTACCAGAACATGGATGAAGCCACCGAGCGCGAACACATCCGCGTCGGCACACAGATCATCCGCGAGCTGACTGACAATCTGTGGCCGCTGGGTTGGTACACCGGCCGCGACAGCCCGAACACGCGCCGCCTGCTGGTGGAGCACGGCGGCTTCGAATACGACTCCGACTACTACGGTGACGATCTGCCGTTCTGGATGCCCGTCACCCGCAGCGATGGTTCAACGCACCAACAACTCGTCGTGCCCTATACGCTGGATGCCAACGACATGCGTTTTGCCTCGCCACAAGGCTTCAACACCAGCGATCACTTCTATCAGTACCTGAAGGATTCGTTCGACGTGCTCTACGCGGAGGGCGAAGAAACACCGCGCATGATGAGCATCGGCATGCACTGCCGCCTGCTCGGGCGCCCCGGCCGCATCCGCGCACTGCAACGCTTTCTGGATTACATCGAAACGCACGACAAGGTGTGGGTGTGCCGTCGCATCGACATCGCACGCCATTGGCAGGCCCGCCATCCGGCACCCTGACCACGACACCGGATTCGAATGAGGACAACGACAATATGGCTGCCCCGCAACTCGACCCCAACGCACCCGCTTTCACGCGCCGCTATGTGAACCTGGCCGATCCGCGCCTGGGTGCGGCCGGCGTTTTTGCCACCGATGAATTCTTCGCGCCGCTGTCACGCATGCTGGCGCCTGAAGAGCCTGTGTTCATTCCTGGCAAATACGACGATCACGGCAAGTGGATGGATGGTTGGGAAACGCGCCGCCGCCGCAATGGCGGGCACGATTACGCCGTCATACGACTAGCACGACCGGGGCGCATTGTCGGCGTGGACGTCGACACACGGCACTTCACCGGCAACTATCCGCCCGGCGCGTCGCTGGCAGCTTGTTATTGCCCCGATGGCGACCCGGACGATAGCGCGCAATGGACGCCGCTGCTCGAAGGCGTGGCACTGCAGGGCAACTCGCATCACTACCTTGACGTCGCGAACGACGGCACGTGGACGCATCTGCGCTTGTCGATCTTCCCCGACGGCGGCGTGGCGCGATTGCGCGTGTACGGTCGGCCGAGCATCGATTGGCAAACGATCGACACGGCAACCGACATGGCCGCAGCCGCCAATGGTGCGTATATCGTCGCCACGAACAACGAGCACTTCGGGCTGGCCGCCACGCTGTTGCTGCCTGGACGCGGCGTGAACATGGGCGATGGGTGGGAAACGCGCCGCCGCCGCGAGCCCGGCAACGACTGGTGCATCGTCGCGCTGGCCACGCCGTCGATCATCGAGCGTGTTGTCGTCGACACCGCGCACTTCAAGGGCAACTACCCGGATCGCTGCTCGTTGCAGGCAGCGCGCGTCGATGGCGGTACGGATCAGTCCATCGTCACGCAGAGCATGTTCTGGCCAGAGTTGCTGGCGTCACAGAAGTTGCAGATGGATGCCGAGCACGGCTTTGCGGACGAGCTGACGGCGCTGGGGGCGGTGACGCATGTGCGCTTCAACGTCTTCCCCGATGGCGGCGTGTCGCGCCTGCGCTTGTTCGGTCGCCCGGCCAAGGTCTGAGATGCGTATCGAGCCACTCACCCGCGCAGCTTTCGCCCCTTTCGGAGACGTCATCCAGACCGAAGGGGCGGAGCACTTTCCCATCAATGGAGGGAGTACCGAGCGCTTTCATGCGCTGGCGCGGACTGAAGTACTGGAGGGCGGCGAGGCGATCATCAGTGTGTTTCGCGCGGCACCGCGCGCCCTGCCCTTCACCTTGCAGGAGATGGAATACCACCCGCTCGGCAGTCAGGCCTTCTACCCTTTGTCAGGCTTGCCGTATCTGGTCGTCGTCGCGCCGAAGGGGCCACCTCCGGCGTCGGATGCGCTTAAGGTGTTTCTGGCCCGCGCGGATCAGGGCGTCAACTACGCACCCGGTGTCTGGCATCACCCACTGATCGGGCTATACGAAACAAGCGATTACCTCATCGTCGATCGGCGCGGACCGGGCAACAATTGCATCGTGCAGGCTTTGCCGCCGCTGATTCACATCACCCAGGCTGACATCGACTCCGCCGCACAGGGCTGAACATTTTTGCCCAATCACTACGGCGGTAGTGTGACTCTCGCCGTCAGTAGTTATACCTATTGTTCAAAAGTATTACATATCGAGAAGATGCGTCGGCTCGCGCACAGACGCGAGGCATAAGCAGACGGGGCCGAGCGCCATATAGAGCGCCACCCCGCACAGATGTGTTGCGCCATGCGCTGCTGTCTGTTTCTTGCACCCCGCATGGCGTCGTCCACCACCATTCAGAGGAAGACATCATGACGCGACGTGCGACAGGCATCGCGCTTGCCCTTGTCGTTGCCCTGCTTTCGGCCTGCGGCGACGATAACAACAGCGACAACAGCAGTTCTTCAAGCAGCTCCGTCAGTTCCCGTAGTTCCAGCAGCGCCAGTTCTGCAAGTTCAAGTGCGTCGAGTGTTTCGACATCATCGTCGAGCAGTTCAAGCGCAACCAGCATCGATGGCATTCCGCTGGCCACCGGCAGTGGCATGATCGCGCTGCCGGCAATCAAGGCGCCCTTTCTCAACATCAAGGATTTCGGCGCGGTTTCGGGCGGTGCGGCGCTCATCAACCAGAAAGCCATCAACGACGCGATCGACGCAGCAGCGGCCGCAGGCGGCGGCACGGTCATCGTGCCTTCAGGCGACTACCGCAGCTACAGCATTCGCCTCAAGAGCAAGGTGGGCATCCACCTGGAAAGCGCTGACTCGATCATCCGCGCCGCCGTGCAAGGCACGGGTGCGGGTCAGGACGGGGGCTTTTACGACGCGCCGGAGGTCAATCTGTTCGTCGGTCTGCAGGACCAAGGCCACAGCCATTGGGCGAACAGCCTGATCTATGGCATCGACGTACAGGACGTGACCATCTCCGGGCCTGGACTCATCGATGGGAGTTACCTCAACAACGGCACGATCGTGAATGTGCTGTCGGGCAACGATCCGTCAGAGGTGTCCACACGCACGGCATCGGGTACGGCGGCCGGCGCCAATAAGGCCATCGCGCTGAAGAACGCCACGAACGTGGTGTTCCGCGACTTCCGCATGAAGAACGGCGGTCACTTCGCCATCATTGGCACGGGCGTGGTCGGCTGGACTATGGACAACATGGTGGTGGACACCAATCGCGATGCGCTGGATGTTCAACTCGTCGCAGGACGTCACCATCCGGAATTCGGTGTTCAACTCGCTCACCGACGATGCCATCGTCCTGAAGGGTTCATTCGGGCTCGGCAAGTACTTCGCGACCAAGAATGTGCTCATCGAAAACTGCACCGTAAGCGGCTACGACGCGGGTTCGGTGCTCGCGGGCACTTACTCCACGCAAAAACTGGTGGCTACCGATCGCGACGGCCCCACTGCGCGCATCAAACTTGGCACCGAAGGCACGACCGGTTTTGAGCGCGTCACCATTCGGCACGTGACCTTCGATCGTTCGCGCGGGTTTGCGCTGGAATCCGTTGACGGTGCGGAGCTAAAGGACATCGTGCTCACCGACGCGGTCATGAAGAACGTCAGCAGCTCGCCGATTTTCATCCGCATTGGCGATCGCGGCCGCGCCCCAGTTACTGGCAACAGTACGGACGAGGCAACCAGCCCAACCAACACCGTACGGCTGGATGATCGTGGCTGGGTGCTGCCGAACATCGTTGCCAAGTACGGCAACTGGCCAGCGGTGCGCTACATCCCGTCGTATGACAAAACCGCCGCCGCACCGATCGGAGGCGCCAGCACGCCCTTTACCATTGTCAGTGCCACAGCACCGACCAAGCTCAATCCGAACTCAGTGCAACCGACCGATCCGCTCTTTGCCAATGCGGTCGGCGTGGGCTTCGCAACAGCGCGCAACATCAGCATCAGCAACGTCACCATCACCGATGTCGATCCGCGATATCCCATCCTGATCGCTGGCCTTGTCGATCATCCGGTCGAGAACATCAGGATCAGCAATGTCTCGATCGAGTACCGGGGCGGCTTGAAGATGGAACACGCGATCGAGCAACGGCAACTCAACCAGACCTGGGCCTATACGGCGTATGAGTCGGCTGCGGCGAGCCAGTCCCTGCCATGGCTCGCCAACACTTTCTTTTCCAAGAATGAAGCGCTGCTGCCGCGCATTGGCTGGAGCTCGTCGGCCAATGGCGGTGCGGGAGGTTGGGTGGACGATCCATACAACGTGCCGGAAATGCCACGCGAGTATCCGGAACCCAGCTTGTTTGGCATTTTGCCGGCCTATGGCATCTATGCGCGCCACGTGACGGGGCTGACGGTCGCCGATGTAAAACTGACGACCAAGGTGACGGATGAGCGCCCCGCTGTTGTCCTCGACGATGTGTCCGGCGCAACGTTCGCTGGATTCAGCGCCCCGGCGGCGACCGGCGTGCCCACCTTCGTACGAGTCACCAATACGAAGAAACGCGTGGTCGACCGCGAATACGTCAAGGAGCAACCGTACAAGACGACCACCGTCAGCAACGTCGTACTGCCGTCCGGCGCGCAGGTGCAGGACGTCACCGTCGACCGCCCTGCCCCAGGCACGCCGCCGGATTCACTCTATGCGCTGCCGACGGCCCCAAGTGCAACCTATCCGTACAACTACGCCGTGCCGGATGCGAGCTACGCCGTGCCGCTCACCGTGCATCGTCCGCACTTCGATGCAATTGCCGCACAGACCGCCACAGTCGGCCAGCCGCTGCAGTTCATGGTGAATGCCAAGACACCCGCAAGCGGCGTGACGCTGACGTACTCGGCCAAGAATCTCCCCGGCGGTGCCAGCTTCGACGCCAACACGCGCACCTTTACCTGGACGCCGAACAGCGCGCAGGCGGGGCAATACACGGTTCAGTTCGTGGTGGACGATGGCGTGATACCCGAAACGCGCGACGTCGCAATCACTGTGACGCGTTAATCCCTCCTCCCCCTCGGGATGCCCCGAGGCATCAGGCCGACCTGCGGGTCGGCCTTTTTTTCTTGGGCGAACGAGCCAGACCGGATTGCGGATGTATGCCTAGCCTGGCGTCAACGTCTCTCGTTTCGGTGCTCATAGCGCCACAAGGCATCGCAACCAAACCAGACACTGGACGAAAAAAAGGGCAGCCAAGGCTGCCCTCAATTCATGCGGAGATCGGGTGACCCGAAGGCCACCCGCAGAACGAACAACTTACGGAGTCGGAACCCAGCCGGCGTTGCTGTTGTAGCCACCGAACACCAACGTACGGCTCAGGTACGGCGCAGCCTCACCAGCCGACAGCACACGTGCCGTCGTGCTACGGCCCGTCAGGCTAAGCGGCGCACCGCTCAGATCCATGCTGTTGTACTCGCGCCAGCCACTGGTGGCAGTTGCCGTAGCCGGGTTCGGGTTCGGGTTGCTGAACAGGTTCGCAGCCCAACCCACGGCATTGACGTGCGTGTCCATCTTGGTATTGACGAACACGATGTTGTCATACCAGGTTCCCGCGGCGGCACGAGCCAGGTACGTCGTGCCATCGGTCAGAGCCATTCCACCCGGACCAACGCCCTTGGTCAGCGTGCTGTTGAGGAACACGAAGCCCGGATCGGTTGCGCCCACAGTACGCGCCTGCAGGATGTAGTTACCCGAGGTCGATTGCGCCGTATCACCCACCGAACGGATTTCGCAGTTTTCGAACAGCGCTGCGCGGTTGGCACCCCAGATGAAGTCGACGTTGCCGGCGATCAGCGAGTTGTAGAACCACGCGTAGCCCTTGACCTGGATGGTGTCTTGTTCGCTGTAGAACGCGGAGTTCTTGGCGATCAGACGATCCGTGTCGCGAGCGTTGAAGTACAGCGTTTCGGCCTGGCTGGACACCGTGGTCGAACGCAGCATGGTGTTCTTCAACGTCAGCGTGTCGAGCGTCAGCAGATCGGACTGCTCGATCAGCAACACTGCGCGACCGCCTGCCGGCGTCCCCGAACCCAAAGCCTGGCTAGCACCCGAACCACTGTTGAGCCCTTCGTAGTTCTTGTACTGGATGATCGTGCCGTCGCGGCTTTCGCCCTTGATGGTGAGGTTGTTCTTGCCACGCAGATACAGCGGCTCTTCGTACGTACCGTTCTTGACGTTGACCGTCACGGCGGTGTCGCCCGAGTAATTCTGCATTGCGTAGTTCAGCGCACCCTGCACCGTGCGGAAATCCGCCGCACCGTCGTCGTCGACCGTCACCGTGGTGCCGGTCGGGGCTGCTGCCTTGGTCTTGAACGCCCAGTTGCCAACCTTGCCGATACCCACGAAGTCGGTGCCGCCGACCTTGCCCGTGATGGCACCGTTGGCGATGGCGACGTAGTACTCCGTGCCGTAGGCCAGCTTGGCATCGTGCAGATCGACCACGACCGTGTTGCCATTGACGCGCACCGGGTTGGTGTAGATCGAACGGACGTTGGCCTGACCAGAGTAGCCGATCGAATCGGTCTCGCCTGTCATCTTGATTACGTCGACCAGCGAATCGTCGCTCTTCTTGAAGATGCGGATCGAACCAGTTGTACCCAGCTTCGGCTCTGCATCGAAGAGTAGGTTCAGGTGCGTGTCAACGTAAGCGGCGGTATCACCCGGAACCGGAATGGCCTTGCCAGTCAGCGTGTAAGTTGCCGTCGGCATGACAAACTGCGGGTTGATGGTCGCAGTGATCGTGCGAGTGACGGTCGAATCCGAGCCGCTGGTGAAGGTCACCGTTGCTGTGCCAGCCGCCAGCGGCTTGAGCGTGACAGCCGTGCCGGACGTGGTGACAGAGAGCACCGACGGGTTGGACGACACTGCCGTAAAGGTATCGGCCGTCTTGCCATCGCTCTTGACGGCAGTGACGTTGACCACCTTCGACACATCGCCGGCTTCCGCCGTGTAGGTCGTGGTCGAGTCAAGAGTCAGTTGAACCGGCTTGACGTTGGGATCGCCGATCTTGACGTCATCGACTTGGAACGACTTGTTGTCGGTATAGATACCGACCAGCCCCTTGGCAGAAAAGTCGGTGAAGCTCACCGTGCCGTCAGCATACGTGGCATTGCTGATGGGCACACCGTTGAAATAACCCTTGATCGCATTGCCGATCATTTCCAGGCGAACGGTATACCACTCCGAATCCATCGAGATGGCTTGCTTCATCTGGATGGTGCGGGTCAGCGTGCCGCCCACCATCTTGACGAGTTCAACCTGCGTGGAGCCGGTGGAATTTTGCACGTTAAGCAGCGCGCCGTACCAGTTGTTGGCGTCGACATAGCGCCCCATCAGCACCAGACGCTTGTTGCTCGTCGTGCCGTTGGTCTGCGGCTTGAAGCGCGCTTCAACGTAGTAGTCGCCGCTGCTCACCCCGCCGAGCGCGCTGCTCTTGACGAGAGCAAGCACGCCGCCCTTGGCGTTGGCGGTGTATTGCAGCACTTGGTTGGCGCTGCCATCCGATTCGGCGTTGACGGCGAACGCACCGTCCGGTCCCGTAACGGGAAGCAGATCCCACTTTGCGGAGGTGCCAGTCTGGAAGTCATCGCAGAACCAGTACGCGCTGGTGCAGGTGAAGACAGTGCTGGTGCTGGAGCTTGAACTGGAGGAACTGCTCGAAGTCGACGACGAACTGGAACTGCTGGAACTGCTGGAGCTGCCCTGGCTGCTTGACGTCGAGCTGGAGCTGCTTGATACGGAACTCGAACTGCCGTTCGAGGAATCGCTGTTGTTGTCGTCGCCCCCACAGGCGGCCAGGAATGGCAGGACAGTCGCAACGAGCATGGCGCTACGCGCGAGACGAAGGTGTCTCATGTATCTCCTCCTAGAGAGTGCTTCTCGAAATGTCTTTATTTTTTTGTTACGAGCGGGGTTTACCGCTCACGCGAGCATACGGCGGCGACCGGTAACCGACCTGATCGAAATTGCTATCTTTGGGCCAATGCGACGCAAGTCGTGCGATTACCGACCAGCGTGTGTTGCTAGGTGCACCAACCAAAAAAAAGCCCCGACCGCGGCTGCGGACGAGGCTTCTATTAGAACAGAGGCGAACGGGCCGATTACGGCGTGCCGATCGTCACCTGATCAAACACGCTCTGCGACGTAATCGCATCCTTGCCAGACATGCCTGCCAGGCCGATATAGACCGTGCTATCAAGCGGCGTGTAGCCGGAGGCAGAGAAGTCCTGCTTCTTCTCAGTCGTCCAGTTCGAGCCATCGATCGAGAACCACACCGAGATCACCTGCCCCACCCGTTGCAGCTTGAGGTAGATCGGGCTAGTGGCGGACGCAGTCGGAATCGCGGTGACCCCAGCCGGCGCGGTGATCTGCGCACTGGACGGCGCGGCCGAATCGTTGTCGATCTTGCGCTGCTCCCACTGAACGCGCGGCACACCACGGTACAGAATGCCGAAGTAGCGCGAACCGACATCCAGACTGTTGCGCAACATGAGACCCGCGCGAACATTGGCCGTCGATTGTCCCGTTGGCAGTTCCATGGACGTCAGGCGTGCGGTGATGACGAAGTCACCGGTCTTCTGCACGTAGGCATACTCGAACGTATCGGAAGACGTCGGCGTCGTCACCGAACCGGTTAGCCCTGCACCCGTCAGCGTGTACGTCGCAGTTGCCGTGTCATAGGCTGCCGTCGCGCCGACGTTGCCCATCGCCCGCGCCAAGCTCAGGGTCGCGCCGGGCAGCGAGATTTCCGATCCTGGCGGCAGGCTGGAAGAACTGGAACTGGACGAACTGGAACTGGACGAACTCGACGAGCTGGACGAGTTCGGATCGGCGTAGCCGCCATTGAACGTCGGATCGGCCGACTGTGTGTCAGCGACGACGGCCAGTTTGCCGGCACCCGCATTCGCCAGCACATAGCTGCGCACGTCTGCCGCGCTCGTACCGAGTTGGTACGGGTAAGCCGGCGCCCAACCCAGTTCGTTCGTGTACCCGTGAGTGGCCCATTCTGCAACCGCACGGACGGGCGTTGCGGCAGCGGCGGCGGTGACTTCCTTGCTCTTGTTGGCGTCGTACTTAGCCTTGGCCACGGCGTCGATCTGCAGGGGCGCGTCGTTGAACCACGAGCCCTTGTCCTTGAACATGTAGCCGTAGAAGTTATCGACCACGACATCGACGTTCACCTTCGAGCCTTTTTGCTCGAAGACGTTGGTCTCGGAGAGGATCGACGATTCGATGCCCATGCCGATGAAGTAATGCGCGTTGCCCGAATTACGGCTGATCATCGGGTAATCAGGATCGTCGCTGTTGCCGCGCCCGTAGTTGTTGTACAGGTGCACCTGACCGAAACGTACGCGCGGTGCGCGTTCCTGCGAGTTGTCCCACAGGTTGCCCGACCATGTCATATGGAACTTGCCACGGTCCTTGGCCGCTTGCGAGTCACCCGAGCCGATCATGTTCGTCTTGTCGTGGTTGCGGAAGATACTGTGCGACACGGTGACGAAGTCAGAACCGTCCTCAAAGTCGAGCAGACCGTCGTGGCGTTGCACGTGCTTGCCGAAAATCACGGGCTCACCACTGTCCAGGTGCTGACCGTCGCTGAACGTGCAGTGGTCGACCCAGATGTACTTCCCGGTCACCACCGAGAAAGCGTCGTAGCGTGAATTCCAGTTACCCGAATCACCATCTGAGCCGTCCCAGGCGGGGAACAGGTCCATCGGCGCTTCGAACGTCATGTTGCGCACGATGATGTTGTTGCTGCCGTTGATGGCGAAGTAGCCGTCCACCAACTTGCCGTTATTGCCAACCCCCAGCAGCGTCGTGTTGGCGGGCAGCACAAACTGGATCTGCGCCTTCTGCAACTGGGCGCCGGCCGTACGGGCCGACGTCTGGTTGTTGATGGTGGTGAGTTCCGCCGTGGCGGCAGCATCCCCCTGAGCACTCTTGGTCTTGAGGTTGTTCACGTATGTCTGGTCGGCGTTGACCAGATGCACATAGGCGTCGAAGTCCCACTTCTTGGTCATCTTGCTGTTGTAGTAAGCAAGATCCGCAAAGGTGCCATCGCCCAGGTCGGTGCCGTAGATCGTGCCGTCGACGTAAATGATCTTCGGTTCGAGCTTTGCCGCAGCTTGATCGCTCTTGTACGTTGGGCTCTTGACGTTGTTCAGCGCGTCGAGCAACTCAGCACGGGTGCGGACCACGTAGATGTTGGTGGAAGGCGCGCCCTTGCCGCCACTCACCCCGCCCTGCATCGTCGCCCAGCCAGTTGCGTGCGCCACCAGGGGAATGGTGGAGGTGATCGAACTCGACGACGAACTCGCGCTGGACTCTGAACTCGACGAAGCTGAACTCGTGGAGTTGCTCGAACTACTGGATGACGACCCGTTGTCGTCGTTGTCGCCACCGCAGGCCGCCAGCAACGCAGCAGCAGCTATGGAAAGACCGAACGCAGCAACGAAGCCGCGTTGGCGAGAAATTCTCCGCATGTAATTAGTCTCCTTGAAACCAGAAACCACGCACTAAGAGGGGGTTGCGTGGGGTACGCCGGCAATCGCTGTTACCGTTATCTTTTCCTATTGCGGTCGGAATATTCCGCTCCCTGCATACAAGTTGTCAAACCGTTTTTACACGCTCAAATATCTCGTATTTATCGAATTGTTACCGGGCTCATTGATTATCAAAGACTTTATTCGTCAGGCAAGTTGAACGATTCACCAACAAAATACGGAAACTTTCCATGAGGGCTATAAATGGCCCCACCAAACGCCTTGTTGACCACCCGCGAGGCTCGCCATACACTGAATGACAATCATTCGCATTTGATAGACGAACCGATGGACGAATTCGAAGTCACGCATCCACAAGATCCCTCGCTGGCAATCGCTGCGGTGATGTTCTTGCTCTCGGGCGCGAGCCTGCGCGGCACCAGCTCATCGCAATGCGCTGCGCTGCTCCAGCACCTGGAGCGGCTGGCTTGTTCACCGGACATATCCCCAGCCCTGCGCCACACATGTGCCGAGTTGCACAGCACATGGTCCCGGGTGATCGACGCGCTTGGCAAAGAGCACACCTGCCCCTGCTGTCGCCCGGATGGTCCGGTACTTCACTAGGCCTTGACCCTGCCTGTTGGGCGATCTTTAATTCATCAACGCGAACGATTATCACTACCGACCATGAACCCGATTCCCGCCCAGGCAGTTGAAAACCCCGGCAACGGCATACCGCCGACCACGCCGGCCACCGTGCAGACTGTGTCGAGTCGTGCCCTGCTCGGCGGAGGCAGTTTGGTACTGATAGAACACTCCGGAATGTTGTATACTCTTCGGGCTACCCGTAGCGGTAAGCTCATATTGACAAAGTAGCGGGCTCAGAGCCCGCAACGTCGGACTTCACGGGGAAGACCGACGTTGAATAACACTGGAGTAATTGAATGTCTCGTTTCACTGGCCCCCGCCTGAAGGTGATGCGTGCACTCGGCATTGAACTGCCGGGTCTGTCGCGCAAGTCGATCGAAAACCGCCCGAATCCTCCGGGCCAGCATGGTGCCCGCCCCCGCCGCAAGTCGGGCTTCGGCAACCAGCTGATGGAAAAGCAGAAGCTGCGCATGAACTACGGCCTGACGGAAACCCAAATCCGTCGCCTGATGGCCGAAGCCAAGAGCGACCGCGGCGCAACCGGCGACAAGCTGGCTCAGCTGCTGGAGCGCCGTCTGGACAACGTGGTCTTCCGCGCTGGCTTTGCCCCGACAATCCCGTCGGCTCGCCAACTGGTTAACCACGGCCACTTCCTGATCAACGGCAAGCCGGTGAACATTCCGTCGTACCGTGTGCGCATCGGTGACGTCATCACCGTGCGTGAAAAGAGCAAGAACCTTGGCCTGATCAAGGAAACCATTGCCGCTCCGGCGCTGACCCGCGCTGAATGGCTGCAATGGGACGAAGCCGCTGCCAAGGCTACCGTTTCGCATCTGCCGGGCATTACGGACATTCCGTTCCCGGTCGAAATGCAGCTCGTCGTCGAATACTACGCAACGCGCATGTAATCGACACAGCCACCAGGCAGCACATACAGCCCGGGTTGCGCATGCGGCCCGGGCTGTTTTCATTTGCGGCGCAGTGTTGGCCCACTCTTTCAGCTCGACCGAGCCGGCTCCCGACTCGGTGGCATCAGGGCAGAATCGTTGCCATATATTGTCGCCCGTCGCATAGGCACGCGACGCGCTCAAGACACTCCCATCAGAGCGCGCTGGACAGACCTCCGTCCAGATTGATGCTCGTACCCGTCACATAGCTCGCTGCATCCGACGCCAGGAAGGCAATCACGCGCGCCACCTCTTCCGGCTCACCAACACGTCCCAGCGGCACGCCCTGCCCCAATTGCTGATAGTGCTCATCGGGTGTCCGGCCGTGGCGCGCAGCCGCAGCCGCTTGCTGACCGCTCTTCACCAAGCCGATGCAAACCGTGTTCACCAGAATGCGATCCGGTGCGAGTTCCTTCGACAATGCCTTCGTCATCGCCAGCCCGGCTGCGCGGCTCACCGAGCTCGGCATGGACTTCGCTCCTGGATGCTTGCCGCCGATGGCGGTGACATTGATGATGCGTCCGCCGCCCTGATGACGCAGATGAGGCACCGCATGGCGTGCCACGCGAATGGCCGCAAAGAGTTTAAGCTCCAGATCGTGCTGCCATGCTTCGTCGGTGACAGACTCGAACGCTTGCGCAGCTGAGGTGCCCGCGTTGTTGACGACGATATCCAGACGGCCGAAACGCGCCGCCGTCTCTGCCACGATCCGGTGCGCTTCGCTCGCGAGCGATACGTCAGCGGCAATTGGCAGAACCTTGCCACCCGCCGCGCGGATTTCGTCGGCCGCAGCGGCCAACACATCGGGACGGCGCGCGACGATCGCGACGGACACACCTTCAGCCGCTAGCACCTGCGCGGTCGCCTTGCCGATGCCCTCGCTCGCGCCGGTAATGAGCGCGACCTTGCCTTTCAGACCAAGATCCATCTGTTCCGTCCTTTCTGATTGAATCGAACCGAAACGCGCATCCTATGCCTGACGCGCGCGGAACGCGACCGGGCTTGATCGGCAAACTCACGCGATATGAGAGATGCGGTGCGGCACCGAGGCCGCAAGCGCTTCGTCATCAGCCATACGGGCCCACTGCTGCAATTGCGCCACATCTGCCCGGGACAACGCCACGCCCACGGCCAGCACGTCAATGACAAGCAGATGCAGGATGCGCGAAATCATCGCGATGAAATTGGCGCTGCCTTCGGAGTGATCGACCGCAATACACAGGCTGGCTTTGCGTGCCAGCGGCGACTGGCTCGCCGTGATCGCAATCACTTTCGCTCCCGCCGCCGTCGCAGCGTTCGACGGCGGCCAGCAACCCCGGCAGACGTCCGCTACTGGAAACCGCCACCACAACGTCTTCCGGGCCAAGCAACTGCGCCGCCATCTGCTGGATGTACGGATCGGGATACGCAGCCGTCGGAATGCGAAAGCGGAAGAACTTGTGCTGCCCGTCCTGCGCCACCACCCCCGAGTTGCCAATGCCATACAGCTCGATACGCCGCGCATTGCGCAGCAGATCGATAGCCTGCGCAACCGCCGCTGTATTGAGGTTGTCGCGCAGATGCAGAATCGCCGACACGGTGTTGTCCAGCACCTTGGCACTGATGTCCGGCGCGGTATCGCCATGGCGCACCTGGCTATGCCGAACGGGTACCGTGCCCGTCAGCCCGGAGGCCAGTTTCAGCTTGAAATCCGACAGCCCCTGAAAGCCCAGTGAACGGCAAAAGCGGATCACTGTCGGCTGACTCACTGCGGCCTGCCGGGCGATTTCCGCCACGGGATCGGCCAGCACGGAGCGCGGCCTGGAGATCACCAGATCCGCCACCTGTTGTTCCGCACGCGAAAGCCTCGGACGCGCGGCACGCACGGTTTCGATCAACGGCGCTTCGCCATCTTTGCCGCGCAGGGTTTCGGAGAGAATCGCCGACACCCCGAGGAACGTCGGATACGGCGCCGTGATGAGGTAGCTCGGCACCTGAGCGAGGTAGTCGGAGAATCGTCCTTTTGCCTCGAAGCGCTGGCGGAAAGCCGAATTGCGGAACAACTCTCCCATGCGCGGGACAATGCCGCCGCCAATGTAGACGCCGCCGAATGCGCCCAGCGTAAGCGCCACATCTGCGGCCACCGTACCCAGCATCGCGCAGAAACACTCGATGGTCTCCACGCAGACCGGATCGGTGCCGGCCAATGCGGCGTCAACAATCGCAGGCGTGCGCAGTGGCTGCGCTGTCACGCCCGCACGCGCGGCGAGCGCCTCGTAACACAATTCGATGCCCGGCCCGGAGACGAGCCGCTCGGCCGACACATGTGGAAAGCGATGCCACAGGTATTGCAGCACGTATAGTTCGCGCTCATCGCCCGGCGCAAAGCTCGCGTGACCGCCTTCACTGCCCAGCGTGATCCAGCGATCCTCGGTCGGAATAAGCCCCGAGATGCCAAGCCCGGTGCCCGGGCCGATCAGGCCGATGACGGCGTTCTCGCGCGGCACACCAGTGCCGATCTGCATGCGATGCTCCGGCGCCAGCTTCGGGATCGCCATGGCCAGCGCGGTGAAGTCATTCACCACCAGTAGCGTCGTCAGATCGAGCGCACGACGAGTCTCTTCGATCGAGAACGACCAGTCCCGATTGGTCATGCGCACGTGGTCGCCATCGATAGGGTTGGCGATGGCGATGGCCGCGTGGTTGAAACCACCCACCTTCACGCGCGAGCAGTACGCCTGCACGATCTGCTCCAGCCCCGAAAAGTCAGCGGTACTGAAAACCTCGATCCGCTCGAACTCGCCGGGCGCGGTTTCGATGGCAAAACGTGCAAAGGTCGCACCAACGTCAGCCAGCAGGCGTGGTCCGTCGGTGTGGGGTACTGCGGCGGCAGGCATCAAAGGATTCTCTGTTCGGTGGCCGGATCAAAGTAGACCGACTTGGATAGGTCGAACTGCAGCGGCATTTTCTCACCCGGGGGCACCGCAAACGAGGGATGCACGCGGCATGTGAGCTTGGCACCGTTGACGTGCGCCAACACAAGCGTATCGGGCCCGGTCGGCTCGGTGATGTCGATCTTCAGCGCCTGCCGCACGATGTGGCCATTGGTCGCGCCCTCGCCCACTTGCGTGATCTGTTCGGGCCGAATGCCGAAGACGATTTCCTTGCCCAGCCAGTGCTTCATCTCGCCATTGGCATTGACGGCGGGGAACACAAAGCGTTCGCCGTTGTTCTCCAGCGCGAGTCCATAGCCGCTGCCCATTTCGTTGACGCGCGCCGAGATGAAGTTCATCGACGGCGACCCCATGAAGCCTGCCACGAACAGGTTGGCCGGGTTGTCGTAGATCTCGCGCGGCGAGCCGAATTGTTGCACCTCGCCCAGCTTCATCACAGCGATTTTGTCGCCCAGCGTCATCGCCTCGATCTGGTCATGCGTGACGTAGACGATGGTGGTGCCCAGGCGCTGATGCAGCAACTTGATTTCGGTGCGCATCTCCACTCGCAGCTTGGCGTCGAGGTTCGACAAGGGCTCGTCGAACAAGAACATCGCCGGATCGCGCGCAATGGCGCGCCCCATCGCCACGCGTTGGCGCTGGCCACCCGACAACTGCGAAGGCCGACGGTCGAGCAGATGCTCGATCTGAAGAATCTGCGCTACGCGTTTGACAGCGGCTTCGCGATCGGCGGCCGGAACCTTGCGGATTTCCAGCCCGAACGAGATGTTCTCGCGCACCGTCATCGACGGATACAGCGCGTACGACTGGAACACCATGGCGATGTCGCGATCCTTGGGCGACAGATCGTTCACCCGTTGACCGGCGATGTACACATCGCCCGAAGTAATGCTGTCCAGCCCTGCGATCATCGACAGCAGCGTCGACTTGCCACAGCCCGACGGGCCGACGAGGATCAGGAATTCGCCGTCGGCGATTTCCAGATCGATCCCCTTGAGGATTTCGGTGGAGCCGTAGCTCTTGCGCACCTTGCGAATCGAGAGAGCACCCATATTGCCTACCCCTTGACGGCGCCGGCCGTGAGCCCGCGCACGAAATACTTGCCCGCCACTACGTACACGAACAACGTCGGCAGTGCGGCGATGACGGCCGCCGCCATATCGACGTTGTATTCCTTCACCCCGGTCGAGGTGTTCACCAGGTTGTTCAGCGCCACCGTGATCGGCTGAGAGTCGCCCGACGAGAACACCACGCCGAAGAGAAAGTCATTCCAGATCTGCGTGAACTGCCAGATGATCGTCACCACGATGATCGGCCCCGACAGGGGCAGGATGATGCGATGGAAGATGCGGATGAAACCCGCGCCGTCGATACGCGCGGCCTTCACCAGCTCTTCGGGAATCGTCACGTAGTAGTTGCGGAAGAACAGCGTCGTGAAAGCGATGCCATACACCACATGCACAAAGATCAGCCCCGTCACCGACTGCGAAATACCTAGCGCGCCCAAGGTACGTGCCATCGGCAACAGGATCGACTGGAACGGAATGAAGCAGCCCAGCATGAGTGCCATGAACAGCGCATTGGAACCACGGAAGCGCCACATCGTCAGCACGTAGCCATTGAACGCGCCGACCAGCGTCGAGATCAGCACGGCGGGCACGACGAACGAAACGGAGTTCCAGAAATACCCCTTCATGCCCTCGCACTGCACGCCGGTGCAGGCGGTATTCCATGCCTTCACCCAAGGCTCGAAGGTAATGCTCTGCGGAAAACTCATCACGTTGCCGGCCTTCAGATCGTCGAGCGGCTTGATTGAGTTGAACAGCATCACCGTCAGCGGCAACAGGTAGTACAGGACGCAATAGGCCAGCACCGCGTAGAGCACGATGCGTCCGAGCGAGAGGTGTCGGCTACGCACGATCGGACCTCCGCAGTTCTGAATACATGAACGGCACGACCACCGATACCACGATCATCAGCATGATGATCGACGAGGCGGCCCCGAGCCCGATCTGGTTTCGCGTGAAGGAGAACGCGTACATGAAGGTCGCCGGCAGGTCGGTGGCAAACCCCGGCCCGCCACCCGTCAGCGCCATCACGAGGTCGAAGCTCTTGATGGCGATGTGCGCAAGGATCATGAACGATGAGAAGAACACCGGCCTCAGGCTGGGCAGGATGATGCGACGGTAGATCGTCGGCATCGACGCGCCGTTAACGAGCGCGGCCTTGATGATGCTGTCGTCGATGCCGCGAAGCCCGGCGAGGAACAGCGCCATCACAAAGCCTGACGACTGCCAGATACCGGCAATGACGACGGTGTAGATCGCCATCTCCGGGTCCTTGATCCAGTTGAACGAGAACGCCGTCCAGCCCAGGTCATGAATGACCTTTTCCAGCCCGATGCTGGGATCGAGAATCCACTTCCACGCTGTGCCGGTCACGATGAACGACAGGGCCATCGGGTACAGGAACACCGAGCGGATGGCGCCTTCGGCGCGGATCTTCTGGTCCAGCAGGATCGCGAGGAACAACCCCATCGCCAGACACAGAAAAATGAACAGGCCGCCGAAGATGGCCAGGTTCTTCAGCGCCAGCCACCAGCGGTCGTTGGAGAACAGCTCGACGTAGCGCTCCAGGCCGATGAATTCATAGTTGGGCAGCATGCGTGACGGCGTCATCGACAGCACGGCTGTCCAGATGATGTAGCCGTAGAAAAAAACCACGCAGATCGCGAAGGTTGGCGCCAGCACGATCTTCGGCAGCGCCCCCTCAACCCTGTCCATCAGCCGCGCGCGCTCACGCGCGACGGGCTGCGACATCGCAATTGATCTGGAACTCATTTCGTAAATCCCGACGAGTGCGACGGGCGCCGGCACTGCCGGCGCCGTCCATCTGTGTGATTACTTCGTCTTGGCGGCTGCCGCCAGCTTGGTGACGGCATCCTTCGACGACTGACTGGAGTTGAAGAACGCGGTCACCACGTCCTGCATCGCGCCAGTGGTGGCGGCGGGCACCGCCATCTGGTGTGCAATCGACGGCACCAGCGAGCCAGCCTTCGCGTCGTCGGCAAAGTCCTTGGCCGAGGTCTTGGCGCAATCGTCGAACTTGGCCATCGACACACCGCTGCGAACCGGGATCGAACCCTTGTTGAGGTTGAACACCTCCTGGAACTCGGGGCTCATTACGGCCGAGGCAAAATCGCTCTGCGCCTTCTGCGCATCCGCGCCCGACTGCTTGAAGATGATGAAACTGTCGATGTTGAATGTGAATGCGTGCTCCGTGCCCGGAGCGGGCAGGCACAGGTAATCCTTGCCCGGCACTTTGCCGGCGGCGGTGAACTCGCCCTTGGCCCAGTCACCCATGAACTGCATGCCAGCCTTGCCGTTGATGACCATCGCGGTCGCGAGGTTCCAGTCACGGTTGGCAGCGTCCTTGTCAACGTACTTGTGCACCTGGCGGAAAGTATCGAAGGCCTTTTCCATGGTCGGGCTGGTCAGTGCCTTCTGGTCAAGTTTGACCAATGCGTCCTGATAGAACTTTGGCCCGCCCACGCCCAGCACGACGGACTCGAACACAGTGAAGTCCTGCCACGGCTGACCACCGTGAGCGACAGGAATGAAGCCGGCTTTCTGGAGCTTTTCGGCCGCAGCGGGAAAGTCCGCCCAGGTCTTCGGCACGGTCGCACCGGCCTTCTTGAATACCTCGGGATTCACCCACATCCAATTCACGCGGTGCACATTGACCGGCACCGCCACGTAGTTGCCCTTGTACTTCATGACGTTGGCAACCACGCTCGGCAGCAGGCTGTCCCAGTTGCCGGCCTTGGCGATCGGATCGAGATTGGCGAGCACGCCTTCGGCGCCCCACTCCTGAATGCTCGGCCCCTTCACCTGTGCAGCGGTCGGCGCCTTGCCCGACACCACGCGGCTCTTCAGCACGGTCATGGCGTTCTCGCCACCACCGCCCGCCACGGCGAAGTCCTTCCACTTGTCGCCCTTGGCTTCGAGCATCTTCTTAAGCTCAGCCGCCGATTTGGCCTCGCCGCCCGAGGTCCACCAGTGCAGCACTTCGATATCGGCAGCTTGGGCGGCGCCTAGCCCTAAGCCGGCCACGGCGATGGCCGCCAGCTTCATTCGTGTCATCTCTGTCGCTCCTTTGGGTTTGCGCGGCTTGCTGCCACCGCACCACACGCTCAACGCCCGCCGCAACATGCGGCGGGTGATTCAAGAATCGTGTTGCACCCGGCTTGTGCCGGTGTTTTTTGAAGGACGGACAGTCCTGTGACTGCCCGTCCCGGGGGTGTCAGTCCTCCAGCGTCAATACCGAAGCGCCCTCTTCGGCGCCCCCCACCGTACGGCGGAAATTGCCAAACAGGTCGCGGCCCAGGCCGTATTGCGGAGCATTCACGTCGAAGGTGGCAGCGGTGCGCGCGTCGAAATCAGGCTGCGGCACTTCCACGTACAACTGTCCGGCCTCCGCATCCACCACCACGATGTCACCATCCTTCACACGCGCCAGCGGCCCGCCCGCGGCGGCTTCGGGCGTGACGTGGATGGCGGCGGGCACCTTGCCGGATGCGCCGGACATGCGCCCATCGGTTACCAACGCAGTCATGAAGCCCTTGTCCAGAATGTTGGCCAGCGTCGGCGTGAGCTGATGCAGCTCCGGCATGCCGTTGGCCTGCGGCCCCTGAAAGCGGATCACCGCAACGAAATCGTGATTGAGTTCTCCAGCCTTGTAAGCGGCGATGAGTTGCTCCTGACCATCGAAAACCCGGGCCGGCGCGCGCACCAGACGATGCTGCGGTTTGACAGCGGAAATCTTGATGACCGCACGGCCGAGGTTGCCCTGCAACAGGCGCAGCCCACCGTCCGGGCTGAAGGGTTGCGCGTGAGTGGACAGCACGGCCGGGTCACCGCTGCTTGCCGGCGCGGCATGCCAGGCGAGCTTGCCGGCAACATCCAGTTGCGGCGCCTGCGCGTAGGCTTCCAGCCCCTTGCCCGCCACGGTGGTGACGTCGGCATGCAGCAATTCAGCCGAAAGCAGTTCGCGGATGAGAAAGCCCATGCCGCCCGCTTCGTGGAATTGATTCACGTCCGCAGAACCGTTCGGATAAACCTTCGCCAGCAGCGGCACTACGTGCGAGAGCGCTTCGAAATCGCTCCAGTCGATAAGAATGCCCGCGGCTCGCGCAATCGCGACCAGATGCAGTGTGTGATTCGTCGAGCCCCCCGTGGCGAGCAGACCGACGATGCCATTGACGATGGCGCGTTCATCGATGATGCGGCCAATGGGCGTGAATTCCTTGCCGTCTTTCGTGATTGCCACTGCGCGTTGCGTGGCGGTGCGGGTCAGCGCCTCGCGCAGCGGCGTATTCGGATGCACGAAAGCCGCGCCCGGCATGTGCAGGCCCATGATTTCCATGAGCATCTGATTACTGTTGGCGGTGCCGTAGAAAGTACACGTACCCGGCGCATGGTAGGACTGCGATTCGGATTCGAGCAGCGCGTCCTTGCCCACCTCGCCCGCCGCGTAACGCTGACGGACCTTGGCCTTCATTTCGTTCGGAATGCCTGATGGCATCGGCCCACCGGGCACGAAAATGAACGGCAAATGACCAAAGCGCAGCGCGCCAATCAACAGCCCCGGCACGATCTTGTCGCAGATGCCCAGACACAGCGCCGCGTCGAACATGTTGTGCGACAGCGCCACCGCCGTGCCCATGGCAATCACGTCGCGCGAGAACAGCGACAACTCCATGCCGGGCTGGCCCTGCGTGATGCCGTCGCACATCGCCGGCACGCCGCCAGCCACCTGCGCGGTGGCGCCGACTTCGCGCGCCGCACTCTTGATGATCTCGGGATAGGTGCCGAATGGCTGATGCGCCGACAGCATGTCGTTGTATGCCGTGACGATGCCGACATTGGGCGCACGCAACGCCATGATGCGCAGCTTGTCTTCCTGCGGGCTGGCCGCAAAGCCATGAGCAAGGTTTGTGCACGAGAGCTGGCCGCGATAGGGCGAATGCGGAATTGCCGCATCCAGACGGGCCAGATAACGCTGGCGCCGCTCACGGCTGCGTTCAACGATACGTTCGGTGACTTCCTGGACTTTGCTGTGATGGCTCATGCTGGCACTCGCTCGCTAGTTGATTGATATCAATTAGCCCGATCAAAGTGTAGTATCACTACAAACGGGCCGCAACACAAATTTATGGGTGGAACAGTTTTCTGAATACCCATTGGACCGGCAGGCCTCGCGACAACACAAGACCCTGTTTTTAAATGAAACAGCGTGAGTTCACGCCATCTAAAAACAGATCACTGACGCGATCTCTTGAAGTAACTTGCTAACGGTTTACCCGCAATGCGGATTGCCGCCATGTAGTTTTACTCCCTATACTCGCAGCACACTGACACGTGGCGTCAATGCGTACACGATAGCCGTCCGACAACGCAGACGGCGACAGATTCGCAGTGAATTCGTCGGGCGCAACACGTTCAGGCGGCCGAGTCACGACATCCGGCAATGGCGCGAACAGCACCTCGCCGACGCGGACGGCGCAAGGATCATAGGCAACACCCTATACTTCGAAAACCGCGAGCCCCCCTCGGCATCGCACAAGACCACACCAGCAGCGAGAGAGAGAGAGAGAGAGAGAGACGACCATGAGCGCTTCCGACCTCGACACGTATCCAAGACTCGTCGGCGATGTAGGCGGCACCAACGCGCGCTTCGCCGTCATCGCAGGCCCCGGCGCCCCCATCGAACATATCGACACGCTGCCCTGCGCGGACTACAGCGGCCCGGCCGACGCCATCAAGGCATACCTCGCCCGCCATGGATTGCCCACTCCGCACTCGGGCGCGATCGGCATTGCCAACCCGGTGACGGGCGATGCCATCCGCATGACCAACCACACTTGGGCTTTTTCGATCGAAGCAGAACGCAAAGCGATCGGATTGAAGGAACTCATCTTCATCAATGACTTCACCGCGCTGGCGCTGTCATTGCCGCATCTGGGTGACGACGAGCGCTACGCCGTCGGCGGTGGCGAAGCGATCAGAGGCGCGCCCATCGGCGTCATCGGCCCCGGCACCGGGCTAGGCGTTTCAGGCTTGATCCCCTACCCCGGCGGCCACTACACGCCGCTGCAGGGCGAAGGCGGCCACGTCACGCTGTCGGGTCAGACCGATGAAGAACTTGCCGTGCTGCAAGCACTCATGCGGCGCTACCCGCATGTATCGGCAGAGCGCGCCGTATCCGGGCCAGGCATGGCAGCCTTGTATCTCGCATTGGCCGAAACACGCGGCCAAAAGGTCGAACCCCTCGACGCACCAGCCATCCGTGAGAAGGCCGTCGATGGCAGCGACAAGCTATGCGTAGACACAGTCAATATGTTCTGCGCCCTGCTCGCCACCGCAGCGGCCGACCTGGCGCTGACACTGGGCGCTTTCGGCGGCATCTATATCGGCGGCGGCATTGTGCCGAAGCTTGGGGACTTCTTCCTGCAATCGCCCTTCCGCAGCCGCTTCGAGACCAAGGGTCGTTTTTCGCAGTACCTCTCGCGCATCCCCACGTATGTCATCACCGCCAAATATCCGGCGTTGATCGGCTCGTCCGTGGCACTCGAATACGCGTTGCGGCATCGCGCCTACCAGCAGCTATAGCGCATACGCCGCTTGCATAGGGCACCTTGAAGCACATCGCACCTGTCTTGAGACAAGCGCCGGTATCCGGCGCTCGGTTAGCGTAGTCCGCTTTGCCGGACACGAGGGGAGACAGGAGATGAACAAGACGCCACGCTTCGACGGCGCCGTACTGACCACGCTCACGCGCAATCTCTTTCATGCAGCGGGGCTGGATGAAGACAAGGCACAACGCGTTGCCGAATTGCTGGTCCTCACCGACATGATGGGCCGCCACACGCATGGACTGGCGCTGTGTCCGCTCTACCTGGACCAGATTGCGCAAGGGCTCATGACCTGCTCGGGCCAGCCCGACGTCATCCGGGACACCGGCAGCACCATCGTATGGGACGGCCGATATCTGCCCGGCCTGTGGCTGGTGGACCAAGCACTCAACCTCGCCTTTGAGCGCTTGCCCGAACACGGCGTTGTGACGTTCGCAATGCGTCGCAGCCATCACATCGCATGCCTGGCGAGTCTGGTCAAACAAGCCGTTGACCGCGGCTATCTCGCCATCCTGGCAAGCTCCGACCCGGCCTTTGAGTTTGTTGCGCCCCACGGCGGGCGCGAGGCGGTATTCACGCCCAATCCGTTCGCCATCGGCTACCCCGGCACGCGCACACCCGTGCTCGTCGACATCTGCGCATCGATCACCACCGTGTCGATGGTGCGTCAGAAAGTGGCAAGCGGCCAGACAATGGACAACGCCTGGCTACTCGATGGGGCCGGCGTGCCGAGCCAGGACCCGCGCGTAATGGAACAGACCGACCCACGTGGCAGCATCATGCTGCTGGGCGGGCTGGAATACGGTCACAAGGGATTCGGCCTTGCGCTGATGGTGGAAGCGCTTACGCAAGGTCTGTCGGGCTTCGGGCGCAAGGACTCCGAAAAACGTTGGAGCGGCAGCGTCTATCTGCAGGTTGTCGATCCCGACGCATTTGCCGGACACGAGGCCTTCATCGCCACCATGGACGACCTTACAGCGCGCTGCCACGCCAGCGCCCCCATCGATGCGGAGAGGCCGGTGCGCATGCCGGGCGAGCAAACCTCCCGCAACATCGCCCAAGCACACGAAGAAGGTGTGCAGGTCGCGCCAGAAGTCATTGCCCGCTTGCGCGAATGGGCCCAGCGCCTTCGCGTGCCCGCCCCTCTGTAGGCCCGCACGCCCGCTCCACAAGAAAAAAGCCCGTCTGTGACGGGCTTTTTTGTCGCAAGGCGCCTAGCTCATTCGCTCTCTTCAATCCACGCGGCCTGAATGGCTTCGAGGAGACGTTCACCACAATGCTTGGGATCGTCGTCAAACTCGGGTAAGTCCATCACCCATTTCATGAGATCGACAAAGTTCACCCGTGTCGGGTTGACGTCCGGCTTGGCTTCGGACAACGCAATGGCGATCTCCAGGGAATCGGTCCACTTCATTTCTTTTTGCCTCCTTCGCTCACCATGTTGATGGTATAGCGCGGAATTTCGACCACCAGCGGCGTGTCATCCACGAGTGCCTGGCACGACAGGCGCGAATTGGCTTCCAGTCCCCACGCCTTGTCGAGCAAGTCTTCTTCAATGTCTTCGGCAGGCTCAAGCGAATTGAAGCCTTCGCGCACGATGACGTGACACGTCGTGCATGCGCAGGACTTCTCGCAGGCGTGTTCGATTTCGATGCCGGCATCGAGCAGCGCATCGCAGATCGACTGGCCTTCGCGGCCTTCGATCACGGCACCCTCCGGGCAAAGTTCTACGTGCGGCAGTACGACGATCTGGGTCATGAATCCGTATTCCCTTAAACGGGCAAATTGTCGATGCGGTTGCCGGCCAGTGCCTGGCGGATCGCTTTGTCCATGCGACGCGCGGCAAAGTCGGCAGTGGCTTGCGAGAGGGCTTCGACGCCGGCTTTCACGGCCTGTGCGTCATTGCCTGCGGCAAGCGACTTGAGTGCTGCGATGCGGGACTCGATGGCGCTCTTCTCATTCGCGTCGAGCAGGTCCGCGTCCTCGTTCATCGCCACATGTGTGGCGTCGATCAGGCGCTCGGCTTCAACCTGCTGTTCGCGCAGTGCGCGCGCATGCATGTCTTCGCCCGCATGCTCGAAACCCGCCTTGAGCATCGCGGTGACCTCATCGTCCGACAAGCCATAACTTGGCTTGACGGTGACGCCCGCCTCGATGCCCGTGGATTGTTCGCGCGCCGACACCGACAGCAGACCATCGGCGTCGACCTGGAACGTCACGCGGATACGCGCAGCCCCGGCCACCATCGGCGGAATGTCGCGCAACTCGAAGCGCGCCAGCGAGCGACAGTCGCTCACGAGTTCGCGCTCGCCCTGCACCACGTGGATCGCCATGGCGGTCTGGCCGTCGCGATAGGTGGTGAATTCCTGCGCCTTGGCGGTGGGGATGGTGGAATTGCGCGGAATGATCTTCTCGACCAAACCGCCCATGGTCTCGAGCCCAAGCGACAACGGCGTCACGTCGAGCAGCAGCCAGTCTTCGCCTGCACGGCGATTGCCAGCCAGCACATTGGCCTGGATCGCAGCGCCGATGGCGACGACCTTGTCCGGATCGATATCGGTGAACGGCTCACGCTCGAAAAACGCTTCGACCGCGCCACGCACGTGCGGCATGCGCGTCGCGCCGCCCACCATCACGACCGCCTGCACGTCATCGGTCTTTACGCCCGCATCGCGCAATGCCTTGCGGATCGGGTTGAGGGTACGTTCGACCAACGAACGGGTCAGTTCCTGGAAGAATGCGGCGGAGATGGGCAGTTCGCGCACGCCACCATCTGCCAGCGGCACGCGGGCGGTGGTTTCGGATTCGCGCGTCAGCACTTCTTTCACGCGGCGCGCTTCAACCATGATGCCGCGCGAAGCGACATCGCCTTCGCCCACTTCGCGCGCCATCCAATCGGCAAGCGTCTGATCGAAGTCGTCGCCACCCAGCGCGGAATCACCACTGGTGGCCATGACTTCAAACACACCGCGCGAGAGCTTCAAAATTGAGCAATCGAGTGTGCCGCCGCCCAGGTCATATACGGCATAGACGCCTTCAGCGGCGTTATCCAGCCCATAGGCGATGGCGGCCGCGGTCGGCTCGTTGAGCAGGCGCAGCACGTTGATGCCGGCCAGACGCGCGGCGTCCTTGGTGGCCTGGCGTTGTGCGTCGTCGAAATACGCCGGTACCGTAATCACCGCGCCGACCAGATCGCCACCGAGTGAAGCCTCGGCTCGCTCACGCAGCACACGGAGGATCTGTGCCGACACTTCGACCGGCGTGACCTGCCCGGCCACAGTATTGATGCGCACCATGCCGCCTGTATCGACCAGGTCATAACGCGCCCGCAACGCCGGTTCCGTATCGGCCAGTCCGCGCCCCATGAGTCGCTTGACCGACGCGATGGTGTTGCGCGAATCGGCGGCCTGCTGACTGGCCGCGCGGCTACCGACGACAGCTTCGCCATCCGCCAGATAACGCACCACGGAGGGCAGCAGAATGCCGCATTCATCGCCCACGAGGCATTCGGGCAGCGAATGGCGCACGGTCGCGACCAGCGAGTTGGTCGTACCAAGGTCAATACCAACCGCGCGACGATGCTGGTGCGGCTCGGGCGTCTCACCCGGTTCGGACAGTTGTAACAGTGCCATCTTTATCGTTTCGTCTTGAACATGCCGGCGATCAGACCGCCATGGCGTCTTCGATCTCGGTGCGCAGCCGCTCGATGAACATCAATCGGCGCACGGTTTCGGCGGCGCCGGCAGAGTCATCGGACACATCGAGCTGGCGACCGAGCTGCTGGAACATCGCCTGCTCTTCTTCCTGCATGCGATCGAGCAGATCAGCCAATGCAACGTTATCGCCCTGTGCGTCTTCGACCGCCTCACGCCATTCCATCTGCTGCATCAGGAACGCGGGCGACATCGCCGTGTTGCGCTCGGCATCGATTTCGGTACCACGCCGCGACAACAAATAACGCCCGCGCGTGAGCGGATTACGCAAGGCCCGGTACGCCTCATTGGCGAGCGTGGCCCATTGCATGGCGACGCGGCGCTCGCCTTCGGGGCGATGCGCGAAGCGATCCGGGTGCACTTGCGCCTGCACCTTGCGATAGGCGGCCTCGAGCTGACCAGAGTCCAGCGCGTAGCGTTCCGGCAAGCCAAACAAAGAGAAATAGTCTTGCATAGTTAAACGCCCCGCCGGGGTTGGGTCCACCGGCGGGGCGAGGGAAATGTCCGGGCGATTCCTGCGCGACAGGCTTGCCGCGCAGTCAAAAATCACAAGGGCGCAATTCTAACGCGAGCGGAGCCCGCGCGTAGCATTGGCGGCAGCCCGGTCAGACGTGGAAGCTCTCGCCGCAACCGCACTCGTTCTTGACGTTCGGGTTATTGAACTTGAAGCCTTCGTTCAAGCCCTCACGCGCGAAGTCGAGTTCGGTACCGTCGATGTACGGCAAACTCTTCGGATCCACCAGCACTTTGACGCCGAAGCTCTCGAAGACAACGTCTTCACCAGCCACTTCGTCGGCGTACTCGAGCTTGTAGGCCATGCCCGAGCAACCGGAGGTCTTCACGCCCAGGCGAATGCCCACGCCCTTGCCGCGACGGGTCAGAAAGTTATTGATGTGGCGTGCTGCCGCTTCCGAAAGAGTAACTGCCATTGCTGCAAACCTCCTGCTTACGCTGCTTCGGCCTTATCGTCGGCCTGACCATGCTTCTTGCGGTAATCCTCGACAGCCGCCTTGATAGCGTCTTCGGCAAGGATCGAGCAGTGGATCTTCACCGGCGGCAGAGCCAGTTCTTCGGCGATTGCCGTGTTCTTGATGTTGGCCGCTTCGTCGAGCGTCTTGCCCTTGACCCACTCGGTCACCAGCGAGCTCGACGCAATGGCCGAGCCGCAGCCGTAGGTCTTGAACTTGGCATCCTCGATCACGCCGGTCTGCGGATTGACCTTGATCTGCAACTTCATCACGTCACCACACGCCGGGGCGCCGACCATGCCGGTGCCCACTGCGCCGTCGTCCTTGGCGAACGAGCCAACGTTACGCGGGTTTTCGTAGTGGTCCAGAACTTTTTCGCTGTATGCCATGGTATTGCTCCTTCGTCGCAACGCGCATGCCCGCAGGCTGCGCATTGCTCGTTAAATCAGTGTGCCGCCCACTGGACGGTGTTCAGATCGACGCCATCCTGGTGCATTTCCCACAGGGGCGACAGTTCGCGCAGTTTGCCGATCTTCTTGTGCAGCAGTTCGACCGTGAAATCGATTTCTTCTTCAGTCGTAAAGCGGCCGATGGTGAAGCGGATCGAGCTATGCGCCAGTTCGTCGTTGCGGCCCAGCGCGCGCAGCACGTAGGACGGCTCCAGCGAAGCCGACGTGCAGGCCGAGCCGGACGATACGGCCAGTTCCTTGACGGCCATGATCAACGATTCGCCTTCGACGAAATTGAAGCTCACGTTCAGGTTGTGCGGCACACGGTGCTCCAGGTCACCGTTAACGTACACCTCGTCCATGTCGGACAAGCCGGCCAGCAGCTTGTCGCGCAACTTGCGGATGCGCTCGTTCTCGGTGGACATTTCTTCCTTCGCAATGCGGAAGGCCTCGCCCATGCCGACGATCTGGTGCGTAGCAAGCGTACCCGAACGCAGACCGCGCTCATGACCGCCGCCGTGCATTTGCGCTTCAAGACGCACGCGCGGCTTGCGACGCACGTACAGCGCGCCGATGCCTTTCGGGCCATAAGTCTTGTGCGCCGAGAACGACATCAGATCGACCTTCAGCTTTTGCAGATCGATGTCCACCTTGCCCGTGGCCTGCGCCGCATCCACGTGGAAGATGATGCCCTTGGCGCGGCAGATTTCGCCAATCGCTTCGATGTCCTGCACCACGCCGATTTCGTTGTTCACCATCATCACAGACACCAGCGTGGTGTCCGGGCGGATGGCGGCCTTGAGGACTTCAAGGTCGAGCAGGCCGTTTTCCTGCACATCGAGGTAGGTGGCTTCAAAGCCGACACGTTCGAGTTCGCGGAAGGTATCCAGCACCGCCTTGTGTTCAGTCTTGACGGTGATGATGTGCTTGCCCTTCGAGGCGTAGAAGTTCGCCGCGCCTTTGATGGCGAGGTTGTCCGATTCGGTCGCGCCAGAGGTCCAGATGATCTCTTTCGGGTCGGCGTTGACGAGTGCCGCAACCTGCTCGCGCGACCACTCGACCGCCTCTTCCGCCGCCCAGCCCAGCGCGTGCGACCGGCTGGCCGGGTTGCCGTACATCTCGGTCAGGTACGGGATCATCTTCTGCGCCACGCGCGGGTCGACCGGCGTGGTGGCGGAATAATCCAGATAAATCGGAAACTTCGACATCTCTCGCTCCAGGGCTTCTGCTGCCTAGCTATCTATTTAGATGGCTACCGCAGCCAAGTGTTTCAACTCATCTACCGTCTGCTTCAATGCCCTCAGCAGCCGGTCCACATCATTCAGTTCAACATCGTGCGGCATGCTCACCCGCACCGCGCCGCGCGCCAGACCGGGCTCAACGCCCATCGCCAGCAGCGTGCGTGACGGCTCTGCATTGGCACTCGAACATGCCGAGCCACTTGCCACCGCAAAACCCGCGCGGTCCAGCTTGGCCACCAGCGTTTCGCCGTCGATATGCTCGAACGCGAAAAAACTCGTGTTCGGCAGGCGATCGGCCACCGCTCCAAATATCTGCGCGCCGATGGCGCCCAGCCCGCTTTCAAACATGTCGCGCGCTGCACGTTGCCGCGCAATGCGCTCGGCCATTTCGGCCACCGCCAGTTCGGCTGCGACACCAAAACCAACGATCGCCGCGAGGTTCTCGGTTCCAGCCCGCAGACCACGCTCCTGCCCGCCGCCCGCAATGAGCGCCGGCACGTCAACACGCTTGTCCATCACCAGCGCGCCAGCCCCGATGGGGCCATAAATCTTGTGCGACGACAGCGTCATCGCATGCACGCCGAGGGCGCGAAAATCGACCGGCATCTTGCCCATCGCTTGCACGGCATCGGTGTGGAACCATCCCCCCGCTTGTCGCGCCGCCGCCGCAATCGGTGCGATATCGTTGATCGCTCCGGTCTCGTTGTTGGCCAGCATCACCGACACCACCGCCGGCCGATCCTGTGCGATCAACGCCACAGCGGCATCCACGTTGACCTGTCCGTTGGCGTCCGGCATCAGCTGCACCACGCGCCAGCCATGCTGTTGCACATGCAGTGCAGGAAGCCTCACACACGGGTGCTCGGTTGCGCCGATCGCCATCACGCCGGGTTTGCGACTGGCCGCCGCCCCCTTGATGAAAAGGTTGTTGGCTTCGGACCCGCCGCTCGTGAAGACCAGTTCGGTCGGGTGCGCCCCTACCGCCGTGGCAACCTGCTGACGGGCCGTATCGATGGCCGCACGCGCCTGGCGTCCGTATTCGTGCCGACTCGAAGCGTTGCCAAAGCGAGCGCCCAGGTACGGCAGCATCGCGTCCAGCACACGCGCATCCAGCGGCGTGGTGGCATTGGCATCGAAGTAAGCCGGCGCGAACATCGCGGTTCAGTCGATCAGGCCGCAGCCGACTCCCGAGGCTCCTGGAACTGGGTGCGCTCATCGTGCAGCACGCTCACGCCCCGTTCGGCGCGCTTCTTTTGTTCGGCCACCAGACCGCCCAGATTGACCGACTGCAGGTACTCGAACATGTGGCGGTTGAGATTCGTCCACAGATCGTGCGTCATGCAGCGACGGTCGTCGTGGCAGTTTTCCTTGCCGCCACATTGAGTCGCGTCGAGCGGTTCATCCACGGCGATGATGATGTCCGCCACCGAAATGTCTTCCAGCGAGCGCGCCAGGCAATAACCGCCGCCCGGGCCACGCACGCTCGTCACCAGTTCGTAACGGCGCAGCTTGCCAAACAGCTGTTCGAGGTACGACAGCGAAATCCCTTGCCGCTCGCTGATGCCGGCCAGCGTCACCGGGCCGTCGCCTTGGCGCAAGCCAAGGTCGATCATGGCCGTGACGGCGAATCGCCCTTTAGTGGTCAGTCGCATCTGCAGCTCCGAATCTGGTCAATACCTGATTAATTTTCTCAAGATTAAAATACCCGAGAAAAACAGTCAAGCAATCAGACCCATTAAGCGGATTGATAAAGACCGTCAATCAACGATCTTGGAGAGGTAGTCGTGGTCGAACGGCTTGGTTTCGCGCGGGTCATCGGACTCTGCGCACAGACCGGCGGCCTTGAGGCGCTCCATCAGGGTGTCGATCCGCTTGTCTTGCTGCGTAGCGTGGTCGAGCAGCGCATGCACGGCCTTGACCAGCGGGTCATCCATGTTGCGCGTCACCCCATAGGCGGAGAAACCCTGCACCTCGGGGCTATGTTCGCGGGTCTTGGCGTCGGGTTCGATAATGCGCGCGGGGTTACCCACGGCAGTCGCGTCGGCTGGCACGGGCTTGACCACCACGGCGTTGGAGCCGATCTTGGCCCCCCGCCCGACCGTAAAGCCGCCTAACACCTTGGCGCCGGCGCCCACCACCACGCCGGCCTCTAGCGTCGGATGACGTTTGACGCCCCGGTAGAGCGAGGTCCCGCCGAGTGTCACGCCCTGATAGATCGTGCAGTCGTCGCCCACCTCGGCCGTCTCGCCGATGACAACGCCCATGCCGTGGTCAATGAACACGCGACGACCGATGTGCGCGGCCGGGTGGATCTCGATGCCGGTCATGAAGCGCGAGAACTGCGACACCCAACGTGCCAGCAAGCGCCAGTCGTGACGCCAGAACCAATTGCCGACCCGATGCATGGCCACGGCGTGAAAGCCCGGATAACACGAGATCACCTCGAGCATGCTGCGGGCTGCGGGATCGCGTGCCAACACGCTGGCGGCATCTTCACGTAAACGGGCAAACATCTAGCGGACTCGGCTCGATATCAGAAAGGGAATTTATCGTAGGATTCCCGACTTTTTCGGTCAACTATTAAGACCATAAAACAGCAAAGTCGGGCTTGGACTGTGTCGAAATGGCGTCAAGAACGCTCTCGAAAGGGTTTTTCGAAGAAATTGAGCATCCCACGCAGGATGTTGACCTCGTCCTTCTCCAGTCGGATGCGTCCGAACATGCGCCGCAGGCGCGGCATGAGCCGTTTCGGATTGGCCGGATCGAAAAATCCGCTCGCCGTCATAGCCTGCTGGAAGTGCTCATAGAGTTGCTCGACTTCGTCGACCGTCGCCGGCTCGCCCTCCATGCCCGCTGGAGCAACACCCGAATCGACACTCGCCATGCGCAGTTCGTAGCACATCAGTTGCACGGCCGCCGCGAGGTTGAGCGAGGCGTACGCAGGGTTGGCCGGAATCATCACCGGCAACTGACACAAAGCCAGCTCTTCGTTGGACAGACCGTAGGTTTCGTTGCCGAACACCATGGCGACCTCGCCGCCCTGCCCGGCCTGCGTCGATAGCGTAACCGCGGCATCGCGCGACCATTGCATCGGCACCGCCAGTTCGCGCCGGCGCGACGTCAGTGCGGCGGCCATGGTTACGCCGGACAGCGCCTCTTCCAACGAGTCGCACACCACGGCGGATGCCAGCACGTCGGTCGCACCCGACGCGCGCGATTCGGCCTCGGGGTGCGGAAAGGATTTGGGCTGGACCAGATACAGGCGCGACAGGCCCATGGTCTTGAGCGCGCGCGCTGCAGCACCTATGTTGCCGGGATGACTCGGGCGCGACAGCACCACGCGTACGCGGTCGAGCGTGTTTACAGTGAGAGGGGTCGGGGTTTGGTCAGTCATACGTTATAATTGCCGGTTTTCCGAATACGCAGCGGCGGCTTTTTTGTTGGTCGCCGCGCCTGAACTGGTTCGACGCCCATGCATCCGACTCTGAACATTGCCGTCAAGGCCGCCCGCCGTGCCGGCACCATCATCAACCGCGCCACGCTGGACCTCGATCTGCTGCAAGTGCGCGCCAAGTCGCCCAATGACTTCGTGACCGAAGTGGATGCCGCCGCCGAACAGGCGATCATCGAAGTGATCCGCGAGGCATATCCGGAGCACGCGATTCTAGCAGAGGAGTCTGGCCAGACCGGCCCTTCCACCGGCAGCGATTTCCAGTGGATCATCGATCCGCTCGACGGCACGACCAACTTCATCCACGGTTTTCCGCAATACGCGATCTCCATCGCGCTGGCTGAAAAGGGCGTGGTGCAGCAAGCCGTCATCTACGACCCGACGCGCAATGAACTCTTCACCGCATCGCGCGGCCGTGGCGCCTTCCTGAACGACCGCCGCGTGCGCGTCTCCAAGCGCACGCGCCTGTCCGAATCGCTCGTTTTCACGGGCTTTCCGTTCAAGTCGATGACGCACATGGACGCCTACCTCGGCATGTTCCGCGAACTGGCAGAAAAGACCGCCGGCCTGCGCCGCCCGGGCGCAGCTGCGCTCGACCTGGCCTACGTCGCCTGCGGCCGCGCCGACGGCTTCTTCGAACTCGGCCTGCAGCCCTGGGACATGGCAGCCGGCACGCTGATGATCTCCGAAGCCGGTGGTCTGGTGAGCGACTTTGCTGGCGAATCCGATTACCTGTTCGACGGGCAACGTGGTGGCCGGTTCGCCGAAGGTTTTCGGCCAGATTCTGCCGATCATCCAGCAGCATCGCGGCGACATCCGCGCCTGAACGCGCATCGCCCAAAAGAAAAGGCCGCATCCAGCGGCCTTTTTTTCGTCCAGCACCTGGGTCATGCACCCGACTTGGCATCCTTGAACAGCGCGAAGAAATTGCGCGTGGTCGCATCGGCCACCTCTTCCACACTGATGCCACGCAGCCGGGCGATCTCGACCGCCACGTGCGGTACGTACGACGGCTCGTTCTGTTTGCCGCGATACGGCACGGGCGCAAGGTATGGCGAATCGGTCTCGATCAGCATGCGCGCCAGCGGCACGGTGCGCGCGACGTCCTTGAGCGCGGTAGCGTTCTTGAAGGTGACGATGCCCGAGAACGAGATGTAGAACCCCATTTCCAGCGCCGCATCCGCCACGGCTTGCGTTTCGGTAAAGCAATGCATGACGCCGCGCGGCGCCTCCGCCCCCTCTTCGCGCATGATCCGCAGCGTGTCTTCTGCCGCGTCGCGCGTGTGGATCACCAGCGGCTTGTCACAGGCTTTCGCGGCGCGGATATGAGCCCGAAATCGCTCGCGCTGCCATTCCGGCTTGTCCTTGTGCCAGTAGTAGTCCAGCCCGGTCTCACCAATGGCGACGACCTTCGGATGGCGAGCGAAGCCCAGCAACTTGTTCGACGGTCGCCTCCTCGCAATCCGTGTTCTCCGGGTGCACCCCGACAGAGGCGAAGATGTTGTCATGCGCCTCCGCAATTGCCATCACGCGCGGCAGGTTTTCGAAGTTCACGCCAATACACATGGCGTGCGTCACCTGCGCGGCTGCCATCCGGTCGAACAGCGCGCCCCCTTCGGCAGCCAGGTCGGGGAAATCAATGTGACAGTGCGAATCGACGAACATGGAGCGGGAGGCAGAATGAAGCACGGTCGGCGATTGTACCGCCGCCAGATCGCACAGAAATGAAAAAGGCCGGCACACGGGCCGGCCTTGCGCCATTGGGCGTTCGACGATCCGTCTAGATCGTATGCGTGGGCCGGTTGGAGCCCAGCGCGCTGCCCAGAATCTGTTCGATCTTGACCTTGGCGGCCACGCCGCCCTCATCGGCAGCGAACTGCACGCCCATGCCCTGTACTTTGCCGTTCTGGGCGTTGGCTGGCGTCACCCATGCCACCTTGCCTTTGACGGCGAGCTTGGCGGGATCGTCCATCAATTGCAGCAGCATGAAGACTTCATCGCCCGGCATGTATGTCTTGGGCGTAGGCACGAACAGACCGCCATTCTTGATGAACGGCATGTACGCCGCGTAAAGCCCGGAACGCGAGTTGATATTGAGCGACAGAACACTCGGGCGGGCGGTGGTGGCAGCGGTGGGTCGGGCAGATTCCATGTCGTAGTCTGGGCGCTAAACGCTGTGTTTTCGAGCGTATCTCGTCATCATCGGCAAGACCAGCGCCAATCTGAATGCCGCACCGGTTGCGCGACGAACGGTCAGCGCGCCATGCCGCGCCGCACGCGCATGAGGATGTCTTCGAGAAACAAGCGCTGGTTGAGCGGATGCTGCGAAACCTTACGGAACGCCGTCAGCTCGTGATACGCAGCCAGCCAGCCTTCGGCGTGCCCGCCCGCCTGCTGCGTCATCGACTTGCCGTGGTCGGCAAAAAAGCGCGGCGCCTGCCCGCGTGCGACACGAGCCCCGTCTGCCAGCCAACGCTGCAACCATGACACGAGCAGCGTGAGCGTCACGCCCCCTTCGAGCGCCGCCTTGCTTTTGAGCCAAGTCTCCCACTCACCAGCCAGCTTGAGCGGATCGCCCGACGACAAAGCAAGCATGTCGCGTGCAAAGCGCGCACGGGCGTCCGCCAACGGCCCCGTCGCAAGTTCGCGTGCGGCCAAGGGCAGGCCCGACGCAAAACCGAGCAGCGCGTCGGCGTCATCGATGCCCGACGTACGCAGCCACGCGGCGGCTTGATCCGCCCCCGGCTTGGGGAACACCCAACTCTGGCAACGACTGCGAATGGTCGGCAGCAGTTGCCCCGACGCGTGGCATACGAGCAGAAAGACCACATCTGTCTGCGGCTCTTCGAGCGACTTGAGCAGCGCATTGGCCGTCGGCGGATTCATCGCTTCGGCCGGATCGACCAGCACAACGCGCCGCCCACCCTGGTGGCCGCCGACTTCGAGCAAGCCCTGCATGTCGCGCACTTGCTCGATGCGTATCTGGTCGGACTTTTTCTTTTCCTTCTTGCCCTCGGTGTCCGCTTCGCCTTCATCTTCTTCAGCGCTCTCGGGCACCATGCGGTGCATGTCTGGATGATTGCCGTCGGCGAACCATCGGCACGCAGGACACGCGCCGCACGCAAAACCCTCGGCGCCGGGCGTCGTGCACAGCAGGCGCTGCGCCAGCGCTTCGGCGAATTGTCGCTTGCCGCTGCCACGCGGCCCCGCCAGCAGCAAGGCATGGTGCAGTTGACCGACGTCAGCCGTGACACGCTGCCACAGGGGCAGCAACCACGGCGGCAGGGGGCGTTCGCTCATGCGAGATGCTCCAAACGGGCCAGCACATCTGCGGTAATGGCCTCGGGCGTGCGGCCGGCATCGACGACCGTTACGCGCGCAGGGAAGGCGTGGGCTCGTGCGAGATACGCTTCGCGCACGCGGACGAAAAAGTCGCGCTGCTCGCGTTCAAAACGATCGGCTTCATCGCGCCCGCTTGCCAGGCGCTGCGCAGCAACGGCCGGGTCGACATCGAACACAAAGGTCAGGTCAGGCTGCAGATGCGCGTGCACCCACTGCTCCAGCACGCGGAACTTGCCTTCCGCCAGCCCTCGCCCGCCAACCTGGTAGGCATAGGTCGCGTCGGTGAAACGATCGCTCACCACCCACGCACCACGCGCCAGCGCGGGTTCGATCAAGGCAGCAAGATGCTCACGACGCGCCGCGAACATCAGCAAGGCCTCGGTTTCAAGGTTCATGGGCTCGTGCAACACCAGTTCGCGGAGCTTTTCGCCCAGCGGCGTGCCGCCGGGTTCTCGGGTCTGCACGACCTCGAAGCCGCGTGCGCGGATCGCCGCCACCACCGCCGCGATCTGCGTGCTCTTGCCCGCACCATCGATGCCTTCGAATGTGACGAAACGTCCCTGCTGCGCGCTCATCCGCGTCCTCTCTGGTATCGCGCCACGGCGCGGTTGTGCTCTTCCAGCGTGCGTGAAAACTCGCTGCTGCCATTGCCGCGCGAGACAAAGTAGTAGTACGGCGTGGCCGGCGGATTAAGTACCGCGCGCAAAGCGGCCACTCCGGGCATCGCCACGGGCGTGGGCGGCAAGCCGCGACGGGTATAGCTGTTGTACGGCGTATCGGTTTGCAGATCCTGCTTGCGCAGGTTGCCGGCATAGGCCTCGCCCATGCCGTAGATGACCGTCGGATCGCTCTGCAGCGGCATGCCCGCGCGCAGACGATTGATGAATACCGAAGCCACGTTCTCGCGGTCCTGCGGCAAGCCGGTTTCTTTCTCGACGACCGAGGCCAGGATCAGGGCTTCATATGGCGTCGCCAGCGGCAGGTTGGGCGCACGGCGTTCCCATTCGCGCTGGAGGATTTTCTCCATCTGCTGGTGCGCGCGCCTGAGCACTTCAAAATCGCTCGAACCCCGCGACACGAAGTAGGTATCGGGAAAGAACAGACCTTCCGGGTGCGCCTCGGGAATGTCGAGCCGTGCGAGGACTTCGGCGTCGGGCAGGCCCATCGAATCGTGTCGCAGGTCGGGGCTACCGTCGATCGCCGCGCGCATGCGGCGGATGTTCCAGCCTTCGATGATGGCCACTTCAGCGTATGAGGTCGAACCTGCGGTGAGCAACTCGATCAGTTCCCACGGCGAAATGCCAGCCGCAATCTGATAGTTGCCTGCCTTGACGCGATTGGCGTGGCCGGACAATCGGGCGAGCCACGTGAGGATTGTCGGCTCCACGCCGATGCCGGCGCTGGCGACCTGACGCGACACTTCGCGCATGGTGCTGCCGCGTAGCACTTCAACGTTGACGACGGGTTGCGTTTGCGGCAAGGGACGCGTCGCGTAATACGCGAGCGCACCTGCCGCGATCACGACAAGTGCAATGACTGTTTTAAGCAATGCGGAAAACAAGCGCAGCATTGGAACCGAAGCAGGAATAAGATGACGAACAGAACGCAACAAACCAACACGGCCGGCGCCAATCGGGCCACCAAGCCAAGCGCCCTATAATAACGGAAAGCCGTCCGGCGCTCGCCGGCACTCCCCACGAATCGGTATCGGAAGCAAGCATGCAGTCACCCTGGTTGGTATTTCTCGATGAAATCGGCGCCCGCTTCGAAGAAGGTCAGGCGGGCATCATGCATTTTGGCGCCGTCGAAGACGAGGTACAGGCGGCGGCCACCACGACCGTCATCACGCCCCTCACCCATCGCGGACTGATGCGCGCGGAAGGCGAGGACGCTGCAGCCTTCCTGCACAACCTCACGTCAAACGACGTCAAGAACCTCGCGCTCCATCGCGCCCACTACGACAGCTTCAATAGCCCCAAGGGCCGCATGCTGGCGACATTCCTCGTGTGGCGCGATCAATCCGGCTTTTTCCTGCAGGCATCGGCCGATCTCTTGGCGGCCATGCACAAGAAGCTCTCCATGTATGTGTTGCGCTCCAAGGTGCGCCTGACCAACCCGACGCACGACTATGCGGTGATCGGTTTATCCGGCGCCGGCACGGCCCATGCGCTCGACGCAGCCGGACTGGCGCTGCCGCCCGAATCGATGAGCGTCACGCAGGGTCAGGTGCAAGTCATCCGCCTCGATGGCGCCCGCGCAGAGATCGTCGTGCCCGTGGCCCAGGCCGCCGACATCTGGAAGAAACTCGCCAGCCAGGGCGCGCGCCCGGTGGGTTCCATTGCATGGAATTGGCTCGACATCCGTGCAGGAGTGCCTTGGATCACCAGCGCAACGCAGGAAGAATTCGTCGCACAGATGGTGAACTTTGAACTCATCGGCGGCGTGAACTTCCAGAAGGGTTGCTATCCTGGGCAGGAAATCGTCGCCCGCACGCAGTACCTGGGCAAGCTCAAGAAACGCATGTTCTTCGCGCATTTGTCCGAAGGTTCGGCCAGCGCGGGGGACGATCTGTATTCGGCAGGCTTTGGGGAGCAGTCCTGTGGCAAGGTGTTGTCGGTCGCGCCGTCGCCGCAGGGTGGCTACGATTTGCTGGCAGTCGTGCAGATTTCCAGCCGCGAGAGCGACGACGTCAGCGTCGGTACGCCGGGCGGCCCGCGCCTGACGTTCGGCACTCTGCCCTACACGGTCAGTTGAGCCGAAGGCAGGCTACGCTTGGAATCGTGATACACGCGTCGCCGGCGGCAAACCCGGCGAGCGTCAGGCCGCAGCGGGCTGGCAGCATCGGCCCGCACCGTGCGGCACGATGACTGAGAACAGGCCTTGGAGGGAGCCAGACATGATTTCAGGACTCTATATCTACTACTGCGTTGCACCCGAAAAGACGCGCGAAGCGCGCAGCGCCGTGCTGTCCATGCTCGAAGCGGTGAAATCCGCCTCCGGCGTACAGGGGCGCCTGCTGTGTCGAATGGAAGACTGCAACACGTGGATGGAAGTCTACGACCCGGTCGACAACGCCGGGCGCTTGCTCGACACCATCGACCAGGCCGTGCGTGACGCTGGCGTCATGGACTACCTGTTGCCGGGCACCCGGCGACACACGGAGCAGTTCGTGCCGCACGACGGACGCTGAACGAACACCGCGGCGGGCGCTCCGCCCGCCTCAGCGCAAGACTTTCCGCATCACGATGTGGTCGATGCCGGCTTCGTCGAACACTTCGCCCTCAGGCTCGAATCCGAGCGACACATAAAACGGCTGTGCCTGAACCTGGGCGTTCAGCACGATTTCCGCCATGCCACGAGCCGTGGCCAGCTCCATCAAACGCAGCATCATTGCGCGGCCTACGCCAGTGCCGCGTGCGACGCGACGCACTGCCAGGCGGCCGATATGGCCGTCGGCCAGCAGACGGCCCGTGCCGACAGCAGCACCGTCACCCAGCGCCAGCACATGCAGGCTTATCGGGTCGTGCTCGTCCAGCTCAATTTCTTCGGGCACGCCCTGCTCCACCACGAAGACCTCATGTCGGATGGCATAGGCCTGCTCGCCCAGCGCGGCCCAATCGCCGCTTTGCAGCGTCAACTTCATTCTTCGATATCCACCACAGAAAATGCGGGCAGGAGTTCAAACAGTTCAATGACGTCGTCATTGCGCATGCGAATACAGCCATGTGAGCCCGGTACGCCCATCGGCTCAGTGTCAGGAGTGCCGTGGATGTAAATGTAACGGCGCATGGTGTCGACATTGCCAAGGCGATTAAAACCAACCTCGGTCCCTGACAGCCAGAGAATGCGCGACAAAATCCAGTCGCGTGTCGGCTCGGCCTGTGCTGCGGCTGGCGTCCAGACCTCACCAGTTGGCCGACGAGCACGGAACACCGCATTGCGCGGTTGCCCGGCACCAACACGTGCACGCACGATGTGGTGCCCACGCGGTGTGCGTTGGCTGCCCGCCAGTTCGCCCGCGCCATTGGCGGCCGTCGACACGCGATATCGGCGGATACGCACGCCCTGTTCATCGAACAGATCGAGCGATTGATCGCCGATGCTCACGCGCGCGCGCATTACGCAGTCATCGTCCGGTTGCGACGCGCAGCAAAAAAGCTCGACAACAGTTGGCCGCATTCGTCGGCCAGCACGCCGCCTTCGGCCTGCGCGTGATGATTGAGCCGCGGCTCACTGAAAAGATCGAGCACGCTGCCCGCCACGCCAGTCTTGGGGTCCCGCGCACCAAACACCACGCGGCCAATGCGTGCGTGGATGATGGCACCCGTGCACATCATGCAAGGCTCCAGCGTCACATAGAGTTCGCAACCGGGCATGCGGTAATTCGACAGTGCGCGGGCGGCATCGCGCAGCGCCATCACCTCGGCATGCGCCGTAGGGTCATGGCGCCCGATCGGTTGGTTGAACCCGCGGCCGACGATCTGTCCTTCGAATACCACGATGGCCCCGACAGGCACCTCGTCGACGCTCCCGGCTTCGCGCGCCAGTTCGAGTGCGGCGCGCATGAAGAATTCGTCCTGCTCAGTCATGCACCACCTGTACAGGTCGCGTAGGGCGCCGTTTGATGCGCGCAAAAACAAGCGCCAGCACCGCAAACAGCAACTCGTCGATAAAGGGGATGAAATCTGGAATCAGCAGGTCGAACACGAACAGGCATACAAAAAGCAGGAACAACTGCGGAAAGCGCAGGCCTTGCGCGTAACGCAGAATGAAGTTCGGCAGAATCGCCGTTATAAATTTGGGCACGTCAATTTCCCGTGGTGTGATCAACAGGTGGACGCGCAAGGCGCGGACCCCGTTCCCGCCAAATTACCACAACGTGTTGCAAGCGCGCACCGCCGCCTAGCCCCCTGCCCTAGCGTCGGTGCGGGCGGCCTCGTCGATGGCCCGGCTCTCCAGCACGCCGCCGGGCGCACCACGGCGTACCAGATTCAGCATCGCCCGGCCAATCACCTCGGTGGTCAGGACTGAACCGGGCCACAAACGCCTCGCCAGCGGCAGCAAAGGCGCAACCACCCCATAGAACACGCGATACGCGCGAGTGCGCGAGCGTGCCCCGTGCAGCGGCTGGATGATGCCGGGGCGAAACACATACACCGCCCCGAAGGGCAGCGCGCGCAGGGCGTTCTCCGTCCTGCCGCGGACCCGCGCCCACATCACCTTGCCGCGCTCACTGGCGTCCGCGCCTGCACCGGACATGTACACGAAGCGCATGCCCGGATTGAGCCGCAGCAACGTGCGCGCCACGTGCAGCGTCAGATCGAACGTAACGCGCGTGTATGCCTCCTCGGACATGCCGGATGACGTCGCCCCGAGGCAGAAGAAGCAGGCATCCACATCACGCAAGGCGGTCTCGATGGCATGCAGGTCCATCAGGTCGGGCACCGTCACGTCGTGCAACTTGGCGTGTTGCGTGCCGACACCGCTGCGCCCGACGGTCACGACTTCGGCGACGTCTTCTGCCAGCAGGCATTCGCGCAGCACGCCCTGCCCGAGCATGCCGGTGGCGCCAAGAACGACAATCTTCATGGGGAGCATGGCTTCGCTAGGCAAGGAATTCTCCGGGGATCGATCGTGGGCCCCGACACGGCAGTGGCCGGGCACACGGCGCCGCCAAGCATAGCCGCTCCCTGCACGTTACGGCGTACCCGGGCATGACTTCGGGGCACTGGCTTTATCGCGAATCTCACCTATTACACAAGATGCGGTCTTTCCGCTGCATCGCAACATCCCCTTCCCCTGCAATACCCCCGACAGGAGTCTGAGAGATGCCGACGATCACCACCAAGGATGGCACGCAAATCTATTACAAGGACTGGGGCTCCGGGCAACCGGTCGTCTTCAGCCATGGCTGGCCGCTGACCGCCGACGCGTGGGAGGACCAGATGCAGTTCCTCGCCGGCCACGGCTACCGCTGCATCGCTCACGACCGCCGCGGCCACGGACGATCCGGTCAGCCCTGGAGCGGCAACGAGATGGACACCTATGCGGCCGATCTCGACGAACTTGTGACCGCACTGGACCTGAAAAACACCATCCATATCGGCCACTCCACTGGCGGCGGCGAAGCGGCACGCTACGTCGCCCGCTATGGCAAGGGGCGCGTCACCAAGCTTGTGCTGATCGGAGCCGTGCCGCCGATCATGCTCCAGACCGACGCCTACCCTGGCGGTCTGCCGATGAAGGTGTTCGACGACATCCGTGCCGGCGTGCTCAACGACCGCTCGCAATTCTTCAAGGACCTGACCACGCCCTTTTACGGCGCCAACCGCCCTGGCTCGCAGGTCAGCCAGGGGCTGCGCGACAGCTTCTGGCTGCAGGGCATGTTGGGTGGCCTCAAGAGCGAATACGACTGCATCGCCGCTTTCTCGGCAACCGACTTCACCGAAGACCTCAAACGCATCGACGTGCCCACGCTCGTCATGCATGGCGATGACGATCAGATCGTCCCCATCGGCAACTCGGCACTGCTCACCGCCAAGCTCATCCCGAAAGCCACGCTCAAGGTGTATCCGGGTTACGACCATGGCATGTGCTCCACCCACAAGAATGAAATCAACGCGGACCTGTTGGCGTTCATAAAGGGATAGCGCGCCTGCGCGTCCGACGGAGAACACAACAATGTCCAGAACCATCATCCTGATCCACGGTGCGTGGCTCACGCCCGCGTCGTGGACACGTTTTCGGGAACGCTACGAAGCACAGGGCTACCGTGTGCTGGCGCCGGCATGGCCGCTGATGGAGCGCCCCGTCACGCAACTGCGATCGATGCCCGACTCGGGGCTGGCCTCGCTCGGCATCAGAGACATCGTCGACCGCTACGAACGCCTCATCCGGGTGCAGGCCGAAGCGCCGATCCTCATCGGGCACTCCTTCGGCGGCCTGTTCGTGCAGCTATTGCTGGATCGTGGCCTTGGTGCGGCCGGTGTAGCCATATCGCCCGCGCCGCCCTTTGGCGTGTTGCCCGCGCCGCGCGCCGTATGGAGTAGCCGCCGCGTATTCGCGCACGTGAGCGGATGGCATCGCGTAGCCAGCATGGGCTACCGCAGCTTCGCGCAGGATTTCGCCCAGACTTTGCCCGAGACCGAAAAACCCGCCGCCTATTACGCGCACATAGTGCCCGCGCCGGGCCGCATCTTCTTCGAAGCCGCCCTCGGCGTGCACACTGCCGTCGGTTTCGACAACCCGGTTCGACCACCGCTGCTACTGATCGCCGCCGAGTACGACCGAACGGTCACGCCGGGCATGGTGCGCGCCAACTTCCGCAAGCAGTACCGCACAGATACGCCGACGGCCATTCACGAATTTGCCGACCGCTCGCACTGGCTATGCAACGAAACCGGCTGGCAGGCAGTCGCCGATCTCGCACTGCACTGGAGCGTCGGCAAGGCGCGCAACGACCAGCCTGCAGTGCGCGAGGGCGCATCCGAAGACATGCCGCTGCCCCTGCCCGCCTGAGCAGCGCACCGCGCAGCCCGGCACTTGGGCGTACACTTGCCGGCCATGAACACCCCCGCCCGGTTCTGGCGCGACCCCGCCATGCCCCACGTCGAAAGCAGACGCGCCTGCGACAGCCGCGCCTGCTATCGGCCGCACGCACACCCAACCTTTTCGATCGGCGCGGTCGACGCGGGCAAAAGTCTGTTCACGGGCACGCCCAACGGGCGTGCCACGTTGCTGCCGGGCACGCTCGTGTTGGTGCCACCGCATCGCGTGCACGCCTGCAATCCCGCGCCGGATTGCACGTGGAGCTACCAGATGTTGCACCTCGACGCGCAATGGATGCGCAGCGCGTTGCGCGACGACACACGCACCTCACGCCTCTGCGGTGACGACGCCCCAGTGCGTCTGATCCAGGACGCGGGCGTCTACGACGCGTTCTGCGCGCTCAACACGCTGCTGTTCTCCCATGCACACGCCGAAGAAAAGAATGCGGCATTGATCGAGTTCCTTGGTGACTGCGACCACGATGCCGGCCAGGCCATCGATCGCCCCTCCGACGCGGCACGCCATCGGCAACGCATCGCACCGCTTCTCAATGCAATGGACGAGGGGTCTTCAGCGCTCTGGCTGTCGCTCGACGAGATGGCCGAGCGCGTCGGGCTCAGCCCGTACCAAACGATCCGCGCATTCCGTGCAGCCACAGGACTCACGCCGCACGCGTGGCAATTGAACGCGCGCATCAATCTGGCGCGCGCAGGCTTGCGCGAAGGTCAGCCCTTGTCTGAACTCGCCTACCGTCTGCGCTTCGCCGACCAGAGTCACTTCAACCGCGTCTTCAAATCACTGACCGCCGCGGCGCCTGGGCATTACCGGCGCTGACGCAATTTCGTCCAAGACAGCGCGCGCCGCACTGCAGACACTGCTCCCGTGTTCCTCAAACGGTGTCCGCATGCAGCAGTTCCTCATCGTGGCGACAGCCCATTTCCTCGCGTTGCTCTCGCCGGGGCCCGACTTCTTCCTCATCACGCGTACTGCGCTCGCACAGGGCTGGCGACAGGCAAGCGTCGCCTGTCTGGGAATCGCGCTGGGCAACGGCATCTTCATCGTCGCCGCTTTTGCCGGTGTCGCCGCACTCAGCCGCGATGCGCCGGCCTTCATCGCGCTGGAGTCAGCCGGCTGCATTTACCTGCTGTGGCTGGGATACCGATTCGCCCGGTACGCGGGCTCGACACCATTGGACATATCCGCGAGTCATCAAACGCCCACGCGCACGCCTCGCGCATCGGTGTGGCAGACCGGCCTGATGGGCCTGCTATCCGCTGTCCTCAACCCGAAGAACGCACTGTTCTACGCCACGCTGGCCGCCATGCTCGGCACTGCACACGACAACGTCGGCGTGCGCGTGGTTTACGGCATCTGGATGTTCATGGTCGTGTTGCTATGGGATATCGCCGTTGCGGCCAGCATCGGCAATGCGACGATGCGCACGCGCTTTGCCACCGTGCTGCCGTGGATCGAGCGCATCACGGGCGTGGTGCTTTTCATGCTGGGTGCAGGGGTGATCGTGGCGCGACTTGTGTAAGCAGTGGTCGGGGTACATGCGCTGCTCACAGTCGTTATTCACCTACACGAAATACGGCTCCGGTGCGGCTTGTCGCCCCGCAGACATTACTTCGCGCAGGCCCAAGGCCAAAGTGGCCGCACTACGATGCGGCGCGCTGGAGCTTTTCTTGCAGCCCGGCTTTCACCGCGTGCCACTCAGTGTCGATGATCGAGAACCTCACTGAATTGCGCTTGCGGCCATCGGGCATGATCCGTTCGTGCCGAACGATGCCCTCCTGCGTGGCACCCAGGCGCAGTATCGCGGCGCGTGAACGTTCGTTGAGTTCATCGGTGGTGAATTGAACACGCACGCAGTCCATCGCTTCAAAGGCATGCGTGAGCAGCAGAAACTTGGCTTCGGTGTTGATCGCCGTGCGCTGGGCCGAGGCAGACAGCCACGTGTGTCCGATTTCGAGCTTGCGGTTGTCACGATCGATCTTCCAGAAGCGCGTCGAACCGACGATGCGCTGGCTGGCTCGGTCGACCACCACGAATGGCATCACATTCCCCGCCGCCTGACCTGCACGCGCCTTGTCGATGTATGCCTCCAGGGTCTGCGGGCCCGGCACGACGGTGACAGACAGATTCCAGAGTTCGCCGTCAGCGGCCGCCGCCAGCAAGGCCGGTGCATGATCGTGGCGCAGTGGCAGCAGCTCGACACGGCGGCCGATGAGTGTGGGCGTTTCAAGCATGGCGAGCGCAAGTGTGACCAAACGTCGAGCGTAACGCGTTGACAACTCGCGCGCACGCGTTACGTGACCGCGAGCACCGCTTCGAGCCGATCCAGATTCTGTTCGTTTGACGGTTGAGCGACGGCGCGCACCCGTTCGCAGCCCTCAACCGTTTCGAACGCCTGACACCAATCGAGCCGCGTCTTGTCGCCCTCTTCCCACAAGGTGATCGTCATCTCGAAGAAGTGATCGGACAGATGCCGGAATACCACGCGCTCGGGCGCCACGATTTCCTCAAAGCGGCTCTCGTTCGGATAGTCGCGCCCATCCGGCCCGTGCATGACAAAGCGCCAGTAACCACCGGGCCGAAAGTCGAACTCACGGAACGTGTTGGTAAAGCCCGCCGGCCCCCACCATCGCGCCAGCAGCGCGGGGTCTGACAGCGCAGCGAAAACGCGTTCGCGCGGGGCGTCGATGAGGCGCGACGTGGTCAGCGCACGCGCGGAAATATCGTCTGCCATCTCGGTACCTCTATCGCGATGAGGGAATGCACGCAGTCTAGTCACACACACCGCCGTTGGCCTGCTCGGCACCGCGACCACGCCTCATCGCGGTGCGGTACGCACTGTCGCGGTGCCGCATCACCGCTTTCGCACCGCAATACATTCACTTAAATTTCAATGCGTTAAACCTATTTTGCAGGGTGGCATAACGCTTGCATTAGGGTGAGCGGCCCGTGCAACGGCGCACAGCCAACAGCTTTTCTGCCCCGCCAATGGCGGCAGGGCAAACGGACAACGGCGTCCCTCTCCAACCGCAAGGTTGCGAGACGGACGCCGTTTTTTTTCGCCCGTGCCGAAGAGCGCGGGCGCTGCAAGACCACGGAGAGCACGCACATGGACCGTTCCTTCTGGCGTTCAGGCCACACCCCGACCCTGCTGTCGGCCTTTTTGTATTTCGATCTGAGTTTCATGGTGTGGTATCTGCTCGGCCCGCTGCAGATCCAGATGGCCAAGGCGCTTGAACTGAGCACGCAAGACCGCGCGCTGATGGTGGCCACCCCGATTCTGGCCGGCGCGATCCTGCGTCTCTTCATGGGCATGCTGGCCGACCGCATCGGCGCCAAGCGCACTGGCCTGATCGGTCAGGTGATCGTCATCGCAGCCCTGCTGGCCGCCTGGAAACTGGGCATTCATTCGCTGCACGAAGCGCTGCTGCTTGGTGTGTTCCTTGGCGTGGCGGGTGCCTCGTTCGCCGTGGCGTTGCCGCTGGCCTCGCGCTGGTATCCGCCGCAACACCAAGGCACAGCGATGGGCATCGCTGGCGCGGGTAATTCGGGCACGGTGCTGGCCGCGTTGTTCGCACCGGTACTGGCGGTGGCCTTCGGCTGGCAGAACGTGTTCGGCTTTGCCTGCATCCCGCTACTGGCTGTGCTGGTGATCTACGCGCGCTGTGCAAAGGACGCCCCGGGTCAGGTGCACAAGAAGCAGTTCTCCGATTACGGCCGCATGCTCGCCAGCCGTGACGCATGGTGGTTCATGTTCTTCTACGCGCTCACGTTCGGCGGTTTCTCAGGCTTCGCCAGCGCCCTGCCCGGCTACTTCGCCGACCAGTTCGCCTTCGACCCCAAGATGGCCGGCTGGGCCACCGCCGCATGCGTGTTCGCCGGTTCGGTGATGCGCCCGCTCGGCGGCGTGCTGGCCGACCGTATTGGCGGCACGCGTTCGCTGCTTACGGTGTACGCCTCGGTCGCGGTGCTGATCGGGCTGGCCGGTTTCTCGATCGGTGGCGCTGGCGTGCAGGTGGTGCTGTTCATCGCCGCCATGCTGTGCCTTGGTGCCGGCAACGGCGCGGTCTTCCAGCTCGTGCCGCAACGCTTTGGCAAGGACATCGGCATCATGACCGGCCTCATCGGCATGGCCGGCGGCATCGGCGGCTTTGCACTCACCGCCAGTCTGGGCGCGATCAAGCAACACACCGGCGACTACGCCACCGGCCTGTGGCTGTTCGCCTGCCTCGCGGCGCTGGGCTGGGCCAGCCTGTCGAGCGTCAAGCAGCGCTGGCGCGCTGATTGGTCGGCCGCTGCGGCCCGCGTATGAAGCCGCTCTCGCTACGCAACGAGAGCAGTTTCGAGAACACATCCAAAGGCAATATCGTGGAGTCGAGCATCATGAAAAAACCCAGACTGGTCGTCGTCGGCAACGGCATGGCAGGCATCCGCACCGTTGAAGAGCTGCTGGCCCTGGCCCCCGACATGTACGAGATCACCGTGTTCGGTTCGGAGCCGCACCCGAACTACAACCGCATCCTGCTCTCACCGGTGCTGGCCGGCGAGCAATCGTTCAACGAGATCGTGCTCAACCCGGTGTCATGGTACGAAGAGAACGGCATCCGTCTGCACATGGGCAAGACGATCACGCGCATCGATCGCGCCCGCCGTCTGGTGGTGGCCGACGACGGCACCGAAGAGCCCTATGATCGCCTGCTGCTGGCGACCGGTTCGCAGCCTTTCATCCTGCCGGTCCCCGGCAAGGATCTCGATGGCGTGATCACCTATCGCGACATCCGCGACACCGAACGGATGATCGATGCGGCCAAGACCAAGCAGCATGCCGTCGTCATCGGCGGTGGCCTGCTCGGACTGGAAGCGGCCAACGGTCTCAAGCTGCGCGGCATGGATGTGTCGGTGGTGCACCTGGGCGACTGGCTGCTCGACCGCCAGCTCGATCCGACGGCAGGCGGCCTGCTGCGTCGTTCGCTCGAAGAACGCGGGCTGACGTTCCTGCTCGCCAAGCAGACAGCAGAACTCGTCGCCAACGACGCGGGGCACGTCAGCAGCGTGCGCTTCAAGGACGGCGACGAAGTCCCGGCCGATCTGGTGGTGATGGCCGTCGGCATCCGCCCCAACACGGCGTTGGCCGAATCGGCCGGCCTGCACTGCAATCGCGGCATCGTGGTCAGCGATGTCCTGCAGACCTTCGATCCGCGCATCTACGCCGTGGGCGAATGCGTCAGCCATCGTGGCATCGCATATGGTCTGGTCGCACCGCTGTTCGAGCAGGCCAAGGTGTGCGCCAATCACCTCGCGCAGATGGGCATCGGCCAATACAAGGGTTCAGTGCTGTCGACCAAGCTCAAGGTGACCGGCATCGACCTGTTTTCGGCGGGCGACTTCATGGGCGGCGAAGGCACTGAAGACATCGTGCTGTCCGACCCCGCTGGCGGCGTGTACAAGAAGCTCGTGATCAAGGACGACAAGCTCGTCGGCGCGTGCCTCTACGGCGACACCACCGACGGTGCGTGGTACTTCAAGCTGCTGCGCGAAGGCCGCACCATCAACGACCTGCGCGACCACATCATGTTCGGCGAATCGGCCATCGGCGACAGCGGCGTGCAAGGCCAGAGCCGTGCGGCCGCCATGCAGGACAGCGACGAGGTATGCGGCTGCAACGGCGTATGCAAGGGCACCATCGTCAAGGCCATCAAGGAGAAAGGCCTCTTCACCGTCGACGACGTGAAGAAGCACACCAAGGCAGCAAGCTCGTGCGGCTCCTGCACCGGGCTGGTCGAGCAGATTCTGATGAACACGCTCGGCGGCAGCTTCCAGGAAACACCCAAGACCAAGGCGGTATGCGGCTGCACCGATCGCACGCACGAAGAAGTGCGCCGCGCGATCCGCGAACACCATCTGCTCACGCACCGCGCGGCATACGACTTTCTCGAATGGCGCACGCCCAACGGCTGCGCCACCTGCCGGCCGGCGGTGAACTACTACCTGATCTCGACCTGGCCGCACGAAGCCACCGACGATCCGCAAAGCCGCTTCATCAACGAGCGCGCGCACGCCAACATCCAGAAGGACGGCACATTCTCGGTAGTACCGCAAATGAAAGGCGGCGTGACCAATCCGTCCGAACTGCGCCGCATTGCCGACGTGGCCGACAAGTACCACATCCCGATGGTGAAGGTGACCGGCGGCCAGCGTATCGACCTGCTCGGCGTGAAGAAAGAAGACCTGGTCCACGTGTGGCGCGACCTGGGCATGCAATCGGGTCACGCCTATGGCAAATCGATCCGCACAGTGAAGACTTGCGTGGGCAGCGAATTCTGCCGCTTCGGCACGCAGAACAGCACGCAGATGGGCATCGACCTCGAAACCATGCTCGCCAACATGTGGGCGCCGCACAAGGTAAAGCTGGCCGTATCGGGCTGCCCGCGTAACTGCGCCGAGGCCGGCATCAAGGATGTCGGCGTCATCGCCGTCGATTCGGGCTGGGAGCTTTATGTGGGTGGCAACGGTGGCATCAAGACCGAAGTCGCAGAGTTCTTCGTCAAGGTGAAGACGCCCGAAGAGGTCAAGGAATACGCCGGCGCCTTCCTCCAGCTCTACCGCGAAGAAGCGCACTACCTCGAACGCACGGTGCATTACCTCGCACGCGTCGGGCTCGATCACGCCAAGCGCCGCGTGGTGGACGACGCCGCCAACCGCCGCGCCCTGTACGAGCGCCTGCTCTACGCGCTGGAAGGCCTGCCCGACCCGTGGGTGGCGCGCATCAAGGGCACGCAGGCTCGCGAGTACATCCCGATCAAGCTCATCACGGAAAGAAAGCTCGATGAACAAGCCGTCTGAAAAACTGTGGCTGCGCATCTGCGCAGTTGACGAGATCCCGCTGCTGGGCAGCCGGGTGGTGGAGCGCGACAGCGGCAACGTGGCGATCTTCCGCACCGATTCGGAAGTCTTCGCGCTGCTCGACCGGTGCCCGCACAAGGCCGGCCCGTTGTCGCAGGGCATCGTCCACGGCAACAGCGTGACCTGCCCGCTGCATAGCTGGAACATCGATCTTTCAACGGGTGAGGCGCGCGCGCCGGACGTTGGTTGCGCGCGTCGCTACCCGGTGCGGGTCGACGGCGGCGACGTATTCCTCAGCCTCGATTGACCCAAGCCATGACCAACGCCACGACCACCATCACCCGTTCGACCTGCTGCTACTGCGGTGTGGGCTGTGGCGTGCTGATCGAATCCGACGGCACGCGCATCACCGGCGTGCGCGGCGACCCCGATCACCCCGCCAACTTCGGCCGGCTTTGCACCAAGGGGCTGAACCTCGCCAACAGCGCGGCAAGCCTGTCGGGCCGCGCGCTGCACCCGGAAATGCGGCTTACGCGCGACGCAGAACGCGCACGCGTTGAACTGGGACACCGCGCTCGACACCGTCGCCGCGCGATTTGCAGACATCGTCCAGCAACATGGGCCAGACGCCGTGGCGTTCTATGTATCGGGCCAGTTGCTGACCGAGGATTACTACGTCTTCAACAAGCTCGCCAAGGGGCTGCTCGGCACCAATAACATCGACACCAATTCGCGCCTGTGCATGTCGAGTGCCGTCACGGCCTACAAGATGGCCTTTGGCGCCGATGGCCCGCCCACCTGCTACGACGACCTGGAACACGCCGAATGCGTGCTGTTCGCCGGCAGCAACATGGCCTACGCCCACCCGGTGCTGTTCCGTCGCCTTGAAGCCACACGCGCGGCCAACCCGGACGTGCGCTGGATCGTGGTCGACCCACGCCGTACCGACACCGCCGCAATGGCCGACGTGCACTTGCAGATCCAGCCTGGCACAGACGTAGCGCTGTTCAACGGCATGCTGCATCACCTGATCTGGGAAGGCCTGGTCGATGCGGACTATGTGGCCGCGCACACCGAAGGCTTCCAAACGCTAAAGACCCTGGTGCGCGATTACACGCCGCGCATGGCCGCAGAACTATGCGGCATCGACGAATCGCAACTGGTCGAAGCGGCGGAGATCTTCGGCCGCAGCCGCGCATCGCTGTCGCTCTACTGCATGGGGCTGAACCAGTCGGCACACGGTACGGACAAGAACCTCGCCCTCATCAATCTGCATCTGGCGACAGCACAGATCGGCCGGCCCGGCGCGGGGCCGTTTTCGCTCACTGGTCAACCCAATGCCATGGGCGGACGCGAAGTCGGCGGCATGGCCACCATGCTCGCCGCGCACCGCGATATCGGCAACGCGGCGCATCGCGCCGAAGTCGCCGCCCACTGGGGGGTGATGCCGGAGTTTCTCTCCGCCCGTCCGGGGTTGCCTGCGGTCGCGCTCTTCGACGCCTTGCGCGACGGGACCGTCAAGGCCGTGTGGATTGCGTGCACCAACCCGGCGCATTCGATGCCGGATATCTCGCGCGTGCGCGAGGCGCTGGAGTGCGCCGAGTTCGTCGTCCTGCAAGAGGCTTTCGCCAACACCGACACCGTGCCCTATGCCGACGTACTGCTGCCCGCCACCACCTGGGGCGAAAAGAGCGGCACCGTCACCAACTCCGAGCGGCGCATCTCGCGCGTGCGCGCCGCCGTCAGCGCACCGGGTGAAGCGCGCTCCGACTGGTGGATCGCAGCGGAGGTGGCGCGCCGCATCGAAGAGCGCCTGCGCCCTGCCCTGCCGGCGCTGTTCCCCTACGCCGACAGCGCGTCGATCTTTGACGAACACCGCGCGCTGACCGTGGGGCGCGATCTGGACATCGGCGGGCTGGACTACGCACGGCTCGAAGCGGAAGGTCCGCAACAATGGCCGCTACCTGCGGGCCAGTCGCAGGGCCTCGCACGTCGTTATGCCGATGGCGTTTTCGCCACCATCGATGGCCGCGCCCACTTTCATGCGTTGCCCTATCGACCGGTGGCGGAAGCGACCAACGCACGCTTTCCCTTTCATCTGCTGACCGGGCGTCTGCGCGATCAATGGCACGGCATGAGTCGCACTGGCCGCGTACCCGCGCTATTCGCACACGCGCCAGAACCTTCGCTGAACATGCATCCGGCAGACGCCGAGCGGCGCGGATTCAAGGCGGGCGATCTGGTGCGCGTGGCGAGCAAACGCGGCAGCTTCGTGCTGCCGCTGCAGGTATCGGACGAGGTCGCCAGCGGCAGCGTGTTCGCCGCCATGCACTGGAACGGTCAGTTCCTGAACTCAGGCGGCGTCAACGAAACCAGCTTGCCGGCTGTCGACGACAAATCGCAGCAGCCGGAACTGAAGCACGCCGCCGTGCGCGTAGAGCACGCAACGCTCACGTGGCAAGTGGTGGCGGCGCGGCGCAGCGATGACCTGCACGCCTTGCACGCGGCGGTGCAGCCGTTGCTCGCCGAATGCGAATACGCGGCCATCAGCCTGCAAGGGCAAGACACGCTGGTCGTGCGTGCGGCCAGCGTCGCAGCGCCCGCCGGCTGGCTCGAACGACTTTCCGCCGCACTCGATCTGCAACCCGGCGCGGATGTCCTCGAATACAGCGACGCGCGGCGCGGTGTGGTCAAGCGCGTGGGCTGGCACGGTGACCGGCTCGCCGGCATGGTCTTCGCAGGTGACACGACCGGCGCGGACGCACTGCTCGCCCGGCTCATCGAAGGCGAGCCGTGGCTGGGCTCGCGCATGACGGTGTTCGCCCAGCGCGCGACGGCACCGCGCGATCGCACGGTCTGCAACTGCAAGCAGGTCAAGGAATCGACCATTCGCGCGCAACTGGCGAAAGGCGCCGGATTCAACGAACTGAAAACAACGCTCGGCTGCGGCACGGTGTGCGGCTCGTGCGTGCCGGAACTCAGACAAATGTGCGCGGCTGCCACACAGACCGCGTGACACCCCCGGAGAGAACCCCATGACCATCGGCAAAGTCACCCTTCTCGGCGCCGGCCCCGGCGATCTGGACCTGCTCACGGTACGTGCAGTGAAAGCACTCGCCCGCGCCGACGTGTTGATGCTCGACGATCTGGCCAATCCAGACATCGTCACGCTGGCGCCCCAGGCGCGCGTGGTGCGCGTAGGCAAGCGCGGCGGCTGCCGCTCCACGCCGCAGGACTTCATCCAGCGACTCATGCGCCGCTACGCGCTGGCGGGCCGGTACGTCGTGCGCGTCAAGGGCGGTGAAGCGTTGCTGTTCGGGCGCGCAGGCGAAGAGATCGACTTTCTGCGTGCGGCGGGTATCGAAGTCAACATCATCAACGGCGTGACCTCGGCGCTGGCTGCCGCTGCGTCGCTGGGCGCGTCGCTCACCCATCGCGACCACTGCCGTGGCGTCACGTTTGTCACGGCGCATGCGCAGGACCATTCCGAACCCGACTGGCAGGCACTGGCGGCCACCGGCACCACGCTGGCGATCTACATGGGCATGAGCCGCATCGACAGCATCGCGGCCAGCCTGCTGCAACACCTTGCCGCAGCCACTCCCGCCGCCGTCGTGCAATGGGCCGGATCAGAACGCGAGCGGAGGCTCGTCACGCGTCTTGATCGACTGGCCGCCGATGCGCATGCATCCGGCTTCGCCAGTCCGTCGGTCATCCTGATCGGCGAAGCGCTGGCGCACGCGCAGGCAGACGTGACCGCGCTGGCGCGCGCAGCCTGAGCTGATCATGTACATGGCTTTCTCGCCAGAGGGCACTGCGAACGCGAGCACCGCACGCAGTCATACGTTGATCGACACGTTCGGCCGACGCATCGAATACCTGCGCCTGAGCGTGACGGACCGGTGCGATTTGCGCTGCACGTATTGCATGCCGAAGGGCTTCAAAGGGTTCGAGCAACCAGCAGACTGGCTCACCTTCGACGAAATCGAACGCGTGGTGCGGATGTTCGCGCAACATGGCGTGTCGCGCCTGCGCATCACCGGCGGCGAACCGCTGTTGCGGCGTGACCTGCCGGAATTGCTCGGCCGCTTGTCGTTGTTGCCGGGTATCGATGATCTTTCGCTGTCAACCAACGCTACGCGGCTCGCGCCATTCGCAGCGCCATTGCGTGCGGCAGGCGTGCGGCGCCTGAACGTGAGCCTCGATGCGCTGGACCGTCATCGCGTATTGCAGATCAGCGGGCGCGATTGTCTGCCGGCCGTGCTCAAAGGGCTGGACGCCGCGCAGGACGCGGGCTTCGCGCCGATCCGCATCAATATGGTCGTCATGGCCGGCGTGAATGACGACCAGATCGACCCGATGGTCAACTTCTGCTTTGGGCGCGGCTTTGAGCTGCGCCTGATCGAGACCATGCCGATGGGCGACACCGGGCGTGCGGCGGCGTACAAATCGCTGGAAGGCGAACGCCGCCGATTGGTCGAACTACACGACCTGGCACCCCAATCCGCGCCGGCCGGCGGCGGCCCCGCCCGTTACTGGCAGACGCCCGACGGACGTCACCGTATCGGTTTCATCACGCCGATCAGCGAACACTTTTGCGGACATTGCAACCGCCTGCGACTGACCGTCAACGGCACGTTGCATGCCTGCCTTGGCGACGAGGGCGGCATCGATCTGCGCAGCGTACTGCGCGAGCACCCGTCCGACGCTGAGCTGCTGGCGGCCATTCACCGCGCGGTTGCCACCAAGCCGGAACGTCACGAGTTTGTCGCGCGCCCGGACAAGCTCGTCCGCTTCATGTCGCGTACGGGCGGCTGACGCCCTGTCTGCGCGGCAGGCATACAATTGCGGCAGTCACCTTATCGGACGACCCGCATGAAAGCGCCCCGCCGCCACCTTCTCATCATTGATCCGCAAAACGACTTTTGCGATCTGCCGCCGGACTGGTGTCCGCCCGGCATTGACGACACCGCGCTCGCACCGGCGCTGCCGGTTGCTGGTGCGCACGCCGACATGTTGCGCCTGGCAGGCGTCATCGATAAGGCCGGCGACGCATTCGACGCGATCACCGTTACGCTCGATTCGCATCAGCGCATCGACATCGGGCACCCGACCTTCTGGGTGCGTGGCGACGGCAGCGCAGTTGCACCTTTCACGCAAGTCACAGCCAACGATGTGCGCGCCGGACGCGTCACCCCGCGCCTGAAAGATGCGCGCGAACGCGTGGTCGCCTATCTCGATGCGCTCGAATCCGCCGGCCGCTATACGCACATGGTGTGGCCGGTGCATTGCGAGATTGGAAGTTGGGGCAACAACATCCACGCGGCCGTGCTGCGCGCATGCGACGACTGGGAAGAACGCGCGCTGCGCAACGTCAACAAGGTCATCAAGGGCACCAACCCGTGGACCGAGCACTACAGTGCCATCCGCGCCGAAGTGCCGACCGATGACGTCTCGACGCAGGCCAACACGGTGTTGCTGGCCTCGCTCGCGCAGGCGGACGAGATTTTCGTCGCCGGTGAAGCGGCCAGCCATTGTGTGAAGGCCACCGTCGAACACGTGGCCGATTCACTCGGGGTCAACACCCGCAAGCTCGTGTTGATCGAAGACTGCATGAGCCCGGTGGGCGGATTCGAAGCGCAGGCACGCGACTTTCTGGCTGCCATGCGCGAACGCGGCGCACGCACCACGACGGCGGCCGACGTGGTGGCCCAACTCGGGCGCTGACGATGATTGTGGGGTGCAGCGCAAAAACACGTCGCCTGCGGCTCTGCTATGCTCTGCCGCCTTCGCACTACCCGTTGTCCGCAGCATGAACTCCACCATCGAACGCGTCGCCGCCATGATCGAAGGCGCCCAGCACATTGCCGTGCTGACGGGCGCCGGCATGAGCACGGAATCCGGCATTCCGGACTTTCGCTCCGCCAAGGGGCTGTTCACGGCCAATCGCTCGTTCGCGGAGGTGGTATCGATCGACTACTTCCTGGCCGACCCGGTCGGTTTCTGGAAGGCGTTCCGCGAGATCTTCCGCATCAAGCTCGCCGGACACTATCAGCCCAACGCGGGGCACGAATTCCTTGCCTGGCTGGAATCACGCGGCAAGCGCGTGAGCGTGCTGACGCAGAACATCGATGGCCTGCACACACAGGCCGGCAGCCACGAAGTGCTGGAACTTCACGGCACGCTGATGACGGCGCATTGCCTGAGCTGCGGCGAGGTTTATCACGTCGGTTACGTGCAGGACCATGAAGTCCCCGAATGCCGTGAATGCGGCGAAATCATCAAGCCCGACGTGGTGCTATACGGTGAGGCGGTGCCGCTCGTGGAACGGGCCTTCCGCATTGCCGCGCGTGCCGATCTGCTGCTGGTGATGGGTTCGTCGCTCGAAGTCGGCCCGGTCAACCTGATCCCCGCCGAAGCGGCGCATGCCGGTGTGCCGGCGGCGATCATCAACCTCACCTCGACCGCAATGGACCGCTTTTTCGATGCGCGCATCGAAGCAAAGATCGGCGACGCCTGCACCGCCCTGCGCGAAAAGCTGGAAGACTGACACCGCCACGCTGCGCAACCAACAAAAAGCCCCGGTTCTTCAACCGGGGCTTTTGCTTTGCCGCGTTCGATCAGTGAGCGGCCGCTGCGGCCTCACTGCCACCGCCCGCGCCCTTGGCGCCACCCGGCGCACTCTTGTGGAACGGCGGTTTGGCGAGCCACACAACGGCCACCAGGACAAGAAACAGCCAACCCAGCGCGTGGAATATCTCGTTGAACGAAATCTGATACGCCTGCTGCGTGATGATGCGTTCCAGATTCGCCGCCGCCACATGCAGATCGCCATGCCCGTATTGCTGGATGGCCCCCTGCGTGTGCGGGTTAAAGGGCGAGAACGTCTCGGTCATTTGCGCGTGGTGCACCACCGCGCGGCGGCTCCACAGATAAGTGGTGATCGACGCCGAGAAGCTCCCCGCCAATGTACGCAGGAAAGTCGCCAGCCCCGAGCCGCCAGCGATCTCGTGCGGTTGCAGGTCGCTCAGCAGAATGGTCAGCACCGGCATGAAGAAGAACGCCACGCCCAGACCCTGCATAAGCTGGACCTCTGCCACGCGCTGGAAGTCGATGGTAGCGACAAACTCGGAGCGGATGAAGCTGGTGGCCGCCATCACGACGAACGCCACCGACGCGAGCATGCGCAGGTCCATCTTCGATGCGTATTTACCCACGAAGGGCGTGAGCAGCACCGGGAAGATACCGATCGGCGCCGCCGCCAGCCCGGACCACACGGCCGTGTAGTGCAACTGCGTCTGCAGCCACTGGGGCACCAGCAGGCCGACCGAGAAGAACGCGCCATAGGCGAGCATCAGCGCCAACGTGCCCGCCGTAAAGTTGCGGTGGCGGAACAGGCGCAGGTTGACGATCGGGTCGCGGTCGGTGAGCTCCCAGATGATGAAGATCGCCAGCGCAATCGCCGAAACAATGGCCGTGCCGACGATGAAGGTGGAATTGAACCAGTCTTCTTCATTACCCTTGTCGAGCACCAATTGCAGCGCACCGACACCGATGACCAGCGTGATCAGCCCGACGTAATCCATGCGCGGCTTTTCGTTCTGGAAAGGCTTGGCATGCATCTGGTTCCACACCACCGAGGCGGCAAAGATGCCGATCGGCACGTTGATGAAGAAGATCCACGGCCAACTGTAGTTGTCGGTGATCCATCCACCAAGAATCGGGCCCGCAATGGGCGCGACCACCGTCACGGTGGCGAGCAAGGCCAGCGCCTGAGATCGCTTGTTGGCGGGGTAGATCGAGATCAGCAACGCTTGCGTGATCGGATACATCGGCCCGGCAACAAAGCCCTGCAGCGCGCGAAAACCCACCAGCATGCCCATGCTCTGCGCAATGCCGCACAGGAGCGACGCCAGCGTGAACAGCAACGTGGCGGCGACGAACAGGCGCACCTCGCCGAAGCGGCGCGTCAGCCAGCCGGTCAGCGGCAAGGCAATTGCGTTGCTCACCGCGAACGCCGTGATCACCCACGTGCTCTGGTTGGAGCTCACGCCAAGGTTACCGGCGATGGTCGGCAGCGAGACGTTGGCGATGGTCGTGTCGAGCACCTGCATGAACGTCGCCAGCGCAAGGCCGACCGTGCACAGCCCCAGGTTGGCGGGGCGGAACTGCGGATTCATGAATTGATCTTTCGGGCCTGACGGGCTTCGACCTTACGAGCCGCAGGCGTGACGGCCGGCGCGGCGGCTACGCGGCCACCCGCGTTGGCCTGGATCACGTTGGCGATGCGCGCTTCGGCTTCGTCGAGCTGACGGGCATAGACCTCGGTGGTGAACACCGGCGCGCTCACCGGCACTTGCGCCAGCATCGGACCGCGACGGTCATGCATGTTCACTTCAGCCCGCATCGACAGGCCAATACGCAGCGGATGCGCCGACAGTTCCTTGGGGTCGAGCGCGATACGCACCGGCACGCGCTGGACGATCTTGATCCAGTTGCCGGTGGCGTTCTGCGCCGGCAGCAGCGAGAACGCACTGCCGGTGCCGACGCCAAGACCTGCGATCTTGCCGTGGAAGGTCACGTCGCTACCGTACAGGTCGGAAGTCAGCTCGACCTCTTGCCCGATGCGCATGTGCTGGAGTTGGGTTTCTTTGAAATTGGCGTCCACCCAGACTTGCTCGAGCGGCACCACGGCCATCAGCGGCGTACCCGGCTGCACGCGCTGGCCGACCTGCACACTGCGTTGCGCAACGTAGCCAGTGACTGGCGCGACCATGCTGGTCCGTGCGTAGTCGAGATATGCGCGCCGCACGGCGGCGGCGGCGGCCTTCACTTCGGGGTGCGTCAGCACGCCCGTGTTTTCGACCATGGCGTGGCTGGTGGCCAATTGTTGTTCGGCTGCTGCCAGCGCGCTTTGTGCGGTAGCCAGCGCTTCACGTGCGTGGGCCAGTTCTTCGGCAGGAATCGCCCCGGTCGCGGCGAGCCCTTGTCAACGATCGAAGTCGGCGCGTGCGCGCTCGAGCGCGGCACGGCGCGCGGCGAGATCGGCTTCTTGACTGCCGACGTTGGTGTAGAGACCACGCACTTGGCGCACGGTACGAGCCAGGTTCGCTTCGGCCTGCTCCAACGCAACGGAGGCATCCGTCGGGTCGAGCGCCGCCAGCGACTGGCCGGCATGCACCAGTGCGTTGTCGTCCGCACCAATGGTCACCACGGTGCCGGCGATCTGCGGGCTGACCTGCACCACGTTGCCATTGGCATAGGCGTCGTCGGTTTCTTCAAACCAGCGACCGTGCAGGTAGTAGTAAGAACCGTAGCCGACTGCGGCGAGAACGATCACGCCACCCAACAGCGTGAGCAGGACGCGACGGCGGCGATTGGCGGGGGCAATAAAGGCCTGGAGGTTGGTGTTGTCTTGGTTGGCGCTCATGGCGGCTTCCTGTTATTTCGTCGATGCGGTGGCGGTCGGGACGGGTTGTTCGGCGCGGTAGCCGCCGCCGAGTGCGCGGATCAGTTCAATCGAGGTTTCGATCTGTCGGGTCTGGATGTCGGCCATGCGGTCTTCGGCCAGGTGCAGCGATTGCTGCACGATGAGCACTTCAAGGTACGCACCCACGCCATTGCGATAGCGCTGCATCGACAGGTCGAACGCCTGCTGTGCGCTCGACAAGGCACGGCGCTGCGCGGACTCCTGCGTCTGCAGCGAGCGCAGGCGCGAAAGCGAATCGGCGACCTGATTGAGCGCGCCGACCAGGGTCTTGTTGTACTGGGCAACGGCCAGATCGTATTGCGCGTCGCGCCCTGCAAGATTGGCGCGCAGGCGACCGCCGTCGAACAGCGGCAGCGAAATCGCCGGCGTGAGCAGCGCGAAACGGCTGGAGGCTTCGAACAGGTCAGCGGTATGCACTGACAGCAGACCCAGCGTGGCCGACAGGTTCACGTTCGGATAGAACTGCGCCTTGGCGGCGTCGATGCCACGCCGGGCAGATTCCACGCGCCAGCGCGCGGCCACGATATCGGGGCGACGACCAAGCAGTTCGGCAGGCAGGTTGTCGGGCAGCGTCAGTTCGCTGGCGTGCAACGGCTGCGGGCGCTGAATCTCGCGCCCACGGTCGGGGCCCTTGCCAAGCAACACAGAGAGCTGCGTGCGACTGGAGTCGATTTCCTGTTCGGTCTGGGCAACCTTCTGCTCGGCGCTTGCCGACACTGATTCGGCCTGGCGCAACTGCGCCACGCTATCCACGCCCGCGTCGAACGCGTTGGCGAGTGAGATCGAGCAGCTTGTTGGCACGGTCCAGATCGGCCAGCGCGATGTCATGCGACTGGAACGCGTAGGCCAACGCGCTGTATGCGCTGGCAACACTGGTGGAGATCGTCAGCCGTGCGGCGCGGGCATCGATTTCGGTGGCGCGCTGAGCGCCCAGTGCGGATTCCCACGCGGCACGTTCGCCGCCCCACAGATCGAACGTGTAGTTGGCGCCGATCGACAGCATTTTCATGGTGGCGTAGTTGCCGCCCAGCGCGGGCAAGACCCCCTCGGGAATCTGCGCACCGGGCAGGCTGCCCTTGGCGTCGATCTTCGGATAACGCGCAGCGTCCGCACCCAGCGACTCGGCGACGGCCTGGCGCACGCGCGCATCGGCGATGGTCAGGTCGGGGTTGCCCTGCAACGCTTCGTTGATGACCGCGTCCATTTGCGCGTCGCCAAGCTGGCGCCACCAGTCGCTGGCGGGCCACGCGGTGGGCGACAGTTTGGCGCCGGCCAGGCTCTTGTCGGCCGACAGGGAATGGATATCCGTCAGCGCATTCTGGGGTGCAAGTCCGCCCATGTTGGCGCACCCCGCCGCAAGGAGGAGCACGGCCACGGCGGGCCAGAGGTTACGAGATTTCATGTATTTGCTTCGGCAATTGAAGGTTCAGCGCTCGACGGTTGCGCGAATGCGCTGGAGGAATCCCGTCAGAGTTTTCTGCTCTTCTGCAGTCAGATCGGACACGGCGTAAGCGTTCAGCTCGCTCGCAACGCGGCTCATCGAAGACCACAAGGCGCGGCCCGCTTCGGTCAGCGTCACGTCCACGGCACGACGGTCGCCCTCGCACGGTCAACGGATCACGTAGCCCTTGTCCTGCAGGCGATCGAGCATGCGAGTGAGTGCGCCGGCGTCGTGTTCGACACGACGGGCAAGCTCCGAGGCGGTCAGGGATTCGTCCCGCGCCAAGGTCTTGAGAACGCGAAACTGGCTGAAGTTGAGTTCGCATCCGGTGGCGCCGAGGTCGCGCTCCAGATGTCGGATGAGTCCCATTCGGACGTAGTGCATCAGCATGCCGATGCTGTCTTCGCCAATGTGACTTTCTGTAGGGGTTGGGGCTGGTTTTGACACGCCTCAAATTTTGGTTGCCAAGGCAATCATTGTCAACACAATTGCTTGAATGCAACTCGTAATAGTTGCAAGTAGTTGTGATGGGGCTTCGCTATGGCTGCAGTGCAGGTCTGTATGAGAAATGCCTTAACAAGAGTCAGAACCTGTCAGCACGACGGCCGGGTGACTGCGCGGGTATGCCACTGGCCGATTGCACTTGACCTGTCAGAGGGCGAGAGAAGGAACAACGGAGGTGCAACTGTCCTGCGATGGAATAACAGAAAGTCGGGCTCGGACACCGCCCGCGCTGTCGCGTACCAACGCAAGCGTGCCCGGCGATGAGCGGCTTTCGCCCGACGCATCGCCGATATGAACGGCGCCGCCCGCGTTTTTGATCAGCGCAACGTGCTGGCGAATTCTTCGAGTTGGGTGATGGCTGTGTTCCAGCCATCGAAGAACCCCAGTTTTTCGTGATGTTCGCGCGCAGCGACGTCCAGGTGCATCACTTGGGCAACGTAACGGCAGCCCTCGCCTTCGTCAGTCATGGTGATGATCGCGGTGAAGCCTAGCCACGGCGTATTCGGACGCCAGCCGGCCGTGAGCATCGACGTGAACACAAGGCGCGATTGCGGTTCGACTTCGAGGAAGCTGCCGGGGTTGTCGCTGGTGTTGCCGTCTGGCCCCTGCATGAAGGTATGGAAGGCGCCGCCCGGCCGCAGGTCGAACGCGCGCACGTCGGTCGTCCAGGGTTTGGGACACCACCACTGTTTGAGCAACTCCGGATCGGACCACGCGCGCCACAGCGCGGCACGCGGTGCGCGTAACACGCGCGAGATCACGAGGTCGCGCGGATCATTTTTTTCGCCTGCGTTTTGTGACATGGGTTTGCTCCTGTTGGTGAAGCCGTTCGACGAATTCGACCATGCGGTCGGACCTTGCCTCCCACATGGCGCGTTGCTCGGCGATCCATTGTTCCGCTCGCGAGAGCGTCTCCGGCACCAGCTCGCACGTACGTGTGCGTCCGAGCTTGTTGGTGCGGATCAGGCCGCTGCGTTCGAGCACAGTCAGGTGCTTCATGAACGAAGGCAGCGCCATGTCGAATGGCGCTGCCAGCGTTGTCACCGTTTGTGCGCCCTCGCCCAGCGAACTCACGATGGCACAGCGGGTGGGATCGGCAAGTGCGTGGAAAACCTCGCTGACCGAGACACTATAGTTAGCCATGAGGCTAACTATAGTCAGTGATCACGGATGCCGCAATCTTTCAATTCGTCAACGCGTCTCGGAGTACCTCCCACTCAGGCTGTCTTACCGAAGAGCATGCGGACGGACGACATGCACAAGCCGACGATCTTGTTCACAGCAGCCCTGAACACGGGGATGTACAGCAGCATGGTGAAGATCGTCACCGCCGCAAAGACCATGCAGATCGGCCGCGTGAAGAACGGGCCAAGACTTCCGTCCGACAACACCAGCCCGCGCCGCAGACTCTTGTCGAGAATGCCGCCAAGCACCATGCCGAGCACGAACGGCGCCATGGAGTAACCCCGCAGTCGCAGGAAGAACGCGCCGACGCCGACGAACAGCATGGCGTAAACATCGAATAGTCGCGACGCGCCTGCAAATGCGCCCACCACGCAGAGCAGGAAGATGATGGGCATCAGGATCACGTACGGCACGCGCAGCACATAGATCAGCGGTCGGATGAAGAACAGGCCAAAGATCAGGATGGTGATGGTGGCCAGCGTCGTCATGGCGACAACGTCATAGATGAACTGCGGATGCGTGACCATCAACATGGGCCCTGGCTGCACACCATGGATGATCATGGCGGCCATCAGCACCGCGGAAGGCGCCGACCCCGGAATCCCCAGCGACAGACAAGGCACCAGGTGCGCAGGAATGGACGACATGTCGCCCGTTTCAGCCGCCATCAGGCCATCGATGGAGCCTTTGCCGAACTGGTCGCGCTCCTTGCTGGCGGCCTTGGCAGCGGCATATGACATCCACGCGCCGGTATCTTCGCCCACGCCGGGCAACAGACCGGTGAACACCCCCACCACGCCCGACCGCAGCACGGTACGCCAATACTGCGCGACTTCACGGAAACGCGGCAGCACCGAGTCTTTGACGTCAATGACTTTTTGCTGAAGCGGATTGGCCAGCGAGGTGATGACTTCGGCCAGGCCGAACGCGCCCACCAGTGCAGGAATCAGATCGATACCGCCGGCAAGCTGGTCCCAACCGAAGGTGAACCGGTCCTGTGCATAAAGGCCGTCCTGCCCGATCTGCGAAACGAACAGACCCAGCACGCCCATGAGCCAGCCTTTGACCGGATCGTCGCCGACGATCATGCCCGACATGGCCACACCGAACAGCGCCAGCCAGAAAAATTCAAATGCGCCGAACTTGAGCGCTACTTCCGCCAGCAACGGTGCGAACGTCGCCAGGCACAGCACACCGAAGAGCGTTCCAGTGAAGGCGCCCGAGGTAGCGATGCCGATGGCACGCCCGGCTTCACCGCGCTTGGCAAGCGCATAGCCGTCCGCGCATGAGGCCGCGTTGGCCGCGGTGCCCGGAATGTTCAGCAGAATGGCGGTGCGCGATCCGCCGTAGAGCGTGCCCACGTAGGAGCACATCAGCAGCAGGATGGCGTTGTTGGTGTCGACCTTGAGCGTCAGCGTCGTCAAGAGTGCTACCACCAGCGTGGCCGACAGACCGGGAATGACCCCCACCACGATCCCGATGAATGCGCCCCCGAGCCCATACAGGATCGAGTGGATGTTCATGAAGCCGGCCCAGGCCGTGCCCAGATGAGAAAGACCTTCAAACATGGTGATCTCCAATGTCGATCAGGGCAGGCGAATCATGAAGATCTGCTCGAACACCAGCGTAATGGCGATGCTGGAGATGAACCCGATGACGACGGCCTTGCTGATTTTCTTGGGTGTGAATCGCCCCTCCCCGGCTTGGCTCGGTTTGTTGTCGAGCAGGAGGATGCAGGCGGTAACGAAAATGCCGCCGGTCAGCCAATACGGCAAACCACGGCCCAGCAGCCCTGCGCAGAAAATCACGCAGACACCGAGCACCAGCAGCATCCGGTTCATGGCGGCGCGCTTGTCGAACGACACTGGCGCACGTGCGGTCGCAGCCCCCTTGAAGCGCGTCCACTTTCTGATGAACACCAGAAACCCGAGCAGCGTCATCGCGATGCCCAGCAACCCGGGGAGCAGGCCCGGGATCGTGTAAGGGTTGATGTCCTGCTCCTTGAGGCGATCCATGAGAACGGAGCCGATCAGGATGGCGAGGCCGAGCGCCATCCACCCTAATCCTTCAGTCATTTCGGATCGTGCTGTCGGCTTGAATTCACCTCCGCCGTGGTCGGCGGGAAGGTCGGGCCGATCGGATACCTGTTCGGTCATGGTGCACCTGTACGAGCTTGAGCGTGGCAGCGAAAGTCTGATGAGGGGCGCGCCCGCGATCAGGGTTGCCGTCCTGCCGGAAGAGCGTCGTTATGCATTTCGCATCTTCCGACAGGGCACACCCGCGAGCGCCCCTTGGCGTTTGTGAGACTCGACAAAATCAGGGCTTCGGCACCCCTACCGTATCCGGCGACACTTTTGCCTTGCCACTGGTAAAGAGCGTCCATGCGTTGGCCTGCACGGCCGGCATGACCGCCTTCTGCGCAGCGTCGCCATACATCGGCGAGAACAAGGCGCCGCGACTGGTCGAGTACTTCTTGAGCGCATCGCTCTTGGCGATGGTGTCGGTCCAGATTTTCTCGACGGTCTTTACGACCTCATCCGGCACGCCCTTCGGGATGAAGATGCCAAAGTAATTGAGCGGTGCCGTAAAGCCCGGGATGGTCTCCGACAGCGGCGGAATGGTGCCGTAGCCTTCGAGATTGAGCGGCTTGTCGCTGATCGTGGCGAGCGCACGCAGGCGTTTTCCGCGAATCATGTCCGCCTGCTCGCCAGCCAGTTGCGAAGTCGCCTGCGCCTCCCCCGCCACCGTGGCGATCACGGCAGGGTTGCCACCGTCATACGTCACGTGTTTGTAGGTGACGTTGGCGGCCTTGGCGACGAGGTCGATTGCGCTGTGGCCCGCAGTGCCGATACCGGCTGTGGCGACAGAGATCTTGCCCGGATTGGCTTTCATCGCGTCGAGCAGTTGCTTCGGCGTCTGATAAGGCGTGGCCGGGTTGACGCTCAACACCTGCATGTTGGCGACCGTCAGGAAGAGATGCCAATCGGCGATGCGCGTCTTGAGCGTACCCATCGTCTCGTAACTACCCAGATCCTGTGCAGCACCAGCCGTCCAGGTGTAGCCATCCTTGGGCGCATCCAGGGCGCTCTTCGTGCCGATGGAGCCGGACGCGCCGGGCTGGTTCACGATGACGATGGTCTGGCCGAGGGCCTTTTCCATTTCGGCCGCCGCGATGCGCGACACTTGGTCGGTGGCGCCCCCCGCTGCCCACGGCACGATCAGGTGAATGGGATGATTGGGTTTCCATTGCTGGGCGGATGCCGGCAGCGCAGCAACGCAGGCAAGCGCCATCGCCGTGGCGTACTTGAGAGTGAAGAGGTGTTTCATTGTCTGTCTCCTAGAGATGCCTCTTTTTGCGTGGTGGAACGAACCAACTACGTGCTTGATGCGACGAGCGTGACCGGCGCCCCCTTGTCTGCCGACTCATAGAGCGCGCGAACGAACGCGACGGCGTTGCGGGCCTGCGCACCATCGACCAGCAATGCAGACTGGCCACGCAGGGCCAGCACCATGTTTTCGATTTGCTTCTGGTGGCCTTCGAAACTGATCTGGTCGGGAGCGCTGGCGCCGGACGCACCGGTATTGCCGGATGCGTCAGCGAGGATCTGCACGTCCTCGGGTGTTGCGTCCCTGAACTCCCAGCGGACGATGCGATCGTCTTCGATGACAGCCGAGCCGCGTTCTCCGCAGATTTCGATGCGGCGTTCCCATCCCGGGTAGGCCGCAGTGGTCGCTTCGATCGTGCCGAGCGCGCCGTTGGCGAATCTGACGGCCGCGCAGGCGGTGTCTTCCGCTTCGATGCCGAGATGGACGCGGCGCGTTTTCCAGGCCGAGATTTCGGCCGGCATGCCGGCAAACCACTGCAGCAGGTCGACGGCATGGATCGCTTGGTTCATGACAGCGCCACCACCATCAAGCGCGAGCGAGCCTTTCCAGCCGCTGTAGTAAGACACGGCGCGATGCCACTTCACGTACGCGCTGCACAGGACGAGGCGGCCGAAGCGCCCTTCGTCGATCGCCTTCTTGACCGCTTGCGCCCCTTTGGTGAGCCGTGACTGAAAGATCGCGGCCACTTTCACGTCGGCCTCCGCCGCCGCGTCGAGCAGTGCGTCAACGCGCTCCACCGTGATTTCCAGCGGTTTTTCGATGATGAGATGCTTGCCCGCGCGCGCAGCCTGAAGAGCCGGTTCGAGATGCGCACCGCTGGGCGTAACGACGCAGACGACGTGGATATCAGGCCGCGCGAAAAAGGCTTGTGGATCGTCGGTGGCGAAAGGAATGTCGTGCTTCTGCGCGAAGCGCAGTGCCTCTTCTTGCGTCATCCCGAGCACCCCGATCAGACGCAGGTTGTGCTGCTTGGCCAGCGCCCGGATGGCGAGCGCGTGGTAGTTGGCGATCATGCCGGCGCCAACCAGACCAAACCCAATAGGCGTTGTGCGGTCGATCATGCTCCAGCCCTTTCCGCTTGCGCCTGGGCCTGCAACGCCAGTTCGCACACTTTGAAGCAATGTGCCTGCGTCATGGCGGTTTCTGTGCGATTGAAGATGTCGTAGCGCAGGTCCGTGTAGTACGGCAGTTCGGCATCCGAGCAATCGATGTATCGCGTGCCCTCGTGATTGACCAGAAACAGGTGGTCAATACCCGGGCGACCTGCAACGTCGATGTACTTGCGCAGCTCGATGTAGCCGTCAGTGCCGAGAATGGTGAGCCGACCATCGCCCCAGGTTGCGAGGCCGTCCGGCGTAAACCAATCCAGCCGGATGTAACCGCTGGCCGGCCCGTTGGTCAGGATGAGTTCGCCGAAGTCCTGCCAGTCCGGGTACTCGGGGTGCCCCAGGTTGCCCACGCGCGACACGACGATCCGCGCATCCGTTGCGCCGGTGAAATGCAGGAACTGCTCGATCTGGTGCGAGGCAATGTCGGCGAGGATGCCGCCGTACTGCTTGGGGTTGAAGAACCAATCGGCCCGCGTGTGGCGATTCAGTCGATGCGGCCCCAAGCCCACGGTCTGGAGTACGCGCCCGATGGCGCCTTGGCGGACGAGTTCGGTGGCCGTCGTCACCGCACGCACCTCGAAGTGCTCGGTGAAATTCACCGACCAGATGCATCCCGTCTGCCGCTGGACCTGCTTGATGCGATCGAGTTGCTCGAACGTGATGACGCCCGGCTTGTCGACCATAAAGTCCTTGCCATGCAGCATCGCTTCGACCGCAAAATCGGCGCGATCACAAGGAATGCCCGCGCAGATGATGAGATCAATGCTGGTGTCTTCAAGCAATTGCCTACGGTCCGCCACGCTCCGAATCTGCGGAAAGCGCTCCGTGAAGCCGTCGCGCGTACGAACGTCGCCATCGTGGCTCCAGTACCCAGCACACTCGGCGCCGATGTTGAACAGGCTGTTCACCTGATCGTAAACATGCCGGTGATCGATGCCGACAATGCCAAAACGCAGCTTCGGATACTCATTCATGATTGACTGCTCTCTCTTGAACGGACGGATTGGCCCTCCACCAGGGTGCTCGGAAAAACGTGTTGCTCGGTCGGGCGATCCGGGTCCTGGATAGCGTGGAGAAGTAATGACGCAGCAGCCCTGGCCATTTGTTGTTCAGGGCGCTGGATGCATGTGACGTGGGGAACGATCACCTCAGCCCACTCAGGCGTACCGACGACAACGAACGAGTAGTCGTCGGGCCAGCGTATGCCGTTGTTCTGGAAATAGCGCAGCGCGCCTTTGGCAAGATCGTGCTGGGCGAACACGATCGCTGTGACGGGCAAGGTTCTCAACCGTTCGGCTATCTCGACGCCGGCCGACTCCGCCAGTGGCCCGTTCAGGATGTAGTCCTCCCGCAGCGCGACACCAAACTCAAGCAGCGCGGCGCGGTAACCATCCACCCGCGCCCGCACGTTCGGAATGGGCGAATCCCAGGCTACGAATGCGATGTCCCGATGCCCCGCATCGAGCAGGTGCCTGGTTGCCAGATAAGCAGACTGAACGTTGTCGTGGCTGACGAAGTTGTGATCGGTGATCGAACCCGGAACGGACCGCTCCAGGACCACATAGGGGATGTGCTGCTTTTGCAGAAGTGCGAGATTGTCGATCTGCGACAGCGCGGGACTGACGATGCAGCCATCGATGCGCTGGGCGATCAGGCGCTGGATGATCTCCTTCTCTTGCTCGGGGTCTTCGTCGCTGTTGCATAGCATGACGACGTACCCGGCTTGACGCGCAATCGATACGATCTCGACGCACATACGCGTGAAGAAGGTGTTGCCGAACTGGGCAACCACCACCGCAAGCACTTTTTTCTGCTTGCCCTTGATGCTGCTGGCTGCCGCGTTCTTCACGTAGCCAACCTGCTCGGCCGCCTGAATCACCCGCTCACGCAATTCGGGGCGGATATAGCGCTTTTCATTGCTGAGAACGTAAGAGACCGTGGTCGTAGACGTCTTGGCAACGCGTGCCACGTCTCGAATGGTCGCGGTCTTGGGCACTTTGGGCGTTCTGGGCGCTCGGGCCATATTCATTTTTTCACCATGTAAACGTTTGCATATCGCGATGTTGCATATGCAAACGTTTACATACCGGGATTTAAAAAAAAGGACGTGAGGCAATTACGGCACTTAATCGATGCAGTGTCAACGAGCGACCATTGACGCTGATCACGAACGCCACCGCACGACCGAAGACCCCTATCTCGCCAAAACAACGAACTCCACGCATCGATTACAACGAGACGAGCCTTGTCCGAGCGCTGCAGCACTCGATCACACGGTCCGCCCGCAAACGAAAAAAGGGCAGACCGTAGTCTGCCCTTCTTGTCATCAGCCGATCCGACAAAGCCGCCGGATCAAGCGATGGCTTAGTTACACGTCAGCGATGCTGCGTTCAGGCCGAGCGTCGCGCCTGACTCCAGTCGCAGTGCGAGGAACGAGCCGCCCGTGAAACTGCTGCTGAGCTTGGAAGTATCGATAGTGATCGACAACGGCCCGACGCCAATGGCGGATGCTTTGGACTCCCAAACCTTAGAGCTGCTCCCGTGGACGGAATTGCCAGCACTCGTGGTGTTGTTGTCAACAAAGATCTGCACCAGTTTGTCGCCCGTGCCGGCTGTCGCAACGCCAAGCGTCAGCGTGCATTGCTTGCCGACGATGGTGAACACCCCACCAGGCGTGCTCGACGACGCAGTGGCCGTGCTTGCCAATGCACCGACGGTGAAACGTCCCCCGTTGATGGCCATCACGCCGCCGCTAACGGTGATCGCGCTGCTGCTGCCGGTGTTGATGTACATCGGCTTGCTTGAATCGCCCGGCAGCGGGAAATAGCTGGCAGCAAAGAACTGGGTAGCGTCACCCGCGGTGAAGCTCTCGGTCCACGACCCTGTCACGCCCGCCGGCACGCTGCTGGACGAAGACGATGACGAGCTGCTCGACGACGACGAACTGCCAGCAGAAGACGACGTGCTGCTCGACGAGGACGAGCTGCTCGACGACGAGCCGCCATCACCTTCCGTCGCAAACATGCCGATACGCGCTGCGCCCGCATTGGCCTTGACGATGGCGGCGAGGTTCAGCGGATTGGCTTCGACCGTGTAGGTGTACGGCGGCGTCCACTTCACATCGGAGGGCAAGCCACAAGCAGCCAGCGTCGTCGTCACATCCAGACCGCTGGCCAAGTACTTGTTGCTCTTCAGCCAGGTGTTGTTCTGACGGAAGCTGATGCCGCCGCCATGGTCGACAACGATCTTGTTGCATGCCTCGGTCTGCTTGGTCGGCTGGATTTCCCACAGCGTGCTTTCCATGAACACATCGCCCTTGTAGCCGACGCCAACGCCGCCTTCGTATGCCGAAACCGTCTTGGCCTCGCGATCACCCTCGACGTAGTTGTTGAAGATGTGCACCTGGCCCCAACGCACGCGCGGAACACGTTGTGCCGTGTCCTTGTAGTGGTTGGCATAGAAGGTCACGTGGAAGCGGTTTTCATCGCTCCACTGACGACCCGAGTCGCTGTTGGACACCAGCGTGGTCTTGCCGTGGTCGATGAACGAGCTGTTCGACACGGTGATGTAGTCCGAGCCACGGATGATGTCCAGCGCACCGTCGTGGCGCGTGCCGCCGCCGTTAGCCTTGACGAACACGTCGTTGTATTGGCCGTCGGTGATCGTCACGTGGTCGACCCACACCTGCTGCGCCATCGCGATGGCCATGCCATCGTAATACGCGTCGGAGCTACCTTCAGGCTGCACGTCCCAGTTGGTCTGGATCCACAGGTTGCGCACGATGACGTTGCGCGTCCAGCCCGGGTAGTCTTCCTGCGGCTTCTTCAGCGTCTTGAGCCAGTACTCATAGTCGGCGAGGCTGCTGTTCGACCGTGCTGGCGAACTCCTTGCCGATTTCGATCTGTGCGGAGATCAGGCGCGCGGGCGAACCGTCCGGCGCGTTGATACCGATCAGCGTCGTGTTCGACGGCAACAGGATCGACGATGCCTTCTGGTCGTCCCAGCTCGTGAAGTCCTTGAACCCGTCGGTCTCGACACGCATGTCGATGTTGCCGTACACGCGAATGATCTTCGGCTCGTTCTTGGCTTCGCGGATCGCGTCAAAAATGCACTGCTTGGTGCCGCAGGTATAGACGCGGTTGTCGGCCGCCGAAGCGCCGCCGGTCACCAGCACCTGCTTGTGATTGCCGACCGTGTTGTCGCCACGGTAATAGCTGTGCCAACCATTGAGCGGAGCGACTTCGCGTTCGACCGTCAGGCAACCGCCAGTCGGATCGGACGAAATCGTGGGATAAACCGTCGGCGTACCCGGCGCCGGCGTGGCGGTCGCCACGTGGTTATCCGTATTGATGGGATCGCTCGCCGGCAGATAGGAACGCACGCCCATCTTGGCAAAGCCGCTCCAGTACAGCGCAGCAGTGGTGTCGGTCAGCGACTTGGCGTCGACATACCCGGCCGGCACGGTGTAGTTGCGCGACGCCGCCGGCGCCGTGCAATTACCCGCCACGGACGACGAACTGGAAGACTGCGAACCGCCAGAAGAACTGGTGCTGCTGGTCGAGCTGGACGAGTTTGAAGTAGAGCTGTTGGATCCATTCGAACTGCTGACACTGCTCGTGCTGCTGGAACCCTGCCCCTGAGAATTGGGCGAACCGTCGCCGCCTCCCCCGCCGCATGCGGCGAGCGCGATCGAGAAAAAGCTTGCAGCGCCAATGCGCCACATGGTGTGGTCTGACATTTGTCTCCTCCTGGTTGCCAGTATTGGGCGCAGCTCATTGGCGCGCCTCTATGTGTTTCCGGAAACAACCACTGAGAGGGGTTTCCGCGCGGCGGATGTTACTGGTCCCAAGCGCCACAAGGGCGACAAATATCATTCGATCAAAAACACAAAAACCTAGGACAAACCCCTACAAATAACAAAAATAGAGCCAGACCAATGCCTTACCGACACTACCCCATCGGGCAGATGTCGGGCATTCACCAGCTTTAAGGCAGAAATGTCAGAAAAATCGGTCGGGGTGCGGGCCGATGCGGTGATTGCGATCGAGGTCATCGATCGCGGCGATGTCTTCGGCGTCGAGTCGGAAGCCAAACACGTCGAAGTTCTCCCGGATGCGCTGAGGCGTAACGGATTTCGGAATCGCCACGTGACCGCAATCGAGATGCCAGCGGATGACGACCTGAGCCGGCGAGCGGCCGTGCTTGCGCGCGATACGGACAACGGTGGCGTCCTGGAGCACTTGCCCCTGTCCCAGCGGGCTCCAGGCTTCCGTCACGATGCCGAAGCGCGCGTGGAAATGACGCAATTCGCGCTGCTGCAAGTACGGGTGCAGTTCGATCTGATTCACCGCAGGCGTGATTTCGGTTTCATCGAACAAGCGCTGAAGGTGCGCCGCCGTAAAGTTGGAAACTCCAATCGAACGTACCCGCCCGTCATTGCGCAGATGTGCCAGCGCCCGCCAACTGTTGACGAATCGCCCGCGCTGCGGCGCCGGCCAGTGGATAAGAAACAGATCCACATACTCCAGCCCGAGTCGATCGAGGCTTGCCGGCAAGGCACGCAGTGCTTCGTCGTAACCTTGTGATTCGTTCCACAGTTTGGTCGTCACAAATACTTGGTCGCGCGGCACGCCAGCGTCCCGCAGCCCCTGGCCGACGCCCTCCTCGTTCTCGTAGATCGCGGCTGTGTCGATCGACCGATAGCCGCATTCAAGCGCCGTGCGAACGGCATCACCGGCCTGTTCGACGCTGGCCTGCCAGACGCCGAGCCCCAACTGCGGCATCAGGCGTCCGTCATTCAATTGAAGAGTGGGAGAGGCCATCATGGATGCTCCTGTAATACTGCAGATGCCTCACTCGTGCATGTCGAGCACGACGCGATAGCGTGCCTTGCCATCGCGCAGATGCTGCATGGCATCGTTGATGCGGCTGACCGGAAAGTGTTCGACCTGGGGCACGATGCCGTGGTGTGCGCAGAAAGCCAGCATGTCGGCCATCGTAGAAGGAGACCCTGTAGGCGAACTTGCCAGGCTCTTCTGCCCGCCCATCAGGCTGAAAACTGACACCGGAATCGGCTCCAGCACAGCGCCCACGATATGCAGCTTTCCTTGCGGGGCCAGCGCGGCGATGTATGCGTTCCAGTCCAGCGCCGCATTGGACGTCACCAGCACCATATCGAGCGTGCCGGCAACACCTGCCAACGCGCCACTGTCGGTACTCGACACAACCTGATCCGCGCCCAGCGCCAACGCTTCGTCGCGTTTGCCGGCCGACGACGTGAACGCCGTTACATCGCATCCCCACGCGTGCAGAAAGCGGATCGCCATGTGCCCCAACCCGCCAATGCCCACGACCCCCACGCGCTGCGTCGGCTTGATATCGTGAATGACGAGCGGGCTGAACACCGTGATACCGCCGCAGAACAGCGGCCCGGCCTCGGCCGGATCAACACCATCCGGCAGCGGAATGGCCCAGGCCCAATGACAACGAATGCGGTCGGCAAATGCACCGTGGCGCCCGACGATAGTCGCCTCAACCTCGTTACATAAATGATGTGCGCCGCTCATGCAGGAATGACAGTGCATGCAGCTACCACGGTTCCAGCCCACGCCCACCACCTGCCCCAGGCTCAAGCCCTTGGCGTGCGACCCCAGTCGCACCACCCGTCCCACCCCTTCATGGCCGGGAACGAACGGGTATTGGGTCATGCCCCATTCGTTGTCGACCATCGACAGGTCCGAGTGACAGATGCCGCAGTAGTCGATTTCGACCTCGACCTCCTCGTCACCCAACTCGCCTGCGTCGAACTCCAGCGGCTGCAAGGGTTGATGAGGCCCGCTCGTCGCCCAGCCACGAAACACGTTTCCGCTTGCCATGTGCATATCCCCCGTCAAGGTCGCGCGTCACACTGATCGTATGAACTCTAGCCGCCGTCCGAGCCCCAAGCCAGTCCAGCGACTTTGATGACAACGGCACGGGGCCGGAGTTCGCAGGTTGTTCACAGTTTTTGTGAATGACTCTGTGGGTAACTGTTGGGAAAACTCGCCAAGTCATTGATCGACAATGGGGGGCCTGGGGCGCGCTCGAATTCAGCGTTTTTTCTGACAAAACCCGTATTCCGGAAAACGTAGAAAGCTCACAATGCCGGGCTGGCCGGATTCGTTTTTGTACGAAAATGGTGCACCGCGCCATGAGACCGATAACTCCTTGCTGTCATGCGGCTTTCCGAAGTGGTTGCCGGCATTGGCTGACGGGGGTTACCCTAGCTCCGCCCGCGCAAGCGGGGAGGACTGAAAATTCCAGGAGACGCATCTATGAAACTTTGCGCATTGAGCGCTGCGCTCGTGTCTGTCGGCATCCTTGCCGGCTGCTCGGGCATGGACGCATCCAAACCCGCCGGTGGCCTGTCTGCCGAGCAGATCGCGAGGCAAGCGCTGCCCGCCAACGACGGCTGGGCAGCACAAGGCCCGGGCACAGACGGCGGTTCGAAGGCCAAGGCCGAGAACGTTTACACCGCGACCAATCGTGCTGAATTGGTCAAGGCGCTCAATGCCGGCGGCAACCCGAACGTGGCCAAGATCATCTTCATCAAGGGCACGATCAACCTGTCGGTCGATGACAACAACAAGGAACTGTTCGAAAAGGACTACGCGCCCGCTGGCTACGACTTCGAGCAGTACAAGAAGGACTACGCGCCGGCCAAGTGGAACGTGAAGCTCGAAAAGGGCCGCCCGGTGCGCGACCTGACGGGCACGCAGGAAGAACTGCGTGAAAAGGGTCAGAAGGCGCAAAAGGCGCGCATTCTGATCAACATCACGTCCAACACGTCGATCATCGGCGCGGACAGCGACGCCAAGATCGTCAAGGGCAACCTGTGGATCGGCGAAGGCACCGAGAACGTCATCATCCGCAACATCACGTTCCAGGATTCCTTCGACTACTTCCCGCAGTGGGATCCGGGCGATAGCTTCAAGATCGACAAGAGCTACGCGGGTTGCCAAGAAGCCTTCGTTGAACGCCAAGACCGGCCCGCAGATGTGCCCGGGTGGCCGCTGGAACTCGGAATACGACCTCATCTCGGTCAACGGCGGCAAGCGTGTGTGGATCGACCACTGCACGTTCAATGACGGCGATCGTCCGGACAAGCTGTTCCCGCCGGTCTTCCCGTACCCGCACAACCAGGTCGAACAGAAGGTCCAGCACCACGACGGCCTGGTCGACATCACCAACGGCGGCGACTTCGTCACCCTGTCGTACAACCTGTTCAAGGATCACGACAAGACGTCGCTGATCGGTGGCAGCGACAGCAACAAGCTCGATCCGGGCAAGCTGTTCACGACCTACCACCACAACTGGTTCGACAACAGTGGTCAGCGCCTGCCGCGCGTGCGCTTCGGCAAGGTGCACACGTACAACAACTACATTAGCGGTGACTCGTCCGGCGCGCCCGATCCGAAGCTGACCGACGCGCAGAACCACGAGAAGGCCATCAAGGAACACGGCGGCAACAACATCTTCCGTGCAGGCTTTGGCATCGGCAAGGATTCGCAGATCTACTCGGAGAACAACTACTTCGAGATCAAGAACAGCGACCCGATCTACGCCGTCGTCATTCAGGGCGGCAAGGTGTTCTTCGACCAGGGTTCGTGGTTCAACGGCAAGCCGGTGGATCTGCTGGCTGCGGCCAACAAGCCGAATCCGAAGTCGCAGGTCACAGCCGATGTGGGTTGGAAGCCGACGCTGTATGGCTCCAAGCCGATCCCGACCGATCAGGTTCCGGCATACGTCAAGGCCAACGCAGGCGCAGGCAAGCTGTAATCGCTCACGCTGCGTGACCACAAAAACGGCGCCTTCACGGCGCCGTTTTTTTCGTCCCTCGCATTCGGGATGAAAAACGGCGGACCCCATTCGCGGTCCGCCGTGCCCACGCAAACGCGATCAGTACGCCGTCACGTCGGTCTTGCTGACGTTACAGTTGGTGGTGTTCCACTGCTCGCCGATCTTGCTCGACTCGCCGTTGTGGTCGGTGACGCCCTTGTAGGTCACGCACACCGCCGGGCTGCCCGACTTGTAGCCCTTGATCTGCAGGCTGCGGATCGTCGCCACGTCGCCGTAGTTACTGTTGATGCCCACCACCGAGCCGGTCTTCTCGATCTTCACGTTGGTGATGTTCACCTTGCGCGGGCCGCCGTTGCCATCGCAGTCACCGCACGAGCGGTACAGCTTGCCGATCGAACCTGTGGTGGTGAAGTTGCTGATGTTCATCGTCGAGCCGATGCCGTTGTGCTGGAAGACCTTGTCGTCGGCATTGGCCGCCGAGCCGCCGGTGATGTTCATCACCTTGCCCGAGCCCCCCTCCATGGTGGCGGCGTCTTCGCAGACGTCTTCCCACACCACGTTCTGCAGCGTGCAGTTGCCCTTGCAGTGGATGCCGTCGGCTGCGTTGGCGTTGATGCGCACGTTCTTGATCGTGGCGCCGTCGGCCAGCGTGAAGACCGGCTGCTGGCTTTCCGACTGCCCGTTACAGGCCGTGCCCACCGTCTTGCCGCCACAGTCCACCGTGCCGGTGATCGTCGTGCCCGGCGTGCATGCCGACGAGCCGCCCGTGGACGACGAACTCGAGGACGACGACGAACTCGAACTGCTCGAACTCGAAGAACCGCCCCCCGTACCCGTGCCGCCCGATGCGCTGGTGGGAATCGAGCATTCCTTCACGGATTTGTCCGGATTCGGGTCCGAACCGAAGGTCGCTACCGTACATGTGAACGTACCGGACAACGTCTTGTAGACAAACAGATCGGCAGCGCCAAACGCCACGCTCACCGAACCAACCACGTAACAGGTCTCCCCGATCTTGCAGATCGTCTTGTAGCCCGAAGGCCGATTGGACGCCGCATGCGCCGCCGTGAAGGCGAGCGCCACGAGCAATCCGACAAAGAGTTTGCGCAACATGTGATCCCTCCTGGTGCCTTGAGAACAGCAGTGTTGAGCCGGTCTGTTAGGAACAACGAATATGGCCGGCCGTCCCCCGGGTGAGGACTCCTGCAATCTAGTCAGCCGGCATGCACTCGCAAGCCAAGGGGGTATGAAATGGGATTATTCGCATTGATACAAATTCTGTCGGCTATGCCGCGGGCATTTTCCGCACAACACCATCGCCGCACACAGCATTCAATCGACATCGCTTGTCGAACAACCGGTACGGAAAGCGTCCGTTTCATCGGCAGACAAACCAGGTGCAACGTCTGCCCAGTCTGGCAACTCGTGGCGTTCGCGCGGACAACATGACGTGCTGGCGCACAGATTGCGAGGCGATGTCATTGCGGCATCGCACAAATGGCTCCGGTCACAATCGGAAATGTGACCGGAATCACGACATTTTACTTACATTTATTTACAAACAAGATTCAGAGAATCGCTGAATCCGATGAGGCATACGCCCCTGAAAACGCATACCGCTTCTTTCAAACGGTAGCGCGTTTGTACAACGCATCGCATACCTGTAAGCGTCGAGCGACATAGTGAATGCGCACAGCAACCGGCACGCCCAGCGCCTCGCCGACACGGATGCGGACACAGCAGCGCAATCCGCCGCACGGACCGCGGCGCGAATGGCATCCGCCCTTTCCCCTCGAATCTCGCAGACAGCAAAACGGCGCCCGAAGGCGCCGTTCACCGCAACGACCAAACGACGCAAGATCAGGAGCGCTTCGTCATCGGCTCAATCAGCGTCGTTGACTTCGACCGCATCGTCGGGGTGCTCAAGCGATTCATCGTCGTCGCCGAGCAGTTCATCCGGCGTAGCGGGTTCGCGTGGCGTCTCGTCTTGATCGGATTGCGACGGTTGCTGAAGGTGCAAAGTGGTTTGCATGGTTTGCTCTCCTGTGTGGCACGTTGCCACGATTGAGCAAATCACATGCCACATTACGGCAGCGGTTCCGCGCTGCGCCCGGCGCTCAAATCGGCCGGGTCGAGCAGATGTGAAACCGACGCGGTCGGCGCCGCACCGACCGGAATTTCCGCCGGTTGCAGCGGCGTCATATCCAGCGGCACGACACGGCCACCACCGTGTGCCTGGATGGGTACATCCGTCGCCGTCGGTGCCGCAGGTGGATCATCGAATGCCGGCGGCGGCGGTGGCGGCGGCGCGGCATGCACCGCACGCGGAAAGCGCGAAGAAGCATCGACCCAATCACGTCCCAACGCCTGCGAGAAGAAGTCTCCCACCAGCATGATTGCGTTGTGTCCCCCCTGCCCCCAATAGCTGCTGCGCAGCGTTACCCGCGCATCATTGAAGCCGACCCATGCGCCCACCACCAACTGCGGGTGCATCAGGATGAACCAGCCATCGGTGTTGTTCTGCGTGGTACCGGTCTTGCCGGCAACGTCCGCGGTAATGCCAAAGCGCCCGCGAATCGCGTAGCCCGTGCCCTGCGTCACCACGCCGCGCATGATGTCGATGAGGTCCACGGCCGCATCGCGCGACATGGCCTGCCTCGGCGGTGGCGCACCGAAACGCACCACCTCTTGACCGTTTCGATCAACGATTCTGCTTATCAGCACCGGCTGCTTGTACACGCCCTGCCGAGCGATACTGGAGTACGCACTCACCATCTCGAACAAGGTGACAGGGCTCGTGCCCAGCGCAAGCGACGGCACCACCGCCAACGGGCTGTGCTTGACGCCAAGCCCGCGAGCAAGCCCGACGATGCTTGGCAACCCCACCTGTTGCATCACGCGTGTCGTCACCGTGTTGCGCGAACGAATGAGCGCGTCGCGCAGCGTCATCACGCCAGGGTTGGCATGACCGGCCATGTCGGTCGGACGCCACCAGCGACCATCGGACAACCTCACCCACACGGGCGCGGCGTCGTAGCGTCGCCATGGACTGATGCCGGCTTCGAGCGCGGCGCCGTACACAATCGGCTTGAAGGTGGACCCCGGTTGCCGCGCTGCCTGCACCACGTGATCGAATTGGTCCTGGTCGAAATCACGACTGCCTACCCACACTCGCACCTCGGCTGTCTGTGGGTCCATGGCGAGAAGGCCGGCTTCCAGCCGCGTCTTTGCCGCGCGGATTCGCTGCATGAACGCGTCATCGCCACGCAGTTGTTCGATTGCCTGTTGCGATGTGTAGCCGTCGCGCACCGCGGCTCGGTATTGAGGCGTCTCGCGGACAAAAGCGTTGAGCAGATCCGGGCGTTGCTTCCAGAAATAAGCAAACGGCTCCGTGCGCGGGCGCAGCTTTTCATACAGCTCGGTGGTATTCGAAATCACCCCGTCTTCCGGGCGCCCCCATTCAACGTCGGCCACCGCCTGCAAGGACTCCGTCTGGCGCGCGACCACCGCTTCGGCTTCGGCCTGCATGCGCGTGTCGAGCGTGGTCTCGATCACCAGCCCTTCGGTACGCAGATCGCGCCCGTTGCGCTCGGCCCAATCGGTCAGCCAGCGACGCGCCCAGTTGGTGAAATGCGGTGCCACATCCGGTGCCTCACGCGGACGATTGAAGCTCACGTGCAACGGCTGCCGCGCCAGCGCTTCGTAATGCTGGGGCGTGAGCTGACCGTCTCGCACCATCTGCTGGAGCACCACGTTGCGCCGTGTGAGCGAACGCGCCGGTTGCAAGAACGGGTTGTAGTAGTACGTCCCCTTGAGCATGCCGACGAGCGTGGCGGCCTCGGCCGGCCCGAGTTGCGACGCCGATTTGCTGAAATACGTGCGCGCCGCCATCTCGATGCCCACCACGTTGTAGAGGAACGGCACGGTGTTGAGATAGGTTTCGAGAATCTCGTCCTTGCTCATCGCGCGCTCGATCTTCATCGCGGTGATGAGTTCGCGCAGCTTGCGCTGCACATTGCGGTCGCGGCCGATCTCATCGGGGAACAGGTTGCGCGCCAATTGCTGCGTGATCGTGGAGCCGCCCTGCGTCTCGCCATTGAGCGTGTTCCACGCAGCCATCACGGTGCGTGGAATGTCGATGCCGGAATGTTCATAGAAATGCTGGTCCTCGGTGGCGATGAGCGCTTGGACCACATAGGGAGAAATCTGCGACAAAGGTACGGGTGTCTGCTGCCAGCGACCGATGCTCGCCAGTATCACGCCGTCGCGACTGACGATCATGCTCGGCTTGGCGGAGCGCACTGCCGCGATGGCCGCGACGCTGGGTGTGGTCGCACCGAGCGCCAGCATATAAGAGCCGCCAAGGCTCAGACTCACCAACAACACGGCAAAGGTGAATGCCCCCAACGGGAGTGCGGCACGCACGATAAGACTACGCCTGCCGGTCGATGGCACCGCCACTGCACTTGCGATTTGCGGATCGTGCTGGGCCATAGTTCTTCGCGAGTCGGGCAACGCAAAGAAAACCCGTCCGACGGCGGCCTGTCTGCTGCCGGTATCGTCAACGAGTGGGAGTACTACCTGCCTGCGGCGGCATGTCGCCGCACAAAGACGCGCACGCGTGCGCACGCGTGTCCCGCTTCACCTCTTCTCTCGTTTTAGCAGTCGGCAAGCGCACGCGCCCCTGCCCTTAAGTTCGGCCATGCGCGTGACAAGCATCACGCGCGCGCGTCGCCCCAACGCAGTGGGCAGCGATCGTCGCCCACAAAGGTGGTGTTCCCCGCGCGATCCACGCAATACTGGGGCGATACGATCATCTCTTTGAACTTCATGCCCTCACCGATACGGGTGTACTCGAACAGCACGCTGCTATCGACGCGGCTGCCACGACGCAAATGACTGCCATGGCCGATCCACGTTGGCCCAATCACCGTGCTGCCCGGTTCGATGTGCACGCTTGACCCGATGTAGACCGGTCCTTCGATGCGCACGTTGTCCCAATCAACGTTGGTATTGATGCCCACCCACACGCCGGGGCGCACCTCCTTGCCCGGCATGTCCATCTGCGCCACCTCACCGCGTAGCACGCGCTGGAGCACCGACCAGTAATCGGTCACGCGACCGATGTCTATCCAGTTGAAGAAGCGCTTCTGCGCATAGAACGGCACGCCCTTCTCCACCATGTCGGGAAACAATTGGCCGCCGATGTCATAAGCCCCGTTTTGCGGAATCATGTACACCACGGCCGGTTCGAAAATGTAGATGCCCGTGCTGGCCAACGTGGAGCGCGCGTCCTCGGGCTTGGGCTTCTCCTGGAACGAGATGATGCGGCCTTCCGGGTCAGCCTCGACAATGCCGTAATTGATGACCTCTTCACGCGGCACGTCCAGCGTCACCACGCTCGCCAGCGCGCCTTTCGATTTGTGCTCATGGAGTGCTGCGCCGATGTCCAGGTTGACGATCGCGTCACCGCAGATCACCAGCGTCGTCTCGTCGAAGAAACCCGAGAAATCCTGGATGCGCCGCATGCCCCCGGCCGAGCCCAACGGGCGCGGCAGAATGTCGCCGTTCTCATAGACGCCTTCGTATGAATACCCGATGGTCACGCCCCAGCGATGGCCGTCGCCAAAGTACTCTTCGATGCGTTTGTGGTGATAGGCCACATTCACCATGATCTCGCGGATACCGTAGCGCGCCAGATGTTCGATGAGGTATTCCATCACTGGCTTGCCGAGTATCGGAATCATCGGCTTGGGCAGATCCTTGGTAAGCGGTCGTACGCGCGTGCCCTGGCCTGCCGCCAGGATGATTGCCTTTGCCATAGAGTCTCTCCCTGCTGTTCAACGAATCGTTCGTAATGTTCACGCGCTCACAGCGAACCGTCTGTAGGCGCACGCCGCATGCGCGGCAGCCACGCGCGTGAGACGCCGTCCACCACATTGCGGCCCATGCTGATGCCCGGTCGCTCGATACACAGATGCAGCACCCACGCCAGCGCATAGATGATCGGCGTGCTGATCGCGAAACACAGCCCGAAGCGTTCCCATTCACCGAGCTGGCGATAGCTCTCGCGCAACGCAAAATTGCCGGCCACGGGCATCAGCACCAACAGGTGCACCAGATACACCGCATACGACGTGTCCCCCAGAAACACCGCCAGGCGCGAACTGCAGACGCGCACCACGCTTGCGCGCACGGTGTCGATGCCGGGGACACGCCACAGGCTGCCGTTGTCGAACAGATAGAAGAAGGCCACCACCATCAGCAAGCGCGCCAGCGCCTCGGTCAGTCCCGTGCCGATGTACGTGCCGAAGCAGATCAGCACCGCCACCACGAGCGGTGTGCGCATCGACCCCGTCACGCGCGAGGACGCCACCCACATGCCAATGAAAAACACGTACAGCTTGATAGGCAGAAAGGCTGGCATCGCAAAGCCTTCAAAGTAACCGGGGAAGGCCACGCGCAGCGCCAGGCACGCACCGATCGACAGCAGGCCTGCTGCGACGATGCCGATGCGCTGGCATAGCAGGATCAGGAACGGGAACACAAAATAGAACTGCATCTCCAGCCCGATCGACCAGTCGGGCAACGGCGTGCGGAAGGCGTAGTGAGGCACCATTCCGAACAGGAAGCTCAGGTGCATGAACACGTTGCCGAAGCCCGTGTCGAGGTAGCGCTCCGGCAAGGTCACCGCCGGTTCGTACAGCGCACCGAGAATGTCACGCATGTCCCACAAATACGCGCCGGCTGCCAGCGACACAAACAGCATCACGTAGTACAGCGGTGCAATGCGAAAGAACCGACGCAGCCAGAACCGGCTCCACGACGCCGGCGCCTCCCACGGTTCGCGCTCACGGCGAAGCATGTATTGATGCGTCATCAAGAAGCCCGAGATGAGCATGAACAGATCCACCGCCAGCCCGCCCCACGACATCACCGGCGTATAGCGCAGACCGGACAGCATCTGCACGTGCGCCAGCAGCACCCAGAACGAAGCGATGCCGCGCAGCCCATCGAGCACCGGCACATGGCGTTCCAACTGCGCATCGGCCGGAATGCTCGGGTTGAGTTGTTTTATCCAGGTCATATGCAGATCCTCTTCTTCGAATTCAGAACGCCGCGTCACGCCGTGGCGGCAGCCGTGCGACGGCGTACCACCTCGCCCATGAAGCGCGCCACCCGCCGCATCAGGTCGCGGTCGAGCAGCCACAACAAAGCCGGGTACGCCAACGCACCGACAGCGATCATCACCGGCAGGCGATGCGTGGCGGGCCACGCGGCCAGCATGTGTTGTACGCCCAGCACCATCGCCCCCATGCCCACCGCGCACACCAGCAGACGCGGCACGCCACGCCACTGATCCGCCAGACCGAGGCCGGTCGTGCGACGCAAAATGAACATGTCCACCGGCGTGCTCACCAACAGACGGCCAGCCCACGCGACGGCCGCCCACCACAGCGACTCGCGGCCGAACAGCCACATCGCGGCAACCACGAAGATCAATTGAAGGCTGATGCCGATCAGCGGCATCGACGGTCGCCCCGCCGCATTCATCAGCGGCATGGCGAACATGCGAGAGAAGTACTGGTACGTGAGCAGCGCCATCGCGGCGAACAAGGGTGCGGCCACCAGCCAGCGATCACCGAACGCCACCGTCACCACCTCGGGGGCACATACGGCCAACCCGGTGAACAGTGGGAACATCAGCGCACACGAGAACTGCACGGCAGACGCATAGGCCGCCCGCAAAGCAACTGCGTCGCCCTGCAGACGCGAGAACAACGGCAGCGACAATTGCGACACCGCACCGGCAAACAGGTCTCGCAGCACGTTGACACTGCGGAAGGCCAGGTTGAAATACCCCGTCACCTCACTCCCGAGGAAGGCGCCCAGCATCAGGGTGAACACGCGCTGGATGCTGCCGGCGATGAGCTGATAGGTCGTGGTGAACACACCGAAGGACAGCAGCTCCTTGCACTCCGTCCAATGAAAGCGCAGTCGCGGCCGATCAGACGCCAACACCCACAGCGCAGCGGACGAGAACGCCACCATCAACACCTGTTGCGCCACGATCGACCACACGCCCGCCCCCGCCAGCGCCATCCCGATACCGACGAGTCCGCCCGACAGTCTCCCGCCAAGCGAGCGGATCGCCAGCGGCCGGAACTCCATTGCGCGCCGCTGCCATGCAATCAGCACACTACCCACGCCCATGCACGGCAGCGACAGTCCCATCCACTGCAACACCGGCGCCATGGCTGGCTCACCCAAGGCCGATGACATCTCGCCTGCACCGAACCAACACACCGCGCCGAGTACCACGCCGAGCACCAGGTATCCGCAGAACGCGGTATCGAAGTGCCGCCGTGTCGCCTCCTTCCGTTGCACCAACGCATCGTGAAAGAGGATCTCCACCGGAATGTTCAGGATCTGCACGATCGACAAGGCCATCGCCGTCACGCCCAGTTCGGTCGGCGACAGAAAGCGCGCGTACACCACCAGCGAAATCAGCGACACGCCGCACAGCCCGAAACTCTCGAGCGTCGTCCACACCAACGAACGCGCAACCCGGCCACGATGAGCACTCATGCCAGCCTCCGTGCGCTAGGCGACCAACGTGCATCTGCACATTTCGGCCTGCTGTTTCGATGCAACAACATGCGACGCCATTCGCGAACGAATCGGCTGCGAGACATGGCCGCCATCCTCAATGCGCTGGCGTAACGCTCTTCACGTCACGCAACCACAAGTCGTAATACCGCCCCAGCTTGCCGTACGAGTTATCCGCAAACTTCACAGGCTTCTTCAGCAGCGCAGCGAAGATGCAGCCGTGCATGCGGCTCGTGACCACCTCGCGATGCGCCTCGAACACATTGCGCATTTCGCCAACCAGGCCGTCGCAGAAGCGATACCACGCGCGCCCCATGCCGAACTGCTGCGCCGTGATGCCTTCCAGTCGCATGCCCTTGCAGATCATGCGATACGAGTGCTTGCGCGCATCGCTGATCAGATCGTCCCAGTCGAACGAACTGTCGCGCCCGTTCTGGCCCGGCACGGCCTCGATATCGCGACGGATGAGGTAGAGCGTGTCACGCAAGGGGCCGGGCGGCACATAGTGGTCGTCCCACAATTGATGGGCCATGTCGGGCATGAGCACCACGCGGCGCGAGAAGGCACCGTACAGGTCTTCCAGTGACGCCTCGTCGCGCACCAGCAGTGTCAGGTCGTTGTGCTGACGGAAGATCGCCGCCGAGCGCTGGCGCTCATCCTCCGACATGAACTGCACGTTCATCGGGAACACCACGATCTTGTTGTCGGGGAAGTTGGCGATGATCGACTCACGCATGCGCTGGTGGTCCGGATACAGATCGCCAAAGTTGCCGCCGCCTTGCAGCACGATGGTGGCGTCGTGCGGAATGCGCCGCCCCACCGTTGGTGAGTAATTCACGCCCGACGCGCGCATGGCGACGTTGTAGCCATAGTCGGCAAAGAACTTCTCCGTCCCCTGCATGATCAGCAGATCACCCACGTTCAGATACATCGGATAGTCGAGATACACCACCGGTTTGTCCTGCGGCACGTAGCGGGTAATGTCGGCCAGCCGCTCCTTGATGGCACGCATCGCCTCGGCATCCGAGCCACGGTCGCGCTTGAGCGTCTCGTCCTGTCTGGTTCTCAGCATGTCGTTCATCCTTGATGTGGTAGTCGGATCAGTTGGCGTTGCAGCTTCTGCACCATGCCGTCGTTGCGCCATGGCTCGCGCGCTTCGATGTACGACAGGGCGGCAGAGTTGAGTCGATAGGTGCGGCGCACCGGTTCGGGGTCGCGGGCGAAAGCACGGCACATCGGGATCGCAGCGCGAATGCCGCGTACCGCTTCCCACGCGATGCCGTTGGAAAAGCCCTTCATCACGTACGCGCACGCAGCCATGACGAGCTTGCTCAGTGGCGCACCGTATTTGTATTTGGAATAGAGGCTGTTGCGCACCGTGTAGAAGTAACGCCCCTTGCCCCAGAAGACACGATGCTCGGGCGACACCTTGTGGCGGATCGCCACGTCGGGCACGTACTCGATGCGCATGCCGAGATTGATCATGCGATAGGCCAGATCGATCTCTTCACAGCAGAAGAAGAGCCGTTCGTCGTAACCGCCCACCGCCTCGAACGCGCTGCGACGAATGCAGTGCCCGGCGCCGATGAAACGCGTGGTCGAAAAACGCGCCTCGGGCCGATTGCCCGTCCCGGGGTAGTCCCACGACGTATCGTCGTTGCGGCCGGTAAAGAAGTTGTCGATGCGGAACCCGATAGCCGCCAGCCTGTGGTCGCGGCCCATCACCTCTACAACACGCGCCAACTGATGCGGATCGCTGAATTCGGCATCGCTGTCGAGCGCCACGACATACGGCGCACTCCCCATGGCGGTGGCGGCATTGCGCCCGCCAGCCACGCCGAGATTGCGACCGAGCTTCTGCAACACGGCGCGCGGCTTGTCCGCAAGAAAGGCTTCGAGCCGCGCCAGATTGTCGGGCTCGCTGCCCTGGTCGACGATAAGAACGCGATGTTCCACGCCAACCTGTTCATGGGCGCTGGCGATGGCGGCGATGGTGTCATCGACACGGTTCCACGACAGGATGATGACGTCGACCACTCTGGACTGGTTCATGAAAACGGACTCCTCAGGCAGGTTGCGAACTTTGTGCGGCGAACGGCCGCCGACCATGGCGCAGGCATAGCGCCAGGAAGACGCCGATATCCACGGTGTAGCGGCGAGCCAGTCGAGTCGGCTCGAGCGTGAGCCGGTAAAACCACTCCATGTGCAGCCGCCGCACCCATTCGGGCGCGCGGGCCTTGTCGCCGCACATGAAATCGAACAACGCCCCCACACCCATCAGCAGACGTGCGCCGATCTCATCGGCGTGATCGAGAATCCACTGCTCCTGCATCGGGTTGCCCATGGCGACGAGCACCACGTCGGGGCGCAGCGCGTTCACGCGTTGAATGAGGTCCGGGCCACGCATGCCTTCATATCCGTCGATGGCGCCGACCACGCTCTGCCCCGTCGCCTGCGCCAAGGCCTGCCCGGCACGCGCTGCCACGCCGGGCCGCGCGCCAAGCAACACCACGCGCACGCGGCGCGGAAACGCCTTCAGAAAGGACGGCACAAAGTCGGTACCGTTGAGGTTCTCGATAAAGCGCGTGCGGTGCACCAGCATCGACGCGATATCCAGTCCGATGCCGTCATTCACGATCACTACCTCAGGCGACGCCATGCGCGGCAGCAGCGGCTGACACTGCACGACGAAATTGGTGTTGGCGAAGAACAGCACACGACGCTGCCCATCGGCGTCTGCCGCGATCAGCGCGTCGCTCAGCGTGCTGGTGGTATGCGTGGCGATGGGGAATCCGCCAAGCCAGGTGTGAGAACTGAAAGCAGAGCGATATGACGCTTCATTCTGTTTGCGGCGCTTGGGCACGGGACTCATACCGCTCTCCCTTCGATGCGCGAGACGATCCCGTTGTACGACTGCGCGATCGACGACCACGACAACGACTGCGCGTAAGCCATGCCGGCGTCGCGCACACCTCGCGTCGGCTCCGGGTTGGCAACGGCGGCCAGCGTGACATCGGCCAGCTCACGAATGCTGTCGCGCATGACGCACAGGCCTTCAAAGAAATCGGCCTCGGTCTGCGGGCGCGTAGTCACCAACAGAGCACCGTTACCCATTGCCGCCAGTGCGGAACCACGCCGGCGCGTCACGCCGTCGGGGAACGGTAGGAGTGCGACGCGCGTGCTCGACAGCAAGTCGGCCACCTCCTCGCCGCTGCGATTGAGGACAAGCTCGACGCCCATTTCGCGCAGCGTGGCAAAGGTCTCGTCGGAAAACGCCTCGAAGCCGGGAACGGTCTGCCCGATCAGCGCGATCTTCAAACCGGCGGCTCGCTTGCCCATGGCACGCAGCACGTCGACAAATTCTTCGAGCCCCTTGCCGGGACGGATCAAGCCGAAGTACGCCACGTCCACGCGCGGCACTTGCGGCGCGCGCATCGGGATATTGCTGCCGATCGGCACCACGCTCGACTTGCCGCGAATCCATGGCGCGGCCAGGCAGGCGGCGTCGCGTTCAGCATCGGCCGTAAAGACAATGTGGTCGGCAAAGACAAAGAACAGATACGCCAGCAGCTTTCCGGCTGCGCCTTTGCGCGAGTACTCATGCAGGGTGACGATCTTGCGGCTGGCCAGCGGCATCGCACACAGCAGATAGGGCGATACACGTCCGCTGTAACCCTGCGTCGGGTGCTGCATCACGATGACATCCGCGGCACGACGCAGCCGCGAGAAATGCGACAGCACGCTCGTCACGCGCCAGTCGCGGCGGTAGTAGCTCGTGGCATCGATGCCCTGCTCGCGCATCGCGCCGAGCAGCTCCGCAGAATAGTCACCGACGCCGCACACGTCGGGCGGAAAGGAGCCGGTGACCAGTAGCACTTTGGCACTCATTTGCGCGCTCCTGTGGTCGTGGGTTTGAGGTATTTGCGCAGTACGGAGAGCTGCGGTGCGTCCACGCCATTGCGGGGCTGGATGCTCATGACGTAGTCCGGCGCCCACCATGCGCCGGCAGCCCAGTACGTCCAGCCGCGCCACACGGTGGCGTCACTCACTTGAGCAAGCATGGCGTCGAGCGCAGCAAGACAATCGGCGTCGCCCGGCGTGCCGAATTCGCCGAGGAACAGTTGCTTGCCGTTGTCGCGAGCCCACTTGGTGACTGCGTCGAAGGTGGCCGCCGCACGCGCAGCGGGAATGCACTTGTTGTGCGTGCCGGAATAGTCGCTGTCGGCGTACTGGTGAACTTCGATCGCCAACGGCGCGCCCGAGATGTCGGCAAATGCGCGCGCGTTGGAGATACCGCCGAACTCGCTCGTCCATTCGTGCGCACCGCTCCAGCGGCCGCCAGACACCAGGATCAGATTGCGCGCCCCGCCCTCGCGCAGCGCCGCCACCGCCGCGCGCGCCGCCCCCGCCCAACGATCGATGGGAATCAGGTTGGGCTCGTTCATCAGGCCGAAGGCCACGCCCGAGGCATCCGGAAAAGCGCGCGCGATACGCAGCCACAGATCGCTGAAAGCTGCGACAGGCACAGCGTCGCTACCCAGTTGCTGGCGTTTGTAGACGCCGTAGTTGTGCACGTCGACGATCACGCACAGCCCGACGGCGTTGGCGTCGCGCACCGTGTCGCTCAGGCGTTTGAGTTCGGCCTCGTCGAGCGGCTGGTTCAGCTCGGGCTGGATGCGCTCCCAGCGGATCGGCACGCGTACGATATTCATGCCCTGCCCGGCGAAGTAAGCGAGGTCCGCCCGCTGCGGGTAGGTGTAATCCTTGTTCGCTACGCCCGGTTGCTTGAGCGGGTTGAACTCCGCGCCCGCCATGTTCACACCGCGCAAGGGGGCCGATCCGAGGCAGTCAGCCGCCGCATGAGCGAACGGGACCACACCGGCGCAGGCGCACCCGGCGATGAAGCGGAGCGCTGAGTTACCGCGCACCGGCCAGCTCCTCATAGACGTCAACGTAACCGTCGGCCACCGCGCTCCAGCTGTAGCGCTCGACAAATCGCTGTGTGTTGCGACGGCGCAGCAGGTAATCGAAGTCGCCCTTGCCATGCAATGTCAGCAATGGCGACACATCGCCGCCCGCGGGCAGCAGGATGCCCTGCCCCGATTGCTCGACGAGACTGCGAAAGGGGGGGATGTCACTCAGTACCGGAATCAACCCCGCGCTCATCGCCTCGATGGGCGCAATGCCGAAGCCCTCGTGCCGCGACAGGCAGATGAAGTAGCTCGCGCGCCCGATCAACGCGGACAACTCTGCGTCGCTCGGGTTGGGCGCCAGGTCCACGGCCGTCGCCAGATCGCGTTGCGCGATCTCCGCCGACAAGCTGTCAACGGTGTGGTCGTACTCGCGCCCCGCAATGATCAGCCGCCATGCGCTATCGCGTGCGCGCAGCGCAGCGAGAAAATCCAGCGCTTCGATAAGCCCCTTGTTGGCCGACCAGCGGCCGAAGTAGATCAATGTCGGCACCAACTGGCGCGAACCCTTGTCGCGGTACTTTTCGACGTTGACGCCGTTTTCGATCACCGACAGGCGGCTCCCCGGCACGATGCGCCGGAAGATGTCGCCGTCGTTCGCGCTGGTGGCAATGATGCGGTCGTACGCCAGCGACGACGTGCGAGTGATGGTGCGGAAGTAAATCTGCTTGAGGCGCGAGGCGAAACTCGTGTGAAAAAACCCGCCGTGCGTCGAGGCCACCAAGGGCCGACGATGAATCGCCTTGGTGGCGGCCAAATAGTCGAAGAAAAAGTCCACGCCATGCACGTGCACCACGTCGGCGCCGCGCACGTAGCGCAACACCTGCGGGCAGATCGGATAGCGTTCAGACCCCATGTACGGCAGGCGCACCACCGGCACGCCGTCAACCATGTCTTCGTGCGGCAGCGCATTGGCCGCGTTGCGGAACACACGATCAAGCGTGATCACCACGGGCTGCTGTTCGCGCGCGGCGGAATACGCGCTGATATTGCGTACCACGTCCTCCATCCCGCCAACCGATGGGTGATATTGCCGGACGACGTGCGCCACTCTGATGGGCATGCGGTTTGTCTCCATATCGTTCATTTCAATTCGCTCCAAGAGCCAGGCCGTCCGCACGGCGCGGTTCGCGGGCGAACGCCCCGACGCCTTCGCGCGCCATGCAGCAGCCGAGCAGGAACCACGTAACCCCTGCCGTCTTGAGTGCGAACAGCGACTGTCCGCTCACGCACAGGATCAACGACAGGTACAACGAGAGATAGGCGCGATAGCGCACGCCGGACTCATCGGCCATGCGCAGGAAGCAGAAGCAGAACCACAGGAACAGGCAAGCCAGCAGGCCGAAACGCGAAATGACGTAGGCGTATCCCATGTCGCCATAGGTATTCGCGGGCAGTTCCCAGCCCGCGACCAGCCCGGCCGAAAAATCGAGCAGCGACTTTCCGCTCCACGCCAGACGGCCCAGAAAGTTGTCGCCGGAGGCTTCGGGCATGAACGCGCCGATGGCCAGGTTGCCGGCCAGCGCAATGAAGGGGAAGGTGTAGGCCAATGCGTGTTCAACCCCTGCGAGCATGAAGCGCATGACCACCAACAGCGCCACCGTCACCAACCCGTAGCGCGAGTCGGCCATGGCAATCAGCACGCAGGCGGCAAGGAAGAACAGCGTACCGGCGCGCACTTCGTCCCGCCCTTTCGACAGCCCCCAGGCAGCGACGATCACGGCAAAGTTGCCCAGCGACACGGGTTCGAGAAACACCGACGACACACGATGGCTACCGAACACCATCGGCAAGATGGTGCGACCGATTTCGTCCGGGCGAACGCCGTTCAGTTGCAGGCGCGATTCGTTGACGAAGTCCACGCTCTCGGTGAGCCGGCCGAGGTTCACATAGTACGAATAGATGTTGAAGTACTCGGTGAACGTGTCGAGAAACAGCAGTTCAAATAGCCCCACCGCAATCACGATGGCGACGATCATCGCGATCATGCGGTCGGCACTGCGCACGTTGCCGCTGTTCATGCCCGCCCACAGGAAGAGGATCGGTATTGCAATGTCGCGCGCCGCCTTGAAGTCCACCTGCCCACGCATCAAAGCAAGCACGCACTGGTTGGCGGCGATCACCGCAACCACCAGCACGATGCCCGGCGGAATGCGCCGCATGGCCAACGGAATGCACGCCGCGTAGATCGCCAGCTCGGTTGCTGCGAACAGGGTTGGCGTCACCGGATGCAGCTTGGTGCTCACCAGACAGAGCACGGCCTGATAGACCACGCTCCCCACCAGCGCAGCGAACACCAACAGCGTCAAGGTACGGTCGGCGCGCGTGTCCTGCGGCGTGGCGGCCATGTTGCGGACGGCTTCCATCACGCGGCCCTCCCCAGCAGCGCCGGAGGCACACGACGCAAGGTCCACACCAAGGGCACCGTCAGGCATAGCGTGAGCACCGTGACGCCAATCGCCCACAACGGCGTGTACTGATCTTCCACCGGCACCAGCCCGAGCGCGCTGGCCGTGCCGCTCACGACGCTGAACACCAGCATGTGCGTCGGGAAGATGATCAGCGTGTTGTCCGACAGCCAGCGCGCCACGCGCGAGGCCGGCGTCCTGTGCGCGCCGAGTACGACAAGCAATACCGCCAGCGTTGCGATGGGCACGTACAGCAAGGGCTCGGAACCGAACAGCATCTCTGCAAGGTCGGCGTGACCATTGGCGAACGACAGCAATATCCACGTCACCATCATGCACAGCAGGGCCGGCGCACCGACACGTGCGGCGCGCGCCAGAATCCATACGTTGTCACGGGCGTGCTGCCCCATCGCGTAGAACGGCAAGGCCACCCACAAGGTATCCAGTCCCAATGGCAGGCGATATTCCGGATCGCTCGCCAATGCGCAGACACCCACCGCGACCGCAGCCGACACCATCACCGTGGCGCGCGACGGCAACAGCTTGCGGATCGCGTGATAGGCCAGCGCGGTGAGCAACAGGCAGGGGAAGAACCACAGCGGCGGGTTGATGTAGAGGTCGCTCCCCAAGCCCGAGAACAGTCCGGCCAGCGGGTCGTGCCACGCGAGGTTTTCAAATCGCTCGGCCTTGTAGCCGATGTCGCGCGTAAGTAGCCAGTACAGGTACGAGATACCGAAAAAGAAGACATAGGGCACGGCCAGCGTACGCACCAGACGCACGCCAGCCGCGTTCACCGGATCGGTCAGCCGCGCCGGTTTGAGCAGGTAACCTGACAGGAAGAAGAACAACGGCATATGGAATCCGTAGATCAGGTTAAGCATGCCCGCCGGCATGCCTTTGCTATGCCCGAGCAACACCAGCACGATGCCCAGTGCCTTGGCGTTGTCAACAAATTTGTAGCGCGTCATGGGGCCCGTCGTGCCGACGGTGCGGGCACGCATCTGCGCGCTCGCTTCCAGTAGTTCGCTGTGCATCGAGTTCTTCCCTCTCCATGACTTCACCTGGGGATGTGGTCTCGTCCGTCAGCAAATTGGCCCCTGTTCGCCAGCCGATATTCGCTCCTGCTTCCGAGTGCTCCGCACCGCTCGTGGCGGCGATCCGGCGCGCTGTCTTGCGCCGGTTCCTGTTCTCCAGCTCTCACCTGGTTTTCCGGGTTGCCCGCATGTCTTGGCATGGGGTCATGGGTATCTGGTGCTGCGCGGGCTTCTTTTTGAATGCCCTTTCTTGCTTGGGCTTTCGCCTATCAACCGAGGTCTCGACTGCTTGAGTGCGTTGGCCGGGAGTTCGCCCCGGCGGGCGAGTAACTTCTTTGTTATCGACAAAGAAGTCACCAAGAAAACGACCCCAGCATCGCCGCCAGCCTGCGGCTGGTCCCCTGCGCTACTCGTCAAGTCAGGCGGCTGCGGAACTCGTCGCTACGCTCCTCAAACAGTCCTCGCCGACCCGCTACGCGGGCAACCTGACTTGTCTGCGTTGCTCGGCGGCTCAAATGGGGCCGGCCACGTCCCGCCCCCCGATTCATCGGAGCTAAGAAGCTCCGCATTTACGCGTCCTACGAACTTCCTCGGCTGTCGTTTTGCACTGATCCGTTGGCGCATGGCGCACGCTGCGCGATGACCGCGCGTAGCGATCACTGAACGACAACTGGCGAATGAGTGCGTGGCGTCGGTGCCTCGCGAAGCGACAATGAGGGGCCTTTGACTTTCGCTCGACGAACCGTGCGGTGTGGTGTGGGCACCCCATTCAGTGTCGCCGAGCAGCACAGGGCGAGAAGGTTGCGGCGTAGCCGTCGGCGAGGACTGTTTGAGGAGCGTAGCGACGAGTTCCGCAGCCGCCTTCTCGACCGCGCAGCACAGGGGATCGGCCAACGGCCGACGACGCTGTGGGGTCGCTTTCTTGGTGACTTCTTTGTCGATAACAAAGAAGTTACTCGCCCGCCGGGGCGAACTCCCGGCCAACACACCCACCCAGTCGAGACTACTGTCAACATACGAAAGCGCACGCAAGAAAGGGCCGTTACTTCGAGCCCGCCAAGCGTGAACTCGCGGCCAATGCATCTCAGCCGTCAAGACCAACCTCGTGCAACAAGGAACCGAACAGGAAAGGGGCTTCACCCGAGCGCCAAGATCGGCGCTGCATTCAATAGCCATTGAGCACCGACCCCACCACCACTGCCCCCGACTGGCTGATGCCATTCGTCAGCGAGCGCACCGCATTCACTGGCGTCGCGTTCTTGCGCGCCACCACCACCGCTGCCCCCGCCCGCAACGACGCCACGTAGGCATCCGCCGACAGCGCCGCTGCCGGGGTGTCCATGACGATCACGTCGAACGAATCGGACGCTTCGTCCAGCACCGCGCGGAATTGCTCGCGTTCGATCAGCTCTTGCGGATTGGGAGGAATGGGCCCTGCGGGCAGCACGGACAGACCCAGCAGATCATTGATGCGCACCACCGCTTCCGAAACATCAGCGCGGCGCGCCAGCAGACTTGAAAGGCCGACGCGGTTCTCCAGCTTGAACATCTTGTGCATCGACGGATTGCGCAGGTCGGCGTCGACCAGCAGCGTGCGCTCACCCAGTTGCGAGAAGACGACCGCCAGGTTCGCTGCGATGAAGCTGCGCCCCTCGTACCGTTGCGCGCTGGTGATGGCGATCATCTTGCGGCCGCGGTCAGGGTCGAGCCAGCGCATCATCAACTGGCTGCGCAACGCGCGCATCTGCTCGACCACGCTTGAGTTCGGCCGGAATGCGGCGATGAGTTTTTCCGACAGGCGCGTGTCACCCGGTATGACGTACGGGTGATCGAATTGCCGCGCCAGCGCGTAGCGGATGTCTTCCGCCTTGAGCAGACCAAGCTTGAGGCCAGCCTCGCCAAAACGCAGGTTGCGTTGCTGTTGTTCTTCGATGATGAAGTCAACTTCCTGCGGCGACAGTCGGCCGGCTTCCATCAGGATCGCGCCGATCGATCGGCCGCGCGGCGCCAGCGGAGCACCGCCGGCAATGTTCATGTCCATGGGCTTTTCCTCCCTGGCGGCACGCCCCAGGGGCGTGGCGACTGCGCGTGGCGTGGCGGGCATCGGTTTCATACGGTTTCCCTTTCCGGCATCCATGCGTTCGTCAGGCGTGCGAGTGGGTCAGCAGCCACTGGCGGCGATTGCTCGGTGCTGCGCCGACGTTGGCCAGAACGGGCACGTTGAGCACGTCGAGCAGGTCGTCGTCGCTGCGCACGCGGCGGTTGGTCAGCTCCAGCAGGATCGCCAGTGCGATGCCAAGGAAGCCGCCAAGTGCAATGCCGACAATGCCGTTGAGCAAAAAGCGCGGGCTCGACGGGTTCTGCGGTGCGGTGGCGGCAGTCAGGATGACGGCGTTGGTCTGTTGCGTCTGGCTTTCGAGGTTGGTCTGCGCCAGCCGTTGCGTGACAAGGTCATAGGCCTTCTGGGCGGCGTCAACGTCGCGTTGCAGGACGGCGATGTCGTCACGCTGCTGCTTGAGCGACAGTACGCGTTGGCGTTGCGCTTCCAGCGCGCTGCGCACCTCGGCCTCTCGCGAGAGGTTCACCTGGTTCGCCGTGCCGAGCGAGGTCGCGATCTTGTTGGTCTCTTGCGAGATGCGTGCGCGCAGCGACGCGATTTCGCCTTCGACGCGCTGCATCTCCGGGTGATTGGAGCCGAGCCGGGTGGCCAGATCATCGCGGCGTGCTTCGGCGCGCGACAGATCCCCCTTCAGGCCACTGATCAGCGGGTTCTGCAGAACCTCCGGCAGGGTGTCGCGATTGCCGGAAGCCTGCGCCTGCCGCGATTGACTGTCGGCGCGCAGAGCCTGGACGGCAACGAGTTGGGACGACAGTTCGGAGAGGCGCGCGTTTTCGATGTCGTACTGGTCGTTGGAGCCCACGATGCCTTTGGCGCGCTGCACGTCGGAGAGCCTTTTCTGTGCCGATTCGAGGTTGGCGCGCAGCACGCGGGTGCGGTCTTCAAACCAGCCGGCGTACTGGCGAGCCGGCTCCACCTTCAAATCGATGGCGGTGTCGAGATAGGCCTGCGCGATGCCATTGGCGAGCGTCGCGGCCATCTTCGGATCGTTCCACGTCACCGCCACCGTCAGCACGTTGCTGTTACGGCCCGGCGCCACGGCCAGCCGTTGGAGCAGCAGCTTGGCGATCCACACGTTGATGTCACCCTCGCCTTCCGTCAACTTCTGCCATGCCTTCTGAAAGCGCGGATCGTCGGCGAGCTTGAGGTTCTTCACCACACGCAGGGCGACGCGTTCGCTGGCGATGATGTCAACCTGCGTGGCCATGTAGCTGGCCTGCGCCTGCGTGGGCATGAGTGCGCCCATGATCGGGTCTTGCTTGGCGTCGACCACCACCGAAGTGGAAGCGGTGTATTGGCGCGTCATCATCAAGGTAACGGCGCATACGATGAGCGTGACGGTAATGGTCGCGCCCAGCACCACGCCGCGCCGGGCGGCCAGGATGCGGAAGAGTTGCTGAAGGCTCATGGCGCGGGGCTCCTTAGAAGAGACTTTCCTTGATGTACAGAATGTCGTCCGGCTGCAACGTGTCGTTCATCTTCGGTTGCAGCACGGCGACCTTGCCGCTGGTGTCCTTGCGATGGAGCTGCATGCCGCGCGTGGTGCCGCGCGGCGTGACGCCACCGCCTGCGGCGAGCGCCTGCATGACGGTCATGCCGCGTTCGAGTCGCAACATGCCCGGGTGCTGCACTTCGCCGTAGATGTAGAAGGCCGGCGCGCGATGCACATAGACGGTGTCGCCCGAAGACAGCACGACGTCGTCATCGGTGCGCCCGTTGAGGAACATGCTGGCCACGTCGATCTGTCGCGAGAACGGCTTGCCGTTGCGCACACCGGTGATGACCACGATGTCGCCGCCGCTGGGCGCCACGCCGCCGGCCGTGGCGATCATGTCCGTCAAGCGCACGCCGGTGGTTTCCAGCGGATAGCGGCCCGGCTTGTTCAACCTGTCCGAGCACGGCGACCTGATTGCCCTGGTTCTGCGTGACGAGCATCGTCACCTGCGGCTGCTTCACGTAGTTACCGTCGCGCAGCAGCGTGGCGATCTTCTTTTCGGCGTCAGCCAGTGAGAGGCCGCCGACCTGCACGTTGCCGACCAGCGGAAAGGTGATCGCGCCCGCCTCCGACACACGTGTCTCGGTGGTGAGATCGGGGTTCTGGAACACGTTGATGCGCACGATGTCCCCCGCCCCCAACACATAATCGCGGGCGATCTGGGCCGGCGTGGGCGCGGCGGGCGATACCGGTGGCGTGGGCTGCGTTGCCGCCTGCTCGACCGGGGCCTGCATCAGCGGTCCCTGCGGAATGGTCTGTGTCTGCGCCAACACGGGCGTGGCGATCATGGCCACGGCGGAAAAAGCGATCACGCGGTTTCGTACGGCGGTCTGGATACTCATCGCGCCTCCTCTGGGGTTCTGTCGAATCGTTATGGGTGTCACGCTATTGCTACTCGCTTGCGACATGACGTTGTCCATCGAAGCTGTCTGCCGAGCGGGTTCCGCGCGCGGCAAGAATCAGGGGTGAGGCCACGCCGGCAGTGGTGGAACGTGCAAATTCGCCGAGTTTTTCGATGCGCGCCGAAGCCCTCAGCTCGCTGACTTCCTGCTCGGCGCGTTCCAGCCGGCGTTGATTGGTCAGGTACTGCGTGATCTGTGGCGTAGCGACGGCGATGTCGATGGGCTCCAGACGCGACGAACTCAGTTGCACGATCTCGACGTCGTCGCCATCGACCGTCATCGCCAGTTGCCCGTCGCGCATGCGCGCCAGCCGCGGCAGCGCTTCCATGGGGATCAGCTCGGCGGGCTTCTGCGTGGCGCTGTCGACGAACTCCACGTCGTTGTGCTGCAGCCACGGCATGAGATCCGGCAGACCACGAGCTCGTGTCACCTGGCTCTGGATTTCGCCTGCGCGTTCGCGCATGCCCGGCAGACTGAGCACGCGGAAGCTGTACACACGTCGCCGCGAGAACAGATCCGGGTGCTGCTGGTAGTACTGGCGTACTTCCTGCCGCGTCGGCGCGGTGATGTCGTTGGAGATGTCGTCGAGGTACGCGCGACGCAGGATGTCGCGGCGAGCGGCATCCATTTCGCGGGCGACCTGCGGGTCGCGATCCACCTTCTTTTCGATGGCGCGCTGCACGACCACTTGTTCGTCAATGAGACGGTCCAGCACCTTTCCGGCTGTGACCGGGTCGGCTTGCGGCGCGCTCGTGACGCCCAAGGCATCGATGACCCGATCTCGCGTGATCGGGTCGCCATTCACCGTCGCGACGGTGGCGATCGCCTGCGAACTGTCATCCGCAGCGACGGCAGCCGGGCGCGAACAGGCGCACACCAGCACGGCGCATGCACCGGCGACAATGCCGATGGCGGGATTGCCGATCGCTCTCTGCTGGAGCCCCGCGTGGATCGATCTGTCGGGGACCACATAATGTTCGTATTCGTTCAGCATACGGATTCCTGTCCGGCGCGGTCGTGCCGCTAAACTCCCCCCTGCACGCCAGGCGCGCAGGGGTCCGCTCTGCAGGAGAAGCGTGCTACCGCTGCTCCTGTCCTCACCGTATGTTGTGGAGTCATCCGAGGAGGCATTCGCCTCCTGCGCGTTATGCGCCGTCGGGCCGGGCGGCCCTGCCGGAAGACAAGATGCGGCGCAAAGGCCGCGCGGCGTGACGTCAGTTGTTCAGCCGGCGCATCACCGTAAAGAGGATCATGCCAAGTCCTGCCAGGACGCTGGCATAGAGGCCATGCCTGCCGGGCACGCGAGACGGTGCCTCGAAGCTGGATTCGTACGAGGCGGCGACGAGCTGCCCTTCTCCGGCGTAGCGCGAACCGCCGGTAGCGCGCGTGTCGCGGCTGAACGCTGCGGGAACGACGTCGGCCGGGCTGCCCAGACGCGCCAGGCTGACCCTGACGCTGTGCGCGCTGGAGGCGGCTGCGAAGGAACCCACGGTCGATGCAACCGACCCGCCTTGCAGATCACCATCGATACGACCACCGCTCTCCGCGGCGAACAGCGGAGCGCTGCCCAGGGCCAATACAAGCATTGCTGTGACGGAAGTGACTCTCATGATTCAACTCCTTCATCCAGACCGTGTTGCGAGTCGTCGCCCGTGATGCGCACGTCATGAGCGACGTTTTGCATATGCAAGACATTGCAAACTTACATTGCTGCAATGCAACACTAGTCCAGCCAATTACACGATTCGATTAGATGTTTTCGATCTTTCGATCAGCCAAATTTATGCGTGCGCGGTGCGCTGTCGTTTTTGGCGAATGCGGTTCGAGAACCGTCGAATTCGCCTGTCTCCAACACGTCCTGCTGCCCTTCGGATACGGGTTCTGTTGCAGCGCCTCGCGGGCCTTTCCCCGCTGGCAGCAAGATCAGAACCTGTAGCGGATGTTGGCGTAGGCCACGACGTCGTCGTAGTTATCCGTGCTCAGCGTCGAGTTGCGATGCGCGCTGGAAAGGCTCGCCTGCACGAGCCAGCGCGGCGTGACCTGCCAATCGGCGTTGACGCCCAGCGTCCATACGTTCTCGCGTCGCTGCTCGACATCGAGTCCGGCGACCTGATTGCCCTGGTAGTCACGTTTGCGCCAGTCGACCACGGCACCAAAACCAAGCTTGGGCGTGGCCTGCCAACTGGGACGGAATGCCAATCCCATCGTGCGTGCGTAGGTCGCGGAGCCATCGTTGATCGCGCCCAGGTCGCGGTAGACCTGGAACTTGAGCGCCGTGATGGTGGTGACGTTCCAGGTGTAATTCAGTTGGCCCGTCCAGCCGGAGAAATCGCGCTCGGACAAATGGTTGTGATCGCGTTGCAGCCAGGCGACATAACCATCGAAGGTCGAAATGCCAGTGGGCTCATAGAGCGCCGACAGGCGCCACTCGCGCTGCTTGAAACTGTTGTCGGCGGTCGGCGACAGACCCAGCGACGGATCGGGCAGGATCACGTTCGGGTAGTCGTATTTCGACTGGCGATAGCGCAGGTCCAGCCAGTTGTCGGTACGCGGTGCGTAGCGCAAGCCGGCTTCGCCCGCGAAGCTGTCGTTGTCGCCGCCCGTGGCGTCATCGAGGCTGTTGCGGCTGCGCGCGACGATCGCGCCGCCCACGACCATCCACGGCCCCCCCACACGCACGGCGGCGTCGCCGATGATGCGGTTGTCGGTAACGATATTCAGCCGCCGGTCGAGACGATCTGCCATGTCTACCGGCGCGCGGTAATTCTGGTACTTGATGCTCGCCGTGCTGTCGCTACCGAAGCCCGTCGTCCAGCCCGCGCGGATGTTTTCGCTTTCGTAGTTGAGCTGGTCGAAGCTCGCATAGCGCGCGATCGTTCCGCCCAGCAGGGCGTACACGCGTTGGCGCCCAAACTGTTTGTTGAAGTCGAGACCCGCCGACGTCAGGGATACCCAATCGTCCTGATGGCTTTCGCCGACCGGGTTGATGCCGTCGGACAGCTTGTAGACGTTGCTCTCGTACTTGAGCCCCTGCCCCACATAGACGTGGAAAGCGTCGCCGTCGTCGAGCGACGGATCGGCTGCCGCCTTTGTCGCAGCCTGTGTTTGCGCGTGGGCGCTCCACGCCGCCGAGAGGAGCGTAAAAAGCACACTGCGTTGCAACAATTTCAGGCCGGACATTGACGTTTGCATAGTTATGGACAGAGTGCTTCGTCCTCTCGAATTGAATCGTTCCTTCCTCTAGCAATCACCGTGCCATTGATTTCATGACGATATCGATGCACAGGCGCCAAGCCGGCACGTTTCTTTCTTCACATTAGCTGTCCGCCCCACGCGCATCAATCTTGCGCTGCGCTGCAGCAGCTACCACAATGAAATCAAGGTCGCGATGTGTAAGGGGGCATCCGTAACCGGGCGCAAAAAAAGTTCTTGCGGCACCGCATCAAGCCGCGGCGAGCCACTACAGCAAGACGAGTGCCTGTTTGCACAGTCGTTTCGAATCACCTTAAAAAACAGCGGGATTCACATGCTTGCTACCCTCGACCCCCAGAAATACCGAAGCTTTTTCCGCGCCCGTTTCTCGATCGCACGTGTCGTTGAAATATTTACCGACCCGTTGCTGATTGTGCTGTGCCTGCTGTTCACGGCCACGTGGTACGGCGAGCGAATCGAAGCGCACTACATCATTCTTGGACTGATCGCGTTCTCGCTCACCTTCCCCGGCAACCTTCAATTGAGTGATTCGCCGGCGCGCATGACGCGCAAAACTGTCGTGGATTGGATACTGGTCGCAGCGATGTTGCTGGTATTTGGCTATGCCAGCGGGTACGAACGCTTCTACCCCGACAAGGTGATCTTCACTTGGCTGGCTGCGACTTTGGTGATGTTGCCGCTGAGCCATTACCTGATCCGCACGAACATGCCGCGCGCACTGTCGGCCTCCGGCGTCAAGACTGCGGTGATCGTGGGCGGCAACGACCTGGGCACGACGCTCGCCAACCAGCTGATGACGAACGAATACAGCGGAATTCGCCCGCTTGGCGTATTCGATGACCGCACCATCGAGCGGCTCAATCTGGGGCCACGCCTGCCATTCCTCGGCCGAATGTCGGAATTGGCCGAATATGTGAAGCTCAAGCGCGTGGATCACATTTACATCGCACTGCCGATGGCAAGCCAGCCGCGCATCCTGTCGCTACTCGACGAATTGAAGGACACGACGGCATCGGTGTACTTCGTGCCGGACATCTTCATGACCGACCTGATCCAGGGGCGCATGGAATGCGTCGGCGGCATGCCGGTGGTAGCCGTGTGCGAAACACCATTCACGGGATTGGACGGCGCGGTCAAACGTGCGTCCGACCTGGTGCTGGCGTCGATCATCCTGGTGATGATCTCTCCCCTCCTGCTGGCGTGCGCCATCGGCGTCAAGCGCAGCTCGCCCGGGCCGGTCATCTTCAAGCAGCGCCGCTACGGGTTGGATGGGCGCGAAATCCTCGTCTACAAATTCCGTTCGATGTCCGTCACCGAGAACGGCGATGTCGTGAAGCAGGCCACCAAGAACGATGCCCGGGTCACGCCATTTGGCGCCTTCATCCGCAAGACATCGCTGGACGAGCTGCCACAGTTCATCAACGTGCTGCAGGGGCGGATGAGCATCGTCGGCCCGCGCCCGCACGCGGTGGCGCACAACGAGGCATATCGCAAGATCATCAAAGGCTACATGGTCCGGCACAAGGTCAAGCCGGGCATTACGGGGTGGGCGCAGGTCAACGGCTGCCGGGGTGAGACCGACACCGTTGACAAGATGGAAGCGCGCGTCCGCTACGACCTGGACTACCTGCGCAACTGGTCGCTCGGTCTCGACCTGTGGATCATCGTCAAGACCTTCCTCGTCGTCGCCGTCAAGGGCGACAAGCAGGCCTACTAAATAGGAAACCCCGGCGAGCGGGTGTGGTCGGACGACCGTCCCCCCGCCTGCCGGCCTCGCCGCGCACCGTTCGGGGGCAGCGCGGTTTCCCGTCACATGTGTCCGGCACACTCGCCGACGCAACCTCCGGAACCTCCGACAGCCTGATCCTGCCTGGCTTTCGGGAACATTGGCCGAGCTTCAGGGTCAGGCCGATTTCCATTCAGCACTTTTTTTGCTTATTTTGTATTTTGAACATAACGCGCCGCGGCAGGGGCGCGTACCCGTCCATCATAGTGGGAGGCGATCTTGCAAGAAGGTCAGGTGTTTCAACTCGAAGTACGCCCGAAAATCCCCGCCAAGCTAGTGCGGCTCGAAGAGCTGGCCGGCAATCTCTGGTACAGCTGGGACCGAGCCACGCGCACGCTCTTCGCCCGGCTCCACCCCGCCCTGTGGAATGGCGTGGGCCATAGCCCCAAGGCCATGCTCAAGCGCATCGACGAACACCGCCTGCTCGAAGCGGCGGCCGATCCGATGTACCTCAACAGCCTGAACCGCGTCCTGTCCGCCTACGACATCTATCACCAGGACGGCCCGCCGCGCGGCAAGGGAGCGGAGTTCAAGCCCGACGATCTGGTGGCGTATTTCTGCGCCGAGTTCGGCTTCCACGCCAGCCTGCCGATCTATTCCGGCGGGCTCGGTATTCTGGCCGGCGACCACTGCAAGGCGGCCAGCGACGCCCGCCTGCCCTTCGTCGGCATCGGCCTGCTGTACCGGCAGGGCTATTTCAGCCAGCTCTTCGACCAGGACGGCAACCAGCAGGCCGATTACACCGATTCCGACTTCGACGACCTGCCCGTCTCGCCCGTGCTCGACGGCGAAGGCAAGGAGCTGCACGTCACCGTGCCGATGCAGGATCGCGACATCCAGGCCAAGGTGTGGCAGGCAAAAATTGGCCACGTGCGCCTGTTCTTGCTCGACACCGACCTGCCCGCCAATTCCGAGCATGACCGAGACATCGCGCACCAGCTCTACGGCGGCGACCGGCAGACACGCATTGAGCAAGAGATCGTGCTCGGCGTTGGCGGCGCGCGGGCACTTGCGGCAATCGGCCTACAGCCGACGGTATGGCATATCAACGAAGGGCACGCTGCCTTCCTGATCCTGGAACGGATTCGTGCGCTGGTGGGCAATGGCCTGCCCTTCAAGGCCGCGCTCGAAGCGGTCGCTGCCAACACGGTGTTCACCACGCACACGCCGGTGCCGGCCGGGCACGATCACTTTGCGCGCGACACGGTGCTGCAATACCTGACGCGCCATGCGCGTGACATGGGTATCGATGACGCCACGCTGTTGAACCTGGGCAGCGTGAAGAGCATGGAAGACTTCAACATGACCGCGCTGGCGGTGCGCGGTTCGCGCTTCCAGAATGGCGTGTCGCGCATCCACGGCGACGTGTCGGCGCACATCCTGCGCGAGTTCTGGCCCGAAATTCCCGAAGACGAGAACCCGGTGACGTATGTCACCAACGGCGTCCACGCGCCGACCTTCCTCGCCTCGCAATGGCGCGAGGTGTTCGACCGCTACCTGGGCTTCGGCTGGAGCCAGCGCGTGACCGATGCGGCCACGTGGGAGCGCATCGACGCGATTCCCGATCACGTTTTCTGGGGCGTGCGGCAAGACCTCAAGGCGCAGCTCATGCACTTGGTGCGTCACCGCGTCAGCGTGCAGCACCATCGCAACCACGGCAGCGCGTCGCACCTCGATCGCATGCTCGCGCAGACCGACCCGACCGAGCCGCGTGTGCTCACGGTCGGTTTTGGTCGCCGCTTTGCCACCTACAAGCGCGCGACGCTGCTGTTCTCCGATCTCGAACGTCTGCACAAGATCGTGAGCGACCCGGAGCGGCCTGTGCTGTTCCTCTTCGCCGGCAAGGCGCACCCGGCCGACAAGCCGGGGCAGGACTTCATCCGCACTATCCACAAGATCTCGCACATGCCGGAGTTCCTCGGCAAGGTGCTGCTGGTGGAAGGTTACGACCTGCGGCTGGGGCGACGCATGGTGAGCGGCGTCGATGTGTGGCTCAACAATCCGATCTATCCGCTCGAAGCCTCCGGCACCTCGGGCATGAAGGCCGGGATGAACGGCGTGCTCAATCTGTCGGTGCTCGACGGCTGGTGGGGCGAAGGCTTCGAAGGCGACAACGGTTGGGCGATCCGCCCCTCGCCGGACGGCACGGACCCCGAACGGCGCGATGCCGAAGAAGCGCAGACGCTCTATGAGCTACTGCAGGACCAAGTGTTGCCGCTCTACTACCGCACCAACAACATGGGGTATTCGCCCGACTGGATCAGCATGGCGAAGAAGTCGATCGCCTCGATCCTGCCCGCCTACAGCGCCACGCGCATGCTGGAGCAATACGTCGGCAAGTTCTACCTGCCGGCCAGCAAGCATGGTCGCCGCTTTGCATCCAACGACTTTGCCGCCGCACGCGCATTGGCGGACTGGAAGACCAAGATCTGCAGTGCGTGGCCGACCGTAGCGCTGCGCATGCTCACGCCGCCCGACAAGCGCCTTACCTATGGCGAATCGGTTCGCATGGACCTGGCCGTCAAGCTCGACGGGCTGGAGCCCGCCGACGTGGTTGTCGAGCTGCTCTTGTCGCGCGGCCTGCGTGAACAAGTCGAGCACCATGCCACGCATCACACGCTGGAAGCCACCGAGGACATCGGCAACGGCGAGCGGCGCTACACGCTGGAGTTGCGCCCGGAACAATGCGGCAAGCTCGACTTCCGGGTGCGCATCTATCCGCGCCACGCGCTGCTGTCGCATCCGCACGAGTTGGGCCTGATGAAGTGGTTGTGAGCTGAACGAGCCGCCCCGCTGCAACGGTGGGGCGGCTCGTGGTTTGCGCATGAAACCCGCCACATGTGGCGGCTACCGCTCAGGGAGGGTTCATGACCACGCAATACAGAATCGCGGAAGGCTCGCCCTTCCCGCTCGGCGCGACCTGGGACAAGCACGGCGTGAACTTCGCCCTCTTCTCGGCCAATGCAACCAAGGTCGAGCTGTGCCTGTTCGATGACGAAGGCAAGCAGGAACTCGATCGCATTGAGCTGCCTGAATTCACCGACGAGATCTGGCATGTGTACGTGCACGACCTGCCTCCGGGCACCGTGTATGGCTATCGCGTGCACGGGCCGTACGAGCCGGATGCCGGGCATCGCTTCAACCCCAACAAGCTCGTCATGGACCCGTACGCCAAGGAACACATCGGCAAGCTGCGTTGGGGCCCTGAGTTGTTCTCGTACGAAATCGGCCACAAAGACAAGGATCTGAGTTTCGACACGCGCGACAGCGCGGCACTCGTGCCGAAATGCCGGGTGGTGGATACCGACTTCAGTTGGGACGGCCCGTCGAAAGTACGCGTGCCGTGGGACCACACCATCTTTTATGAGACCCACGTACGCGGCTTCACCAAATTGCATCCGGCAGTGCCCGAGAGCGAACGCGGCACGTTCAAGGGCATGGCGCACCCGGAGGTCGTGAAGTACATCAAGGGCCTGGGCGTAACATCGGTCGAGCTGATGCCGATCCAGACCTTCGTCGATGACAGCTATCTGCTCGACCGCGGGCAGGTCAATTACTGGGGCTACAACACCATCGGCTTCTTCGCCGCCGATCCGCGCTACTTCGCGCAGGCGGACATCCGCGAACTCAAGCATCTCATCGACACCTACCACCAGGCACATCTGGGCATCATCCTCGACGTGGTCTACAACCACACGTCGGAGGGCAACGAGCTGGGGCCGACGCTGTCGTTCAAGGGCATTGACAACGCCTCGTACTATCGACTAATCCCCGACAAGCCGCGCTACTACATCAATGACACCGGCACGGGCAACACGCTCAACCTGAGCAACGCGCGCGTGCTGCAGATGGTCATGGATAGCCTGCGTTATTGGGTGACGGAGATGAACGTCGATGGCTTCCGCTTCGATCTGGCCACGATTCTCGGACGCGAACCGCACGGGTTCGACGTCAGCGGCGGCTTTCTGCGCAGTTGCCGGCAAGACCCGATCCTGTCGAGTGTGAAGCTCATCGCAGAACCATGGGACTGCGGCCCCGGCGGCTATCAGGTCGGAGGATTCCCGCCAGGCTGGGCCGAATGGAACGACAAGTTCCGCGACACGGTGCGTGCCTTCTGGAAGGGCGATGAAGGCAAGGTGCCGGACCTCGCGACGCGGCTCACGGCATCGGCCGATTGCTTCAACGAAAGCGGGCGACGCCCGTGGGCCAGCGTCAACTTCGTCACCGCCCACGACGGCTTCACGCTCAACGATCTGGTGTCGTACAACGACAAGCACAACGAAGCCAACGGCGAAAGCAACAACGACGGCCACAGCAACAATCATTCGTGGAACATGGGTGCCGAAGGGCCGACCGACAACGCGGACATCATCGAGCTGCGCGAACGGCAGAAGCGCAACTTCCTCGCCACCCTGCTGCTGTCGCAAGGCACGCCGATGGTGCTGGCAGGCGATGAGTTCGGCCGCACGCAGGGCGGCAACAACAACGCCTACTGCCAGGACAATGAAACGAGCTGGGTGAGCTGGGATCTCGGCGAACGCGGCGAGGCGCTTGCGGACTTCGTACGCAAGCTCACGCACTTGCGCTCGGCGCTGCCGGTGCTCAGGCGCGGGCGATTCCTCACCGGCGAATTCAACGAGGCCATCGGCGTACATGACGTGCGATGGCTCACACCTGCCGGCGTCAACATCACGCAAGAGCAATGGGGTGATGCCAACATGCGCTGTTTCGGCATGGTGCTGGACGGGCGCGCGCAAGCCTCGGGCATCAAGCATCCAGCCTCCGATGCCACCCTGCTGCTGGTGTTCAACGCGCACTATGACGTCGTCGAATTCACCCTGCCGGAAATCCCCGGCGATCGTGCGTGGATCAGCCTGCTCGACACCAACGTGCCACAGCGCGAAGAGCTGCCCCACTTCGTCACGGGTGACAAGTACGCGGCGACCGGGCGCTCCGTGCTGCTGTTCGCGCTGCGGTCGCGCAAACTCGCGCACGTCTATCACAACCTGGCCGAGGTATTGACCGACAACGACGACAACTGAAAACGGTCAGGACCCTTGCAATCGTCTCTGCACGGTCCAACATGACGGGTTCGATTCATTACAGCGAGTCGCCATGATTCCGTTCTCCGTCCTCGACCTTTCCCCCATCTGCGCCGACGGCACTGCGCGCGACGCACTGGCCAATACGCTCGACCTCGCGCGCCACGCCGAACGACTGGGTTACCACCGTTACTGGCTGGCCGAACACCACAACATGCCGGGCATCGCCAGCGCGGCAACGGCCGTGGTGATCGGCCATGTCGCGGGCGGCACCTCGCGCATCCGCGTCGGCGCGGGCGGCATCATGCTGCCCAACCACGCACCGCTGGTGATCGCTGAACAGTTCGGCACGCTCGAATCGCTCTACCCTGGGCGCATTGACCTTGGCCTCGGGCGCGCGCCGGGCACCGACCAACGCACCGCACGCGCATTGCGACGCAACCTGACAGAGAGTGCGGACACTTTCCCGCAGGACGTGGTCGAGTTGCTGGATTACTTTCACGGTGAAGCGGGCGGCCCGGACGATGTCAAAGCGGTGCCCGGTCAGGGATTGAATATTCCCGTGTGGCTGCTCGGATCGAGCATGTTCAGCGCGCAACTGGCTGCCGCGCTCGGACTGCCGTTTGCGTTTGCCTCGCACTTCGCGCCGGATTATCTCGAAGCGGCCTTGCAGATGTACCGCGCGCGTTTCCAGCCTTCGCGCTGGCTCGACCAGCCTTATGCCATGGCGGGGTTGAATGTCTTCGCGGCAGATACCGACGCCGACGCGCGACTGTTGTTCACTTCCATCCAGCAACAGTTCATCAACCTGCGTCGCGGCATGCCAGGCAAACTCAGCGCGCCGTCGCACGAAGCCGTCGATCGCTGGTCGCCCATCGAGCGGGCGGGCGCCGACCATGCGTTGTCGCTGGCCGTGGTGGGCGCTGCCGACACGGTGGAGCAAGGCATCCGCCGCTTCATCGAACGCACAGGCGTTGACGAATTGATGGTGACGGCACAGATATTTGATCACCCGGCACGCGTGCGCTCTTTTGAAATCGTCGCCGACGTGCGCGATCGCCTCGCCTGACTCCCCCTCCGGCCCGCCCCTCGGCGGGCCATTCTTGCTTCGCCCCTCCGTTTTCTCCATTGCTCCAGCGCTTTCCTGCGACGCAAATCCCGACGATAGCCACGTCAAAACAATGGGTTGCAGCCCAACATAGATCTTCCGCATGGCACCATAAAAATGTTCCATGTGGATTATCCTTGAATCAATAGTTCATTTTGATATTATTCAGCCACGGACTTGATGAACACCCCTCTCAGAAAGTTCTGGCAGCCCCAACCCCCTGCTGCCCCCGAATGAATCAACAAGGAGAAGAATCATGCTGCTGCGTAAAACTGCCCTCATCGCTGGCCTCGCCCTGATCGCTGGTACCGCCATCGCTGCCCCGACTGAGAACGACTTCCCGGCTGACCAGATCTACCAACAAAGCACCATCTCCCGCGCCGACAAGCGCGCCGACGACGCTGCCTGGACCAAGCAAGAAGCCTCTGAAGGCTACGTCTGGCAACAAGACGAATCGAACAACGGCTACGTCTTCGCCGGCACGCCGGCCCAAGCCAAGGCTGATTCGGTCGTATCCGACAGCGAAACCCCGGCCGCTCGTTCGCTGCTGCGCAGCCCGGCCGAACAAGTTCGCTTCGACGAACAACAGACCGCCGGCTGATCAAGCCTGATGCCCGCGTTGCGTCCCCCGGCGTAACGCGGCGATTGCCCCACCCCCTGCCCCAACTCCCCAAGGAGAACAAAAATGTTCCTTCGTAAAACTGCCCTGATCGCTGGCCTCGCCCTCGTTGCTGGCACTGCCGTCGCCGCCCCGACCGAAAACGACTTCCCGGCTGACCAGATCTACCAACAAAGCACCATCTCCCGCGCCGACAAGCGCGCCGACGACGCCGCCTGGGCCAAGCAAGAGGCCTCGGAAGGTTATGTGTGGCAACAGGACGACGCGAACAATGGCTACGTCTTCGCTGGTACGCCGGCCCAGGCCAAGGCTGATTCGGTCGTCTCCGACAGCGAAACCCCGGCCGCCCGCTCGCTGCTGCGCAGCCCGGCCGAGCAAGTCCGCTTCGATGAGCAGCAGACCGCAGGCTAAGCGCCTGCGAATGGCGCGCGCAATGCTTCTCTCCTGGCGGCGCGCGCGCCGCCCGCGCGCCATCTGGCCTTCGGACCGAGTGGCCACGGATATTGGCAAACAGTCAGGAGCGTCAAAACCTGTGAAAAACGTGCTACTGGTAACGGTAACTTGACGAAACAGTTGTAAACTGCACTGTCGATGATTCGATAATTTCGGAGTAGTGGTATGAGCATTCAGATTGAAAAAGCCTCGCCGCTGAACGACATGTTGTCGCGGCTGGAGCGCACGAATGCGCGACTTCCATGCTCTGCGGGGCTCCCTACCAGCCCCCTGCCCCAATTGATCCGGCATGTCGCCAAGATGTTGCAGGAACAGATCAATGAAGATCTGCGCGACACGGATCTTACGTACAACAATTTCCACGTGCTGTTGATGCTCTACAGCGCGCCGGACTGCGACGGCGGCATCAATCCGTCAGTGCTGTCCGAGTGTTCGGGCGAAACCCGGACCAACATGACGCGGATCATCGATGATCTGGTCTCGCGCGGGCTGGTCGAACGTGTCCATTGCAAAGAAGACCGCCGCCGCATCGATCTGCACCTGACCGCAGCGGGCATCAAGTTGGTCGAACATGCGTTGCCAATCATCCGGCGCCATGCGCAGACCACGTTCGATATATTCGAGCCGCAAGAGCGGGCGGAATTCGAACGCCTGCTGATCAAGCTGCTGTTGACCTCGCCGAGCCTCGCACCGGCCTGAAGCCCGCGAGCCATCGATGCCAAAAGCCGGCCGAGCGCCGGCTTTTTTGTTGGCTTTCTTGTTGTTCGCACTCTTATCGACGGGCACTCGCCCTCGATCACGCCACCATCTTCCGATAACCACAATACCGCCGTCCGACAGATGCGTCGGAAATGAGCTAGGACAGCACCTGCATCGCGCCGAATGGGAAGACCTAACCATCTGATGTCATAGACATTTTCTTACTTATCGCCCCAGACGCCGCCTATTGAGCCATCTCGGATATTGCATCGTCACAAAAGTGTAAATTCCTGTGAGTCGATGCATATCAAGAACCTTTATCGATCACTTTGATCAAATGTATTGTTACAATAACTTTTGTAACAAACTACAAGAGGAGACTGAGGTGGATTGGCAGACCCATGCATCGATTTCGCAGAGAACCGCTCACATCGATCTGCAACCGCCTGACGTCGGCCCGTACGTCGAAGGCGATGAAGAGATGGTTCAGCATCGCAAGATCAGCCGCGGACGCTACGTTTTCCATGCCGGCGATCGTTTCGATGGGGTCTATGCGATCCGCACAGGCTCTTTCCTGACGGAGGTGGGCACGGAAAGCGGGCAGGAACAGGTCACCTGCTTCTACTTTGCTGGCGAAGTCTTCGGCTTCGACGGCATGCAGGACAACCTCCACCGCTGCAGCGTGCGTGCGCTGGAGGACTCCGAAATCTACATGATCCCATCCGGCCGGGTGCGCGATCCGATGAGCCAGAGCCCTGGCCTGCAGCGCCAGCTCCTCAAATACATGAGCGAAGAGATCATCCGCAGCCATCGCCTGATGGTGATGCTCGGCTCGATGCGTTCGGAAGCTCGCCTCGCCACTTTCCTGCTTGATCTGTCGCGTCGCATGCATGCGCGCGGCTATTCGCCCACCGAATTCGTGCTGCGCATGTCACGCGGTGAGCTGGCGTCCCATCTTGGCCTGACCGTCGAAACCGTCGGTCGCAACTTCAACCGCCTGCAAGACTGCGGTCTCGTGGAAGTCGCTCGCAAACACGTGCGACTGCTCGACATGGACCGCCTGTCCGCCCTGGTGGAAGCTGGTAGCGTCAGCCTGGCGTAATTGCCACCCAAGGCGCACAAAAAAAGAGCCTGCGGGCTCTTTTTTGTTTGCGCGTCCGCTACGGCGAGCCGTGGCGTCGCGGCCCGCAGCTTTCCGATACACAAATAGCCTGAACCTACATACCTCGCCGAATGGCGGCGGGCTATAGTGCGAACCCATCGCACCATCGGGCATTGCTGATGACCTACGAAGAATATCTGGACGAAGTCACCACCCTCATCACCGAAAAATACGACGTCAGCGAAAACGCAGCGATCCGCATGGTGATGCGCGCGCAAGACCTCGAGTATTTCGTCCCGCACGACCAGCACGACGACATGCGTACGCAGGAACGCGCCCACCGCGACGCGGAGCAGATCTTTACCACTCGCGGCCGCGTACAACCGCCGGCCCACGGCTAACGCCGACTCCCCGCGCACGCTTTTCCCCCGAGGTGCAGAACATGGATTGGACGAATCAACTTGCGGACAGTCTGTGGTGGCTGCTCCGCACTTTTGTCTTCAGTCTGGCGGGCTTTGCCGCCGTCACCTATTTGCTGGGCAAGCACACGCGCTGGGGTCGCCAGATCTGGCAACTGACCTGGCCCTACTTCAGCCCCCGCCGCAGCCTGGGGCCGCTGGTCATGCTGGCCGTCATCATCTTCATGGCCCTGTTTTCGGTGCGCATGAACGTGCTGTTCTCGTACTGGTACAACGGCTTCTACGCTGCCATGCAGGCGCTCGACGCCAAGGCGTTCTGGTTCATGCTGGCGGTGTTCTGCGTGCTGGCAACGGTGCACGTGGTTCGCTCGCTGCTCAACTTCTACGTCAATCAGGTGCTGCTGGTCCGCTGGCGCATATGGCTGACCGACTCGCTCATGCGCCGCTGGCTCGACAGTCGCGCGTACTACCGCGCCGACTTTGTCACGCACAACGTTGACAACCCCGATCAGCGCATCCAGCAAGACGTTGACAGCTTCGTCACCAGCACATTGTCGCTGTTGACGGGACTGCTTTCGTCGGTCGTATCGCTGGTGGAGTTCACCATCATCCTGTGGGGGCTATCAGGCGCACTATCGCTGTTCGGCGTCGAAATACCGCGCGGGATGATCTTCGTCGTTTACATCTATGTGCTGGTGGCGACGGTGTTCGCCGTGTGGGTCGGGCACCCCTTGGTGCGGCTGAACTTTCTCTCCGAACGCTTCAACGCCACCTTCCGTTACGTGTTGATCCGTGTGCGCGAGTACGGCGAGAGCATTGCTTTCTTTCGGGGCGAAGCGGTCGAACTGCAAGGATTCCGCTCACGCTTTGCCGATGTCATTCGCAATACGTGGGACATCATTTATCGCTCACTCAAATTCCAGGGGCTTAACCTCGCCGTGAGCCAGATTGCGGTGGTGTTCCCGTTCCTGATCCAGGCGCCGCGCCTGTTCACCAAGCAGATCACGCTGGGCGACGTCATGCAGACCGGGCAAGCATTCGGCCAGGTGCAGGACGCGCTGTCGTTCTTCCGCACCTCGTATGACGAATTCGCCGGCTACCGCGCGGTGCTCGACCGTCTTACCGGTTTCGTCAATGCCATGGACATGGCCGAAGCCTTGCCGATGGCCGAGATCCGCCACAGCGACGCGCTATCGATCGAAGGCTTGTCGGTGCGTACACCCGCTGACCAAACGCTCATCAACGGGCTGACTTTGCAGCTCGTGCGCGGCGACGCGCTGCTCATCCGGGGCCGCTCCGGCATGGGCAAGACAACGCTGCTCCGCGCGGTGGCCGGTCTGTGGCCGTATGTTGACGGCCATGTCGCGCGGCCACTGGACGAGGCGCTCTTCCTGCCGCAAAAACCGTATCTGCCGCTTGGTACATTGCGCGCAGCGCTCTCCTATCCCTCGCCCACGCCAGCCACTCCGGAGCACGCGGCCGAAGTCCTGCGCCAATGCCAGCTCGGGCATCTCGTCAAACGGCTGGACGACGAAGCGGATTGGGGACGCGTACTTTCGTTGGGCGAACAACAGCGGCTCGCCATCGGCCGCGCACTGATCGCCCGCCCCCTGTTGGTCTTTCTGGATGAGGCCAGCTCGGCCATGGACGAAGGGCTGGAACACGCGATGTACACGTTGCTGCGCCAAAGCCTGCCGGACAGCATCATCGTCAGCGTGGGCCACCGAAGCACGCTGCACGCCTTCCATACACATGAGCTGGAATTGCTCGGCGAAGGGCGTTGGCGCAGCGATGCGTTGATTCCTGCCTGACCTCAGCCGCCACTGGCCTGCAACGCGCGCATCAACTTGCGCGCGTTCCGCGGCCCCTGGTCTTCATTGTTGGTGTTCAGGATGACGTGCACGTCCGACACGCGTTCGGCGAGCCGGCGGATCTTCGCCGCAATGTCGGCGAGTTCTTCTTCGGGGTAATCGTAGTTGAAGCGTCCTGAACTATGGGCGATGCCACGCGGATTCCAGCTCGCGGCGTTGCGGCCATGCAGGCGCACTACGGCCAGTGATGAATGCGTGGCCTCCCATACAGACGGAATGCTCGTGTCGGGCACTTCCGGCTCATCCACCACTACGTTCACCGCACCCAACGAGCGCTCGAACTCTAACGTGGCAGCGCGCCGATCCGCCCAAAACCAGCTCGGGTGCCGGAACTCGATCGCCATGCAATGCCCCTGCATGCGCTCGGCGCAATGCGCCACGTGATCACGCCCTTCGCGATTGTTGATCAGCCATGACGGAAACTGGAACAGCACCGCGCCCAGCTTGCCGGCCTCTTTGAGCGGTGCGACTGCGTCGATGAAGCGGCGCCACATCTCGTCGCGGATTTCCGCTGGCACCTGGCGGTAATAGATCTGCCGCGAAACATCGCCCAACGCCAGCCGGATATCGCCCGGCAGCGCGGAGGGGTCGGTGTGATGGCCGGTCAGCAGACGGAAGGCCTTGACGTTCATGACAAAGTCATCCGGCGTACGTGTGGCCCATAGTTGCGAATTGCGCACACTGGGCATGGCGTAGTAGCTCGAATCGACTTCGACGATAGGGAACTGCGCCGCGTAGTAGCGCAGGCGGGCCTCCGCCGTTGACACTCCCGGCGGGTAGAAGCGCTTGCATGCAATCAGCCCTTTGTCGGCCCACGACGCCGATCCGACGAGAATCGCCATGGCGGTCCCTATTGCCACATCTTGCGCATGCGCGCGGCGATGTCGATGAACGCCTGCGGCGGTGGCGTGGCGGGCGTATTGAGCGATGGCGGTGAAGCCAACGGCCATGCACGCGCTTCGAACAAGGGCATCAACGCGGCGGGGATAAAACGTGTGCACGTGGCGTAAACATGCCGGTCACCGCCGCTGGCCTGTCCGTGCACATAAAATCGCTGCGGCGTGAGAATCTGCAATTGATCCTTGGCGCGCGTCATCGCCACATACAACAGACGGCGCTCTTCTTCGATCTCTTCTGTGCTGCCCGTCGCCATGTCGGACGGGATGCAGCCATCCACCGCGTTGAGCAGGTACACGCTGTCCCATTCCTGCCCTTTGGCCGAGTGGATGGTTGACAGGATCAGGTAGTCCTCGTCCAGCAGCGGCACGCCGGACTCGTCGCTGGTGGCGTCGGGCGGATCGAGCGTCAGGTCGGACAGGAACTGCTCGCGCGAGGCGTATCCCGCAGCGATTTTTTCCATCTGCAACAGATCGCCTGCGCGCACTTCAGCGTCTTCGTGGCGGCGAGCCAGATGCGGCTCGTACCACTGACGAACGAGTTCGAATTCGGCTGGCCATGCAGATGCCGGCGCACGCGCCACGGCCAGCATGTCGCACAGCAGCTTCCAGTCTTCCGCCGCCAGCGCAGGCGCGCGTGTTGCACGCAATACGGCCAGCGGATCGTCGTTGGCGGAGATGTCGTCGAGCACCTTGCCTGCTGTCTTCGGCCCCACACCCGGCAACATCAGCATCACACGGAAGCCCGCTACGCGGTCGCGCGGATTTTCGATCCAGCGCAGCACCGCCAGCATGTCCTTGACGTGAGCAGCCTCCAGAAACTTAAGACCGCCGAACTTCACGAATGGAATGTTGCGACGCGTGAGTTCCACTTCGAGTTGCGAGCTGTGATGAGCCGCGCGGAACAGCACCGCCTGCCGCTTGAGTGCGACGCCCTCTTCGCGCCGGGCGAGTATCTGTTCGACGATGTAGTCGGCCTGTGAGGACTCGTCGCGCACGGTCACCAATCGTGGCGATTCGGCCTGCGGCCTGTCAGTCCACAGATTCTTGGTGAAGCGCTCCGCCGCCATGCCGATGACTGCGTTGGACGCATTGAGGATGGCTTGCGTCGAGCGGTAATTGCGCTCCAGCGTCACCACCTTGGCCGGCGGATCGAACTGCGCGGGAAAGTCGAGGATGTTGCGCACCGTCGCACCCCGGAAAGCGTAGATCGACTGCGCGTCGTCGCCGACCACGGTCAGGCCACGGCCGTCGGGCTTCATCGATTTCAGGATCGTGGCCTGCAAGCGGTTGGTGTCCTGGTATTCGTTGACCAGCACATGCGTGAAGCGCTCGCCCACGCTGGCCGCCAATTGCGGCTCGGTCAGCATCTGCGCCCAGTACAGCAGCAGATCGTCATAGTCGAGCACGGCCTGAGACTGCTTGGCTTCGACGTACGCGCCGAACAATTGGCGCAGTTCGGATTCCCACTCCACGCACCACGGGTAGGCCGACTCCAGCACTTCTTCGAGCGTGTCGCCGGTATTCACCACCTTTGAATAGATCGACAGGCAGGTGTTCTTGGCGGGAAAGCGTTTGTCCTTGGCCGACAAACCGCGCTCGTGGCGCACGAGATTCATCAGGTCGGCCGAGTCCTCGCGGTCGTGAATGGTGAAGGACGGACTCATGCCGAGGTATTCGGCGTACTCGCGCAGCAGCCGCGAGCCGATGCTATGGAAGGTGCCGGCCCAGGTCAGCGCCGACTTGGCAAGTTGCGCGTACTTGCCGTCGATACTGCCGACGATGCGCTCGACACGCCGCGCCATTTCGTTGGCGGCCCGGCGTGAAAAAGTCAGCAGGAGGATGCCGCGTGGGTCCACGCCATGCGCAATCAGATGCGCCACACGATGCGCCAGCGTATTGGTCTTGCCCGAGCCCGCGCCAGCGATGACCAGCAACGGGCCAGCGATGCTCTGACCATTGACGCCCACGCCATATTCGACCGCCTGGCGTTGTTCGACATTCAGGCGGGCAAGATAAGCCGGCGGTGTGGTGGGCGTGGGAGCAGCATGAGAAGCGATCATCGTACGGGGCGAATTCATCAATAAGCTGTATAAACATACAGCACCACTATCGATCGGGCAATCATCCATTTGTGTCACACGGGCGATGCCCAACCACGGCGCGAACAACTCGCCAAACCCCTTATGCTGGCAAGGATTTGGGGGCATGGTGCAACATCACGGATATGCATGAATGACCGGAACCCGGCGACGACGGCGGAGTCCAGTCAGTATCCGTCGCAGTACACCAAGGCCCCGACATGGAAGCACTACACACCGCCCCCCACTGGACCAACCAGACCATCGACAATTGGATACGCTGGGCACCGAACCAATGGTCCTTGCGTATTCCCCGCCCCGAGGGTTTTCACTTCACGCCCGGCCATTACGCGCGTCTGGGATTGCCCGCGCATAGCACCACTGACATCGTGTGGCGCCCCTACTCCATCGTTTCGGCACCCGACGACAAGCATCTGGAGTTTCTCGTCACGCTGATTCCCGACGGCTTGTTCACCGGCCAGCTCGCGCACCTCGAAGCGGGCGCCAACATCCTGCTCGACCCGGCAGTGATGGGCTTTTTCGTTGAAAGCCAGCTCGCCCCCGGACGCACGCTGTGGATGTTGTTCACGGGGTCCGGCCTGGGGCCGTATATCTCGATGCTGCGCGAAGGCGGCGTACTCAAGCGGTATGAATCGATCTTCGTGGTGCACAGCGTGCGCACGGCGGCAGAACTGGCCTACGCCAACGAACTGAAAGCACTCGCAGCCCGCCACCCCGGCGTGCTGCGCTATGTGCCTGTGGTCACGCGCGAGCCCGGCAACGGCTACCTCGCCCGGCGTATCCCGACGATGATCGGCGACGGTTCGCTCGAAGTGTTGCTCGAATCCGCGCTCGACCCGGCCTTTGCCCGCGTGATGGTCTGCGGCAACCCACAATTCACGGGTGATATGCGCGCGCTGCTGCGCGACAAGAGCTTCCAGCCCTGCCGGCGCGGCCTCATCGGCAGCATGTTGTTCGAGAACTACTGGCAATAGGCGCGCAAGCCCGCAGCAATTCGATCAGGCTGCGGGCAGTTCGCGCCATGTCAGGTACAGGCGCAGGTCGAATTCGATCTGGTGGTAACCGGGCGCAATGCTCTCGCACAAGCGGTAGAACGCCTTGTTGTGATCGCGCTCTTTGAGGTGCGCGAGTTCGTGCGCCGTGATCATCAGAAGGAATTCGGGCGCGGCCTCGCGAAAGACAGTGGCGATGCGGATTTCCTTCTTCGCCTTCAAGCGCCCGCCCTGCACGCGCGAGATCGCCGTGTGCAATCCGAGCGCGTGGTGTTCGACATCGAGCCGGCTGTCGTAGTGCACCTTGTCGATGGCAGGCGCGCTGCGCAGATGGCGCTGCTTGAGGTCCGCCACGTAGTCGTAGAGCGCCCGGTCAGTGCGCACATCGTGCCGACCCGGATAGCGCTCGTTGAGGTAGTCGCCGAGTTTTCCGCCGGCGATGAGCGCGCGCACCTTGTCTTGCAAGGTCGGGGAATAGGCGGAAAGATACTTCAGGCGATCCATGGCAGTACGGCGAAGCGGCGCGCCAGTATCGCCGAAAACCTCTTCCTCGACATCGGTGCCGATGTTACGAACGTTGCCATGCAGGGTCGGGCGCAGTGCGCTGTGCAACGTCCGCCTGTTCGCGTGCCATCACCGCCTGCCGCCTGCCCAGCCACAGGGCATTGAACAGCCATAACGCAGACAAGGGCACGGCCACGATCGCCACGCCCACCGGCCCGAAACCCAACCAGCCAAGCAAGGCGTACGACCAACTGCCAACCTGGTCGCCGCCGCGATAGACCACCGTATCGATGACGGGCTTGGCTTTGTATTTATCTTCGCGCGACGTCACGGTAAAGAGCACTTCGCGCGTTGGTTTGGCAAAGCCGAAATTGCCCACGCGCCGGATCACCTGCACCGCCACCAGTACCGTCACCGTCGGCACGACCGCCAGCACACCAAAACTGATCACCGACACCAGCGGCAGCAGTCCGATGGTGATGGTCACGCCAAAGCGGCGCAAAAAACGGTTGGTCACGAACACCTGGATGACCAGTGTCAGCACGTTGACGACCAGATCGACGTTGGCAAAGAACGCCGTACGCGCCGCGCGGTCGGCAAAGTGCTCGGCCACGATGGCCGCCTGCTGGAAGTACAGAAAAGTTGACGTGATTGCGTACAGCAGAATGTACAGGCTGATCCCCAGCAGGTAAGGCGAGCGTAGCGTGTGCGCCAGCCCCGCCATCAGGCTGCCGCCGATGGGCGCGTTGACCTCCGACTGGGCCATGGCGACCTCTCGCGGCGTGCGCAGGGCCGGAGCCAGCCGCGACAGGCGACGCACACAAAAAACGGCGAGCCATAGCAAAACTACCGAACCGAGCAGCAACCATGTCGTCGGTACCGAATGCGCCAATGCCGACGCGATACCCGAGCCAGCCATGGCGCCGATGGTCGCCCCCGCCGAAATCAGGCCGAACAGGCGCTTGGCCTGCTCAGTGTCAAACACATCGACCATCAACGCCCAGAACACGGACACGACGAACAGGTTGAATACCGACACCCATATGAAAAACACCCGGCCGACCCAGACCAGTTGTTCAGGCGACGCGACGTGCATGGCCACCGCGAAAAGCAGCAGGTTGACCATGAAAAACACATAGGAGATGGTGATGAAGCGTTCGCGCGCCCATCGGCGCACCAGTGCCGCGTAAGCGGGATTGATGGCAATCATCGCCAGCAAGGTGCCGGTGAACAGCCACTGCAGGTTGTCCACGCCGCCTTCCACGCCCATCGCATCGCGCACTGGGCGAATGACGTAGTACGCCGCCATCACGGCCAGCACGTACAGCCACGCCCAGCCCAGCGCCACCCACTCGCCAGGCCGCACGTTGACAAGCCGGCGCGGTGGCGACCCGTGGTCAGCCGCGTGCTCAGAGGGCATCGATGTAGGCCTCCATGCGTCGCCGTGTCGCAGCGTCCGGCAAGCGCCCTGTGGCCGCACCGAGGTTGTCGACCGCGTACTCGGGCTTGGCCATGCCGGGGATCGCGACCGTCACCGCATCGTGCGACACGATGTATTTGAGGAAGAACTGCGCCCAGCTATGACAATCGAAGTCGCCCGCCCATTCCGGCAACGGCCGTCCCTGCACCGCGCTGAACAGACGCCCGCGCCCGAAGGGCAGATTCACCATCACGGCCATGCCACGATCGCGCGCCAGCGGCAGCAAGCGCTCGCCCGCGCCGCGATTGTCCAGCGCGTAGTCGACCTGCACGAAGTCCAGCGTCTCGCGCTTCATGGCGGCTTCGAACGCGTCGTACTGTCCGTCGAAAGACGTCGTCAGCCCCACATAACGAATGCGCCCGGCCTGCTTGAACTCACGCAGCGTTGCCAGTTGCGTCGTGGTGTCGCGCAGGTTGTGCACCGAAATGAGGTCGATACGATCGGTGCGCAATTGCTGAAAGGACCGTTCGATCTGCGCGCGCCCCGCGTCTTTGCCGTTGGCACCCACCTTGGTTGCCAGGAACACACCGCGCCGGATACCAAGGTCGGCCACCAGCGCGCCGACCACGCTTTCCGCCACACCGTATGAAGGCGCCGTATCGATCATGCGACCGCCCCCGGCTTCAAAGGCCTTCAGCGTTGCCCGCAGCGGTGCAAGATCGGCTTCAGTGGTGGCGTCTTCGTACCGGCGCGCCGTCCCCAGCCCGATCACCGGCACACGCTCGCCCGACGATGGAATCTGCTTGAGGATGAGCGCTGGGGTGGCCTGGCCGCTGCTTCGGCCTGTCACGGCGGACAGCAGACCCAACGCAGACGCCTGCATGACGAAGCGCCGCCGCGAAAGGGAATCGGGGTCGGACACGCGCACCCCAAACCGGGAAGACGCACTCATGATGACTTTCCTCCACCTACGCCAGCAAAGGATCGGACATGTCGTGAATGAGGCATCACGCACATGCACATGTAACGCGTCAGCAACAGACACGCAAGGTGCGCAGTTAGTTGCACCACCGCACCTCGGAGCATTGGTGAAAATCCTTCAAGCGCGTGGGCACGTAAAGATGCGTAAAAGTCCTCACCATTCATCTGGAATGAGTGCGTGCACGCATTTCCTTCGGTACATTGTTGCTCGGACCCATCAAACAAAAAAAACGAAGCCCGCGATAAAAACACCAAAGGAGAAAACATGACCGGCATAGTCAAGGCGGCAGCACTCGCGGCGCAGTGGTGGCTGATGGCCATCCTGATTCCCGTGGCAATCTGGTATTGGGGGCTGGAGGTCGTCGGCGACGATGAGGCCATCCAATCAGCCTTCATTCCCGTCGCATTCCTTATCTGCCTGTGCGCGCCGTTCGGCTCGCTGCACGCCGTGGTGCGCTGGCTGGAGCGCCACTGACCGACGCCAACAAAAAGCCCGCTCGGCCAAGCCGGCGGGCGTAGGGCCCGGTCGCCGCATGACCGGGCAAATCGGACCAGAGCGGTACGATCAACTCATCAGGTTATAGCGCAGGCGCAGATCGGCAGCGATCGCGTTGACCACGCCCGAACACACATTCGGCCCGGTGTAGCTGCGCAGATACCAGTTACATCCATCTCCATCCGGCACCACCAATCGATAAAACTCGCCGACCTGGCAACCGCGGGTTTCGTCAGTGAGCAGATCACTGGTTTGCAGCTTGGTATTGAAAATCGATGCCAGTTCGCTGGCTGAAACGAGCTTCCGGTTCATGAGGGGGTCTCCTTCCATCCTTGGGTTTTTGTAAACGGAAAATGCACTTCCGCGTCGGAAATCCAAACGCCACCATCCTAGCGCCGTGTGGAATAAAGGCGCTCAGGGCCTTCCCCTAGGGGTTTCGAAACACCCCCTGCCCGATTGGCCGTGCCGACGCGGCGCATCTGCCGATGGCGACTTCTATGCTCAGACTGCTGCGCTGCGACGAAGCGGCGGACACAAGAGCGGAGGCTGCCATGTCGGACGACAAACCCTTGTTCTCATTCACGGATGGCGTGACCAGGCTGCTGACGCTCGTCTCGCTCGCCATTGCAGTGGTCGCTGCATGGAAAGCACTGCCCGCAGATGCCGAAATCAAACGCCTGCAGGCCCAGGCGCAAGAACTCGATCTCGCGCTGAAGAAGGCCGACGCCGATCTGAAGGAGCTCGAATCGAGCAGAAAGGTCACGCTGGAGCTGTACCAGGAGGTCAAGAATGTCGTCGCCAAAAAAGACAAGGACGCCCGCGAAGAAGAAGCGGTACGCGTGCTCGTCGAGTCCCTGGCCGAAGACCCTTTCAGATGGAAGCTCTTGAAAGTGCTGGCGGTCGGCGCAAGCAGCGAAGAGGTCAAAGAAGCCGCCGCAGCCACTTCGAAGTTCTACGAGGACGAAGCGGCCGTGCGTGCAAAATCGACCAGCCTACCGACGCCGACAACCGCAGCGGATACGTCAGCAGGGTTCGGTGCTTTCAACATCGACTTTTTCTACTGCGACAGAAAGCGCGCGACATCCGAACCGCTCGCCCGCGCAGCACTCGACTTGCGCGCAACGGGCGGAACGGGGCGGTGGCGCGTACGGGCGCTGCCGGAATCGGTCAACCAGCAGCCCGGTTACGGTATCTCGGAGAGCGAAATCCGATTCACACCCCCCGATGAAACCGCAGCGGCCAACGCGCTCGCCAAAGCGTTGTCCGGCAAAGGCATCCATGCTGCACTGCATGAAACCTCCTATCCGACACCTGGCTATGTGAGCGTATTCGTCTGCCAATGAATCGTGCGACGCCATTCTGTCTTGGGAGCCCGACGCCACATTTCGCTGGTGAGAAAACACCGGATTCGACATCCGGCTGACGCCCCCTGCACGGCGCACCACATGTATGCTCTGCGTCCATGGACCTGCACACTTGGCTCATCTACACGCTGGCCGCGCTCGGGCTGTCGCTTTCGCCCGGCCCGAACAGTCTGCTGGCACTCACACACGGCGCGCTCTACGGGCGCCGCAAAGCGCTCTGCACGGTCGTCGGCGGGTCGGTCGGATTCATCAGCGTCGTTGCGCTGTCAATGTTCGGCATCGGTGCGTTGCTCAAGGCCTCGCTGGTCTGGCTCACCGTGCTCAAGTGGGTGGGCGGTGCGTATCTGGCCTGGCTGGGCGTGCAGGTATGGCGCGCGCCACCAATCAGCATTCAGCGCGGTGAACTTGGCGGGTCGAGAAGCGGCTGGTCGCTGTTCCGGCAAGGTGCGCTGTCAGCGGTGACCAACCCGAAGTGCATTCTGTTCTTCACCGCGTTTCTTCCACAGTTCATCAACCCTGCACGCAGTCTTGTGCTGCAATTCGTCATCATGGCCGGCACATTCGCGGTCATTGAATTCGTCACCGAACTGTTCATTGCCAGCGTGGCACACCGCATCAGCATGTGGCTTGCGCGGGTGGGCCGGATTTTCAACCGGACCTGCGGCGTGGTGTTCGTCGCCATCGGAGCGGTGCTGCCGCTCCGCGCTTAAGGCGGACGATTCAGGGGGTGGTCAGCGGCGCGAGCGCAATGCGCACGCCACCCGCGATCTCAGCATCCGAATCGAAAAGATCCCGGCGCAGTTCGCTCTTTTTCTCGACGACATTGGTTGCAAACGGCAGCGTGGCGCCACCGATCTGGCGGAAAGCGAAACCACCTCTGCCGGTCAGCGCCAGTAGTTCAACGGACAAAGCCGCCGTCGAGCCCGAGAAGCGGTAATCCATGCCCGATTCATTGCTCAGCCGGATCATCTGGCGGGCACCATCCCACTCGGCCCAGTAGCCCATCAACGTGGCATTGCGAGCAACCAGGCGCTGGCGGATCATCAGCGCGCACTTTTTCTCTTCGCACAGTTTTTTCGCCAGCGAAGCCATGGCAGTCGTGAAAGCCTCTGGACGCAGTGCGCCGGTGTTCCCGTCAAAAATGCCACCGACGGCGGCAGTCTCCTGCGACCAGGCCCGGTCGTATTCGGCGCGCGGCAGCGTTTCGGCCCGGTAGCCAGCGGATCTGATCTGCGCATCCAGTTGAGCTCCCATCATGTTCTCGCCCTTTTCCATGCCCTGGGTCTGAGGCGGCGGCAGCAACAGGATCAATGCCCCCTTGGCCGGCGCGGTAAAAGTGGGAGCGATGTCGTTGTCCGGGGCGAGCCGGGGAGACTGCATGGCACAACCGGCAAGGATGGCGACGCAAGAAAAAACCAAAGAAAGGCGCATGGAATAACGGTTTGAATCAACGGATGTAGCACCCTGTCATTGCGGCACGCAGGGGCCGGGCAAGTCTAGCATCCCGCCCTGGGGTGCCATTCAGCCCCTTTGTACAGGTGAAGTCATGCTGCATGGGGGTCAGCCTTCGTCGCGCCGAGCAACATGGGCCAAGGGCCGGATCGCGGGCTATCCCTCTACGCGATTCCGTCCGCCTTCCTTGGCCCGGTAGAGATTGTCATCGGCGACCTTCAGGAGCGCTTCAACGCTCTCCACTGTCGTCGCGGATGTGCTCGCCACGCCGATGCTGATCGTCACAACGCCGTTGGCGCCCTTCTCATGCGGCAGCGCTTGCGCGTACACCGCCTTGCGAATGCTCTCCGCGACGGTAAGTGCGCCCGCCAGATCGCACATGGGCAATATCACGACGAACTCTTCACCCCCGTAGCGGGCTGCGCCGTCTTCCTCGCGCCGGCATGCCCGTCGCACTTGTTCGGCGACGCGCGCCAGCGCCTTGTCGCCCATGGGGTGTCCGTAGTGGTCGTTGTACGCCTTGAACTGGTCGATATCGAGCATCAGAAGCGCCAGCTCACCGCCACCGCGCAGATGGCGGTGCCATTCTTCGCGGGCCTTTTGGTCGAACCAGCGGCGGTTGTTCAGGTGGGTGAGCGCATCGGTGCTGGCCTCTGCGCGCAAGCGGTTTTCGACAACGTCGAGATGACGCAGATGGCGGGTCAGCCCGAAGGCCAACGCCACCGTCGCCAGGTTGAACAGCAACAGCAGGCCACTGGTAATGATCGTGCGCATGGCCCATGTGTGGAAAATGGCCCTGCGCGGAATATCCATCCCCACCACCACGGGGTAATTGCCCACCCGCCGATACCCCCGCCAATACGGTTCAGCCTCGTCGAAACCGTCGACGACGTTCTCTGCCTGGCCCGATGCAACGAACTGGTGGAAAGCGCTTAGCTCCTCTTGCGACCCGGCCTGTGCGACGGGCCATCGCGCCAGCGGCGTACCGTCGAGCAGCCGGATCGACACGAGTGCGCCCTGCTCCATCTCCAGCCCTTCGACGAATCGATTCACACGCCGCAGGTCTTTGATGACGGCGGCCACGCCAACAACCTTGCCCTGGGCATCCACCACGCTCCGGCTCAGTGCGGTCGCCGGATGCACGGTGTCATATGAAGGCAGGAACGGGTGACTCAGATGCAATTTATTCGGCGCAGCGATGACTGCCGTAAAGTACTCGCGTCCAGAAAGGTCGCGCAGCGTTTCGGATTCGTTGTGCAAGGTCTGCAGCAACTGTCCCCGAACATCGGTGATGATGATCGTGCCTTCTGTGGAACCGGCAGCGTGCCCCTCGACGAGCGCGGCCAGCGCCGGGCCGGCAACCTCATGGGCGTCTTCCGAGTTGATCACGTTGCTGATGGTCTGGAGCGTCTGCGCGTGCACGTCGAGATCGCGATGCAACTCGCGTTCGACCAGCAGAAGAATGTTGGCGCCGCTGGCACGCGCGTTCTGCAGCGCATCGCGCCTCATCTGGAGCATGTGCCAGCCGGCCAGCAGCGATACGGCAACCGCCAACAGCATCGCAAGGGCAAAAACGCGAACCGGTTTGACCATGGGTAGCCTCTCGACTCTGGGCTGCAAGAAACGTGCGTTTCATTTGAACCGGCGCAAAGCGCTGCGGTGTTCGATGATAGCGCAGGCACCCTCCCGTCACGGACCTTCCTTTCGCTCGAACGTGCCGCCGGTCGCGGCGCATGCCACATGCATCCATCATGGCAATACGTTAAGTGCGTTGCCACACCGTCATGAAGGTTTAGCAATCGCTTCATAAACTCGTGCCCGCTTGAAACCACATCTCGCGGAGCACAAGAGAAATGCAGCAGCACGTTCGGTCGTTCCAGATGGCCCCCTTCCTCCCCCTCATCCTGTCGGCATTCGCGCTCGCCGCATGCGGCAACGATGACAACAACAACGACGACGCAGACAACACGAGCCCTGCGGTTGTAGCGCCCGCGGCGCCCACCGGCCTCGGCGCAGAAGACACCGCAGCCATTCCCAGCGGCCTCGCCTACGTCAACACAGGTGCGACCAACCAGCGCAATGACCCATGCATGGTCGCGCTGAACACCAACGCCGGTGCGCGCGTGCTCAAGGGCTTTCTGGACGTGTGGACGCCCAGCTCATTGCTCGTGGACGCTGGTGTGACACTGTCGGCCGCCAATGGCTGCGCAGCGGTGACGCAGTCGACATGGACCGGCATTCCCGGTGACGCCACGGACGGCACGGTCAACAACAGCGCCGTGCATCTGGCCAACATCAACTACGTCGCGACGGTCACCAACAGCCGCAACTCCGCACAAGAACTCGCCGCCTATCTGGATGACCGCCGCGGCAAGGGCTACAGCGTCTCCGACGGCATGGGTCCGCTGACCGCCGCATGGCGAGCCGGCACACAGCAGACGACCACCGTCACCGCACTACCTGCCGACAACAGCGCAGCCGCAGTCAATGACGGTGGCAACAACATCGGCGTGGGCAGCACCAGCAACACGAACCTGGGCCTGGCCGTCGACTTCATCGGCAATCTGGATTCGGGCTCGACCGAACCGCCCAAGCGCTTCTACAAGTACGCGCGCCCGTACCGCTGGACAGCCGCGCAACCCGGCGTGTTCAGCGCACAGGCAGTCATCGCGCCGTCGCTGGAAAACGCCAAGAGCACGACGCCGTCAACCGATGGCGGCTTCCCGAGCGGCCACACGGCAGAAGCTTGGCGCGACACGCTGACCATGGCTTACCTGGTGCCGCAACGCTACCAAGAGCTCGTCACCCGCGCGATGGAGATGGGCGAAAACCGCATCCTGGCCGGCATGCACTCGCCGTTGGACGTCATGGGCGGCCGCATCCACGCCACGGCCGTGGTCGCCTACAACCTGAACAACTTCAGCTACTACACGGCCAACGCCAAGACAGCCGCGTACAACCAGGCGCAGGCCTACCTGCAAAAGCAGGCCGGCGTGAGCAGTTTCAGCGAGCTGAACACCTTTGCGCATTCGGGCACGACCAGCAGCGACCGCTTCGCGGACTACGCGGCCAACAAGGCCTTCTATAGCCAGCGCATGACCTACAACCTGCCGAAGATCAGCGCCACCAGCGCAGCGGCCACCGTGCCGAAGGGCGCCGAAGTCCTGCTGGAAACGCGCCTGCCGTACCTGACGGCCGCCCAGCGTCGCGTGGTGCTCAAGACCACCGAAATCGATTCCGGCTACCCGCTGGCCAACGACGACGAAGGCTGGGGCCGCCTGAACCTGTTCGCTGCGGCGGATGGCTACGGCGCCTTCAATGGCGACGTGACGGTGACCATGGATGCCGCTCAAGGTGGTTTCTCGGCTGCGGACAGCTGGAAGAACGACATCGCTGGCGCCGGCCTGCTGACCAAAAAAGGCTCTGGCGTGCTAACGCTGGCGGGTGTCAACACTTGGACGGGCGGCACCGTCGTCGCAGAAGGCACGCTGACCGGCGCATCGGCCAACGCCTTCGGCAAGGGCGATGTATACGTGAGCGGCGGCACCGTGAAGGTGGCGGCGGGCAGCACGCTGACGATCGGCGGCAAGTATTCGCAACTGGCAAACGGCACGCTGGAGCTCAACCTGGGTAGCGGCTCGCAAGGCCGCGTCGCGGTCACGGGTGCGATGACCATTGTCGGCGGCACGCTGCACGTCACCTTCGCCAAGGGCTACGCCCCGGCCGTAGGCGATGTGCTCAACGTGATCACCGCCGGCAGCCGCAACGGCAACTTCACCAAGGTGACGGTCGACGGCTTCAAGGCCACGCCGATCTACAACGGCAACGGCATCCAGATCCGCATCGATGGCTGATCGAATCTAATCCACATCGCGTGCAAAAAAGAGCCGGACGCATATCCGGCTCTTTTTTTGTTCACGTAATCCGCATGGCGGCGCGGCGATTTACTACCTAACTTGGAGTGACCACCTCATCCCTCGCGCCAGGGATCTCGATGCGCCGGCGGCGGTTCGGGCGCACTACATGGGAGCCATGCATGTCGAAAGTCCTCGTCCTCTACTACTCCACCTACGGCCACATCGAAACCATGGCCGGCGCCATTGCAGAAGGCGCACGCTCCGCAGGCGCCACCGTGGACATCAAACGCGTCCCCGAAACCGCACCTCCGGACGTTGCCAAGGCCGCCCACTTCAAGCTTGACCAGGCCGCACCGATCGCGAAGATCGAAGATCTCGAAGGCTATGACGCAATCATCGTCGGCTGCCCCACGCGCTTTGGCCGCGTGCCCTCGCAGATGGCGGCATTTCTCGATCAAGCCGGCGGCCTGTGGATGCGCGGCGCACTCCATGGCAAGGTCGGCGGCGCATTCACCTCCACCGCCACGCAACACGGCGGGCAAGAAATGACGTTGTTCTCGGTCATCGCCAACCTGTTGCATTTCGGCATGGTCCTCGTCGGTTTGCCCTACAGCCACCAAGGCCAGATGACGCTGGATGAGATTGTCGGCGGCAGCCCCTACGGCGCCACCACCATCGCTGGCGGCCAAGGCCAACGCCAGCCCAGCCAGATCGACCTCGAAGGCGCCCGGCATCAGGGGCGCTTGATTGCCGAGACGGCGAACAAGTTGTTTGGGTGACTCAGCCCGGCGTTTCGCGGACGCCTCGAATCCCTGCATGCGCAACCGGGTCGAGGTGCCTCCGAACACCATGCCGGACTCGCATGCGTTCAAGCCTGAAGCAATCAACATAAACCGCTATGAAATCGGGATTTGATGGACAGACATCGCAGTGCACAAGGCGATGGCGCGAGATGTCATTCGCCTGACGGCACTATCCTTTGGCGCCGTTGTGTCCTATAGCTCTAGGGTCTGCGTTTCTGAAACCAATCGGGTCGGGTGATACGCCCTACGGCGCCCCGGGACTTGTCGAGAAGCACGAAGAAGACCGCCCGGGCCACGGCCCGCAGGCAAGGAGGTCCAATTGAGCTACGACCCCTGCAGAATTCGCGCAGTGCCAATTGCGTTTGTGTCAGGCAGGCGCGGTGGGCAAGCACCTTTGACAACGGCGGTTGCCGGCGCCTTCCAAGAGATGTCGGGAGGACTGGGCAGCCGCCTTTCCGTTGCGGTGGGACTTGGGCTCTTGCTCAATCCGGCCGCCGCACAAACAACAATCGGACCCAGCCCTCCGACGGTCACCACCACCGTCACGGTGACTTCGGGCACCACCACTGTCGTCGGCAGCACCGACATTACCCCTGCGCAGAAGGTTCGGGCGGCGGTGGTGTCCGGCGGAACGCTGGTGCTGGACGCGCAGGCAGGACCGGCCCCGGGCCCCGTGCGAATCAGGACCGACGGCGCCAACGCTCTGGTGGCCTCCGGCACCGGCACCATTCAGGGCAACGCCATCACAGTCAACACGACGAACATTCCGGCCGGCTCGCCAGGCGGGCCTGCAAATGGCAGCAACGTGAGCGTGACCACCGGAGGCACCGTATCGCTCGACAACAGCACCCTTACATCAAGTGGCAACTCAATTTCAGCAGCCTCGGGTACGGTCAATCTGAGGGGCGTAAGCATTACCTCCACCACACCTGGCACATCCCAGGCGATTTCGGCCACTGGCGCCACGGGCCGTGTAGTGGCCGATGGCATTTCACTGACTGCATCAGGACATGGCCTCTATGCCGCCACCGGGGCGACCATCGTGTTTCGCAACAGCACCCTCGCAGCGCCAGGGGCCCGTGCGGGCTATGTGCTGACGGGGGCGACATTCGAGATCTACAGCAGCACCATCACAGGCGGCAGTTCCGGGCTGACCGCACAGCCCGGCGGGACGATCTGGATTGACGTCAACCCGGGCGACGGTTTGCCTGCCGGCTCAACCACGAACGTGAGCGCCGCTGGCACGGTGTTGCTCATCAATCAGGCGAGTGCCACGGCCAACGCGGGCCGAATCACCGCCAGCAGAACCAACGTTACGTCCCAGGCAAACAGCGCTGCTGGCGTGTGGGCGCAGGGCGGAACGGCAACACTCACTGATTCCACCATCTCAACCCAAGGAGCCAACGCCTACGGAACCCGGGCAGGCACGTTGCTCACACGAGCAGGCCAAGGGCCGGCAACGGTGACACTTCAAGGCACCGGAAGCGCTCCAGCCACCATCGATACTGCCGGCGAAGGCGCATTTGCAATATGGGCCTGGGGCGACGTCAACCGCCCCGTCGTCACAGCAGACAATGTGGCGATTTCCACCACAGGCGCCAATGCCTACGGCGCAGCGGCCGGCAATATCGATACAGGCGGTCCGCGCTTTGGGCAAGTAACCGTAACGGGCGGCTCGCTGACGACGGCGGGTGATTTTTCTGCCGGCGTGCTCTCCTGGGGTACGGGCTCAGAGGCGACCGCCACGAGCGTTCCGAATCAAGACGGGAGGAAACGACGCACTTGGTGCGCTTGCTCTGGATGGGGGCGTTCTGACCGCGACCGGTGGGTCCATTGCAACCACTGGCGAACGAGCGCATGGCGCGGGGAGCAGTGGTGCTGGAAGTCAGCTCACGCTGAGCAACCTGTCCATCACGACGTCCGGTGTAGGCGCAAATGGCATCGTCGCGTTGGACGGTGCGACGGCCGATGTCTCGAACGTGACGGCCTCCGTACAAGGCGCCGACGCGTCGGCACTATTCTCGAGCGCCACCACAGGCGCTACCAACGTGGTGAGCGTCGTCGGAGGAAGTCTCCAAAGTGCGAGTCGGACCGACAATAGCGGTCGCCAGCGGAAGCACGACAGTCAGCCTCGCCGATACCGCGGTAACAGGCGATGTAGCGTGGTTGAATGTCGGCAGTACAAGTGCGCTGCCAGAGGCTACCCGAGGGTGGCTGACAAACACCGGACGGACCGTTCTGGTCACAACCGAAGACGACGAGCAAACGTTGACCGAGACACATCAGGCCCCCTCTTTCTCCCGCACGACGCTCACGAGCGGGGATCCGAGCGTCGCCAACATTACCGCCACCAACACTCGCCTGTCGGGCTCGGCGCTGACGGCGGACGGCAGCACCTCCAACGTCGTCATGCAAAGCGGCTCTTCGTGGAACCTCACCGGCAATTCGAACCTCACAAACCTCTCGCTGGATGCCAGCTCGATCAGCTTTTCTCCGCCGCCGGTTGATGGGCCGTTCAAAACGCTCACCATTCATGGCAACTACGTCGGTGCAGGAGGCAGTTCGATGGCACTGAACACACACCTCGGAAACGATGGTTCGCCGTCAGACCGTATCGTGCTCAATGGCCCGACGGCGAATGCAACCGGACAAACGTCGCTGGCCTTTGCCAACGCGGGTGGAGCCGGGGCGCTGACGACAGCCAACGGCATCCTGGTGGTCAACGCGCAGGGCACAGCAACGACGGCCCCAGGCGCTTTTACCCTGAACCGCCCTGTCGTCGCCGGCCCCTACGAATACACACTCCATAGAGCGAGCGTGGATAGCGGCGGCGCAAGAAAGCTGGTACCTACGCTCTACATTGGACTGCGGCGCCCCCAACGCCCCCATCCCGCCGTGTCCAGCCCCGCCTCTTCCCCCGCCGGACCCTACACCACCAGACCCGACCCCGCCTGTTCCGCACTACCGGCAGGAGGCTTCGCTTTACGCAGCGCTCGCGCCGACAGCACTGCAGTACGGCCGAACATTGCTGGACACCCTGCATGAGCGCGTCGGCGAGGAAGCGCTATTTCGGGGGAATGCAGACCTTACCGTCCCCGCCGGTGGCGGCGCAAACGCCAATGGGGTCTGGACCCGGCTCATTGGCATGCGAGGAGACCGGGACGGCGATGCCGTTGGCATCTACGGCTCGGGGCCGACCTATCACTACTCCTTCGCAGGCCTGCAACTCGGCGTCAATCTGCTCGAACACAAAAAATCAAAGGGCTCGGGCGACAACGTCGGCGTCTACGGCGCCATTGGTCGCGCCGACACAGACGTGGACCACTTTGACGGCTCCCGTGCGGGTACCGATCAATTCACGGGCTACTCCTTCGGAGGGTATTGGACGCATTTCGGCCCGACCGACTGGTACGTGGACGGCGTGCTCCAGCTGACTTACTACGACGCGACGGCGAACTCGGAGCGCGGACTACCCGAGATGAAGACCGACGGTTTCGGCCTGGGAGCGTCGATTGAAGGCGGATACCCTTTCAAGCTGGACCACGGATGGGTTGTCGAACCCCAATTGCAGTTCACGACGCAGACCGTCGACCTCTAAGAACAGCTCGGACATCGGGGCTGATGTGAGCTTCGACAACGTCACATCGTTCACCAGCCGTCTAGGCGTGCGTGTGGCTCGAACGTGGGAGCAAGTACCCGGATCGGGTAAGCGCCTCATCAGCGGTTGGGCACGCCTGAGCGCGTGGCACGAATACATGGGTGACCCCGAGACATCGTTCTCGTCGGCAACCGGAACAATTCCATTCCGGGCAGATTTGGGCGGCTCCTGGTGGGAACTCAAAAGCGGCGTCACGGCTGAAATAACGCCCGACACTTTCGTGTACGCGAGCGTTGGCTACCAGAAGGGCTTCGACGAGCAGACCGCGCGGGACGGAAAGATCGGCGTAAGAATCCTGTGGAAGTAACCTTGCCGCCGATGGTCTTCCGATCCGGCATACAGGGACACCACGCCACGCGTGCATCGATCTACGCATGGCTGAACACTGCATGAAGATACGAACACCCAGGGCGCGAGTTCATGCCGGCACTGCCAGAGAATCCATGCGGCAGCACGAGCATTGGAAGTTCGAATTTTCGGGAAACAGAAAGAACAAAGCCGAATCACCTGGACGGTTGATTCGGCTAATGTTTGTTTGGTCGGGGCGGCGGGATTCGAACTCGCGACCCCTTGCACCCCATGCAAGTGCGCTACCAGGCTGCGCTACGCCCCGACACAGGAGCGGGCAAAAAAAATGATTGTTTATGATGGATTTTTCAAAGCACATTTTTCAAACACTACTTTTTTCTAGCCAAATGATAGACAAATGATGGCTTTTCGTAATTTTTATGGTCAGCTTTAGGTAAAAAGTAACTACATTTATGAATTTAGAACAAAAATCAAATTTAAATTATTTTGTAAAACAAATCAGTATCTTCCATGTTATCAAAACTATTTCAATCCGATGTGTGAATGAGCTAGGAGGGGTGTACATTTGATGCATTGTGTTGATCTATGCTCATTTAGCGAACTTCTTTTTTTTTGAGATTATAGTCTGGTGAAACAGAACGAAAAGTAAGACATAGCGCAAAAGTGGGAGTCACCCTCCACATATCTTCAACTATCACATTTCGCACTTATTATATGAGTCAAAGAAAAGAAACGAAAAAATAATTAATAATTTCGTTGCATCCGATGATAAAATTGAAAATCGGATATAAATATTAGGTTGAACTATAATTTCTGTTACACAATGACAAAAAATTTCAAATTTATTTTTCTTTATTTGTGTCTAACTTCAGTCAACAAAATATCCACCATTGTGATCAACAATGTACTGCCAACGAATAGGGAGATCATAGATGCCTTGCTTGTAGAAGTCTGGAGATTTCTGGTCGAAGAAAGTCTGGAGGCCGCTTTTGAGGTCATCGTCGTCTTTGAACTGCCGCCAGTCGAGGAAGTGGCTCAGAGACCGGAATAGGTGGTAGTCAGTTGGTGGCCATGTCCGGAGAATACGGTGGGTGGGGGGAATGTCGTCCAACCAAGATCCTGCATCTTTTGACGCGTCAGCTTTGCCACATGTGGATGAGCGTTGTCGTGGAGGAAGAAGACTCGGTCCATTTTCCCGGTAAGTTTTGCAGCTACGGTGTCCAATTGCCTGCAGTAGAGATCGGCAGTGACTGTCGTGTTGGATGGCAACAGCTCCCAGTGAATAACGCCCGTTGAGCACCACCAGATGCACAGAAGGATCTTCTTTGGGTGTAGATCGCCTTTTGGCGTCGGATCTCCAGAATCGCCCGATTTCAGCCATTGTCGACCGTGGTGGTAGTTGACGTAGATAGTCCACTTCTCATTGCCAATGACCAGGTTGCCGAGTCATGTCGTCGTGCGTTTGAACGAGGGAAGAGAGACTGCGATGTCGGACCGCATTTGGAGCTGCGTAGCCAAAAGTTCGTGTGGGATCCAAACTGGCATTTTCCAGACATACCCGAGGTCGTGGAGGTGGCGAAGCACCGTGGATTGAAAGTGTCCGAGCCGCTCTGCCAGGCACCAGCTCGACTGACGGGGATCCTCTTCAACGGCAGCTTTCAGGACGTCAAGATCGAAGACCGGAGGGCGTCCAGAGTGCTGCTTGTCCTCGAGGTCATAGTATCCGTGTTTGAAACGATCGAACCATAGGGTGGCCGTCATATGAGAGACAGTACCTGGGCCCATCGACTTGTTGATTCGGTTAGCAGCCACGTGTGCTGAGGAGCCGAGGCGGTGCTCGTGAAGTAGAAGGAGTCGGAGACCCTCTCGCGAAATTGTCGTAGATTCGCTGCTAGTCGAAGCCATTGAGATGATGAATGTGTTAATGAGTAGTCCTTTCCACTCGCTTTATATGCCCCCAAGACCAAATATCCCAGAAGTGTCCACCACTTTCTATAAGAAAAAATAGAGAGTGTAACAGAAATTATCGTTCAACTTGATAGTAAATTTTCAAACAAAATTCTGCCAAAAATCAAGCAATTTCTCCAAATTAAAAAAAATTCTAAAAAGTTAGGTTGAAAGCTAATAAGTCCACCCCCCGGGTTAGAAGTCCAGCATGAGAAAGACTCGAAAACTATAAGTTCATGGACTTCTAACCGAGATAATACGGTATATTCGATCATGCATATTTTTTGGATTTACATGAGTAATTTTCTTTTTCTTCCCTTTTGTTTATGACTAATTCGTGCTAATATCTAGCATGGTTAGACTAACATTGACGATTTCATGCTCATTGCCACGTGGCTTGGCTTCGTCGATTTTAGTGATGATAACACATAAGTACTCTGTTTCTACAAAGCGTATCTTCCGCGTTCTGTCATCTTTTCCTCTCTCTCCTTTTAGACACTATTTTGCTAAGAGAAGGTAAATGAGGTTTAATCTTCCTGGTGACAATAACCGCAAGATCTGGCTTGCCTCCCTTGCGTGCCTTTCTCCCCTCTTTGCCCTGCAGTTCCACCCTTCATCTCCTCATTTCATTTTCCATTTTTTATCATTGTCAATCATTTCTGTTAAAACGCATTTAATCGATTTCTGACTCACAAACGAATTGAAATATGCGATAAAATCCCAAATGACAAGGATGCCATGATATACTAGCTTGGTCGGAAACGTGCTTTTACAGCGTTCTAATCAAACATCGGAAAACTGGAATTCTCAATTTTCAACAAGGTTCAAGATGAAAAAGGCCAAAATTGTCAAAGTACAGTATGTCCTTGCCATTTTTTTTGGAATGCGTCATTTGCATTTAGCATCAAGTAAAGAGTGATTTATGTATGTATGCCTAAACTGGCTTTGAGTGTATTAGCCCCATGTTTGCCCACGTCTGCAACCCTGTCGCCTTCGCTCGGTGATCTGCTGAATTACTAATTCATCTAAGAAAATATGCGAATATGGAAAAGCAAGCGGGCTTCCAAAACAAAACAAAAAATTCTGCCATCGACGATTCCTTTTTCATTGAACGAAAATGCAAAGACGACAAGAACTTGAAAAAACCTTGAAATCGGGTGATTTTCTGGTCGGCTAATTTTTTGAAATCCATCGATTTTGTAGACATTTCATGGTTTGCTTTTAGTGGGCTTCTCTAACTTCTGCTTTACAGACGGAATGCTTACCCGTCGACGAGGAAAACACATTATGAGCCACCAGTTCAGTGGGAAATGGTAGGAATAATTTGAGCACATCGGATTCAAATTCATTCAATACCCGCGAAAATGACAAAAAAAGTAGAGATTCATCATGAAAATGACAGATTGATAATTTTCATCTTTGCAAATTCTATGCTTCGTAGACATTCTTGTTTCTATCAACCCGCAGTTTCGTCCAATCTATAAAATTTGAAAATATATTTTTCAACATATAAGGTGGATTCGATTGTTATAAAACTTGTTAAAACATTGGGAAAATGTTTTACTTGAAGGAAAGAAATCCTCCTGATTCATATGTCTTTGCACTTTGTCTCCAGTTTGAGAGATATCCCTGTAGAAGACTTGAGCTCCGTCTTTGGCCAGATATCCTAACCAAAATCCAAATGTCGATGAAGGAGCTGTAAATTGAAACATAATTGACATAATGTCTATAGTCTCACCTGTTATGAGAACAGCATCATAATGCAGTTGAGATAACCCAAGATCAACTTCAGGACTCGGCATCGGGGAGATTACCACGTTATAAGATAGATCTTGCTCGGACTTGTAGAAACTACCATTTGAAGTGAAAGAGTCGGAATTTTTAAAATAAGTAACCTTATCTGGAATCAAATAGTCTTGCGATAAAATTTCACCAAATTTCGCTTGCCATGAAAAATTCTATATGAAAATGCAGGATCGTTCCCTATCGCAACGACTGCCAATTTTTGCTGATTTTGTCTTCGTTCAAATTTGTTCACTAGATATTCTGTCGCATCTCGCACGAATTCGACATCCGAAAGCTCTTGAACAATATTTCCAATAAAATCTCCCCTTCTTATGTGAGTACAGATTCTGAAGAAGAATAATTACTGAAAAATAACACTTGAATATCATGAACCATAAAAAAAACTACATCATTCTAAAGAATCTATTGACTTACTTGAAGCCATTAAGAAACTCAGCGGAAAGAATCTCTTTTGCTAAATTTTCGACTTGCTTTGTTGGAGCCAGCCATTCAAGGATTTCGTCTTTGATTGCATCAAAATACTTGTAGCTCTTAATAGAGTATTTTAATAGTCATTTATTTATTTATTTAATACTTGAAAATAAAGTCCTTCGAGGTAGAGGACATCGTTCCTATATTCCACCAATTGTTTTACATCATAATAAACGCAGCAATCATGTTGAAACGGAACTCTTATCATTTTGCCTTCCTGTGAGAAAAAAATGGTACAAAATTGAACGCGAAAATATCTCCTATACCTCGAAGAAATGAATTTGATATTGATCGAGAATGGTTGAGTAACGGGGGAGAATTGATCTGAAAGGGGTCATTTCGATTCTGAATACTTGTTTCTTCAAATGAAGATACTTGGAAAGGTTAGCGATGATGTGATTATTCCTGGCTTCGATGGTAGGCAGTCTGCCCAACTGCCTGCCGATGCCAATCAGGGCAATCAATTCGAATAGCTGATTCCCCAATCCTCCTTTGTCAAGAACTGCATACATTTCACTTGTGATGTATTTCGGCTTGAATATGGAATTACTAGGCCGACAAACAATATCAGCATCTTTTTGATTAGCTCTGTCCTCGTTTCGCAGAATTATCCTGTTGTTGCTGTACGTAAGGTGTCTATGGTTAGATGTTATGAAATTGAACATGATTTATCATTTATTCAAACCTCATCAATTCAGTATTTTGATCATCCAAAACGTTACGAATAGCCTTCAAATCAATCAATATGATGACTGCCACATAAATAGTCAAACATAAAACTGAACTAATAAAATTATCCAAAGTTAAATAGAAATTCTTACTGGAGCTTACCTAGACCTATAACAAGTATTCGAAACATGTTACAAAGCGAGCCCGATAATGGCACATTGTGACGTATTGTTGTCACAATTTTGGAAATTTTTCTGAATATATTCCTGGTCATGAAAATCAATATGTCGCCTATACTTTCGCCTTGAATGTAGCCTTATAGCTGATTGCTGACGAATGCATAGCTTTATTTATTCACTATCTCCTCCTTCGTCTGCATTATTAGCATTTTTTGAAGAATAAAGATATTTCTTGATCGTCAAAAAGGCTATGGACAGTATTGAAATTGTATTGTTCCGAATAGATTTTTACGCATGATCTTGGACTGTCGATTCAAAAATGTGAGGTAATTACTGTTGCAAATAGCGAAAATTTTAATAAAATATTCGTGTTATTTAATTTTTCCGTAAATCAGTATTCTCTAATTATAAATAATGCTTATCGTTTATTGAACCGACAAATAATAAACAGCTTTTAACAACTCAACAAATAATATTATAACAAATAAATAAATATTACGC